>JAIXUC010000001.1 GCA_027483665.1 Comamonadaceae bacterium | reverse complement strand
GCATGGCAACGTCCCCTACACCGTCACAGGCGTGCTGCGGCCATGCGCTTGTGTGCTGGACCGGCTGGTGTTGACCGCCACCGAATCGGTCTGGCAAGTCCACGAAAAAGACACCGCCCTGAATGAAGAAGACGCCCAGGCCTTGGCCGAAGAGCGCGAAATCACCCTGGCCCTGGTGCGCTACAGCACCCCCTTGGCGGCCGTCACTTTCCCGCGCTACATCAACAGCGCTACCAACTGGCAAGCCGCTGCACCCGCCCAGGAAATTTCGCGCTTGCTGCGCTTGGTGGGCGTGGGCACCGACGTGCTGCGCGGCTTCGGTGTGGTGTTGCTGCTCAGTGCCGCCTTGAGCGTGTTCATCGGTCTGTGGAACGCCGTGCGCGAGCGCCGCGCCGACCTGGCCATGTTGCGCATGCTGGGCGCGCCGCCGCAGCGCCTGGCCTGGTTGCTGGTGTGCGAGGCGCTGTGGTTGGCGGCGCTCGCCAGCGTGCTCGGGCTGGCGCTCGGACACGGGCTGACCGCGGTGCTGGGCGCTTGGTTGGCGGCCGACCGGTCTTTGGCCATCAGCGGCTGGGTTTTCTTCCCCGAACAAATGGGGGTGCTGCTGGCTGCTTTGGTGGTCGCTGTGGGTGCTGCGCTGCTGCCCGCTTGGGCGGCTTACAGGCTGGATGTGTCGCGTTTGCTGCAAGAAAGGTGAATCAGGATGATGTTCTCCCATCGGGTTTGTTCTGCGTTGGCCTTGGTCTTGCTGACGGCGGCCTCGCCCCTGAGTGCCAGCCCTCATTCAGACAAAGAAATCAAAGAAGACATCACACGCCACCGGGCCATGGCCGCTGCCCACGAGGGCGCAGCCAAGTGCCTGGAGTCCGGCAAAGCGCCCGAGGCCTGCACCCAGGCTTTGCAGGCCGCGTGCAAGGGCTTGGGCATTGGCAAGTACTGCGGCATGCGCCACCAGCACTGAAGCCCCGCGGTCTGGCGCGATTGGCTACAGTGCAGGCACTGGAGGACTGGCCATGCGAACTGTTGTCAAAGCTTGGTTTTTGGGTGCTGCCTTGGCAGCGGCTGCGGGTTGTGCCCTGGCACAGCAGCCACCT
Source organism: Comamonadaceae bacterium (assembly GCA_027483665.1). Classification (GTDB taxonomy): domain Bacteria; phylum Pseudomonadota; class Gammaproteobacteria; order Burkholderiales; family Burkholderiaceae_C; genus JAIXUC01. Next base: position 119,310 of record JAIXUC010000001.1, on the reverse strand, counting down.
GTGCGTGTCAAAGATGGCGTGGTGGTTCCGCCAGCAGCAGGGCAAAACGATGCCTTGGTGTTTTTCAATGTGACATCCAAAGAGACCTCTCGCTTGGTGGGTGTCGAGTCGGCGGCAGCGCAAAGCGCGCAATTGCAGCAAATCGTGGGCTCTGGTGCGTCGGCCAAGGCCCGCCCCGTGGACGGGGTGGCCCTGCCCGCTGGCCGGCGCGTCGACTTCTCTGCAAAAGGCGTTCACGTCGTTCTGCGCGACCTGAAGCTGCCTGTGGCTCCTGACAGCGAAGTGCCCATCACGCTCAAGTTCGCCGAGAAAAATGGACGGCTCGTCGAGTGGCGTACGGTGTTTGTGGCTGGCACGCGTCGGCCCTGATTGACCGCCCCCCCCCCCGCGCAGCGCCCCGCTTGAGCCCAGCGCCGCGCTTGAGCCCAGCGCCCAAAGTTTGCGCTGCTTACCCGCAACCATCTGGACTACCGCATGAACACGAACGATGCAATCCCCGGCTTCGAGCAGGCCATGGCGTTGGGCAAGATGGTGCCTGGCTTTGATTTTTTGCAGGGCTTGGCGACATCGGCCGTCAAAGGCGCGTCCCAAGCCGTGCCGCAGATGCCTCAACTGGGCGGCTGGATAGCGCCCACGCTCAATGTCGAAGAGTTGGACAAGCGCATCACCGAATTGCGCGCCGTGCAGTTTTGGCTGGACCAAAACGCCACCGCGCTCAAAGCGACCATCCAGGCGCTGGAGGTGCAAAAAATGACCATCTCCACCCTGCAAGGCATGAACCTGCAAATGGGTGATCTGGCTCAGGCATTCAAGCTCAAGACGCCCAGCGTGCCCACACCCGCCGCCGAGCCTGCTGCTGCTTCCGGCAGCGAGCGCTCTTTTCCGCCAAACAAGCCGTCGTCCCAGCCAAGCAGCGGCGCGGCTGCCCCGGCCCACTCGGTGGTGGACCCCTTGCAATGGTGGGGCGCGTTGACTCAGCAGTTCCAGCAAATCGCCAGCAGCGCCATGCGCGATGCGGCGCAAAAAGCTGCATCGAGCAAGCTTTCCGGCGCGGCCGCTGAAGTCGCCAGCGGCGCGGCAAAAGCTGCTCAGGCCGTTGGCTCCACGGTGCGGGGCAAGAAGCCGCCGGTAGCCAAAACTGGCGGCTCCGCAAAGCCGATCGCTGCCACGAAAACCAAGGTGCGCCGATGAGGCTGTTTCCGCACGGGCACGCCACCCACCCACAGTGGCGCATGGCAGCGGGGCTGGTGCTGGCGCAACTCAAAGCGCACATGGCACTGCCGAGCTATGCCCCGGAGCCCACGCTGGGCTTGGTCTACATCACCGATCACTACGAATCCCAGGCCGCGGCCATCCTCGACTTCCTGGCCTCCGAGCTGCCGCAGGTCACTGATTGGTCGGGCACGGTCGGCGTGGGCATCGCGGCCAATCAGGTCGAGTACTTCGACGAGCCGGCGCTCTCGGTCATGTTGTGTGACGTGCCAGCCCACCTCTACCGCGTGTACTCCGGTGTATCGCCACTGGGCATCGGCTTTGAGCCTGCCTGCGCGCTGGTGCATGTGGACGCGTCCACGCCAGACCTCGCTGAACTGGTCGAGGAAATGGCCGAGCGCACCAGCAGCGGCTACCTTTTTGGCGGCCTGACCTCCAGCCGCAGCGAGGGTGCGCAATTCGCGGTGTCGGGCAACGGCAACTTGAGCGGCCACGGCGCTTCCAGCGGCGTGTTTCACGGCGGCCTGAGCGGGGTGGCTTTTGCTGAAGGCGTGGCCTTGTTGTCGCGTGTCACGCAGGGATGCCAACCCCTGCGCAGCGCGAAGAACGGCGCCGCTGCGCTGCGTCGCGTGACCGCCTGCGACCGCAACCTCATCTTGGAGCTTGACGGCCAACCTGCGCTGGGCTTGCTGATGGCCGACCTGGGTGTGAGCCTGGAGCAGCCGCGCGAAGCCTTGGCCGCGGTGCGCCAAACCTTGGTTGGTGTGGTTCAAGAGGGTGGTGACGAGCGCGGCTTGCAACGCACGGGCAGCTTCGGCAGCGACGTGCTCGTGCGCCACATCATTGGCTTGGACCCAGCCCGCGAAGGGGTGGCCGTGGCGCGCGAAATGGCGGTGGGCGACGAGATCGCTTTCTGCCAGCGCCACATGGAGGCCGCGCGCGCCGACCTCATGCGCATTTGCGCCGAGATTCGCGAAGAGCTAGAGCCCGCCGAAATGGCTCTGGAAACCGCACAGGCCCTGGCTGGTGGCGAACTGGCCACGCCGCATCCTGCTCGGCGCATCGCCGGTGCCATTTACGTCAGTTGTGCCGGCAGAGGCGGCCCGCACTTCGGTGCGCCGAGCGCCGAGTTGCAGATCGTGCGGCGTGCCCTGGGTGATGTACCCCTGGTCGGCTTCTTTGCCTCTGGCGAAGTGGCCCGTCACCACGTGTATGGCTACACCGGCGTGCTCACCGTGTTCGTGGCCGACACGGCTTGAGCGCCCGAGTATCCGAGCACACAAGCGCTTGGTTGGTGTCGGTTTGTTTGTGTTCCTGCTGGTTTTGGCCTGTACCTCGCGCCGGGTGTCGGTGTCCTGTTCGTTCCGGCCCACGCCACTTTTGATTCACGCCTGCACCTCGCGCCAGGTGTCGGCGGGTTGGTGTGACTGCTGGTTCAGGCCTATACCTCGCGCCAGGTGTCGGCGTCCGGCTCGTTCTCCGGCCCACGCTCGCGGGCGGCTGTTCTTGGTGGTCATGGGTTTCTGCGTGAACTGCTCTTGTAGTGCGCTTGCGTGCTGGCAGCCGCGAATGGGGCCTGCGCCCGACTCCAGCCACCGACCCCTGTGAGTGGCGAAGTGGTGCGCCTGCTGGTGCGCGCCGGAAACGCTGCAGCGCGGAGCTGGGGTCGCACGCAGCCGCTGCCTCCCTCGACGTACGGGCTGTTCGCCCCGCCACCTCCAACGCTGCGCAAAGCCCGGTGGTGCGGGTGTCCGGGCGGAGGCCTCATTCGCGGTTGCCAGCACGTGAGAACGCCACAAAAGGCGTTAACGCAGCAACACCTGAGCACCAAGAACAGCCGCCCGCGAGGCAGGCCGGGAGAACGGATACCCGCGCCGCCGGGCACAGCCCAGGTGCAGCGAACGGCGCAAGCCAGACCCCAGCCCGCCGCCAGCCACCGCCCAGCATCACCCAGCAATTCCGACAGTCGCAGGCGATGCCACCGGCCTTTCAAACCCATCCGGCATAACCAAGTCTGCTGTGGTGCTCATGGCAAAGGCTCCCGGGTGAAGGCGCGCTGTGAGAAAGTATCTTCATTCCGTACCGAGGATGCCATGGCAGGCCGCAACAGCGGCCCGACCGGCCCCATTGAAAGACGTCCAATTAGATTGCTGCCGCGCCGAAGACAGGTACGAATGCCTGCCGGCTGCTGACCGTGCGTCCGACCCTTTCTGCTGATCGCCGAGTTGGATGACCCCACCCACACTGGAGTCCGTATGCCTTACCTTTCACTGCTCCCGAATTCCCCCGCGACACCTCGCATCCTTCTGCGCCAACATGCCGGCGCGCTGGCGCTGCTGCTCTTGGTTGGCCTGTCGCTGCTGCTGCCGCCCGTAGCGCAGCCCACTGACCTGTATGTCTACGCGGATCAGCGCATGTTCTGGGGACTGCCCCGCGCCATGGACGTCTTGAGCAACCTGCCCTTTGCCTTAGCGGGCGTGGTGGGCTTGTGGCTGTTGTGGCGATTACCTGTCGCGCGGCTGGACAGGGCTGGGCGCGGGCTGGCTGCGCTGTTCCTGCTGGGGTTGATCGGCACGGCTTTGGGTTCGGGCTGGTACCACCTGCAGCCTGACGACACTGGGCTGGCGCTGGATCGTCTGGGCATGGCCTTGGCGTTCACCGGTGCGATGGGACTGGCGGTGGCGGGAAGAGTCGGCTCGGCGTCGGGGCTGAGCATGGCAGCGGCCGCAGCCGTCACCTCGGCTGCGGGTATCGCGGTGTGCTGGACCACGGGCAACGTGCTGCCTTGGTCGGTGCTTCAAGGTTTTGGGGTGTTGTTGCTGCTGATAGCCGCCTGCACCGCTCCGCTCCCCCACGCGCTGCCCGTGCGTTGGAGCTGGGTGGTGGGTTTGTACGCCCTGGCCAAGGCTCTGGAGTTGGCAGACCACACGGTGTTTGATTTGACCGGACAAGCTGTCTCTGGCCACACGCTGAAGCACCTCGTTGCAGCCGCTGCGGCATTGCCCGTGCTGATGGCCCTGCACCGAGAGGCGCGCGCGCATTGAACGCGGCAAGAGCATCGTTTGGCGATGCCGAAAGAGGCCGCCTGTGCGACTCAAAGACAGAAGCTGTCCTGCAGAATCAACCGGCGGTGATCATTCGCACCCGCTGCTGATCATTGCCTTGGAGTTCACCCATGCCAGCCCCCGCCGCCGATTCGCCAGCTCAGAGGCCAGCCCATGCGTCTGACCATTCGTTCACCGAGTCATCCACCCAGGCGGCTGCCCCTTTGGTAGCGCCAGCACCGCAAGAGCCTGCGTTGCATCCGAACCAGTTCGCCTTGATGGGCCAGCGCCGCTTTGCGCCGTTTTTCTGGACGCAATTCGCAGGCGCTGCCAACGACAACCTGTTCAAGTTCGCCTTCACGGTGATGGTGACTTACCAACTGCAGGTGAGCTGGCTGCCACCAGCCATGGCGGGCTTGGTGATTGGGGCGTTGTTCATCTTGCCCTACCTGTTGTTCTCGGCCACTGCCGGGCAACTGGCCGACAAGCACGACAAGCGCGCGCTGATCCGGTTCACCAAATCGCTGGAGATCGCGATCATGGCACTGGCCGCTTGGGGGTTGGTCACAGCCCACGTCCCGGTGCTGTTGCTTTGCATTTTTCTCACGGGCCTGCAGTCCACCCTTTTTGGGCCGGTCAAGTACGCCTATCTGCCCAACCACTTGCACGAGCGCGAGTTGACCGGCGGCAACGGCATGGTCGAGATGGGCACCTTCGTGGCCATCTTGCTGGGCAATGTGGCGGGTGGGCTGTTGATTGCCATTCCGCAGGTGGGTGCGTATTGGGTGGCCGCGGCCTGCGTGACCTTGGCGGTGTTGGGCCGTCTGGTGACACAACCCATTCCGCCCACGCCAGCCACCGATCCTGGCCTGCGCATGAACTGGAACCCCTTCACAGAAACCTGGCGCAACCTCGTCTTGGCGCACGGAGATGTGGTGGTGTTTCGCTCTTTGCTGGGCATCAGTTGGATGTGGTTTTTCGGTGCGGTTTTCTTGAGCCAGTTTCCCAGCTTCGCCAAAGACGTTTTGCACGGCAACGAGCAAGTCGCATCCTTGTTGTTGGTGGTGTTTTCCATTGGCATCGGCACGGGCTCGCTCTTGTGCGAGGTGCTGTCCAAGCGGCATGTGGAGATTGGTCTGGTGCCGCTGGGTGCCATTGGCATGACGGTGTTCTCCGTCGACCTGTACTTCGCCACCCGCGCGCTGACCGCGCCTGAAGCGGGCGTCTTCACTTTGGCCAGCTTTGTGGCCCAGCCAGCGCATTGGCGCGTCATGGCCGACTTGGCCTTGCTCAGCTTGTTCGCTGGGCTCTACAGCGTGCCCATGTACGCGCTGATTCAGCTGCGCTCAGCACCCACGCACCGCGCCCGCATCATTGCCGCCAACAACATCTTGAACGCGCTGTTCATGATTGCCAGCTCCATCCTGGCGGGCTTGATGTTGACGCTGGGCGCCTCCATTCCGCAGATTTTTCTGGCGGTGGGCTTGGCCAACGCGCTGGTGGGTGCCTATATCTTCCTGTTGGTACCCGAATACCTGCTGCGCTTCGTGGCTTGGGTCGCGTCGCGCTTGGTCTACCGCTACCGCGTGCGCGGCGACGAACACATTCCCTTGGCTGGCCCGGCGGTGTTGGTGTGCAACCACGTGAGCTATGTCGACGCGGTGTTGCTGATGGCGGCCAGCCCCCGGCCCATCCGTTTCGTCATGGATCACCGCATCTTCAAGGTGCCGGTGCTGGGCTGGTTGTTTCGTTTGGCCAAAGCCATTCCGATTGCCCCGCGTGCTGAAGATCTGCAGGCCTACGAAGCGGCTTTTGCGGCCGCTGCGCAAGTGCTGCGCGGAGGCGATTTGTTGGGCATCTTTCCAGAGGGGGGCATCACGCGCGACGGCAGCCTGCAGCCTTTCAAAGGCGGCGTGGCCAAGATCTTGGAGCAAGCCAGCGCCGATGGCTTGGCGGTGCCGGTGGTGCCCATGGCGCTCACGCAACTGTGGGGTTCCTTCTTCAGCCGCATCGAGCGCGGCAGCGCCATGGCGCGGCCTTTCCGCCGGGGCGCTTTCTCCCGTGTGGGTCTGAACATCGGCACGCCTTTGGCCGGTTCATTGGCAACCCCCGAGGCTTTGCGCGCGGCTGTCGAGGGTTTGCACGCCGCCGGCTGATCGCCTGCCCGCACACGGGCTAGGCACAAAGAATCCCATTCCATGATTCCCAAACCCAGTTCAGGAGTTTTCCCATGAGCCGCGCCTTGCGTTTGTCAGAGAAGTGGTTTCGCCGTGGCCTTTGGCTGGTGGCCTTCGTGTTCGCCAGTTTCCTCATTGGTTTGGGCGGCACCTTGGTGGGCGACTTGCCCCAGGTGGAGCAGCGGGTCACGCTCAACGATTTCATCGACCGGCCAGCCGCCGACGCTGCGCGCAGCGAACTGCGCAGCACCCAAGAGGCCGAGCGTGCAGCCCGTGAAGAATTGCAACAGGCTGAGCTGCGCCTCAAGGTGGCACAAGCCGACACGACCAGCGCCCGCGACAGCTTCAGCAATTGGTTGGCCACGCGCCGCGCCACAGAGCGCAGCGAACAAGACCCCGAAGTCATCGCCCGCACGCGCGCGCTCGACGGCTTGCGAGCCACCGAGCGCCAGGCCTTGGCGGCGGTGCAAACCCAGCAGCAGTTGGCGCTGGATGCGCATCAAAACGCAGAGCGTGTCAGGGTGCGCTTGGCCGACTTGGAGTCAGCAGCCAGCGACAGCTTGCAGGCAGCGCAACGTGCGCAAGAGCTGCGCGTCTTCCTCTACCGTCTGGCCTTGACCTTGCCTCTGCTGGCAGTCGCGGGTTGGTTGTTTGCGAAGCATCGCCAGGGCAATTGGTGGCCCTTCGTGTGGGGCTTCATCTTCTTTGCGGTCTTCGCCTTCTTTGTTGAGCTGGTGCCTTACCTGCCCAGCTATGGCGGCTACGTGCGCTATGTGGTGGGCATCGTGGTGACGGTGCTGGTGGGCCGCTACGCCATTCTGGCTCTGCAGCGTTACTTGGAGCGCCAGCGTGAGGCAGAGCTGCTGCCAGATGCCCAAAGACGGGAGGAATTGAGCTACGACGTGGCGCTGACCCGGCTCGCCAAAAGCGTCTGCCCAGGCTGCGAACGGACGGTGGACTTGAAAGACAGCAGCATCGACTTCTGCCCCCACTGCGGCATCGGCCTGCACAACCACTGCGGCCACTGCAAAACGCGCAAGAGCGCTTTCGCCTTGTTCTGTCACGCCTGCGGCACCCCAGCACAAGCAGAGCGCCCGGCAAGCCTCGCCTCCAGCGGCTGAGGCCAAGGCCCGTTAGTCGTTGCCCAAGCGCGGTGTCTGTCGTGCTTGGCCGCTTGAGCTCGAAGCTCTGCTGGGGCTGGTCTGAGCGGCAGACGGCGAACCCTGCGCCGTGGCATCGAGTTTGAACATGGCGACCGCCGCCACCAACTGTCGGGCTTGCGCGCTGAGGCTGTCAGCGGCAGCCGCGGTCTGCTCGACCAAAGCCGCGTTTTGCTGGGTGGTTTGGTCGAGCTGCGAGACCGCCTGATTCACCTGCGCCACGCCCTCGCTTTGCTCAGCACTGGCCGAGCTGATCTCGCCCACGATGTCGGTCACGCGGCGGATGGAAGTCACCACCTGGTCCATGGACTGACCCGCTCGGTCCACCAGATTCGAGCCGACTTCCACACGCTCCACGCTGGTCGCAATGAGGGCTTTGATTTCGCGTGCCGCCTCGGCACTGCGGCCCGCCAAGGCCCGCACCTCGCTGGCCACCACAGCAAAGCCGCGCCCCTGATCGCCGGCTCTGGCGGCTTCAACCGCAGCGTTCAGCGCCAAGATGTTGGTCTGGAAGGCGATGCCGTCGATGACGCCGATGATGTCTGCGATCTTGCGCGAGGCCTCGTTGATGCCGTGCATGGTTTTCACCACATCGGCCACCACCTGCCCGCCGTCAGTGGCCACACCAGAGGCTTGGCTGGCCAGCTGGTTGGCGGTGGTGGCACTGCCCGCGTTGTGTTGCACCGTCCCGCTGAGCTGCTCCATGGCGGCAGCGGTTTGCTCCAAAGAGCTGGCCTGCGCCTCGGTGCGCGCGCTCAAGTCACGGTTGGCGCTGGCAATTTGCTCGGCGGCCACGTCCACCTCGTTGACCCCCTCACGCACCTGGGAGACCAGCTGCCGCAAGGCGTCTTGCATGGTGCCCAAAGACCGCAGCAGTTGCCCCAGTTCATCCGTTCCCTTGGGATTGAATTGATGCGACAGATCGCCCTGCGCGATGCGGTTGGCCACTTTCGCAGCCGTGGTCACGGGCCCGACGACGGACTGGCTGATCAATCGCCCGAACCAGTAAAAGACCATCCCACCCACCAGTGCGGCGAAGCCGATGATCCACTGGGCTTGGCGCGAGGCCTCGCCACTGCTGGCTTCGACCGCGGCAATCCGCTGAGAAATGATTTCTGTGAGCTGTTCCATGCGATCTTCGAGCTCTTCGAAGGCTTTGAGGAACTGCGGGTACTGCTGCTCTGCAGCGGCGGCGTCTGTTTGTGCCGTGGCCACGATGGACTGGGCGCTGCTCACGTAGCCGGACAGTGCAGGCTTGACGTCTTGCACCGCGCGCTCGACGTCGGCACCCAGTTGCAGCTCTTCCAGCGTGGCCAGCGCGTCTTGAAACGTCTGGACATGGTCAGCCAGTGCGGCTTTCACGTCTTTGAATTCATCGGCAGACTGTCTCTGCCCGGCCCGCAGCGCAGACAGCACATCGCCGCGCAGGGCGTCATGCATCATGTCTGCGAGCATCTGGTTTTGCAGCGCCCGGCTGTGCCGAACGATGTCTTCCTGGATGGCCGACACCTTGAACAGAGCAAGGCTGCCTGCGCCGCCGACCACCGCCAGAAACAACAGGCCCAACAAGCTAAAGGCCAGCAGCTTGCGCCGCACGCTCAGATTCGCCAGCATCGACCGTCTCCTCTGCGCGACCGGCCTTGGCTGACCCGGCCGTCAAATGGCGGAGGCGGTCTTGGGCCGTCACAGGTGTAGTTAGTCTATGCGCCGAAGGGGGGTTTGTTCAACAACAAATCATCGATGGAGCGCAAGCCACCTGCAGGTGCTTGGCCCAGCACACCCGGTCAGGCACTCAAATGCCGCGTGCCCTGTCTGCCTGAAACCTTTGTCGGAAAGCGCCGAAGCTGCCTTGGTCCAGCGCGGCTCTCGCCTCGGCCATGAGGTTCAAGTAGTGGTGCAAATTGTGGACAGTGGCCAGCATCGGCCCGAGCATTTCCCCGCAGCGGTCGAGGTGGTGCAGGTAGGCGCGGCTGAAGCCACCTTGCACCCGCCCATCGGGCAGCGTCACGCCCGCGCAGGTTGAACAGGTGCAGGTTTCGTCGATGGGGGCTGGGTCTTTTTTGTAGCGGGCGTTGCGAATTTTCAAGTCGCCAAAGCGCGTGAACAGGTGGCCGTTGCGTGCATTGCGGGTGGGCATGACGCAGTCGAACATGTCCACCCCGCTGGCCACGCCCTCCACCAAGTCTTCCGGTGTTCCCACGCCCATCAAATAGCGCGGCTTGTGTGTTGGAAGCAGGTGCGGGGTGTGGGCCATGATGCGGCGCATGTCTTCTTTGGGCTCCCCCACGCTGACGCCACCGACCGCGTAGCCCGGCAAGTCCATCGCGACCAGGGCGTCCAGCGATGCCTCGCGCAGGCTCTCGAACATGCCGCCTTGCACGATGCCGAAAAGCGCATTGGGATTGGCCAAGCGATCAAACTCGGTTCTGCAACGCTCGGCCCAGCGCAGCGAGAGCTCCATGGAGCTGCGCGCTTCGCGCTCGGTGGTGATGTGGCCTTGCACCTCATACGGCGTGCACTCGTCGAACTGCATGACGATGTCGGAGTTCAGCACGGTCTGTATCTGCATGCTGACCTCGGGCGTGAGGAACAGCCTGTCGCCGTTGACGGGCGAGGCGAACTTCACGCCTTCCTCGCTGATCTTGCGCATGGCCCCCAGGCTCCACACCTGAAAGCCACCCGAGTCGGTGAGGATGGGGCGGCCCCAGTTCTCGAAGCCGTGCAGCCCGCCAAACTGCGCCATCACGTCCAGCCCGGGGCGCATCCACAGGTGGAAGGTGTTGCCCAGAATGATTTGCGCGCCCATTTCTTCCAGGCTGCGCGGCGTCACACCCTTGACCGTGCCGTAGGTGCCCACTGGCATGAAGATGGGCGTCTCGACCACGCCATGATTCAGGCGCAACCGGCCGCGCCGGGCATGCGTGCCCAGGTAACTGCCATCGGTGCTGGGTGCATCGGTGGCCAGCAGTTCAAAGCCCAACATGGAAGTCCTTTCGTTGCAGCAGCATGGCATCGCCATAGCTGAAAAAGCGGTAGCGTTGCGCGATGGCGTGCTGATAGAGGTCCATCACATGGCGGTGCCCGCTGAAGGCACTCACCAGCATCATCAAGGTGCTGCGCGGCAGGTGAAAGTTGGTCTGCAGCAAGTCCACCACCGAGAAACGAAAGCCCGGGCGAATGAAGATGTCGGTGTCGCCCTCGGTGCGCCCGGTCAGCGCCCAACTCTCCAGCGTGCGCAGGGTGGTGGTGCCCACGGCCAGCACCCGCCCGCCGCGGGCCTTGGTCTGCCCGATGGCTTGCAGCGTGGCCTGTGGAATGCGGTACCACTCGCTGTGCATGCGGTGCTGCTCGATGTGCTCGGTCTTCACCGGCTGGAAAGTGCCCGCGCCCACGTGCAGCGTGACGCTGGCTTGGGCCACGCCGTGCTCGGCCAATGCTGCCAACACGCTTTCGTCGTAATGCAGCGCTGCGGTGGGCGCGGCCACTGCGCCGGGCACAGCGGCAAACACGGTTTGGTAGCGCTGGGCATCTTGTGCGTCGTCTTCGTGGGTGATGTAGGGCGGCAGCGGAATGTGGCCGTGGCGCTCCATCAAATCAAAAGCGGTGGCTGCGTCGTCGGCTTCGAACCGCAGGCGAAACAAAGTGCCGTGCTCATCGGGCCAGCGCCCCAGCAGGGTGGCGCGCCAGCCGCCGTCCATCTCAAGCACTGTCCCCACAGGGGGCTTTTTGCTGACCTTCATGTGCGCCACCACCTCGCTCGGCTCGGCCAGCACGCGTTCCACCAGCAACTCCAGCCGACCACCGCTGGGCTTGTGGCCGAACAGGCGCGCTCGGATGACTTGCGTGTCGTTGAACACCATCAGGTCTCCGGGCTGCAACAGGCTGGGCAAGTCGCGAAAGCCGAGATCCGCCGGCGGCCACTGCCTGCCATCGAGCAAGCGTGAGCCGCTGCGCTGCGCTGCGGGGTGTTGGGCGATCAGTTCGGTCGGGAGGGTGAAGTCGAAGTCGGCCAGGCTCAAGCTGGGTGGGTGGCTGGCTGCGTGGCTGGGGGAGGGGTGCATGTCTTGAGGGCCGGACGGGCCCGTTCCAAGTGAAGGGTGTGGATTGAGCCGGCCCGCTCTGTACCGAGCGGAGAGGCGGGCAGAATTCTCACATGCTGTCCAAGCCCGAATTACCACCGCGCGACAGCAACGCGTCGGGTTCGCCACCGACACGCTCGCCGCTTGACAAGGCGTTGGCGCGTTTGGGCCTGTTGCGTGACATCGACCTGGCACTGCACCTGCCGCTGCGCTATGAAGACGAAACGCGCGTGGTGCAGCTGGCCAGCCTGCACGATGGCGAGTCGGCGCAGATTGAGGCCACGGTAACGGCTTGCGAAGTGGTCTACCGACCGCGCCGCCAGCTGCTGGTGACGCTGGACGATGGCAGCGACACCTGTCTGTTGCGCTTCTTCAATTTCTATCCATCGCAGCAAAAAGCACTTGGCGTGGGCGCGCGCGTGCGAGCGCGTGGCGAATTCCGCGGTGGCCTCAGTGGCTGGACCGCGCTGCATCCCGTGGTGCGATCGGCCAACACGGCCTTGCCGACCACGCTCACGCCGGTCTACCCCACCGTGGCTGGTTTGGCCCAGCCCACCTTGCGCCGCGCGGTGCTGCGTGGTTTGGCCCTGGCTGACTTGGATGACACGCTCGCCCCGGGTGTCTGGCCGCGGCAGGGCAATGGCAGCGCTGCCTGGACACTGCGCCAGGCGCTCACGCTCCTGCACCAGCCGCCAGCCGATTGCTCCGTGGCCGATCTGGAGGACCGGCAGCACCCCGCTTGGCAACGCTTGAAAGCCGAAGAGTTGTTGGCGCAGCAGTTGTCGCAATCTCGAGCGCGCCAGCAGCGCCAGGAGCTGCGGGCCCCAGTGCTCTCGGGCGCTGGCGCGGCCGAGGCGCACGGGCCGGGGCTGAGCCCTGGTGTGCATGTGGGTCTGCAGCGCACCTTGCCTTTCGCACTCACCAAAGCGCAGCAGCGCGTGTGTGCCGAGATCGAGGCCGACATGGGGCGCGCCATTCCCATGCACCGGCTGCTGCAGGGCGACGTGGGCTCTGGCAAAACCGTGGTGGCCGCACTGGCTGCGGCGCGCTGCATCGACAGCGGCTGGCAGTGCGCGTTGATGGCGCCCACCGAGATCTTGGCAGAGCAACACTTTCGCAAGCTGGTGGGTTGGATCGAGCCGTTGCTGGCTCCGCGTGGCTTGCGCATCGCCTGGCTCACCGGCAGCCTGCGGGCGCGCGACAAGCGCGAGGCGACCGAGGCGGTGGCTCGCGGCGAAGCCGCTTTGGTGGTGGGCACGCACGCGGTCATTCAAGACAAAGTGGTCTTTGCTCGCTTGGGGCTGGCCGTCATCGACGAGCAGCACCGATTTGGCGTGGCGCAGCGGCTAGCCTTGCGCCAAAAGATGGCCGCTGTAGGCCAGGAGCCGCACCTTTTGATGATGACCGCCACGCCCATCCCGCGCACCCTGGCCATGACGGCCTATGCCGATCTGGATGTCTCCACCATCGACGAATTGCCCCCCGGGCGCACCCCGGTGCTGACCAAACTGGTTGCCAACGAGCGGCGCGAGGAGGTGGTGGCTCGCATCCGCGCACAAATTGAGGCCGGGCGACAGGTGTACTGGGTGTGCCCCTTGATTGAAGAGAGCGAGTCGCTCGACTTGCGCAACGCCACCGACACGCACGCTGCGCTGGTTGAAGAGCTGGCGGGTGTCATGGCCCCCGGCGGTGCGCCCGCGCAAGTGGGATTGCTGCATGCGCGGCTGCCGGTTGCTGAAAAGAAGGCGGTGATGCAAGCCTTTGTGCAAGGGGCCATTCATTTGTTGGTCAGCACCACCGTCATTGAGGTGGGTGTGGATGTGCCCAATGCATCGCTGATGGTCATTGAGCACGCCGAGCGTTTTGGTTTGAGCCAGTTGCACCAGTTGCGCGGGCGCGTGGGGCGCGGTGCGGCGGCTTCGGCCTGCGTGTTGCTCTATGGCGCAACCGATGGTGCACGGCTCAGCCCCCACGCCAAGGAGCGCCTGCGCGCCATGGCGCAAACCCACGACGGCTTTGAGATTGCGCAACGCGACCTCGACATCCGAGGCCCGGGCGAGTTTTTGGGCGCACGCCAATCGGGTGCAGCGCTGCTGCGATTTGCCGATTTATCCACCGACAGCGCGTTGCTGGAATGGGCCCGCCACCTCGCCCCGCAGTTGCTGGCGCAAGACCCTGCCGCAGCCGAGCGGCACGTGGAGCGCTGGTTGGGCGGAAAATCGGACTTCCTCAAGGCCTGAGCACCTCATGACCCTCACCGAACTGAAGTACATCGTGGCCGTCGCCCGAGAAAAGCATTTCGGTCGTGCAGCCGACGCCTGTCACGTATCGCAACCCACCTTGTCGGTGGCCATCAAGAAACTAGAAGACGAGTTGGACGTGAAGCTCTTCGAGCGCAGCGCCACGGAGGTATCCGTCACCGCGCTGGGTCAAGAAATCGTGCGCCAGGCCCAAAGCGTTCTGGAGCAAGCAACGGCCATTCGCGAAATTGCGCGGCGCGGCAAAGACCCACTGGCGGGCCCCTTGCGCTTGGGTGTGATCTACACCATCGCCCCGTACTTGCTGCCAGCTCTGGTGCGCGAGGCCATCCGCCGCACGCCACAAATGCCCTTGATGCTGCAAGAGAACTTCACCGTGAAGCTGCTGGAGATGCTGCGCAACGGCGACATCGACTGTGCCATCGTGGCCGAGCCTTTTCCAGACGCTGGCTTGGCTGTCGCCCCCCTCTACGACGAACCCTTTATGGCGGCACTGCCTGCGCAACACCCACTCGCTGGGCTGTCGAGCATCACCGCAGAGCAACTGAAGCAAGAAACCATGTTGCTGTTGGGCAGCGGGCACTGCTTTCGCGACCACGTGCTGGAGGTCTGCCCCGAGTTCGCACGGTTCTCCAGTGACGCAGAAGGCATTCGAAAGAGCTTCGAAGGCTCCTCGCTGGAGACCATCAAGCACATGGTCGCAGCGGGCATGGGCGTGACGCTGGTGCCTCGCCTGGGCGTGCCGCCCGAGGCACTGCAAGAACGGCCCGCGCGTGCCAAAAAAGGCATGCGCCCCGACGATGAGTTGATCCGCTATTTGCCCATCACGGACGCGCTCGGCGGCCCACCACCCATGCGCCGTGTGGTGCTGGCTTGGCGGCGAAGCTTCACGCGCTACGAGGCTATTGCGGCCCTGCGCAACGCGGTTTATGCCTGCAAGCTCGATGGCGTCAAGCTACTCACCTGAGGCCCATTTTTTGTTCACCCAAGGAGCTCACACCATGGCGAAGTCTTCAGCAAAGTCTGCTGCAAAGTCCACTGTCAAAGGCGGCGCGCCTGCCCCCACCAAGGCGGCCTCTGTTGGCGGCAGCATGGGCATCAACATCGGCATTCACGAGCGCGACCGCGCAGCGATTGCAGCTGGCCTGAGCCGCGTTTTGGCGGACACCTACACGCTCTACCTGACCACGCACAACTTCCACTGGAACGTGACAGGGCCCATGTTCAACACCTTGCACACCATGTTCATGACGCAATACACGGAACTGTGGATGGCGGTCGACCCCATCGCTGAGCGCATTCGCTCGCTGGGCCACCCGGCACCTGGCTCCTACGCCCAGTTCGGTCGCCTCGCCAGCGTCGCAGATGCACCCGCTGTGCCACCCAAGGCTCTCGAGATGGTGCGCATCTTGGTGCAGGGGCACGAAGCTGTGGCGCGCACCGCTCGCAGCCTCTTCCCGCTGGCCGACAAAGCGGGCGACGAACCCACGGCAGACTTGCTGACCCAGCGCCTCACCGTTCACGAGCAGGCAGCCTGGATGCTGCGATCGCTCCTGGAAGCGTGAGCGGCGACGCGTTGCCACTTGCGCCAGCCTCGGGCTGGCGGCAACGTGGTGGGCTTGTGCTCGATCTGATCCGCTGGAACCGGCCGGCGGGTTGGTTGTTGTTGCTTTGGCCCTCGCTTGGCGCACTGTGGCTGGGCGCGCAGGGCTTTCCCGGCTGGCATTTGTTGGCGGTGTTCCTGTTGGGGACCATCTTGATGCGCAGCGCGGGTTGCTGCATCAACGACGTGGCTGACCGCGACTTCGACCGCCACGTCAAGCGCACCGCGCAGCGCCCCGTCACGCGCGGCGCGCTGTCGGTGCGTGCTGCTTTGTCGGTAGGCGCCGTACTGGCAATCGCTGCGTTTGGGTTGGTGCTGACCACCAACGCCTTGACCATTCAGTTGTCATTCGCTGCTTTGGCCGTGGCCGTGGCCTATCCCTACGCCAAGCGCTGGCTGGCCATGCCGCAAGCGGTGCTGGGCGTGGCTTTCAGCTTCGGTATTCCGATGGCCTTCGCAGCGACGCGGGCCGAGTTGCCGCCGTTGGCCTGGGGCTTGCTGTTGGGCAACTTGTTCTGGGTGCTGGCCTACGACACCGAGTACGCCATGGTCGACCGCGACGATGACGTTCGTCTGGGCATCAAAACCTCGGCGCTTACCTTGGGGCGCTGGGATGTGGCCGCGGTGATGGCGTTTTATGCGGCCTATCTGTTGTGCTGGGCGCTGCTGCTGTGGCAAGTGTTGCCCGGCCAGCCATTTGCCCGGCCCTTCGAATGGGCCTTGCTGGCTGCTGCAGCACAAGCTGTTTGGCATTTCTGGCTGATCCGCCAGCGAACGCGAGCCGGTTGCTTTCGCGCTTTTCGCCTGAACCATTGGTTGGGTGCGACGGTGTTTGCTGGTGTGGCGTTGAGCTATCTGTGATGAATCGATGGGCTCACGGCCACTGATCTGATCTGATTTGGCTGGCCAGAACCGCCCCAAGGCGGGTTCAGCGGGGCTCTTGCGCAAACTGCGCCGCCATTTCAGATGCGCGGTCGCGCGCCCGCAGCATGGCATCAATGAAGTGGGCTTGCACTGAGCACTCTTGCAGGTGTTGGAGCGCAGCAAAAGTCGTCCCGCCCTTTGAAGTGACACGCTCGCGCAGAACCGCCGGCGACTCGTCGCTGGCCATGGCCAGAGCGGTTGCGCCGTCGAAGGTGGCCAGCGCAAGTTGCTTGGACTGTTCAGCCGACAGACCCATTTGCTCGCCAGCCTTGGTCATGGCCTCCAGGAAAAAGAACACATAAGCAGGGCCGGAGCCTGACAGCGCCGTCACGGCGTCGAGCTGGGCTTCTTCGGTCACCCACAGCAGCTCACCGCTGGCTTGCAACACCTGTTGCGCCCACAGTCGGTCGGCGTTCAAAAGACCGTCCGGTGCAAACAGCGCGGTCATGCCACGGCCAATGAGCGCAGGTGTGTTGGGCATGGTGCGGATCACACGGTTCGTGCCCAGCCATTGGGCGATAGAGGCCACCCGAATGCCGGCGGCCACGCTCAAGTGCAGCGCGTCCTTTGTCCAGGGCTGCACCGCAGCAGCGGCCTGCGCAAAGCTCTGCGGCTTGACTGCCCACACGACCATGTCAGCCACTTGCAGTTGTGCACCGGCTGCGCCTTGCGCGACGAGGCCAAAATGGGCCTTCAATTGCGCTCGCGCTGGTTCATGCGGCTCGACGACCAGCAGTTGATGGGCCGACCAGCCTTCGCGCAGCAAGCCGCCGATGATGGCGCTGGCCATGTTGCCCCCGCCAATGAAGGCCACCGTTTGCGGGCTGTTGATGCCCGTTGGCGCGGGCTCGGGAGGGCGGGTCTGGTTGGCGGTCTTGGACATGGGCTCGACGAGGCTTGTGACGACAATCCGACGATTATTGAACTTCGAACCATGACCTACTTGCTGGCCCTCGACCAGGGCACCACCAGTTCACGAGCGATTCTGTTTGATGGCCAGGCGCAGCTAGTAGGCGTGGCCCAGCAAGCGTTCACGCAGCACTTCCCACAGCCGGGCTGGGTCGAGCACGACGCCATGGATATCTGGCATTCGCAATTGGGCGCTATGCGCTCGGTGCTGCAGCAGCAAGGCGTCAGCGCCTCAGAGGTCACAGCCCTGGGAATAACCAACCAGCGCGAAACCACCCTGCTGTGGGACCGCGCGACCGGCCAGCCTTTGTCGCGCGCCATCGTCTGGCAAGACCGGCGCACCGCCGCAGCCTGCGATGCGCTGCACGCCAGCGGCCAGGCGGCGCGCATTCAACGCGACACCGGCTTGGTGGTCGATGCTTACTTTTCGGCCACCAAGTTGCAGTGGCTGCTCGACCACATTCCGGGCGCACGCCAGCGCGCAGAGCGTGGTGAATTGGCCTTTGGTACGGTGGACAGTTGGTTGATCTGGCAACTGAGCGCTGGCCCGCGCATGGACGCGAACACAGCATTGCACGTCACCGACGCCAGCAACGCATCACGCACCATGCTCTTCAATCTGCACACCTTGCAGTGGGATGACTGGTTGTTGCGTCAGTTCGACATCCCCGCCGCCGTACTGCCGCAGGTGGTGCCCTCTTGCGGCGTGCTGGGTGAAGTACACCCCGATTGGCTGGGCGCGTCCATACCGATTGCGGGTGTCGCAGGCGATCAGCAGGCGGCCACCTTTGGGCAGGGCTGCTGGTCGCCTGGAATGGCCAAGAACACCTACGGCACCGGCTGCTTTATGCTGATGAACACCGGAACCACTGCCGTGCCCAGCCAGCATCGCTTGCTGGCAACCGTGGGTTGGCAGGGACCGCCGGGGCAAGCCAGGCGCACCGCCTATTGCCTGGAAGGTTCCGTATTCATGGCTGGTGCCACGGTGCAGTGGCTGCGCGACGGTCTGGGCATCATCGGCTCGGCGCACGAGGTCGAGGCGCTAGCGGCCAGCGTGCCCGACAGCGGTGACGTCTTCCTGGTACCCGCATTCGCCGGGCTGGGCACGCCGCACTGGGACGGCCACGCCCGCGCTGCCTTGCTTGGCATGACCCGTGGAACCACCCGAGCCCACATTGCCCGCGCCGCGCTCGAGGCGATCGCCTTGCAGGTGGCCGATGTGTTTGAAGCGATGCGTGCTGACAGCGGCATTGCCTTGCGAGAACTGCGCGTGGATGGCGGCGCATGCCGCAACGACTTGCTGATGCAACTGCAAGCCGACTTGCTGGGTGTGCCCGTTTTGCGCCCCCAGATGCACGAAACCACTGCACTCGGCGCGGCATTGCTGGCGGGCCTGGCAACAGGCGTCTGGCGCAGTGGTGAAGAGCCGGTTGCGCTCCATGCGATCGAGCGCAGGTTCGAGCCCCGCCTGAGCGACGCCTGGCGAAAGGCGCGTCGAGAGCGCTGGGGCGAAGCCGTGCAACGCGCTTTGCGTTGGGCACCGAAGGACGCCGTGTGACTCCAACGCCCGAGCCCTTGCCCACACTGCGCAGCGATCTCTTGCGGCGCTTGGCCGAGCCTCGAACATGGGACTTGGCGATCATCGGCGGGGGTGCGACGGGCCTGGGCGTGGCCCTGGACGCAGCAGCCAGGGGCCTGTCGGTGGTGTTGGTGGACTCGCATGACTTCGCAGAGGGCACCTCTTCCCGGGCCACCAAGCTGGTTCATGGTGGCGTGCGTTACTTGGCGCAAGGCAACTTGTCGTTGGTACGCGAGGCACTTACCGAGCGTGCCAATCTGCTTCGCAATGCGCGGCATCTGGCGCAGCCTCTGCCCTTTGTCATGCCCACTTACCGCTGGTGGGAACGTCTTTGGTATGGCGCCGGTTTGCTGGCCTACGACTTGCTGGCTGGCCGCGCTGGTCTGGGCCGCACCGAAACCCTGAGTGTCCAAGAGACTCTGCTGGCCTTGCCGAACGCGCAGCGCAAGGGCTTGAGGGGGGGGGTGCGTTACTGGGATGGCCAGTTTGACGATGCGCGTCTGGCGTTGGCGCTGGCGCGAACAGCAGCTGTCCATGGTGCTTTGCTGGTGAATCACTGCCCGGCCGTTGGCTTGCTGCATGGCGGCGAGCCGGCTGCAAGCGGTCAGGGCGCCATCCAGCCGGTGACTGGCGTTCAAGTGCGCGAGCGCTTCAGCGGCCAAACGTTTCGCCTGCAGGCCCGCTGCGTCGTCAATGCCACCGGGGTCTGGGTGGACGAGGTGCGCGCAATGGATGAACTGACATTGCCCTCCGAGCCCATGGTGAGGCCGAGTCAAGGCGTTCATTTGGTCGTTGACCGCCATTTCTGGCCGGGGTCCGAAGCGCTGTTGGTTCCGCGCACCCAAGATGGGCGGGTGTTGTTTGCCGTGCCTTGGTTGGGAAAGGTCATTTTGGGCACCACAGACACGGCCCGAACGAACGCGCCGCGCGAGCCAGAGGCCCTGCCCCAAGAGATTGACTTTGTTTTGCGCGAAGCAGCACGCTATTTGACCCGTGCACCGCAGCGTGCCGACGTGAAAAGCGTGTGGGTGGGCCTTCGGCCACTGGTTCGCCCCGATGCTCAGGCCACGTCGACGGGCAGCATCAGCCGTGAGCACACCGTGCGCATCTCGCCTTCACAACTGGTCACTGTGACTGGTGGCAAGTGGACCACCTACCGAGCCATGGCAGAGGATGTGCTCGATGTATGCATGGTGCAGGGCCTGCTGCCGAAAAGGCCCGCCGGCGTCACCGCGGGTATGGCGCTCGTCGGCAGCCCGTGCCCAGGACAACCCGAACACCCTTTGTCGGCTTCTCCGGGTTTGCATCTGTACGGAAGCGAAGCGGCATGGGTAACGCAACTGTCGAAGCCAGACCTGCTTCCATCCGAGGCCATTCCAGGCGATCAGCCATTGCGCATCCCACCGAATTCATTTGGACTCACCGATCAGATGGTCCGCTTTGCAGTTCGCAGCGAGTATGCGCTCACTGTCTCAGATGTTTTGGCCAGGCGATGCCGAGCTCTTTTTCTAGACGCAAAGCTTGCAGCACAACTGGCGCAGCCCGTGGCTGATTTGATGACGCAAGAGGGGTTGCTGAAGCCCGACCCGGGTGAGTTCTTGAAACACTGCGAGGCCTACAGCACCTGCCCGGCTTCCCAAGGCGGGTGAGAGGGTTGACGGGTTCTCAGGGCCGTGGCTATACTGCGCGGCTTCGCCCGTCACGGTCTCATTGTTCAACAGTGAGGGATGGCGAAGCGAAACATCTGCCCAACGAATGCATGCCGGAAGTTCCGGTGTGTGAACGACGGGCCCAAGACTGATTGCTTTGACGACGTTCGTCCCGGGTAACTGGGTCGAGGCGACTTGGCGATACAAGTTGGGAAACAACAAATGATCCAGACAGAATCTCGGTTGGACGTCGCCGACAACACAGGCGCCAAGTCCGTGTTGTGCATCAAGGTGCTTGGCGGATCTAAACGCCGTTACGCCAGCGTAGGCGACATCATCAAGGTCAGCATCAAAGAGGCTGCGCCCCGTGGTCGCGTCAAAAAAGGCGAGGTCTACAGCGCAGTCGTCGTGCGGACCGCCAAGGGCATCCGTCGTACCGACGGCTCGCTCGTCAAGTTTGATGGCAACGCCGCCGTGTTGCTCAATGCCAAGTTGGAGCCGATCGGCACCCGCATCTTCGGTCCGGTGACGCGCGAGTTGCGCACCGAGAAATTCATGAAGATCGTGTCTTTGGCCCCTGAAGTTCTCTGAGGACCGTTCATGAACAAGATCCGTAAAGGCGACGAAGTCATCGTGCTGGCCGGCCGTGACAAAGGCAAGCGCGGCAAGGTGTCGTTGCGCAAAGATGACAGCCATCTGATCGTGGACGGCATCAATATGGTGAAGAAGCACGTCAAGCCCAACCCCATGAAAGGGGAGACGGGCGGCATCGTGCAGAAAACAATGCCGATTCACCAATCCAACGTGGCGATCTTCAACGGCGCGACCGGCAAAGCTGACCGGGTAGCCATCAAACTGCTGGCTGACGGAAAGCGGGTACGCGTCTACAAGTCCAGCGGCGAAGAAATCAAGGTGGCATGACCATGGCACGACTGCAACAACACTACCGCGAAAAAGTGTCTCCTGAGTTGATGGCCAAGTTTGGCTTTAAATCTCCGATGGAGGTCCCGCGTCTGACCAAGATCACCCTCAACATGGGCGTGAGCGAGGCGGTTGCGGACAAGAAGGTGATGGAGAACGCCGTAGGCGACCTGACCAAGATTGCCGGTCAGAAGCCCGTGGTGACCAAAGCCAAGAAAGCCATTGCCGGTTTCAAGATCCGTGAAGGACAGGCGATTGGTTGCATGGTCACACTGCGTGGCGTGCGCATGTACGAATTCCTGGACCGCTTTGTCACTGTGGCCCTGCCCCGAGTGCGCGACTTCCGCGGTATCTCGGGTCGCGCCTTCGACGGCCGTGGCAACTACAACATCGGTGTCAAAGAACAGATCATCTTCCCCGAGATCGAGTACGACAAGGTGGATGCTCTGCGTGGTTTGAACATCAGCATCACCACGACAGCCAAAAACGACGAGCAGTGCAAGGCGCTGTTGGCCGGTTTCCGTTTCCCGTTCAAGAATTGAAGGTGTACCGTGGCTAAAGTAGCTTTGATAGAGCGCGAACTCAAGCGCGAAAAACTGGCAGCCAAGTACGCCAAGAAATACGCGGAACTGAAGGCAACTGCGAACGACTTCAAGAAGTCCGACGAAGAGCGCGCCGCCGCTCGCTTGGGTCTGCAGAAGTTGCCCCGCAACGCAAACCCTACTCGGCAGCGCAACCGTTGCGCAATCACTGGCCGTCCTCGCGGAACCTTCCGTCAGTTCGGTCTGGCCCGCGCCAAGATCCGTGAGATGGCCTTTGCTGGCGACATCCCGGGCATGGTCAAGGCAAGTTGGTAATCGGCAGGAGACATCAACATGAGCATGAGTGATCCCATCGCCGATTTGCTGACGCGCATCCGCAATGCCCAGATGGTGGCTAAACCCACGGTGTCCGTGCCGTCTTCCAAAGTCAAGGTAGCCATTGCACAGGTGCTGAAGGACGAGGGCTACATCGATGGCTTCCAGGTCAAGACGGCTGACGGCAAGGCTGAACTGGAAATCGCCCTGAAGTACTACGCCGGACGTCCCGTGATCGAGCGCATCGAGCGTGTGAGTCGCCCTGGTCTGCGTGTCTACAAGGGCTCTCAAGCCATTCCCCAGGTCATGAATGGCTTGGGTGTCGCCATCGTCACTACGCCCAAGGGTGTGATGACGGACCGCAAGGCGCGCGCTTCCGGTGTCGGTGGCGAAGTGCTGTGCTACGTCGCCTGACCGTGACACCCAGAAGGAACTGAAATGTCTCGTGTAGGAAAAATGCCAGTCTCCGTCCCCGCGGGCGTGGACGTGTCGATCCAAGAAGAGCGGATCAGCGTCAAAGGCGCTGGTGGTGCTTTGGTGCTTGCTCAGCATGCGCTGGTCAACGTGAAGCTGGAGGCTGGTCAGATCAGCTTTTTGGCCGCCAACGACTCGCGTGAGGCTGATGCCATGAGCGGCACCTTTCGCCAGTTGGTCAACAACATGGTCAACGGCGTCAGCAAAGGCTTTGTGAAAAAACTCTCGCTCGTCGGCGTCGGCTTCAAGGCCTCCGCGCAGGGTGACAAGCTGAACCTGGCTGTGGGTTTTTCGCACCCGGTCAACGTCGAAATGCCCGCTGGCATCAAGGTCGAAACCCCAACCCTAACCGAGATCGTGATCAAGGGCGCTGACCGTCAGCGCGTGGGCCAGATTGCTGCCGAGATTCGCGCAATCCGCCCGCCTGAGCCCTACAAAGGCAAAGGCATCCGCTACGCGGACGAGAAAATCACGATCAAAGAGACCAAGAAGAAGTAAGGAGCTGCAACATGTTGAGCAAAAAACAGCAGCGCCTGCGCCGTGCGCGGCAAACCAGGATCCGTATCGCTACCCAAGGGGTGGCGCGCCTGACGGTCAATCGCACCAACCTGCACATCTACGCCAGCGTCATATCAGGCGACGGCTCGAAGGTGTTGGCCAGTGCATCCACCAACGAAGCGGAAGTTCGTGCTTCGCTCGGCGGATCGGGCAAGGGTGGCAACGCGGCAGCTGCAGAGTTGATTGGCAAGCGCATTGCCGAAAAAGCGCGTGCAGCTGGCGTCGAAAAGGTGGCATTTGACCGGGCAGGCTTCGCCTATCACGGTCGTGTCAAGGCATTGGCTGACGCGGCTCGCAGCGCCGGTCTGCAGTTCTAAGCGAATCGAGGAAGAACATGGCTAAGGTTCAAGCAAAGACGCAGAACGAAGGACCAGAAGACGGTCTGCGCGAAAAGATGATCGCGGTCAATCGCGTGACCAAGGTGGTCAAGGGCGGCCGCATTCTGGGTTTCGCCGCGTTGACTGTCGTGGGTGATGGTGATGGCCGCGTTGGCATGGGCAAAGGCAAGTCGAAAGAAGTGCCCGCTGCCGTGCAAAAGGCAATGGAAGAAGCGCGCCGTAACCTGCGCAAGATTTCGCTGAAGAACGGCACCATTCACCATCAGGTGATGGGCCAACATGGCGCTGCGTCGGTCATGATGGCGCCTGCCCCCAAGGGCACCGGCATCATCGCTGGCGGCCCCATGCGCGCTGTGTTTGAGGTAGTGGGTATCACCGACATCGTGGCCAAGAGTCACGGGTCCACCAACCCCTACAACATGGTGCGTGCCACGCTGCATGCCCTGACCCGCACCACCACGCCGTCGGAAGTGGCGGCCAAACGTGGCAAGTCGGTCGAAGACCTGTTTGTTTGACCCGGAGCACCGCCATGACCACACAACAAACGGTGAAAGTTCAATTGGTGCGCAGCCCCATCGGCTGTAGAGAGTCGCACCGCGCCACCGTGCGCGGTTTGGGCTTGCGCAAAATTCGCAGCATCAGCGAACTGCAGGACACCCCTGCGGTGCGCGGCATGATCAACAAGATCAGCTACCTCGTTAAGGTTCTGTAAGAGGCCCCCCATGCAACTCAATGACATTCAATCGGCCCCTGGCGCCAAGCACGCCAAGCGCCGCGTGGGTCGCGGTATCGGCTCTGGTCTGGGCAAGACCGCCGGTCGCGGTCACAAAGGTCAAAAGTCCCGTGCGGGTGGCTACCACAAGGTGGGTTTTGAGGGCGGTCAAATGCCCTTGCAACGCCGCTTGCCCAAGCGTGGCTTCAAGTCGCACCTGTTGCAGTTCAATGCAGAGATCACGCTGACGGACCTAGAAAAGCTCGGTGCCGCCGAGGTGGACGTGTTGGCTCTCAAACAAGCTGGCTTGGTTGCTGAAATGGCCCGCGTGGTCAAGGTCATCAAGACCGGCGAGATCAGCCGTGCCGTGAAGTTGACAGGTATCGGCGCGACCGCGGGTGCCAAGTCAGCGATCGAAGCCGCTGGCGGCATCGTCGCCTGAGCGAAGAACCTTCGTAGAACGGACACAGCACGTGGTCACCAGCGCAGCCCAGATCGCCAAGACAGGCAAATTCGGTGACTTGCGTCGCCGTTTGTTGTTCTTGTTGATGGCCTTGGTGGTGTATCGGATCGGCGCGCACATTCCGGTGCCGGGCATCGATCCGACCCAGCTTCAACAGCTGTTCAACAGCCAGAGCGGCGGCATCCTGAACTTGTTCAACATGTTCTCGGGCGGCGCGCTTTCGCGCTTCACGGTGTTTGCTCTGGGCATCATGCCCTACATCTCGGCCTCGATCATCATGCAGCTGATGACCTATGTGGTCCCGATGTTCGAACAGCTGAAGAAAGAAGGCGAGGCGGGCCGTCGCAAGATCACGCAGTACACCCGATACGGCACCTTGGGCCTGGCCCTGTTTCAGTCTTTGGGCATTGCAGTCGCGCTGGAGAGCTCTGCCGGTTTGGTGATTTCCCCAGGCTTTGGCTTCCGCATGACTGCCGTGGTGAGCCTGACGGCCGGCACGATGTTTTTGATGTGGCTGGGTGAGCAGATCACGGAACGTGGTTTGGGCAACGGTATTTCCATTCTGATTTTTGCTGGCATCGCCGCCGGCTTGCCCAGCTCCATCGGTGGCCTGCTGGAGTTGGTGCGCACCGGCGCCATGAGCATTTTGGTGGCGCTTGCCATCGTGTTCATGGTGATGCTGGTTACGTATTTCGTGGTGTTCGTCGAGCGCGGGCAGCGCAAGTTGTTGGTGAACTATGCGCGGCGTCAGGTCGGCAACAAGGTCTATGGTGGTCAGTCCTCGCACCTGCCGTTGAAGCTGAACATGGCCGGCGTGATCCCGCCCATCTTTGCTTCCTCGATCATCTTGCTGCCCGCCACGGTCGTGAGCTGGTTCAGCACGGGTGACTCCATGCGCTGGCTCAAGGACATCGCTGCGGCCATGGCTCCTGGGCAGCCTGTGTATGTGATGCTCTACGCGGCGGCCATCATTTTCTTTTGCTTCTTCTACACGGCTCTGGTGTTCAACAGCCGCGAGACCGCAGACAACCTGAAGAAGAGTGGCGCATTCATTCCTGGTATTCGTCCAGGTGATCAAACCGCTCGCTACATCGACAAGATTTTGGTCAGGCTGACTTTGGCCGGTGCGATCTACATCACCTTCGTGTGTTTGTTGCCCGAGTTCCTGATCCTCAAATACAACGTGCCTTTCTATTTTGGCGGTACGTCGCTGTTGATCATCGTGGTGGTGACCATGGACTTCATGTCCCAAGTGCAGAACTACCTGATGTCTCAGCAATACGAGTCCTTGTTGAAGAAAGCCAATTTCAAGCCTTCGCCGGGCATGTAGCAGCCTCATGAACAGGCTGGGCTGGTGAGGGCGGATGCGTGGCGTCCGGTGTGCATCGAACAACGCGGACTGTCCGCAAAGAGTAAAGCGTTTTAGGAGAACGACATGAGAGTTTCGGCTTCGGTCAAGAAAATGTGCCGTAACTGCAAGATCATCCGCCGCAAGGGTGTGGTGCGGGTGATCTGCACCGACCCACGGCACAAGCAGCGTCAGGGCTGATCCCCACGTAGATCAAGAGAGCGAACATGGCACGTATTGCTGGTATCAACATCCCCCCGCACAAGCACACGGAAATTGGCTTGACCTCGATCTTCGGTATCGGTCGCACCCGCGCTCGCAAAATT
This sequence comes from Comamonadaceae bacterium, assembly GCA_027483665.1. Taxonomy (GTDB): domain Bacteria; phylum Pseudomonadota; class Gammaproteobacteria; order Burkholderiales; family Burkholderiaceae_C; genus JAIXUC01. The sequence continues at coordinate 92,719 of JAIXUC010000001.1, read as the reverse complement.
TGCGAAGCCTGCGGAATCGCCTACTCGAAGAAGATCAAGGATTTGACGGACGCTGATCTGGAAAAGATCCGCGACCAAATCGGTCTGATCACCATCGAAGGTGACTTGCGTCGCGAAACGACGATGAACATCAAGCGTCTGATGGACATCGGTTGCTACCGTGGTTTCCGTCATCGTCGTGGCTTGCCGATGCGCGGCCAGCGCACGCGCACCAACGCCCGCACCCGCAAGGGACCGCGCAAGGCAGCGGCGTCCCTGAAGAAGTAATCGGATTGAAAGACTGATATGGCCAAAGCTCCCGTCAACAACGCAGCGCAACGCGTGCGCAAGAAGGTTCGCAAGAACGTGGCCGATGGCATTGCGCATGTCCACGCGTCCTTCAACAACACCATCATCACCATCACCGACCGGCAGGGCAACGCCCTGTCTTGGGCATCGTCTGGCGGTCAGGGCTTCAAGGGCTCTCGCAAGTCCACGCCGTTTGCCGCCCAGGTCGCCTCCGAGGTGGCAGGTCGCGCTGCGGTGGAGCAAGGTATCAAGAACCTCGATGTCGAGATCAAGGGCCCGGGCCCTGGTCGCGAGTCATCGGTGCGCGCACTCGCTGCGCTCGGTATTCGCATCAACTCCATTGCGGATGTGACGCCTATGCCCCACAACGGCTGCCGCCCTCAAAAGCGTCGCCGCATCTGAAGCTGGCCAGCTTGGCTGGCTTTCCCTCATAAGCCCACCGCCAAAGGCCGCGCGTCTTTGGCTCCCGCACCCCCAGTGCGGCAGTTGACACAAAGGAAGATCAAGTGGCACGTCATCTCGGCCCCAAGGCCAAACTGTCCCGCCGTGAAGGCACAGACCTCTTTTTGAAGAGTGCGCGTCGCTCCATCAGCGACAAGGCGAAGTTCGACTCCAAGCCCGGCCAGCATGGCCGTACCTCGGGTGCGCGGACATCTGATTTCGGCCTGCAGCTGCGCGAGAAGCAGAAGGTCAAGCGCATGTACGGCGTGCTCGAGCGTCAGTTTCGCCGCTACTTCGAGCAGGCTGACAGCCGCAAAGGCAACACCGGCACCAACCTGCTGTTCCTGTTGGAGTCGCGTCTGGACAACGTCGTCTACCGCATGGGGTTTGGCTCGACCAGGGCAGAAGCGCGGCAGTTGGTGTCTCACAAGGCGATCACTGTCAACGCCAAGGCAGTGAACATCGCTTCCTATCAAGTGAAGACCGGCGATGTGATCGCGGTCCGTGAGAAGTCCCGCAAGCAAGGGCGTGTCACCGAGGCACTTCAGTTGGCGCAACAGGTCGGCTTGCCGGCCTGGGTGGAAGTCAATATCGAGAAGGCCGAAGGCGTCTTCAAGAAGGTGCCCGACCGTGATGAGTTCGGTGCCGATATCAACGAGTCGCTGATCGTCGAGTTGTATTCGCGCTGATCAGCGCCGTCTTTTTCTTTGTCCCCGTTGGGCGCCTCGAGCGCCCTTCGGGCACTTCACCAGCCTTACCGGTGTAATGAGCCGGGGGTATTGAGAGGAAGTTCTGATGCAAACCAATCTGTTGAAGCCCAAAACCATTCAAGTCGAACAACTGGCACCCAACCGCGCCAGAGTGACGCTCGAGCCCTTCGAGCGTGGTTACGGCCACACCCTGGGCAACGCGCTTCGCCGCGTGCTCTTGTCCTCGATGGTGGGTCACGCTGCAACCGAGGTGACGATTGCAGGTGTTCTGCACGAGTACTCGTCCATCGATGGTGTTCAGGAAGACGTGGTCAACCTGTTGTTGAACCTCAAAGGCGTGGTCTTCAAGCTGCACAACCGTGACGAAGTAACCCTGAGTTTGCGCAAGGATGGAGAAGGCGTGGTGACCGCGGCCGATATTCAAACGCCGCACGACGTGGAGATCGTCAACCCGGGTCACGTCATTGCCAATCTGTCGCAAGGCGGCAAGTTGGACATGCAAATCAAGGTCGAAAAAGGCCGCGGCTATGTGCCCGGTAGCGTTCGCCGTTTTGGTGACGAAACCAGCAACAAGACCATTGGCCGCATCGTGCTCGATGCCTCTTTCTCGCCTGTGCGCCGCGTCAGCTACATCGTGGAGAGCGCTCGCGTTGAGCAGCGGACCGACCTCGACAAGCTGGTCATCGAAATTGAAACCAACGGTGCCATCACAGCCGAAGACGCCGTGCGCGCTTCGTCGAAGATTTTGGTGGAGCAACTGGCTGTGTTTGCGCAGCTCGAAGGCAATGAGCTGGCCGTGTTCGACTCGGTGAGTTCGCGCGACAGCAGTGCCAAGTTCGATCCGATCCTGTTGCGTCCGGTCGACGAGTTGGAACTCACGGTCCGCTCGGCCAACTGCCTGAAGGCAGAGAACATTTACTACATCGGCGACTTGATCCAGCGCACTGAAAACGAGCTGCTCAAAACGCCTAACCTGGGTCGCAAGTCGCTCAACGAAATCAAGGAAGTGCTGGCCTCGCGCGGCCTGACGCTGGGCATGAAGCTGGAGAACTGGCCACCTGCAGGTCTGGATAAGCGCTGATTCGCCCACAGGCGGTTGGCGCAGGATTGCGGGGTACCTTCAGGGCCGTTGATGGCCCCAACCCCGGTGCAACAGGCAGTACCTGATACGGCTGCTTGATTAAAAACAGGTGACCTTGGTGTGTCACCTCGTTCAAAACAGTCGGCACGCAGGTGCCGCCTGATCAATAAGTAAAGGAAAAGCACCATGCGTCACGGACACGGACTTCGCAAACTCAACCGCACCAGCTCGCACCGCCTGGCGATGCTGCGCAACATGATGAACTCGCTGATCGAGCACGAGGCCATCAAGACCACGGTTCCCAAGGCCAAAGAACTGCGCCGAGTGGTCGAGCCCATGATCACCTTGGCCAAAGTGGACTCGTTGGCGAACAAGCGCCTGGCTTTCAACCGCCTGCGCGATCGCGACAGCGTCATGAAGTTGTTTGCTGTACTTGGACCCCGCTACAACACCCGCCCGGGTGGTTACACCCGCATCTTGAAGATGGGCTTCCGCGTGGGTGATAACGCGCCCATGGCCTTGGTGGAGTTGGTGGATCGGCCCGAGCCCGCTGCAGACGCTGCCGGCACGGCCAGCGAGTGATGGGCTGAGGGACGGGCTCACTGAAGCACCCGCCGAGGGAGCATCGGACGAAGGCTTTTGGCTTCAGCCAAGAGCCACTCAGACAGAGCCCCACCAAGCGACAACGCCAGGCATAGCCTGGCGTTGTTGTTTCTGATCATCATCTTTGCACTTGATTCAGATGACCATTCTTCAGTCCAGGCTGTTGCACCAAGCGCTGGCGGAAGTGCGCGCCTTGGCCACCCTGGCTGCGCCTTTGGTGGCGGGGCTCGTGCTCTCGACGAGCACCATGCTCGTCGACACAGCCATGTTGGGCCCCTTGGGTGCCTTGCCCTTGGCTGCGGTGTCTCTCACCACCAATTTGGTGATCATTTTTTACGCTGCGCTGTATGGCCTTGCAGGGCCTGTTGGGCTCTTCGCTGGGCGGGCCTACGGCGCACAGGACGGCCCCGCCATTGGCGTGGTGGCGCGACATGGCTTTGTCCTGACTTTGCTGGGTGGCATGGGCGCTGCAGGCCTCATGGCGGCCGTGGTCCACCTCATGCCCTACCTCGGCCAGCCGCCCGAAGTGTTGGCTGTGCTGACCCCCTACTGGTACCTGATCGCCGCCTCGCTGGTTCCCTTCACCGTCGCGATGGCCGGCAAAAATCTGCTGGATGCCACAGGGCGCCCGTGGGTATCGGTGGCGCTCACGGCGGTTCCGGTGGTGGTGAACGTGGCGCTCAATTACCTGCTGATCCAAGGCCGCTGGGGCGCGCCAGCGCTGGGCTTGGTTGGGGCTGGTGTGGCCAGCCTCGCAGCCCACATCGTGGGCGCAGCGGCAATCTGGGGTTACGTGCGCTGGGCACCTGCGCAAGCGGGCTGGTGGGTGCGCAGCCGCTGGTCGCGGCAAGCCTTGTGGCAACAAGCCAGGGAAGCGCTACCCATGACCGTGCAGTACTTTTTGGAAGGGGCCGCGGTCGCCGTGGCTGGCTTGCTGATCGGCCTTTTCGGTGCTGTGGCCATGGCGGGCAACCAGATCGCGCTGTCGGTCGGCGGCACGCTCTACATGCTGCCACTGGGCATGGCCGCAGCCGTCAGCATCCGGGTCTCGCAGGCGATTGGTGCGCAAGAGCATGGCCGTGTGGCGCCCATCGGCTGGGCTGGATTGGGCGTCGTGAGCGCTTGGATGGGATTGAGCGCCTTGCTGTATTGGACCGCTGGCGGGCACATCGCAGCGGCCTTCATCGACGACCCGGCCGTGGTGGTCGCAGCAGCCTCTGTGTTGTTCGTGTTCGGCTGGATGCAACTCATGGACGGTGTGCAGTCGGTCAGCCTAGGCGCGCTGCGCGGCATGTTGGACAACGACTGGCCGACGCGCGTCTCGCTGGTGGCTTACTGGTTCATCTCGCTGCCGCTGGCCGCCGCGATGGGCCTGGGATTGGGTTGGGGTGCGCCCGGCGTGTGGGCTGGCTTCGGTGTGGGCTTGGCTTTTGCCTCGGTGGCTTTGGTGCGGCGCTTTCTGCACAGCAACCGCGCCTTGTTGGCCGAGCACTGAAACCGCAGGCCCGCGGTCCCCTGCAGGCGCTCAGAGCCGCTGAGTGCCGCTGAGCGCTGCTAAGCCCTAAGCCACTTGGGCTGGCATGCCTTCAAGCAAGTCCGCCAGTTCGTCGGCATGTTCTTCTTCCACCGCCAAGATGCCTTTGAGCAAGTCGCTGGTGGTGCTGTCCTGGTCTCCCAAGTAGCGCACCATGTCGCGGTAGCTGTCGATGGCGATGCGCTCGGCCACCAGGTTTTCTCGAATCATGTCGGCCAGCGTGTCGCCTGCCACATATTCCGCGTGGCTGCGTTCGCGCAAATGGTCTGGAGAAAAGTCGGGCTCACCGCCCAGCTGAACGATGCGCCCGGCTAACAAGTCGGCGTGGCCTTGCTCCTCGTTGGAGTGGATCAGGAACTCCGCGCCCACGCTCTGCCCGTGGATGCCGCGCGCCATGAAGTGGTGGCGTCGATAGCGCAGCACGCAAACGATTTCGGTGGCCAGCGCTTCATTGAGCATGCGCAGCACCTGTTCGCGGTCTGCGCTGTAGCCAGCGGTCACTGCACCTTGGCTGATGTGCTTTCTCGCCTGTTTGCGCAAGGTGGCGACGTCGGTGAGGGTTGGTGCTGAGGTTTTCATGGTGAGGGTCCTGTGCTGCGGGGAAGAGCCTGCGGGATGAAGCCTGCGGGTGAGGCCTGCGGGTTAAAGCCGAGAAAGCTGCTGCTCGGCGTCATGTTCCAACAGCCGTGGCCGTTGGTCTGTGCGCTGTGGAACGCAGGCGCGCTCCGACCCTTCGATGGGCCATGCACTTTGCTCAGCGTGCGCCCAGCAGCCCAGGCATGGATTCCAATGCGGCTGGCGCAGAGTCGTTGGCCGACTCCGCCTTGGCAACGGGGGTGCGCAGCGCCGTGTGACCATCGCGCGTGGCCAGAACCCAGGTGTCGAACAGCGCGGCTTCCACGTCGGCCACGGCCCACGCAGCTTCCTTCAAGCTGACGCCCTCGGTCTGCGCATGGCGAGCGATGCGTGCCGCCTCTTCGTGGCCCAGGTGCGGCACCAGTGCCATCACATCGCAAAGCGATTGCTCCAGCACGTGCGCCATGTGCGGCAAGTCGGCCTTCAGGCCAGCCACGCAATGCCTGGCAAAGCTGTCCATCGCGTCAGACAACAGCCTTGCGCTGTCCAGCGCATTGAACGCAATGAGTGGTTTGTAGGTGTTGAGTTCAAGCTGCCCCTGACAGGCCGCTATGCCAATGGCCATGTCGTGCCCCATGACTTGCGCGCACACCATGCAAAGCGCCTCGATCTGGCTCGGGTTGACCTTGCCCGGCATCATCGAGCTGCCGGGTTCGTTTCCGGGCAATTGCAGCTCACCCAGACCGGCCCTCGGGCCGCTGCCCATCAGACGCAGGTCGCCAGCAATCTTCATGAGGGCGATGGCCAACATCCGCAGCGAGCTGTGCCAAGCCACCATGGCTTCCTGACCAGCGGTGGCGGCCAGCCGATTGGTAGCCAGCCTCAGCGGCAGATGCAGGCGCTCATTGAGATGCCCCACCACGCGCTGAGCCAGCTCTGGATGGCTTCCCAGACCGTTGCCCACTGCCGTGCCACCCAAGGCAATGGCATGAATCGCTTCCAGCGAATGGCACAGACTGCCTTCGCACAAAGACAACTGCGCCGCGTGCGCTGCAAACTCATCACCCAGGGCGATGGGCACAGCGTCTTGCATGTGCGTTCTGCCCACTTTCATGGCGCTGCGCCAAGCGTGTGCTTGCAGGGCCAGGTGGCTGCGCAGCAGATGCAGGGCTGGCAGCAGTTGGTCGCGCGTGGCCAGCGCCACCGCTATGTGCATGGCCGAAGGAAACACGTCGTTGGAGGACTGGCCTTTGTTGACGTGGTCATGCGCGTCGATCGTCACCACCGGCAAGCGTTGCGCACGGCGCATGCTGCTGGCCAAGCGGGCAATGACTTCATTGACGTTCATGTGGCTGTGCGTGCCCGAGCCTGTTTGCCACACCGACAGCGGGAACTGGTCGTCGAGCTTGCCCTGCGCCACTTGCAGTGCAGCCTGGGCAATCCAGCGGGCGCGCGGGGCGTCCAACAGGCCCAGCGCTTCGTGCGCTTGCGCAGCGCCCCATTTGATCCAGGCCATGGCATGAATCAGAGGCATCGGCATGCGTTGTTCGCCGATGGCGAAGAAGTGCAAGCTGCGCGCGGTCTCTGGGCCCCACAACGAATGGCGCTGAACAGGCAGGTTGGGGGAGCCACTGCTCTCAGCGGTGGGTGGGGCTGCTGTGTTGTCGCGAACGTTCATCGAGATCTCCTGATTCTGGGTAACAGCACTGGAGGGTCAGTTTGCTACCCGATACCTTCGCCGACCGTGCGCTGACGCACACGGGCCGGTGCATGGGTTCAGGTGGCGATGTTGGGAGGCAAGAGCCGCTCGTACTCGCGGCGCACCACCTCGTAACACTCGCAGGTGCGGGCTTCCAGCGCTTTGCGGTCGAGCACTTTGATATGACCTCTGGCATAGCGGATGAGGCCTTCGCGCTGCAGCTTCAGCGCGGCCTCCGTAACGCCTTCGCGGCGCACACCCAGCATGTTGGCGATCAGCTCTTGCGTCATCACCAAGTCCAACCCCTGCAAGCGGTCCAGACTGAGCAGGAGCCACCGGCACAGCTGCTGGTCGAGCGAGTGGTGGCGGTTGCACACCGCTGTTTGTGACATTTGTGTAATGAGTGCTTGCGTGTAGCGCAGCAGCAAATGCAGCACCGGCCCGGAGCGGTCGAACTCGCTCTTGATGAAGCTGGCCCGCAGGCGATAGCCCTTGCCTGCGCTTTGCACCACGCCACGGCTAGGGGTGGAGCCGCCGCCCATGAACAGCGAAATGCCCACAATGCCTTCGAAGCCCACCACCGCTATTTCTGCCGATGCGCCGTTCTCCAGTACATACAGCATCGAGACAATGGCTGTCGTCGGAAAGTAAGCGTGGTTGAGCGTGACGCCCGACTCATAGATGACCTGCCCGAGCGGCATGTCTACCGGTTCGAGGTGCTCCAGCCACTTGGCCCACTCGCTGGGCGGAAGTGAAGCAAGCAACTGGTTTTGCAGGGCCGGGTGGGCCTGGGGTTCTGACATGGATCGCCTGGTAGGCGGGCCATGCACACAGAAACGTTTGTCTCTTCAACGCGCAAAGCCCATGCAAGATAGTAGGGCGTGGACTTTGTGCGTCTGTACGTTGGCGAACACTCATTGACACAAATACAACACCAAAGTCAGCGCCAAAGCATGACGCTCCGCAGCCTTGGTGCGTTCGAACGGGTTTTGATCAGCGGCGGTTCATGAGCCAACTGGCGATGAAGCCCAAAGCCACGGCTGCTCCCAGCATGGCCATCGGGCGGTCGCGCACTTGTACGCGCACTGCTTTCAGTGCGGTTTCTGGTGCATCCCACAAAGCGCGGCCGTCGTCGCGCAAGCGCGAGCCGACTCGCTCGACTTGCTCGGTCGCGGCATCGAGTGCGTCGTGTGCTCGTTCGCTCATGTGCGAGAACGCAGGGCGTACGGCGTTGGCTGCACCGTCAAGGCTGGAGCGCACGCTGTTGCGCGCCGCCTCGCCGTTGTCGACGAGTGGCCGTGATGGGCTATTTTTGATATCAGAAGTCATGATGTTTCCTGAAGGAGGGGCGGGGCTGATGAGAAAAGAAAACGCCTGCACACGGTGGGCGCGCGCAGGCGTTGGCGGGGGCAAGGCTGGTGCTTACTTGACGCGCATGACGTTGCTGACTGTCGTCACGCCTGTGACCGATCGGGTCACCATGACAGCGCGGTCGACATCGGCTTGGCTGTTGACAAAGCCGCTCAACTGGACGCGGCCTTTGAAAGTTTCCACGTTGATTTCCGAAGACTTCAACGATGCGTCGTTCAAGATCGCGGACTTCACCTTGCCGGTGATCATCGTGTCGTCGATGTACTCGCCTGTGCTTTCGGTTTTGGCCGTTCCTGCGCAACCGGCCATCAGGCCGAGTGACATCAGAGTGGCCAAAGCCAAGGCGCGCGGCAGAGCAGCACTGAATTTGCCTGAGCGTGATTTGAGAGTGGTGTTCATAGGGATCTCCAAAAAAGTGGGAATCCATACGATGCCCGGTCTGCCTCGCCATGTCGGTGCGTTGCGGTACAGACCATCGCAGGTGCGGGCCGCGATGCTCGGGGCTGACTTTTGCTCAGGACGACAATGCCCGCCTTTTCTTTCGAACACAGCCCCCGCGCTCAAACGCTGGACTCGTTGTTCTTCGGCTCGGCCCTGGTTGCTACGGCCACTTGGACCGCCCTGACCATGCCCGCCTCGTCACTCGCGCCCACCTTGGTGCTGGTCGCTGTCGGCACAGCCGCCTGGAGCGCTGCCGAGTACCTGCTGCACCGCTTCGTGCTGCACGGTTTGAGGCCCTTCAGCGAATGGCACGCCCAGCACCATGCGAGGCCCACCGCCCTGATCGGCACGCCCACCGCCATCAATGCCGCGTTGATGGTCGCCCTGATCGGCACGCCCTTGTGGGTGCTGGCTGGCAGCTGGGTTGCTGGCGCTTTGAGCAGCGGCTTTTTGCTGGGCTACCTGGCCTACTCATGGATGCACCACACCTTGCACCACGGGCGCTGTCGCAGTGCCTGGCTAAGCCAGCGCAAACAATCGCACGCGGTTCACCACATGCCCGGCCGCGGCCTATCACGCTTTGGCGTGACCACCGGACTCTGGGACAGGGTGCTTCGCACCGACCAATGAAACGGGCTCCTTGCGGAGCCCGTTTGGCAGTGCCTGATGTGGTGTCAGGCGCCGGCTTTTCCTGACAGCTTCAAACGCGTCGGACCAGCCGCAGCACAAACAGCAAGACCACGGCGCCCAGCAAGGACACCAGCAAAGAAGGCAAGCTGAAGTTGCCATCGTTGATCGTGCTGCCCATCATGGGGCTAAAGAAGTAGCCGCCGATGAAAGCGCCCGCGACGCCCACCAGCACGTTGATCAGGATGCCCTGTCCGCCGCCGCCCATCAACACGCTGGCAGCCCAGCCGACCAAGCCACCCACTACCAGCCAAACGATCAGATTCATTGCAAACCCCTTGAGTTAATTGGAAGAAATCGGACGCATGTCGTCCGAGAAAATGACTTCGACGCGGCGGTTCATCTGCCGGCCCGAAGCGCTGTCGTTGCTGGAGACTGGCACGTCCTCACCCAACGCAACCGTCTTGACCTGGCCCGCGCTGACGCCCATGCTCAGCAGGGCCGCTTGAACCGCATCGGCCCTGCGCTGTGAAAGTGCAACGTTGGACTGGGCGGAGCCGTTGCTGTCGGTGTGTCCTTCAATGGACACGGTTCGGCTGGCATCGGCCTTCAGAAAGTCCGCCAGCTTCACGATGGTTCGAATGCCGCCGACCCGCAGCGTGGAGGTGGCGTTGTCGAACAACACGTCGGGCAGCGTCACCACCATGCCACGCGGGGTGCGCGTGGCTTGCAAGGCCAGCAACTCCGCTTGCATGCTGTTGATGCGGGCCTGGCCCATAGCCAGACGTTGCTGGTCTTGCAAGGCACGTGCGTCGGCTTGGCGGGCCTGCTCGGTGGCGGCGTCTGCTGCGAGTGCGTTGCGTGCGCTGCTGTCCTGCGCGTTGGCTGCGGTTTGCTGCGCCGACTGCAACTGGCGCGTTCGCTGCGCCAGCAAGGCAGCGTTGCGCTCGGCAGCGGCGTTGTCGACCACCGCTTGGGCTGCGCGGCCTGCTGCAGTGTCCTGAGCAATCTGCGTTCGCTGCATGGCCATGTAGGCCAGGTGGTTCACAGTGGCCTCGGGCTTGCGGTCTGACCAAGCCTGCTCGGCTTGCTGCAAGGTGTCGCCAGCGCGCTGCAGCTCGGTGGCGGCCAAGCTTCCCACGCGGGTATCGGCTCGAGCGGTGTCGTAGCCCTGACGCGCCTGAGTCAGCGCCATGTTTTGGGTGGGTGCGGTGCTGCAAGCTGCCAGACTGAGCAAAACAGCAGCGGCGATGGCGGAGTGGTTAGGTATGCGCATAAGGTTCCTTGGTGGCGTTGGTTGGTTCTGGGTTGGGCCTGCCATCACTGCACAGGTTGGCGCGACAGCTCTGCTTCCAGAGCTCGGGCCGCGTTGCGCGACTCTGTCGCTGCCCGCTCGGTCCGAACCGCTTGCGCCTTCACCGTGGCGCGCTGTGCGTCCAGTGCCGTTTGTTGCGCCATTTGCAGTGCACGTTCTTCCTCGCCGCGGGCTGCGGCCTCTCTGGTTAAAAGCAGCTTGTTCTTCGCGGCCAACAGCTCTGCTGGCGCGTTTTCTGTGGTGCTGGGGTTGTCTGCCATGCGAACAGCGCTTTCAGCGACCGCCAACTCGGGTATCACGATAGGGCGTGATCCGCAGGCCGAGAGCAGCAACAAGGCCACTGCGCATGCCCCCGCTGCCAAAAGCAAGACTGGTCTTGGAACAGATGCGTGCCTCGCATCGATGCTCGGCTGAGCGCGCTGAGAGCTGTTTAAAAGACCTGGGCGAATCTGGGGGAGGGCTGTTGGCAGGCGCATATCAATCCTTGGGGTTTTCAAATGCACAACCGACGATTCGGCCTTGGCAAGAGCACCCAATGTGGCCGATGGACGCGCTGCTGTCTGTGTGGCAGCGCACCGCGACTGCATGAAGTGCGGCGCCGGCCCCGATGTGCTCAAGCGCACAGACCGCACCGTGCGCCCGGCAGCATGCTTTGCCCATGAAAACGCAAGACCATTCAGAAGCCCTTGAAATGCCCGACGTCTTTGGGGTGTTCAAGCCCGTCGATCACATCGTTGCCGCCTTCAAGACGCAGGCTGCCGCGCTGAGCGCCCAGGCAGCGCTCATTTCATCGGCTTTGCTCGACAAGCGCGTAGCAGTCCACACCTCGGACGAAATGCTTGACTTGGCCGAACACTCGCTGCGCAACGCGGGCGTGATGGCCGCGTTCGGCTTTGAGCTGGAGCTGGCGCGTCTGCACTTGTCGCTGGCTCAAGCCGGCTGCAGCTTCTTGATGGTGCACACCGAAGACGACGAAGAGACCAGCATGGTGGCCGAGTTGCTGCGCAGCGGCGCAGCCGTGGCCGCGCATCGTTACGGAACCTTCGTGGTCGAAGAGTTGATTGGTATCGACCCCAACGTCGGGTTGCGCCAGCATCAAGCGCAGGAACAGACAACGCCGTCTTATGCCGACACACCGCAGGGTCAACAGCCCGATCTGGCGCAGGCGCAAATGGACTTCACTGCAGAGGGCGCACCGCCTTCAGCACAGCAAGTCCGGCCGCTGACATCAGGGCTGTGAGGGCACTGCCCCAAAGCATGTCGATGAGCGCCAAGCGCCATGGCCAATCGCGCAGCGTGGCGAGGTTGGTCAGGTCATAGGTGGCATAGGCGAAAAAGCCGAACAGCGCGCCTATTCCCAGCACGCGAAGCCAGTCGTTCTGGTGGGCGGGCAAGACCAACACGAACAGCATTGCACCCAGCGGGTAGAGCGCATAAAACAGCGCCGCCGCTTCCAGGCGTGGCTTGGGCGTCATCAGGTGGCCAATGCCTTCCTGATAAATCGGCTTGGCGATAACGCCCAGCCACAAGAGGTCGACGACCAGCATGGTGGCCGTCATCGCGGCCCAAACCAAAAACAGATGCTTCATAAAAAAAGGCCGGAGCAATGGTTCATCGCTCCGGCGCGTACCTTACTTCTTGTTGGGGTCGATTTGGTTGCCAATGACGCCCCCGACGGCTGCGCCGCCTACCGTGCCGACAGCGCTTCCGCCCGACAAGATGGCACCGGCTGCGCCGCCAATCACGGCACCGGTGGTGGTGTTTCGGTCTCTGGCCGACATGCCCGCACACCCGCCGAGGGTGAGGGATACCAAGCCGATGCAGCAGAGCAAAGCTGCGTGGCCCACGCGCGAGCGGCTGTTTGTTGCAGTGGCGTTGTCTGAGGTAGATAGAGCGGTGGTGTGCATGGTGTTTCCTGACATGAGGTGGCTGACATAGTGCCTCGGCTTGGCGCACCAACGAGTGCATGAATCAAGCGGCTATTAGCTTGTAAGTCGGGGGTCTGCAGAAGTCTGTGCGCTGTCGCTCGCAGCGTGTGGTGGCCTGCTTGCGGGCCGGGTGGAGACCGGCGCCAGTGAAGCACGCCGACCTTCGGTGTATGATCGACACTTCGCCGCGCGATGGAGCAGTCTGGTAGCTCGTTGGGCTCATAACCCAAAGGTCGGAGGTTCAAATCCTTCTCGCGCAACCAAACAAAGCGGGCCCCACCCGCGCATCAAAAGCCCGCTTACCAGCGGGCTTTTTTGTTGCCTCAAGCCGCTCGCGGTCGCACCAGCGCCGCTGAACGTTTGGCCTTGGAGCGGGCTGCTTGCACGTCGTCGGCAAACGCCAAGGCCACGCCCATGCGCCGCTTCACAAAGCTCTCGGGTTTGCCGAACAGGCGAATGTCGGTGCCTGCCTCTGCCAAGGCTTCGGCCACACCGTCGAACACCAGCCCCCGGGCGTCGACACCGCCATAAATGACAGCGCTGGCCCCCGGGCTTTTCAGACGCGTGTCCACCGGCAGGCCCAGGATGGCACGGGCATGCAACTCGAACTCGCTTTGCCATTGAGTGGCCATGGTGACCATGCCGGTGTCGTGCGGGCGCGGGCTGACCTCGCTGAACCAGACCCGATCGCCCTTGATGAACAACTCCACGCCAAACAGCCCCAAGCCACCCAGGTTGTCAGTCACAGCACGCGCCACCGCTTGCGCCCGGTGCAGCGTGGCCACCGGCATGGCGTGGGGCTGCCAGCTCTCCACGTAGTCGCCCTGCACCTGGATGTGGCCAATGGGCTCGCAAAACGAGGTCTGCACCTCACCACCTTCACCCAAGGCGCGCACGGTGAGCAGCGTGATCTCGTGCTCAAAGTCGATGAAGCCTTCGACGATGACCCGGCCAGCGCCCACCCGCCCACCGGCCATGGCGTGAGCCCAAGCTGCGGCTACATCACTTGGCCCATCGACCTTGCTCTGGCCCTTGCCCGAGCTGCTCATGACCGGCTTGATGATGCACGGGTAGCCAATGCCACCATCGATGGCGGCTTGCAACTCCGCCAAGGAATCGCAGAAGCGGTAGGGGCTGGTTGGCAGGCCCAAGGTCTCGGCGGCCAACTTGCGAATGCCTTCGCGGTCCATGGTCAGGCGTGCAGCCCGCGCCGTGGGAATGACACGGACCAAACCTTCGGCCTCCATCGCTTCGAGCTCCGCAGTGGCAATGGCCTCGATCTCTGGCACCACCAAGTGCGGGCGCTCGCGCTCGATGAGCGCACGCAATTGCGCGGGGTCGTTCATGGCGATGGTGTGCGCGCGGTGCGCCACTTGCTGGCCTGGTGCGTGCTCGTAGCGGTCGACCGCGATGGTCTCTACGCCGAACCGCTGCAAGGCAATCAGCACCTCTTTACCCAATTCGCCGCTGCCCAGCAGCATGACGCGTGTGGAGTGGGGCTGCAGGGGCGTGGTGAGTGGCAGGTGCATGGTGGGCGAATTCTGGCAGCTGGCTCGGTGTTCTCTCAGGCCTGCACCGGGGGAGGTTTCCCTTCAGGCTCCAACTGGGGAACCTTGCCTTCTTGCTCCGACGGGGGAAGCTTCCCTTCAGGCTCCAACGGGTGGGGTGTACTGCGCCGCTCATGTCCTCCGGCCTTGGCCTGCGGCCAAAGCCTCCTCCTTGACTTCGCTTTGCAGCACACCCCACCCGCTGGAGCCAGCCCCCCGTCGTGCCGCGCGACACCACCAAGTCAGAGCGGCGCTAGCAGACGCCGCAGCACCAAACCCACCCGTCAGTAGAGCGCCAGCAGACAGGTCGCCAAGCACCACTTAAGGCGCCCTTAATGCCACCCCGCCACCATCGCGCCTCAGATTCAGCCCACCCGGGCCCAAGGCAAGGAGGAGCGATGTTGGCGATGGCGATGACGGACTCGGCTGATCAGCCGATCATCCACACCCACCCGGTGGGCAGCGCGCAACGCGCCGAAGTCGAGGCATTCATCCGTGCGGTGTATTCGACGCGCTTCGGTGCTCAGGTGCAGGCCTTTGCGCCGATGTTGGTCAGCCTGCGTGACGCCAACGGGCAGCTGCTGGCTGCGGCGGGCTACCGCGTGGCCAGCGAAGAGCCACTCTTTCTGGAGCGCTACCTGCCCCAGCCCGTGCAGCACCGCTTGGCCAGCGGCTCGGCGTCCATGCCGCAGCGCTCGCAGATTGTGGAAGTCGGCCACCTCGCGACACAAAAGGCTGGCGAAGGCCGACGGCTGATTCTTTTGTTGGGGCCACACCTGGCCGAGCGCGGCTATCAGTGGGTGGTCAGCACACTCACTGAAGAGCTGCGCCGATTGTTCGTGCGGCTGGGCGTCATTCCGCTGGCCTTGGGCGTGGCAGACCCCGCCTTGCTGGGCAACGACGCCAGCCATTGGGGCAGCTACTACGACCACCACCCCGTGGTGCTGGCGGGCCAGATCGGCCCGGCGCTGGCTGCACTGTCGCGCCCCAGGGCTTGTGCATGAGCACCTTGTCATCGCTACCCCAACCAATGGGGGCACAGCCGGTGCTCAGCAACGGCTCGGTGGTGTGGTCTGCTGCTGGCTTTGAGGCAGCGGTTGAAGCCACTCGGCAAACGCTGGAAGGCTTGCACTGCCGCCGCTTGGCCACCGTCATGGACAACGGGGCCGCCGTGGTCGCGCTGGATGAGGCCGCCGCGCGCGCCGGTGTGGTTCACGTGCCGCTGCCGCCGTTTTTCAGCCCCGCGCAACTCTTGCACGCCTTGCAGGCGGCCGGTGTGGACACGCTGGTCATGGCGCCACTGGCCTTGAACGCGATGAAAAGCAAGCTGGCGTGGCCTTCTGCCGCACCTGCCGTGCCTGCCCCGCAGTGGCGCGCCATGGATGTGGCGGGCGAGCCTTTGCTCTATGCGAAGCTGCCTTTTGCCGCCTTGCCTTTTACCCCCATACCTTTGCCTGAGGGCACGGCCAAGATCACCTTCACCTCGGGCACCACCGGCCAACCCAAAGGCGTGTGCCTGGGTGCTGCTGCCATGCAGCGCGTGGTGGCAGGGGTCGCGCAAGCACTCGCGCCGCTGGGCATTGAGCGCCACCTGAGCGCCTTGCCGCACGCGGTGTTGCTGGAAAACCTGAGCGGCATGGCTGCCGCGCGCCAGCAAGGCGTGCTGCTGCTGGTGCCGCCGCTGTCCGAGTTGGGGCTGCAAGGCTCATCGCGTTTTGACGCAGCCACCTTCGACCACGCCGTGCGCGCCCACCGCCCCAACAGCCTGATCTTGCTGCCGCAGATGCTGCGGGCCTGGTGCGCCCACTTGGCGCGCACCGGCCAGCGTGCGCCAGACGGCCTGCGCTTGGTGGCCGTTGGCGGCGCTGCTGTCGGGGTGGAGGTTCTGCGCGCCGCCCAGGCTTTGGGCGTGCCGGTTGCCGAAGGCTGGGGTTTGTCGGAGGGCGCGTCGGTTCAGACGCTGAACCTGCCCACCTTCGAGCGCCTGGGCAGCGTGGGCCGTGCCTTGCCGCACGCCCAGGTGCGCGTGGCCCCCGATGGCGAGCTTGAAATTGCGGGTAGCTTGTTTCTGGGCTACTTGGGCAGCCAAGCGCCCGTGCCCGCGTGGTGGCCCACCGGCGATCTGGGGCATGTCGATGAAGACGGCTTTGTTCACCTGCGCGGTCGCCAGAAGCATGTGCTAATCACCGCGTTTGGTCGCAACGTTTCACCCGAGTGGGTGGAGCTGGCGCTGATGCAGTCGCCCGCCGTGGCGCAAGCCGTGGTCTTTGGTGAGGGGCAGGCCAGCCTGTCTGCGGTGCTGTGGCCTGCGGGTTCTGGCACCAGTGAGGCGCAGTTGGCTTCGATGGAACAGGCCTTGGCACAGGCCGTGGCGCACGCCAATCAAAGCTTGCCCGACTACGCCCGCATAGGGCATTGGGTGCAGGCCCAACACCCGTTCGATGCGGCCAGCGGCATGGCCACAGCCAATGGCAGACCACGGCGCGAGGCCGTGGCCTTGGCGCACCACATGCCCCTCAATGCGTCGTTCAACGCGTCTTCCAACGCGTTGTCTATCGCTTCGTCTAACGCATCGCTCAACACGTCTTTCAAACCACTCACCCAACAGGTCAGCACACCATGAGTTTCTACAACCGTCTGGTCCAGGAATGCGTCGCCTCGCGCCAAGGGCTCCTGGCCACGCCCATCATCTTGGGTGCGCTGCGTGGCGAGGTCTCTTTGCCCAGCTACTTGGCTTTTCTGGGTGAGGCTTACCACCACGTGCGCCACACCGTGCCGTTGTTGCGTGCCACGCAAGCTGCTTTGCCAGCGCGCAACCGTTGGTTGGACGAGGCGCTGGCCGAGTACATCGAGGAAGAGCAGGGCCACGACGAGTGGATCTTGAACGACATCGCGGCCTGCGGCGGCAACGCGCAGGCGGTGCGCCATGGCCAGCCTGGGCATGTCACCGAGGTGATGGTGGCCTATGCCTACGACACCATCGCACGGGCGAACCCGCTGGGCTTTTTCGGCATGGTGCATGTGCTGGAAGGCACCAGCGTGTCGTTGGCGCTGATGGCGGCTGACGCCATCCAGAAACCACTGTCTTTGCCCGACGCTGCTTTCAGCTACCTGCGCTCGCACGGCACCTTGGACCAAGAACACACCGCGCACTTCGAGCTGCTGATGGACCGCATAGAAGACCCATCCGACCAAGCCGCCATCGTTCACGCGGCCAAGGCCTTCTACCGCTTGTACGGCGACGTTTTTCGCAGCTTGCCGCTACCGCAAGCCCAGGCCCAAGCAACAGCCCAACGTGCGGCCCAAGGTGCGGCCCAAGCGACGGAGCCGACAGGCGCGCGACTGCCGAGCGCAGAGGGGGTCGTTTGATCACCCCGGCTGCAACCCGCGTGCTGCTCACCGGTGCCAGCGGTGGCATTGGACAGGCCATGGCCACAGCCTTGCTGGCCAGGGGTTACGCGGTGCTGGGCGTGAGCCGTCGTCTGCAGCCCGCACCCGCTTCGTCCGATGCCAACATGCCCCGGCAGAGCGGCCTGGCTTGGATCACGGCTGACCTGACTTCCACAGCGGGCGTCGCCGCGGTCTCGCATGCGGCTGCTGAGTGGGGCGCCAACGTGTTGGTGCATGCAGCCGGCGAGCCGGCTTTCGGCACCCTCGCAGACACCACGCCAGAGCACATGGAGCAGGTCTTGCGCTGCAACCTGTGGGCGCCCATGGCGCTGACGCGCGCCTTGCTGCCGCACTTAGGCCGCGTTCCACAAGCGCGTGTGGTGTTGGTGGGCTCTGCTTTGGGGCGCATCGGCTTGCCGGGCTTTGCCCTGTACGGCGCCAGCAAGGCCGGCTTACACGGCTTTGCAGAGGCGCTGCGTCGTGAGCTGGCCGACACCCCGATTCGCGTACAGATCTTGGCGCCGCGCAGCACACGCACGGGCTTCAACAGCAGCGCGGTTGAGGCCTACAACCGCGCAACAGGCAGCGCCATGGACTCTCCACAGCACGTGGCGCAAGCCCTGCTGGCACTGCTGGACAGCGCCGATGCCGAGCGATTCATGGGCTGGCCGGAGCGCTTGGCCGTGCGCCTCAACGGGCTGGTTGGTCCGCTGCTGGACAGCGCCTTTCGCAAGCACAGCCGCCACCTGCAGCCAAGCACAGCCGCCCCCGTTCCCGCACCGATTGCCACCCCCACTTCAGCCAGGAGCCCCTCATGAAAACCCGCCCACCCCAGCGCCTCGCCCGCCTCATCGCCTTGGCTTTGGCTTGGCCATTGCTCGCAGCCGCCGGCCCGGTGGACGACGCAGTGGCCGATGTGCAGCGCGATTGGGAAGTCATCCGCTACCAGACCCCAGCCGCCGAGCGCGTGAAGAAGTTCGAAGTGCTGTCGCTCAAAGCGCACGAGGTGACGCTGGCCCATGCAGGCCGCAGCGAGCCCTTGGTGTGGGAAGGCATCGTGCTCAGCTCACTCGCAGGCGAGAAGGGCGGTCTGGGTGCTTTGGGCTTGGTCAAGCAGGCCAAAGGCATGTACGAGCAAGCCATTCAGATCGACGGCCAAGCGCTGGACGGCTCGGCCTACGGCAGCTTGGGCGTGCTTTACTACAAAGTGCCGGGCTGGCCGATTGGCTTCGGTGACAAGGCCCGTGCCGAAGACCTGCTGCGCCGTGCGCTGGCCATCAGCCCACAGGGCATCGACGCCAATTTCTTCTACGGTGAGTTTTTGGTCGAGACCAAAAAAGAACAAGAAGCCGTCGCCTACCTCGAGCGCGCCTTGGCCGCCCCAGCGCGACCAGGCCGTCAAGTGGCCGATGCGGGCCGCAGAGAAGAAGCGCGCGCGCTCTTGGCCCGCGTCAAGGCCAACTGAAGTCTGACCGCGAACGGGCCATCTCAGGCCAGCGTGGGGCCTTGCAGCAACTCGGCCACCACGCCTTGGCCATCGTCGCGAGCGCGATGTGTCAGCACCAAACCGTGCAGCGTGGCGATGCGTCGCGCAATCGACACCCCCAGGCCACTGCCCGATTCGGCTTGTCCGTCAATGCGCTGAAAGCGCTCGCCCAAGCGCTGCAATTGCGCGGGTGACAGCGGCGCGCCGTCGTTCTCCACGCACAGTCGGTCGGGCTCGATGCGCAGCAGCACGGTGCTGACAGGCGGTGCGTAACGCACGGCGTTGTCCAAGAGGTTGCGCAGCAGTGTGCCCATCAAGTCGGCATCGGCCAGCCACAGCGGCGGCACGGCCGGGGCCTGGGGCCATGAAGCGCTCAGCTCGATGCTTCGGCGCTCGGCCAAGGGCAGCACATCGCCCATGGCCTGCTCCACCAGCGCTGGCCAGTCCAGCGGCTTGGTGCGGGGCAGGGCCTCGGTGGCGTCGAGCCGAGCCAAGCCCAGCATCTGCTCGACCAAGCGCGACATGCGGGTGATGCCCGCTCCCAATTTCACGGCTGCGGCCCGGCGCTCTGGCTCTGCATCGGCACCTTGCATCACCTCCCACTGCGCCGCCAGCACGGCCAAAGGGGTGCGAAGTTCATGCGCTGCGTCTGCTGTGAAGCGGCGCTCTCTGGCCAATGTGCCCTGCACCCTCTCGAACAAGCCATTCATGGCGCGCAGCAGCGGCGCAATTTCTGCGGGTGCCGGCTCCAGCGCTACCGGTCGCAAGTCGTCAGAGCCGCGCGCGCTGAGCTCTTGCGCCACGGCGCGCACCGGGGCCAAGGCTTGCCGCACCGCCCAAGCCAAGGCCAACAGCAGCACGGGCAACACCATGAACCAAGGCAGCAGTTGGCTGCCTACCAAGTTGAGTACCAGCTCATCGCGCTCATGGGCCTTTTGACCCGCAGCAATCAGCCATTCGCCGCGCGGTGCTTGCAAGTAGTACACGCGCCAGTCCTCGCCATCGAGGGTCATCTCGACAAAGCCCGACCGGTCTGGCTGCCGCGGCAGTTGCACGCCTTCGCGATCCACCAAGAGCAGTTGGCCTTGTGCGTTCCAAACCGCCAGCGCCAAGTCTTCCAGGTCGGCTTCGCCACTGAGTGGGGGTGGCGCCAAAACCTGCTGCGTGGGCTGCAGGCCCACCAGTGTGGCTTGCACCTGTCGCGCCAGGCGGATCATCTCGCTGTCAAACAGCTCGTTGACTTCAGCGCGCGCCCGCACCGAAGAAACCGCCAAGGCGATGGTCCAGACCAGGGGCGCGCAAATCAACACATAGGTCAGCAAGCGCCGCTGCAAGCTCATGGGCTGGCGCTGCCCGCTCTTGCCCCCAGCGCCCTTCATGGGTCAACGCCCGTTGGCTGGCCCGAGCCGAGCGCGTAGCCCACGCCGCGGATGGTGCGCACGATGCTGGGGTCGATCTTTCGGCGCAGGTGGTGGATGTGCACTTCCAGCGCATTGCTCTCGGGTTCGCCACCGCTCCAGTCGTAGAGCTGTTCCTGAAGCTGGCTCTTGGACAAGACCTTTTGCGGGTGCTTGAGCAGCACTTCCAAGAGTGCCGTCTCGCGACCGGTCAGATCAATGGCCACGCCCTGCCAGTGCACCTGCCTGCTCGCCGGGTCGTAGCTGAGCGCGCCGTGAACCCACTGAGCCTGCGCCCTGCCCGTGGTTCTGCGCAGCATCGCGCGCAGCCGCGCGGACAGCTCCGCGGTGGCGATGGGTTTGAGCAGGTAGTCGTCGGCACCAGCGTCCAGCCCTTCAATGCGCTGCTCGACTGCATCGCGCGCGGTCAATATCAAAACCGGCAGCGACAAGCCGCGTTGACGCCAAAGCCGCAGCCAGGTCATGCCGTCGGTCTTGGGCAGCCCCAAGTCGAGCACCATGGCGTCGTAGGTGGTGTCGTTCAAAACAGCATCGGCCTTCTGGCCGTCAGGCCACCAATCGACCACGTGCCCCAACTGCCTCAAGCCGTCGGCCAGGGCCTCACCCAAAGCGGGGTCGTCTTCCACAACAGCTAAGCGCATGGGTGGATTGTGGCGAACATGGCTCGGACCCCGCGGCTGCCCGCATTAGCTCAGGCTTGCATGGGGGCAGCTTCCCTTCAGGCTCCAGCGGGCGGGGTGTGCTGCGCCGCTGGAGCCCGCAGAGGCAGTAGCGCGCGATGCAGCGGCACGCCAAGACTCTCGCCTAAGCGCGGTGCGGCTGCGTTCTGACCCAGGGCCTGCTCAACGCGGCATGAGGCCGCTCAAACCGTCGCCGTTCAGTTGGTGCAGGAGCACGCTCAGCGAGTGGGCGCTGTGCAGGTCCTGGGCGGTGTCGAGCGCGTCTTGCAGCACCTCTCGGATGTCCTCGGCCTCTACGCGCTCCATGTCCCAATTGGGGAACAGCCGCTCGCGGGCCTCTTCGCTTTCACTCAACACCACCATGTGCTCGTGGCGGGCGTCGGTCTTGAGCAGTTGCATCAGTGCCAGCACCTCCCAGCGCGGACCTTCGAGCCACTGAAAAAAAAGCCCGCTGCCAAACACCAGCAAACCGGTGATGCCGTGCTCGGGGTTGTTCTTGTGGGAAGAGGCAAGGATGCGGGCCACCGATGCATCGTCCATGTCGGCCGCTGCGCGGCTGCAATAGCTGGTTTGATAGAGCAGCGGCAAGCGCCGCTCTGGCCCGTCGTCAGGCCCCCCGCCCGAGCGCAGACGGCTGGCACCCAAGGGCTCGTCACTCGGAGTTTCGTTGCGCGGGTGTTTGGGGCCTGGTTCTGCTGGGTTCAAGGCGATGTCTTTCAAAAGCGGTTCGCTTGGGGGCTGCTGAGCCCGGATGATGCACCCAGCGACGGCGTTTCAGAATCTGGTGCGCCGTTGGCGTCCAGCAGCCCCCGCGCGCTGTCGTCTTTCAAAGCCACGCCGCTCAAGCCGCGCCGCAGCGACTCGCGCACCAACCAAGCCAGGCGCTGCGCTGCTGCTGCTGGGGGCAGCCCCTCGGTGCGGATGTTGCTCACGCAGTTGCGCTGGGCGTCGTGACAGCCCACGCGCGGCGCGTGGGTGAGGTAGGCGCCCAGGCTGTCCGATGCGCTCAAGCCCGGGCGTTCGCCCAGCACGATCAACACCAAGTGCGCGCCCAGCAGTTCGCCCACCTCGTCGGCCAGCGCCACGCGGGCTTGGCGCGCCAGCACCACCGGCGACAGGCGCAAGCCCACTGGCGCAGCTGCGAGGCAGGCGCGCAGGTGCGCCAGCAGCGCCACGCCGTGGCTGTGCACCGCCCGTGCAGACAAGCCGTCTGCCAGCACCAGCGCCAGGTCGAATGGGGTGTCTGGGTGTGGCTGTGCACTCGAATTCGCTCCAGCGCCTGCTTGTTCGTTTTGCACGAGCTGTGCACTGGCTGTGTCGAGCCGCCGCCCCCAGTCGGGGCGGCGCAGGTAGGCCTCGCGCGTCGGGGCACGGCTGTGGACCTGCAGCGTGTCCCAGCCCTCGGCCTGCAGGGCGGCGTCGAGCGTGGCCACATCCAAAGGCACGTGAACCGCATCACGCGCTTGCGCATGCGCTGCCTCGAAGCGCAAAGCTTCCACGGTGGTCAAGCTGTCGCCGCTGCGACCCAAGGCAATGCGCGCCGGGGTGTGGCGGCGCAACTCGGTCCAGGGGTCTGCGCCTGGCTGGGTGGCTGGCGCTGGCAGGGTGGGCGCTGTGTTCATGGCCCAGCCTTTGTGGTGGAGTGGGTCGAGGAGTTTGTCAGGGCGGTGGCTGGCTCTTCACGCCACCCGCGCAGCAAGGCTGGGCGCTGCTGCTGTGCCATCAAGTCGCCGCGCCCGTCTGTGATGCCCATGCGCTGCAACCAAGCTTCAAACTCCGGTGCGCGCTTTTTCCCCAGCAAGCGCCGCACGAACAGCGCGTCGTGAAAAGAGGTGCTTTGGTAGTTGAGCATCACGTCGTCCGCGCCGGGCACACCCATCATGAAATTCAGGCCTGCGCTGGCCAAGAGCACCAGCAGGTTGTCCATGTCGTCGCTGTCGGCCTCGGCGTGGAAGGTGTGGCAGATGTCGCAGCCCATGGGCAAGCCGAGCAACTTGCCGCAAAAGTGGTCTTCCAGGCCAGCCCGCGTGATTTGCTTGCCGTCAAACAGGTACTCCGGGCCAATGAAGCCCACCACGGTGTTGACCAGCAAAGGCCGGTAGCGACGCGCCACGGCATAGGCACGGGCTTCCAGGGTTTGCTGGTCCACCCCGTGGTGGGCGCCCGCCGACAGCGCGCTGCCTTGGCCGGTTTCGAAATACATCACGTGGTCGCCCAAGGTGCCGCGCTGGAGCGACAGCGCAGCCGCGTGCGCTTCGTCCAGCAGCGCCAGGCTCACGCCAAAGCTGGTGTTGGTGCCTTCGGTACCTGCGATGCTTTGAAACACCAAGTCCACCGGTGCGCCCAGCTCGATGGCCTGCAGCGTGTTGGTGACGTGCGTCAGCACACAGGCCTGCGTGGGGATGCTGTGCTGCTCGATCAGGCCGTCCAGCAAGCGCAGCAACTCGACCAGGGCTGGGACGCTGTCGCTCGCCGGGTTGATGCCGATCACCGCGTCGCCTGCGCCGTACATCAAGCCGTCCAGCGTGCTGGCCGCGATGCCGGGCAAGCTGTCGGTCGGGTGGTTGGGTTGCAGCCGCACCGCCAGATGGCCGGGCAAGCCCAGCGTGTTGCGAAAGCGCGTGACCACCTGCACGCGGCTGGCGACCGCCATCAGGTCTTGGTTGCGCATGATCTTGCTCACCCCAGCCACCATCTCTGGGGTGAGGCCGCTGGCCAGCGCGCGCAGGCTGTCGGTATGGGCGGCGTCCGAAAGCAGCCAGTCGCGAAAGCCGCCCACCGTGAGGTGAGACACCGGAGCAAAGGCGGCCTCGTCGTGGCTGTCGATGATGAGCCGCGTGACCTCGCAGGCCTCGTAAGGCACCACCGCCTCGGTCAAAAAATGGCGCAGCGGCAGGTCTGCCAAAGCCAGCCGCGCAGCCACCCGTTGCGCGTCGGACTCGGCGGCCAGGCCGGCCAGTTGGTCGCCCGAGCGCAGCGGCGTGGCCCGGGCCATGAGCTCGGCCAAGGAGCCGAAGCGGTGCGTGTGAGAGCCAAGCGTGGCGCTGTAGGACATGCCGTGACTGTCGCGGCAACTAGGGCTGATGTCCAGTTCAGCGCTTTCCTGGGTGTTCTGCCCCAACCCAGGGCGCTGCCGCAGCCCCGAACTCAACCCACCAGCGGAAACGTGATGGCGATGAAGCAGCCAAACGCCAAGGCGTTGGCGATGGCAGCCACCGCGGGGTGGCCGGTGCGTTGGCCGACCCAGCGGCTGAAGCAGCCGTAGATGAGGAACAGCAGCAACACCACCGGAACGATCATGGCCAGGAAGAACAGCTGAGAGGGGTTCAGTGCAATGGCCAGCACCAGCGACAGCAAAAAGCACACCTTGCTCCACACATAGGCGCCCCTCGGGGCTGCTGGGTGGCGGGTCAGGAATTCGTCGGCCAGAAAGAAGGGCAGGGTGCCTGCGCACACCGCCAGCATCAATGGCCAGCGCACTGCTTCCGGGCGCAGGTTGAACATGTACTGGTCAATGGCCCCGCCCACCGCCAACAGGGCATAGGCGCTGGCCAACAGGACGGCCAGCAGCGCCGCGCCCGCGTACCGCGGTGCCACCGAGGGCACAGGCCACAGCTTCCAAAGCAGGCCAGCTGTGAGCAGGCCGTACAGACCGAAGTGCAGCGAGAGGTAGTCGCCCAACAAAATGGGCAGAAACCCATGCGGCAAGGCCCACAGCAGCATCGGCGTGAGCAAGGCGGGCCCCAGGGTGCAGAGCAACAAACCCCGCGGGCCCCACCAGCCCATGCCGGGCTTGGGCGATCTGGCCGAAGTTGCCCATGTGGTCGGCAGTGCTTGGCCCACCACGGGCAAGAGGGCAGACAGGGGCCAGGCCAAGAACATCACACCCAGCAGCAAAAGCCCAAGCCAAGCGCCCCGGCTGTCGATGAAAGGCGCGCTGGCCGCGGGGCGCTCGAATGCGGCGTTGAGCCAGTCCAGGGTCTGGCGCAGCGTGTGCGTGCTAAACAGCACACCGATGTGCTCCACCCCAGGCGATAAGCTGGCGCGCCGCGCGCTGCCCTGGTCGAAGCTGCCGTAGGTCGTGTCGAGCAGCGCCGGTGACGCAGCAGGGCCGCCCACCACACGAAGCGCCTCCTGGGCCATGACCTGCGGCTCCAGTGCACCCGCAATCACCAACAAATTGGGCGGGCTGTTGGTGGGTGTGTCGGCGCTGATGCTGGGCGCGAACAAGGAGATGCCCACCGTGGCCAGCACCGGCGAGGGCGTCTGCGCCGGGGTTGGTGTTGCGGCTGGTGTTGTGGCCTGTGTTGTGGTTTGTGTTGTGCCTGTGCTTTGCGCGTGGCGCACCACGATGTCCGAGGCCATGGAGTGCCCGAGCACCGCGTAGCGCCCGGCGTGCGGGCCACTGCTGGCCAAGCCCTGCGCGAACTGGCCCATCTGCGCCATCGACTGCAACAAGGTGCGCAGGCTCGCGTCGGTGTCGCTCAGCCCGCCGCGCATGGGCGCGCTGTTGCGGCCGTGGCCGGGAAAGTCGAAGGTGATGGCCACGAAGCCATTGCGCGCCAGCGTAATGGCCAAGGGGTGCATGAGCTGCTGCGAGCCGGCAAAACCATGTGCGATCAGCACCACCGGCGCGCTGCCTTCGCTGCCAGCCGTGCCCGCGGGTCGCCACACCGTGATGGGCGTGGTGCCCACGCGTTGGGTCTGCACGGTCAAACCCTCTTTCGCGCGCTCCAACTGCTGCACCGCCGCCGCCACACACAGCAGGGCGACAGCAGCAACAGCCACCTGGAGGGCTGGTCCGAGCCAAGCCAAGGGTCGACGCGGCTGCTGGTCTTGGGGCAGGCTCGGCGCAGGCGGCGGTGCTTTGCGGTTCAGATCAGAGGCTGGCTGGGTCATGCAGGCATTCTGGCTGGCTCGGGCGCATCACTAAGATCGGCCGAATGCCCGTCAGCGAGGCTTCTTTTCGCTGGCTTCACATCAAAAGCAAACCCTTCATGACCCACGCCCAAGCCATCGTCTTCGACGCGCCCCAGACCCTGTCGGTGCAGACCCTTGAACTCAAGGCTTTCGAGCCGGCGGACCTCGAGGTCGAGGTGAGCTTCAGCGGCATCAGCACCGGCACCGAGCGCTTGCTGTGGGACGGCACCATGCCGCCTTTCCCAGGCTTGGGCTACCCCCTGGTGCCCGGCTATGAAACCGTAGGCACGGTGGTGCGCGCAGGCCCTGCTGCAGATACCACTCAGGTGCCTGTGGGCAGCACCGTCTTCATCCCGGGCTCCTACAGCTTTCAGGGTGTGCGCAACATCTTTGGCGGTGCTGGCTCGCGCCTGATCGTCTCGCACGAGCGTGTGGTGCGCGTGGCCCCCGAGCTGGGCCCGAAGGCCGTGCTGCTGGCGCTCGCCGCCACCTGCTACCACGCCATCTCGTTCGGCGGACAGCGCCAACCCATGGTGCCGCCGGATCTCATCGTCGGCCATGGCGTCATGGGGCGTCTGCTGGCGCGCATCGTCCTAGCGCAGGGCTGGCCTGCACCCACGGTGTGGGAAACCCAGGCAGCGCGCCAATCCGGTGCTACTGGCTATGCGGTGATCCACCCGGACGAAGACAAGCGCCGCGACTACCGCTCCATCTGCGACGTCAGCGGCGACAGCAGCATCCTCAACAGCCTGATCTCCCGTTTGGCACCCGGCGGCGAGGTGGTCCTGGCCGGCTTTTACAAAAACGACCTCAGTTTTGCCTTTGCGCCAGCCTTCATGCGCGAAGCCACGTTGCGCATCGCAGCGCAATGGAAAAAGCCTGACTTGCTGGCCGTCACCGAGTTGGTGGCCAGCGGCGCGCTGTCGCTGGACGGCCTCATCACACACACTTTCACCCCGGCGCGCGCGCGGGAAGCCTACGAGGTGGCTTTTGGTGACCCGCAGTGCTTGAAGATGATGCTGGACTGGCGCGCTTGATGCCCATGCGCGTCTTCGTCATCGGCGCCACCGGCACCATCGGGCGCGCCACCGTGCGCGCGCTGCTGCGCCACGGGCACGAGGTGGTCTGCTTCGTGCGGCCTGGCGCGGCACCTACCGCTGCTGCTGAAGCAGCGCTGGCCGATGGCTCAGCAGCTGCGATGGGTGGTGCCACGGCCGAGTGGCGCGAAGGCCAGGTCACCCAGCCCGAGTCGCTGGCGCACGATGGTTTTCGCGGCGAGCGCTTCGATGCCGTGGTGTCTTGCCTGGCCTCGCGCACCGGTGTCCCGCGCGACGCATGGGCCATCGACCACCAAGCGCATGTGCTGGCGCTGCAGGCTGCGCGCCAAGCCGGTGTGCGCCATTGGGTGCAGTTGTCTGCCATTTGTGTGCAAAAGCCACTGTTGGCTTTTCAGCAAGCCAAACTGGCCTTCGAGCGCGAGCTGATGACCTCCGATTTGGTCTGGTCCATCGTGCGGCCCACGGCCTTTTTCAAGTCACTCTCAGGGCAGATCGAGCGGGTGCGCCAAGGCAAACCGTTTTTGGTTTTTGGCGATGGCACGCTCACCGCCTGCAAACCCATCAGCGACGACGACCTGGGCGACTACCTCGCTGCTTGCCTGGCCTTGCCGCAACAACAAATGCGCGTGCTGCCCATCGGCGGGCCGGGCGAGGCCATCACCCCGCGCCAACAAGGCGAGCACCTGTTCGGTTTGCTGGGCCGCCCGCCGCGCTTCAAGCAGGTGCCGGTGGGGCTGCTCGACGGCATCGCAGCCACCTTGGGTTTGCTGGGACGGGTGCTACCGCCGCTGGCCGACAAGGCCGAACTGGCACGCATTGGCCGCTACTACGCCACCGAATCGATGCTGGTGCTCAACCCGCAAACCGGCCTCTATGACGCGCAGGCCACGCCGTCCACCGGCACCCAGACGCTGTGGCAGCACTACGCCGACTTGTTGGCAGGCCGCACCTCCAACGAGCGCCGCGAACACGCTGTGTTCTGAGGGGCTTGGCTGGCAGACCAGCCGACGAGCAAACCCTAACGTTGCGTCGGCCGCAGCGTCATGGTGTCGCCCGACAAAACCACGTCGAAGCGCGACAGGACGTTTTGGCCCAGCAGCGCCGTGCCCTCGGGCACGCCGTTGAGGCCCACCGCCACGCGGGTGGCGCTGATCTGAAAACCGCCAATGCCCACCGGCACGCCGGCCACGATGCGCCCTTCCAGCGTGCCGTTGGCGGTGCTGAAGCGAACCGGCTCGCCGCCTTGGAGCCCCGCTGCTTGGGCGGTGCTTTGGCTGACCGTGACGTAGGACGCGCCGGTGTCCACCAAAAACTGCACCGGACTGCCGTTGACGGTGCCAGCCGCATAGAAGTGGCCGTCGCGCTGGCGCGGCAGCACCAACTCGCCACTGGCATTGAGCACAGCGCGCTTGGGCGCCAACAGCTGCTGGAAGGCCAGGTACAGAACGCCGATCAGCGCCAGCCAAAAAACCATGATGAGCCAGGCGCTGGCACCGCGTTGCAGCAACGCGGCCGGGCCGCGCAGGGCTGGCTTGAACTGGGGACGTGGCGTGGGCAAGGGCATGGGTTGAACTTTAGGCCGCGTCAGCATGGCCGTGCGCCAAGTTGGACCATTTGGTCAAAAGGGTGCGTTCGATGCTGGGCCGCATGTCTGTAAGTGCTTGATTCGTAAAGGCTATATCCGTGGCACAGCCTTTGCACGCTGGGTGCATTCCACAGCGAGGTGCTCATGAGAATCGGTGCCTTCATGCCTGTTAGCAACAACGAACGGCTGCTGTCCGAGAACACGCCGCAATACAAACCCAGCTTCGAGCTGAACAAGGCCGTAGCGCCCGCCGAGGCGGTGTTGCGTGCGCGAATTGGCGCGTTGCGGGCTTTCGATATCGACCGCAGCTTGTCGGACATCACCACGCCCACCTTGGTGTGCGCCGCGATGGACGACACTCTGGTTCCCTGGACCTGCTCGCAGCATTTGGCGGCCGGTCTGCCGCGTGCTCAGCTGAAGTGCTTGCCCCATGGCGGCCACGCCCACAACATCACCCAGCCCGACACCTTCAACCAAGGTCTGCTTTCTTTCCTGGCCGAGCAGCGCAGCCCCGCTGCGACGGCACCCAGCACAGCCCCTCCACCCGACTGAGACCATGACACCCGCACTCGACACCGCCGCACTGGCACAACTTTTCATGGCGGCGCGCACGCACAGCGCCTGGACTGCGGACCCCGTCAGCGACGAGACCCTGGCCGAGTTGTACGCCCTCACCCGCATGGGGCCGACCTCGGCCAACTGCTCGCCTGCACGTTTTGTTTTTGTGCGAACCCCAGAGGGCAAAGCCCGGCTGGCACCGGCGCTGTCCAAAGGCAACCTTGACAAAACCATGTCCGCACCCGTCACCGTGATCGCCGCCTGGGACACCACTTTCTACGAGCACTTGCCCACGCTCTTCCCCCATGCTGATGCGAAGAGTTGGTTCACCAGCAGCCCGCAGGCCGCACACGACACCGCCTTTCGCAACGCTTCGCTGCAAGCCGCCTACCTGATGTTGGCGGCCCGCTCGCTGGGTTTGGATGCAGGGCCGATGTCGGGCTTCGACAAAGCCAAGCTCGATGCAGAGTTTTTTGCGGGCACGACATGGAGCGCCAACTTCCTCATCAACCTGGGCCATGGCGACCCGGCTGCACTGCACGCCCGGCTGCCGCGTTTGGCGTTCGAGCAAGCTTGCCGCTTGGCTTGAGGGCGCACGCATCATGACCGCAGCGACGGCAACCACCTCGACCACCCCTGTGCCCGCGAGCAACCCGGCAGCCGTTTCGGTCTCGCACCCCGATACAGGCGCGCAGCCCACCCCACTGGGCCCGCCTTCCAAGGCCGAGTACCGCGACGGCATGGCCCGCTTGGCGGCGGCGGTGAACATCATCACCACCGACGGCCCGGCTGGCATGGCAGGCTTCACCGCCTCGGCGGTGTGCAGCGTCACCGACGAGCCCCCCACCCTCTTGGTGTGCTTGAACCGCAGTGCGTCCGTTCACCCGGTTTTTGCGGCCAACCAGGTCCTGTGCGTCAACGTGCTGGCGGCTGGTCATGAAACCTTGTCCACCCTGTTTGGTGGCAAGACCCCCATGCCCGAGCGCTTTGCTGCCGCTCAATGGCGCCCGCTCCTGACCGGTGCGCCAGCACTCACGCAGGCGCAGGTCTCGTTCGATGCGCGCGTGGTGCGTCAGGTGGCCGTGGGCAGCCATGACGTGCTGTTTTGTGAAGTGGTCGCCATGGCCCTGGGTGAGGCGCAAGACGGACTGGCCTACTTTCAGCGCGCCTACCGCGGCATTGGGCGCTAAGTCTGGCGGCCCGCAGTGTCTTCAAGTGGGCAGCGCGCTTGCGGGCGGCTTTGCATGCGTCGCAGACAACGGCTGCTTGGCCGGCCTCGCTGACAGCTGAAGCATGGCCGCCGGTAGGGTGGGGAGCGTTCGCCTTTCCAGCACCAGGCGCTGCGGTTGCAGCACCACCGGACGCTGCGGGATGGGCGTACCCCGCAGGTGCTGTTCAAGCCCGCTGCCTTGACGCGAGGGTGCGCTGCGCCAGCGCAGAAACCGCCGCAAAGCCCACAGCAAAAAGACCAAGCCCGTCAACAGGCCAGCGGCGCTCGCGGCGTCCCATCCAGAATTCATATCGCCATCACTTTCGGTCGGTGTGTTCGACACACCGATGCTGACAAGGCTGCGTGAAGTCGGTGTGTCAGCGCTGCCACCACGCTGAAAGCAAACAGCGTGCCCCAGCCGGTTGTTTGGTCTCGATCAGGGCGGCTGTGCTGGCCCCTGAGGGTCACAGGTCTTCTGAGCTGGTCTCGGACTCTTCTTCCATCTCGCCATCGCTGTTGGCTTCTTCCTGAGGTTTGGTCAGGGTCAGCAGCATGTCTGCGTACCACACACAGTTCAGGCCCAAGGCGTCGTCTTGCTGCAGGTCTCGGGTGCGCATGTCCAGGCGGCCCGAGTGCACACCCAACAACAGCCAGGGCAGCACCGTGTCGCCGTCTTCGCCGAGCTGCGGTGCGCAGCGCATCACCACCGGCGCGCCGCTGCTGCCACGGTGGGTGCGGGCGTCGGTCAGGAAATAGCCCTCGCCTTGAAAGCGCAAACCGAAAGGCGAGGCCACCACGGCATGGCGGGCCACCGGCATGTGGTGCAGCGTGTCGTGAAAGCCAAGTGGAAAACCCAGCACCAACAAGGGTGTGCCCAGCGCGATGGGCGTGTCGGCGGTGGGCAAGTGCGACACCTCAAAAGCGCGCAGCACGGCCGATTCAGGCAATGCGCTGCGGTCAATCTCCAGAACGGCCATGTCGGTTTCGCCACCCGAGTCGGTACCTTGATGCCAAAGGCCCACGCCGTCTTCATAGAGCGGCATCGAAAAACCGGTGGCCAAGGTGAGGTCGTGTGCGTCCAGATGCAGCCCAATCTCCAGTCGGTCCGGGAAATGCTTGGTCGGCTCGTCGATCAGCACATGGCGGCTGGTCACCAGATACAGCCGGTCGTCTCTGGAAAAAAAGAAACCGGTGGCCCCAGTCAGCACCTGCTGGCCAACAAAGGTCTGCACCCGCACCACGGTGAACATCAGCGGCTCCACGCTGGCGGGTCGCGGGCTTTCTGCCCTGTTCAAGAACGGGGTGGAATGTTCGGACGGATCAGTGGACATGGCAGCTTCTCGGGGTTAGAGGCTACGAAAGATGCTGCGTTGCATTCAGGGCCGCCACCGCCCGCTGACGCGAACTCTCGGCGCTGGACCCAAGCAACGACTCTCAGCGACTCTCGCCGACCGCCTCGATGATGGCATGGCGCCAGACGTGCGGCGGCTGCTCCACCGGGCGGCTTTGCAAGCTTATGTGGGGGCCAGATCCAGGGTTGGAGGAACGACCAAGCGCAGAACCGGGGACCAAGGCGCTTTGGACTTGCGCAAGATGGCAGCAGCAGCGACCAAACGGATGTGCGGCGTGCTGGCAAGCGCGCGCGCCCGATCAAGCGCGGCTTCGTGGGCTGGCCGCAGCGCGTTGTTTCGCACGCTGTCGGCGACGGCACCCAAGGCTGCCAGGGCAATTGAAGAAATGGGAGTCAAGGTCATGAATGGGGGCCGGTAATCGACAAAAGAGCAGCCACCGGAGATGGACAAGCTTTGTCCTTCTCCACCTTGGGGCTTGCAGACCATGGCGTCTGTACGCCAGCGCACATAAGCGCAAGACAGCTCAAGGCCGGCGCTGGTCAATCAGCAGGTCGAGGCCCTGAGCGGAGTCCGCCCCCGCTTGTGCAGGAACCGCAGCGGATTCGAGGTCGCCACTTTGGCCGATGGCTTGGCCCGATCTGCTGATGCGAGCGCTCACCACCACGGGCCCCGCCTTGGACAAGAGCGCGGCAGGCGTCATGGCTTGGCTGTCGTCCAGACGAAAGCGGTAAGGCAGATCTGCCACACGCACCTTCAGCACAGCCAGCGGCATGCGAGCGCCGGTCGCGGGTCGAGCCAGAACAAAGACGGTGTCGCTGGGCAATGCAGCAGCAGCGAGTGCCGGCGATAGCCGCACCGTGCCGCTGATAGCGCCCTGGGCGCTGGTTGATGCAGGGCTTGACGTGGACTTTGTTGCTGCGCCAACCGCTGCGGCAGCGGCAGCCGGGCCGCTGGGCGCTGCCATCAGTGAGCTGGGCTTGTCTGGCGCGGTCTGCCCGGCTTGCTGCGCGAGCTGCTGGCGCGCCAACTCGGCGGCTTGGCGCGCTTGTGCTGGCAGCGTGGTGTCCGCGGGCGCAATGGTGGCTACTTGTTCCCACAGGCGAGCAGCCCGGGCGTGGTCGCCGCGGTCGCGGGCTGCTGCTGCGCTCAGCACCAGCGACTTCAGGTGCGTCGGCTGCAAGCTGAGCGCACGCGCCACCAGAGCTTCGGCGTCGGGCCCGAGGCGTCGCCCATTCGCAACAGCCAGCGCGTCGGCGTGGTCTGCCAACAGGTCCGGGTTGTTGGGGTCTCGAGACACCGCTTGCGCGTGTGCTTGCAAAGCTTCCTGCGTGCGGCCCAATGCCAGATAAGAGCGGCCCAGCATGTTCCAGCCTTGCGCGTCATCGGGTTGCTGTTGCAGGCGCAGCGCCAGTTGTTCCGTCAACCGCGTCATGTCCACCTGTCCCGCTGGATCGCCCGGTGGTGCGGGCGCTGCAACGGCGCCCGGGGGCAGCTCTGCCGCATCGCCTGCGTTCGGCGACCCGTCGAGCGCAAAGCCCGGCGGCGGTGCCGAAGGCATGCCCGGTTGGCCGGTCTGCCAGTAGCCGACCACGGCAATGATCAACACCACTGCACCCACCACCAAACGGGTAGGCCAAGGAACGAGGGCTGGGGTGGAGTGGGGCGGGGTCATCGGGTGTCGTTGCGGTCTGGCTCGGCTTCGTTCAGGTCAGGGTCGGGGTCGAACTGGTCGTCTGGCAGGCGGCTGCGCCGACGCAGCACCCACACCAAGGCCGCGAGGCCGCCCACCAGTACCAGCCCCGGCCCGTACCACAGCAGCCAAGTGCTGCTGCGCACGGGCGGCCGGTAGAGCACGAAATCACCGTAGCGATCGGTCATGAAAGCGATCACCTGCGCATCGCTGTCGCCGCGTCGCAGCATGTCGCGCACCTGGTTGCGCAGGTCGACCGCCAAGCCAGCGCTGGAATCGGCAACGGTCTGGTTCTGGCACACCAGGCAGCGCAACTCGGCGCTGATGGCGTGTACCCGGGCTTCAAGCGCCGGGTCGGACGGGGGCGCGGTGCTGGCGGGGGTGGTTGCCGGCGAGATTGCTGGGGTGGTGGCCGGGGTGGTGGCCGGGGTGGTGGGTGCGGTGTTTTGCGACCAGGCGAAGGGCGCTGCGAGCGCCAGCAGCCAGGCGCACAGGCAACGGACAGCGGTCTGCCGCATGGTGGGTCGGGTCACTTTTGCAACTCCAGCAGCAGCGGCGCTATGCGTTCTTTCACCATCGCGTCGGTGACGATGCCGGTGTGTTTGAAGCGCACCTGGCCCTGGCGGTCGATGATGAAGGTTTCGGGCACGCCGTAGACGCCGAAGTCCAGGCCCAGGCGTCCTTGCGGATCGAACAAAGACAGGGCGTAAGGGTTGCCAAAGCGCGCCAGCCACGTTTGCGCCGCAGCGCGTTGGTCTTTGTAGTTCAGACCAATGATGGGCACGGGCTGGCTTCGCGCCAGCGCCATCAAGGCGGGCAGTTCTTCTTGGCAAGGCGCGCACCAAGAGGCCCACACGTTGAGCACCCAGACGCGGCCCAGCAGTTCGGTGTGTGCCAGTGCCGGTGCGTTGGCATCCAGGCGCTCGGCGGTAAAGGCCGGAATGGGTTTGCCGATCAGGGGTGAAGGCACCTCGCGCGGGTTCAGCGTGAGGCCCTTGCCCAAAAACAGCACCAGCAAGCCAAACAGAGCCAGCGGGATGAGGAACAGCAGCTTCTTCAAAGGCGCGCCTCTCAAGCTGCAGCGTTGGAGCCCAGGCTCTTGCCCGCTGGCCCAGCAGCCGCCAACCCGACAGCCGCAGCGGCAGGCACTGGCACTGGTACGGGCACGCCGCCCAAGTTGCCCGCGCCCGCTGTGGAAGCGTCGTCTGCGCTTGCGCCTGAGCCTTCTGATGCGGTGCCTTGCTCGTTGCGTTCGCTCAAGCGGCGGCGGTAACGCTGGTCGGTCACTGCGAACACGCCGCCCAGCGCCATGATGAGACAGCCAATCCAGATCCAGGACACGAAGGGCTTGAGGTAGACGCGCACTGTCCAGGCGCCGTCTGGCAGGGGTTCACCCAGGGAGACGTACAAATCGCGGGCGAAGCCGCTGCTGATGGCAGCTTCGGTCATGGGGTTGTCGGGCTGGGCACGGTAGATGCGCTTTTCTGGCAGCAGGTGCAGGGTGCGTCGGCCTTCGTGCACCACTTCTACCCAGCCTTGAATGGCGCTGTAGTTGGGGCCTTCGACGCGACGCAAGCCGCGCAGCGTGAAGCTGTAGCCCTCGATCGTGGTGGCCTCGCCAGTGGCCAGGCGCACGTCGCGCTCTACCTCGTGGGTGTTGACCATGGTCACGCCCACGACGAAAACCGCCACGCCCAAGTGCGCCACCATCATGCCCAGCGTGGCTCGAGGCACGCGCCGCAGTCGGGCGAGAAAGCGGTCTGCCGCTGCGCTGCCGCGGGGCCGCACCAAGTCCCAGAATTCGGTGGCCACGCCTGCTGTGACCCACCAGGCCAGCCACAAACCCAAGGCGCTACCCCAGCTGAAGTGCCCGGCTGCCCAGGAGCTGGCGAGTGCAGCCAAGATCGACACGCCCAGCGCCCAGCGCAAGCGCGTCCACAGCACGGGCAGCTCGGCCTGCTTCCAGCGCGCCAGAGGGCCGACCGCCATCAAGAACAGCAACGGGGCCATGAGTGGCGCGAAGACGGCCTCGAAGTAAGGTGTACCCACCGAGATTTTTCCGCCGCCCACCGCGTCAAGTACCAGCGGGTAGAGCGTGCCCAGCAACACCGCTGCCGCTGCAGCACTGAGCATGACGTTGTTGGCCAGCAGCAGCGATTCGCGTGACAGCGCGCCGAAGCGAGCGCCCAGCCCCACCTTGGGTGCACGCCATGCATACAAGGTCAGCGACAGACCTACCACCGCCACCAAGAACACCAGGATGAACAAGCCTCGCGTGGGGTCTGTCGCGAAGGCATGCACCGACGACAACACGCCCGAGCGAACCAAAAAAGTGCCCAAGAGTGACATCGAGAAAGCCACGATCGCCAGCAGCACCGTCCAAGACTTGAACGCGCCGCGCTTTTCCGTCACGGCCAGCGAGTGGATGAGCGCGGTGCCTACCAGCCAGGGCATGAAGGACGCGTTTTCTACAGGGTCCCAGAACCACCAGCCGCCCCAACCCAATTCGTAGTAGGCCCAGAAGCTGCCGAGCGCAATGCCCAGCGTCAGGCTGGCCCAGGCGGCAACGGTCCAGGGCCGGGTCCAGCGCGCCCATTGCGAGTCCAGCCGGCCTTCGATGAGTGCGGCCACGGCAAAGGCAAAGGCCACGCTGAAGCCGACATAGCCCATGTAGAGCAGCGGTGGGTGAAACACCATGCCCGGGTCTTGCAGCAAGGGGTTCAGGTCGCGGCCTTCAGGCGCTGGTGGCCACAGGCGATCGAACGGGTTCGAGGTGAGCAAGGTGAACAGCAAAAAGCCCACCGCGATCCAGCCCATCACCGCCAGGATGCGCGCCACCATGGGCAGCGGCAAGTGCCTGCTGAACAGTGCCACGGCCACCATCCAGCCTGACTGCATCAGCATCCATAAAAGCAGCGAGCCTTCATGGCTGCCCCACACCGCAGCCAGCCGGTAGTGCAGCGGCAGATCGGAGTTGGAGTTGGATGCGACGTTCAGCACCGAGAAGTCGTTGTTGGCGAAAGAGGCTGCCAAAGCGACAAAAGCCACTACGCAGCAAGCCCCCATCACATGGGACAAGGGCCTCGCCAGCGCCATCCAGGAAACCAGGCCGCGCTGGGCACCCCACAACGGAACCACCCCCAGGCAGAGTGATGCACCCAGTGCGAGCCACAGAGCAAAGTGGCCAATTTCTGCGGTCATGGCTGTGACCCTCCTGCGGGTATGACAAGCGTGCTGGTGGCTGCACTGGTGCCGCCCTTGCTGGCTTGCTCCAGCGCCTGGGCCGCCTCAGGCGGCATGTAGTTTTCGTCGTGCTTGGCCAGCACCTCGCGGGCCGTGAATACGCCGTTGTCCAGTCTGCCCTGAGCCACCACACCTTTGCCCTCTTTGAACAGGTCGGGCAAGATGCCCTGGTACACCACGCGCGTGGTTTTTACGGTGTCGGTCACCACGAAGCTCACCTGAACGCCTTCGCGTTTCACGCTGCCGGACTCCACCAGTCCGCCGACGCGGAACGTGCGCCCGCTCGGTGCTTCACCCGCCTGAATTTGCGTCGGCGAGTAGAAAAACACCAGGTTTTCCTGGAAAGCGTTGAACACCAAGGCTGCCGCACCACTGACAGCCAGCAGCACAACGGCAGCAATGGCGATGCGGCGTTGACGGGGTTTCATGGGTTGCCTCCGGGGGGCGGGCTGTGGTGTTGGGCAGGTTCTCGCTGAGGCATGGACTGTGATGCAGGTTCTTGAAGTGACAGACTGGCTTGCTCGCTCGGGTCAGGCGCTTCATCGAACTCGTCGGGCAGCGGCTCTTGCAGAGCGCTGCGCTTGCGGGCCAGCGCCCACAGCGGCTCAGCCACCATCAAGGCCAAGGACACGCCAAAAGAGCCCCAGACGAAAGCGCCGTGCCCGCCCATGGCCCAAAACTCAGCAGCGCTGGACCAGATCATGCCGCGTCCTGTGATTGCGTTGACGAGGCAGGGTTTTGTCGAGCGCCTGATCGCTGGCGCCAACGGGCTCGCCAAGCGGCGGCCCAGCCAGTGTGGCGCTCGCGCTCCAGGGCGTAGGCCTGGGCTCGGGTGAAGATGACGGCGAAAGCGTACAGCCAGCAAGCGACGGTCATGACCAGCATGCCTGTGAGCATGATGCTGGCCATCTTGGGCGAACTGGTCAGGCTGACACTGGCGCCCTGGTGCAGTGTGTTCCACCACTTCACCGAGAAATAAATGATGGGCACGTTGACAGCGCCCACCAGCGCCATGAGCGCGCCTGAGGCATCAGACCGCTGCACGTCGTCAATGGCCTCGACCAGCGCGATGTAGCCCAGGTAGAGAAACAACAAAATCAGCTCGGAGGTCAGGCGCGCGTCCCAAACCCAGTAAGTGCCCCAGGTCGGTCGGCCCCACAAGGCACCGGTCCATAGCGCCAACACCGTGAACATGGCGCCCGTGGGGGCGATGGCCCGCGCCAACATAGAGGCCATGCGCGCCTTGAATGCCCAGCCCACCACGGCCCAAAAAGCCATGGCCAAGTACAGCAGCATCGACATCCAGGCAGCTGGGACGTGGATGAAGATGATGCGGTAGACCTGCCCTTGCGTGGCATCGGTAGGGGCCACAAAGAAGCCGATGTACAGACCGACAGCCGCTGTCAGCACGGTGGCTGCCCAGAGCCAGGGCAGCAACCACTGCACCACGGGGACAAAGCGGGCGGGTGAGGCCAGGCTAAACCAGCGCACGCGCTGCGCGGGAACGGCTTTAGGGCTGGAGGGCACGGTGTTCATGCTGGATATGGAGTGTCGACGTCAGCGCCCGGCCCGCGCCTTACGCGGTTGCAATTCTCAGGGCGGCGGCCGTTGCGCCGGGCAGGGCAACCGTGCCCAACAGCACCAACGCGCCCAGCAAAGAGTAATGCCCGCCCGGTGACAGCCCGGCTTCGACAGCCACTACCGCACCTGCTCCAAAAATGAGCACCGGCGTGACCAGTGGCAAAACCAGAAGCAAGATCAGCAAGCCCGAGCTGCGCAATCCCAGCGTGAGCGCGCTGGCCAGCAGGCCCAACAGACTCAGCACCGGTGTGCCCAGCAGCAAGCCGATACACAAGGCCAGAAGTGCGGGGCCGGTCAAGCCAAACATCAAACCCAACAGCGGCGCAACACACACCAAGGGCAGCCCCTGCAGCAACCAGTGGGCGCAGGCGCGTGCGGCGGTCACCACGGTCAGTGGCTGTGGCGACAGCATCAGTTGTTCCAAAGAGCCGTCGGCGTGGTCGCCGGCCCAGACCTGGGGCAGCGACAGCATCACGGCCAGCAAAGCACAGACCCAAAGCACCCCGGGTGCGATCTGGCGCAAGGTCTGCGACTCCGGCCCCACACCCAAAGGAAACAGGCTGGCCGCCACCAAGAAGAAAGCCAAAGGTTGCAGCAACTCGGTGCGGCGCCGTGCGGCCAATCGCAGGTCGCGGCGCAGCACGGCCCAGAACAAGGCGTACATCAGTGAGCGGCCGCTGCGTCAAGGTAGAGCACCTCATGCTCGGGGCCGGGCAGGCCCGGGTCTTGATGGCTGGTCAGCATCACGGTTCCTCCCGCCTGGGCGTGTGCCAGCAGCACCGCGCGCAGGTTGGCCATGCCGTGCACGTCCAGACCGTCGAGCGGTTCGTCGAGCAGCCAGACGGCAGGCGCTGCTTGCAGGCTTAGGCGGGCCAAGGCGCTGCGTCTGCGCCAGCCTTGGCTGAGCTGGCGCGCCAGGGTGTGCTGCCAGCGCTGGAGCCCCCAGCGTTGCAAGGCCGGATCGATCGACGCGGCAGAGGGGTCGCAGCCGTGCAACTGGGCCAGAAAAACGAGGTTTTCGCGCACGCTCAGATCGTCTTTCAGGGCGTTGGTGTGGGCCACATACAAAGGCGGCTCCCCTTGCACCAAGCCAGATTTCGGTGGGCTGAGGCCAGCCAGCGTTCGCAGCAAGCTGGTCTTCCCACAACCGTTGCGCCCTTTGAGCCAAGTGATGCGGCCGGCGGCCAGGCTGAGGTTCAGGCCTCGAAATAGAACCCGTCCCGATCGCTCCACGCAGAGCTCGGTGGTGTGTAGCAACGAAGTGGGCGGTAATGAGGCAACCATCGGACGGGTCGATGGTAGTTGACACTTGCAACTGTCACGACAGGCCAAACCCTGCAAAAAAAAGGGCCACACCCTGTGCAGGTGTGGCCCTTCGGGAAGCGCCAACGCTGGATCAGAGACCCAGAATTTTCTTGGCGTCGCCCAGTGCCTTCATCGATTCGGCGTGCTTGCCTTCCTTGTGGAAACGCTCGCCGTCTGCACGCAGCGTTTGAACTTTGGTCATGTCTGCAGCAGCGATGGTGGGCTTCGTGGCCAGCTTGGCATCGATGGCTTTCATTTCGACGGGGCAGTTGCCAGCGAAGGCGGCACCGCTGGCAACAAACAAGGCCGTAGCAATGATGGAACGCATGAAAAGTCTCCTAGTGGTTAAAACAGCGCGCATTGTTGGGTAATAAACAGTCTCCACGCGCCGCGCTGGGTTATAGGCCATGTGACGGCGGGGCTCCAGCACGGCCCGAACCAGACCTTCAGCGCACCTGCACGCGCTGCTCACCCTCGAGTTTGTAAATCCGATCGCCAGCGCCCGTGTTCGACTGGTTTGGCGAGGCGCGGCACACGCCGTAGCGAAATGGTCCTTCTTCGCGACCTGGAAACTCAAAGCGCATGTCGCGAAACCAGGCGCAGCGCTCGACCCGGGTTTGTCCATTGGCCAGCGTACTGGACTCTGTGGCAGTCAACAACGCCGGTGTTTGTGCAAACCAGCGGAAGAAGTCAAAGCCGGGCGCAGCCCAGAGTTGGCGCACCCATGGCGGCGTTTCGTCCCCCCCGAACTGAGGCACCACGCGCCATGCCAGCAGCCGTTCGGGTTGGTAAGG
The DNA here is from genome assembly GCA_027483665.1 of Comamonadaceae bacterium. Classification (GTDB taxonomy): domain Bacteria; phylum Pseudomonadota; class Gammaproteobacteria; order Burkholderiales; family Burkholderiaceae_C; genus JAIXUC01. The sequence continues at coordinate 52,288 of JAIXUC010000001.1, read as the reverse complement.
CGCAGAAAAGCGCTGAATGAAGTTGGCATCGGGCCCCACCTGCAGGGGCTCAGTGCGGCGCGTGTTGACGTGGGCCACGTGGTAGCGCTGTCCATCGAACACAGAGACCGTCCAATTGAAAGGCGAGGCCGGGCGCGGCATGACCACGATTTCACCAGCGGTGGGCTTCAGGCCCAAAGCCTGCGCTTTGCGCTCGCCCACAGCCAAGGCTTGCGTCTGCCCCACCCATGCCAGCACCACCCAGGCGCTGGCCGCCAGCAGGCCCAGTGCGGCAGGCCAGCGCTGTTTGGGCCACCACGCCGCCAAAACAGCGCCTGCCAGCAACAAGCCACTGAAGCTCAGGTCGATGATGAACATGGCCCCCAGCCCAAAGCGCTGGCTGGAAACGGGTGCCAGCAGCATGGTGCCGAACTGCGTGATCCAGTCGCCTGCAATGTGAATAGCAATGCCCCCCAGTGCCACCAGATACAGACTCTTCCAGCCACCGCGCTGTTGTCGCGTGACTGCAAAGCACCATGACATGACCCAGGAGACCAGCCAAGCCCAAAGGGGGAGCATCAGCACCGAGTGCGTCACGCCTCTGTGGTTGAGAAGGTAGGCCACGTCGCCCCAAACCTGTGCCAGCACATCGATGTCGGGGAAGGCACCGGCAACCAGGCCCACCAATACGCACTGCCATGGCGCAGGGTGGCCCGGTTGATGGTCCCAAGGCGCACTCAAGCGGCCGGCGATCGGCTGAGTGGGATCGGCTGCGCTTTGCAGGAGGGGCGCTGCGGTGTCAGCGCGCCGTGCTGCGATGACCCGCGCAACCAATGCGCCCGACAAGGCGTGGGTGAGTGTGTCCATGAACCAAATGCCTCAGGATCGTGGCTTTAAACGCGCCGGCGCTTCCAACGAAGCGCGGCCCAGTGCCCGACCGCAGCCAGACCCAACAGTCCGACCAGCCCCAGGCCCCAGACCACCCAGGTCAGCGGAACCAACCAGCCGAGCACGGGCTGCAGCCAAGGCAACACCGCAGACATGCCTTGCAGGCCTTGGACAGCGAGTTGTCGTGTCCATTCGGCCAAAGCTGGGTCCATCCAAAGGCCGAGCCAAGGTGGCATCGGCAGGCTGGCTGCCTTGGCCGCCCAGTCCGCCGCGACGGGCGCCTGGGAGATGAGCCAGCCAAGACCCGCCGCGGCAAGCGCCGCCGTCAGGGTCCAAAGCCCGACCAACACCAAAGTAAACAACCACAGCGCAATGATCATGAAGGCCTCTTCGGGTTTCAGTTCTGGTGGTGGGCTGGTGCCCAAAGCCCGGCACTGTAGATGGCTGCAAAAAAGAGTGCAGCCGCGTCAGTGGGCAACCTCAATTCACGAGGGCCCTAGGTCCGTGGGGGCTGGGTTGGTGTTCCCGCAGGAAGCGTTCAAAGTGCTTAACGTGCAGCGCAGGGCTGATTTGAAAGCCCTGCATGTACTGGCAGCCGTGGGTTCGCAGAAAGCGGGCCTGCTCGGGTGTTTCGACGCCTTCTGCAAGCGTACTCAAGCCCAGGCTGTGAGCCAGACCAATGATGGCGATGATGATGGCTTCGTCGTCGTTATCTTGGCCAATATCGCGCACAAAGCTCTGGTCGATCTTGAGTTTGTGGAAGCGCAGGCGGCGCAGATAGCCCAGCGACGAATAGCCTGTGCCGAAGTCGTCAATCGCCAAGCGCACGCCCAGGTCGTGCAGTTGGTCCATGGTGAGGCCTGCGGCCTTTGGGTCGCCCATGGCGATGGACTCGGTCAGCTCCAACTCCAGCCACTGCGGTGGAAGCTGGCTGCTGGCCAAAGCGGCGGCTACGCGCTGCGCAAAATCGGGCCGGCGGAACTGAACGGCCGAGATGTTGACGGCCACCGTCAGTGGTGTGCCGCCCTGCGCCCACCGACTGGCTTGCTGGGCAGCTTCGTGCAAAACCCAGTCGCCAATCGCCAAGATCTGGCCGTTGTTCTCTGCAATCGGTATGAACTCTGCTGGAGAGACGGCGCCTAACTGCGGGTGTTGCCACCTGAGCAAAGCCTCCGCGCCCACCACAGCACCGGAATGCAGGTCAATCAGTGGTTGGTAGTGCAAGCTGAACTGTTGTCGGGCCAGTGCTTGAGTGAGCGCGGTCGACAACGCCAGGGTGCGGTCAGAGCGGGCTTGCATCTCGGGCGTGAAAAAGCGGAAGTCTTGTCGGCCCCCGGACTTGGCCTGGTACATGGCCACGTCGGCGTTGCGCAGCAAGGTGTCCATGTCGTTGCCATCGTGCGGAAACATGGCAATGCCCACAGAGGCGCCACTGGCGATTTCATGGCTGCCGACAACAAAAGGTTCCGCAATGCGTTCCAGCAGGCGTCGGGCGGTTTGCGCAGCACCCGGCGCGTCCGTGTCGGGCAGCACCAAAATGAATTCGTCACCGCCCATGCGGCAGCACACGTCGGACGAGCGCCTTCCCGCCTGTAGGCGCTGCGCCATTTGAACCAGCAGCTGATCGCCGACGTCGTGGCCCAGCGAGTCGTTGATGTGCTTGAAATGGTCAAGGTCCAAAAACAGCACGGCCACTGGCTGTTCTGCACGCTGCGCCAGGGCCAGCGCTTGCTCGAACAGCCGGCGCAACTGAGCCCGGTTGGGCAGGCCTGTGAGGTGGTCGAATTCGGCCAGGTGGGTGATGCGTGCCTGCGCTGTTTTGCGCTCGCTGATGTCGCGCGTGACGCCGTGAATTTCCAAGCGCCCGGTGCGGGGCCGGCGCACCACGTTGGTAATGATCTCAACCCATACAAAGCCAGCGTCCTTGCGTGGCAATTCCAGCTCGGTCAGGCGCACGTCGTGCGTGCTGCGCCGGCCCGCCTCGAAGTCGGCCACATCTTGGGCAAGTTGGCGGTGCAGCCGCTCGGCGTCTTCTGGCCGCATGAATGCGCCGCCGCGTTCGGCCATCAGTTCTTGTGCCGTGAAGCCGCGCAGTCGCTGCACCGCAGGGCTGATGTAGAGGTAGCGCATGGTTTGCACGTCTTGCGTCCAAATCACATCGTTGATGGACTCGGTGAGCTCGCGGTACTGCTCTTCACTGTCGACGATCTGTTGCGTCAGGCGTTCGCGCTCAGCCTGCAAGTGGTAGCGCTCCAGCGCCACATCGAGGTTACCGGCCATGCGCAGCAGCAGTTGTTGTGCAGGGTCGTCGAACGCGTCGGTTCTGCTGGCGTACAGCACCAGCACGCCAGTGACCTGGCCTTGCAAGTGCAGCGGCACCGAGGCCAGTGCTGCCCAGCCGAAGGCGCGGCTTTTTTCGTGCCAGTAAGCCAAGCGCGGGTCTGCTTGAAAGTTCTGGCACCAATAGGGCTGGTCTGAGCGCACGGCTGTGGCCGTGGGGCCTTTGCCGGTCGGGCTGTCGCCGGTCAGCCGCACCTCGATGCCTTGCAAGAAATCGATGGCCTCGCCGTAAGCCGCCACCGGGCTGACGCGCGCGCCGTCCGCATCGATCAGGCCCACCCAGGCCATGGCCATGCCGCCATGGTCTACGGCCGCGCGGCACACCCTTTGCAACATGTCTTGCTGGCTGGTGCTCCGCACGATAGCCTCGTTGCACTGGCTGATGGCCGCATACAGCTCGGTGAGTTGCGTCAGTTCAGCCTGCGCCTGCTGGCGTTCGGTGACGTCACGCGAGAGCATGACAAAGCGCGCGGCCGAGCCTTCTGGCATGTCTTTGCGCGCGACCGACAGCTCGAACCAACGCTCGCCTTGTGGCAGGGGCAAGACAATCAGGTGACCGCTGGACACACCCTGTTCGTGTGCCTCCTGGAGTGCTCGCTTGCAGGTGTCAGCAGCAGCGGCAGGCAGCGTGTCTTCTAGGCGCCTTCCGAGGATGGCTTGTGAAGGCTTGATCAACAGCTCGGGCCTTGCTGCATGAACCTCGTGGTAAGTGCCCGATTCGTCCAACTCCAGCATCACATCGGGCACCGCCCGCAGAGTGGCTTGCAATTGATCGTTGGATTGCCGCAGCGCCTGCGTGGACAGGCGCACGCTGCGGCGCAGCCACAGCACGCCCAGAATCGGCAGCACCCCCAACAGCAGCACGGCGGTCACTGCGTCGCGCAGCAACCCCGACACCGGGGCTTCGGTGTTTTGCATGCCCCAGCTGCGCAGCACCCGGTGGTAGGGCGACTCTGCATCGGGTATCCAGGCCTCCAGGCGCCGGTCGATGGCAGCGAGCACGTCTGGGTGGCGCTGCTGGCCGGTGGCGAAATAGAGCGCGGTGGCCTGGAACACCACCGGCGTGCGCACGAGGCCGAACTCTTTGGACCGATAGTCGCCAAAGTGATAGCTCGTGGCAGCTACGTCTGCCATGCCAGAGCGTGTCAACTCGAAGGCTTGCATGTGCGAGCCGGCTGGCACGACAGAAAAACGGATGTTGAAACCCGTCAGCATCTGCCTGAGCGCCTCAGCCTGGACGCTGCCGCTCAGCACCGCAACGCTTTTGTTGTCTAAATCCAGCACTGACTCCATGCGCAGCCCGGGTAGGCTGTACAGCTGTGACCAGCTGTGCATGGCGGGTTGCTGGTGAAAGTCGAGTTTTGCCGATGGCGATGCGCTGGGCGCCACATCGGGCATCAAGTCGAGTTCGCCGCGTTGCAGCATCTGCAGGCATGCCTCCCACTCGCAGGGCACGAACTGCAACTGCCATGACTCCACTTTGGCTATCTCACGCAGCAGCTCTATGAAGCTGCCCGTGGCTTGGCCATCGGGCAGCTGAAAAACTTTGGGTGGGTTGTCGTAGACGCCCACACGCAAGGTTTGCTCAGGCTTGTTTGTTTGGGCCGCGGCGAGGCCGCTCGCTCCAAGCAGCACCCACGCCCAGCTCAGCAAGGCCAAGGCGGCTGCCGGCAGGTGCGACCTGCGCCTCTCTGCCGAGGCTGGCCGTGTCCTGTGCGGTGTTGAAGGTGCGCCGTGCATGCTGATCTGGGGGAGTAGCGAATTGTGCGGTCCGTTCAAGGGCTATGGCGTGGTCAAGGGCCAACGATTGACGCGCACGGTCTTGCGATCATTCACTGGCCATATCAACAAGGAAGCGGTCGCCGCTGGTCCACCAGCACCCTTCTGCGGGCACCGTCTACTGCTGCACAGTACCCCCGGAAAACCCCTTTATTTAATAGGTGCATTTCACCTTCTTTCAGAGCATCATGCCCACGCGTTTGGCGAAAGAGCGGCGGTGCATGAACAAAAAGTCGGACCACCGACCTGTCGACCAAGTGTTTTCTCTGAAGAACAACACCATAGGAACCGAGCTATGAACAACCTGCGCATCGGCCTCAGACTAGGCCTTGGCTTTGGGGCGGTATTGGCACTTCTGGTCGCTTTGACAGCAGCATCGATCTTTGGGTTGCGCGGCATGGCCAACAGCCTGGAGAGTGTGGTGCAGGTGCAGAACGTGGTCTTTCAGAGCGATGAGTGGGCTGCGGCGACGCAGTTGAACGTCAGCCGCGTGCTGGCTATTGCGAAATCGGGCAACAACCCTGAACTCCAAGCCTTCTTTGCGCCACAGATTGCGCAGACCACCGAGCAGGTCAACAAAATTCAGAAAGAGCTGGAGGCCGGCCTGCGCTCGGAAAAAGGAAAGGCCTTGTTTGCCAAGGCGGCGGAGGGCCGAGCGGCCTACCTCGCAGCGCGCAATGAATACTTTCAGGTAGCCAAAGGTGGCGATGCAGCGGCTGCCAGCGACCTGCTCAACAGCAAGTTGATGCCAGCCGCCAACGCCTACATGGCAGCGCAACAAGACTTCAAAGCCTACGAGCACGAGTTGGTAGACGCCCGCGTGGGAATCGTCAGGGCCGAGCTGAGCTCCGACACGATGGTTATCGTCGGTTTGGGTGTCTTGGCGGCGCTGATTGGCGTGTGGGTGGCATGGTCCATTGGCCGCTCCGTCACGGCCCCGCTCCACGAAGCGGTTGCTTTTGCAGATGCCGTTGCGCAGGGAGACTTGAGCCGGGAGTTGCGTTCAGACCGGCGCGACGAGATCGGTCAACTGCTGGCCTCTTTGGCTCGCATGCAACAAAGCATCAGCCGCGTCGTGGGGCAAATCCGTCAAACCAGCGACAGCATCGAAGTCGCCAGCACAGAAATTGCACAGGGCAACCACGACCTCAGTGCGCGCACCGAGCAGACCGCCAGCAATCTGGAGGAAACCGCCTCCAGCATGGAAGAGCTGACGGCCACCGTGCGGCAAAGTGCAGAGTCTGCCCAGCAAGCCAACCAAATGTCTGCCGCCGCTGCGCAGGCTGCTGGCAAGGGCGGCGAGGTGATGAGCCAAGTGGTCCACACGATGGACGACATCAGCGCCAGCAGCCGCAAGATCTCCGACATCATCAGCGTCATCGACGGCATCGCCTTCCAGACCAACATCCTGGCCTTGAACGCTGCAGTGGAAGCAGCCCGTGCCGGCGAGCAGGGCAGGGGCTTTGCGGTGGTGGCCACCGAGGTACGCAGCCTGGCCGGACGCAGCGCAGATGCGGCCAAAGAAATCAAGTCGCTCATTCAGGCCAGCGTGGAAAAGGTGGAGGGCGGCAGCCGTTTGGTGGGCGAGGCAGGCCAGGCCATGCAAGACATCGTGCAGGGCGTGCGGCGGGTCAGCGACACCATCGGCGAGATCACGGCTGCTGCCTCTGAACAAAGTGACGGCATCGGCCAGATCAACCAAGCGGTGAATCAGCTCGACCAAATGACACAGCAGAACGCGGCACTGGTCGAGCAAAGCGCAGCAGCAGCGCAAAGCCTGCGCGATCAGGCGCGCAGCTTGTCCGAGGCGGTCTCGGTGTTCCGCTTGTCGGCGGGCATGGCGCCTGCGCTCGGCGTGTCAGCTTCTTCTTCTCAGAGCGCGGCGGTTTCTTCTCCGGCGCGTTCGGCCTCGGCCTTTTCGCCGAAGCCCGCGACCAGCTTGGCGGGCAAACGACCCGCCTCGGCCTTGTCTTCTGGCGCCGCGTCGAGCAAACCACACGGTGCCCCTGCGCCGACGCCACTGGCCAAGGCCGACGCCAAGGGCTCAGCCGCCAAGCCACCTGCCAAAGCTTTCACCAAGTCGGGTGGTTCAGCGCCGCGCTTGGCAGGTCCACCGGCAACAGCGACACAGGCCGAGGGCGACTGGGAGAGCTTCTGACCGGTGTGGTTTCCTCAGGTGGGCGCTGAGGGCGCTGAGGGCGTTGCCTTGGCGGCCACGATGGGTCGCCAGCGTCGCAAGCTCAAGGCGTTGAGCACCACACTCACGCTGGACAACGCCATGGCTGCCCCTGCAGCCATGGGTGTCAGCAGGCCCGCTGCTGCCAGCGGAATGCCCACCACGTTGTAGGCGAAGGCCCAAAACAAGCCACGGCGCAAAGTGCGCACGGTGCGCCGGGAGATCTCTATCGCATCGGCGACGCGGGCTGGGTCGCTGTGCATCAAGGTGATACCAGCGGCTTGCATGGCCACCTCGGTGCCGCCCGACATGGCCATGCCAACGTCGGCTGCAGCCAGGGCAGGTGCGTCGTTGATGCCATCGCCCACCATGGCGACCACTTCGCCCGCGTCGCGCAGTGCACGCACGCGGGCTACCTTGTCTTCAGGCAAAACCTCGGCCTGCCAGTCGTCCAGCCCCAAAGCGTCGGCCACCGCGCGGGCCGCGCCGGGGTTGTCGCCGCTCAGCAGCACGGTGCGCAGCCCCATGCTGCGCAGCCGGGCCACCGTGGGCGCGGCGCTGGGGCGCAGCGTGTCGCCAAAAGCCAGCATGGCCAGGGCTTGGCGCTGGTCGAGGTCTACCAGCCACGACACGCTGTGGCCCTGGTTGCGCGCCGCTTCTGCTGCCTGCGCTGCCTCGCCCCAACCCGCGTCGGATGGGTTGATGTTCAGCTCTTGCAGCCAGCGGCTGCTGCCCAAGGCCAAGTGGTGCCCGCCCATCTCGGCTTGCACGCCGCGGCCCGCCACAGCCACCCGGTTTTTTGCTGGCGCTGCTGTGACGCCTTGGGCCTGCGCTTGTGCGAGAACGGCTTGCGCCAACGGGTGCTCGCTGCCTTGCTGCAGGCCGGCGGCCCAGGACAACAGCAGCCCTTCTTCCGGGCCATTGGCACGGCCTTGCGCGGCGGGCGCGCCGAGAAATTGCACCAGCCGTGGACGGCCCTCGGTGAGCGTGCCGGTTTTGTCAAAGACCACGGTGGTGAGTTGGTGCGCCCGTTCCAGCGCCTGGGCGTCTTGAATGAGGATGCCGTGGCGAGCGGCCACGCCCGTGCCCGCCATGATGGCCGTGGGTGTGGCCAGGCCCAAAGCGCAGGGGCAGGCGATCACCAGCACCGACACGGCGTTGATGAGCGCTGTCTCCAGGCCCGCCCCGCCCAGCCACCAGCCCAAGCCCGTGAGCGCGGCCAACACCAGCACCACCGGGACGAACACGGCGCTGATGCGGTCTACCAAACGCTGAATGGGTGCCTTGCCGACCTGCGCCGACTCCACCATGTGCACGATGCGCGCCAGCGTGGTTTGCTCGCCCACAGCCGTGGTGCTGACCAAAAGCTGCCCCTCGGCGTTGAGCGAGCCGCCGCGCAGCGGGTCGCCCGGCCCGCGCGCCACAGGCAGGCTCTCGCCCGTGATCATCGATTCATCGACGTGGCTGCTGCCTTCGACCACCCGGCCATCCACGGGCACGCGCTCGCCAGCTGGCACCACCACCACATCGCCCAGGGCCACTTGGGCGATGGGCACGGTCACGTCGACGCCGTCTTGGCGCACCACGGCGCTGCGCGGGCGCAGGGCTTGCAGTGCGCGAATGGCCTGTGTGGTTTCGCGCTTGGCGCGGTCTTCCAGCCACTTGCCCAACAACACCAGCGTGATGACCGAAGCCGAAGCTTCGAAGTAGAGGTGCGGGTGCATGCTGTGGCCCGCGTGCTGAGCCCACAACACCAAAGACAGGCCGTAAGCCGCACTGGTGCCGATGGCCACCAACACGTCCATGTTGCTGCTGCGTGCGCGCAGCGCGTGCCAAGCCCCCGCATAAAAGCGCGCGCCCAGAAAAAACTGAACCGGTGTCGCCAACAGCCACTGCACCCAAGGCGACAGCACGAGCGCAGGCAGCAACATGGGCAACAGCAAAGGCACGGTGAGCACCAGCCCGAACACCACGTGCCAGCCAGCGCGCGCACGCGCAGATGCCGCTGCCCGCGCGGCCGGGCCGCCCCCAGATTCTTCGCCTTCGTTGGGCTCTGGGTCGGGCAGCCAAGCCTGGTAGCCGGCACGCACCACGGCGGCCAGCACAGTGGAGGTCGCAAGCCCGGCTTCGCCTTCGACGTGCGCTTTTTCTGTAGCCAGGTTGACGCTGGCCGAGCGCACGCCGGGCAAGGCTTGCAAGGCTCGCTCGACCCGCCCCGAGCAAGAAGCGCAGGTCATGCCGCCAATGGACAAGTCCCAAGATGGCTGGGCTTCAGATGGTGTCGGTGTGGAAGAAGGGTTCATGGGCGTGTGCTGCTGCGAAGCATGGCCTCATGTTAGGGTGCCATCTGTGCGGTAGCTGCGTTAGGTGCTGTGCGTGCCATCCCTGTGATCAGCCCAGAAGCCGCCCACAACCAAGGACACACCATGATTGAATTTCGCATCGACGACATGACCTGCGGACACTGCGAAGCCAGCGTGCGCAAAGCAGTGGCGAGCATTGCACCGACTGCACACACCCAAGTGAGCGTGGCCGAACACCGCGTGAGCATCGATGCGCCCGATGCAAGTGCTGCCGCACTGGAACAGGCCATTCGCGGCGCGGGCTTCACGCCCAAGCCATTGACGGCCGCCGGCTGAACGCGGCCTGCGCGTGCTGGCGTACAGAGCGCGCGCGACCCAGGTGATACGGTGAAGCGCTGGGCCAGCCGCTGGCCCTCTCAGCAAGGCCACCGTGAACATGGACCGCTCTGTCATCCGCTCTGCCATCTGCTCGTCGCCATCGCCCAAAAGACAGGCGTCGGTCGGGCTTCTTCTCGTCGCAGTTCTCGTCGCTCCACTTTTGAGTGCGTCTCCAAGCGCGTGGGCCACACCCATCTGCCACTGGGTGGACGCCAGCGGCAGAGCCCAGTATTCAGACCAAGTACCCAAGGACTACCAAGCCACGGCCATCTGCACCGATTCCGCACGCGACGCCCTGTCGCCAGAACAGCAGGAAGAAGCGCTGCAACGCCAAGCAGACCTGCGCGCTGTGCAGGAACGGTCAACGGTGGAGGCCGATGCGCGGATGAAGGCCGAAACCCAAGCGCTGCCGCCTGTTACGCCAGCATCGGCTGCACCCGGCTCGAACCCGGTGGTCAAGCGCCCGACACAGCGCATCACAGACAGCACCGACTGCACCACGCGCTGGCTCATCTACCAAGAAAGCATCGACTGCTTCGGCCCCTTCCGCACCACGCGCGGTGCCACCAAGCCAGAAGGCTTCGATGCATGCAACGTGATTCAAAGCCCAGAAGTTCTGTGCGGGCCGATGCGGCAGTAGCTCGGGTGCCGGCAAGCAGCCACAAACTGCTGTTGCCGAACAGCCGGTGCAGCGCAGTGTGCTGAGCAAGGCCAGCCCCACGTTTTCACGCTAAGCCTTCATTTTCGAAAGATTGACCGTTCACCAGTTAAAAGGTGGGCTGACGTCTATGTCGATCCAGTCGTTCGCCTGCCCAGAAAAGCAGGGCCTGTTCACAACAGGCAGGTGTCGCCGCTTCGTCAACATCAAGAGCGTGGCTGAGCGCAAACTGGCTCAGCTCGACGCGGCGCCCTCGATGAACTTCATGAAGTCGCCGCCAGGCAACGACCTCAAGGAATACGACGGTGCCTGGCATGTCCGAATCAACGACCAGTGGCGGCTGACCTTCAAGTGGGGTGAGAGCGGTCCCTATGACGTGATCATCGAAGACCCACACTGACCCAGGCTCGACTGACATTGAAATCCTGAACACAAACGGAGTGCACTATGTTCAAGAACGGAATGCGTCCTATCCATCCGGGTGAGATCCTGCTGGAGGATTGCATCTTGCCCATGGGCGTAAGCGTGCGCGCTGTGGCCATCGCCCTGCATGTGCCTTACTCGCGCCTCAGCGAGATCACCAAGGGCGAGCGCGGCGTGTCGGCTGATACGGCCCTGCGCCTGGAGCGCTACTTCGGCAGCGAGGCCAAGGGCTGGTTGAACCTTCAGGCAGCCTACGAGTTGCGAGTGGCAGAGATCGAAAACGGTAAAGCCATCGCCAAAGAGATTCGGCCGTTTTCTCTGGCCGCCTGAGCCACGCCAGCAGGTGCCCCTCGAGTGCCTGCAGGCGGCCAGGCGCGGACCCTCAATAAAGAACGCTGCAAGGAAGCGTGCAGCAGACGTGTTGGGTTAGCCCGGCGTGCCTCAGCGCATGGAGCTCAGTCCGAACAGGTTGCCCTCGGTGTCGGCGCACAGGGCGACCCAGCCGAACTCGCCAATCGAGAACTTGGGGCGCACCAGGCTTCCGCCAGCCGCCGCGACGCGTTCTGCTTCCACGGCGCAGTCGTCCACGCTGAAGTAGACCAGGGTGCCCCCAGGGCCTGGTCGTCCGTGGGGCGAACGCACCAGCGCGCCACCGGCACCGTAGGCCCCCATGTTGGCGGGAAAGCTGTGCATGAGCGTCTCCCCGGTCGGGTCACCGATTGGCTCCAGCCGCCGCTGGAACACCGTCTCGTAGAAGGCGGTGGCGCGGGCCATGTCATGGACGTACAGATCGAACCAGCCGATGGCGTTGGGCGTTTGCATTGCGAGCTCCTGAGTAAAACGAGAGCCGCAGATTAGTCATCGCCTTCGGCGCTGTCTTGTGGAAATCGGACACCGAACGCCTTGCGGTATTGCCCTGGCGTGAAGCCGACGGCCTGTCGGAAGGCATGGGTGAAGTGCGCTTGGTCGGCGTACAAATCCAGGTGGTGTCGGCGGAAGGATTGCTGCAACCGCAGCATCTTGAGCAGGTCGTGCGGTGCGAAGCCAGTGAGTTGGCGCAAGGTGCGCTGCAGTTGCCGTGTCGACAAGCCTGCCAAAGCCGCCATGTCGGCCACCGAACGAATCGCATCCAGCCGCGCCAGGATGGACGCTGTCAGTGGATTGGCCCGCACATGGCCGTGCGCTGTGCACCAACGCACGAGCCCAGCCAGGATTGGCGCCATCTCCTCGAAGGCGAGCCCTGCCAGCTGCCGATTGGTGGGCACCAGCGGCAGTGCTCCGTGGTAGGCAGCACCCACATAGCGGTCCTGAATTTCGTCGCGATCGCCCTGCCACACGCCGGGATAGAACTGCACGCCAACATAGTGGAAGGCGGTGCCGAGGTTGAGCGTGGTGGCCACGGTTTGCAGGGACGTGACCCCGGCTACCTCGTTCTCGAGTTGGTTGAACAGCAGGTTGACGCACGCGTCGGGCACCGCGTGATACAGGAAGTCGGCCGGCAACGGCTGCAGCGTGCGCAACTCCCAGAACACGTGCACCACGTCAGCCAAGTCCTGCGGCGGCGACCGCTCGCCATAGCGCACGGCGGCACTGCGCTGGGAGAAGCCGTCGATAACGGGAGCGTAACGGGTAGACATCAACAGCCCCCTCGGGGTGGTGCACAAAGCGACTCAGCCCGGCCGCCGCTTAGCGCCTGACCAGGGTCGATCGGCGAGTCGTGCCGTTCATCCGGCGGATTCTCAGGCAGAAGGTTCGACCCGCTGCCCTACCCATCCACCGGCAGCAGCCCGGCTGCAGCTTGACCGCTCACAGGCTTTACAGCTCTGGTTCCGAGATTGCGCAGTGGGTCGGAAGGGTGAAGACAGCGTTTCGAGGCCAGGTCATTCAACCCGCGGCAGACCGAGTGGCCGCTGTCGGTTTCGAACGCGAACGACTAGTCCCGGCCATGAGCGGACAGTCGGTGCCGTGCGCAAAAGCCGGCGACCGAGCTGCCGCACCAACAGCCGAAGCACTATTGCTTGATTGCTTGTGTTGCCTTGGCACGTTCCATTGCTTGTGAAGTCAAGCCGCGGTCGCCTACTTCGCGGGACATCTTGAAGACCATGCGCGTGACCTTCCACTGTCCGTTGAGTTTCTCAAGTTCCCACTCATAGGTACCGATCGGCCGCCACAGGCCATTGCCGAGCCAGTGACGACCGTCGACAGCGGCAGTAGCGCTCGCCGACTGGCCAGTGACCTGAGCACGCACGTCGCTCAGTTCGTGCCACGTGGCATCAAAGCCTGGAACGATGCCTCGCCACGCGGCCATCAACTCGGCCGGGGTCATCGTGTTCGGAGTGCCGCCCCACAAGCTGGTGTAGTCGATGACGATCTTGGGGGCAAAGGCTTTCTCGGCGAGCGCGTAGTTGGCCAGGTCAACGGCGAGGGGGATCGACGAGACCACGCTGATGACTCTGGCCGCCTCGGGCTCGCCCGTGGGGGCGAGCGGGGCGGTGGTTTGCGCACTGGCGGTTGTCGCGAAAACGAGTGCGGCGGTGGCGAAGAGGGATTTGGACATGACATTTCTCCTGACTGACACGATGGTGGGTGTAGAGACAGCTGGCGGCAAGGCGCGCTTCAACGCGGCGAGCCTTGCGAGCGGGTTTGGCCAGCCAAGGGCAGGCTCACTTGAAAGTGCTGTGCCACAGCGTCTGCGGCTCGCGTCACGGCCGGTGCGCGGTCGTAAAAGTCGAACTGCCCCACGTTGTCCAACCACAGCTGCTGCTTTGGTGCAGCTACAGAGGCGTAGAACTGCTTGGCGCCTTGCGGGATGGCAGCCGCCTCGCTGTGCACGATCAGAAGCGGTGCCTTGAGCTTCGGTGCAGCAGGCATGGCATCGAACTTCAGCCAGGCTTCCCAAGAACCCACATTGAACTGGTTCTCCCACTGCGGGATCAAGCCGCGGTCGCGCTCTGTGTAGTAGGGCACGTTGAACATCACCGCGCTCTTGTCGGTGCTGCTGGCTGCTGGCACCAGGGTCTGCTTGCCTGTTGCCTTGAAGTCGGCCTGTGCCTTGCGTGCGACGTCGATCAGTGACTGCACCGACGCTTCACCGCCGTAGACGGCGTTGACGATCGTGCGGTCGTGCAGCCAAGGTGCCACAAGGGCCACCGACTTCAGCGCCGGCGTTGTGGCTGCTGCTTCGGCCATGTAGCCGGCACTGGCGCAGATTCCGAGGCCCGAGATGGCTTGCGGATTGACCTCTGAGCGTGTGGCCAAGAAGGCCACCGCAGCGCGGATGTCTTCGGTCTTGGTCTTCGGGTCTTCCATGGCGCGCAGCTGTCCGCCGGATTCGCCCCAGCCGCGGAAGTCGAAGGCCAGCGCCACGATGCCGCGCTGCGCCAGCTCCTGCGCGTAGCGGCCGGGCATCTGTTCCTTGATCGTCATCCAGGCGCCCGTCACCACGGCTGCCTTGCCGGGGTTGGCGCGGCTGACACCGGCCGGGATGTACAGATGGCCCTTGAGCGTCTGACCGCCGGAGGTGAAGCTGACCTTCTCGACGCGCACGTCTGCTGGCTGAGTCGTGGCGTGGGCGGAAAGGCCAGCGAGGCTGCCAGTCACGACGGCAGCGGCAGCGGTAATGCGTGACAGGGCTTGAAAAATACGGGTCATGATGAACTCCTGAAGAAGGTTGGATGAATGAACGTTGGACACCTGGGTCGACTGCTGCGGGTGCTTGCTGTCGATGGGGTGCATTGTTCGAATCCGGTCCCGTCTGGGCTTGTATGAAGCCCGCGCGTTTGTCGATTCCTGCGGTTACGAAAGGGGTCGCTGCAGCCCCGGCTGAGGGCTTGAACCCAGAGCCAGGACAGGGCCTGTGGCGCTTAGCCGAAAGACTTGCGCAGCGCTGAAGGCGAAAGCCCGAAGGTCTGCGAGAAGGCGCGAGAAAAGTGCGCCTGGTCGGCAAAGCCGCAAGCGCTTGCAATCAGCGCGATCGAATCTTCGGTGTCGGCCAGCATGCGCTTGCCTCGCTCCAGCCGTCGCTCCACGACGAAGCGGTGCGGCGCCATGCCAACCGTCTGCTTGAAGGCGCGGGCGAAGTGGGCGTCGCTTAGCCCGACCAAACGGGCCAGATCCGACACTTGGATCGTTTGGTCTAGGTGCGCGTCGACATGGTCGGTGACGATGCGGCGTTGCCGGCCGGTGAGACCGCCTTTGGGAGCAAGCTGCGCCTCACCAAAAAGCCGCATGAGCTGTGTGCCGATGACAGTCAGCATGCCCTCAGCGAAACGGCGCCCCGAGGAGCCGCCGCGCAGCACTTCGGCGCACAAACCCAGCATGGCAGGGCCGAGCGTCTCGTCCAAGAGACCGATGACCGGCTCCACAGCAGAGTCCGAACCGAGCAATGCTTTGAGCTTGGAGGGTTGAACGATGGCGCCACACCATTGCGCCCGCTCGGTCACATTGAAGCTGAATGCCTGGCCTGCAGGCTGGATCCACAAACTGCCGGGGGGCATGATCTGGCGCACCCAGCGATCACCTTGGAGGGCTTCAAAGTGGAAATCAGTCGCAAGCCGATTGATAGCGATGTAGTGCCCTACCGGCACCAAATCACGAACCTGCCAGCCCTGGTTCTCGCCAACCTCGACGTACAGGCCGTCCCAGCCGTAGGTCTTGCTGGTCGCCTCGATTCGGGCGTGCGCCAGCACGGGCAGCGGTTTGCTGCCGCCAGCCTGCGCGAACGGCAGTTCGCTTTTGAGATCGATGGCGGGTCGAGTAGGCATATCGCGATCAACTGAAGATCTAACAGCTCGACATGATGGCATCGCAAGACAGCCTTCGAGTGTCTGCTGCTAAAGCCAATGGAGGTCCGCTCAGGGTCGACAGCGCCATTTGGTGGGCCTCGGTAGCTGCCGGTCTAACGGGGCACAGAAGAGTCCCGGGCGATGACAGCCCGAGCCGTCGAACCCCGTCGCGCTGGCCTGAAATGCTCGCTGTTTGCGAGCAGCGCAGCTGCAGAGCTGGCCTGTCTACATCACGCACGGCTAGCGTGGCGCGCCGTTGCATCAGCCTCCGCCTGCGCGACCACCGGCATGACCACCGGCATGACCAGCGGCGTGAGTGCCGACGCTGCCGAACAGCGCGTTGGCCTCGGCATATGGCAGCGCCTGCTCTTGGCACAGCAGGGTGCTGCCGTGGTCGAGCAGGTCACGCGCGATGCGCCGTGTCAACAGCATGGCAGCGCGCATCGGGCCCGAGCCCAGGCTGAGCCGTCGCACCCCCAGTGCCTGCAGCGCAGCGACGTTGGGGCAGCCAGCGCCTGCCAGGATGTTCAGAGGTCCGTCGATGGCGGCGACCAGTGTGGTGATCGACGGGGCATCGACAACGCCGGGAACGAACAGGCAGTGCGCCCCTGCCTGCCGATAGCGCCGGGCGCGTTCGATGCTGGTGCGCAGGCAGCTGGCCGGGTCTCCCAGCCTCAGCCAGCTGGCATCGGTGCGGGCATTGATAACGATATCGACGCCGGCCTGCCGAGCGGATTCGGCAGCGGCAGCGATCTTCTCTACTTGCAGGCCGATGTCGGCCAATGTGCCGCTGTCCGTGCCGTCTTCGATGTTGACGCCGACGGCACCCAGTGCGATGACATCGCGCACCGTAGCTGCCACCTCGTCGGGCGTGGCGCCCAGGCCGTTCAGGATATCGGCCGTCACAGGCACGCGCACGGCGGCCGCCATCTCCGCCGTCGCTGTCAGCAGAACGCCGCGCGGAATCAAGGTGTCGTCGCGGTGCCCGTGGCTGAACGCCACGCCGGCACTGCTGGTGCCGATGGCCGGCACACCCGCGTCCTCGAACATGCGTGCGCTGGCTGCGTCCCAGGCGTTGGCAATGACCAGGATGCCCGGCCCGCGATGCATTTGCTGGAACAGCAGAGCCTTGGCGACCTGCAGAGGTGTCGGGTCGGATGGCATCGTGGTGGCCTCGGTCCTTCAGCCCGACAGCGTGTTGCGGGTGAAACGTTCGATGGCATCCAGCAGCTTGTCGCTGGCGCTGGCAGCCAGGGCCTCATCGCCCGCGGCGATGGCACGGGCGATGGCCGCGTGCAGCTTGGCCGTGCGCGGCATGTTGGCCGAAGCACGGTGGTGCAGGTACCAGAAGCGGCGCGACAGCCCGTGCATCAGCGCCATTGCCCCAGCCGCAAATTCGTTGTGCGCGGCTGTGGAGCACAACACGTTGAAGTCGCGGTCGGTGCGCATGAAGCCCATGCCGTCGTCGGCAGCGGCCAAGGCTTCGAAGCTGGCGGCGATGTCAACGAAGCGAATGCGTTCGACATCCGTGGCACGGCGTGCCGCGCTGCGGGCGATCAGCCGTTCGAGTTCGCGGCGCACCTCCAGCAGCCGCAACTGGCTCGCCACATTGATCTCCGACACCACGATGCCGCGCCGCGGCAAGATCGTTACCAGCCGCTCACGCGCCAGCCGCTGCAGCGCCTCGCGCACGGGGGTGCGCCCGATGCCCAGCAGCGCCGAGAGCTCGGGTTCCGACAGCGCACTGCCAGGCTCCAGCTGCAGCGTGACGATCAACTCTTCAATGCTGGCGTAGGCGCGCTCCGTCAGGCTGGCGGTGGGCGCTGACTGGGGCCTCACACGTGCCTGCGCTTGTCGACGAGCATCAAGAACTTCTCGTACTCGGCATCGTCGACTCCGTAGCTGTGGTCGTCGTCGGGGAAGCTGCCGCTCTTGACTTCGCTGATGTACTGCGTGATGCCCTGCACGGCCACTTCCGTCAGGTTGGCAAAGCGTTTGGTGAACTTCGGCTTGAAGTCGGTGAACACGCCCAGCAGGTCGTGGCACAGCAGGATCTGGCCGTCCGTGCCGACGCCGGCGCCGATGCCGATGGTGGGAATTTCCAGCTGCTGTGAGATCACCGTGGCCATCTTCGCGGGCACGGCTTCGAACTCCAGCATGAAGCAGCCGGCGTCCTGTATCGCAAAGGCGTCTTCCAGGATCTTCATGGCGGTCTCTGCCGTGCGGCCCTGGATGCGGAAGCCACCGAACACGGCCACCGTGTGCGGCGTCATGCCGATGTGCGAGGCCGTTGGGATGCCGGCGTCGACCAGCGCCTTGAGCACATGCGCCTGCGACTTGCCGCCCTGCGGCTTGACGGCGTCGGTGCCGCCATCCTGCATGAAGCGTGTGGCGTTGCGCAGCGCCAGATCCACCGAGTGGTAGCTTTGGTAGGGCATGCAGCCCAGCGTGAAGGTGTTGGGGGCGCCGCGGCGCACGCTGGCGGCATGCATGACCATCATGTCCATGGTCGCCGGGATCGTGCTGCTGTGGCCGTGGGCGATCATCGCCAGGCTGTCGCCCACCACCGCCACGTCGACACCGGCCATCTCGGCCCACCTGGCCGAGGTGTAGTCGGGCACCGACATATAGACCATCTTCTCGCCGCTGCGCTTGGACGCGCGGATGTCCTGCAAGTTGCGCTTCTTGCGGGTAGCGGCGGGGGTGTTGCCAGGGGTGGCGTCGGGGGCTGCAGGTGCGGGTGAGCTCATGGCGATTGCCTTGACCGGGCTGTGATCGACATCTAATATATCAGCGCAACACGTCGCTGCCGCCGACGGTTGCCGCCGATTTCAGCGCCGCCAGCCAGTTTCAGGAGTTCAAAGATGCAGCCGTTCCAGATGACCGAGCGCCAACAGCGTTTTCGCAACCAGTATGTGGCGGCCATCAGCCCTTGGTACAACGGCATCTTGCATGTGGCCGTGATGTACGGTCTGGGTTTGGCGGCCATTGCCTGGTGCGTCAGTCGCATGGACGGTGCACGATGGGAATGGCTGCTGGTGCTGCCGGTGGCGCTGGCCGGCAACTTCGTCGAATGGGGCATGCACCGCTACGTGATGCACCGCTTGCGCGACGTCTTCGCATTGCGCGCCATTTACGACCGCCATACCCGTCAGCACCACCAATACTTCACCGACGGCGACCCCACGATCCACAGCATCAAGGAATTCCGCATCGTCTTCTTCCCGTGGCGCGTGCTGGCCGTGCTGGCCGTGGCCGGCGGCCTGCTGGGCTGGGCCACGGCGCAGGTGCTCAATGCCAACGCAGGCTACGTCGTGTTTGTCACGATGATCGGGCACTACATGGTCTACGAGACCTTCCACTTGTGTTGCCACGTGCCGGAGAACGCCTTCGTGCGGCACATGCCGCTGGTCAACACCATCCGCAGGCACCATGCGGCGCACCACAACCTGGGAATCATGATGCACTTGAACATGAACCTCACGTTCCCGGTGGCCGACTGGTTCATGAACACCAGCGACCTGCAGCGCGGCCTGTTCGGGCACCTGTTCAACGGCTACGACGAGACGCACATCAAGCCAGAACTGAAGCCCTTGATCGCGCGCTTTCGCAGCGGCGCCACGCAGGAGCAGCGCGTCACGTTGGACGGCCCGAAGCTTGACCCCGACGAACAGCGTGCGCTGCTGGCCAGCATCCAGCGGCCGACGGGCGCCTGATCACGCGGCCTGCAGGAACGCCTGCATTCGCTGAGCTTCGTTGGCCAGCGCAGCCCGGACAGCCCACAGAGGTCTGGGCCTCAGAGTGGCTTGTCTCCCCCGTCCCGGCCCGCCTCACCCCCATCAGGCCGCCAGGCCGGTAGCCGCCAATCGGCCCACAGCGCAGTGGCGCGCAGTGCGGTGGTGCAGGTGGCGGCCAGCAGCAGACCGGCTTCTGGTGCACCGCCCAGTTGGTGCACCAGTACCAGCACCCAGCCACCCGCGAAGGAACACACGGCGTAGGGTCGGTGGTCGCTGAAAGCGGCGGGGATGTCGTTGCACACGATGTCGCGCAGCACACCGCCGAACACGGCGGTGACCATGCCCATCAACACCGCCACCAGCGCGGGCATGCCAGCAGCCAGTGCAATCTGCGCACCGCCTGCCGTGAACAGCCCCAGACCAATGGCGTCTGGCCATTGCATGGCGCGTTCTGTCACGGCCAAGTGCCGCCGGCGCATGAACAACATGACCAACACGCACAAGCCCAACAGCGCCCACAGCCAGCTGGCCTGCGTCACCCAAAAGAAAGGCCGCCTGTCCAGCAACACGTCGCGCAGCGTGCCGCCACCAAAAGCCGCCAGCCCCGCAACCACGCACACACCCACGGCGTCCAAGCGCTTGCGCGCTGCAGCCAACACGCCCGACAAAGCAAAGGCCTGCGTTGCCACCGCCTCCAGCAGCAGTAACCAGTTCGACAAGGTCCAGGGTGAGGGCGTGGGCATGGGGCTTTAAAAATGGATGGGTGTCGTCGGGCTGTCAGGGCCGCCGCGAGCGGGCGTGGCCCCTTGCGCGGCGCAGGTCGTCCAGCCCGGGCACGATGGCCAAGGCCGCTATCGAGAAAGCCAGTGGCAGTGTGAACAGATACCCAATGAACTTGAAGCCGAAGGCACCGACCACGCCGCCCAGCACGAACGCCCCCAGCAGCGCAGCCAACGCGGCCATGCGCTGGCGGTCCGCCCTCACGGGCGGGTGCAAGGGTGGTTGCGTGGGCTGGCCGAGCGTGTTTGGCGCGGTGTTGTGCGAGCGGTTCCAGTACAGCAGGCGGCCCAGCTCGATGCCCAAGTCGGTGGTGACGCCGGTCATGTGCGTGGTGCGGACCACGCCGTGCGAAAGCTTGGTGACCACGGCGTTTTGCAAACCCATGATGAAGCACAGCAGCACCACCGTGAAGGGCAGCAGCAGGCCTTGGTAGCTGGAGAGTTGCGGGCCCAGCAAGCCAAAGCACAAGATGAGTACCGCCTCGAGCATGAGGGGCAGGGCGTAGGCGCTGGACCAGTTTCTGCGGCGACCGTAGTTCACCATCAGCGAGCAACAGGTGGCGCCCAACAAAAAGGCCAGCACCGCCACCAGCCCATCGACCACCAAGCTCAGTTGCGCCAGCGCCAGGTTGTCACCCAGGGCAGAGACCATCCCGGTGACGTGCGAGGTGTATTGCCCAACCGCCAAAAAACCACCCGCGTTGATGGCGCCCGCGACGAAAGCCAAAGCCGTGCCCAATTGACGGTCGGCCTGTTCGCTGCGGGCGTGTCCAAGCAGGAAGCGGGCGTAATCAAAGTGCACTGGGTCAGTGTATCGATGGGTCCGGCTGTTTCTCTGCTTTCGTGGTGCCTGCTCGCGCCGGGTGTTGGATTCGGTGCTGGCCAGCAGGAGCTTGCCTACACCTCGCGCCAGGTGTCGGCGTCCGGCTCGTTCTCCGGCCCACGCTCGCGGGTGGCTGCTTTTGGTGCTCATTGGTTGCTGCGTGAACGCCTTTTGTGGCGTTCTCACGTGCTGGCAACCGCGAATGGGGCCTGCGCCCGACTCCAGCCACCGACCCCTGTGAGTGGCGAAATGGTCCGCCTGCTGGTGCGCGCCGGAAGCCACGCAGCGCACAACTGGGTTGCACGCAACCACTGCTTCACAGGGAGCACGGGCTGTTCGCCCCGCGGCCAAAGCTGACCCGCAAAGCTCGGTGGTGCGGGTGTCCGGGCGGAGGCCTCATTCGCGGTTGCCAGCACGTGCGAACACCACAAAAGGCGTTCACGCAGAAACCAATGAGCACCAAGAACAGCCGCCCGCGAGGCAGGCCGGGAGAACGGATCCCGCGCCGCCGGGCACCGCCCAGGTGCAGCGACTGGCGCTAGCCTGACCCCAACCCGCCGCCCAGGTGCAGCGAACAGCGCAAGGTGCAGGCCGAGTCCAGCAGCAACACGGAAACACCAACACCCAACGCAAGCGCCCACGCCATCTGCTGCCATCATCCCCGCCATGGACAGCGCCAAGCCCGCAGCATCTGACCAACCTTCCCCTTGGGGTCAGGGTGCGCTGCGCTTGGGGCTGGCTTACCTCGCGCTGTACCTGCTGCTCGACTGGGTGAGCTTCATTTGGCCGCTGGGCGACCTCAACGTCACGCCCTGGAACCCGCAGCCTGGGCTGGCTTTGGCGCTGTTGCTGTGGCGACCGCGCTGGTGGTGGCTGGTGGCCAGCGGCCTGTTGTTGGCGGAGGTGGGCGTGCGTGGTCGGCCCGAGAACTGGGGCTTGGCCGTGACCGTGAGCCTCGTGATGGCCGCGGCCTACTCCGCAGTGGCTTGGGTGCTGCGGCGCTGGGTGCTGCATACACCTGCATTGGCCACACGCACGGAGCTGAGCAAATTCACCGCCGTGGTGCTGGCTGCTGCTGCACTGCATGCGCTGTTGTACGTGTCGCTCTACGCGCAGGGATCGCGCGAGCTCAGTGGCCAGACGCTGCCCGCGTTGCTGCGCTACTGGGTGGGCGACGCGGTGGGCATTTTGGTGCTGCTGCCGGGCTTGCTGCTTTTGACGGACCCCCAGCGCCGCCAAGCCCTGCGGCTGACAGCGCAGGACCGTACCTTCTGGCTGACGGCCACGCTCATCGTTGCTTTGGTCATGCTGGTGTTCGTGCTGGAGCGGCGCCATCAAATCAACCTCTACTTCTTGTTGCTGTTGCCGGTGGTGTGGTCGGCCTCGCGTGGCGGGCTGGCGGGCGCAGCGCTCGCTTCTGGCGTCACACAGATTGGTTTGATTGCAGCAGGCGTGCTGGCACCCGCAGTGGGCTTGGGGTTGTTGGAGATGCAGGGCCTGATGGCTGCCATCACCATGGCGGGCCTGGCTTTGGGGGTGACGGTCGACGAGCAGCAGCGCGCCGATGCCCGCTGGCGTGCTGGCGCACGCATGGCCGCTGCCGGGCAGATGACCGCATCCATCGCGCACGAACTGGGCCAGCCACTCACCGCTTTGGCTGGTTACGCGCGCGCTTGCAGCATGCTGGCCTTGGCACCCGATGCCCGTCTGCAAACCGTGGCGCAGCACATCGAGCGCGAGGCGCTGCGCGCTGGCGAGATCATTCAGCGCCTGCGCAGCTTTTTCACGCAAGGTCTGTCTCAGCGGCAATGGGTGGCGTTGCAGCCGTTGCTGGCCGAGGCCTTGCAGCAGGCCGAGCCGCGTGCTGCTCATCTCGGCGTCAGCCTGCGCTTGCTGCCAG
Organism: Comamonadaceae bacterium; assembly: GCA_027483665.1. Classification (GTDB taxonomy): domain Bacteria; phylum Pseudomonadota; class Gammaproteobacteria; order Burkholderiales; family Burkholderiaceae_C; genus JAIXUC01. The sequence continues at coordinate 29,341 of JAIXUC010000001.1, read as the reverse complement.
ACGAAGATTCGCCCCGCCTTTGGCTGGACGCGGTGCAAATTGGCGTGGTGCTGCGCAACCTGATTGACAACGCGCTGGATGCGGCCTGCGCCAGCACGCAGCCAGGCCGCACATCGCTGGTCCAAGTGCAAGCGAGTGCCAAAGAGCGCGAAGTCTTGGTAGAGGTGATCGACTCCGGTGCCGGCATTGCACCAGACCGCTTGGCCCGCCTGTTCGAGCCCGCACCTTCGGACAAGCCAGAGGGCATGGGCATTGGCCTGAGTTTGTGCAGAGCCATCGTCGAGTCACACGGGGGCCGTCTGTGGGCAGAGCCTGGCCCGCGGGGGCACCTGTGCATGATGTTGCCGCTGCCCAGCAACCCAGATGCGCCACCCGAACCCGACCATGCTTCATAAAACGGTTTTCATCGTCGACGACGACCCCGCTGTGCGCGACGCGACATCGCTGCTGTTGAGTTTGCACGGGCACCGTTCAGCCACGTTCAGTTGCGCAGAAGACCTGCTGGCCGCCTGGACACCGCAATGGCTGGGCTGCCTGGTGCTGGATGTGCGCATGCCGGGTATCTCGGGCCTGGCCTTGCAAAAGGAGTTGGGCAGACGTGGCTCGCGCCTGCCGGTGATCATCATCACGGCGCACGGTGATGTGGCCGCAGCCCGCGAAGCGTTTCTGGCCGACGCGGTGGATTTCTTGGAGAAGCCCTTCACCCCGGAAGCGCTGTTGGCCGCCGTGGAAGCCGCATGGCGTCGCCTGCCAACCGCTGCTGAAGCCCCGGCCCGCACCGAGCGGTTGACCGCACGCGAGCGCGAGGTCGCCGTGTTGCTGGCCCAAGGCATGCCCAACCGCGAGATCGGCGAGCGCCTGGGCATCAGCCCACGCACGGTCGAGGTGCACAAGGCACGGGTCATGGACAAAACAGGCGCACGTCATGTGGTGGAGCTGGCGCGTTTGCTGGAGGCCAGCAGCGAGTAAGGGCCTGCCCTTACGTCGGCGCACGACTGGTTCTGCAGCTCGTCGCTGACTACATTGAGTCGGTGGCTGGTGCGAGCCGACCACATTCATGTGCCTGCTCCAACGAGGCTTGCGGGGCTGCTCCAGGGCAGCCCCCTTTTTTTTCAGGCGAGGTGCACCCGGCTGAACCGGCCCTGGGCCGGCCCGCCGCGATGACAAGGCGCACTGACTCGCGCGGTTGACGCGCAAGTCAACACCTGTTGAAATGCCGCTCTTGCCGCCAAACCCGCCCCACGCCTGCTGGCGGGTTCGCTCACTGGAACGCTTCCCATGCCCGCTGCTCGCATCCCCATGCCCTCATTCACCCCCGACCCGCCCACTGCTCGTGCATTGGGCAGTGCCGTTCAGCGTTGGGCCAGCGAGGGCCGACGGGCTGCTTGGGCTGGCGTGTATGTCAGCCTGTGTGTCGGCGTGAGCGCCAGCTTGAGCGCCTGCGGCCCATCCGGGCCCAGTTCCTCTGCCCCAGCACCGGGCGCTGGCGCGCCCGCCATGCCGGTGGCAGTGCGAACAGTGCAGCAAACCAGCGTGCCGGTGTTGGTGGACGCGGTGGGCCAGGCTGAGGGCTCTAAAGAAGTGGAAGTGCGCGCCCGGGTCGGCGGCTTGATCGAGCGCAGGCTGTACCAAGAAGGCGACCGCGTGCGCGCGGGTGCGCCGCTGTTTGCGATCGAGCGCGCACCTTTCGAGATTGCCTTGGCCCAAGCCCGCGCAGCTTTGGCGCAAGAGCAAGCCCGCGCCGACCAAACCCAGCGTGAGACGCGCCGCTTGGCACCGCTGGCGCAGATGCAGGCCATCTCGCAGCGCGAGGCCGACGACGCGGCCAGCAACGCGCAGTTGGCGCAAGCCGCGCTGGCCGCAGCACAAGCGCGCGTGCGTGAGGCGGAGCTGAATTTGTCTTACACAGCGGTCACGGCTCCTATTGCTGGCGTGACCGGGCGAGCAGAAAAATCCGAAGGGAGTTTGGTGAGCACCACCGATGGCTTGCTGACCCGCATCACCCAGACCGACCCGGTGTGGGTTCGGTTTTCATTCAACGAAGCCGAGCTGGCGCTGCTGCGCCGCAACCGTGCAGCGCCGGTGCGCTTGCTGGAGGCGGGTGCAGCACAGCCCTTGGCCACAGGGCGGCTCAACTTCTCGGGCTCCAGCGTCGATGCCCGGCTGGGCACGGTGCAACTGCGCGCCGAGTTCCCCAACCCGGAGCTGCGCGTGCTCCCTGGCCAGTTCGTGCGCGCCCAAGTAGAGGTCGGGCGCGAGCAGGCTTGGCTGGTGCCGCAGGCCGCGGTCATGACCAACGAATCGGGGCGCATGGTCTGGGTGATTCGTGATGGCAAGGCCACGCCGACGCCGGTGCAAGTTGGCGGCTGGGTCGGCGCAGACTGGGTGGTGCGCAGCGGCCTGAAAGACGGCGACGCGGTGATCGTGAACAACCTCATCAAGATGCGGCCAGGTGCTGCTGTGCAGCTTGCAGCGGCACCTGCTGCGTCTGGCCAAACGGCAGCAGCGGCGCCTGCTGCGTCTGGCCAAACGGCAGCAGCGGCGCCTGCTGCCTCCGCGGCCTCCCGCTGAGCCGGAGCCCCGCATGAATTCGCGCTTTTTCATCGAGCGGCCGGTGTTTGCCGGCGTGCTGTCCATCATCATCGTGCTGGCTGGTTTGGTCTCGCTGTCCATCCTGCCCATTGCGCAATACCCCGAGATCGCGCCGCCCACGGTCAGCGTCACCGCCACCTACCCGGGCGCCTCTGCCGAGACCCTGGCCACCACGGTCGCAGCACCCATCGAGGAGCAGTTGTCGGGCGTGGAGAACCTGCTGTATTTCAGCTCCAGCTCTTCATCGAATGGGGTCACCACCATCACCGCCACGTTCGAAGTGGGCACCGATGTGGATGAGGCCACCTTCAACATCAACAACCGCGTGCAACTGGCGACGCCGCGCTTGCCCGACGAAGTGCGCCGCAACGGCGTGGTGGTGGCCAAGCGCTCCAACAACTTCCTGCTGGTCATCGCGCTGAACTCGCCCAAGAGCACCTACGACTCGCTCTTCCTGTCGAACTACGCCACGCAAAACGTGGTCGACGAACTCAAGCGCGTGCCCGGTGCTGCCGATGTGCAAATCTTCGGCGCGCGCGACTACTCCATGCGCCTGTGGCTGCAGCCCGACAAGATGGCGCGCTTGGGTCTCACCACGTCTGACATTGCAGCCGCTGTGAACGCGCAAAACGCGCAGTTCGCCGCAGGGAAGATCGGCGCGGAACCAGCGCCCGCTGGCCAGCAACTGGTCTACACCGTCACTGCGCGAGGCCGCCTCATTGAAGCCAGCCAGTTCGGTGAAATCGTGTTGCGCTCCGGCGGGCCGGGCGGTGTGCTCAAGCTCAAGGACGTGGCGCGCATCGAGTTGGGCGCGCAAAGCTACGACGCCAGCAACAGCGTCAATGGTCAGCCGGCCATCGCCTTGGCGGTGTTCTTGCAGTCAGGTGCCAACGCACTGGAGGTGGGCGACGCGGTCAAGGCGCGCATGGTCGAGTTGAAGGCCGAACGTTTCCCTGCTGACCTGGACTACCTCATCCCCTACGACACCACGCGCTTCGTCTCGGCCTCCATCAACGAGGTGGTCAAGACCATCATCGAGGCGGCCATCATCGTGGTGCTGGTGGTCTTTGTGTTTTTGCAAACATGGCGCGCCACGCTCATTCCGATGCTGGCCGTGCCGGTGTCGCTGATCGGCACCTTCGCTGGGCTGTGGCTGGCCGGGTTTTCCATCAACACACTCACCTTGTTTGCCATGGTGCTGGCCATCGGCATCGTGGTGGACGACGCCATCGTGGTGCTGGAAAACGTCGAGCGCCTGATGCGCGAAGAAAAGATGTCGCCCATGGACGCCTCCATCGAGGCCATGCGAGAGGTCTCGGGCGCGGTGGTGGGCATCGTGCTGGTGCTGTGCGCGGTATTCATCCCGGTGGCGTTTTTAGGCGGCATCGCGGGGCAGTTGTATCGGCAGTTCGCGGTGACCGTGGCCATTGCCGTGGTGATCTCGGGCGTCGTGGCCCTCACGCTCACGCCAGCCTTGTGCGCCTTGCTGCTCAAGCCCGAGCATGGCGGGCGCAGCGAGCGCCTGTTTGCGCCTTTCAACCGGGGCTTCGATTGGGTCACGCGCCGCTTCATGGGCGCGGTGGACTTTTCTTTGCGCCGCCGCGCCGTTGCCTTGCTTGGCTTTGTGGCGCTGTTGGGCTTTGCAGCGTTTATGTTCACGCGTGTGCCCGGCAGCTTTGTGCCGCCAGAAGACCAGGGCTACATCATTGCCGTGGCGGCACTGCCCGATGGTGCCACGCTGGAGCGCACGCAGCGCAGCACCGAGCAACTGCGCCGCATGATGGACGACAACCAGGCCAAAGAAAACTTCTTCATCGTCAACGGCTTCGACTTGATTGGCGGCGGCAACAAGGCCAACGCGGCCACCATCTTTGTGCCCATGAAGCCCTGGCAAGACCGCACCCAGACCTCGCAGCAACTGGCGCAGGAAATGAGTGGCAAGGGTTTTGGCTTGAACGACGGCATCGCCTTCGCGTTCAACCCGCCGGCCATTCAAGGCTTGGGACAGGCGGGCGGCTTCGAGGTTTATGTGCAAGGCAGGCTGGACCCCGATACGCAGCGCCTCTCGCAAGTGACCAATGACTTCATGGCCGCGTTGCGCCAGCGCCCTGAGTTGGCTGGCATCAACACCTTCTTTCGGCCGACCGTGCCGCAACTGCGCGTGGAGGTGGACCGCGAGAAAGCGCTGGCTTTGGGAATTCCGGTCAACGAGGTGTTCTCGGCCCTGCAAGCGCAAATGGGATCGCTCTACATCAACGACTTCAACCGCAGCGGCCGCACCTACCGCGTGGTCATGCAGGCAGACGCTGCGTTTCGCTCGAAGCCAGAAGACATCGGCGCCATCCATGTGCGCAGCGCCACCACCGGGCAAATGGTGCCGCTCAAAGCCTTGATCACGGTCAGCAGCCTGATTGGCCCGGAGCAGGTCGAGCGCTACAACAGCTATGTGTCAGCCAAGGTGCTGGGCGGTGCCAAGCCGGGCTTCAGCTCGGGTGAGGCCATTGCTGCCGTGGAGCAAGTGGCCCGCGAAACGCTGCCGCCGGGCTACAGCATCGCGTGGACAGCGCAGGCCTTTCAAGAAAAGCGCACCGGCAACGCGTCGATCTTTGCCTTTGGCTTTGCGCTCATCATGGTCTACCTGATCTTGGCCGCGCTCTACGAGCGATGGGGCGTGCCGCTGGCGGTGTTGCTGGCCGTGCCTTTTGCGCTGACGGGTGCGCTGCTGTTCGTGTTTCTGCGCGGCATGCAAAACGACATTTACTTTCAGATCGGCCTGATCGTGCTGATCGGCTTGGCCGCCAAGAACGCCATCCTGATTGCTGAATTTGCCATGCAGGGCATGCAGGCGGGAAAAAGCGCGGTGGAGGCAGCGCGCGACGCAGCGCGTCTGCGCTTTCGGCCCATCGTCATGACCTCGCTGGCCTTTGTGCTGGGCGTGGTGCCGCTGGTCATTGCCACCGGCGCCGGCGCTGCTGCCCGGCAGTCCATGGGCACCGGCGTGTTTGGTGGCATGTTGGTGGCCACTTTCGTGGCACCCATCTTCATTCCCTTGTTCTTTGCTTTGCTGGCTGGCAAGCCGCGCCCAACCCACGGACAAAAAACCGCTGGTTCCGCCGCTGCCGCCACGCCCGTGACGCCTGTCACACCCACCGCGCCAGAACCCGGAGACCGCTCATGAGCGCGTTGATGAAAACACCAGCCGCACGGACCGCGCTGGCCTTTGCCGCAGCTGTTGTGCTGGCGGGCTGTGCCAGTGTCCCGCCAGAACCAGCCCCGAATGTGACGAGCGCCATCAGCCTGCCCGAGCGGTACGCAGGGCAAGCCGCCAACGCTGCACCCGCTGCCACCACCAGCCCCACCACCACGCCAGACACGGCCTGGTGGCGTACCTTGGGTTCAGCGGAGCTCGACGCTCTGGTCGAGCGCGCCCTGCAAGCCAACGCCGACGTGTTGCAGGCCAGCGCCCGCTTGGCCCTCGCGCAGGCTCAAGTGCAGGAAGTGGCCGGTGCGTCGCTGCCCGCCTTGAGTTTGGGTGGGCAAGCCGATCGGGCGCGCACCAGCGCGCTGTCCCGCAGCAACAACAGCGGGGTGTCGACGACGGCCAACCAATATGGCTTGTCACTGTCCAGCAGCTTCGAGATCGATCTGTTTGGCCGCTTGGCCAGCGCCACCGATGCAGCCCGCGCACAGTTGGCGGCCAGTGAACAAGCACGGCAGACGGTGCGCTTGAGCGTGGCCACCGCCGTGGTGCAAAGCTGGTTGAACCTGCGCGCACTCGACGACCAAGTGGCACAAGCGCAGCGGACCTTGCAAGCCCGCCAAGACGCGGCCCGCATCGTGGCGCAGCGTTTGCAAGCGGGCAGCAGCAACCAACTGGAAGCATCGCAAGCCGAGGTGCAGCGCGCCGACGCAGCCGTTCAACTGCGCGAACTGCAAAGACAGCGCACGCAGGTGCAGAACCTGCTGGGCGTGCTGACTGCACGTGCGGACTTGGCTTTGGCCCCTGCTGGTCTGGCAGGCCTGGAGCCACCGCCTGCACCGCAGCCTGGCCTGCCTTCTGCTCTGTTGCAGCGCCGCCCTGATGTGCGCCAGGCTGAGGCCCGCTTGGCTGCAGCCCAGGCCGACGTGGCGGCAGCGCGTGCTGCGCTGTTTCCGACCATCAGCCTGAGCGGCGCTTTCGGCGGGCAAAGTGTGTCTTTGTCGCGGCTGCTGGATGCGCCAGCGCGCATCTGGTCTCTGGGCTTTGGCCTGAGCCTGCCGCTGTTCGACGGCGGCAGGCGTGCAGCCCGTGTGGACCAAGCCGGTGCGCGCCAGCGCGAGGCCATAGCCGCCTACCAGTCGGCGGTCTCGCAGGCTTTCCAGGAAGCGGCTGATGCCTTGCAGGGCCTGCAAACCGCGCGCGCCTCAGAGCCCGACGCACAGTCGCGCCAAGCTGCTGCAGAGCGTGCCTTGGTATTGGCGCAAGCGCGCCAGAACGCGGGCTACAGCGGCATGCTGGAGGTGCTGGACGCGCAGCGCACCGAGGCCGCTGCGCGACAGGAGGCTGTTCGCGCGCGCTTAGCGGTGTTCAACGCCATGGCGCAATTGCACAAGGCCATGGGTGGGCCGTTGGCTGAGTCCACGGCGAAGCCCTAAGCCAGGCCCTTGGCAGCCATGTGTGCCACCAGCCGCAGTCGAGACGCGCAAGCCACGCGGGCGGCCATGGTCCAGGCTGCGCAGCGCCTGTTCTCCGAGCGCGGTTACGCCCAGACCGGTGTGCGCGAAATTGCTGCTGAAGTGGGGGTCGATGCAGCCTTGGTCAACCGCTACTTCGGCTCCAAACGGCAGTTGTTCGAGGCCTGCCTGATTCCCCGAGTGGACTTGCCAGCCTTGTTTGCGAAGGGCGCTCAGGGCTTTGGCGAGCGCATGCTGGGCGCTCTGCTCGACAAGCCCTCTGACGATCCCAATCTGATGATGATGCTGTTGCTGGCCGGGCGGGATGCCGAGGTGGGCAGTGTGGCAGCCGAGTTGTACGAGCGCCATTTTTTGCAGCCGCTCACGCAGTCTTTGCAGGGCAAGCATCGGCGCCAACGGGCGACCTTGATCGCTCTGTTGATCACAGGCTTTTGGATGCACCGCAGCGTGTTGGTCTTGCCCGAGTTGCGCGGCTCCCCCGATTTGACGGTTCGCCGTTGGCTGGGTGAGTCTTTGGATGCGCTCTATCAGGGCGGCATAGTCCAACCTCGGGTCTGTTCCTTCTTGTAGACCGGCCAATGGCCGCGTTGTCATGGACTTGGCTGGCGCCACTTGCCGCAATCAGACGTTGGTTTCAGCTTGCGCCAGGTGTTGGCGTCCTGTTCGTTCTCCGGCCTGCGCCTTGGTTCATGCAGGCCTGCACCTCGCGCCGGGTGTCGGCGTCCCCTTCGTTCTCCGGCCCGCGCCCTTGGTTCATGCAGGCCTAGACCTCGCGCCAGGTGTCGGCGTCCGGCTCGTTCTCCGGCCCACGCTCGCGGGTGGCTGTTCTTGGTGCTTGAGAGTTGCTGCGTTAACTACGCTTGCAGTGCGCTTGCGTGCTGGCAACCGCGAATGGAGCCTGCGCCCGACTCCAGCCACCGACCCCTGTGAGTAGCGAAGTAGACCGCCTGCTGGTGCGCGCCGGAAGCGAAGCAGCGTGAGAGTCAGGTTGCACGCAACCGCTGCTTCGCTCGGCGCACGGGCTGTTTGCCTCGCCATCTCGAATGCTCCGCAAAGCCCGGTGGTGCGGGTGTCCGGGCGGAGGCCTCATTCGCGGTTGCCAGCACGTGCGAACGCCACAAAAGGCGTTCACGCAGCAACCAATGAGCACCAAAAGCAGCCGCCCGCGAGGCAGGCCGGGAGAACGGATCCCGCGCCGCCGGGCACAGCCCAGGTTTGGCGAACGGCGCAAGCCAAACCCCAACCCGCCGCCGGGCACAGCCCAGGTGCAGCGACCGGCGCGAGGTGGAGGCATGAAAGCCGAATCGGCAACATTTACCGAAGCCACCTGCGCAAACCAATCAGGTGTTGCTCCAAGGCTGCAATTCGGAGATTCGTCACGGAACAGAGATGCACACGTCATCTGCGTCCATAGAATGAAACGCATTGGCACACCTGTCCGAAAGGCAGGCTCGCAAAGCTTCCGGTCTACGCGCTTGATGCGCTTGATAGCGGGGTTGCCCCGAAACCCTGGTTTCGGGCGGGCACTAGGGAAAAGGTGCGGCCATGTGTTCGAGGTCTGTCCAGAGCCCACCGGAGCCGTCATGAACCAACCCACCTTGCCCCCCGAGCCCCCTGACAACGGGCTCGCTTGTGCGGACCTCAGCGCCTTTGATCGACTGGACCTGGATCTGGGGGCGGACGAAGCAACGCCGCGTGTTCGCCTTCACTTGGCAGGGCGTTCAGAGTTTGTGGTTCAGCAACTCGCACACGGGGACCAGCGGGTTCGTGACTTCGATGGCATCTTGGGCGATGCACTCGACTCGGGTTACGGAGACTTGATGCACGCCGTCAAAGCGGCCAGCGAAAGGGCTGGCCCTATTTGTTGATTGGCAGTTGTGCCACGCGAGCGCCTGCCATTCACTGGCGCATCAGGGCTGGTTCGATTCCAAGCGTCCGAGCACACGCCCGCGCCCAGCGACCAAGAGCGAGCCCGCACGCCACAGCGCCACGGGCAAAGCCAAGGCCAAGTCGCGGCTGGCGCGCAGCACGAGGACCAAACCACGCACGAGGTCGCGCGAGGGCTCTAGCAAGACGGGCTGGGATGAATCGAGCTGGGTGGGCATCGGCGCACTCTCGGGTTCCCAAAACCAGTTGGCCCAGGTGCGTTGGTCGAGTGGCTCCACCAAGACCGACTGCCCTGAGAGCAAACGCAGCGGCTGGCCGGGTGCGATGAGGTGGTCGCCCAAACCGCCGGGTTCCAGGCGTGGCGTGCTGTCCAGCGTGGCCCACAGGCGTTCTTGTGAGCACAGGCTGCCGGTGCGGGATGCGCGCAAACGCATGGCCCGGCCGGCCGGAACTGCGCCTTGAGCACTGGTGCTATCGAGCATCAATCCGGCGGCAGGGAAAGCGCGGGTGGCGCTGCTGCTGGCGGTAGGGGTGGCTGTGTGTGACATGGCCTTTTCCTTCTGTTTTAAGTCTTTGACTAGCCTTGGATGATGGCTTTTGTCACGGGGCGCGTCCAATGAAATACAAGGCAGCTATTGATTCGATTAAGGCATCAATGCCATCATCGGGCTGACACAAAACCATGCCCCAGTCAGCAGCGCACCCATCCCCTCACGCCTTGCCCGCCACGGCTGCGGCGGGTCCGGGCTCGGCTGTGCAACAGGCGGCCCCAGCGCTTACCCGCAGCCGGCCCTTGCCCGTGGGCCACTTGCGCGCCTTCGAGGCGGTGGCACGGCACCTCAACTTCCGCATGGCCGCAGAAGAGCTGTCGGTCACACAAAGCGCGGTGAGCCGGCAGATTCAGGGCATGGAAGACGATGTGGGTGTCCCTTTGTTTTTGCGCCACACCCGGTCGGTGTCGCTCACGCCTGCCGGCACGCAGTTGCTGCGCGCGGTGCTGCCAGCGCTGGAACGGCTCGATCAGTCCGTGCGCCAAATACGCGCCAGCAGGGGGCGGCGCACTGTGGCTGTGACCACCTGGGCATCGTTTGCCAGCTTGTGGCTCATTCCACGCCTGGAAGCTTTTCAGGCCACGCACCCGGACATCGACATCCGCATCGACGCAACAGATGCGCGCGTCGATCTGGCGCACAGCGACCTCGATCTGGCCTTGCGCTACACGCGGCCCGGCGCAGCAACCGTCGGTGCCATCCGCCTGTTTGGTGAGCAGATCACAGCCGTGGCCAGCCCTTGGCTGCTGCGTTCGCGCGCACCCATTCGGCGCGTGGTGGACTTGTCGACCATGGCGCTCATCGAGTCCAGCGATGTGCAACGCAACCCCAACCTAGATGTGTTGGGCTGGCGGCGCTGGCTGACCACGCACGGTGCGCCCGAGTTGGTGCCCAGGCGCTGGCTTTATTTCAACTACGCCAACCAAATTGCGCAGGCGGCCTTGTCGGGGCAAGGGGTTGCGCTGGTACGAACGCCTTTGGTGGCCAGCGCCTTGGCCGGGGGCGAGTTGGTGGAAGTCTTGCCCGAGCGCCGTTTGGATTCGCCTTTGGCGTACTGGCTGGTCATCAACCCCGGCAGCGCACTGCGTCCAGAAATTCAGGCATTCGCACGTTGGGTGCAGGCCCAGGCATTGGAGACCCGCGCTGCCATTGGCGAGGTGGTCGACGCACCGCCTGTCGCAGCAGACAACGCATGAACAGCCTGTCCGAACAACTGCGCATGGGCACGGCCTTGGCCCACCGGCTAAGCGCCCTCTGACAGGTCCGACAGCGCCGCGGGCAGCGGCCCAGGCCGGCCAAACAGGTAGCCCTGAAACTGTTGGCAGCCCAATTCGCGCAGTGCCGCCAGCTGCGACTCTTCCTCCACGCCCTCGGCCACCACGTCCATGTCCAGCGTCTGGGCGAGCTGCAAGATCATGCGGGCGATGGCCTCGTCGTTGCTGTCGGTCAACAGGTCGCGCACAAAGCTGCGGTCGATCTTGAGTTGGCTCAAAGGCAGGCGCTTGAGGTAGCTCAGCGACGAGTAGCCAGTGCCGAAGTCGTCGAGGGAAAAACGGATGCCGTGACGGGTGAGCGCCTGCATTTTCAAAATGGTTTGCTCGACGTCGTCTTGCAGCAGGCTCTCGGTGATCTCGAGCTTCAGGCGCTCGCCCGGCGCGTGTTCCCGCTGCAGCACCTCCAAGACCTGAATGACAAAGCTGGGCAGCAGCAATTGCCGCGCACTCAAGTTGACCGCCAAGGTCAAGTGGTCGGTGTCGGGCGATTGAGCCCAGCGCGCCAGCTGGCGGCAGGCTTGCTGCAGCACCCAACGGCCGATCGGCTGAATGAGCCCCGTGCTCTCTGCCAGCGCGATGAACTCGCCCGGTGGCACCAGGCCGCGCAGTGGGTGGCGCCAGCGCACCAGCGCTTCGTAGCCCATCACCTTTCGGTCCGTGTCGACGATGGGCTGGTAGAACAAGGTCAGCTCCTGTCGGTCCACCGAGCGCCGCAAGTCTTGCTCTAGCTGGCTGCGCGCCTCCACCACGGCCTGCACCCCGGGATCGAAAAAGCGCATGCAATTACGCCCGGCAGATTTCGCCTGGTACATGGCCACATCGGCACGTTTAAGAATTTCATCGACGCTTTTCCCATGGCCCCTAAACAGCGTGATGCCTAAGCTGCCCGTGCACTGGTGTGAAACCGCGCCCAGAAGAAACGGCTCAGCCAGCGTCTTGAGTACTTTGCGCCCCAGCACACCAGCTTGCAGTGCAGCACCGTCGGCGTCGGCCCCAATGCCCATCAGCAGCAACACGAACTCGTCGCCGCCCAAGCGGGCCACGGTGTCGCCTTCCCTGATCAAGCTTGTCAAGCGGCGCGCGACCTGCTGAAGCAAGCCATCACCCATGGCGTGGCCGTGCGTGTCATTCAAGTCTTTGAAGTTGTCCAGGTCGATGAACATCAACGCGCCGTAGCGCTGGCTGCGCTCGCTCATGGGCAGGGCTTGCGTCAGCCGGTCGGTCAGCAGTCGGCGGTTGCACAGCTCAGTCAGGGGGTCGAAGAAGGCCAGACGTTCGATTTGCTGTTGTGCCGCGCGCCTTTCGCTCACGTCACGTGCGATCACATAAGCCCGCTTCAAGCCGCCGCGCGAGCCGTAGACAAAACGCACTGAATCTTCACGGTAGAAATAGTGGCCGTCTGCATGCTGAAACCGAAACTCGTAGATCAACTGCGCAGCCTGCTGTGCAATACCTTCGCGCACGACGCGCTCCACCAGTGGCAGGTCATCGGGGTGAATGCGCTGCATCACCTCGGCCAGGCTTTGGCTGTTCTCGAAAGCCTCGCTTTGGCCCGTGAGCCGCGCGAAAGCGGGCGAGGCGTAGTGCACTTGCTCCAGGTCGTAGATGACGATGCCGTCGGAGGTGTTTTCTGCCACCAGCCGAAACTTTTCCTCGCTGGCGCGCAGTGCTGCCTGCTCTGCTGCGCGTTCGGTGATGTCGGTATTGGCGCCCGACACACGCACCGCGCGCCCGCTGGGGTCGCGCTGAATAAAGCCGCGCGAGAACATGCGCAAGTAATGACCGTCGTGGTGTTGAACCCGAAACTCCATCTCGAACTGGTCGGGTCCGCGCGCAAGCGCTTGGCGCATGGTTTGTTGCGCCTGCTCTGTGTCCTCGGGGTGTATCCACTGAAGCCACAGACTGGCGCTGGCAGGCACTTCGTCTTGCACGCGCCCCATCAATTGCCACCAACGTGGGGAGTAGTAGAACTCGCCGCGCTCCAGGTCGCAGTCCCAAGCGGCATCGTTGGCGCCTTGCAGCACCAGCCGCAAGCGTTCCTCGGCGCGTCTGCGGTCTTCTTCCAGCTGGCGCACCAAAGTGACGTCGCGCTGCACACTGACGAACTGCACCACCGCCCCGAGCTTGTCGGTGACCGGATCGATGTTCAGTTCAACCCAATAACGCTTGCCCTCGCGTGTCTGGTTCAGCAGCGTGCCTTTAAAAGGCTCTCGGTTGACCAGCGCGCGCCTGATCCGGTCCAACTCGCTGCGGTCGGTGTCGGCGCATTGAAAAATTCGTGGGGTCCGCCCGAGCAGCTCTTCCAGCTGATAGCCCGTGTGCTCCAGCATGGCGCGGTTGGCAAACAAGATGCGTGGCCCGGGGCTGCTCAAGAGCTCTGCTTCGGTCACCAGCACCATGTCCGTCAGGTGGTCCATGCTGCTGCCCAGCACACGCAGTTGGGCTTGTGCATCCCGCCAACGGTTGTGGTGGGTCAAGCGAACCACCAGCCGGGCCAAGGTCTGCATTTGCTGACGTTCGGGCTCGGTCCAGGGCGCACTTTGCCCGCGAACTTTTTCAACCCAGGCGTCAAAAGACTGCCGTGGCCCCAGCACGAAAGGTGCATCGGTTTGTGCGTTCACGGCTTTGGGCTTGCCCAGCCCTGTGGCTACCCCGGGGCCCTTGTGCGGGTTTCCGGCCCAAGCCACCTGAGAGACGCGTTCGCGTCGCCACACCACCAGCAGCCCGGCCGCCTCCGTGGGCAGGCGCTGCGCCAGCAAGCCGGCCCAAGGCACTTCTTCGCCGAGTGGCAGTGCTCCAAGACCGTCCCGGCTTTGCAGCGCCGGCAGCTGCAAAGCGGATGTGGCGCTGTCATGGGGGTTCGACCCATCAGGCTGCAGCGCCTGCGACAAACCCATTTGCTCGAGCAAGCGTTGGCGGCTTGCGGCGTCTACCTCAGGTGTGCCGTGCAAACTCCACCATGCGCCGTCCTGAAAAAGCTCGACGCCGTCGCATCGAAACAGCGCGCAGGCTTGCGTCAAAACTTCTGTCATTGAAGGCCGCGTATCGGCTGTGTCGTCGTCTGCTAGGGCCTCCAACTGCGCCAGTGCAACGACCATGTCGGCTTGGCGCAAGGCCATGTCCGCTTGCAACAAGGTGTCAAGCCGCATCGCGGCCACCTTGCCCAGCCAGCCGCAAGCCACCAACACCGATCGGCGTAACTCTTGCGGCGGAACCTTCGGGCTTTGGTGGTGGCAGCTCACCATGCCCCACAGCTGCCCGTGGTGCAGCAAAGAGATGGTGAGCGACGCCCGCACCCCCATGTTGCGCATGTAGGCCAAATGCATGGGAGACACCGCTCGAATCAAGCTGTGGCTTTGATCGAGGGGCGCAGCCTCTGGCAGCTGCAGCATGGCGCTGACTGGCGCGTCGGTGTCGCCCACCACACGCAGCAGGTTTCGGGTGTAGAGCGCGCGTGCCTGTTCTGGAATATCAGAGGCCGGAAAGTGCAAGCCGACGAAGCGGGGCGACAACCCTTTCACGGTGGCCTCGGCCATGACCTGCCCGCTCCAGTCAGGCTCGAAGCGGTAGACCACCACCCGGTCATAGCCTGTGACGCGCTGCACAAAGCCCGCGCAAGTGTGCAAAAACTGCTCGACACTGGCACTGCTGCTCAGCAAGTCGATGGCCTGCGTCACGTCATCGAGCAAGCGCGCGCCGTCTGCTTCGCCGCCCTCCGAGACGCCGGGCAGCACATCAAGCACGATCAGCTCATCTGTGCTGCGGTGCGCCACCACCTCCAGTGTCTGCACGCTTTGCCATGCTGGTGGTGGACGCAGCCAAACGCCCCGGTGGTCAAGCACCTGACCCGCCACGTCCTGCCACTGCGCGGGCGTCCAGTCCGATAGGTCTGTGATGTGTCGCCCCAGCGCCTGCTGTGCCTCCAATCCCAAGACTTGGCGCAAATTGGCGGATGCGTGGCAGACCCTGCCTGTGCTTGCATGAACAGCCAAACACGCACCGCAGCCCTGTACAGCCTGCGGCACGTGGATAGGCTCGAGCGCACACGCCTGTATGTCTCGCGCAGTGAAACCAGACGTCGCCTCTTTCTCTAGGGATGACCGCGGCTGGACCTGCTGTGCCTCAGGTGAAATCAATGCCATGGCTTTTGCGCTTGCTAACACCCTTGAGATTTTTTTGGTGGGCGTCTTTGCTTCCTTGCTTCCCCGAGCAACTCGCTCTAAAGCGAGCCAAATTGCCCAGTGCTGAACATCATAATGAGCCGTTCCAAAGAAAACCGCAACCCGTGCCAACTGGAGTGCCGCCGTGACCGCATCGATGTCGCAACGAGACGAGGTGATCCGCCGCCACAACGTACAGGTGTTGGGCAGCGAGGGCCCGACTTTGCTGATGGCGCATGGTTTCGGTTGCGACCAGCTGATGTGGCGCAAGTTGTGGCCGGCATTCGAATCCACGCACCGCATCGTGCTACTGGACTACGTGGGCTGCGGCCGCTCGGACTGGGCCGCCTACGACCCTCAGCGCTACGCCAGCTTGAATGGCTATGCCCAGGACTTGCTCGACGTGGTGGATGCCCTGGATTTGTCCTCTGTCACGCTGGTTGGCCACTCGGTCAGTGGCGTCGTGGCGATGTTGGCTGCCATTCAGCGCCCGCAGCAGGTCGAATCGGTGGTCATGGTGGCGCCCTCGCCGCGCTACCTGGATGACCCCCCGCTCTACCAAGGCGGCTTCCAGGCCGCCGATGTGCGCGCTCTGCTGGACATGATTGCCGGTCCGGATACGGCTTGGGCCAACCACCTGGCTGGGGCCGTCAGCCAAGAAGAGGCTGACGGCGCCCTGCGAAAAGAGTTGCACGACAGTTTTTGTGCGATGGACCCTTCCATCGCCCGCCGCTTTGCAGAAGTCACTTTTTTCAGCGACAACCGAGCCGATTTGCGCCGGCTCTTGCAGCCCACGCTGGTTTTGCAATGCGAACACGACGTGGTGGCGCCCCTCTCAGTGGGGCGCTACATGGCTGAGCACCTGCCATGCGCTCAGCTGGAAACGCTGGCGGCACGCGGCCACTGCCCCCACATCAGCCACGCCGATCTGACGGCCGACGCGATGCGCCGGTTCTTGGCCAACCCACCGCAACCGAAGGACCCAGCGCGCACCGCATGAGCACCCAGCAGACGACCGCCCCGCTGGATTTGGACGCATGGCCCTGCGGGGCTTGTCTGCTTTCCGCAGACCTCGTGTTGCTG
Organism: Comamonadaceae bacterium; assembly: GCA_027483665.1. Classification (GTDB taxonomy): domain Bacteria; phylum Pseudomonadota; class Gammaproteobacteria; order Burkholderiales; family Burkholderiaceae_C; genus JAIXUC01. The sequence continues at coordinate 13,120 of JAIXUC010000001.1, read as the reverse complement.
CACGTCAATGAGGAGTTCTGCCGAATTGTCGGCAGGCCGCGTGAGGCCCTGCTGGGTCTGTGCTTCGACCAACTGCTCCCTGCTGGCGACAGGCTCATGCTGCATTTGCAGGGATTAACCCGACTGCACTTGTATGGCAGGGCCGACGAAGTGGCGCTGTCATTTTTGACGGCTTCTGGTCAAAGCGTGCCGGCTGTCGTGAACCTGAGTTGCCCTGAAAGCGCTAGCGACGCGCCTGCGCGCCAACAAGCCCCTATTCGCGCGGCCGTCATGCCGGTGCCGCAGAAGCGCCGCATCGAAGAAGACCTGTTGAAGATCAAGAAGGCCAGCGAAATGCTGCCCGGCATGATCTACCAGTACTTGCTGCGCTCGGACGGCAGCGCATGCTTTCCCTACAGCAGCGATGGCATGGTCGACCTGTTTGGTGTGCTGCCCATGCAGGTGCGGCGCAGTGGCGAACTGGTGTTTCAGGCCATTCACCCCGACGACCTCGCTGCGGTGTCGGTATCCCTCGCTGAGTCGACGCAGAACTTCTCGGTATGGGAGAGCGAATTTCGGGTGCTGCACCCCGAGCGCGGCGAAATATGGGTAGGTGGGCGGGCCATTCCAGACATCACCGAGGAGGGCCATGTGCTTTGGCATGGCTATCTCACCGACATCACCACCCAACACGCCGCGCAGCACGCGGCAGCCGAGCGACATCGGATTTTGCTGGGCGCCATTGAATCCCTCGGCGAAGCGTTTGTGATCTTCGACGCCGAAGACCGGCTGGTCTTGTGCAACGAGCAGTACCGCAAGGTCTACGCTGGCGTGGCCGACCTCATTGAAGAGGGTGTGGCCTTTGAAGACCTGGTGCGCGCTGGCTTGCAGCGCGGCTTTTTGGGCTCGGAAAATTCAGACGCCGAAGCCTACGTGGCCGAACGCATGGCACGGCACCGGCAAGCCCGGACCGATTTCGTTCAGCACGTGGGCGACAACACCTTGGTACGCGTGGTCGAGTGCCGCACCCACGACGGCTACACCGTGGGCTTTCGCTTGGACGTGACGGCCTACGTACAAGCGGTGGAGCAGGCGCAAGCCGCGTCGCGCAGCAAGAGCCAGTTCTTGGCCAACATGAGCCACGAAATTCGCACGCCCATGAACGCCATTCTGGGCATGTTGGCCCTGCTGCAAAGCACGCCCTTGTCGCCGCGCCAGCTCGACTACAGCAGCAAGGCCCAGGGCGCAGCGCGCTCGCTGCTGGGGCTGATCAACGACATCCTCGACTTCTCCAAAGTCGAAGCGGGCAAGATGGCGCTGGACCCGCGCGCCTTCCGGCTCGATGCCTTGCTGCGCGATCTGGCCGTGGTGCTGTCGGCCAGTGCGGCGGCCAAACCGCTGGAGCTGCTCTACGACGTCGACCCGGCTTTGCCCGCTTCGCTGGTGGGCGACGACATGCGCTTGCAGCAGGTGCTGATCAACCTGGGCAGCAACGCCATCAAGTTCACAGAGCGTGGCGAAGTGCTGCTGCAGTTCCAGCTGCTGGCGCGCGAAGAGGAGGAGGTCTTGATGCGCGTCTCGGTGCGCGACTCTGGCATTGGCATTGCGCCGGAGCACCAGCAGCGCATCTTTGCTGGCTTTTCTCAAGCCGAGGCCTCCACCACGCGGCGCTTCGGTGGCACTGGCCTGGGGCTGGCCATCAGCCAACGCCTGGTGGCTTTGATGGGTGGCGAGCTGCAAGTCAGCAGCACACCTGGGCTGGGAAGCTGTTTCTCTTTCGAGCTGCGCCTGCCTGTGGCGCAGACCGTGCAGTCGGAAGCACGGCCCGTACCCCGACCGCAGCGGCGCAGGGCCTCAGACAGCTTGAAGGTGCTGGTGGTGGACGACCACCCCCTGGCCTTGCAGTTGCTGGCCGATGCTTTGCAAACGCTGGGCTGGGCTACGCAGACCGCATCCAGCGGGCGTGAAGCCCTGGCGCTATGGCGCGCAGCACACAGTGCCCAGCAGCCCTTTGCCGTGGTGGTGCTGGACTGGCAAATGCCCGATATGGACGGCTGGGCCACCAGCGCGGGTTTGGTCGAGGCGGCGCTCGAACTGGGTGTGCCACCGCCCACGATGGTGATGGTGACCGGCCACGGACAAGACATGTTGGCGCAGCGCAGTGAGATTGAACAAGCGCGCATGCGGGGGTTTTTGGTCAAACCCGTGACGCCCACCCAAGTCTGGGAGGTCGTGACGCAAGCGCGTAGCAGCGAGCGCCGCGGCGCACACCCGGCCCGCCGCTCGGTGGACCAGGGCATTCGCCGCACGCTGGAGGGCATGCGCATCTTGCTGGTCGAGGACAACCCCATCAACCAACAGGTGGCCGAAGAGCTGCTGACGGCGTCTGGGGCCAAGGTCAACATCGCCAGCAATGGGCGCGAGGGTGTGGATGCGGTGCAGGCTTCTTTGGAAGCCGATCCACCAGCGCTCTACGACGTGGTGCTGATGGATTTGCAAATGCCGGTGCTCGACGGCTTTGGCGCCACTGCAGAAATCCGGCGCTTGCCCGGCGCGCAGGGCCTGCCCATCGTGGCCATGACTGCCAACGCCATGGCCAGTGACCGCGAGGCCTGTCTGGCTGCCGGCATGAATGACCACGTGGGCAAGCCGTTCGAGTTGGTCGCCTTGGTGAAAACCTTGCTGCGGCTCACCGGGTACGAAGCGCCAGCACCAGCGGAGACGTCGGGCACCGTGGAGCTGTGGGGGGAAGCCGGTGCCAGCCCCGTGCCGCCCGCGCTGGCCCAGGCGCTGCAGCGCCTGGGCGGGCAGACCGCTCTTTATGCCCGGACAGCCCGCGCCTTCGACGAGCAACTCTCGGGCTTGGTGCACACCTTGTCGGTTCCGGGCGCAACCGCGGGGCTGTGGGCGCGCGAGTTGCACAGCGTCAAAGGCGTGGCGGGCACCCTTGGATTGACCGAGTTGGCGCGGCAGCTCGCTGCCTTTGAACAGGAAGTGAAAACTGTCCAGGCGCTGTCAGACCCTTTGGATGCCACTTTTTTGGCCGCTCAGGCAACTGCTTTGAAGCGAGCGGTCAGCGCGGGCCAAGACAGCATTGCGCAAGCCTTGCAAGTTTTGGGTCTGGAGCGGGCGCCGGGCCAGGCCAATGCGGCTGTGCAGGAGCAGCCGAAGGCGACGACATTGCAGGCTGCCAGCTTGCACAACCCGCAAGGGTTGGCCGCCTGTTTGCGCGCTTTGCTGTTTCTGGAAGAACAGCTGCGGGCTGGGGACATGGCAGCCTTGGCGGCCTGCGAAGCTCTGGGGCAGCAGGTAGAGTCCAGTTTTGAACAAACCCCCGCTGTTTGGGCGTCGGTCGTCGAGAAGGTTTTGGGCCTGGATTTCGCGGGTGCCAGCCTGCTGTGCGCCGAGTTGAAAAAGAGCTGGGCCGAATCATCTGCAACTTCCCTTGACTGAGCCGACCGCCCATGGATAACCCGCAAGACATGCTGCTCCTGTTGGGCGAAAAGTCGGCCAAGCCGCGTTTGTTGGTGGTCGACGACCAGGCCGTCAACATTCAGGTGATCTACCAAGCTTTTGCTGCAGATCACCAGGTCTTCATGGCCACTTCAGGGGCTCAGGCGCTGGCCATGTGCGCTGCCAATCCCCCCGATTTGTTGCTGCTCGACGTGGTGATGCCCGACATCGATGGCCTGGAAGTGTGTCGGCGCTTGAAGGCCGACGAGGCCACGCGGCACATCCCCGTCATCTTTGTCACCGGCCACAGCGACCCTGCAGAAGAAACCCGGGGGCTGGAGGTGGGCGCAGTCGATTTCATTGCCAAGCCCATCAACCCGCAGATCGTGCGCGCCCGGGTGCGAACCCACCTGATGCTGAAGTTTCAGGCTGACCTGTTGCGTCAGTTGGCGCAGCGCGACGGTCTGACGGGGGTCTACAACCGGCGTCATTTCGATGCCTGCCTCGAAGCCGAGTGCAGGCGGGCTGCGCGGTCGAGGCAGCCGCTGTCACTGCTGATGATCGACGTCGATGACTTCAAGCGTTACAACGACCGCTATGGTCACCAGGCTGGCGACGACGTGCTGCGCCAGGTGGCGCAGGCGCTGCAGTTCGGTTTTGCCCGGGCGGGCGATGTGGTGGCGCGCTATGGCGGAGAAGAGTTCGCCTGCGTCTTGCCGGACACCGAAGCGACTGCCGCTTTGGCACTGGCTGAGCGCACGGAGCAATACATCCGCGCCTTGGGTATTGCGCACGAAGCTTCGCGTGTCGGGCCTGTGCTGACCGTCAGCATCGGCGTGGCCGTGTACGCAGGCGGGTCTGGCTCATCCGCCGAAGTGGAGCCCTCGGCCTTGCTGGCTTTGGCAGACCAACAGCTGTATGAAGCCAAGCGCCAAGGCCGAGGCCGCGTGGTGCTGGCAGTCCACACGCTGGGCCCGTCCTGAAGTTCCAGTGACCTGATGGGTTTATCTTCTCCATGATCGACACGCTCTACCACCTGGACCCCGTTACCGGCTTGTTGGACCGCAGCAGCACGCTGCTCATGGCCGAAGAGCTGGCGCGCCGCTGCACCCCAGACAACCCCGAACGTCCGCCCCCGCCGCGAGACCCTACCGGCGGCCGCCTGGGGCCGTTGGCCGTGTTGTGGATCGACATCGACCGCTTCAAACAAATCAACGACTCCTTGGGCCACGAGATTGGCGATGGCGTCATTGCCACTTTGGCGCAACGCCTGCGCGAACGTTTGGGCGGTCGAGGCGAACTCGGGCGCATGGGTGCAGATGAGTTTGTCTGCCTCGCACCCGGCGTGCGCGCTTTGCAGGCCGAGGCGCTGGCCGCTGAACTGGCGCAGGCCATAGGGCAGGTGCTGGAGCTCGCCGACATGGTGTTGCGCCCCACGGCGGGAATCGGTATCGCCTTGCAGCAAGCAGGCGACAGCGGCATCGAGCTGTTGCAGCGAGCCGACTTGGCCAAGACCGCGTCCAAGCGCGCCGGCGGCAACCGTGTGGTGGTCGAAGGTCTGGGCAGTGGCAGCTGGCCAGACGCGCAGTTGCAGCGCGAAGAGTTGGTGATCGAGCAGATGCTGCACGAGGCGCTGGCCGACGGTGGCCTGACGCTGCATTACCAGCCCATCGTCGACGCCGATGGCCAAGTGCGCGTGGTCGAGGCCCTCATGCGCTGCTCGAACCCGGCGGCTCCAGGCCCCGGTCGCTTCATTGCGGTGGCCGAAAAGACGGGGCTGATCGTGCGCCTGGGCGAGTGGACCCTGATGCGTGGCTGCGCTTTTGCGCGGCGCATGCGCGAGGCTGACATGCCCGTGAAGGTGGCGGTCAACGTCTCGCGCACCCAGTTGCTCGACGACCAGTTCTCGGTCGCCCTGAACGCCGCCCTGCTATGCACCCGTGTGGACGCGCGGGCGCTGGAGCTGGAGCTGACCGAGTCGCTCTTCATGGACATCTCGCCCAGCGTTCAGTCCAGCCTGGCTGCAGCGCGCGAGCTGGGCGTGGGCTTGGCCATTGACGACTTCGGCACGGGCTATTCCTGCCTGGCCAACCTGAAAGACATTCCGGCGACCAAGCTCAAACTCGACCGCGCTTTCGTCAGCGCCTTGCCCGAGGACCAACGCGCCTTGGCTGTGGTGGGGGCCATGACGCGACTGGGCCAAGCTTTGGGCATGACCGTCACCGCAGAGGGCGCAGAAACGCAGCAGCAGCTGGAGCTGCTGTGGGCTTCAGGGGTGGACCAGGTGCAGGGCTTTGCCATCGCAGCGCCTATGCCTGAAGAAGAGCTGCTGGTTTGGCTGCGGCGCAGACAAGAGGCGACTTGATGGCTGAGCCCCGCCCTGAACAGCCAGAGCTCAATGAAGAAGAGCTGTCGCAGCGACTGGCTGCCACTTTGCGTGACATCCACATACCGCCATGCCCGGCGATCCTCACGCGCATTCAAAACGAAATGCAGCGCGACGAGCCCGACCTGCGCGCCTTGGCCGAGGTCATCCGCGCTGACGTGGCCTTGGCTGCCGGGCTCATTGCGTTGTGCAACTCGCCCTATTTCGGCTTGCGCCAGCCAGTGCGCTCGCCAGAAGGCGCTTTGATCATGCTGGGCCTGACCAAAGCCAGCCGCGCCATTGCGGGCCTGGTGCTCAAAGAGGCCTTTCCACCCAGCCCGGCCATGGAGCGTTTTTGGGACGCCTCGGGCACCATTGCCCGGCTCAGTGGGTGGTTGTCCCAAAGCGCTTCGCTTTCAGGACGGGCCAGGCCCGATGACGCCTACACCTTCGGGCTTTTTCGCGACAGCGGCATACCCGTGCTGTGGCAAAAGTTTCCCCAATACCCGCAAGTGCTGCGCCGAGCCAATGCGGAAGCGGTGCTGGGCTTCACCCAGGTTGAAGACCAATCTCTGCCGACCAACCACACCGTGGTGGGCAGCATGCTGGCGCAGAGCTGGTGGTTGCCGCCCGAAGTTTGCCAAGCCATTCGCCACCACCACGCTTTCCATTTGATTGGCGCAGCACCAGCGGCGCCCCCTGGGGCCGCCCTCGACAGTGGCGCGCGCGCGCTGGTAGCAATCGCGCAACTGGCCGAGCACCTGCTGCAGCAACACACCGGCCTGAGCCTGACTTGCGAATGGGACAAGGCCCGCCTCGACGTGTTGACCGAGCTGAAGCTCGACGAAGCGTCCTTGCGCCAGCTCTACACCGAGAGCGGCCCGGTGGTGGCCATCAAGGCCTGAAAGCCCCCCGGCTGATCGATGCAAGCGCCACGACTATGATCGCGCGCATGCAGGTCGGAAACGTTCGCCGCTGGATGGTTTGGTTGGTGCTGGTCTTGGTGCCGCTGCGCCTGTTGGCCACCGACATGTCGCCAACGCACATGCTGGCGTCGGTCAACCAGACGTCTGCTTTGGCCGCACATGCCTCACTTCCCACACCTGCCACACCGGCCACACCTGCTACGCCCATCGCTCTTCAGTCTTCGCCAGACTGCCACGGCGGACCAGCCGCTTTGGCTACCGGTAAGGCAGCAGTTGATTCGGTGGCAGTCGAGCAGGCCCACACTTGCGGCAGCTGCCAAACCTGCCATTCAGTCGCCATGCCGCTGCACAGCGAGCAGGAACGCGCACCGGCTGCTGCCCAGCATTGCCCCATCGCGGGCATGACCCACGACGCCACCGTTTGGCTGGCGCCGCTGACCAAACCACCCATTTCCTGAGCTGGGCCCCAAGCCGCGCAGCGGCTTGATGCACGGCGTCTTTGCGGACGCAGGGCAGGCCCCTCTAGCCACGCGCCTGTTTGCGCATGGCCAACCGCAGCTGACTGCGGCTTCGGCCATCTTGGCGAACGGGTTATCTCAACCTGTCAGGAAAACCCATGATCAATCACCCCCTAACGCCTTGGGCACTGGCGGCGGCGCTTGGGCTAAGCGTCGTTCCCGCTGCTGCTCAGGGCAGCGGTGCCGAAGTACCCGCCGCCTCCATTCCCACACCGGACGACGCGCTGCGCCAGTGGCGAGATGCCAATGACTTGGTGGGCCGCTTCAAGCGTGGACATGTTGATTGGCTGCGCTGGGAGGAAGCCCAGCGCAACGGCCAAGGTAACAGCCAAGGTAACGGCCAAGGTAACGGCCGAACTCCGGCCAAGCCATCCGCCGGCCCCGGCGCGCCAGCGCTACCGGCTGGCCAAAGCATGGAGTTGCTGCGGTCAGAGCAGGCGGTGCAGCGCGCTTTTCTTCAGCGTCCCGATCTGATGGCCGAGGCCTCCAGCAGCGCAGCAGAGCAGATGGCCGCCAACCAGCGCCTGGCCAGCGCAGCCCATGAGGTGAGCCGCGTTTGGCTGCAGGCGGTGTCGGCGCAGGCGCAGGCAGAACGTGCTCAGGTGCAGTTGGAGGTCGTGCAGACGGGGTATGAGCTGGCGCAGCGCATGGTTGCAGTAGGTAATTGGCCTCGCATGCGCGGAATCGAGCAGCAGCTTCAGCTCGCGCAAGCCCAGCGCCAGGCCATCGATGCTGCACAGGCCAAAGCCAGCGCTTTGGAGCAGCTGGCACGCTCGGTGGTCTGGGCAGGCGAACTGGGCGCCATGCGATTACCCGCCGCCTTGCCCGAAGTGCCCACCCCGCCTGGTGCTGCAGACCTGCCGGCTTTGTTGGCGCAAGCCTTGTCAGCCCACCCGGCTTGGCAGGCACAGCGCGCCGATTGGCAGCGCGAGCAAGACAGGGCCAACCCGCGCGCGCTGCAGGCTTTGGAGGCACGCCGAGCGGCTGCTTGGCAGGCAGCCTGGGCCAGCGCCAAGGGCCAGTTGGCACCCGCGCGAGCGCCCCGCATGAGCCCCCCGCCAGACCACCGCACAGAGGCCGCAGCGAAGGCCCGAGCAGAGCAGGCGCAGTGGCAAGTGCAAATGACATCGCAGGTGCGCAGCACTTTGGCGCAGGCCCACGCCGCACAAGCACGCTTGGCGCATTGGCGTCAGGTGCTGCCCACGCAGCAGGCCTGGTTTGACGAGATGCAGTTGCGCCACAACGGCATGTTCATCAGCACCTGGGACCTGCTGCAGGCGCGCCTGCAGGTGCTGCAAGCCGAGATGTCGCTGCACGACGCTTGGCGCGATGCGTGGGCTGCGCACCTCGACCTGCAAGCCGTGCTGAGCGGTGTCGATGTGCCCTTGTCCGCAACGCCCGCCGCCAAGGGACGCCAAGGCGGCACCCCATCCGGTGGCGCAGCCCCTCACTGAAAGAAACACCATGCAAAGACGACATCTTTTCGCTGGCGCGGCCGGCGCAGTGGCCGTGGCTGCCGCCGCGGTTAGCCGCCACGCGCTGGCCGCGCTGCCCGAGCCCGTCAACCAAAGCAGCGTGGCCACGCAGCCGCCCTGGACGCCACCGGGCGTGACCGGTGCTGGCCGACCCTACCGCCCCGTGGTGACGCTCAACGGCTGGACCTTGCCGTGGCGCATGAACCAGGGCGTGAAGGAATTTCACCTGGTGGCCGAGCCCGTGGTGCGCGAAATGAGCCCGGGCTTCATGGTCAACATGTGGGGCTACAACGGGCAAAGCCCCGGGCCGACCATCGAGGTGGTGGAGGGCGACCGGGTGCGCATCTTTGTGACCAACCGCCTGCCCGAGCACACCACCATTCACTGGCACGGACAGCGCCTGCCCAACGGCATGGATGGTGTGGGCGGCCTGAACCAAAAGCAGATCCCGGTGGGCAAAACCTTTGCCTACGAATTCGAGGCGCGCCGCCCCGGCACTTTCATGTACCACCCGCACGCTGATGAGATGACGCAAATGGCCATGGGCATGATGGGTTTCTGGGTGACGCACCCTCGGATCGATGCACGCGGGCGCCACCCCGACATCGACGCCGTGGACCGCGATTTCTGCTTCCTTCTCAACGCCTACGACGTCGAGCCCGGCAGCCTCACGCCCAAGGTGAACACCATGCTCGACTTCAACATCTGGAGTTGGAACAGCCGCGTGTTTCCGGGCATCGACACGCTCAACGTGCGCTTGGGCGACCGGGTACGCGTGCGGGTGGGCAACCTCACCATGACCAACCACCCCATCCACCTGCACGGCCACGAATTCATGGTGACAGGCACCGATGGTGGGCCGGTGCCGCGCAGCGCGCGTTGGCCCGAGGTCACGACCGACATCGCCGTGGGGCAGATGCGGCAAATCGACTTCCTGGCCGATGAAGAGGGCGACTGGGCCTTCCACTGCCACAAGAGCCACCACACCATGAACGCCATGGGGCACGGCGTGCCCACCATGATTGGCGTTGATCACCGAGGGATGGTCGGCCGCCTGCAGCGCGCAGCGCCTGAGTTGATGGTGATGGGCGAGCGCGGCATGGCCGACATGGGCGAAATGGAGATGGCCTTGCCCGACAACACCGCGCCCATGATGACCGGCACCGGCCCGTATGGCCCGATCGAGATGGGCGGCATGTTCACCACGCTCAAGGTGCGCCGCGACCAGAAGCCCGGTGACTTCAGCGACCCGGGCTGGTTTCGTCAACCAACTGGCACGCAGGCTTTTGAGGTGTCGGGCACGTTGCCCGAGCCGCAGCGATTTGCTGCTGAACGGGGTGCGCCCGCCGCGACCCAAGCACCGGCTCAGACACCCGCAGCCCAGGTGCGCAAGCCCGGCCATGGCGCCCACCATTGAGTACCGCCCGCTACCCCGACCTTGACTTTTGTTGAACCAACCTTGGAGATGGCTATGGACCGAATGCGTTCAATTTCCGACCTTTCATTCCACCCTTCCAGCACAGCGCGGCCGGCGTCTGCGCTGCTTGTCCGCATGCGTTGCGCTGTCGGCGCTGTGCTGTTGCTGGCATCTGGTGCTGCTCTGGCGCACGGGCCAGCCCATGGTTCGGCGCAGGGCTCAGCCAAGCTGGCGCCCGAGCAAAAGGCCTGGGGCATGGCTGGCGAGACGCGCCAGGTCAGCCGCACCATCGACATTCGCATGGACGATCAGATGCGCTTTTCGCCACAGCGCATCGAGGTACGCCAAGGTGAGACGGTGCGCCTGCGCGTTCGCAACAGCGGCGCGCTGATGCACGAACTGGTCATCGGCACGCCGCAAGAGCTGGCTGAGCACGCCGAACTGATGAAGAAGTTTCCCAACATGGCGCACGAGGAGCCGTACATGACCCACGTCGAGCCCGGCCAGCGTGGCGAGATCATCTGGACCTTCAACCGGGCTGGTGCATTCGAGTTCGCCTGTCTGATTGCAGGCCACTTCGAGGCGGGCATGCGTGGCCAAGTCACCGTGAGTGCCCGGCCATGATGCGCCGGCGCTCTTGGTGCCTGATGGCCGGCACTTCGGCTGTGCTGGGCTTGGTGGGTTGCAAAGCCGACAGCAAAGGACCCGCGCCGCTGCTGGTGGAGGTGTGGAAGACGCCCAGCTGCGGGTGTTGCAAGGCTTGGGTGGAGCACCTGCAAGCCCACGGCATGCGGGTGTTGGCCTATGACGTGCCCGACACCGCCCCCTTTCGTGCCCAGCTGGGCATGCCGCTGGCTCTCGCCAGTTGCCACAGCGCCCGCGTGGCTGGCTACGCGCTGGAAGGGCATGTGCCAGCCGCCGATATCTTGGCCTTGCTGGCCCGCAGGCCTGACGCTCTTGGCTTGAGCGTGCCCAACATGCCGATTGGCAGCCCTGGCATGGAACAAGGCCAGCAGCGCGACCCCTACGACGTGCTGCTCGTGCAACGCGACGGTACGCACCGCGTGTTCTCCAGCTACAGAAGCTGAAACGCACACCCTGCCGCGCTCACACCCCGTTCACTTCTTAACAACCCGGATGCACACACCCATGACGAACACACGCAACACCACCGGCCTGCCTGACATTTTTCATTCGGCTTCAGACTTCCAAGCATCGGCCGGGCTGCGCACCCGCCAGCTCGCTCTGGGCCTGTTGCTTGCCTGTGCATGGCCTTTGGCACAGGCGCAAGCACCGACCCCGGCTGCGACCGCTTCTGCTCCAGCGGCCAAAGGAAGCGCTGCAGCAGACAGCAGCGCCAACATGGCCACCGCTGAGGTGCGCCGCATCGACCTGCGAGCCGGCAAGATCACGTTGCGACACGGCGAAATCAAAAGCCTGGACATGCCGCCCATGACCATGGTTTTTCAGGCGGTGGACCCCGCCATGCTGCAAGGCCTGAAGGTCGGAGACCAGGTGCTGTTTCAGGCAGACCAGGCGCTGGGCGCTTACCGAGTGACCCGTATCGTGCCGCGGCCCTGAGCGGATAAAAAGCTGCGAACACTGTTCAGCGGCTCAACATCGCCACCGCATTCGCAGCCCGGGCGTGATTGTCGGCACGCCCGGCGAAACCACTCATCCTCGTCCGCCAACCGCTTGTCGGAAGGCCTGCTCGCCAGTGTTCGAAACTGAACAAAAGTTCCTCGTTTAGCCGTGGCTAAGTTTCTATTCTGTCGTCCATTGAACAGTTACAGATGTGCTGCTCAATGAAGCAACCCCGCCCAGCACAGAACACCCAAGGAAGACGAGATGTCCAATTACCTCATGCACATGATGGCCCGCGTGGGCATGAGCGAGCCGCTGTCTCGCTCCATGTTGCAGCACGCCAAGCTCGTCTCATACGAGCCCGAGCAGCCCATCTGGAAGAAGGGCGACACGCTCGATTACTGGCAGTTGGTGATCGAAGGGCTGGTGGTGGCCTCGGCCCCCAAAGGCGACGGCGAGCGCATGCCCATGTTCATCTACGGCAACCACACCTGGTTTGGCGAACAAAGCATTCTTAACCGCCGCCCCACCGCGCTGGACTACCACGCCGCCTGCGATGTGCAGGCCATGCGCCTGCCCGCCGCGCTCATGGTGCAAGCACTGGACCGCGAGCCCATGTTCTTGAAGCGCGTGGCATCCATGGTGTCCTGGCGCGCCGAGATGAGCGCCGACACGCTGGCCCTGATGAAATTCGGCAGTCCGGCCATGCGTGTGGTGATGGGCCTGGGGTTGTTCACCGAAGCCCTGGCCTCGCATTCCGAGCGTCCGCCGACCATCGGCTTTGATGGCGGGCTGGAGATTCCCGTGACCCAAGCGGTGTTGGCGCGTTTGTGTGGCGTTTCACGCACGCTGTTCTCGGAGTACCTGCAACAGCTGGCCGCCAACAGCTGGGTACGCATTGGCTATGGCAAGTTGGAAGTGCAGTCCATCGGCACTTGGCAGCGGTTTTTGCGCTGTTTGCGAAGAGACAGCGTGAGTTTGGGCACCGCGACCATTGAAGATCTGCTGATGCAGTTGGATGTTCACGCGGTGGTTTGAAGAGCTTTCCCCGTTAGCCGTTTGCTGCACCTATCTGGTGGGTTCAGGCTAGCGCCGTTCGCCACACCTGGGCTGTGCCCGGCGGCGCGGGATCCGTTCTCCCGGCCTGCCTCGCGGGCGGCTGCTTTGGGTGCTCAGGTGTTGCTGCGTGAACGCCTTTTGTGGCGCTCTCGCGTGCTGGCAACCGCGAATGAGGCCTCCGCCCGGACACCCGCACCACCGAGCTTTGCGCAGCGTTCAAGGTCGCGGGGCGAACAGCCCGTGCTTCGAGTGAAGCAGTGGTTGCGTGCAACCCAGCTCTGGCGCTATAGGTTTTCCGGCGCGCACCAGCAGGCGCGCCACTGCGCCACTCACAGGGGTCGGTG
>JAIXUC010000010.1 GCA_027483665.1 Comamonadaceae bacterium | reverse complement strand
TCGGCTACATCCCGCCCGCAGAAGCTGAGGCAAACTACTACCGGCATCTCGCCAGTCAGACCTCCATGGTGGCGGCCTGACTTAGACCAAATGGCCTCCACGATTCCCGGGGCGGTTCAGTTCGTGATCTGAAGGAAAAAAATGCCATTTGTGACGAATGCGGTAGAAATTGCACGTAGGGAGATGGCTGCAATCAACCCTCCTCTCGCAGACAGTTTTGCAAAGCTCATTCTCTTTCTTTCAGATCACCCAGCCGCCGCCTCGGCGCTCCGCGGTTCGAACGCACCTGAAGTCGGGAGCAGCGAGTATTTGCGTAGACAAGCAGCAGGCTTCTCGGCCGCCCGCGACCCCAGATCCCCTCAGGCACCAGCAACGGTTCCCGATGAGATGGTGTCCGTGATTCTGAAGGAGTACTTCGACATACCGGAAGCCGATCTCGGACGCGTCAAGCGCGAGCATTCGCTTTCGATGGGCGCGGAAAATTTGGTTGGGGAGCTGCTTGAGCGCTATCTCGCCAGCGTCCTTGAGCCGCGAGGCTGGATATGGTGTTCAGGCGCGATGGTTAAGGCAGCCGATTTCGTCAAGCCCCCTTTAACTGCGGGCGCGGCTTGGCGCCTCCTTCAGGTCAAGAACCGCGACAACTCAGAGAACTCGTCGTCGAGTGCGATCCGCACGGGCACGGTTATTGAGAAATGGCACCGTACATTCTCGAAACGGGCCGGCTCGAATTGGGCCGCTTTTCCCGACGCAACATTGCGCGCGGAGCTTTCCGAGGAAGCCTTCAAAGCCTTCGTTCGCAACTACTTGCTGGCTCTGCGGAACCTGCGCACGTAAGGAATCCACAATGAACGACAGAAATGCAGCAGTGCCACACAATACCGAGGATAAAGGGTGGTGGCTCCGACATGGCGAAGTATTGGAGACCCGATTCGTTGAACTCTCCAAGGCCAAACTCAGGCTGGATGCACGAATAAACCCTGAAAAAAAGAACGATTCGACGGTTCCAGATTTGATTGTTGAAGGGGTTTTGGCTGACCTCAAAACCCAGAACACTCCTTTTTTTACAGCCGGGCGCTATGGCATAGATCCCCGCTACGCAGTTACGTTCAACCGCAAGGATTATGAACGGTACAAAAGGCTCTACCCATTAATAGTCATATATTTTTGGCTCGACTGGACGCAGACAGAGTGGAATGGGAACAAGGTAGATTATCTCGGCGGCTTTTTTCGACTTCCTTTCCCTGTCCTCGCCCAAATGATTGATCGAGGCGCCCCAGAACACACGTACAAGCACCGACTAGGCGATACAGCGGGAAACGCAAAGTCCTCTTTCATCTTTGATGTGCGCTCGTTCGAGCCCTTGTTTGTCGCCGAGAGTCGAGAAGCGGCGTTTTAGTTTTCCGCGAACAAACCGCGTTGCTTGTCCTCGCTCTGCGCTGAGCCCTTCCGGCGTCTTTTGGCCGCTACCGTAAGGGGAACAGATGGCTTTTCCTCTAGACCCATCCTCTCGCGCGTGCGCGCTTCCCACGAGATTTCGTCAGTCTCTTTGTAGCGGCTAAACGCGAACCCTTGCGGCGGCCTCTCTTCTGTTCCCGCAATGTGGGCGAGTATCGCTTTTCCAACGGCCTCGCCAAGGCCAACTGGAACAGCATTGCCAATTTGCTTGTATTGATCTATGAGGGAACCGGAAACGATCCAGTCATCAGGAAATTGTTGAATTCGCTTGTATTCCTGAACTGAAAGTGGACGATCTTCTTCAGGGTGGCAGATATCAGTAGCGGGCATTGTGGGTGAGGTAACAAGTGTGCATGATGGCTTATCCCAATCTAGTCGCCTGTAAAAACCAGTTTTTCCACCTCCAGCATCGAGCGATCCGCCGAGAGCCTCCCTATGCAATTCTTTTGGAAGATGTTTCCAGTATTGCCCTGAACGGAGCATTCTGTAGAAGCGTAGACGATCTTCTGGAAATTCCGCATGGTCACCGGCTTTTGGATCAAGACCAGCCAGTGCTTCTCGAAGAGTTTTCCATCTAGGGAGGCCAAAAGAACCATCCTGAGAATGTGTTGGCATCAGATGTGGCAGCTTTGTGCCGTCCCGACTGCATATCAGGATTACTCGCTCACGGGACTGTGGGACGCCGAAATTAGCTGCGTTGTAGAGGTTAAAAGACACGCCGTACCCCCCTGCGCGGAGAAGCTGCAGAACGTGGAATAGAGCGCCTCCCGAGCATTCAAAACGACCGGGAGTCCAATCCTTCTCTCTTTCAGCGTGGGGCGTGTGAACCATCGGGGCAGACAGCAGACCGCGAACATTCTCGATGACACAGAATTTTGGACGCAAAGCCAGAATGATCTCGATATATCGCAAGAAGGCATTCCCACGGGCATCCTCGAAACCGCGTCTGGCACCAGCGGTCGAAAACGCTTGGCACGGTGGGCCACCGACAATGATGTCGATGTCATCAGAGTCCTTCAAGCCCGCGGCATTTCTAATGTCATTAGCGGAGTATTTCCATATATCGCCAAGCAATCCGATGTCAGGTCGATTCGCCGTAATCGTCCGACGACATGCCTTGTCAACTTCACAAGCGGCAAGGAAATGAACGCCAGCTTTTTTTTTTTTTTTATCCAAACCCATGGCACCGGAGAAAAAGGAAAGCGCCTTCAGCTTTGGCAGAGGGGCCGCGACCCGTGCGCGGTCGCTAGGCGGAGGAAGTGCCCCCGCAAGCTTGTACGTAGACACAGCAGCATCTGTTGTGATCCACTGCTTACCCATTTGCTTGCCCTCGATGGCTCCCGATCGCAACAATGTGCGGACTCTCTGTTCAGAGACTCCCAAACGTTCGGAGGCTGCCTTGGCAGTAATGGCCGTATGCGCTGGTATGTTCTTCATTTCGGATACGAAACTAATTCGATACCCATAATCGTAGCGCAACTTCCTCTTGTCGTGCAGCCGTTCGCTCACGATCTGGTATCCCGTCCCCGTTGGACTCGGGGTCGTTCTCCGTGCTGCCGTCAAGAATCCACTTGAAGTTCAAAGTCAGAAAGCTGGCCTTGCAATAGCCCCAACTTTGCCGCCATGCCGGCCAGCGCCGCGTTGACGTTCGCATCGTGTTTGATTTGCAGCCGCTCGAAGGTGCACCAGTGCATGCCCTTTGGCTTCAACCCGTTGCCGTTCTGGATGCCGGGTTCCCAGCCCAGCCGGTCACGGAGCTTGTCGGCGCGCCGCGATGCGCGGTCGTCGTCGGCTTCGCGCTGGCTACGGTACACCAAGCGGTGGCAGTGTCGGCAAGCGAACACCGCTCCACAACAAAGCAAGGCCACTCGCCTACCGCAGCCTAGTAGAGCACAGCCACCACGCACGGCGACCTCCGAAGGTGCAGTCCGGTAGTCATCCGCGGTATTAACGAAGTCGCCAGCCCTTAACTCCAGACCTCACCCGGGGCCGACCTCCAGACCCCGCTGTCTCATTGCTTGCACCAGTGCCTGGGCTAGCTCTTCGGCTTGGCCTGCCACCGCGCGTTGAGGATTGGTCAGGCTCTTGATGATTTCTCCCTGGCGCCGCTCGGCCACGTTGCCATAACTGTAGAAGGTGGTCAGCACGCCCTCATGGCCCAGGTTCTGGCTCCACGCCTTGAACTGCTCGGGCGTCTGGCACATGGTCTCACCAAGCTGGGCCAGCGTGCGGCGGAATGTATGCGGGTTGAAGTAGGGCAGGCCGGCGGCCTCGAAGGCTTGCTTGAATATCGCGCGGATGGGAGACGCGGTGCTCCACGCCTTGCGTTCGATGCCGGTCGCCTCGAAGTGGCGGGTCTCGCCGAGTTCGATGCGTGTCGCCGGGAACAACGGGTCGTCGTTGCCCCACAACTTCTGCTGGCGCAGGTGGGCTACCCAGTCCTCGACGATCCGCCGCACTTCAGTCCCCACGGGGAAAAAGTAGGTCGTGAAGCTCTTGCTGAACTTGGTGGCCACATCACGGGCGTCTTGGTAGACGCTGCCGGCTGCGAGGTCCAGGTGTTTCAGCCGAATGGTCGCAAGGGCGCCGTCCCGGGCACCAGTGAGCAGCGCGAAGGCCACCAGTGCGCGATTGCGGCGCTCAATTTCGGTCCCGGTCGGCATGGTGGCGAGGACGTGTTTGATCTGCTCAAGTGTTGGCGCCGGACGCTCTCGACGGGTCATGGCCACGCGCGTGTCCTTCTCCGACAGGTTGAAGTACTCGGCGTCCGAGTAGTTCAGGCGCGACTTGTAGCCGGGCTGTTGGGCAAGCCACTGGAAGAAGCGCTTCAGATGGGCGAGGGTTGAGTTCACCGTTGCCTTGCTCAGCTTCTCCCCTGTAACCTGGCTTTCGCGGTCGGCTAGGCGGCGTTTGAAGGCCACGGCCTGTTCAAAGCGGAAGGCCCGGAAATCACGGTGTTGCGTGTCGGCCTCGAATCGGGCGAGCGCCTTGGCCACGGCGTCCACCGAGTCCTCGCTCTGCCGCTTGGCCTCCTTGAGGAATGCGAAGTACTGACGCTTAATGCGCTCGTTATCAGGGTGGTGCTTTGGCATGGTCTGGTGCGTCCTGTGTGAAGTCACTGTTTACGGAGGGCTGGGCGCTCTTGTCTATGTGCTCCTCCGCTGGCGGCAACGTGATTCGCAAAATGCCCTTGAACTGGCCGAGATTGGCAGCGCTGACCCGGCGAAACAGGCCCGTGCTGCAGCACGGGCAGATGCCCACCAGATTCCCCTGGGTGGGTGTAATCGGGTGGTAGCGCACGTAAGTGCCATCCGGCACGCGCGGCTCACGACAGCGCAGGCAATAGATTTCGCCGGGCTGGCATGGCCGCTTGTTCACGGTGCGCCGGTTGCGCAGGTACTCGGCCAGCGCGGAACCCAGTACTAAGACCGGCCGCCGCTGATCGACCACCGACAGACCGGCCTTGATCCACTGGCGCACCGTGTTGCGGTGCACGCCGTACAGCGCGGCGATCTCCTCAACCGTGTAGCTGCGGTGGATCTTGGCCAGGCGCGGGTTCGCGCGGGACTTGGCCACGATCTAGATCGACTTTGCTAGGAGGGCGGTGGTCTCGATGCCAGTGCGCGCGGATTCCAGCCGCAGCACCAGAGCGCGGATCTCGGCGTCAGTCTTGCCGGCGATGCGGGCGGCGTTCAGCGCGTCCACCTCGGCGGCCGGCCAGCCGACGGCGCGGGCACCCAGGCTGACCTGCTTGGTCCAAAGACCCTGAGCGATTCGAAGGTAGAGGGTGGATCGGGAGTAGCCGGTCTCGGCTTCGATCTGCTTACGGCGCAGGATGGTCAGTGCTGCGCGGAGTTGGTTTGCCATGTTCGCCTTCGGTGGGCGTCCCCGGCCTGCCCGGGAACATGACCGCGCAGTAGATCGACCCAGGCTGCGCTCGAATAGCCTCACGAGTTCAGGAAACTCACCCCCGAAATGAGACCTCGAGGTAGGGGGCAAGGGTCGGATGAGGTGGGAGGGTTTGCCGGTTCTTAGCGCTGAAAACCCAGGCAGGACGCGGGTTTTGGGGGTGGGTGGGTTAGGACCCAGGCGTCTTGGGCGCGCCGCCGCCGGGCTGCCAGTTGGCCACTTTGGCGCACTCCTCTATGCCCAGCTCGTTGGGCTTGCCCTCGTCGTCCGAAAGTCCGAAGGTTGCGCTGTTCTCTCGGAGCCACTTCATCAAAGCCGACTTAGGCGTCTTGCCCTTCGAGTCATCCACGGCCAACCACGCACTGACTGCTGCCGCGAGTTTCGGGGCGTATCTGGGATGGCCCGGATCCAAGTAGTCTGGTGCGCTCGTGCCATTGGGGAAGAAGAAGCCGGATTTGACGCCGCGGCTCTTCATCCAAGACTTCAGTGATTGAACATCGACCCTTGACGCACGTACATCCACGGAGTCTGCGACTGCAGCCACTGCATTGCCGTTGATGTCGTATTCATAGTAAGGCGTCACGCTACCTTCGATGGCTTTACGTCTGAGTGCACTCATGATCGCGTGCTTCGCGGCTTCGTATCCAGAGGGCCGGTTCTGCATTTCCCTTTCTTCAACATTGCCGGCGTCGATACCTGGGTCTAATCCCACTATGAGCAGTGACGCCTGCACAACGGTTAGCTCCTCGCACAGCCTCCAAAGGTCGATACCCTCAAGAGCTGCTAGTTCGTCTTCGATCATTGGCTGTTCGGCGCCTTGGGTAATTGGCATTTGCGCACTCATTTTCCGCAGTGGTTACGCCCGCGCGCGTGTCAAACGCGGCCCTAGTTGAGTTGGCTTGAAGATCCTGTGGCCATCGGTCAAGCCACCCTTCGCAGTATCACCTTGCCGGTCTTCAAAAGCTCCTCGACGTAATCCGCCCAGAACTGCAACATCTCTCGCCGCTGTGGCTCGTAGTCCGCGAGGCTGTACACGCTGCACTGAACTGCCCCGGGTTTTGAAGAGGCTCAACTTCCTTTGACGACTTAGCCATTTACAAGTCAAACGGGGTTTCACCTGAGGTTTGCGAGCGCGCTGTTCGCATGGTTCAGGAGCACCGAGGCAAGTACCCCTCGCTGTGGGCGGCCATCGAATCCATCGCACCCAAGATCGGCTGCGTACCGTACCTAGGAGCCGCCCACCGCCTACAGCGTGAGCGACGCTAGCGCCTTCGCCGCGTGCTCTCGCAGCAGGTGCCCATAGTGCTTCTCGATCATCAGGAGGCTCGTACCCGACAACTGCGCCACAGTGAGCGTGTCGAGTTTGTGCAGGGCGATCAGGTCGGTGATGGTGGAGTGCCGCAGCGCGTAGGCGGTGGCGGCGGCCGGCAACTCAGCCGCGAGCACCGCGTCCTTGACCGGGTACTTCCATGCATCCTTGTTCCACGCCGAGCCATCGGCCCGGGCCAGGAGTGGCGCCGTGGGAAGCTTCCCCTTGCATTGTTCCGCGAAGAAGGCTGCGGTGGCCGGCGGCAGCGTGATCTTGCGATCCTGCCCGTGCTTGTCCTTGCCGATGGTCAGCGTGGAAAGCCGCTTGTCGAAGTTGCCGGCCACCAGCGCCGCCATAGCGCCTGGGCGCAGGGGCACCAATGACAAGGCGCTCAACAACACCGCCAGGTCGGGCGGCGCCTTGGCGATCAATGCGCGGCGCTGGGTCAGGTCGAGGTACACGTCGCGGCGGCGGTCGGCGTCCTTTACGGGCCGCAGCTTGACCTTCCAGGCGGCATCGCTGGTGGCGTCGCCGCTTTCCAAGGCTAGGTTCAGCGCCGCACGCAGCGATGTCATGTCGCGGTTGAGTGTGCTGGCGCTGCGCGCCCTTGTCGGCCCCTCGCTTTTCTTGTTCTGCGGAACTGTGGGTGTCGCGGCCAGTTCCTTTCGCCATCCGTCAATGTCACTGGGCTTGAGCTTCTGAAGCGTAATGCCGCCGATCATGTGGTCATCCACCCAGCGGGCGAAGCGCTTCTTCGCATCCAGGGCGGCCTGCGCCTTGTTCGCGCTTGCCAGGTGCTTGACGTAGTTCGCGCAGGCCACCTTCACTGTGATCGCTTTCGCCTTGCCACCTCGGCCCAGGTGCGCGAACCAGTCCCTGGCTGCTTTGTTCGCCAAGTCGAATCGTGCATGTGCCGGGTGGTCACTGAAATCGCCCAGGGGGCTCTGTATCTGCTTGTCGGTGGTGGCGTCGCGGCTGCGGGCGAGCCATGTTCCGTCGGAGTCGGCGGTCATCCTGCGGAAGCCGATGAAGCAGCCGGCCTCGATCCGCTGCCAGTAGGGATCACGTCGCGGCGCCAGACGATTGCGCGATTCGACCTTGCCCAAGTTGATTGTGCCCATGGCTACCTCAAAGCAGGGTATGAAAAAAGTATGAAAATCATACCCGGACATCTTTGGACGCTACGGGATCAATTTACCAATGAAGACGATGTCCTGAGGCGTCCTAAGCCATCCCGTTACCCTCCCTTCACACGGCAGGGGTCGCAGGTTCAAACCCTGCATCACCCACCAAATGAAACCTCGCTGGTTTGCTCAGCGAGGTTTTTTTTTGGCGCTCGCCAAGTGGTTGCGGCGCCCATGGGTTTGGGCAGCGCCGCATCTCGCTTAGCATCTTGGCCATGGTCAACTTGCTGACTCTTTGCGCAGATTTGCCGACCCTGGCCTTCCGGCGCGGTGAGGTGGTGGTCCACGAGGGCAGTCAGGGCGGCGGGATCTGGATCTTGTTGTCTGGCTCTTTGCAGGTACGCAAGGGCTCGGTGGTGGTCAACGAAGTGTCGCGTCCAGGTGCCGTGATCGGTGAAATGTCCGTGCTTTTGGGCTCGCCAGTTGGCGCCACGGTGCTGGCCACTTCGCCCAGCAAAATGCACCACGCATCCGACGGGCATGCTTTCTTGGCTGCCAACCCGCAAGTGATGTGGCTGGTGGCTGCCGGCCTAGCCGAGAGGGTGAACTTCATGAGTCGCTACCTCGCGGACCTGCGCCACCAGTATGGCGAAGCGCCGGGTATGGATATGGTGGCTGAAGTGTTGGGCGAGTTGTCTCAGCGCCAGGCACCGGTAGCGCGGGTGGGGTCTGCCCGCGATCCCAACCCGGATAACTAACCGCAAGACTTAGCTAAAAAACGCTGCGCTCGGGCGCCTTGTCGGCTGACATTTCCAGCGTCTCTTCGCCCATTAGCGAGTGCCAAGAGGCCACTTGCCCCGCCAAGTCGATGTCGACGAAAGCAGGCACTGGTCCAATCTGGCGCCCTGCATTGAACACCCAAGTTTTGCCGATGCGATCGGCCCAGTGCCCGGCCGGTTTGTAGGGCGACTCGTGGACATGCCCCGTCAGCACCACATCGGGCTGGTGCTGGCGAATCCATGCGGGTAGCTCGGCGTCCCCGTAGTCTCTGCGACCAGTCCAGCAAGTGGGTGAGCCCAAAGGCGGCCAGTGATAAACCCACAGCCATCTCGAAGGGCCCCCCTGACTGGCACTTGCGCTGCTGACCCGGGCGGCGTCTGTGATCAATTGCTGGCTCAGCGCGGCTTGACCCACCGGGCCGTCCCACCATGGGCAAATGGTGACCAGCGTGTCTTCGACCACGAGCGATTGGCCATCGGTATGAAGGCCTGTTTCTGCAGCGCTGTGCAGCCAGGCAGCGCACTGCTCGCCATGGGCATCTGGCCCCGTCAGGTCGTGGTTGCCGGAGCTGACCACCAGGCGTGTTTGCGCCTGGATGAGTCGAAAGTAACGCAGCAGCACCACCGACTGCACGTCCGGTGGAACTGCTGAGCTGATGTCCAGGCTGTCGCCAGCGACCACGACCAGATCGAAGCCTGGGCTGGCACGCACCACCCAGTCGAGCTGAGGCAAGGTGTAGTGCAGGTCGGAGACCAGAAGAATTCGCATTCGGTGCTCGGGGGGGGCGCTCAGAGTTTGCGCAAGTAAATGTAGAGGCCATCGACCGGGTGGTCTTGGTCTTGGCGGATGGGGGCATGCACTTGTTGCCAGTTGCCAAAGTGGTTGGCCTGGGCAAGCGCTTGCAGGTAAGTGGTGCTGTGGGCATAGCGCAGGCTGGGCAACAGTTGTACGCCAGCCCCCTGCGCTGCAGGCTCTATGGTGAAGGCCAGACAGGCCCCAGATGACATGCGCTGGCCGAGCAACTCGAAAGTTCGCTCTAGGGGGCCCACATAAATGAACACGTCGGCCGCCAGGACCAGATCAAAGTGCTCACCGCTGTGCGCCAGGTGATCGTTGATATCGCCGGTGATCAGTTCGTCGTAAACGCCGCGTGCGCCGGCCTTGGCAATCATGGCTGGTGACAGATCAACTCCGCTTAAGTGTTTGGCTCGAGACCGAATGAGTTGTCCACAAAGGCCAGTGCCACAGCCCAAATCCAGCACCCGGCTCCAGCCCTGCGCTGGAGGTTGCGGAAGGTGCTCTATCAACTTGTCATGGCCTTGGTAGCGCAGCAGGCCCACCAAGTGATCGTCGAAATCAGCGGCGTACTCATCGAACAAAGTTTGCACGTAGCGCCGCGGGGGAGCAGGGGCTTGCTGCTGAGGCGAAAGTGCAGCCAGGCAGTGATGCAACATCTGTGCGTCACCGCCCCGCGCTAGGGCCTGCCGGTAGCTGTGGGCAGCCTCTTGCAATTGGCCCATTTCCCTTTGTAAGTCGCCCAGGAACGTCCAGTTATCGGCGTTCGAATCGTCTTGGTTCAGAAGAGCCTGACAGTGCAGGGCGGCTTGCGGGTGCCTGCCCAGACGCGCCAGCGATTCGGCCAGCTGCTGGCGTAACTGGGGGGAGTGGGCACCCAACTCCAGCGCTCGTTCATGGCTCAGAACGCCAAGTTCCCAATGAGAACTCGCAAAGTGTGTGTGTGCCAGCGCAGTCCAGGCGTCCAGGCTCTCGGGCTCGGCCTCCACAGCTGAGTGCAGCAAGTTCTCGGCTGCGCCAAGGTCTCCCAGCCGAAAATTCGTCAAACCCAAGTTAAGCAGCACCGAAGGTCGACCCGGTGCGAGGCGCAGAGCCTCTTGGAACGACTCGCGTGCAGCCGACAGCTCGCCACGCTCGAACTGCTGAACGCCGTTCACAAAAGCCTCTTTGGCTTGGGAGATCACATCGTCGGTCATGGTTGGCAGTGTGGCAGAGCGTGTTTGCTACGTGAGAAAACTGACGTAAGCCCACCATCTAAAAGCAATATTTCTGTAGCAGAATAAACTTTCATTAATCGAGCACAGATGAACCAAGGACAACAACATCAGTTTGTTGAGGTTTCGCGGTTACGCGTGGGTTTGTACGTCTATCTTGATTTGGGTTGGATGGCCCATCCATTTCCCCTCAACAACTTTCGCATCAGCTCTCCGGAGCAAATTGACACCATCCGCAATCTCGGGATTGCCCGTATTCGGTACTCCCCGGAGCAAAGTTTGCCCGAGGCACTGCAAGAGTTGCATCCAGACGCGCCCTCTGGCGGGTTGGCTCAAACGCTCTCTCAGCACTCTGCGGGCGCGGCACAGACCGAGGTTGCAAACGGCGAGGCAGCACAAAAGCGTTGGCGTGAAGCGCTGTCGGAGCAAAACCGCAGCTTGCAGCAATGTGAGCGTCGCTTCGCAGAGGCTACGCGAACGTACCGTGCGGCCCTTGAGAAAGTGCGGCTGGACCCCAAGGCTGCCGCTGACAGCTCCAGCCATTTGGTGCAAGATTTTTTGAGCCATGTGGTGGGCGACCAAGAGTCGTGCATTCGCTTGCTATCCGAAGCCTCGGGCGACCGGGCCTCCATGCATTCCATCAATGTCACCGTGATCGCCGTCATGTTGGCCCGGGCGCTCAAGATGTCGGAGCAAGAGATAGCGGACGTCGGCCTCGGTGCGTTGTTGCACGACATCGGCAAGATCGAGCTACCCGACCGCGTGCGTTGGCGCAGCGACAACTTCACCGCGGCCGAGAGTCGCTTCTACCAAGACCATGTGGGGCAAGGCGTGGCCCTGGGCCGCAAGATGGGCTTGGGCGCTGGCACATTGCTGGCGCTGGCCCAGCACCACGAATATGTCGACGGCACGGGCTTTCCCCTCAAGCTCACAGGCGACAAGCTCTCGGTGGCGGGGCGCATCGTGGCCATGGTTAACCGCTACGAGGGCTTGTGCAACCCCAACAATCCGTCGCAGGCGCTCACGCCCCACGAGGCGCTGCGCGCCATGTTCTCGCAGCAAAAGGCCAAGTTCGACGCGGAATTCATGCAGGCTTTCATCCGCATGATGGGTGTGTATCCACCGGGCTCTGTGATTCAGCTCAACGACGAGCGCTACGCCTTGGTCGTGTCTGTGAACTCCATGCGTCCGCTCAAACCCAGGGTGCTGATTCATGACCCCAACGTCCCCCGCCACGAAGCTTTGCTGGTGGACCTGGAGAGCGAGCCCGGCTTAGGCATTCGACGCAGCCTCAAGCCCTTGCAGTTGCCCGCTGCCACGATGGATTACCTGTCGCCGCGTACCCGTTTGTGCTATTTCTTCGAACGTGCCCGTGAGCCGGTTTTCAGCGAGTCTTCGATGGGGATACTCGAATGACGCTCGGCTGGTCAGCACAGGCTCTGATTGATGCGGTACTCGAAGCTGTGTGGGTGGTCGATGCCACCAGCCTTCGCTTGATCGCTGTCAACCCGCAAGCTGCTCGCATGCTGGAGTTGGCACCACAAGACATGGTCGGGCGCCCAGTTTTGGATTTCGCCAGTACGCCCGAGGATGCGTTTTATTGGGAGGACGTCGCAGCCGGACATGAGCAGCCCATTCGCTCGGATTCCCAGATGCAGGCGCGCTCTGGTCAGACGGTGCACGTCGAGCGGCGCGTCAGCCGTGTTGTTCTGGGTGACCAGGCTTTTTT
This sequence comes from Comamonadaceae bacterium, assembly GCA_027483665.1. GTDB lineage: Bacteria > Pseudomonadota > Gammaproteobacteria > Burkholderiales > Burkholderiaceae_C > JAIXUC01. The sequence continues at coordinate 56,900 of JAIXUC010000010.1, read as the reverse complement.
TGTAGTGGGTTTGCGCGACCAAACGCAAGAGCGCCTGGCAGAGCGCGAGTTGGAAAAGCTGGTGGCTGAACTGCGCGCCACGCTCGAGTCGACGGCCGACGGCATTCTGGTGACGGACATGGAAGGCTCCATCCGCAGCTACAACCAGCACTTCGCCAAGCTGTGGAGCCTGCCTTTTGACGTTCTGACCCGGCGCGACGATGCGGCCGTCTACGACTGGATGGCCAGTTGCGTGCTGGATGTCCAGCAATACGACCAGCGCTTGCACGCCATACGGCGCTCGCCGTTGCTGGAAGTAACCGACGTGCTGGCGTTGCACTCGGGGCAAATCTTGGAGCGCGTGACCCTGCCTCAGTACGCGCGCGGCAGGCCCGTGGGACGGGTGTTTTCTTTTCGCGATATCACCCAGCGTTTGAAGGATGACGCTCAGCGCCGACTGGCCGCCAAGGTCTTTGAAGCCAGCTTGGATGCCGTGCTGATTGCCGATCCGCAGCACCGCGTGGTTGCCGCGAACCCTTTGTGTGAGGGTTTGCTCGGACAAGCTGTGGATAAGTTACTGGGCCAGAGTGTGTGGGACTTGCTGCGCGAAGACGCAAGCAGCGGTGTGCCGCAGCGCGTGCAAGCCGGGCTCGACTTGCGCGGGCACTGGGTCGGCGAAATGGTTTGCCAGCCACCGGGCGGCAGTCCTGTACCGGGCCATGTGAGTGTGGTGCGAGTGACCAACAGTGAAGGTGAGCTGGCGCAGATCGTGGTGTTTTTCCGGGACGTTTCCGACAAGCTGGCCGACAAAGCCCGCATTGAAGAGCTGGCCTACACCGACTCGCTCACCGGCTTGCCCAACCGTTCACGGTTCGCACAGCGCGTGTCTTTTCTGTTGCCCATGGTCAGGCGAGCGGGTGGGCAGTTCGCGGTGGCTTTTGTGGACCTCGACCGTTTCAAGCAGATCAACGATTCATTGGGCCACCCAGTGGGCGACCAAGTGCTGGTGGAGGTGGCGCGCCGCTTGAAGCTTTGCGTGCGTGAGGTCGATGTCATCGCCCGCTTGGGCGGCGACGAGTTTGTGATGCTGCTCAACCAACTCGACGAGCAAGGCGCAGAGGCCGTGATCCAGCGCACCATGGCCGAGCTGAGCAAGCCCTTCGAACTGGGGGGCTTGAGTTTCTCTGTCACCAGCAGCATCGGCGTGGCCATGTACCCACAAGACGGGCTGACGGTCGATGACCTCATCCAGCACGCCGATACCGCCATGTACCGCGTGAAAGACCATGGTCGATCGGGCTACCGCTTCTATCAGCCGCAGATGAACGTGGATCTTCTGGTGCGCATGAAGATGAATCACGCCATGCGCCAGGGGCTGGAGCTTGGCGAGTTTTCACTGCAGTTTCAGCCGCAGTGGAGCATGGCAGATGACCAACTGGTTGGCGCAGAGGCGCTGCTGCGCTGGAACAGTGCCGAGCTCGGAATGGTGTCGCCCTCGCGCTTCATCCCGGTAGCGGAAGACAGCGGTTTCATCGTCCGACTGGGAGACTGGGTCCTGGAGCAAGGCATCTTGCAGGCGGCGTTGTGGGCGCAAAGTGGCCGGCCCGTGCGAGTCTCTGTCAACGTGTCGGCCTTGCAGTTTCAGCAACCGGGTTTTGTCGCACGTGTGGCCGATTTGCTTCAGCGCCACCGTCTTGCGCCGCATGACTTTGAGCTGGAGTTGACCGAGTCGATCTTGGTCAAGGACATCGACGACACGCTGGAGCGGCTACAAGCCCTGTCAGCTTTGGGTGTGAGCTTGGCCATCGATGATTTCGGCACGGGTTACTCCAGCTTGGGCTATTTGAAGCGGCTGCCTATCCATCGTTTGAAAATCGATCGCAGTTTTGTTGCGGGTCTACCCGGCGATGTCAGCGACAGTGGCATCGTGCGTGCTGTCACCACGCTCGCGCTTTCACTGGGGCTCAAGGTGGTGGCGGAGGGTGTCGAGACACCTCAGCAGCACGTTTTTCTGCGTGAAGCGGGTTGTCAAGAATTTCAGGGATACCTTCGTGCAGCTGCGATGTCAGTGGCCGAGTTCGAGGTCCTTCTTCGCGCGCAGTCTGTGGGCTGACAGGGCCGCTGCGCATTGGTGTACCAGAGCCGGGCCACGGTAGATGAGGCCGGTATAGAGCTGCACCAAGTCCGCACCCGCTGACAGTTTGTTCAGCGCATCGTCTGCGCTCATGACACCACCCACACCAATGATGGGCCACCCAGCCCCCAGCTCCTGCCGCAGTTGACGGATAACGCGGTTGCTGGATGCCAAAAGCGGCGCGCCGCTGAGACCGCCGGTTTCTGCGCCATGCGCAAGTGCAGCTACAGCCTGCCGATCGAGCGTGGTGTTGGTGGCCACCACGCCGTCCATGCCGTGACGGCGCAGCGCCTGCGCAATGGCCCGCACCTGATCTTCTTGCAGGTCGGGCGCGATCTTCACGAACAAGGGAACGCGGCGGCCATGCGTCTTTTGCAAAGACTCTCGTCGTTGTGCAAGTGCTCCAAGGAAGCCGTCCAGCGCCGCGTCGGACTGCAGACTGCGCAAATTCTGCGTGTTGGGGCTGGAGATGTTGACACTGACGTAGTCTGCGTGCGGGTAGACGCCGTCCAGACAAACCAAGTAATCCTGTGTTGCTCGTTCTATCGGCGTGGCCGCGTTCTTGCCGATGTTCAAGCCCAAGATTCGGCCCGACTGTCTGAACTGTGCGCCCTGCACGTTGGCGATGAAAGCTTCCAGTCCGTCGTTATTGAAACCCAGACGGTTGATCAAAGCCCGTGCCTGCGGCAAGCGGAACATGCGCGGCTTGGGGTTTCCGCTCTGCGCCAGTGGTGTGACGGTGCCGACTTCGACAAAGCCAAAACCCATGGCACCCCAAGCGTCGATGCAGCGCGCGTTTTTGTCCAGGCCAGCAGCCAGCCCCACACGATTCGGAAAGTGCAGACCGGCGAGCACGACCGGGTCATTGACCGTCGGTTGCCGCAACAGGCCGCGCAGCGGTGAGTGTTGCAGCGCGGCCAAGGCGTTCAGGCTGATGTCGTGCGCTTGTTCCGCATCCAGGCCAAACAGAATGGGGCGCACCAGGCCGTAGAGCGTTAAGGGCATTCAATAATTGTAGGCAGCGCACTTTTGCCCAAACCCTTCACCAAGCTCGCAGGCGATGACACAAGACGAACTCAAAACCATGGTGGGCCAAGCGGCCTTGGCCTATGTGGTGCCTGGCGAACTGGTCGGGGTAGGGACGGGCTCTACAGTGAATAAATTCATTGACGCGCTGGGCGGCATGCGCGCGCAAATCAAAGGCGCGGTGTCCAGTTCGGTGGCCTCTACCGAAAGACTGCGCGCAGCAGGCATCGCGGTGTTCGACTGCAACGAGGTGGGCAGCCTGCCGGTCTACATCGATGGTGCCGACGAAATCGACGCCCAGGGCTGCATGATCAAAGGCGGAGGCGCAGCTTTGACCCGCGAAAAAATCGTCGCTGCCCAAGCACTGCAATTTGTTTGCATCGCCGACCAAAGCAAGCAAGTCGATGTATTGGGGCGCTTCCCGTTGCCCGTCGAAGTCGTGCCCATGGCCGCGCAGCGGCTCGTGCGCGACTTTGCGCAGATCGGTGGCCAGGCACGCTTGCGCATGAACGGAGATCAGCCGTTGGTCACGGACAACGGCCAGTGGTTGCTCGATGTCAGTGGCCTGCACATCCACGACCCGAAAGCCACAGAAGACCGCCTAAGCCAGTGGCCCGGCGTGCTAACGGTTGGAATCTTCGCCCACCAAGGTGCTCATGTGGCGCTCTTGGGCACGTCGCAAGGCGTCCAGAAGTTGACCTTTGACCGGGCCTGAGCCCTGCGAGCGCTCAGAACTGGATGCCGGCTGGGTTGGTGGTGCGGTCGGATCGGCGCGTGGGTGCTGTCTCTGACCCGGCGGCGCCTCCTGCGCCAGCCGTCGCCGGTGCCGGTGCGGGTGCGGGGGCTTGCACAGCAACCAGGGGTGAAGCGGGTGCTTGGCGGTATCCCGCGGGCAAGGCTGAGGTGGCGGGGTATCCGGCAGCGTCGAGGTACTGCGTCCATTCAGCGCCAGAAAAACCTTTTAGTTGCTGGCTACCCACTGTCGCCAGAGGCAGACCCAAGTCGCCGCTCAATCGGCGCAGGGCATCGAGGTCTTGAGCCGTGGTGACTGTGCGCTCAGAGAAAGGAATACCTCTGCTGACCAGCAGTGCACGCGCTGAATCGCAGGGTGGACAACTGTTTCCGGTGTAGAGAGTGACTGGAAAGCGACCGGCCGGCTCACGAAGCGCCAAAGGCAGGGCCGATGGGGGTGCGGCCCTAGGGGGTGCCTCGGCGCTGTTGGCTACAGCAGCCACCGGCTCGATGCGATTGGCTGAGCCTGGTGGCGGTGGGCGGTCAGAAAACGTCACCCGACCGTCTGGCCCAACGATGCGAAACACCTGCTGCGCCAAGCTGCTGCCGGCCAAGGTCACCAAGACCACGGCCGCAGCCCAGCGCACAGGGCGGTGGGAAAGCAGGGAAGTGGGGTTCATAAATGGCATCTGGTGAAGTGATACAGGCCTCATGGAGTCAAGCTCAGCTGACTGAGTCTATGCCATGCCCTGATGGCGCAGCAAGGCGTCGATGTTGGGTTCACGTCCACGAAACGCTTTGAAAGACTCCATCGCCGGTCGACTTCCGCCAGCGCTCAGGATGGTGTCGAGGTAGCGACGCCCGGTATCCACGCTGGGACTACCGTCTGCGCCAGCGGTTTCTTCGAAGGCGGCGTAGGCGTCTGCGCTGAGCACTTCGGCCCATTTGTAGCTGTAGTAGCCCGCAGCGTAGCCGCCCGCAAAAATGTGACTGAATGTGTGCGGTGTGCGCGCCCAGTGGGGTGGCTGCAACACCGCCACTTCGTTGCGTACGCGCTGCAACAGAGCCATCACGTCTTGTTCGGGCGCGTGCTCTGCGTGCAGCAGCATGTCGAACAAGGAAAATTCGATTTGGCGCAGCGTTTGCAGGCCTGACTGGAAATGTCGCGCGGCCAGCATCCGGTCAAACAGATCGCGTGGCAGCGGCTGGCCGCTCTGCACATGGGCTGTCATGTGTTTGAGCACCGACCATTCCCAGCAAAAGTTCTCCATGAACTGGCTGGGCAGCTCCACCGCGTCCCACTCCACGCCCGAGATACCCGACACGTCGCGTTCGTTGACCTGCGTCAGCATGTGGTGCAAGCCATGGCCGAACTCGTGGAACAGGGTGATGACGTCGTCGTGGGTGAGCAGCGCCGGTTGTTGCACACCGTCGACCACCGCGCCCTCGGCGAAGTTGCACACGAGGTGAGCCACCGGCGTTTGCAGTTGGCCGTTGTCAGGGCGCAGCCAGCGCGCACGCACATCGTCCATCCAAGCGCCGCCGCGCTTGCCAGCCCGAGCGGGTTGGTCCAGGTAGAACTGGCCCACCAGCTCGGTGGTCGCAGCGCCGTCGTGCGCAGCGGCCAAGGGACGCTCGATGCGGAAGAACTTCACAGCTGGGTTCCACAGCGGTGCTTCGTCTGGCCGGATGTGCACCCCAAACAAGGTCTCGATGATTTGAAACAGCCCTTGCAGCACTTTAGGGGCTGTGAAGTAGGCCTTGACCTCTTGTTCGCTGAAGGCATAGCGCGCTTCTTTCAGGCGCTCCGCGATGAACGGCCAATCCCAGGCCTGCGGGTCATGCAGGTCGAGATGCTCCCGAGCGAAATCGCGCATTTCCTGCACGTCTCGCTCGGCAAAAGGGCGAGCGCGCTGGGCCAAGTCGCGCAAGAAGCCGATCACTTCCTGCGGCGAGCGCGCCATCTTGGGCACCAGCGACAGCTCGGCAAAGTTGGCGTGTCCCAACAAGCTGGCTTCTTCTTGGCGCAGTGCCAAGATTTCGCGGATGACGGCTGAGTTGTCCAGATCAGCCATCTCGGCGTCAGCCTGATCGGAGGCGCGCGTGGCGTAGGCGCGGTAGAGCCGCTCGCGCAAGCCTCGGTTCTGACCGAACTGCATGATGGGCAGATAACAGGGCATCTTCAGGCTGAGCAAGTGCCCTTGCAGGCCCTTGGCCTGCGCAGCAGCTGCCGTGGCTTGCAGCACGTCTTGCGGAACGCCAGCCATGTCGGATGGGGTGGCTAAATGGCTGAAGCGGTCAGTGGCGTCCAGTGCATGCTCGCTGAACACTTGGCTCAACTCCGCTTGGCGCTCTTGAATGGCTGCGAACCGCGATTTGGCTTCGCCTTCCAGCTCAGCGCCCGACAGCACGAAGTTACGCAAGGCCAGCTCGTGCGCGCGCCGCTGCTCTGCATTGAGTGCGGCGGTGTCAATTTGCTTGTACTTGGCATAAAGGCGCTCGTCTGCGCCCAGGCGCGTCCAGAACTCGGTGACTGCACCCAGGCTCGCGTTGTAGGCGGCCCGCAGCTCGGGGGTGTCTTGCACACTGTTGAGGTGACTCACGGCACCCCATGCGCGACTTAAGCGTTCCGTGGCGACATCGAGCGTGGCCGAGATGGCGCGCCAGTCGGGCTCAAAGTCGGTTGCGGTGGTCTGCTCGAGTGCAGCGTTGGCCTGCGCCAGCAGCACACCCATCGCCTCTGGCACATGCGCTGGCTGGATGCGGTCAAACAGCGGTAGGCCAGAGAAATCGAGCAGCGGGTTGGTGTTGGAGGACATGCTCATGGGTGTTGTGTTCTTTGTTGTGAGAGGAGGTTCAAAACCGTGATGAGTTGCGCATGAAAGCGCTCAGAAGTGGTTAACCGACTTCAGGCCTGCCCCTCAGCCGCTGCACTGGCTTGGGCCGCCTCTAACGTATTGATCAGAAGCATCGTAATGGTCATGGGCCCCACCCCGCCGGGTACAGGGGTGATGTAGCCAGCCACCAAGCGCACGCCTTCAAAGTCGACATCCCCGCAGAGCTTGCCCGCTTGGTCTCGGTTCATGCCGACGTCAATCACGACCGAACCGGGCTTCACCATGTCCGCAAGCAGCAGACCGCGCCGCCCCACGGCACAGACGATCACGTCGGCTTGCCGGGTGTGGTGCGCCAGGTTCGGCGTGGCGCTGTGGCAGATGGTCACCGTCGCATGGGCCTGAAGCAGCATCAGGGCCATGGGTTTGCCGACGATGTTGCTGCGGCCGATGACGACGGCGTGCTTGCCGCGCAGCTCATACCCGATGCTCTCCAGCATCTTCATGCAACCGTGTGGCGTGCAGGGCCAGAAGCCGGGCAGCCCGGTCATCAATGCTCCAGCGCTGGCCACGTGAAATCCGTCCACGTCTTTGTGGGGCGCAATGGCTTCGATGATGCGCTGGGTGTCGATGTGCGCCGGCAGTGGCAATTGCACCAAGATGCCGTGGATGGCGGGGTCTGCGTTGAGCGCCTGCACCCGCGCCAACAAGCTGGCCTCGCTCAGCGTGGCAGGGTGGCGCTCCAGCACGGAGTGCAGGCCGTGGTCTTGGCAGGCTTTCACTTTGTTGCGTACATAAACCGCGCTTGCTGGGTCGTCGCCCACCAACAGCACGGCAAGCCCCGGCTTGAAACCACGTTCGGTGAGCAGTGCTGCACGGGCGGAGACGTCGGCGCGCAGTTGAGCCGACAAAGCGTTTCCATCAATGATGTGGGCCGTCATGGTGTGTCCTTAAATGACGCGTTGCCGCCTGAGGTCAGTGTGCGCTGTTGAAACGCAAACGCCCGACAGCGGTGGCTGTCGGGCGTCGTCTGGGTGGGTGGATGGGGTAGGTTCAAGTGCGTGCAGCACCTTGCCCCAGGGCAATCTTGAGCAAATCTGCCACCGTGTTGGCGTTGAGCTTTTCCATGATGTTGGCGCGGTGCGCCTCCACCGTTTTAATGCTGATGCCCAAGTCATCAGCAATTTGCTTGTTCAGCCGACCAGCCACGATGCGCTCCAGCACCTGCGCTTCGCGCGAGGTCAGCTTGGACAGCAGCGCCTCACGGTTGGCAGCACTCTGGTGGTCTGCAAAAGCTTCGCGGGCGACGTTGAGCATGCGTTCCACCAAGGCGAGCAACTCGTCTTCTTTGAAGGGCTTCTGGATGAAATCCATCGCTCCTTTTTTCATGGTGTTGACCGCCATGGGCACGTCGCCATGGCCGGTGATGAACACCAGTGGAAGTGGCGATTGCCGCTCCAGGAGCTTGTCTTGCAATTCGAGCCCAGTCATGCCGCCCATGCGAATGTCGACGATGGTGCAGGCTACCTCGCGGGGGTCGTAGCGGCTGAGGAAAGACTCGGCCGACTCGAAGCAGCGCACCCGGTAGTCTTTACCCTCCAGCAGCCATTGCAGTGAGTCGCGCACTGCCTCGTCATCGTCTACGACGTAGACCGTACCTTTTTTGGGGATGAGACTCATGCAGCTACCTTGGGAATGACTGCCGCGGCGGGCTCTGCCGAGCTGTCCAGTAAGGGGGGTTCCAGTGGGATCCAGAAGGTAAATCTGCATCCGGAAACCGACCCGGCATTGTAGAGGTTCTCAGCTTGCATCCGGCCTCGATGCGACTCGACGATGGTGCGGCACAGGTTCAAGCCGATGCCCATGCCTTCGGTCTTGGTGGAAAAAAAAGCTTCGTAGAGATGCTCCATGACTTCGGGGGCAAGCCCAGCCCCGGAGTCGGTGACCGTGAATTCGATAGCCGCTTGTCCCTCCACCTGCCGAGGTACCACTCTCAACTCCACCGCACGACCCGGTGCAGGTCGCTGCGCCAAGTCCACCGATTCGGCTGCATTTTTCAGCAGGTTCACCAGCACTTGTTCGATGAGGATGGGGTCGACCCACAGCTGGGGCAAACGGGCCGCCACGTAGTGCGACAAGCGCACATTGCGCCGACGAAGTTCGATGTCGGCGAGCTCTACGGCCTCGTGCACCATGTGGCTGACTTCAGCCAGAGAGCGGTTGGACTCGCTTCGTTTCACAAACGCACGTATGCGCTGAATGATCTGCCCAGCGCGTTGCGCTTGGCGCGCCGTTTTCTCCAGCGCCAACAGCAAGTCTTCTTCCTGTATTTGCTGGGACCGAATGCGCGAAATCATGCCGTTGCAGTAATTGCTGATGGCGGTCAGCGGCTGATTGAGTTCGTGCGCCACACTCGACGCCATCTCGCCCATGGTGATGAGGCGGCTGGCCGACTGTGCACGTTCGGCTTGGGCTGCCGCTTGTTCTTCTGCCAAGCGGCGCGGGGTGATGTCTGTGGCGATGACCATTTGCGCCAATCTGCCATCTACCCAATTCAGGTAGCGCGTGCGTACCTCCAGCCATTTGCCGAGTTCAAAGACGTGCACTTCGGCGCTTTCGCTGACCGCAGAAGTCACCGTGTCTGCAGGCAAACCGGCCAGTGGGTCGGCGTCTGCGCCGTCGCGCTGCGTCGAACCCAGGTCGCCCGACACCGAGCTGTCTGGAACCCCGGCCTGTGCTGAGAGTTCAAGGTGGCCACTGGAGACTGCGCCAAACCACTGGCGGTAGAGTTTGTTCGCAAACAATAGCTCCTCGCTGCCCAGCGGTGCCACTGATACCGAGGCATCCAGCGCTTCGAGCACGGTCGTGAAACGCTCATACGAGGCGGAGAGCTGCGCTCGGATGCGATTCGGCTCGGTGATGTCCGTCATAGAGGTCATCCAGCCGGTTTGCTGCCCGCGGGCGTCAATCAGCGGAGATACATACATGCGTGCGTCAAACAAAGCGCCGTCCTTGCGTTTGACCCGCACTTGAAAGCCGCCAGGCGTGATTCGCCCCCGAAGCTCGTCCTCCAGGCGCGCCGCCAGCGCTTCCCGGTCTTCGTCTGGCCAATAGGGGAAGGGCGCGGTGCGGCCCACCAGATGCTGCTCGTCAAACCCGGTCATCAAACAAAAAGCCGCGTTCACATAGGTGATGCGCCCCTGCAGGTCCATCGCGCGCATGCCGGTCGGCATGGAGTTTTCCATCGCGCGGCGGAAGTTGGTCTCGGCGATCAAGGCCCGTTGGGCTTGCACGCGCCTCTGGGTGTGCCGCCAAGTGCCTATCAGCATCCACACCGTGAGCGCGCTCAAGGCGCAGACCAGCCAAAACAGGCCGCTGCCCACCAGGCCAAGTGACGTTCGATAGGCCTGTGCCCGCAAAACCAGCCCATTGCCCACCGGCGACACCGGCATTTCCAAGATATCCGAGCCGACTGCCCGACCCAAAATCGGCTCGGCCTTGGCGTCGCGAGCTGGCAAGACCGTTCCAGCCAGTACGCCTGATCGTGCGTCCAGCAACGCCATGGCGTAGCGCGAGATCAACTCGACCGGAACGCCTTGAAGTAAAAGCGCTTCGACCGAGTACTCCACCAGAAGGCCGCCCACAAACTGCCCGTTGCTGATGAGCGGTACGTGCAGTTGGAGCATGGGCATGGCATCCCTGCTGGCATCGCGCAGCGCCAGGGGTTGGCTGAAGACGGGCTGCAGCAATTCTTGCGAGAGGATGAACCCTTGACGCGCGTCTTCGCCATCGAGGGGCTCGCCCACGCGACGCCACTGAGCCGGGGGAGAGCTCGGCTGCGTGTGGCTGGCCCGCACCACAGAGCGAGGGTCTGTCCAGGTCAGCGACTGAACCTCAGGATATTGACGATTCAGGGCCGCCGCGCGACTGGCGAACGATTCTGGGTCGACCTCGGCGTTGCTGATGGCCTGCCCCAGCGATACGAACTGTTCCTGCTGCTCCAGCAATCGGGCGCGAAGGCGCTGTTGCGTGTACTCGACGTCGCGTTGTACAGCTTCGCGTTCTCGCTCGGCTTCCTCCAGTCGCAGGTATGCAAAAGAAGACACGATGGCCGCCAGAAACAACAGCACAGCCAGTAAGGGGCCCAGCAGCATCACGCGGTCTTGACGCAGCGGTGTCATGTGTCGCCACCACCGCCGCCAACGGCTGTTGCCGGGCATGGGCCCACCGCTGGTGGAGGGGAGGTGCGCACTCATGCTCGCGAGTGTAGAAGGGTGGTTGGCCTGAACGGTTGGGCAGATGGTGAAGACCAATGGGCTTGCCCGCGGCGCTCGAATCGACTGCTAGGTATTTCGCATAACGAAATGATTGGTCGCTATTTGAAATACCAACGCCTTGTGCGACACTGCGGGCAGACGCTAATGGCGCACAGACGCCAGGCCACTACAGTGCATCAACACATCAGGAGACAAGACATGTCCGCCATGCCCGATCGGCTGTTCGGCTCTGCCGCGAACGACCCCGACGCCCAAGAAACCCGCGAGTGGATGGACGCTTTGTCCGCCGTCATTGAGGCCCAAGGGCCAGAACGGGCGCACTTTCTCCTGGAGCAGTTGCTGGAACACGCGCGTGAACACAGCATCGACATGCCGTTCTCTGCCACCACGGGCTACGTCAACACGCTGGAGCCAGAACAAGAAGAGCGCTGCCCAGGCAATATTGAGATCGAAGAGCGCCTGCGCGCCTACATGCGCTGGAACGCCATGGCCATGGTGGTGAAGGCCAACCGCCACAACCCGGCTGATGGTGGTGATCTCGGCGGGCACATCGGCTCCTTCGCTTCACTGGCGCATTTGTTTGGCGCTGGTTTCAACCATTTCTGGCACGCTGAGAGTGAAAACCACGGCGGTGATTGCCTCTACATCCAAGGCCATGTCTCGCCCGGCGTTTACGCCCGCGCTTACCTGGAAGGGCGCCTGACAGAGGAGCAGTTGCTCAACTTCCGCCAAGAGGTCGACGGCAAGGGGCTCTCCAGTTACCCGCACCCCAAGCTGATGCCCGAGTTTTGGCAGTTCCCCACTGTGTCCATGGGTTTGGGCCCGTTGATGGCCATCTACCAAGCCCGCTTCCTGAAGTACTTGCATGCGCGCGGCATCGCCAACACAGAAAACCGCAAAGTCTGGGTGTTCTGCGGCGACGGCGAAATGGACGAGGTGGAGAGTTTGGGCGCCATTGGCTTGGCAGCGCGCGAGAACCTCGACAACCTGATCTTCGTCATCAACTGCAATCTGCAGCGCTTGGACGGCCCGGTTCGGGGCAACGGCAAGATCATCCAAGAACTGGAAGGCGAGTTCCGAGGCTCTGGCTGGAACGTCCTGAAGCTGATATGGGGCAGCAACTGGGACCCGCTGCTGGCGCGCGACAAAGACGGCGCGCTGCGCAAGATCATGATGGACACCAACGACGGCGACTACCAGGCCTTCAAAGCCAATGACGGCGCCTTCGTGCGGAAAAACTTCTTTGGCCGTGACCCGCGCACGCTGGAGATGGTGGCCAAGATGAGCGACGAAGACATCTGGAACCTGCGCCGCGGCGGCCACGACCCGGTCAAGGTCTACGCCGCGTATCACGCAGCCGTCAACCACAAGGGCCAGCCCACCGTGCTGCTGATCAAGACGGTCAAGGGCTTTGGCATGGGCAAGATCGGCGAAGGCAAAAACACGGTTCACCAGACCAAAAAGCTCACCGACGAAGACATCAAAGCCTTCCGTGACCGCTTCAACATTCCGGTGCCTGACAGCGAACTCTCCAAGCTGCCGTTCTACAAGCCAGCAGACGACACCCCGGAAATGCAATACCTGCATGCCAGGCGCCAGGCGTTGGGCGGCTACTTGCCCAAGCGCCGCGTGAAGGCCGATGAGAGCTTCACTGTGCCCTCGCTGGAAACCTTCAAGGCGGTGCTGGAGCCCACCGCCGAAGGCCGCGAAATTTCCACCACACAAGCCTACGTGCGTTTCCTCACGCAATTGCTGCGCGACCAAGCCCTGGGCCCGCGCGTGGTGCCCATCTTGGTGGACGAGGCGCGCACTTTCGGCATGGAAGGTTTGTTCCGGCAGGTCGGCATCTACAACCCAGCGGGCCAGCAGTACACCCCGGTCGACAAAGACCAGGTCATGTACTACCGCGAAGACAAGGCTGGGCAAATCCTGCAAGAAGGCATCAACGAAGCCGGCGGCATGAGCAGCTGGATTGCAGCGGCCACGTCCTACAGCACCAGCAACCGCATCATGGTGCCGTTCTACGTGTACTACTCGATGTTCGGCTTCCAGCGCATTGGCGACCTGGCCTGGGCCGCTGGCGACATGCAAGCGCGCGGCTTCTTGCTGGGTGGCACCTCCGGGCGCACCACGCTCAACGGCGAAGGTTTGCAGCACGAAGATGGCCACAGCCACATCTTGGCCGGCACCATCCCCAACTGCATCAGCTACGACCCGACTTTCGCACACGAGGTCGGCGTCATCCTGCACCATGGCTTGAAGCGCATGGTCGAGAAGCAGGACAACGTTTTCTATTACCTGACGCTGCTCAACGAAAACTACGCCATGCCGGGCCTGACCGAAGGTACCGAAGAGCAAATCATCAAGGGCATGTATTTGCTCAAGGAGAGTGCCTCTGGTCTGCCCAAAGGCCCCTCTGGCGCTGTGCCCCGCGTGCAACTGCTGGGCAGCGGCACGATCTTGCGCGAAAGCCTGGCCGCGCAAGAACTGCTGGAGAAAGACTGGGGCGTGCTGGCCAGCGTCTGGAGCTGCCCGAGCTTCAACGAGTTGGCCCGCGACGGTCAAGCCGCCGAGCGCCACAACCTGCTGCACCCCACCGACGCACCACAGGTGCCTTTTGTTGCCCAGCAACTGGCGCGCCACACCGGCCCTGTGGTGGCTTCCACCGATTACATGAAGGCTTACGCGGAGCAAATTCGGCCCTTCCTGCCACGCGACAAAGGCGTGCCACGCACTTACAAAGTGCTGGGGACCGACGGCTTTGGCAGAAGCGACTTCCGCAGCAAGCTGCGCGAGCATTTCGAAGTGAACCGGCATTACATCGTGGTGGCCGCGCTCAAGGCGCTCAGCGAAGACGGCACGCTGCCAGTCGCCAAAGTGGCCGAGGCCATCCAGCGCTACGGCATCAAGACCGACAAGGTCAACCCTCTGTTGGCTTGAACGGGACGAACACACATGGCAACTCTGGACATCCGCGTCCCCGACATCGGGGACTTCGACGAAGTGGCGGTAATTGAACTGCTGGTCAAGCCCGGCGACACCGTGAAAGCCGAGCAGTCGCTCATCACCGTGGAGTCCGACAAGGCCTCCATGGAAATTCCTTCCAGCCACGCGGGCGTGGTGCGCGAGGTGAAAGTGAAATTGGGCGACAAGGTCGCGGAGGGCACGGTGGTGGTGTCGCTGGAGGTGGCTGAAGCTGCTGCTGCGCCTGTGGCAGCTGCTCCGGTGAAGGCTCCTGCAGCAGCACAGCCAGCCGAACCAGCCGCGTCATCCCCTGCACCAGCGGCGGCCCCCGCTGCTGGCGGCTCGGCCACCGGCCTGCCCAGCGGCCCTGTGGAAGTTCGCATCCCCGACATTGGGGACTTCAAGGACGTTGCGGTCATCGAGCTGCTCGTCAAACCGGGTGACAGCGTCAAGCTGGAGCAGTCGCTCATCACTGTGGAGTCCGACAAGGCCTCCATGGAAATCCCATCTTCAGCCGCAGGCGTTCTGCGAGAACTGAAAGTGAAGGTGGGCGACACGGTCAACATCGGCGACTTGCTGGCCATCGTGGAGGGCACCGCGTCAGCCGCGGCCAGCGCGCCCGCGCCGGCATCAGCGCCTGTGCCAGCGGCTTCGCCCGCAGCAGCGCTCGCCGCTGCACCTGCAAACGCTGCACCGGCTACGGCTCCCAGCCCGGCACCCGTTGCCCCGGCGCACAACCCAGGCGCTGCGCCCGTGTTGGGCTTGCCGCATGCCTCGCCTTCGGTGCGCAAGTTCGCGCGTGAGTTGGGCGTTCCGATTGCCGAGGTGAAGGGCAGTGGCCCTAAGGGACGCATCACCTTGACCGACGTTCAAGCCTTTACGCAAGCGGTCATGCGCGGTGCTCAACAAACCCAGGCCATGGCTGCGACGGCCAAGCCTGCTGCTCCTGCAGGCGGCGGTGAGGCTTTGGGCTTGCTGCCCTGGCCCAGGGTGGACTTCGCCAAATTCGGGCCCATCGAGCGCCGCGAGATGGGTCGCATCAAGAAGATCAGCGGTGCCAACCTGCACCGCAACTGGGTGATGATTCCGCACGTCACCAACCACGACGACGCCGACATCACCGAGCTGGAGGCCTTTCGTGTGGCCACCAACAAGGAAAACGAAAAGTCTGGCGTGAAGGTCACGATGCTCGCCTTCCTCATCAAAGCCTGCGTAGCAGCTTTGAAGAAATTCCCCGAGTTCAACAGCTCGCTGGACGGCGACCAGTTGGTGCTCAAGGGCTACTACCACGTCGGCTTTGCAGCCGACACGCCCAATGGCTTGGTGGTGCCGGTCATCAAGAACGCCGACACCAAAGGCGTGCTGGCGATCAGCAAGGAAATGAGCGAGCTGGCGGCGAAAGCACGCGACGGCAAACTGGGCCCCGCCGACATGAGTGGCGCTGGCTTCACCATCAGCTCCTTGGGCGGCATTGGCGGGCGCTATTTCACGCCCATCATCAACGCCCCTGAAGTCGCCATCTTGGGCGTGTGCAAGAGCCAGATGGAGCCGGTATGGGACGGCAAACAGTTTCAGCCCCGTTTGATGTTGCCGCTGTCACTGAGCTGGGATCACCGCGTGATTGATGGCGCATCGGCCGCCCGCTTCAACGCCTATCTGGGTCAAATCTTGGCCGACTTCCGCCGCGTGCTGCTCTAAGGCGCTCGCAGCGCCATTGCCTATGACCACGCTGGTCGTTGTGAAGAAAGGTCGGCAGGTGGCCATGGCCTGCGACACGCTGGTGACCTTTGGTGACACCCGGCTGTCACAGCGCTTTGAGGCGAATGCCAAGGTTTTCCGCATTCGCGCAGCCGCTGGCGACACCTTGGTTGGGCTTGCGGGCACAGTGGCCCACCTGCCTGCCTTGCAACGCGCCATGAAGACCTTGCCGCGCGCTGCGCTGGCCTTGCACAGCCGGGCCGACATCTTCGATACCTTTGTTCGCTTGCACCCGGTTCTGAAAGAGCAGTTCTTTTTGCAGACCAAGGAAGAAGATGCAGACCCTTACGAGTCCAGCCAATTCAGTGTGCTGTTGGCCAACAGCAGCGGCATCTTTGGGGTCTACAGCTACCGCGAGGTGTTCGAGTTCAAGCAGTTCTGGGGCATTGGCTCCGGGCGCGCCTATGCGCTCGGCGCCATGCACGCAGGCTGGGACCGCGTGCAAAGCGCGCGTCAACTGGCCATCACTGGAATAGCCGCAGCTTGCGAATTTGACAAAAGCTCGGCCGGCCCGGCCGAAGTGTTCACGCTTTCACTGAAAGATCCTTCATGAGCCTCATCGACATCCTCGTGCCCGACATTGGCGACTTCAAAGACGTGGCCGTGATCGAGCTGCTGGTCAAGCCCGGCGACACCGTGAAGGCTGATCAGTCGCTCCTCACAGTGGAGTCGGACAAGGCGTCCATGGAAATTCCGTGCAGCCACGCGGGCGTTGTTCGAGAACTCAAGGTCAAGTTGGGCGACACGGTCTCGCAGGGCAGCGTGGTGTTGTCGTTGGAGGCCGATGCTGCCCAGTCCCCAGCCTCGTCGCCAAGCCCTGCCGCAGCAATGGCTGCACCGGCTGCATCAACGACAGCCAGCCCCTCCACGTCGAGCGGGCAGACCCAGTCCACACAGCCAGCATCCGCCGCAACACCGGCCCGAACGGCGGCTGTCACACCTGCTGCGGCTGAATACGCAGGCGGCGCAGACCTGGACTGCGACCTGTTGGTGCTGGGTGCAGGCCCAGGTGGTTACTCCGCAGCATTCCGCGCAGCTGACCTCGGCCTGAAGGTGGTGCTGGTGGAGCGCTACGCCACGCTCGGTGGTGTATGCCTGAACGTGGGTTGCATCCCATCCAAGGCGCTGCTGCATGTGGCCTCGGTGATGGACGAGGTCAAGCACTTCGACGCACTGGGCATTCGCTACAACGCCCCCAGCATCGACCTGGACGCGCTGCGCGGCCACAAGAACAAAGTCGTGGGCAAGCTCACCGGCGGATTGGCCGCCATGGCCAAGATGCGCAAAGTGACCGTGGTGCGGGGCCTGGGCACTTTCGTCGGGCCCCACCACCTGCAAGTGCAAGCCACCAGCGGACCGGCGCAGGAAACCACGGGCGAGCGCCAAGTGATTGGTTTCAAGCGCGCCGTGATCGCCGCTGGCAGCCAGGCCGTGCGGCTGCCCTTCATGCCGCAAGACCCGCGCGTGGTCGACAGCACCGGCGCGCTCGGCTTGGCGCAAGTGCCGGGCCGCATGCTCATTCTGGGCGGCGGCATCATCGGATTGGAAATGGGCACGGTCTACAGCTCGCTGGGCGCGCGCTTGGACGTGGTCGAAATGATGGATGGCCTCATGCAAGGCGCTGACCGCGACTTGGTCAAGGTGTGGCAGAAGTTCAACGCGCCGCGTTTCGACCACGTGATGCTGAAAACCAAAACCGTGGCTGCCAAGGCCACGGCGCAGGGCATCGAAGTCACTTTTGAAGGCGAGGGCGCGCCGCCGCCCCAAACCTACGACCTGGTGCTGCAAGCCGTGGGCCGCAGCCCCAACGGCTTGAAGATTGGCGCGGCACAAGCCGGCGTGACCGTCACGGAGCGCGGCTTTATTCCGGTGGACGTGCAGATGCGGACCAACGTCCCGCACATCTTCGCGATTGGCGACATCGTGGGTCAACCCATGCTGGCACACAAGGCCGTGCACGAGGCGCACGTGGCGGCGGAAGTGGCCGCCGGTGAGTTGCTGGGTGACAAAGACTTGGCAGCTGCCGCCTTCAATGCGCGCGTGATCCCGAGCGTGGCCTACACCGACCCGGAAATCGCCTGGGTAGGCCTGACCGAAGACCAGGCCAAGGCGCAAGGCATTCGCGTGAAGAAGGGTTTGTTCCCCTGGAGCGCGTCGGGCCGGGCGATTGCCAACGGCCGAGACGAAGGCTTCACCAAGCTGCTGTTCGACGACAGCCCAGAAGCGCATGGCCACGGCAAGATTCTCGGCGGCGGCATCGTCGGCACCCACGCCGGCGACATGATTGGCGAAGTGGCCCTGGCCATCGAGATGGGTGCAGATGCTGTGGACATCGGCAAAACCATTCACCCGCACCCGACCTTGGGCGAGAGTTTGGGCATGGCAGCCGAAGTGGCGCACGGCAGTTGCACCGATCTGCCGCCAGCTCGCAAGTAAAACCCCGGGGCCGGTTGGCTTGTCTAGCCGCTGCTGCCCAAGCCGTCAGACCTTGGCCTTAGCGGTCACCCAGCAACAATGGGTTGGGCGCTGTCGTCGGCGAGGCCGTCCACGGGCGTGCGGCCCCTGAATCGTCGGTGCGGCTGGTGGCGAGGCCTTGCACCGAGGTCTGCACGGAAGCTGAAAAGCCTCGGTCCACATACGCCGCATCCATCGGCTGTGCAGGGACCACGCGGCGGGCACCGTCGAAGCGGGTGCGCCAGTAGTTCACTTTCATGTCTTCTACCCGCACCTCCGCGCCAGGCCTAGGTGAGTGGATGAAGCGCCCTTCGCCGATGTAGATGCCCACGTGGCTGAAACTGCGGCGCAAGGTGTTGAAGAACACCAGATCGCCTGGCTGCAACTCGGTGGCAGCGATGTTTTGGGTGCTGGTCGCTTGCTGGTGCGCTGTTCGCGGCAATACCAGTCCCAGCGTCTGCTCATAGACGGCGCGCACGAAGCCGCTGCAGTCAAAGCCGGTTTCCACCGACTGCCCGCCCAACTTGTAGGGCACACCCAAAAAACCCATGGCGTGCACCACCAACTCGGACGCCGCCTTGCCAACCCGTTCGCCCATGCGCTGACCCGCTTGCGCCGCTTGGCCCAGCAAGCCACGGTCTTGCAGGAGCTCTCCCAACACGTCAGGTGCGCTGGTAGCCGGTGGCGCATCGGTCGTTGCAGGAGCCGCCATGGCTGAGCTGCACGCGAATGTCGCGATCAGCATCCATCCACCGATCGCACCAGCAGTCCGGGTCATGGGGTTTGACATGGCGCGCAGCGTAGCGGGGAAGTTGGGCTGGGTCAACCTCCTCTTGTTTCTAGAAACAACAGCCAAGTGCTTGTGGCTATTGAAAATTTCTAAAAAGAAAACAGCCCGCAATGGGCTGTTTCGTTGGGCTTTTGCCCGTATGCCTTGCCCCCTGAGGGTGGGGGCGAGCCAATGCGCCAGGGGCCCGGGCCGCTGGCGGCGTTACTCGATCTTCGCCTTGGCGCGCAAATCTTCCTGGAACTTCGCCAGCTTTTGCTGCTGCAACTGCTGGGCAATTTGCGGCTTGACTTGGTCGAGCGGGGGCAGTTGTGACGAACGCACGTCATCCAAACGAATCACGTGGAAGCCGAACTGGCTTTTCACGGGCGCATCGGTCAACTGACCTTTCTTCAACTTCACCATGGCATTGGAGAACTCGGGCACGTAGCTGTTGGCATTGGCCCAATCGAGGTCGCCACCGTTGGCACCGGAACCTGGATCTTTGGAAGACTTCTTGGCGATGTCTTCAAACTTCCCACCGCGCTTGAGTTGCGCAATGATGGCTTTGGCCTCGTCTTCCTTTTCCACCAAGATGTGGCGCGCCCGGTACTCTTGACCGCTGTTGGCGGCAACGAACTTGTCGTATTCGGCTTTGATGTCGGCGTCGGTCACCGGGTTGTTCTTTTGGTACGCGTTGAACAGCTCGCGGATCAGGATGGCTTGGCGGGCCAATTCGACTTGGGTTCTGTATTCGTCGCCAGCATCCAGACCTTGGCGCTGCGCTTCTTGCACAAACACCTCACGCGCAATCACTTCTTCGCGAAGCTGGCCCTGCATTTCCGGGGTGACCGGGCGGCCGGACCGTGCGAGCTGCTGGGCCAAGGCGTCAACCCGCGCCTTCGGGACGGCTTTGCCGTTGACGATGGCCACGTTTTGCGCAGCAACTGGGAAAGCCGCGAGCGTCAAAAAACCCAGCGATGCGGCCAAAACGGCTGCGGTTGCTTGTTTCTTCATGGGGGTGTACTTCAGAGGGTTTCGATGGCAATCGCATGCACGCCGCGTGCGATCAAGGGGTTCAAAGCATCATACACAAGGCGGTGTCTGGCGACCCTGCTCAGGCCCTCAAACCGAGGGCTGGACAGGCGCACTCGGAAGTGCGTTCCCTGCCCGCTGCCGTCGGCCCCGGCGTGGCCCGCGTGGTGGCTGCTTTCGTCGATCACTTCCAACTGGGTGGGCTGCAGCGTTTGCAGCGCTTGCTCTAAATCTTGCGATGAAATGTCCATGGAGCGCCTTCAGGTGGCCCCGCCGGGCGGGGGCGGTGCGTCTTTCAGGTGGCGGGCGATATAGATGCCCTGCGCCACGATGAAGGCCAGCGGAAACACATAGCCCCACAGCTTGAAATTCACCCAGTCTTCGGTGCTGTAGAACAAAGCGACGTAGGCGTTGAGCGCCGACATGAAGGCGCAGTAGCCCATCCAGGCGATGTTCAGACGCGTCCACACCAAGTCGGGCAGCGCCAGTTGACTGCCCAGCAGCACTTTCAGGAAGTTGCGCCGCCAAACCCACTGCGCCAAAGCCAGCGCCAAGGCCATGCCGGCATACAGCACGGTCGGCTTCCATTTGATGAAGCGTTCGTCTTGCAGCAGCAGCGTGAGCGCGCCAAAACCCAGCACCAAAACCAAAGTGACGCGGTGAATGGTCTGCAAGCGCTTCTCGGTCAGGTAGATCAGCCCCATTTGCAGCACGGTGGCAGCCATCAGCACGCCGGTCGCGACATAGATGCCCGCCATCTTGTAAGCCGCAAAAAACAGCAGGATGGGGAAGAAATCGATCAGCAGCTTCATGTGGCGTCGGGCTTGAAGCCCAGAGATGCGGAGTTCATGCAATAGCGCAGCCCGGTAGGCGCGGGGCCATCGGGAAACACGTGGCCCAGGTGAGCACCGCAGTCGGCGCAATGCACCTCGGTGCGCTTCATCCACAACAGGCCGTCGACCTTGGTGCCCACCGCGTCTTCGGCGAGCGGTGCGAAGAAGCTGGGCCAGCCGGTGCCGGAGTCGAACTTGGTGTCAGACCGAAACAGCGGCTTGTCGCAGCAGATGCAGGTGTACGCGCCAGCCGCTTTGGTGTCGGCCCAGCGCCCGGTGAAGGCGCGCTCCGTGGCCTCGTGCCGGGTGACGTCGAAGGCCAGGGGCTCTGCGCCTTTGGCCTGCAGCAGGCTGCGCCATTCGGCGTCTGTCTTCTGGATGGGGTGGTTCATGGTGCGGACTTTCAGAAAGGGTGCTCAAGACGAGCAACTGATGGCGATGTCGGCAGCCCAAGCGGGGGGCAAGTCGGCGAGGGCTGCGTGCTCTGGCTGTTCATCGAAAGGATGCTGCAGCACCTGCAGCAAACGCGCCACCTCGCTCATGTCGCCCTGTCGGGCAGCGGCAATGGCTTGTTCACCCAGGTGGTTGCGCAGCACGTATTTGGGGTTGACGCGGCGCATCTGCGCTGCTGTCGCTAGCAAATCTTGGCCGGCCAGTGCCGCCAAGTGGCGCTCGAACCAAGCGTCGAAAGCGGCGCGGTCGGGCATGAGGTCGCGCACGGGTTCAGTGTCGCCTTCCACCGCCGAGGCCAGCCTGCGCCAAAACAAAGTGTGGTCGATGCGGTGCGCCGCCAGCAGGCGCATGGCGTCGTCCATCAGCGCCCGGTCGCCATCTGCGGCCTTGGTCAAACCCAGCTTGGCGCGCATGCGGGCTTGCAGCGCTTTCGGGAAAGCCTGCTCGTAGACCGACAGGGCGGCCACCGCCGCTTCCTGCGAGTCGATCAGCGGCAGCAGCGCTTGGCCCAAGGCGTAGAGGTTCCAGTAAGCGATCTGCGGTTGGCGAGCGAAGGCGTAGCGGCCTTGGTGGTCGCTGTGGTTGCAGATGTGCGCCGGATCGAATCCGTCCATGAACTGGAACGGGCCGTAGTCGATGGTCAGCCCCAAGAGGCTCATGTTGTCGGTGTTCATCACGCCATGGCAAAAACCCACGGCTTGCCACTGCGCCAGCAAATCGGCGGTGCGCAAACTCACCAGCCGCAGCAGAGCGGCGTAGGCATTGGTTGGGGGTGGATGGGCCTTGTCTGCCTCATCGACACCTGCCTGCGGCGAGCGCGCCTCTGGGTAGAAGCGGTCGATGACGTGGTCGGCCAGCTTGCGTAACTCATCGGTTTGGCCATTGGCGCTGAAGTGCTCCAAGTGGCCAAAGCGCAGAAAGCTGGGTGAGAGCCGGGTCACGACGGCGGCGGTTTCTATCTCTTCACGGCGCACGGGCGCGGGTGAGCCCGTCACGCACAAAGCCCGAGTGGTCGGTATGCCCAAGGCGTGCATGGCTTCAGAACACAAGAACTCGCGGATGCTCGAGCGCAACACCGCGCGCCCATCGCCCATGCGCGAGTACGGTGTCGGCCCGCTGCCTTTCAACTGAACTTCGATGCGTTGCTCATCCGTTGGCCTGAGCCACTCGCCCAGCAAGCAGGCTCTGCCATCGCCCAGTTGCCCAGCCCACACGCCAAATTGGTGGCCGCTGTAGACGCTGGCCCTCGGCACAGAGCCGGCGTGCGCGCGGTTGCCGGTGAACACCTCCAAGGCCTCGGGCGCATCGGCCCAGCCTTCGGGCAGGCCTGCCCACTGCGCAGCCGCTTGGCTGATGCCCACCCAGTGTGGCTGGGGCAGGGGGTGAAGGGCGATATCGCTGAAGAAGGCGGGGCCTAAATCGGCCAAAGGCGGCTGGAAGGGGGGCAGTGCAGCGCGGGGTGGCGCGGTGGTGCGTTCATCAAGGGCGGCGTCCGGCGACATATCTGGCGACATGCACTGGATTGTCCAGCAGCCCGGGCGGCCAGCCGCGCAAAGTGGCCATCGGGGCCAAAGGGGCCATCGGGGCAAACAGGGCCATCGAGGCTTTGTGGCCCACGGCTGGCGTCAGGCGACACTCGCAACCCCATGGAATGGTCGCTTTTGCCTTTTGTGATTTCTTTGCTCAACGGCATCAGCTACGGCTTGCTGCTGTTCATGTTGAGCGCCGGGCTGACGCTGGTGCTGGGCCTGATGGGCGTGCTGAACGTGGCGCATGCCAGCTTCTATATGTTGGGAGCCTACGTGGGCTACAGCGCGACGCAATTCTTTGGCTTTTGGGCGGCGCTGGTACTGGCGCCCTTGCTGGTGGGTGCCTTCGGTGCGGTGTTCGAGCAGCAGTGTCTGCGGCGCGTCCATGCCCATGGCCACGTGCCGGAACTGCTGGTGACTTTTGGCTTGTCCTATCTGGTGCTGGAGTTGGTGCAGCTGGTCTGGGGCCGCTCCGCACTGTCGTTTCAGCCGCCAGCGCTGTTGAGCGGGCCGGCTTTCACCTGGGTCAGCCACCCGACCGATGGCTTGTCTTGGGTTTGGGGTGCGCCAGATGCGGGTGCCTGCAAGCCGCCAGTGAATTGCGCGCCTTTTCCAGCAACGCGTGCATTCATGATGGCCGTGGCCTTGTTCATGTGGGCGCTCATGGCGCTTTTGTTCAAACGCACCCGTACCGGGCTGGTGGTGCAGGCGGCGCTGACGCACCCGCAGATGGTGCAAGCCCTGGGCCACGACGTGCCTCGCATCTACATGCTGGTGTTCGGCTTGGGTTGCGCGCTGGCTGCCTTGGCGGGTGTCATTGGCGGCAGCACTTACCTGACCGAGCCCGCCATGGCGGCCACGGTGGGCTCGGTGATTTTTGTGGTGGTGGTCGTTGGGGGGCTGGGTTCTTTGGGCGGTGCTTTTTTGGCGTCGGTGCTGCTGGGCTTGCTGCAGACTTTCGCCGTGGCATTCGACACGCCCCTGGGTGTGGCTTGGCAAAGCTGGGGTGGGGCGTGGCCAGCATGGGCCGACAGCGCCTGGGGACGTCTGAGCCTGGCGCAGTTGGCACCGGTGTTGCCGTATGCGCTGCTGGTGCTCGTGTTGCTGCTGCGCCCGCGCGGGTTGTTGGGCCGCAGGGAGGTTTGAGTTGAGAGTTCCCGACCGATGGGCTGGCCGGCTCGGCGGGGCCGGGCTGCGGCTCTGGCTGCTGGCCGCTGCTTTTCTGCTGGCGGCACCTTGGCTGTTTCCGGGTGGGTGGTCGCTGACGCTGTTGTCGCAAATGGGCATCGCGGTCGTGGCTTGCTTGTCCTTCAATATCTTGCTGGGGCAGGGTGGCCTGTTGAGCTTTGGCCACGCGGTTTACTCCGGCCTGGGTGCTTACCTGGCCATTCACGTGCTGAACTGGGGGGTAGCGGCTGCGGCTGGTGCAAGCACGGCCCAGCAGCCTGCTTCCTCCGCAGCATGGTGGTGGGTCTTTTTGCCGGTGCTCCTGCCCTTGGTCGGCGGCTTGGGCGGATGGTTGGCGGCAGCGCTGCTGGGCTGGCTAAGCACGCGCCAGGGCGGCACGGTGTTCGCCATGGTCACGCTGGCTTTGGGCGAGTTGGTGCTGGCGGTCGCGCTGATGGTGCCCGGGGTTTTTGGTGGAGAAGGTGGGGTGTCGGGCAACCGGGTTCTGGGCCAGTTGTGGGGCATCAGCTTCGGGCCAGCACGCGAGGTCTATTTCCTGATCGCCGCTTACGCGTGGCTCTGCGCTTTAGGCATGTGGGCTTTCACCCAAACGACGCTGGGGCGCTTGCTCAATGCGCAGCGCGACCAAGCCCAACGTTTGTCCTTCATTGGCCAAGACCAGCGGCAAGTGCGCCACCGGGCTTTCATGGTGTCTGGCTTCTTCGCTGGCGTAGCAGGTGGCTTGGCCGCCCTGTGGTTTGAGATCGTCACCACCGAGGCTTTGAGCATCCAGCGCTCGGGCGCTTACCTGCTGTTCACGGTGATGGGCGGGGTGGGTTTCTTTGTCGGTCCGGTCATCGGTGGGGTGTTGCTGGTGCTGTGCAGCCTGTGGCTGGCCGAGCTGACCCCGGCTTGGCCCGTGTACCTGGGCTTGGCTTTTCTGTTGGTCGTCATGTTCGCGCCGGGTGGTGTGGCTGAACTGATGGCGCGCTGCGCCAGTGCCGTTCGCGGCCTGCCACGCTCTGTGCTTGCCGGCCCAGGGTTGCAGGCATGGCGCTGGGTTCTGGCGCGGGCTGCCGCAGTGCTGGCCGGCGCCGTCGCCCTGGCTGGCTTCAGCGCCTTGGTGGAGATGGCCTACCACTGGCAGTTGGGCGCTGCGGTGGGGCCAGCCATGCGACACCTGGGCGCGCCGCTGGACGTGCAAACGCCTGGCCATTGGTGGGCTGCACTGGCGCTGACCTTCTGTGGCGGGCTGGCCGTTTGGTGGCTGTTGAAGCGCGCGCGCCTTGGCCAGGCGGCTGCTCGGCCAGCCGCACCGCCTGAGGCGGAGCAGCCCGCGCCAGACCTAGCCCCAGCGCCAGCGCCAGCTGCTTTCGCTGTTTCTGCTGCCTGCGCGCGCGGACCACGCAGCGGCGCAACAGCCCTTGGCCAAGCCGCTGGTCTGGGCTTGGAGCTGCTGGGCTTGCACAAGCGCCTGGGCAAGACTGACGTCATTCGGGGCGTGGACCTGTTGGTTCACCCCGGCGAGCGGCTGGCGCTGATCGGCCCAAACGGCGCTGGCAAGTCCACCTTGTTCGACCTCATCAGTGGCCGCTTCGCCCCCGACAAGGGAAGCATTTGTTTGCAAGGCCAGCCCATCCAAGGCTTGCAGCCGCAGCACATCCACCGGCTGGGCCTGTCACGCAGCTTCCAGATCACGCGGCTGTTTGGTCAGTTGTCGGTGCGTGACAACCTGCGCTGCGCCGCTCTGAGCAGCCTGGGCCATGGCCCGAGCGCCTGGCAACGGCTGGATGGCTTGGCCGAGGTCAGCGAACGCGCTGACGCCTGGATGGAAGCGGTCGAGTTGGGCCACCGCAGCAGCACCCCAGCGCGGGCCCTGAGCTACGCCGAGCAACGCGCACTCGAATTGGGTGTGACCTTGGTGTCCAACCCGGCCGTGGTGTTGCTGGACGAACCCACGGCAGGTATGAGCCTCAGCGACACGCGCCGCTTCACGCAATTGATCCGCCGCGCCACGCAAGGTCGCACGCTGCTCACCGTGGAACACGACATGGGCGTGGTGTTTGACTTGGCCGACCGCGTGGCCGTGCTCGTGGCGGGTGTTGTGCTGGCCGTCGACACACCCGAGCGCATCCGCACCGAGCCCCAAGTGCAAGAGGCTTACCTGCGCCATGGCTGACATGACCCAGCCTTCTCCGGAGATTAGCCCTCTTCTGGCCGTTCGTGGCTTGTGCGCGGGCTACGAGCAAACGCCGGTGCTGCGCGGCGTCTCGTTCGATTTACAGCCCGGCGAACTGGTGGCGCTGCTGGGGCGCAACGGTTCCGGACGCTCGACCCTGGCGCGTGCGCTGATGGGCCTGCTGCCCGTCAGCGGCTCGGTGCTTTTCGCCGGCACCGAGACCGTGGGCTGGCCCGCGCATCGCATGGCGCGGATGGGAATGGGCTACGTGCCTGAGAACCGAGACGTGTTTCCCACGCTCACGGTGCAGCAAAACCTGCTGCTGGGGCAGAAGACTTCGCCGCTTGAGCCCGCCGCATGGCTTGAAGAAGACATGTACACGTTGTTCCCGCCATTGCGAGAACGCCAGCACACCCCGGCTGGCGTGTTGTCGGGCGGCGAGCAGCAGATGCTGTCGCTGTGCCGCAGCCTCATGGGCAACCCGCAACTGCTCATCATCGACGAGCCCACTGAAGGCTTGGCGCCGCAATGGGTGCAGGCCGTGGCCGAGTTTTTGGTTCAACTCAAAGCCCGCGGTGTCTCGGTCTTGCTGATCGAGCAAAAACTCGCCATCGCTCTGGATTTGGCCGACCGCGTGTTGCTCATGGGGCGCGGCGAGATCGTGTTCGACGGGCTGCCTTCGGCGCTGGCACAAAACAGCGCAGTGCGTCGCGAGTGGCTGGAAGTTTGAGAGTGCTCGGCCTTTTCCGCCTTGGTTGAGCCTCTTAGAATAAAAAAAGCACGACCGTTCGTTTCACGCCACCGGCCTACCCACCGCCCAACAGGAAGCCCATGACCGCCCACCTCTCCAAACAAGGCCGCGTTGCGGTCATCACACTGGACAACCCGCCGGTCAACGGCATGGGCTTGGCCACGCGGCGCGCTTTCATGCAGGCGCTCGATCAAGCGCAGGCCGACCCCGGCGTCGGCGCCATCGTCATCTCGGGCGCAGGCAAGGTGTTCTCAGGCGGCGCAGACATCAAAGAGTTCGGCCAGCCGCAGGCTTTCACCGAGCCCAACCTGCACAGCATGATCTTGGCTGTGGAGCAAAGCAGCAAACCGGTGGTGGTCGCGCTGCACGGCAGTTGCATGGGTGGCGGGCTGGAGTTGTCCTTGGGCTGCCACTACCGTGTGGCCGCACCCGCTTGCATGATTGGCTTGCCCGAAGTGAAGCTGGGCTTGCTGCCGGGCGCCGGTGGCACGCAACGCTTGCCGCGTGCATTGGGCGTGGAGCCCGCGCTGAACATGATCGTCACGGGCGAGCCCGTGGCCAGCGAGCGTTTGGCGGCCATTCCTGGCCAGCGCCTGATTGACCGCATCAGCAGCAGCGCGGAGGCCTTGTTGGCGGAAGCCGTGGCTTTTGCAGAGTCGGTGGCTGGGGTGCGGCCCTTGCCTTTGGTTCGGGCCTTGAAGGCGAAGCACCCGCAGGGCGACGCCTTCTTTCAGTTCGCGCGCAACACCGCCAAAGCCATGGCCGGGCCCTTTCCCGCGCCCTTGGCTTGTGTGAACGCGGTGGAGCGGGCCACCCGGCTGCGCTTTGACGATGGCATCGCCGCCGAGCGCGCCAGCTTTCTTGATTTGATGTGGACGCCGGAATCCCTGGCTTTGCGGCATCTGTTCATGGCCGAGCGCGCAGCGGGCAAGGTGGCCGATGTGCCAGCCGATACGCAGCTGCGGCCCATCCAATCGGTGGCCGTGATCGGCGCGGGCACCATGGGCGGCGGCATCGCCATGAATTTCTTGAGCGCGGGCCTGCCGGTGGTGATGCTGGAAACCTCCCAAGCCGCTTTGGACAAAGGCTTGGCCACGCTGCAAAAAAACTACGAGGGGCAGGTGAAGAAAGGCAAGCTCAAGCCCGAGGTGCTGGCGCAACGCATGGCGTTGCTGAAAACCACGCTCAGCTACGCCGACATCGCCAGCGCAGACCTCGTGATCGAAGCGGTGTTCGAGGACATGGCGGTGAAGCAAGCGGTGTTCGAGCAGCTCGACGCGGTGATGAAGCCCGGTGCCATCCTGGCCTCCAACACCTCCACGCTCGACCTCAACGCCATCGCTGGCTTCACGAAGCGGCCGCAAGATGTGATTGGGATGCACTTCTTCAGCCCGGCCAATGTGATGAAGCTGTTGGAAGTGGTGCGCGGCGCGCGGACCGCGCCCGATGTGCTGGCCACGGTCATGGCGCTGGCCAAGAAGATCAAGAAGACCGCCGTGGTCTCTGGCGTGTGTGACGGCTTCATTGGCAACCGCATGATCGAGCAGTACAGCCGCCAAGCGGGCTTCTTGCTCGACGAAGGTTGCACGCCAGCGCAGGTGGACCGCGCCGTGGAAAAGTTCGGCTTTGCGATGGGGCCTTTCCGCATGGGTGACTTGGCGGGCAACGATATCGGCTGGGCCATTCGCCGCAGACGCTATGTGGCGCACCCCGACATGAAATACAGCAAAACCGCCGATCTGCTGTGCGAGATGGGCCGCTTCGGCCAGAAGACCGGCGCGGGCTGGTACGACTACCGCGCAGGCCAGCGCGAAGCCTTGCCTTCAGAGGCAGTGCTGCAGATGCTGGAAGGCCACCGGCGCAACCTGGGGCTCACGCCGCGCCAGGTGTCGGACGAAGAAATCGTGCAGCGCTTGGTGTTCAGCTTGGTCAACGAGGGCGCGCGGCTCTTGGAAGAAGGCATTGCCAGCCGCGCCAGTGACATCGACATGGTCTACCTCACCGGCTACGGCTTTCCCATGCACCGCGGCGGCCCCATGTTCTATGCCGACCAGTTCGGCTTGGGCAATGTGCTGCGCGCCATGCGCCGGTTTGCAGCCAACCCACTGGACGACGCCACGTTCTGGCAACCGGCCCCGCTGCTGGCCCGTTTGGCAGCCGACGGCAAAACCTTCAACTGAGAACCGCCATGACCTCTGCTCTCATCGTCTCCACCGCCCGCACGCCGCTTGCCAAAAGCTGGAAGGGCTCTTTCAACATGACACACGGCGCCACGCTTGGCGGCCACGTGGTGGCAGCCGCCTTGCAGCGTGCGGGCATCGGGCCCGACGAAGTGGAAGACGTCATCATGGGCTGCGCCAACCCTGAAGGAGCGACGGGCGCCAACATCGCGCGGCAGATTGCGCTGATGGCGGGTTGCCCGGTGGGCGTGTCGGGCATGACGGTGAACCGCTTTTGCTCTTCTGGCCTGCAGACCATTGCCTTGGCGGCGCAACGCATCTTGGCGGGTGAGGGCGAGGTTTATGTAGCGGGCGGCGTGGAGAGCATTTCTTGTGTTCAGCAAGAGATGAACCTGCACATGCTGCGCGACCTGGACCTCGACGCCAAGAAGCCAGAGATTTATTGGTCCATGCTGCAAACCGCCGAACAAGTGGCCCAGCGTTACGGCATTGGCCGCGAAGCGATGGACGCCTACGGCGCTGCCAGCCAGCAGCGCGCCTGCGCAGCGCAGGCTGCCGGGCTGTTCAAGGATGAAATCGCGCCCATCAACGTCACCATGGGTGTGGCCGACCCGGCGCGTGGCTTGGGCACGAAACAAGTCACGGTGAGCGCCGACGAAGGCCTGCGCGAAGGCACCACGGCGCAGGGCATCAGCGGCATCAAGCCAGCCATGCCCGGCGGCGTGATTGCAGCGGGCAACGCCAGCCAGTTCTCAGACGGCGCAGGTGCTTGCACCGTGGTCAGCGAGGCCTATGCCAGCCGCCACAACCTCCAACCCATGGGCCGCTTCTTGGGCTTTGCCGTGGCCGGCTGCGAGCCCGACGAAATGGGCATTGGCCCGGTGTTTGCTGTTCCCAAGCTGCTGGGCCGCTTGGGGCTGACGGTGCAAGACATCGACCTGTGGGAGCTGAACGAGGCTTTTGCGGTGCAAGTGATTTATTGCCGTGACCGCCTGGGCATCCCGGCAGACCGGCTCAACGTGAACGGCGGTGCCATTGCGCTGGGCCACCCCTATGGCGTGAGCGGCCAGCGCCTGACCGGCCATGCGCTGATTGAAGGCAAACGCCGTGGGGCTAAGCGCGTGGCCGTGACCATGTGCATTGGCGGCGGCATGGGCGCTGCGGGTATCTTCGAGGTGCTCTGAAAGCCCCACATGCCCCAAGCCCGCACCCTGGCCCGCATCGAAACCCTCACCTGGGTGTTCATCTACGGCGGTTTGTTGTCGGCCATTCTGGGCGGCTTCACCGCCGATCTGGACCGCCCACTGGCCGCTGTGCTCATTGGTGTTGGCTTGGTGCTGGCGGTGGTGGGTGTGGTGCTGATTGGCCTGCGCTCCAAACTGCACGCCACCGATGTGGCCAGCAACCCGCTGGCACCACACGCCAAGCCAGCTTCGAAGGACGTTGAGCCAGCCACCAAAGACGTCAGCGAACCATGAGCGATCACCGCGGTTTTTCGGTACACATCCCGTTTGTGGAGCACCTGGGGTTTGTGCTCAAGCGCTTTGAAGGTGGGCAAGCCGAGATTGACTTTGCACCGCAAGCAGAGCACCTGAACTCATTTCACGTCACCCACGGCGGCGCGCTCATGACGCTGCTGGACGTGGTGATGGCCAGCGCAGCGCGCAGCGTGCAGCCCGAGCTGGGTGTCGTGACGATCGAGATGAAAACCAGCTTCATGCAGCCAGCCAACGGCCCCTTGCGCGCCACCGCCCGGCTGATGCACCGCAGCGCCACGCTGGCCTTCACCGAAGGCACGGTGTTCGACGCCGAAGGCCGCGCCTGCGCCCACGCCACCGGAACCTTCAAGTATGTGAAGCGCTTGGCGGTGGACGGGCAAATTCGCTCGCTCACCCCTGTGCCCACCGATTGAGTGGTCTGTGAACTGGCAGTTTTTCAGCTTTGACCAACTGAGCCTGCAGCAACTGCACGACTTGCTTGCCCTGCGCAGCGCAGTGTTTGTGGTCGAGCAGGCTTGCGCCTTTCAAGACATCGACGGGCTGGACCCGCGCGCCATGCACGTGCTGGGCGTGGACGACCGAGGTCAGCTTCAGGCCTGCGCCCGGTGTTTCCAGGCGGGTGTGGTCTACGCAGAGGCCAGCGTGGGCCGCGTTGTCACGGCACCCGCAGCGCGTGGCTCAGGGCTGGGGCACGTGCTGATGCGCCAAGCGGTGCAGCAGCTCGAAGCGCAGTGGGGCCAGCAGCCCATTCGCATCGGTGCCCAAGCGCACCTCCAAGCCTTCTACGGCAGCCACGGTTTTGTGACCGATAGCGAGCCTTACCTGGAAGATGGCATCTGGCATGTGCAGATGCTGCGCCCTGGTTGATTGCTGGCCGTCCGCAGGCTGCGGGCCTGCAAAGTAGGAACGGACCGATCTATTCCCGTTCGGGCTGAGCCCTTCGGCAAGCTCAGCACAGGCCTCGTCGAAGACTTCTGCTGTTGGATTGCGCCAACTCGCCAAGCACCCGAACAGCATCAGTCGCCACTGCTGGCGCTTTCACAAGACACATCGGTGCTCGCTGCGGAGCATGTTGCACCCCCTTGTCTGAGGCACCCGCAGTGACACCACCGGCACACAGCCCCACCCAACGCACCACCAGACCTCCGCCATGCTCGGGCCAAGCGCTGGCCCCGAGCGGCCAAGACAAGACCGATGACACCAACACCCTGCTCGATCCACAGCGTGGCTCAGAAACTGTCCAAGGTTGTGGCCCGGAGTTCCCGAATGCCTCCTCTGCCACACAAGCCGCGCCGTCGGCACACGACTTGCTGGCATCCACCGGCAGCGGTGTTGACCTCGCCGCAGCGCTGGCCCCGCAAACTGCCACCTGGAGCCACTCCGGGGCGAGCGATCTGTCCCCAGCGAAGCAGCCCAAAACCACAGCAGACGACTGGCCGCTGCTGGTATGGCTGTCTTTACTCTTTGCGCCACCGCTGCTGGCCATAGGGCGATCGGCAGGCAGTGCCCAAGATGCGCCGGACGTCGCACCACCACCACCACCACCGCCACCGCCACCGCCACCTGCGCCTGCGCCTTCCTCGATCGTCGAGTTCGCCCAGTTTTACTTTGATGGCCTTCCGCCCAGCGACCCACCGCCGACCAATGAGCCGCCCATACCAACGCGGGCCGAATACGTCGCCGCAGGCGTGGCCGCGGCGGCCAACTTTTCTGAAGAAGAGCTGCTGTCCTTGGCCGATGTGCTGGCCACTGGAGATGTGGACGGCGCCGCGGTTGCGACGGACACCCAGGTGCAGGCCCTGGTGGCGTCGTGGCAGCGCATCCGTGCCGAGGCCGATGGCACGCGGCCGGACCTGACTCAAGCCAACCCCGAGCCCAGCGACTGGGTGCGCGTAGGCGCACGCGTGGGCAGCGCAGCGGTGCGAATGGGCAAAGACGAAGCCACGGGCCAGCCGCTGGTGCAAAGCAACGCATCAGCCCAGCAGTTGTTGGTGCAACTGCTGGGTCTGCAAGACCTTGGATCGGTTGACCGTGTGGCGGAGCTGAACACACTGGGCGCTTTGGTGGACCGCTTGTTGGACGTGGCCGCTGGCCGCCAGCCCGGCAGCGCCTTGAGCTTGCAAGACTTGCAAGCCTTCGGCTTAAGAGGCTTGAGCGACAGCAACCTGAACCGCGTACGCCTAGCCATTGCCAACAGTGCAGACGATGGCCACGAGGTTGACAGCTTGGCCGAGCTGCAAGCCCTGGTGCCACACGACCCGCGCACGCTGGCCAGCTTGCAACAGAGCGCGCCTGAGGCGGTGCAGGTGCTGCAGTCCGCGGGACAAATAGCGACCACCGGCCTCTTCGGCCACTTCGCACGTGCTGCCGCTGATCTGGACCGTGACGGGCTGGCCGATCTGTTGACTGCCGGCATAACGTCGCCAGACGGGGGGCTGCCCGTCACGTGGTACGGCCCATCGACCACTGGCACCACGGCCTCTGTGACCTTGTTCGGCGCAGATGTGCGGGACTTTTCAGCGCGCAGTGGTCTGGGCGATGAGCCGAGCCCAGAGTGGCTGGTGTGGGACGACCGCGGGCAAGTGCTTCTGATGCAATCGGTGGGCTCCCCGGTGGGGGCCAGCATCAGCGTGCAACACCTCGCCACCCTCCAGCCACAAAGGGGTTCGTATGAGCTGATGGACGGCAGTGGCGACTTCAATGGCGACGGGCTGCTGGATGTGATCGTCGCGGCCGCCGATGGCCTCTACCTCGTCTATGGCAGCACCGAACCACGCGACAGCGCAAGGACTGCGCAGGACTTGCAAGCCGGTCTGGGCGGTCTGCGCCTCAGCGGCGATCGGCTCAACAGCGTGGCTTTTGCAGGCGACTTGAACGGCGACGGCCTGGACGACATCGTCACCTACGTCGGCTTCAACGTGCCTGGTGGCCCTTGGACCAATCAAATCACCGTCGTGCTGGGCAGCCGCAACCCTAGGCCCGTTGATTTGAGGCAGCCCGGCGAGAGCGGCTACCTCATTGCGGGGGTGCGGGGCGCATGGGTCGTGCCAAGCGCCGCAGGGGATGTGAATGGCGACGGCTTCGATGACCTGTACTTTTCATCGTCCGATAACAGCGGGGAACGGATCTCTTCAGCCTTGGTGGTTTTTGGTGATGCCGACACCGCTGACGTCACCGTGAGCAACGGCCAACCCATGAGGGCAGGTCAAGCCGCCGGCTTTCGCATTGACATCACCGAGCTGAGCGGGCAGGACGGCGACTCGGGCGCCATGGCCTTTTCAGTGGGCGACGTGAACGGCGACGGCTTGAACGACTTGGCGGTTTGCGCCGACAGCATCAACGGCTTTGCAGGTGGCTTGGTCATCGTGTTCGGTCGCAGCCAGACCGACGTGGTTTCAGCCCCCGCCATTCTTCAAGGCGGCCCAGGTGGCCTGGCCATCACCGGCGACGGCTGGTGGCGCGCCGACAGTTGGGGTCGGCAAGTGGGCCCGGCAGGCGATGTAGACGGCGACGGCTTGGCCGATTGGGTGGCGACCAGCCTTTACTCCCGGACTGGTGAAGCCACCTGGGTCATCGAAGCCGACGCAGACCCCACCTGGAGCGCGCTGGATGTCATGGGCACAGAAGGCGATGACCGCATCGTGGGCGGCTGGGGCTCAGACCGCTTCTCGGGCGCTCAGGGCGATGACACGCTGGTGGGCGGCGGCGGCGCAGACGTGCTCTACGGCGGTGCAGGCAACGACCGCTTCGAGCTGAACGCCTCCAACGTTCAAGCCCTGAGCAGCGCCCAAGGCGGCCCAGGCGACGTGATGCGCGTGGCCGGCGGCAGCGGCATCGACACGCTGGCTTTGCTGGGCGAGGGTGTGCTGCTGGACCTGCGTAACGTGCCCGACAGCCGCTTGCAAACGCTGGAGCGCTGGGACCTGTCTGACCCCGGCGCTCAAACCTTGGTGATGGGCTTGAGCGACGTGCTGCAAGGCGCAAGGCGCAGCCTGTGGGACACCGGTTTGGCGCAAGCGGTGCAGTGGCTGGTGCAGGGCGACGCGCAAGACCGTGTGGTGCTGCACGGCCAGTGGTTTGCTGCAGGCGGCTTCGAACTCGAAGGCGAAAGCTTTGTTCGCTACCACCACGTGGGCACGGTCGCTGAGTTGCTGGTGGAGCAGGGCCTGCGGGTGGAGTTGATGGGCTGAGTTACTTGGCGGCAGCGTTTCCTCAAGCCTGCAGCGCGGGCAGCGCTGCTTCAAGCTCGAAAGGGCGCGGTGTGCTGCGCCGCTCATGTCCCCCGGCCTTGGCCTGCGGCCAAAGCCTCCTCCTTGACTTCGCTCTGCAGCACACCACACCCGCTCGAGCCACCCACAACTGAGCGCTCGGACTGAACTCCCCACCGTTCGCGCTCAGCCCGAATGCCTGTGGCGCACCCGACAGCGGCACGCCAACGTCTACGCCCAAGCGCAGTGCGGCGGGGGGCTGGCGCAGCGAAGTAGAGGAGGAGGCTTTGGCCGCAGGCCAAGGCCGGGGGACATGAGCGGAGCCAGCCCCCCGTCGTGCCGCGCTAAACCACCTTGCCAGCGCAGCGCCAGCAGCCGCCCCTCGAACCTGCCGCCCTCGAACCAGCCGCCCTCGAACCAGCCGCCCTCGAACCAGCCACTCAACTCAGGGCTTAGCAGCCACCACCGGCGACAGGCCCAGCGAAGACGCCGGGCTGCAGCCCTGTGGCCCACCCTGTGTTGCACACTTCAAGCCTCCCGCATTCGCCATATTTGGACAGGAGACAGCACCTTGAGCACTTCGGTACGTTACGGAATCATTGGCTGCGGAATGATGGGCCAAGAGCACTTGCGCAACATCGCCTTGCTGCCCGGGGCCTCGGTGACCAGCATCTTCGAGCCCGACGACGCCATGGCCCAGAGCAGCTTGGCCTTGGCACCCGGTTCACAACGCGCCGCCAGCTTGGCCGAGGTAGTGCAGTCACCCGACGTGGACTGCTTGCTGATTGCCAGCCCCAACTTCCGCCATGCAGAACAGTTGCGCCAGATCGCGGAGCTTCGGGCACTGCCCGTGTTGCTGGAAAAGCCCGCCTGCACCTCGCTCGACGAGGTGCGCTCTTTGGCGGCCTTGGATGCCCGTTATGGCGCGCCGATCTGGGTGGCGATGGAGTACCGCTACATGCCGCCCGTGGCGCGTTTGACCGAAGAAGTACACAGCGCGCAGCACACCGGCCGGGCCACGATGCTCTCGATCCGCGAGCACCGGTTTCCGTTTCTGGTGAAGGTGGGCGACTGGAACCGCTTCAACCGGTACACCGGCGGCACGCTGGTGGAGAAGTGCTGCCACTTCTTCGACCTCATGCGCCACATGACCCGCAGCGAGCCGGTGCGGGTGTATGCCTCGGCCTCCGTGGCCAACAACCACCTGGATGAACGCTACCCCGAAGGTGTCCCAGACATCCTGGACAACGCCTATGTGGTGGTGGACTTCGCCAGTGGCCAACGCGCGCTGCTGGAGCTGTGCATGTTTGCCGAGGGCGCTCGGTACCAAGAAGAGATTTCCGTGGTGGGCCCCTTGGGCAAGGCGGAGTGCTTCGTGCCCGGTCCGGGCCGCTTTTGGCCAGCGCATCTGGGCGAGCCCCCGGTGCCCAAAGTGGTGGTCAGCCCGCGCCAACCCAAAGGGCCACGTGAACTCGATGTGCCGGTGGACCCAGTGGCCCTGGCCGCAGGCGACCACAACGGCTCCACGCTCTACCAGCACCAACGTTTCAATGCCGCGGTGCGCGGGCAGGGGCGTGTGGAAGTGACGCTGCGCGACGGCTTGGCCGCGGTGGTCATGGGCTTGGCCGCGCAAGAGTCGGCCAGAACCGGTCAGGTGGTCGATCTGGTTCAGGGCCCCTACGGTTTGGCCCAGTTGCTGGGCGAGGGCTGAAGCACCCGGGCCACGAACCGCGCTGCGTTTTGCCAATCCGGCTCGGTCATGGCGTGGCCGCCGGAGCGGGGCAAGTATTCAAGCCGATCGCTGGCGTTCAGGGCTTCCCAGACCGGGCGCAGCTGCCGAGCGTTGTGCCGGGTTCCCTCGGGGTTCGCCCAAAGGTCGTCCTCGGCTTGCAGCAGGCACAAACCCCGTGGCGCGATGGCCCGCAGCAAAGCCAAGCTGTCCAGGGACACGATGCGCTGCTGCGTGTCGGCTTGCGCGGCATCGATGCCCAGCCAGTGCGGAAAGCGCGCCGCCAACGCGTGAAGGCTCTCGCTGCCAGCGCCTACGCATTGAAAAGATGCAGCACCCCCGGTGCCGCTGTTGTGCGACACCGTGGCCCCAATGCGCGCATCGCTTGCACCAGCCAGCAGGGCGGCCTTGCCACCGCGCGAATGGCCGACCACGCCGATGCGACCGGCCTGGAAATGTCCTGTCAAAAGCAGGGCGTCCACGCAGCGGTGCAGCCCCCAAGCCCAGGCTGCGAGGGCGCCAAAGCCTCGTTTTGGCCAACGCCCAAACACCGGTCCGCGGCGTTGCGCGTCGGGCGCGTCTTCTGCCAGCTCCAGGCGGTTGAACCAGGCCAGCGCCAGACCGGCGTTGAGGGTGGCCCGAGTGGCGCCATCGCTCAGCACTTGGGGCCAGCATCCGTCCGGGCTCAGCAAAACCGAGGGCTGCGGTGCAGGGTGCGGCAGCGCCACGTGCAGCGTCCAGTGCAACCAAGCGGGCTCGCCCAGGCTCACGCGCCAAAGCTCCAGCTTGTGGCTGGGCATGTCCAAGCGGTGCATCAGGCGGGTGTGGAGCGCCTCGGTGGCTGGCACCAGCCCGCCAAACAGGTGCTCGGTGTATGCCAGGGCCTCGCCATCGAGCGCAGCAAGCTCAGAAAAGTCATTCATCATTCGTACAAACGATAGGCCGTCTGGGGGCCACTTGCCCTATATTTTTTACACCCATTACCAGGAGACTTCCGTGAAATCTTTTCGCATCCGACCCGTGGTCTTCTTTGCGGGCTTGGCCTTAGCCGCCACGCTTGCTCAAGCTCAATCGAATGAAATCCGTGTCATGTGCTACCAGGACGGCGTGGAATGCGAGGTGACCACAGAACTGGCCAAGCGATTCGAAGCGCAAAACCCAGGCAGCAAGGTGATCGTCGACACCGTGCCCTACAAATCCATTGTCGAGCAGCTGCCGGTGCAACTGGCCGCAGGCCAAGGCCCCGACATCGCGCGCGTCACCGACCTGGGCGGCCTGTCCAAGTTCTACCTGGACATCTCTGCCGATGTGAAAGACCGCCGCTACTGGGACGCCAACTTCGGCGCCACCGCACCTTGGCTGCGGCCCGCTGCCGGGGACAGAGGCATCTACGGTTTCATGTCGCAGCTGACCATGACCGGCCCCTACGTGAACAA
Source organism: Comamonadaceae bacterium (assembly GCA_027483665.1). Lineage (GTDB taxonomy): Bacteria > Pseudomonadota > Gammaproteobacteria > Burkholderiales > Burkholderiaceae_C > JAIXUC01. The sequence goes on along the minus strand of JAIXUC010000010.1, from coordinate 18,977 downwards.
GACCCTGTTTGAGCAGGCCAAGGTGCCCATGCCCGGCCCGAAGGCCACTTGGGACGAGTGGATGGACGCCACCCGCAAGGTGGCCCGCGCGACCCAGACCAAGGCGTCTGTGGCCTGGGACCGCTCCGGTCACCGGTTTGCTGGCCCTGCCATCAGCTACGGGGCCAAGCTGTTCAATGCGCAAGGCGAGCCGGTCATCGACGACGGCTACAAAACCGCTGTCAACAAGTTTGTGGGCTGGCACAAAGACGGCACCATGCTGCGCGAAGTGTGGGCGGGTTCGGGCGGCTCCACCTACGCCGACTCCATCGGGGAGTTCATCAACGGCAACGTGGTGATGGTGCTGTCGGGCAGCTGGCAGATCAACCGCCTGCAGCGAGACGTGGGCAACAAGTTCGACTGGGTTGCTGTGCCCAACCCCTGCGGTCCTGCAGCTTGCTCGGGCATTCCTGGCGGCGCAGCCTGGGTGGCCCTCAAAACCAGCAAGACGCCCAAGCTGACAGCCGCCTTCCTGGACTTCATGGCCTCTGAGGCGTCTTACCGCGAGTTCACCGCCAGAACCAACAACATTCCTGCCCACACCGGCTTGGCTGGCAAGGTGGCCTATCCCGGCGCACAGCCCGCAGCCCAGGCAGCGTTGGGTGTCTTTGGCAATGGAGTAGCCACGCTGGCACCGGCTTCCTACCAGTTCCAAGGCTACCGGTTCAACCGCGCCATCATGCTGCCCACCGTTGCCCGTGTGACACAGGCCATCGTGGGCGAGATGAGCACCGACGAGGCGGTAAGCAAGATTTCCACCGACATGCAGGACGCCATCAAGCAAGCTCAAAAGTGAGCCCCGCTTGACCGCGCGGCGGCCCTCTTTCCAGGGCCGCCTGCTGCAGCGGTGTTCAGCCGTTCTTGAGCCGGTCGCGACCGGGGTGTCACCGCCCCGGTCCTTTTCTTTGTCGATAGCGCGTACCCCGTTTGACTGATTGTTCTGGCCAGCGCGGCCACTGGTGGAGCGAGCCCTTGCGATTGCTGTCTTTCTTCTTTGATCTGCTCGAGCCCATTTTTCGGCTGGCGCAGCGTTGGCTGGGCGTGCAGCGTTTGGGTTGGTTGTTCGTCGCCCCCAACCTGATCGTGTTCGGCCTGTTCACCTTCCTGCCGATCCTGATCAACCTGGTCTACGCCACCACCGGGGGCGTGAACCTGTTTCCCTTCCAGCGGCCCTTCACGGGCGCTGAGAACTTCCAAATTCTGTTCGAGTGCGGCAACTACCTGGACCTGTCCACCTGCCGCAAAGACGTGTTCTGGCGCGCCATGGGCAACACGCTCCAATTCAGCCTGATCCAGGTTGGTTTGATGGTGCTGTTCTCTCTGGTGACGGCGCTGGTTCTCAACCGCAAGATCATCGGCCGAGGCTTTTGGCGCGGTGTGTTCTTCTACCCCGTGCTGCTCTCGCCGGTGGTGGTGGCGCTCATCTGGAAGTGGCTGTTGCAAAGCCAGGGTGTCTTCAACGCGGGTTTGGTGGCCGCCGGCATGAGCCCGGTGGAGTGGCTGACCGACGCCAGCTGGGCTTTCTTCTGGACGGTGTTTGTGTCCATCTGGGCCCACATGGGTTTCTACACGCTCATCTTGCTGGCTGGCCTGCAGGCCATTCCACGTGACCTCTACGAAGCTGCCGAGATGGACCGCGCCAGCCCATGGCGCACGCTCACGCGCATCACACTGCCGCTGCTCATGCCCAACCTGATCGTGGTTTTGGTGCTGGCCGCCATTCGTGCAGTGCAGGTGTTCGACGAGGTCTTCGTGCTCACCGGTGGCGGCCCAGGCTCGGCGACCACTTTCATCGTGCAGTTCATCTACCAGACCGGCTTTGCAGAACAAATCCACCTGTACGGCTTGGCGGCGGCAGCGTCTTTGGCTCTGGCTGCTTTCCTGATCGTGCTCACGCTGGCGCAACTGCGGCTCACCCGTGCCAGCGAAGCCGGCCAAAGAGGACGCTGAAATGACCGTCGTGCCCTTTTTGCTGCGCACCCGTGGGCGCCAGCGGCTTCACTGGACCGACGTGCTGACCTATGCCTACCTCGCGGTCGGGCTGTTCATGATGTTTGCCCCGGTGCTCTGGCTGGTGGCTTCTTCCTTCAAGACCGAGTCGGCGATTGGCCAATTCCCACCCACCTTTTTGCCCTACAGCCAAAAGACCGTCGCGGTGGCTGGCCACGACAAACCCCTGCCGCTGTTCACGGTCACGCTCGACGATGGGCAGCAACGCGACATGGCGCAGGTTCGGCGCATCGGCATCATGGCCACGATGGTGGACCCGGCCAACCCGCAAGACACGGTGCAGGTCAACATCAAGCAGCGCCAACCGGTCAATGAGCTGAAGTTCGCCTGGAACAACTACACCGACTTGTTCGGCAAGTTCACCTTCGGCACCTATTTGTGGAACAGCGTCTTCATCACCGTGGTGGCCACGGTGATCACCCTCTTGTTCAACTCCATGGCCGCTTTCGCGCTGTCGAAGTACAGCTTCAAGGGCCAGAAGGCTGTGTTTCTGTTGATCATCGCAACGCTGATGATCCCGCCCACCATCATCTTGGTGCCGGTGTTTCTGGTGATTAACGAGGTGGGTCTGCTCAACAACTTGTGGGGCGTCATCTTGCCGGCGGTGGCCACGCCTACTGGCGTCTTCTTGTTGCGTCAGTACATGCTGACCATCCCCGACGAGTTGATCGAGGCTGCGCGCATGGACCACGCCAGCGAATGGCGCATTTACTGGCGCATCGTCCTTCCGCTGTCAGCGCCGGCGCTGGCTGTGCTGGCCATTTTTTCGGTCATGTGGCGTTGGAACGACTTCCTGCTGCCGCTGATCGTCTTGTCGCAAAGCGAGCACTTCACGCTGCAACTGGCGCTCAATTCTTTCCAGGGCGAGCTCAACACCCAGTGGAACTACCTGCTGGCCATGACCGTCATCACGCTGCTGCCCGTGACCCTGGTCTTTGCCTTTTTGCAGCGCTACATCACCACCGGCATCGCCAGCGCCGGGGTGAAGTGAACCACGTTATTTCAGCCCATCAGGTCATCGATCGTGTCCACACTCGAACTGCGTTCCCTAGAAAAGTCTTTTGACCAAACGAAGGTCATTCATGGGGTGGACCTCCAGGTCGATCACGGGGAGTTCGTGGTGTTCGTCGGGCCTTCGGGCTGCGGCAAGTCCACACTGCTGCGCATGATCGCGGGGCTGGACCAGCCCACCAGCGGCGATCTGCTGATCGACGGCCAGCGTGTGAACGACACCAGCGCCGCCGATCGCGGCTGCGCCATGGTGTTTCAGTCCTACGCGCTGTACCCGCACATGACGGTGTTCTCCAACATGGCTTTCGGTTTGGAGAACGCCCGTGTGCCGCGAGCGGAGATCGACCGCAAGGTGCAAGAGGCCGCGTCCCTGTTGAGGCTGGGTGAGTTGCTCAAGCGCAAGCCGACCCAGCTGTCTGGCGGGCAACGCCAACGCGTGGCCATTGGGCGCGCCATCGTGCGAAACCCCAAGATATTTCTGTTCGACGAGCCGCTGTCTAACCTCGACGCCGAGCTGCGTGTGTCCATGCGCTCGGAGCTGCGCGAGCTGCACCAGCGGCTGGCAGCCACCATGATCTATGTGACGCACGACCAAGTGGAGGCCATGACCATGGCCGACAAAATCGTGGTGCTGCGCGCTGGCCGCATTGAACAGGTGGGCACGCCCCAAGCCCTGTACGACAAGCCGGACAACGTGTTCGTGGCCGGCTTCATCGGCAGCCCCCGCATGAATTTCATTCCAGCCGCCACGGCCTCGCAAGATCCGGCCTTGCGTGCCGCCATGCCCGTGGGGGCGCAGCAAATTGGCGTGCGCCCCGAGCACTGGTTGCCGTGTACGCCGGGCCAGGGCCTGGCGATCACGGTCAAAGGCAGCGAGTACCTGGGCGCTCAGCGCTTGGTGCTGGGCCAGCTGGCAGACGGCACCCGCATGGAGTTGCTCATGGAGGGTGGCACCGAGCCACCGAGTGGCGGCGCGATTCACATGACGCCGCATCCTCAGCGCTGGCACGCCTTTGACGCCAAGGAGCGCCGCATCAGGAAGGAAGGTCTGTGACGCCGCTCAAAAGTTCGGGCTGGACGCTGCACCCAGGCGAGAGCCTGGCCGACGCCTCGGCCGCGCTGCCTGACGGTGGGCAATTGCGTGTGGTGTTTCTCAAGCCCAGCATGGCCCGCGTCACCTGGGCCCGCGGCAGCGTTTGGCGCGAACCCCGCACTTGGGCTGTAGCACCTCTGGACGAGGCACAAGGGCACACGCACATGCCTTGGGAAGGCCGCGAGCGCGATGCGCTCGATGGCTTTCAACGCCCAACGCTCACCAGCAGCGCTGATGCCGATGGCCCTCAGCTTGCCACCACGGCTCTGAAGCTGCACCTGTTGGGCGGTGCCCAGCAGCCGCTGCGCTTGGTGTGGCATGACCCACTCACCGGGCAGGTGTTTCAAAGCGACCGCACCACCAGCGCCTATTTGAGTGAGCGGCGCACCGGCCTGGTTCGCCATTGCCTGGAGCGCGATCCGCGCGAGCACTACTTTGGTTTGGGCGACAAGACTGGCCCACTCAACCTGCACGGGCGGCGGCTGCGTTGCCTGGGGCAAGACTCCATCGGTTACGACCCAGCCAGCGGTGACCCGCTCTACAAGCACTGGCCCTTTGTGATCACCCGCACGGTGGATGGGCTGTGGACCGGCGTGTACTACGACACCCTGTCGGCTTGCACCTTTGATTTGGGTTGCGAGCATGACAACTACCACGGGCTGTTTCGCACGCTGGAGATCGACGACGGCGACCTCGACTATTACCTGATGGTGGGCCGCACACCCGCCGAGGTGGTGGCGCAGTTCGTGGCCCTCATCGGCGGCACGCACCTGCCGCCGCGCTGGAGCCTGGGCTTTGCCCAGACCGCCATGGGCTTGGCCGACTCGTCCAATGCCCAAGAGCTGCTGGACGCCTTCATTGGCGAATGCCAGACCCGCCGCGTGCCCATCTCCTCCTTCCACTACGGCTCGGGCTACAGCAACCGCGGCAAACAGCGCTACGTGTTCACCTGGAACCGCAGCAAATTCCCAGACCCAGAAGCCCTCAACGCCCAGTTTCAGGCCGCTGGCATGCGCTTGGTCGCCAACCTCAAGCCCTGCCTGCTCGACGACCACCCGGCCTACGCCAGCTTGGTGCAGCAGGGTGCCTTCATTGAAGACAGCGGCACCGGTCAACCCGTGGTCGAGCCCTACTGGGACGGCCAAGGCTCGCACCTGGACTTCACCCGCCCGCAGGCCATTGCCTGGTGGCAGCAGCAGCTGCGCGAGCAGATTCTTGGCAAGGGCATCGACGTCGGTTGGAACGACAACAACGAGTACGCCATTCAGTCCGAGGACGCTTTCACGCAAGCCTGGGGCCGCCCACTGCCCATGCACCGCAGCCGTCCACTGCACGCGCTGCTGATGACGCGCGCCACCTTCGAAGCGCAGCAAGCCTGGGGCGCGAAGAAGGGCAGCAGCGAGGCAGTGTTCACGGTCTCACGTGCCGGGCCGCCCGGCATCCAGCGTTACGCGCAGACTTGGTCTGGCGACAACACCACCAGCTGGGCCACGCTGAAATGGAACATCCGCACCGGCTTGCAGATGAGCCTGTCGGGCCTGTTCAACGTTGGCCATGACGTGGGCGGCTTCTATGGCCCGGTGCCTGAACCCGAGCTGTTTTTGCGCTGGGTTCAGGCCTGCGCCCTGAACCCGCGCATGGTGATGAACTCTTGGAAGGCAGGCAACGTCAGCAACCTGCCTTGGATGCACCCCGAGGTGACGGAGCCGGTGATTGCCGCCATTCGCCTGCGCTACCGCCTCATGCCCTACCTCTGGCAATGCTTCGTGGATGCCAGCGAGCGGCACGTACCGATCATCCGGCCCACCTTCTTCAACTGGCCAGACGACCCGCAATGCCTGCAGGACTGCGACGAGTTCATGCTGGGCGAGCACCTGCTGGTGGCTCCAGTGGTCACTGCCGGCGAGCGCCGGCGGCGCTTGTATCTGCCGCAGTTGCCAAAGACAAAGGGGCAGCACTGGGTGGATTTCTACAGCCGCGAGCGTTTGCCAGCCGGCCAGTGGCACGAGGTCGATGCGCCACTGGAGCGGCTGCCGCTGTTCGTGGTGGAAGGCGCCGAGCTGGCTTTGGCAGCGCCTGTCGGCGCAGGCCTGCCACGCCATGACGACCCGGTGTGCGAGACCGTGCGTTTTTGACGGGGCTGGCGCGCGCCTCAGAAGCCCAGCATGTGTACCGCCACCACCGCCAAAAATGCAGCAAAGCCCAGCTTGAGTCGGCCTTGGTCCATGGTTTGCGACAGGCGCGCGCCCCAGTTGGCGAACAGCAGGCTGACCGCGCTGATGCCCAAGAAGGCCGGGGCATGCACATAGCCCCAAGTGTGGGCGGTGTTCGGGCCGGTGAGGCCCAGACCCACCGCGCCCACCACGGCAATGGGTATGGCAACCGCTGAACTCATGACCACGGCTTGGCGCACATCGGTGCCCCTAAGCACCAGGTAGGGCACGGTCATGGCCCCGCCGCTCACGCCCAGCAGCGTCGAGACATGCCCGATCGCCGTGCCCACCAGCAACACTTCCGCGCGCCTGGGCGTGGAACCGTTGGCCAGCCGGTTGCGCTGCCGCACCAGCGTGATGCAGGTGACCAAAGCAAACACGCCAAAACCGAGCTTCAGCCCAGCGGTGGGCATGTGCTGGGCCAGTAAGACAGCCGTGATGGCGCCGCCCGATGCAGCCAGCAGCCACCCGGGCAGCGCGCCCCAGGGCAGGCGGCCTGCGCGCCAATGCGTCCAGGAACTGCTGATGGACGTGACCACGATGCAGGCCAAGGAGGTGGCCACCGCAAAGTGCATCACCTCCGGGCCCAGCACCGGGTCGTTCTTCCACAAAAAGTACAGGGTTGGGACGATCACCAGCCCACCGCCCACGCCAAACAAGCCCGCCGTGAAGCCGCCCGCTGCGCCGACCGCCAGAAACAAAAGCCACAGTGAGCTCATGCCGGCTGAACGCCGAAGCCACCGAAGCGGCTGCGCCAGTAGCTCAGAGCAGGTGTGTCTTGGCAAGCAAAGCGCAGCACGCGCCCGATCACGATGTGGTGATCACCCGCCTCGACCACTTGGTGCAGCGCGCAGTCGAACCAGGCTGCTGTGTCGGCCAAGCGCAGCCGCTCGCTGGGCTGCCGGTGTACCGCCACGTCTGCAAAACGCTGTTCCAGGCTGCCGGTGGCGAACTGGCGCGCCAGTGCTTGCTGGGCCAGCGAGAGCACGTTCACCGTGAACCCGTCGGAGCGCGTGAAAGCCTCGATGCTGCTGGCCTCCCGGCGGATGCACCACAGCACCAGACGCGGATCGAGCGACACGGAAGAAAACGAATTGCAGGTCATGCCCCAGTCTTGGTCGTCCCAGCGCGTGGTGACCACGGTGACGCCGGTGCCGAAGCTGCCCAGGGCTTGGCGATAGAGGGCGGCCTCAGCCGGGTCTGGTGTGCTCGCCGTCGGGGTGGTCATGGGCAAGGTGTCGGGCAGAAGGCGCATGGCTCGCTGGCTCTCAAGGAACTTGGTGTCCGTTGGCCAATTCGTAGAGCTCGAACCAGGTCTGGCGGTCCATGGGAACTCGGTTGGCGTCTGCAAAGCGGCGAATGCGGCCCAGCTGGTTGCTGCCCATCACCGGCAGCACGCAGGCGGGGTGGTGCATCAGCCAGGCGATGGCGACTGCGCTGTCGTCCACACCACTGGCGCGGGCCAGCTCGCCCAAGCAATGGGCCAGCCGCGCTGCAGCGGTGCCGGCTTGGCCGGCTTGCGTGTGCAGCCTTCCGCCCCCCAGCGGCGACCAAGCCATCAAGGGCATGCGGTGTTGTTGGGCATGGGCCACTTGGCCGTTGACGAAAGGTGCGGTGTGCAGCAGGCTCAGCTCGATCTGGTTGGTCTGCAAACGGTGCTTCATGCGCGACTGCAGCAGGTCGGCGTCCCAGGGCATGTAGTTGGACACGCCCACGCCGCGCACTTTTCCGCTGTCGATCAGGCTGTCCAGGCAAGCCCCCAGCTCAGTGGCGTCGCACAGCGGGTCTGGGCGGTGCAGCAGCAGCAGATCGATCACCTCCACGCCAATGCGCTGCAGCGAACGGTCGACGCTCGCCCGCACGTGCGCGGCGCTGGTGTCGTAATGCTTCACCCGCGTGCCGGGCCACTGCGCCGACAGCAACATGATGTCGGTCTTGGTGACGATTTCGATCTGTTCGCGCAAAGCAGGCCGGGCTTTGATGGCCTCGCCAAACAGGGCTTCGCAGCGGTAATCGCCGTAGATGTCGGCATGGTCGAAGGTCGTGATGCCCTGGGCCAGGCAGGCGTCGATGCGCTCCAGGTTGGCGCTGACGCTGTTGTCTGCAGCCTCGGACAAGCGCCAGACCCCGTAGGCCATGCGGCTGAGCGTGCGGCTGTTGGGCAAAGTGATGCGATTCATGGGTGGAGCTTCGAGGGACGAAAAAAGATTCAGCGGCGCGGGCCCACACCCAGTGGAGTGGGCGGGGTAGACGTGGGAATGCGGCCGTAGGCTTGGGCCAGCGACACGGTCTGCAATTGCGGCAGCACCTTGGTGCCGAACATCTCGCATTCCTGCAGGTGCGGATAGCCCGAGAAGATGAAGGCGCGAATGCCCATCTTCATGTAGTCGTGGATCTCGCTGAGCACCTGATCGACGCTGCCCACCAGCGCTGCACCGCAGCCACTGCGGGCCCGGCCCACGCCGGTCCACAGGTGCGGCTCGATATAGCCCTCGTCGTCGGCCTTGTCGCGGTTGGCACTTTGCAGCGCCACGCCCAGGCTGCCCGCGTCGAGCGCGCGTTGGCGAATTTCGCGGCCTTTGTCGTCGTCCAGGCGCGACACCAACTCGCGGGCGTAGTCCCGGGCCTCGGCCTCGGTGTCGCGCACGATCATGTGCACGCGCAGCCCGTAGTCCAACACCCGCCCATGGCGCTCAGCCTGGGCATGGACATCGCGCATGCGCTGCGCCAGCACCGCCTTGGGCTCTGGCCACATCAGGTAGGTGTCGCAGTGGGCACCGCACAGCGCCAGCGCATCGGGGCTGTAGCCACCGAAGTACAGCAAGGGGCCGCCATTGGTCTGGTAGGGCCGCACCGGGTCAGTCGAGAGCCCCTTGAGCTGGTAGATCTGCCCTTCGTAGTCGATGCGGTCTTGCGTCCAAGCCTGCTTGAGGATCTCCACCACCTCCCAAGAACGGCGGTAGCGGTAGGCGCTGTCTTCTTGCTGGCCGGGGAAGTCCGAGGAAATCACGTTCAGCGTCAGCCGACCTTCGAGCATGTGGTCCAAGGTGGCCACGGTGCGCGCCAGCATGGCGGGGTGCATTTCTCCGCAGCGGATGGCCGCCAGCAGGTTCATGCGCGAGGTTTGCGCTGCCATCGCCGCCACAAAGCTCAGGGTGTCTTGCCCCACTTGGTAAGACGAGGGGCACAAGATGTTGCGAAACCCCAGCGCTTCTGCCCGCAGGGCGATGCGGCTGGTGTTGGCCCAGCTGCTGCGCAAGTCGTCTTCGGGGACGCCCAGATGGCGGAAATCGTCTGAACACAAAGGCGCGAACCACGCGACCTCTGCGCCCTGTATGTCGGCCCCTCGGACGGGAACGATGCTCATGTCTGGCCCCCAAAATAAACATGCACAAATAAATGTGCATGAATAGTAAATGACTTGCATGGCCCAGCCCCTCGGGTAAGTCCGTAGCGGTGGCTGCTTTGCCATACTGCCGCCATGAGCAGCCCCATCGCCGCCAAGCCCCTGCCGGTCTACCTTCAAGTGGCCGAGTTGCTGGCCCGGCAGATCAAGGCCGGCTACTGGCACGAGGGCGAGCGCATGCCCACCGAGGCCGAACTGTCGGCCACGCTCAACGTGGCGGTGGGTACGCTGCGCAAGGCCTTGGCTTTGCTGGCCGAGCAAGACGTGCTGGAGCGCGTGCAGGGCTCGGGCACCTACGTCAAGCGCGCCTCGGGCACGCAGCGCATCTACGAACTCTTCCGCCTCGAACTCACCACCGGCCCGGGCTTGCCGACCGCCACCATCTTGGGCCTGAGCAGCTGCACGCGGCCGCCCCACGTGCCTGCTTTGGGAGGCGACGCCTCAGACGCACTGTGGCGCGTGCGCCGCCTGCGCTACCTGAGCGAAGTGCCCGTGGCGCTGGAAGAAATCTGGTTCAGTGCCGCGGCTTGCCCCGAGCTACAAGCCCAAGAGTTGGGCGACTCCATGTACCTGTTCTATCAACAGCGCCTGCAGGTGTGGATTGCCCGTGTGGAAGACCGCATCGCCGTGGCACCAGCCCCCGCTTGGGCCACATCGCCCTGTGGCCTGAAAGCGAGCGACAGCGCCGGCTTCATCGAGCGCTTGTCTTGGACCGCGGGCAACACACTGGCCGAGTACTCCCAAACCTGGTTCGACCCAGCGGTCTGCCGCTACACCTCTCGCTTGAGTCAGTGAGGCGTTAACAGGTCCTAGCCAGCCTCACAGGGTAAAGACTGCCCAGATTTGCATGGTCTCTAGCGCCTCCCAAGCGTCTAGCAAGCACAGTGCGCCCTTGGCTACACTTATCTCGTTTTATCCGTCGGCAGCGTGCTGTCGGCTCAAGGGCCACCTCCGGTGGCCCTTGCTTTTTTCTGGAGCAAAGTCTTGAAGACCCGTGCCTACATCGACGGCTTCAATCTGTACTACGCCATCAAGGACACAGGCTGCAAGTGGCTCAACCCGAAGCTACTGACAGAGCAGCTTGTGCCTTCAGCGCAGGTCGACAAGGTGCGGTACTTCACGGCCCGCGTATCGGGTGCCGTCGATGCGGGGGCTCCGGGTCGCCAGCAGGTCCTGCTGAACGCAATGGCGACCGTGCCAGAAATTGAGGTCCATTTCGGTACCTTCCTGGCTAAGTCGAATTGGCGGCCAGTCATGCTGCTTCCGGTGGCACGGCGAACCCTCACGGACACCACGGGCACCCACACAGTATTGGCCCCAGGTGATGTCCTCGTTGGGCTGGACGCCGACCGTGCCAGCAGCCGCCACGAGCGGCTTCCCGTTGGTAGCTACGGGAGCGGTCGAGTTGGTGGAAAACCCGCGGCACTGCCCAATGCTGTGAAAGCGCAGGTTTTCACGATGGAAGAAAAGGGCTCCGACGTCAACTTAGCGGTCCATCTGGTCAATGATGCTTGGGCTGGGCGCTTTGATGCAGCGGTGGTGGTGTCGAACGATACGGACTTGGTCGAGCCCATTCGCATCGTTGCGCAAGAGTTGGGCAAGCCGGTCTACCTTCTGACGCCGCCCAATCCATTCGGTGCAGCGACTCCGCTCGTTCGGGTGGCCACGCACCAAAGGCACATTCGCCGGTCACACCTCATGGCTGCGCGGTTTCCTGATCCGGTTGTCGGGGCAGATGGCCATCTGATTGCCAAGCCCGCCAACTGGTGAGTTGCCCTCTTGCCGGCGAATGGTGAGCTCGCCCTGTACCCGGCCAGGCCAGCTCTTCAGCTCGTGCGGGGTCGCATGCCCGCCGAGCTGGTCCGAAATGACAGGCCGCGAAGAAGAACGCTGAACGCAGCCAGAAGCGCACTGCTCAGCGCCTTCCCCGCTTCGCGGATAGCTTCGCGCCTGAATGCCAGCGCCTCGCGGTGCAGCGCATCGCGGGCTTCCACGCTCAGCGGCAGGTGAATGCCGTTGATTTCAGCTGATTCCCCGGCTTCCCCGGCGTTGTCGGCGTGGGTCGTGGTGGCTATGGATAGGGCTTGGTTGCTGGCAGGGTTGGATGCTGGCTTGGTGGCAATGTGGCGGTTCATGGCGGGCTCCTGGGTGCTGTGTTCGGCCACGGCGTGACCGATGGCTGGAATCTAGAGATCGGCACCCGATGCGGAAACCAGCCGCGCTGCACAGCGGCTGTGCAGCAGCTGCAAAGCCGTGCGTGCGAACATCCCGCCATGAGCCCAGCACTGCCCCGCACAGCCGCCCTGACGGTGGACGACTTCGCGCTCTTTGCCCGCGTGGCCGAGCTGCGCAACCTGTCGGCTGTGGCCCGCGAACGCGACGTGCCGGCCTCGCAGGTGTCGCGCGCTTTGGGGCGGATCGAGCGCGCTTGCGGCGTTCGTTTGGTCAACCGCAGCACGCACGGTTTGTCTTTGACGGAAGAGGGCGACGCGTTGGCGAGCCACGGCCTGCAGGTGCTCTCGGCAGCGCACGCGCTGGACGCAGAAATGGACGAGCGCCGAGGCGAGCCCACGGGCCTGGTGCGCTTGGCCACCAGCCACTCCATGGCCCTGGTGCTGACCCCCACGCTGGCCGACTTGCTGCAACGCTGGCCGCGCCTGCGCCTGGAAATTGCAGCCGACGACCGCTTGGTGGACTTGGCGCGCGACGGCTTCGACATCGCCGTGCGCACCGGCAGCCCCGCCAATGACGGCCTCGTGGCCCGCTCCCTGGGCCATCACGGGCGTGCCATCTACGCCGCGCCGGCCTACATCGCGCGTTACGGCGAGCCCACCACGCCGCAAGTGCTGTCAGCCCACCGCCTGATCGGCAACAGCGCCAGCCCCAGCCTGAACCACTGGCCTTTCGTGGTGGACGGCCAGCCACACGACATCAAAGTGAACGGCGCGCTGCGCACCGACAACACCGGCGTCGTGCTGACCATGGCCTTGGCCGGCCTGGGCATCGCCCGCATCAACCGCTTAGTCGCCGGCCCATTCGAAGCCACAGGCCAACTGCGCCGCCTGCTGCAAGAGCACACGCCCGACCCCCACACCCCCATCTACGCCGTCATGCTCCCAGACCGCCACCGCCTGCCCAAGGTTCGGGTGCTGGTGGAGCATTTGCAGGGGGTGTTGGGGGAGGGGGTGGGTGGGGCGAGCTAGCGGCTTTCGGTTGTCGGTTCTTCTGGATAGAGCTGGCACAAGATTTCTGCCACCAACTCCAAGGTTCCCCGAACCTGCGGCGTCAAGGTCGAGCTGCCGTGAGCCAAATGATTTCGCAGTTTGGGGAGGCTTTCGCTCAGCCCAGCAACAAGATCCCACTGTTGGTCTTCTGGAGTGATCTCCAGAGGCGCGTCATCGTCGATGTCGATGGAGTCGAGGCCCTGGCTAATCATGGTGCGAACCGCTTCCGCTGAAAGCCGGCTGCGGGCTTGCACTTCAGCAGCTTGGTGCCAGCGCCGGAACCCTTCGTTGCGGATCAGGCCCTGGTCGGCGGCATAGCGCAGCAATCCAGAAAGCGAGGGTTCCTTTTGCCACTGGTATTCCTTGGGCAATCGCTTAGGCAGGCGCTCACGGAGCCCGAACTCCAGCGTTGCCAGTGCCTGCACAGCCGCGACCATGTAGAACCGATATACATGCCACGAATACAGATACAGGTTTCGCGCGGTATCGAACTGAATGGCAACGGGTTCCGGGACGGTTGTGCTGATCTGAATGCTGGCAACCCAGGCGTGGTGCGCCGCCAGCGACGGAGGCGTCTGATCTGAAAACATGGATGTGCGCGGATCAGGTTCCATCGCGGAGATGGGGTCGCGCAGAGCATCTGCTGGGCTAATTGGCAGTTTGTTCATGCCTGGAATGCAACAGGGTTCAGCAGGTTCATGCAGTAGGTCGGGGACGAGCATCCTTACAACGCCAGCCTTGCCCGTTCCCATATCGCAGCGCGATGGTCTAACAACGTCAAGTTTCGCGCAGGTACGTCATGTGCCCCGGCAACTGCCGACCAGCGCGACAGGTAGGCGCGCGGCAGCAAGGTGATGCGCTGGAGAACTCCAGAGCGTTTACGTCGGTCGTTTGTCATATGCGCGGGTGATGTTGATGACCAAGCTGGAGCACGGTGCTTGGCGACAGAGTTGATGGCCCTGTGCGCGCTGTGCGGAGTTTCATACCCTGGGGGGAGCTATGCATTCGTATGTCGCCACCATGTCGCGAGTGGCACCCCCGTGTTTGATAGCATGACTTGGGAAAGCTTCCGTGACGCTAGAAAGAGGGGAGAAGACCATGCCAGTCAGCGAGTCGACGTCGATCAAGCGGTTGTCCATTGATCTCTCGAACTACTGAACTACGCGCCAAAAAGACGAACGGCATGCCGTCGAAGCGATCATTGCCATCAATCCAGATTGGTTCTGGGCGCTGACCGAGAGCCTATTGGACGACGGCTATCTTCCGACCGAGAACGTTTTGGTTCAACGCACGGGTAATGGCACAAAGGCTGTGTTGACCGTGAAGGAGGGCAACCGGCGTGTCTCAGCGTTGAAGATCATCCACGGATTAATCGCAACCAAGGACCTAAGCGTTCCCGCCAACATCCTCCAGAGAATCGCAACTGTAGCGACGCCGGCCTGGAAGAAGGCAAACCTGAATGTGCCGTGTGTTGTGTACGGGCCAGAGGAAGCGGATGTTGCCAACAGAATTCGGAGTCTGACTCACGGCAAGGGAGAGAAGGCCGGGCGCGACAAGTGGACAGCCGTTGCAAGAGCACGCCACAACCGAGATGAGAACAAGGTGCCGGAGCCCGCGCTCGACGTGCTAGAGAAGTATCTCAAGCACGGCACCAACCTAACCGCGCGGCAGACTCAATTGTGGTCGGGTGATTACCCGCTCAGCGTCCTCGAAGAGGCGCTAAAGCGGATGTCCTCGCGGCTTGGGTGCTTAAACAGTACCGACGTCGGCAAGAAGTATCCGAACAAAGTTCACCATCGCCTCAAGTTCGACGAGGTGATATTCGCTATTGGCCAAAAGAGCGTGACGTTCGATAGCCTGCGCACCACAGATGTGGCCACCGCGTTCGGCATTCCGGATGTAAAGCCCGCGCCGTCCTCCACGAGTCGGGCAGGCACTTCTTACTCCAGCTTGCCAACGGCAAGCGCGGGCACCGGGACGGCGGTCGCTCCCTCGCCAGCGTCGGCCGCGGCAGTTGCTACGGGAAAGAAGGTTGCAGCCGTTGCCGTGCAGGACCCGCGGCGAGTGGCACGAGCACTTCGAGATTTCACACCAAAGGGGGAGCGGCGCGAGAAGGTTGTTTCGCTCCTTGTCGAGATTCGGCGCCTGAAGCTGGACAAGAACCCCATCGCCTTCTGCTTCTTGCTGCGGAGCATGTTTGAGATTTCCGCCAAGGCGTACTGCACGGACCACAAGACCGCGGGCCTTTCAGCCACCAATAACGGCATCGACCGAAAGCTCATCGACGTACTCCGGGACGTGACGAGAAACCTGACGAAAAACAGCTCAGATCAAGCAATGTTGAGAGTGTTGCATGGATCCCTGACCGAGCTGGCGAAGCCACAGGGCATCCTATCTGTCACTTCGATGAATCAGCTCGTCCACAACCCTACGTTCTCACAGCAGCCGCAGGACATAGCGGTCCTGTTCGGTAATGTGTTCCCCTTGCTTGAGGCGATGAACGCTTGACACTGAAATGAGGTACGCCACACCACTACGGTATCCGGGCGGCAAGCAGCGGCTGACGCTGTTTGTCCTCGAGGTCTTGCGCGCGAATGACTTGCAGGGCTGCGACTACGTCGAACCGTACGCTGGAGGGGCGGGCGTCGCGATTCGGTTGCTCTTGGAGGGCCACGTCACCAACATTCATCTCAACGACTCTTCTAAGGCGATCTACGCGTTCTGGCGTTCAATCCTCACACAGACCGAAGAGTTCTGCCGATTGGTTTCCACGGCGTCTTTGACGGTCGAGGAGTGGAAGCGGCAGCGGGAAATAATCCGTAACGCCGGAAATCACAGTGAGCTGGAGCTTGGGTTCAGCACGTTCTTTCTGAACAGGTGTAACAGATCTGGCGTGTTGAGCGGCGGGCTGATTGGCGGCCTCCAGCAGAACGGCCCGTGGAAGATGGACGCGCGTTTCTCGCGGAACGAACTGATCCGACGTATCGAAGTGATCGCCGATCGGCGCAGTAGCATTACTGTCCGAAATCTGGATGCAGAACAGTTCATGGCGGACTACATCCCCACGCTGCCCGCCAAGTCGTTCGTGTACTGCGACCCGCCGTACTTCAACAAGGCACAACGCCTGTACCTTGACTCGTATCAGACCGAGGACCATGCGCGCATCGCATGTGTCATTCAGAAGGGACTGCCGCGCAGTTGGATCGTCTCGTACGACAGTGCGCCTGAAATTCTTGAGTACTACGCCAAGCGCAGGTCGTTTCTGTACAACCTCCAATACAACGCCTCGACGGTCTATAAGGGGCGCGAGGTGTTCGTGTTCTCGGACGATCTTGTGCTTCCTTCGGAGTCGACACTACCGTGCATCGATGAAGTAGTGCGGTACCTCGATCACAGTGAGTACAAGCCCAGCTCCAAGGCACCCGAGGCGACCAGAAAGCGGCTTCTCCCCACCTAGATCAATCACACCATTTATCGTGATTGCATCTCTGGCAATAACCTGAACGCTGTAAAGCTGGTCAGCCGTGCTTTTGCGTCTTGAACGTACTGAGTTTGTTGGGGTACAGCGATCGGGATGGTTTGATGCGACGCTGTTGGATCAAGGCCAAGACTGCGTCTGCTGGAAACACACGCCCTGCTGCGATATCGGCCAACCCACGCTTCGCGTCGTCAATCAACAGCGGGTGAAAGCGCTCGTGTTTTAGCCGGTGGAAACACTCCAGGCCGTCAGCGTCAATCAAAGCGGTGTAGCCCATCAAGGCTCCTTCGCAAGGTGGATGACAGAACCCTTCGCATCCTAGTGGCGGGCCTAGGCTTGCAAGCTGCAAATGAAAAAGGCCTGCAACGTTTCTACTGCAAGCCTTCATATTCGTCACCAGATCTCTGGCTCCTCAACTTGAGCTCGAACCAGGGACCTACAAATCAACAGCTTCGATTGGCGCCAGCCGCTGATGCCCTCGCTGTCTTCATCTCGATTGCAGCCTTGACTCAAGACTGATCGCAGGCTAAATTGTCTGCAAAGACAATCTTTATCTGGTTTAAGACTGATATAAAAGACATGAAGCGCAACGAACAAGGTTTGATGACCCCTGAGCGTCTGGAAGAAGCCCGTCACCTGGGGGAGAAGTTGGCACGCTTGCGCACCGCACGGCGGATTCGGCAGGCGGACGCTGCCCTGCGGGCAGGTATTTCCCGCTCCACGGCAGTGCTGCTGGAAAAGGGTGACCTCAGCCGCACGCAGGCTCAAATCTTGAGGTACCTGGAAGCCATTGCGCCCGGCGTGAGCCTGCTGTCGCTCTTGAAGGAAGACGACCCGTCACTTCAAGCGCTGGCCGCGCGCGAGACCACCCAGCGGGTCCGGGCGCTGAGCAAGACCGAGTTGCAGCGTCTGGACTTTTGATGGCGCGCAAAAAGTCCGAGGTCTTCGTCTTCGGCCATGTCAGGCAAGCCGAGGGTCATCGCTTCGTGCCGGCGGGCATCCTGGGGCTCACCGAGACCGAAGGCGCCAACGTGCAGACACACGAACTCGCCAGCGAATTCGCCTACGGCACCGGCTACCTGGGGCGCAAAGAATCCTTTGAGATCGACCCGGTGAGCCTGGCGTTTGGCGACCGCGAGCGCATCAAGGGGCAGATGCTTTTTCCGGTCAACGGGCTCGGTGAGTTCGGCGGCATTCGTGACGCGGCACCAGACGCCTGGGGGCGCCGCGTCATCGAGGCCCAGCTGAAGGCACCGGCCAACAGCCTGCTGGAGGTGCAGTACTTGCTGCATGCCGGGGGTGACCGCGTGGGCGCGCTGGATGTGCGTGAGCAGCGGACCAGCCCCGACTCGGCATCCGCCAGCGACATGCATTCGCTGCAGTACGTGCTGCAAGCCTCGGAGGCCATCGACAACGGGGCTGCCGTCCCGGCCAACCTTGAGCATTTCCTGGGGGCTGGGCCCTCGGCCGGCGGTGCCCGGCCCAAGGCCACGGTACGCGACGACGACGGTGCGTTATGGCTGGCTAAATTTCCGGCCAAAGGCGACACGTTCGATGTGGCCAGGGCCGAGACCTGCACCTTGGAGTTGGCGCGCCGCTGCGGCCTGACCGTCCCAGAGGTGCGTTACCTCGATCTGGGCGGGCGACCGGTCATGCTCATCCGGCGGTTTGACCGCTACTGGGTTCAAGCGGGCGAGCCCTGGCCAGAAGGGGCCATGCACGACACCCGGCCCGGTGATGGCCGCGTCGAAGGGCGTCTGCCGTTCGTCAGTGGTCTCACGCTGGTGGCTTGCAGCGAGCTCGAGTCGCCAGACAAGGCGTACGCGGATTTGGGCCGGGCAGTGCGCCAGTACGTGCATCCCGATCGCGTGAGGGCCAACGCCGAAGAGTTGTTCGCGCGCATGGTGCTCAACATCTTCGTCACCAACGACGACGACCACCTGCGCAACCACGGATTCGTGCGCGACCCGCGACTGGGCAGCTGGGTGCTCAGCCCTTTGTACGACGTGGTGCCGCGACCGGTCATTGCCAGCGAGCGTCGGTTGCACCTGGGCGTGGGGGCGATGGGCAAGCTCGCCACCTTAGACAACGCCCTGAGCCACTACGCCGCCTTTGTTCCAGAGCGCCCGTTGGCACTGGGCATCATGCGCCGCGTGTGGGGCGAGGTGCGGCAGTGGAAAACCTGCTTCGAAGAGCACGGGGCCAAGGGCAAACTTATCGATCAATTGAACTTGGCGTTTCGAGACATCAGCGAGATTGCCTCACCTGCACTCGAGGCTGAAATCCGCAAGCTCGCACCGTGAACAGCCTATGTTGCGGTCGGCCAAAAGAAAAGGACCTAGCTGAGTTCATCAGCTAAGTCCTTGTCAGGCTTCGGTGTTTTCTGGCTCCTCAACCTGGGCTCGAACCAGGGACCTACGGATTAACAGTCCGGCGCTCTACCGACTGAGCTATTGAGGAACAGCCCACGAGTATAGCTTGGGAAAAAGCGCTTTCTCGCGGG
>JAIXUC010000030.1 GCA_027483665.1 Comamonadaceae bacterium | reverse complement strand
TGCCTCGCCTAGAATCCACCTCGACGGGCCTTCCCGCATGGTGAAGCGGCCAACCGGGTCAGGTGGGGAACCAAGCAGCCCTAACTGTGGAGTCAGTGCCGGGGTCAAGGCTCGTCAACTTCTTCTTTCCTTGAGGTGCCGCGCGCCAGTCAACGCTAGTGCGCTGCGTGATGCCAAACAACTGAATCACAAAGCTGTGAGAGTTGGGGGATCCATCCGAACTTTTCAGGGGCGTATTCGCAGCGATTGCGGACGGTGACCGCCGGCTGGCGTACCCATGGTTCCGCTCTCAAGCCGACGTCCGGTTCGGCTACCAGCGCTGACACCAGCGACCGCTATCCGATGTGCAGGTGACCTAGAGTTCCGACTTGGCGGTCTCGCTGCTCCAACGACTGCTTCCCTGTCGCGCCAACCGGCGCTCTCGACCCATTGCAGTCCTTCGCCCGCATTCCGCAAAGCGGTCTTTCGGCGTCCAATGCGATGCTAGACCGACGGGCATGAGTGCTGATAAGCGGCACCGAGACATCCAGAATTCAGAAACTCGATAAAAACGGGGTAACCAGCAGCGCCATGATGGTGAGCGCACTTTAGGAATCAGGTATGAGTTTTTTGACAATTGGGCTGATCTTTCTGATTTACCCATTCATCATTTATCTGTGCACCAAGAGTGCAAATCGGCTGTGGAAAAAGGCACTCTTGGCTGGAGTCATGATGGTGCCGATTGGGATTTATTTCATCCCTTATTTCCGCATTCAAGCGCTGCATGAGCGCATGTGTGCCATCGATGCCGGCCTAAGAACACTCAGACCAATCGAACCAAGCGACTCGCTCAGAATATTCAACAGAAGTGCAGATTTACGTCATGCCCAATCCTACTCATATTACGCCCCAAAACTAAAGTACCTCGAGCTAAACCCTGCCCAATATTGGGAGGCCAAGCAAACCTCAAATAAGGATGCTCGCCCCGCTGTAGCAGTCTACAAGTTTGAACCTAACGAGCAGTTTGGAACTTTAATGAAGACGGGCAGGAAGGATGATAGAAAATTTTTAGCGATTCGCATGCCGGACGAATTCGTTATGCCAACCGTACCTTATGAATACATCGAGCGAACCGAAAAGATTGATCATGGAGTTCGTTCAATCAAGGAAATGTCACGAGGTGGAGTAGTATACTTGCGCTATACCCGGTATAGACATGCTTGGAGCGGTGTGTTGTATCCGGATGGCACACCGGTATGGCAATGCCCTGAACGATTCACCGGTCTATTGTCCGAGGTTTTCAGATGATACCTATTTGGTTGGCGAGCGAAGAACCAATACTTCGACAGTGAGGGGCGTACGTTTTGTTCGCGGGGTTGGGGATAATGTTTGCTGTTAGGGTTTAACTGATCAGAGGGCATGGACACGCTCCAGAAGCATCATCAGCCCCTTACTGAGGCGCAAGGTACCTCCAACGGTTGGACGACTGCGTTCCACTTGGCCATCCGTCCGCTCCTGGCCGAAAGTGCCTCTACGAAGGCCAACTTGTCAGCTTCCTTTCAAACTCGCGGATCAGGCCGTGCACCTAGCACTGTTGATGCTCGACGCTTTATAGGTGCACCCTTGGAAGCCCTCAACTCGATGGGAGACCATCATGGCAGCCCCAGGCAACGTGGTTCATCGCGAGCCGTGGAACAAGGGCAAGATCGTCGGGCAGAAAGCGCTCTTCCAGCTGAAGGACATTTGGGCGCTGCGTGTCCGATTTCAGATGGAGGGGCGGGTACGGAAACTCGCCCTCATTAACCCTGCACCATACGAAAAGCGCGTTCGCGGACCTCGGGTGAAAACCTGTTTGACTTATTCATCGCTCATTCCTCTCAGAGAGTTGAGCCTCCTCAAAACCCGGGGCGGTTCAGAGATACCTAGGCATCGAAGTCGATGACTCTCTGGAGATTTCCGAACAGACGGAGATCTGACATCGGCAGCGGCCGCCCTCGGCTCGTTCCGGCACGGCCGCTCTCATTGGTAGCTTTGCGGAAGTCGCGTAGCCTTACGCTTACGGCTAGTCCCTGCCGTTGGCCGCAGTCGGCTATCAGATCTCAGACCTGCACCTGCTCCAAAAAGGGTTCCGTCCGAGCGATCAACGACGTTATCCGTGCAGTATGGTTACCGCTTGAGTTGACGCGCGGAACCTACCAGCTTGCTCCGTGGTTGTTCAAGCGCTGCGCCGGGCCTTTCTGTTATTCCCCGCCACGGGCCACATGCGCCCATACCCTGGAGATGACGACCGACCCTTCGCCGACAGCCGAGGCCACACGCTTGACCGAACCGGCTCGCACATCACCGACGGCAAAGATGCCCGGGCAGGATGTGAGGTAGCCGTCCCCTGTCACGACAAAGCCCTTGCTGTCCAGATCGACCAGCCCTGCCAGCCAGCCGGTGTTCGGCGCCGCGCCCACCATGATGAACAGGCCCGCGGCTTCGATGCGGCTTTCCACCTCGGCTTCGCGCAGCGTCACGGCCGCAAGCGTCTGCTCGCCATGCAGCGCCGTGACCTCGGCAGCGAAGTGCAGCGTGATCGCGTCGTTCTTGCGGATGCGCTCGATCAGGTAGTCCGACATCGATGAGGACAGCGAAGCACCACGCACCACCAGGTGCACCCGCTGAGCGCGCAGGCTCAGGTACATCGCGGCCTGCCCAGCCGAGTTGCCTCCTCCCACCACCACAGCCGTGCGGCCGGCGACATGCCGCGCCTCCAGTTCCGTCGCGGCATAGGACACGCCCGCACCCTCGAAATGGGCTAGCCGGTCCAGCGGCAGGCGGCGGTACTGCACCCCGGTGGCCACGACGAGAGCACGTGCGCGAACCGCCACGCCGTCGTCCAGCTTGACAGCGAAGCCCGTGCCCTCGCGCAGCAGGCCCGAGACGCGGCGCGGCACCGCGAAGCGGGTGCCGAACTTCAGCGCCTGAATCTCGCCGCGTGCGCACAGATCGGCGCCCGAGATGCCGGTGGGGAAGCCCATGTAGTTCTCGATGCGCGACGAGGTTGCAGCCTGCCCGCCAACTGCGGTTTCGTCGACGACGAGCGCACGCAGGCCCTCGGCACCGGCATACACCGCCGCAGCCAGGCCCGCCGGGCCTGCACCCACGATCACGACGTCGAACTCGGCGCCGTCTTCCACCGCCAAGTCGAGCCCGAAATGGCGCGCCACGCTGCGCGGCGTGGGGTCGGGCAGCACCGTGCGTTCGCCGAGCATCACCGCGCCGCGGTCCACCGCCACACCGCATCGCTGCGCCAGAGCCAACGCTTCGGCGCTGCCCAGCGCGTGGGCTCGGTAGGGAATGCGGTTCTGCGCTGCGAAGGCCTCGATGCGTCGCACTGCGCGGTCAGCTTCGGGGCCGATCAGCGTGAGGCCGGCCTGGCCGCTTTCGATCAGCCGGCGGCGGCGGGCGGCAAACACGGTGATGACGATGTCGCTCATCTCGGGGATGTCGGCCAGGGCCTGCAGCATCGCCGCGCGCGGCACGCGGATCACCGTCAGCGGTGTGACGGCGCGGTTGCTCAGCTGGGCCGTGCCGCCCGAGAGAAAGCTCATCTCGCCCGTGAACTGCGACGGGCCCAGGGTGGCATTTCCGTAGCGCACGCCCGTTACCTCGTCCCAGCCGGCGGCTTCACCTTCCAAGATGTAGAAGAAGGCTTCGTTCGGCGCACCGAAGGCCACCACCGTGTCGCCTGCCTCGAAGTGCACGATCTCACCGATGCTGCGCAAATGTGCGACATGTGATGCCGACAGCGGCGTGCGAACGTAGGTGGCCAAGTCGACGGCAGAGCTTTCCATGGGGCTTGTTCCTGTTGAAGCAGGGCGTGATGATCGACTCGTGCCGGCCTTGTTGGAACAAGGCAATTCCCCGGCCAGCGATTGACGAGGGGCCCCGTGCCAAGGCGCGCGTTCAGATGTGCCCGCGCCGGGGCTTGGTCAGTGTAGTGTTGCGTTCTGTGGAGAACTTAAGCGTGCATTGGCCCGAATGACCTTCTGCAGGACGCCGGCGGCGGCGAGTACACGGGAATGCAGAGAAGCAGAACCGTTAACTGCTGCCAGTTTCATGGACACCTTGTTAAGGTGTGAAGGATCAAACACCCTTCGTGATGTTCACGTTCCCCGTTCCTCCTGGTCGCACCTCCCCGGATGCCACACTGATGCTTGATGTATGATGATTTGCATCAAAAACTGATCATGCGCACGACCCTCGCCATCGATGAAGACGTCCTCGCTGCAGCCAAGCACTTGGCCGAACGGGATCAAAAGAGCGTTGGTGAAGTCATCTCCACGCTGGCCAGGCAAGGCCTCGCTCGCGGAGTTCGAGCAAAGCACAGTGAACGAAACGGTATCCCGTTGCTACCCAGTCGCAGCGGCACAGCCCCGGTTACCCCGGAACTGGTCAACCGGTTGCGCGACGAATTGTCGTGACGATCTACCTGCTGGACGTCAACGTCCTCATCGCCCTGGTGGATCCAGCACACATCCAGCACGATGAAGCTCACGACTGGTTTGCGCGGGTAGGTCACAAGGGCTTTGCCACATGCCCGCTCACCGAGAACGGCCTCATCCGGATCGTTGGGCATCCAAAGTACCCCAATTCGCCAGGGCCTCCGAGCGTTGTGCTTCAGTCTCTGGTTGCAATACGTGGGTTGTCTGGGCACAAATTCTGGGCCGACGATCTCAGCGTCGCTGATGCCGGGTTCTTCGCCGCAGAACTCTTATCGAGCCACTCCCGCGTAACAGACAGCTACTTGCTGGCACTTGCCCACGCCAAGGGAGGGCGTCTCGCAACGTTGGATCAAAAGTTGGCCACCGAGGTCGTGCCCGGCGGCAAGAAGGCTCTGGCGCTCATACAAATGAACTGATGCCTCGCCCATGGGCTTTGTCCGCTTCCGTAGCGCGGTGAGCCCATGTGTTGAGCGACTGCTTCCCGTCTGACCACCGCCCGCTTCTGGCCGAACCCAGCAAGTCATGACTGGCAGCTTCGCCGCTGCTCAAACATCGCCTGCCAAGGCCCGCAACCCCTGCCACTGGGTCCGTTGCCGGGACACTACCCCGACGCAATGAAACAGGAATTACACGAACCGCCGAATAGAAGAGCAACGGGCTGGCGGCCGTAGCCGCCAACGCATTGATTTCTTTTGAGAATTTTGGTGGGACGTGCGGGGGTCGAACCCACGACAAACGGATTAAAAGTCCGCTGCTCTACCAACTGAGCTAACGTCCCAGTTTTGGCCAACGCTGTCGAGCGACACGCTGTCCAAAGCCAAAAATTATAGCCCGCGCATTGGGGTTGTCCGGGCTAGGGGCGCTTGGGCCAAGGCTTGCAGCAAGTGGCCCGCTGCGCACAGGCCGAAGGTGGCCGTGACGCTCACCACAGAGCCATAGCCGTGGCAGTTGAGCGTGGCGTCTGATGGGCTCTGAATGGCCTCAACCGTCTGAACCGCCTGAACCGCCTGAACCGCCTGAACCGCGGGCGCTGCTACAGGTTCGCGGCTGAAGACGCAGGTCAGGCCCATGACACGGCCCTCTCTGGGCGCACCATGGTCGCGGCGCAGGCGCTGGCGAACCTGTGCAAGCAAGGGGTCGTGCGTGACTTGGCTCATATCGCCCACGTCCACCATGTGGGCGCGCTGCTTGCCCCCTGCCGCGCCCACCGCAACGAAGTGACCAGCCCAGTCTCCCTTGCGGGCATCGCGCGCCCATGCAGCCATGGCCACTTTGGCGCGCACCTGGTCGCAAGCGTCCAGCACCGCGTCGGCGTCGGGTGGGCACAGCCCAGGCCAGTTGTCGGCATCGACAAACGCTTCCACTTGGCGCACATCACAGCCCGGGTGTATGGCGCGGATGCGGTCAGCCATGGCCAGCACCTTGGCCTGACCGATGGTGTCGCTGAGCGCGTGGACTTGACGGTTGATGTTGGACTCCGACACATGGTCGAGGTCGATCAGTGTGAGCCGGGCAACACCGCTGCGCGCCAATGCCTCTGCAGCCCAAGAACCCACGCCGCCAACGCCCACCACCACGACGTGCGCAGCCCGGATGCGCTGCGCGCCCTCAGAGCCGTACAGCCGGGCAAGTCCGCCAAAACGTCGGGAGAAATCGGCTTCGACACCTTCGGCGTCGTCAGCAGCGGCAACCGTCACGGAGCCCACCGCGCCTGCTTATTCAAGCCTGCTGCTCCAAGCGCCACATTTGGTACTTCAGCGCCGCAACGCCGCCGCCGATGATGCCCGCCACCGCCACAAAGCTGGTCAGCGAGAGCGTGGAGATGCCACTCAGGCCCTGCCCCACCGTGCAGCCCATGGCCGTCACACCACCCACGCCCATCAGCACGGCACCGACCAAGTGGTTGCCCAAGTCCTCGGTGCTGCCAAAACCTTCCCAGCGGAAGGAGCGCGTGAACAACGCCATGATGAAAGAACCCAGCACCACGCCCACCACGGCCACGACGCCCAGCGTGAGCACCTTGTTTTTGTCGCTGAAGAACATCAGCCAATCCAGCGTGTGGGCGATTGGCGCCACAAACGTGAAAGCCTCCATGCGGCCAGACTGTGTGCCCAGGTTGGCGGCCTCCAATGTCTCGGGGTGTTCCGGCAAGTAGCCCAAGTACCCACTGACCCACCACATGCCGACCACCGTGGCACCGATGCCAAGGCCAGCCAGGAGGTTTTCTGTTGTCCGAAAGCTTCGGCCCAGCAAGGCCCAGACCACCAAGCCACCGCCCAAGACCAGCGCTGCCACCAACGCCGTGGTGTCAAGCGAAACGCCGGTCAGCCCAGACAACCATTGCGGCAGGCTGGCAGAGGGCGGCATGTCCACGGCCACGCGGTCTACGGTGGCATTTCGCAGCACCGCCGTGATGCCGCGCAAGGTGGCATAGGACGACAAGCCCAGCACCACAAACACCACGACCGACTTCAAGCTGCCAGCACCCACGCGAACCAGCGTCTTGCTGCCGCAGCCGGAGCCGAGCACCATGCCGAAGCCAAACAGCAAGCCACCCACCGCGGCAGACAACCAGATCCAGCGGCTGCTGGCGTACAGCGCACGGCTGGGGTCAATCAGGTCAGCGGTCGACAACGCGGCAAAACCGAGCATGGCAACGCCTGCTGCCATGCCCCATTGACGCATGCGGGTCAGGTCTCCCATGTTCACCCAGTCGCTCACGGCCCCCATGGTGCAGAAGTGCGTGCGCTGGGCGATGGCACCAAACGCCAAAGCCAGAAAGAAAGCGGCCCACAGCACCTGGGCTGTGATGGCGGCGACATCGGGGGTGTTCATGCCGCCGATTATTTCAACTTGCTCAGGCGGTCCCGGGCGACGCCAGCCGCTTCAGATTGCGGGTAGTCGCGCACCAAGTCTGCAAGTGTCTTGCGGGCGGCGCGGGTGTCCTTGAGTTCAATCTGGCTGTTGGCCATGGCCAGCAAAGCCTCGGGCACTTTGACGTGCTGCGGTGATTGCGTGGTCAAGCGGCTGAACTGGGCCAGCGCTGCCTTGTGGTCGCGCAGGGCGTACAGCGCATTGCCAGACCAGAACAGCACACTGGGCAGGTACCCAGACCGCGGGTAGCGCAGTGTGAAGCCTGTCAAAGCTTGTTGGGCCTCGGCCATCTGCCCCTGCCTAAACAAGGCAAAAGCAGCTTCGTAGTCGCGCTGCTCGGCTGGCTGCGCCAGAAACTCGGCACCGTCGACCGACACCTTCACCGGCTCCAGCGGGCGGATGCGGGCGTCCAGGCTTTGCGTCAAGTCCTTCTGCTGGCGCTGCAACTCCGACACGCTGCGCGCCAGTTGTTCGTCTTGCCCGGTGCTGCGGGCCAGGTCGGCCTTGAGGGCGTCGATCTGGGTTTGAAGCGTCAACAAACTGCGCCTGAGTTGCGCGTTCTCTTCTTGCGTTTGGCGCAATTGCTCAGCCAAGGCGGCGTTGCTGGCTTCGCTCGCTTGGCGCATGGCTTCGACCCGCTGACGCAGCTCCAGGATGGCTTTGCGCGCTTCGTCATCAGACAAAAAAGCATGCGCCGGCAGGATGCTGAAGCAAACGCAGGCCAAAACGACCTGCGCGGTCCCTCGCAGGCGGCGCATCACCGGTAAACCAGTTCGGCACGGCGGCTGCGGGCCCAGCCAGCCTCGTCTTGCGTGGTGGCGGCTGGCTTTTCTTCGCCAAAGCTCACAGCTTCCACCTGACCTTCGTTCACACCCAGCAGAACCAAGGCTCTGCGCACGGCTTCCGAGCGCTTCTGCCCCAAGGCCAAGTTGTATTCACGCCCGCCACGCTCGTCGGTGTGGCCTTCCACGAACAAGCGGCGCTGGCGGTCTGCCCGCAAGTAAGCAGCATGCGCTTCGACCAGGGGCTGAAACTCGGGCTTGACCGCAAAGCTGTCGTAATCGAAATACACCAATCGCTCGGCTTGCGGGCCGCCGGTTGTGGCCGCAGCGGGTGCCAAAGTGACCGGGGCGACCGTTGACGCCGCACTTGCGCTCCCGCTTGCGCTGGCGGAACCTGCGCCGGGCGAACCCGCCGGTTGCACGGTGGATGGGCTGCGGGTTTCGACCGGCACTTCATCGAGCTTCACACTAGAGCCGCAGGCGCTGAGCACGGCAGACAGCACCAGCAAAGCAGCGGTTGCGCGGGTACGTTGTTGGCTTTTGCTTGGACGTGTTGGAGGGCTCTGGCTTGGGGTCATGGAGTTGGCTTTCTTGGTCAACAGTCAATCTGGGCGGGTGCAATCAAAGACAACACAGCAGACATTGCTTGGCAATCAGCTGGCCAAAAAAGGCCCCCAGTCGGGTTCGCGCAGGTCGCCTGCCTGCCCGGCAAGGCGCGCTTTCAATCGCCCATCCAGCGTGCTGGTCATCAGAGCCTCGCGGCCCTGTTGCTGGGTGGCGTAGACGATGAGCCGACTGTTGGCTGCAAAGCTGGGGCTTTCATCTGCCGTGGTGTCGGTGATGGGGTTCGTGTTGCCACTGGAAAGTTCCATCACGTGCAACTTGAAGCCAGCGCCGACGCGAGAAACATAAGCCATCCAGCGGCCATCGGCGCTGATGGCCGGAGAAATGTTGTAACTGCCGGTGAAAGTGACGCGCTCTGCGTTGCCGCCCGTCGCGGGCATGCGGTAGACCTGCGGCGAGCCGCCCCTATCGCTCACAAAGTAAATGTTGCGGCCGTCTGGCGTGAAGCAGGGCTCGGTGTCGATGCTGGCCGACTGGGTCAGGCGCCGGGGCTCGCCGCCGCCTGCGTCCATCAGGTAGAGCTGCGAGCCGCCATCGCGGCTCAAGGTCAGCGCCAAGCTGCGGCCATCCGGCGACCACGTCGGCGCGCTGTTGGAACCACGAAAGTTGGCCAACAGCCTGCGCCTGCCGCTGGCGACTTCGTGCACATAGACCACTGGCTTGCGCGACTCGAAAGACACATAGGCCAGTTGCGCGCCATTGGGCGACCAAGCCGGCGAGATGATGGGCTCGGGGCTGACCAGCGCGGTTTGTGCGTTCTCGCCATCGGCATCAGCCACCCACAAAGTGTGCCGCCCGGAAGCCCGTGTGACGTAGGCGATGCGCGTGGAGAACACGCCCTTTTCACGCGTCAACCGCTCGTACACCGCGTCAGCAATGCGGTGCGCGGCCAAGCGCAGATCGCTGGCTGGCACGGCATAACTTTGGCCGCCCAGGTCTTGCGCCCGCACCACGTCCCACAGACGGTAGCGCACGTCAAAACGCCCATCGGCCAAGCGGGTGACGCTGCCTACCACCAAAGAGTCGGCCACGCGCTGACGCCACAGCGCCATGTCGGGCCGGGTGTTTTCGTCTAGCGCTGAACCGCTGTTATCGACCCCACGAAACTGCCCGCTGCGCTCCAGATCGGCCAGAACGATCGCACCCAGCTTCTGCGGCGCAGCGTCGTCGCCCCGGAAAGGCAGCACGGCGATGGGCAGCTGCGTGAGACCGACACCCGTCACCTCCACCCGAAACTGCGCCAGCGCAGCCTGCGGCCCAGTGGCCAACAGCGGCAGTGCTCCCAAGCCCTTTAACCAGAAGCGGCGTTGCGTTGGGTCAGGAAGGCGATGGAGGTTGGGGCGGATTGGCATGGTGCAGACAGTACAGCTCAAAGTACTTTCCGAAGGCTGCCTGCGCCTGCATGGCGCAGACCGCAAAACCCATGGC
This sequence comes from Comamonadaceae bacterium, assembly GCA_027483665.1. Classification (GTDB taxonomy): domain Bacteria; phylum Pseudomonadota; class Gammaproteobacteria; order Burkholderiales; family Burkholderiaceae_C; genus JAIXUC01. The sequence continues at coordinate 15,271 of JAIXUC010000030.1, read as the reverse complement.
ACCGTCGAGAAAGCCCAAGCGAAAAAAGTAAGAACGAAGAAAGGCTACCACGCTGGACATGGCCGCCCGAGTCATGGAGGCTTTGCGCCCCGCCGCAAACTGCTGCTGCGCCCAGGCGCGGCTGTAGCTTTGCAGCTTGTTCCAGTACTGCGCGGGTGTGCGGTAGCTGTGGTGCAGCAAGCGGCCGCGCAAAACGCCTTGGGCTAAGCCCGCATCCAGCAGCACGCGTTCGTGCACGAGGTCATAAGAGAAACGCGCTTGACCGCGTGGGAACAGGCGCAGCACGTGGTCGGGTGTCCAGCCGCAGTGGTGAATCCACTGACCGCAAAACTCGGTCAAGCGCGAGAGTTGCCATGCTTTAGCTGGCCCCTGCATGGCTTGGGCAATGGCCTGGGCCAACTCTGGCGAGACACGCTCGTCAGCGTCGAGTGACAGCACCCAGTCGCCGGTCGCCATGGCCAACGCACGGTTCTTCTGGGGGCCGAAGCCGGGCCAGTCTTGGTGCACCGCCACTTGCGCGCCCAGGCTGCGGGCCAAGTCTGCGGTGCCGTCGGTGCTGCCCTGATCGACGATGACCCACTCGTCTGCAAAGGCCACGCAGGCCAGGCAATCGCGCAGGTTGGCCGCTTCGTTACGCGTGATCAGAACCACCGACAGCCTGGGTTTGGCGCTTGCGGGCTGCGCCGAATGCGCTGGCTGACCTTGGTTGCCTGGCACCGTCTGGCTCAGTTCGGGCGGGGCTTGGTCAGATAATCGATCGGTCACGTTTTGATTATGCCCAGCGCCCCTCCACACCAAAAGCCGCCGCCGCGCAGCATGATCAAGGGCTTGCGCCGTGTGTTGCCCTACTTCACCGGCCAACGCGCGGCCTGGGCTTTGGCCTTCCTGGCCACGCTGATGGCAGCGGCCACCGAGCCCATGATTCCCGCGCTGATGCAGCCGCTGCTCGACAAAGGCTTTGGGCAAGGCAGCTTCCCGCTGTGGCTGGTGCCACTGGCTTTGCTGGGCTTGTTTGCCGTGCGTGGCCTGAGCACCTTCTTGGGCCAGATGGCGCTGGCCAAGATCGCCACCGAAGGCATGGTGCGCTTGCGCCGTAACCTGTTTGCTCGCCTGCTTGACGCCGACATGGCGCTGTTTTCCAAAGAGTCGGCCAGCGCACTCTCCAACACCGTGGTGTACGAGGTGCAAACCGGCGCCACGATGCTCATTCAAGCCGTGGTCGGCGTGAGCCGCGCAGGGCTCACAGTGCTGGCCCTGCTGGGCTACTTGCTCTATGTGAACTGGAGGCTCACGCTCATCATCGCGGTGGTGTTTCCAGTGGTGGCCTGGGTGGTGAAGACCTTGTCCAAGCGGCTCATGCGCATCGCCCAGGCCACCCAAAAAGCCACCGACGAGCTCGCCTACGTGGTCGAAGAAAACGTGCTGGCGCACCGGGTCGTGCGGCTGCACGCGGCGCAGCCAGCGCAGGCCAGCCGGTTCGAGGGCTTCAGCCAAGGCATTCGACGACTCACCATGAAGTCCGCCGCTGCCTCGGCTGCGGTGACGCCGCTCACGCAAATGCTGGCCGCCGCTGCGCTGGCTTTGGTCATCACCACGGCACTGGTGCAAACCGGCAGCGGCACGGCCACGGTGGGCGGCTTTGTGGCCTTCATCACCGCCATGCTGATGCTCATTGCGCCCATTCAGCGTTTGTCGGACATGGCGCACCCCATCATCCGCGGCCTGACCGCGCTGGAGCGCGGGCTCGACTTGATCGAGCAAACCCAGCCGGAAGCGCAGGGCGGCCACCAACAGCCGCGGGCCAAGGGCCACTTGCGCTTCGAGCAAGCCAGCGTGCAATACCCCAACGCCGAGCAGCCCGCGCTGCATGCGCTGAACCTGGACATCGCGCCGGGCGAAACCTTGGCGCTGGTGGGCGCTTCTGGCTCAGGCAAAACCACGCTGGTCAACTTGCTGCCGCGCTTCGTGCCCTTGGGCAGCGGCCAGGTGCTGCTGGACGGGGTGCCGCTGGCCGATTGGTCGCTGCCGAGCCTGCGCGCGCAGTTCGCCATGGTGAGCCAAGACGTGGTGATGTTCAACGACACGCTGGCCGCCAACGTCACCCTGGGCCTGCCCGTCGACCGAGAACGCGTGCTGGCCTGCCTGAACGCCGCCAACCTGCAAGACCTGCTGGCCGGCCTGCCTTTGGGTATGGACGCACCTGTAGGCCACAACGCCTCGCAGCTCTCGGGCGGCCAGCGCCAGCGCTTGGCGATTGCGCGGGCTCTATATAAAGACGCGCCCGTGCTCATCTTGGATGAAGCCACCTCGGCGCTCGACAACGAGTCCGAGCGCCTGGTGCAAGAAGCCTTGCAGCGCCTCATGGCCGGGCGCACCACGCTCATCATTGCGCACCGCCTGTCCACCATCGAGCACGCAGACCGCATCGCGGTGTTGCAACGCGGCGAGTTGACGGAACTGGGCAGCCACGCCGAGTTGATGGCCCAGCGCGGCCTGTATGCCCGCTTGCACCAAGCCGGGTTCGAACCCCTGCCCTCCCCCACATGACCCCATATCGCCCGATATGACCCCACGCGCCTCCATCAGCGGCTTCACCTTCATTCGCAACGGCGTCGAGCTGGGCTTTCCATTCGAAGCCTCCATTCGCTCATTGCTGCCGCTGGTCGATGAGTTCGTCATCGCTGTGGGTGCTGGGCAGGACGACACCCGCGAGCGCCTGCTGGCCATTGGCGACCCGCGCATCCGCCTGATCGACACCGTGTGGAACGAGCGAATGGCCGAGCGCGGCTTTGTGTATGCGCAGCAAAAAATGATCGCGCAATACGCCTGCACCGGCGACTGGGCTTTCTATTTGGAAGGCGACGAGCTGCTGCACGAAGACGAGCTGCCGCGCATCCGCGCCAGCGTAGACCGGCACCACGCCAACCCGCAAGTGGAGGCGCTGGTGTTTGACTACCTGCACTTCTACGGCGCGCCCAACTGGCTGGCTGTCAGCCCGGCCTGGTACCGCCGGGAGTGCCGCCTGATTCGCAACACCATCCGCAGCTACGCGCCAGACGGGCAGTTTTGGGTGGTGATGGACCGCCACAAGCGGGGCCGCGAACCGCAAGCCGCCTTGGCTGACGCGCATATCTACCACTACGGTCACGTGCGCCGGCAAGACTACATGCAGCAGAAGATGAACCAGGTCAGCCGCTACTGGGCGGGCAGCGCGCCCCAAGTGGATTACCGCCGCATCGACCCGCAGTCTCTGCGCCGCTTCGATGGCACGCACCCGGCCCTGGTGAAGCATTGGCTGGCCACCGAAGCTGAAACGCATTTCGAGCCCGACCCGCAGCACCAACCCACACGCCGTGAACGCAAACACCGCGTGTCCATGGCGCTGGAGCGGCTGTTTGGCTGGGATTTGAGCCACAAGCACTACAAGTTGGTGGCCTGAGGCCAGGTCATGCCACGCGCCACGCCCCTGGGCTTTGAGCCCACGCTAGAGGCTGCGCAGGCCCGCATTTCCGCGGTGCGCCCCGGTGAATACGCCCGCACCCGCAATGCGCTGGACGGCGCGGTCACAGGCTTGTCGCCCTACATCACTCACGGCTTGGTGAGCTTGGTCGATGTGCTGGCTGGCGTGAGCGCACAGCACCCGCTGGATGTGCAGCACAAGTTCGTCTTCGAGCTGGGCTGGCGCGCCTACTACCGCCACGTGTGGCAACACCGAGGCGCGGGCATCTTGGAGTTCCTTCGTGAAGGCCTGCTGCCCGAAGACGCTTACCTGAGGGAACTGCCAGCCGACATCGCAGAAGCACGCACTGGCGTGCCTGTCGTCGACGAGTCGGTTCGCACGCTCTACGCCACCGGCATGCTGCACAACCACGCCCGCATGTGGCTGGCGAGCTACGTGGTGCACATTCGCAAAGTGCATTGGAAGGCCGGTGCCGACTGGCTCTACGCCCACCTGCTCGATGGTGACTTGGCCAGCAACCACCTCAGCTGGCAGTGGGTGGCAGGCACAGGCAGCAGCAAGCCCTATTTGTTCAACGCAGAAAACGTGGCGCGCTACGCACCCGAGCCCTTGCACAGCCCAGGCAGCGTCATCGACACCAGCTACGAAGCGCTGGACCGCATCGCCCGCCAAAAGCGCCCGGGCACAACCCCTGCGTCTGATCGCGCGGCCGGCGAGGTTCTGGCCACGCCTCAACCGCCCTTGCTGCAGGAACCGCCACCAGACCTCGGGTTTGTGGTCACCCATGCAGCAGATGCGCAGACCAAGGCGGACGGGGCAACAGCAGCGGACCGACTGGCCCAACAAGTGGCAGGCCGCGACGTCTGGCTGGTTCACCCTTGGAGCCTGGGGCCACTGCCGCCAGACCTGTCACCCAACACCCTGGTGCTGGGCATATGCATCGCCGACTTTCACCAACAGTGGCCTTGGAGTGAGCGACGCTGGCGCTTTGTGGGGCAGCGCATGGCCGAAGTGGTGCAGCAGTCCATGCAAGGGAGCGCAGCGCAAGCGGACACCCCAGCCACCTGCTGGTACGCAGACGCCGCCGCCCTGATAACTGCACTGGCACAAGCCAGCAGCGTGCGCAGCGTGGCAGAACCCCACCTCGACCCCTGGCTGGAAACCTTGGCGCAGTGCACCGCCGCACCCGCACTCTTCGCCCCGGTGGACCGACGCTGCGACTCTTTTTCTCAGTGGTGGAATCGGGTGACCAAAGGCGTCACCTCAGCGGAGGAATTGCTGGCTTGGGGCCCGAAGTAGTCGCGGGGCATGCACCGCCTCAGACGCCACATAGAGACGCCACATAGAGACGCCACATAGAGACGCCACCGAGAGACGCAGTCCTAGCCGCAGCGCCTCATGGGTAAGCAGGTCGATGGCTGCCCGAGTAAGTCTTCCAAGAAGAACCGCACGCCCGCCTGCGTGGGGCTTAAAGTGCAGGATCGTTTGAGGCGACCGCACCGTGTGAGCCTAGCGATCTCATCGGGAGTTTGGATGAAAGCACCCAGTTTCGGCGGGTTCGAGCAGTCCTTCATGTTCCACATGATCCGGGACTTCTTCCTGCTGCTGATCGTGGTGGCCGGGGTCGAGCTCGGTATCCGTTACGCAACGCTGCTCTACGACTTCAGGAGCAGCGAGCCGCAACGCGTCGATCGCGCAGCGCAGCAGCTGGCCGACGACGTCAAGGCCATCATGCTCAACTCCGGTGGCCCGGTGGCGGCACAGACGGTGTACCCCATCCTCCACCGCAATTACGATGGCTTGGGCTTGTCGATTGCCGTGGTGCCGTCCGACGTGACGGTCGAGTCAATCAAGCAGACCTTCAAGTTCGACCCCCAGGGCCTTCGGCCGAGCTGGCCAGTGGGCGAGCACAACGAGGCCACGGTCAAGCTCAAGGCTGAGCAGTTCTGTCTGGGTTGCCACGTCAAGGCCCAGGTGGGCGATGTGCTGGGGACCGTCACCGTGAGGAGCTACCTCTCGCGCAAGGAGGCCGTGTGGTGGCAGGAAGTGCGGGTGACAGCAGCCGCGCTCAGCATCAAGATCTTGGCTCACACCATCGTGCTGTTCCTGCTGCTGAAGGTGCGCATGGAGCCGCTGCTGTCGCTGCGCTCCACGGCCGCCGCGCTGGCCAAGGGCGTGATGGACCTGTCGCCTCGCGCACAGGTCAATTCGCACGACGAGTTCGGCGAACTGGCTCAGGACATCAACCACTTCCTCGACCGCATCAAGCTCATCGTGCACGACCTCGACAAGATCCTCGGCGAGGTGGTGGCCGTGGGGGCACGCCTGGGGGTGCTGAACCGCCACCTCGAGCAGCAGCTCGATGGCCTGCGCGACGCCGCGCTGCAAACCAGTAGTCAGGAGGCCCAGCGCAGCCTGGCGACGCAGCTCGTGGCGGCGCGCGAGTCGGGCGCCTTCGACGCGCTGGTGCAGACGCTTGATGGGCTGTCGGCCACAAGCTTGGGAGGCGACGCCGCAGCGGCACCCTTGCGTGCGCAGCTGGCGCGGCTCAACGAGAGCTTCGGCGCCGTAGCGCGGGCGGTGAAGGACGCTGCACCGCCCCCCGAAGTGGCGCAGGCCCAGGCCGCGCAGTACCAGGCTTTCGCGCAGTCGCTGCGCGAAATGGCTTTGCTGGAGGCCAGCATGCAGAAGGTGGCCGAGTCGGGGCAGCAGGTGCTTCAGCGCTTGGAGCAGAGTAGGCCGCAGGCTTAGGCTTCGTTGCTGCGCGGACAGGCTACGTAGCCTCTCTGGTGGGGCTAGCCGATAACCACAGAAGGTCGAGTACCGTTGCGTGACCCTGCTTCTGAATCAGCACTTTCGGCCAAGAGCTGCCATACGAACGGGCAGATTGGACGGCGGGACAAGACTGATTGCGGTCGGACAGCAAGAGTTGATCGACAGACCGCTTCCGCTTCATCGCATCGGTAGGGGTGGTCTCGCTGGGCTCTCTCAGTACCGTCGAGTACCGAAAGAGCCTCGGAATCGTCACCTAACCAGTCCAAGATTCGTGCCGCACCCCCGATTGCGCGGAAATCAACACGATGGCGTCAAAGTGTCTGTTTACTTGTTGATATTTAGCAAGAAATCTTCCATCACAGGATCCAGCTCACCGCCGGCGCTGCGGTGAGCGATGTACCAACGCACGATCACAGTGATCGTGGCGTTCTCCGTCTGAGGCTGTTTGGCTAGCTCGGAAAACGTGTAGATCTCTTCGAGCACCTCTGCGTTGAAGCTGAGATCACCGTCTCCACGGCGGCGCAGCTGGAGATCGGCGAAGGTCACGCCATTTGGGATCCTCAGTTTGACTGACATGCTGAGCGCTTTTGCGTCAAAGTGAACCGCCCCGGGAATCGTGGAGGCCATTTGGTCTAAGTCAGGCCGCCACCATGGAGGTCTGACTTGCGAGATGCCGATAGTAGTTGGACTTCACCCGCTTCCAGTCTTCTGCCGCCTACCGTGGCAAGGGCGTTGCTGGTCATCCGGTGCTCCAGCGCTCGGGCGAGTCGACCCTCGCCGGATCAAAGGTATCGACGCCAAAGCTCGTTGGAAAACTTTCCTTCTGGATCGACGACGCCCTTGAGATGGCGTAGCCGCTCCGCCTCGGGATAGGCGCGGATGAACTGCGAGGCGGTTGCGTGCAGCTGGTAGGGCAGGTAGTAACGGCCGCCGTGCTCGAGGGCCAGATCGATCAGCTCTCGAGTCCATCGGCCCACGCGTTCTTGCGCGCTTCCCCAGGTCCGCTGTTTGTAGTACAGCACGAAGGAGAACACCTCTTGCCTCGCCCATGGCAGCGCCGACACGCGGTCCGCGGGTGAGTGTCGGATGGAGATGTTCAGCACCTCCACGTCGCGCCGGCGCACCAGGGCGGCCATCGCCCGCGCAAAGGCGACGAAACCGAGATCGGGTATGAAGTATTCCTGCAGTACGTAGGTCGACATGGCCCGAGTGCGCGGCTCCAGTTCGGCGGCATCCAAGCTCGCCTCGTGATTGAGCCACTTGACCGCCGACGGGCGCATCAGCATCGGATGAACGACCTTCTCGCGCAGGCGCGCCCCACCCGGGATCTCGGTCATCACGAAGATCGCGTTCTGTCCCAGCGCGTAGGACGCGCCGCTCGGGACCAGGCGGCTCTTCTCGGTCAGCGGCTTGTCGTCATCGACGCGGTGCCAGGTCACGCTGACGGGCGCGTCGAAGTCCGGCGGCAGGAGGTCGGCGTTGTGCAGCACGGCCGTCGAATCCGACAGCACGGACTGCCGAAAGAAGTCGGCATAGCCATCGAGCGGCACCTGCCGAACACGGCGCTCGATGCGGACGTTGGGGACGACGTCGAGTTCCACCTCGGTGATGACGCCCACCGCGCCATAGCCGCCGATCGCGGCTGCGAACAGTTCTGGCCTCTGGTTGGGACCGACTTCGAGAACCGAGCCGTCGGCCGTCACAAGCTGCAGCGCTCGGACCGAGTGACCGATCGGTCCCAGGCCGACGTATCGGCCGTGGCAGTTGACTGAGACGGAGCCCCCTACTGTGAAGTTCGAGTAGCTCTGCATGATCTTGACGGCCAGACCCAGTGGGTCCAGCACGTCCTGCAGGTCGCGCCACCGCATGCCCCCCTGCACGCGCACTGTGCGGGCCTGCGGCCTGACCCACACCAACTGGTTCATCCTGCGCATGTCCAGGTGCAGGCCGCCCTTCACGCCGATCTGGCCGCCCATGCTGTAGCGACCACCGCCCACCGCGACCTGTCCCTGCCAGGACGCGACAGCAGAGGCCACGTCGGCGGCGCTGCCCGGCACTTCGATGCGCGAGACCGCCACCGGATACAGCCGAGTGACGTTGTGGACCTCCAGCGGCGATGCAGCCCGGGCTGACTCAGGTACCGAAACGAGTGAGCCGGCTGTCCCAAGAGATCCAACGAGGAGCGTGCGTCGATCGAGACGGTTCGGGGTTCTCATGACCTGAAGTATCTGGCGAGAAGGCGGACCATGAGCCAGCTGCGATCGTTGAAGCTGCCTGGGCCGAGTGCTGTTGGCGCCATCCGCTCCAATCCCAGACAAACCTTTGCATGTCTTTTGCGCAGCGATTGCGGAAGTTGGTCGCCATAGCTCCAATGCACGGTCTCTGGCAGGAAGCAGACATCTACCCGATGCAGATTGCGTTTGGTCAATGGCTGGTCGAGGGTATGTGGCCGACGTTACGGGTGTCGGGGCAGTTGACCGGTTGAATCCGCCGCCGAAGGTGCCCTGCCAGGAGCAACCCCTGCAGTTGCTTCTAGGTTAGCGCCACCGCTGTGAGGATCAAGCCCGGTCAGCGAAAGGCCAACCAGATGCCCAGTGGCAAGGCGAGCAAGCTGGCCACGTGGCCGACGATCACCATAGAAGCCACCTGATTGGGCGACTGCTGGAATCGGTCTGCCAGCAGGAAGTTGAATACGGCCGAGGGCAGGCACGCAAAGAGGATGAGGGCGCCGCGTTCCAAGCCCTGCAACGGGATGACTTGCAGGATCAAGAGGCAGGCCAGCAGACGCGTGAGCAAGGTCAGAATTGCAGTGATAAGCCCGGCCTTTGCGTCCTTGACCTCGCTGGTCGACAAACGCGCACCAAGCGACAGCAGCATCATGGGCACGAGAATGCTGCCGATCATGTTCAGCGGGGTTTGGGCCCAATTCGGCAGGGTCCAGTGCAGTTGTGCAAACCCCAGTCCAAGCACGGTAGACCAGACCAGCGGATTGGCATAGACCATCCGCCAGTCCACGCGCCCGCTCATCAATCCTGCGCCGATCGTGAAGTGCAGGATGTTGGACAGCACCAACAAAATGACGGCCGGCGCGAGCCCCGCCGGCCCATAGGCCAGCACGATCAGCGGAATGCCGACGGGCCCCACATTGGTGAACATGGCGCATGGCAGCACGGCGCGCCAGTTCGACCCCGTCAGGCGCACCCATGGGTAGGTCAATGCACCGCTGAGCAAAATGAGCGCGACCGAGGCGAGCGAGAACCAGCCTGCCTGGGCCGGCTGGAAGTCCTTTGTCGAGAGGGAAGTAAAGATCAAGATCGGCAGCGCGACGTCTACGACCAGCTTGTTCGCGCCACCAAGGTCCGGCTTCACTGCACGGCTGTAGAAGAAGCCGATAAGCGCAATGGCGAATATCGGCAATGTGATTTCGATGATCTTGATCAGCATCAGCTGTGACGCCCGGCTTTTTGCCCAAGGCGTATTCGAATTGAGTTTGAAGTCACAGTGTCGCGGGCGGCGACATTGAAAGAGATCCGCGACGACCCGCAGAGCCCGATCACGCCGACGTTACATCGGTCGGACAGCGGGCAGGAGTGGAATTTCGCCACCGACTGCATTGACTCCGCTCCCGAGGGGCCGCGACACGTCGATGAGACCGAAAACCGATCGTCTCCTGCGTTCTGCGATCCCGAGACAGGCTTCCACCGTGCGGCCCAGGCTGCGCCCTAAGAGCCTGTAGGGTACTGAGTCGCGCACCCGGCCCAAGGCACGACAGGCTCCGAGCCGGCTTGAGCACCCCGGCGAGCTTATTCCCACACAATTGGCGCACCATGGACATGCAAGCCCAACCATCCATTCCGACACCACCCAATGAAGCCGAGCGATTGCAGGCGCTGCGGGCTTACATGCTGCTCGACACGCAAGCGGAAGCCGATTTCGACCTGCTTGCCGAACTGGCGGCCGTGCTCTGCGGGACGCCCTATGCCTTCATCGCGCTGGTAGACGCTGATCGGGTGTGGTTCAAGAGCAGCATCGGCGTGCGCGTGATTCAAGCGAACCGCCAAGAAGACTACTGTTCCTGGGCGATTCTTGAGCCCGAGGGACTCAATATTCCCGACCTGACCCTGGATCCCCGCACCGCACAGCTGCCGGCGACACTGAGCGAGCCGCGCTACCGCATGTACAGCGGCGCCAATCTTGTCAGCAGCGGCGGTCACCGGCTTGGCACCTTGTGCGTGCTTGACGTGCTGCCGCGGCAACTGAGCGAGGGTCAGATTCGACTTTTGAGCCGCCTGGCGGGCCAAGTTGTGGCGCTGATGGAGTTGCGGGTGCGGGATGCTCAGCTTGAGCGGGCACTTGCGGAGATGAGCCGGCTGGCGCACGAAGATGTACTCACCAGCTTGTTCAACCGCCGCGCGCTGATGCAGGCGTTGGAGCGCGAGATCAACGTCGCGCGCCGCAACGGCTCTGCCTTGAGCTTGTTGATGCTGGACCTGGACCATTTCAAGCAAATCAATGACCGCCATGGTCACCCCGTGGGTGATGCCGTGCTGCAAAGCACGGCGGGTCTGATTCAAGCCTCATTGCGCCAGGTCGATATCGCAGGCCGTATCGGCGGGGAGGAGTTCGCAGTGCTGCTACCCGGCACCTTGCACGAAGGTGCCCTGCACGTGGCAGAGCAGTTGCGTAAGCGCCTGGCCAGCTTCGCGTTCCAGGACGCGTCAGGCCTGTCCTTCCAAGTGACCGCGAGCTTCGGTGTGTCGACGTTCAACGCCAGCCTGACCGACGCGGGCGCCTTGCTGGCGGCTGCAGACCGCGCCCTTTACAAGGCCAAGCAAGCGGGTCGCAATCGGGTGGAAGGCTGAGGCTTGATCCGGAACTCGACTGCTCGCTAGCGTTTGCAAGTCTTTCCCTGATCAAGCGATTCGTTCCATGGTTGAGCCGTCAGCAGAGGCACGAGAGACTTCGGCGGCGATGGGGCGCCGGCATTTTTGGGGTTCCACCGCGTTCACCGCCAACCCACGGGCCTGCGGTCGCTCAACCGAGCAAACCCGTGCTTGATGAGCGTGTTGGGAGGCCGCAGCGTGGCGCGACTTGCCTTCCGCTGATCTTTGGAGCAAACGACTGTTGTACGGCGTCCAATCAGGCCGAGCATAGGACCCCAATGGGTCAGGAGTACCACTTCGTCTTAGCCGACAACGGTCGTTCCCACAGCCATGCCCAGCAAGCATCGGTCATGTGACCAGTCTGGGTGGTCGAGCGGTCACTTGGGGTGTTGCTGCACGAAAGACCGCTTTCGGCATTCGCAGACATTCAGCGGCTGGGACCAACAGACCGCAGTCAGCTCTGACCAGACACTGACCGCGATCCATCCAATTTCTGCTCCTGGCCGACATGCGCCAAGCTAGCTGTGGCGGTGGTGGGTCCGTGCAGTCATTCCGTACGCCAGCGTCAAAGACTGGTACGCAGCGCCTGCAGCTCGCTTTGATTTGCACGCTTTCGCTGCGGGCACAACTTCGGGATTCTCAGGCGTCGGGCACCAGAACGATCGCGATGCTGATCCACACGCCGACACTGAAGTAAGGCGTCAGCCAGAGTGCGTCTGCCCTCCATGCCGACCAACTACCAATGCGCACCCGCCGCCGCCAGGCATCGCGCGCGCCATGATCGAGGCGCATGTAGGTCAGTCCGCGTGAACGTCCATGCTGGTAACGGCGCCAGTACATCGGCGCGTCCACGCCCACGACATACGCAACGAAAGCTGTCGAGCTGAGAATCCCGAAGAGGGCCAACGAGTTGACCCAGCCACTGCTTTCCGAGGCAATGACCACCAGCAGGGCCGCCATCCAGGCAAAGCCAGACGCCCAGAGCATGGACTCGACAGCCTGGGTGAAGTGGTTGAGCGTCAGTACGCTGTGCCAGCAGAAAGCCTGCGCCACCACCATGAACACGGGAATCGCCCATGCGGCCCGTGGGACCCACGTCATCCCGGCGTGTACACCCAGCTGATGAACCACCAAACCGAGCTGCAGCGCGAAACAGATCTCTGCGACCGTGGCTGCGACCCGCCCCAGGAAAATGCTGGACAAATGCGTGTCCACCACCACCAGTCGCTCAAGGTCTACCCGCGGCAGAACAGAGCGATAGGCGCACACCAGCACATAGACGCCGGACAGCGCAAGCTGCAGTTCTCCGTGGAATCCAGTGGCCGGCCCGTACAGCAGCACGCCGAGCCACAGGCAAGAATTCAGCACTGCAAGCGCACTCAGAGCGCCCCACCACGCCAGCACGTTCGTGTCTGCTTCGGCAAGTCCTAGCGCAATCTTGTGGCGAAATGATGACATGTGGCGCTCAGCTTAACGCGCTGGCGCCAAAAAGGGGCACATGCTGCACCTGTATTACTTTCTAAGTCACGTCCCGTCACTGGACACTCATGGCGGTCTCAACCCTTTGAGTGCCTGGTCTCGGAGGTGGAGCAGTCAGAGGAAGGCTGGCCGTTGACTGGCCGTTGACTGGCCGTTGGTCAACGCCGCTGTGTTTCGAGACGCCGGGCTCGAAAGACTCAGATCAGTCTTGACCGGAAACTCACCGCAGTCCAGCCAGCGCCCGCATCCGCCGCCGGGATCGTTAGTACAGAGGAGGTGTCAGGCGGTGGTACCGACCCTCAGGAAACAGTCAGGCTTTCAAGTTCTACGGCCGCGCCGCCTTGAAACCTGGCCGTCAGAGCAAATGACTTTGGGATACAAACCGTGCAGTATGGCTCTCTTCAATCGGCTTTCTGAAAGGCCGCACCTCTGTCCATTGCAGCGATTCTTCCGACCAAAGGCCTTGACCAAGCTTGCGGCAAGGCAGCTTATTCACAGAATTCCGATACTATTCTTTACAGAATCAGCGATTGAATGCGGCGGCCAAGATGCAGGTGGCCAGCCGACTTGTTGAACTCCCTGTCCTTACGGCGGACTTGTCGAATCGCGTTTGCCTTGGCCGAGCAGGACCATTTGCAAACTCAGCACGAGCGACCAAATCCATGAAACAGACACCGTATGCCGATCCGCTGGATCAACTCCTTGACTTGCAGTTACAGGGGCGTCAAATTGTTTACCTTCCCAACCCAGGCAACAGGGGAGATGCTTTGATTGCGGCTGCGACTATCCAGCGGTTCGAATCAAACGGGATTCGCTATGTAGTCCCCGGAACCAAGATCCAGCACGATGGGCGCAACGTTTATGTATATGGCGGTGGTGGCAATCTCGTCCCAATGTACGATGACTGTAAAGGCGTTTTGCGGGCCTTTGCAAAGGTGAAAGCCGACATCGTGGTGCTTCCGCAATCTTGTTACGGCGTAGAGGCTGAGGTCAGGGCCTACCCCGGATGTTTGACGATATGGGCGCGCGAGCGTGCCAGTTACGATTTCCTTGCAAGAATCAACAGTGACGGGCTGCAAATTGGCTTGAGCGATGATCTCGCTCTTGCGCTGAATCTCAACGATGTTAGGTTTGTTCAACAGGGGCTGGCGCGGCAACTTTACTCTTGCGTCTCTGAACATCCACCGAGGGTGCTCAGCGCCTTCCGCCGCGATATCGAAAGCACCGGTGCCCACAGCATCCCCGACGCGCCAACTAACTTTGACATATCGGACATGGGGTTTTCCGGCCCACGTTTCTCTCGGGGCTTCGGTCTGAATCATCTTGACCTCGAAGCCCTGTTTAATCACGCAGCCTGGTTTCTTTCGTTCATCGATTACTTTGACGTGGTACATACTGATCGTCTGCACGTCGGCATCGCCGCAACCCTGCTATCGAAGGACGTTCGTCTCCATGACAACATCTACGGAAAGGTCAGCGAAGTGTATGAGTACTCGCTGAAGCATCGCCCCGATTTTCGAGTCACGCCGATGTGGTGAATCCTTTTCGAGAGATTAACTCGGAGCGCTCTGCGGTTATCAGAATGAAAATCCGACGCGACCCCATGGGCATATTCAAAGGCTCCTGCCGCCCATTGCGCTGCGCCACACCCCAGTGCCAGATCGATACCAAGGGATACGATTGCCATGAGACTTCCCCTTCCACAAAGCGGGTGAGTTGATGAGATTTCGCACTTCCCATCGTGGCACTTGGTTGCCGTACCCTGCAACTGCGCGGATCGCTCGGGGCGGGGAAGTCCCTTTCATTCGCTAGGCCGCATAGGACACACCGTGAGTACTCCACTTCCTCCGGGACAGCGCGAAGCCGCAGCCTTTCATCGCTTCGGGCTCACTAAGTTTGCCCAACGATTCCCGAAGGAGACCTCGAGTTGCGTGCTGGAGATTCTCGGGAGTGTGACCCGTGAGTTGCATCTCACCGACGCCCTCCAAGGGCTGCCGCGAGTTGAACAGGTTTGCGACTTTCATTGGGTCACCACATGGAGCTTCCGAGCACTTCGATGGGAGGGAGTGCGGTTCATTGACTTCTACGCCCAAGTTGTCCAACCCCAAGCAGCACCACACGCCAGTGCCACTTTGGTGGCGCTGCGTGGCCAAGATGGCGCATGCACGGGAATGCTGCTTGAAGATCTCCTGGCTCCGGACGTGCTCTTGGCTGACCGTCTGAACGGTCAACCTATCTCGGTCGACCACGGTTCACCGTGGCGACTGATCGCGCCTGCGCACTACGGATACAAGTCGGTCAAGCACCTGTCTCGCATCGAGTTCAGGGATCCGGCTGCAGGTTACCGAGTCTCTGGTCTCGCCTTCATGGACCACCCACGCGCCCGCGTAGCGCGCGAGGAACGCGGGCGCGTGCTGCCGGGCTGGCTTCTACGCTATCTCTATCGCCCTCTCATCCCTGGCACAGTCTCCCGGTTTGCTAGGGCAAGCGAGAGCCGTAACGCAAGATCTCCGCATAGTGGTGAGACTGCGGCCTAACCACTCGCTCAACCAGACCCGCTACGGCGCTTGCCTCCGCAGGCCGGTTAGCTCGAACGTTAGCCACCTGGCGCGGCGAGCAGATCGGTGGGCTGAAAGGACGTTGCGATGACTCGAGTAACTTTGCTGCTGCTTTT
>JAIXUC010000026.1 GCA_027483665.1 Comamonadaceae bacterium | reverse complement strand
TTCGTTTCCGCCAGTTCTCCAAGCGCCTAGCTTCACCGCTAGGCGCTTTTTCTTTGGGGTTGTGGTTTTGGGGTTGGCGGGCGGCTGCTTCAACCTATAGTTTTTGAGCAGCACCATCGAGCGCCCCCAGACCGTGGCCCATCGTTCCGAAGCCTCACAGAGCCCATTTACACGACGACGCCAGAAGGTCGGCTCATGCTCTCGATGTTGGGCGCGGTCGCGGAGTTCGAGCGATCACTCATCCGGGAAAGATCGATTGCAGGCCAGAAGGCTGCAATAGAAACTGGCGCAATCGTTGGCCGACCCTCGACCCTCGACCATCGACCCAATGGCACAGCGCCGCGTGCTGGCCATGTACGCCACAGCCCGCTACACGATGTAGGCTCTGGTCACCACAGAGGGTGTGAGCCCCTCAGCTATAAAGCGCCTCATCTACCTCCATCGGTAGGGTGACGTCCACTATGCCACAACGTCATACTAACTGGAAGTTAGTTCTCACCAAATTGCCAAGGAGGAGCACTATGTCAAATGGTTGGGTTCAAGTTGCCAATGAGGCACTGAAGCTCCCTACTCTGATCGTTGAGATATATGGTGACGCTGCGAAACCAGGGGTTCGCCAAGTTGGAAAGGCTTTAGAAACGGTACTCGGCTTTGGTAACACCGTTCTTTGGCCCGTAACTTGGGCAAATGAACGTTCACGCATTTACTTGGAGAAAAACTTAGAGGAATATCGAAAGAAGCTTGAGTCAGTTCCCGTGGACAGGATTTCGGAGGTTCCGCCTGAGATAGGCGTTCCTATTGCAGAAAAAATAGCGTACGTCCGCGACGAGCGACTAGCTGATCTTTACATCTCGCTTCTAGCGAAGGCCTCTTGTGTCGATACGATAGAACAAGCCCACCCCAGCTTCGTGAATGTAATTAATAACCTTTCACCAGACGAAGCTCAATTGCTTGAGTTTTTCATCGATTACGACCTTATCTTTTTGAATGCGAAATGGGTAGATTTGAAGACCGGCACTTTCAGATTCGCCGGTCAACTTCTTTTGCATTCTGATCGACTGATTGGGCTTGCATTCCCGGGAAACATCGGTGCCTATCTGAGCAACCTTTCAGGACTCGGACTGGTTTCAATTCACCATGATCGCTTGTCCGCCGATACAGCGCCGCACTCTGATTACTCGGCGCTCGAAGCCCACTATCGCTCTGTCATTCCGCCTACAAACCCAGATTACCCGGACCGAACACTCAAGTTTGAGAAGGGCGTTATCTGTCGAACTGAATTTGGATTTCAGTTCACTCGAGCTTGTCACGGCTAATAGGTAAACGTTCTAGCGCACACACAACGTCACATCAGCAAGATTGTTGTTCCGCAAGCAACGCAGGAGACTCGCTTGTCCGCACCATCCACTACACCTTCCACAGAAGCTACGGCGTTCGCCTGTCCACATTGCGGTGCATACACAACGCAGCATTGGTTTGCGCTTTACGCGCGACAGAAAGACCAAGATGACCGGACGCCAAGAATTCCGGACGAAGAAACCCGCGAGCGTTTTAAGTCCTCCCCGGAGATCCCTAAGGAAGTCCGTCCACGGCTACTTGAGTGGTGCGAACGCATGATGACCGGGCAACCATACTTCGAGCGAGAGGAGCAAAGCACGTACGTTCGCGCTCAACTTCTCAACACGAACATCAGCGAGTGTTTCAACTGCAAGAAGATCGCTGTCTGGGTTCATAGGAGCATGGTTTTTCCGCTCCAGCGTTTGGGTCCATCTCCGAACGCAGATCTTCCCGAGGACATCGCCCGCGACTTCGAAGAAGCCCGATCAATCGTCAACGCATCCCCGCGGGGTGCAGCCGCACTCCTTCGCCTTTCTGTTCAGAAGCTCTGTGCTCACCTGGGAGAGAGAGGAAAGAACATCGACGACGACATTGCTAGCCTTGTAGGCAAAGGGCTTGACCCGCTGGTTCAGCAGTCGCTCGACATCGTTCGCGTTGTCGGCAATGATGCCGTGCACCCGGGCACGGTCGACCTTCGTGATGACCAAGACAGCGCATTACGACTTTTCGACCTTTTGAATGCCATCGCCCAGCAGATGATCAGTCATCCCAAGACCGTAAGGGCAATGTACGAGAAACTCCCGGAGGGAAAGCGTAAAGCAATAGAAGACCGCAACGACAAGGCCCGCGAGTGACACGCCGCGCACACAGCCCTCGTGCAGTGGTGCCTACCCCTTCATTCAACCGAACAAGATAGGAATGTTCTTGCCCGGGCGTTCACTCATGCCAAGCCGTCCGCTGCAGCCGCCACTTGGTGGCAAAGCCCGACTGCAGCAGGTCAAGTGGGGGCGGATGCCACGTGGCGTAGCAGCTGGTGTTGAGCGCCTGCATGAAGAAGCCTTTCGACGCGCCTTGCCCGCGGGTGTAGCTGGACGATTCGTGCTCGGTGCTGTTCCATCAGGTGTCCTTGGTGTGCTCTTAGGACGGCCTAGGTAGCCCGACTGGTGGAACCCCAGTTCGCTGCGCGGCGTGATGTAGCGCGTGCAGCACGCCGCCGATCACCAGCAACTCCGCCAAAGCCGACAGCGGCAAGACCTACAGCGCGTCCAGCTCGCCGCAGCCCGCTTTCGCGCCAGTCCACCCCGTAGCGCACGGGCTGCGGATTCCCCCTAGAGTGCCCCCGCGATAGCGATTGCTACCGATAGGCTAGGACTACAGGGTCTGCGTGCGCAGCAGCTAAAGCCCGGACGGCAAACAGGCCAAATCGCCAGTTGGCTTCACCGAATGGCTGCGACACAACTTACCAAGCACCAAGGTCAACCCATCGAGGTTTGCGACGGCTCGCAATTTCCTCTCGGAAAAACTGTTTGAAGGTCAGGACATTGGGCTCCTTTGCATATTCAATGACCGTGCCCTTTGCCTTAAAGGCCTCGGGAACAACCAGCGTGATCTGCAAGTTAGCCATTTCCTTAACTGCTGACAAAGTCACCTTCTCATCCATCGTTGCAAGAAAAACGGTGCAGTTACGCTGCTCCATTGGCACTTGCTTCCAACGCTCTCGCAATGTTGTCTTTGCAGCCAAAACCATCGCGTCAGACGACTTCGCAATATAAAGTGGTCTATTAGGCAACACAAAATCTGGCCTGCGGGTACTGACCACTGCTTGCTCGGCATAGGGAATTTGGCCCGCTTGAAGCATCTTGCGGATGTGAGATTCAAATCCAGCACCCACTCGCGTTTTGCGCTGTTGCGAAGCGTCCAGCATCACTTTGTACAGCGGTATGAAATGCCGAATAACTCGCTGGACGATCTGCTCCGTAGTGGGCGCTAGGCCGTCTCGAAAAATGATCTCGAGTGCTTGGGCAGCCCTAAATCGAAGCTCGTGGGAACGATAAATCTTGAATTCAATCTCTGTTGTCAACTCGCGCAAATCGTCACCTGGACAATTCAACTGGAAGGGGTTGAAAGTCCTCGTGTTGTCGGCGCTCAGCCATTTGGTTTGTGCCAAATCCGTAATGGATGCGCCATCGGGGATTCGACGGTACTGTCCAATGAGCTGGGGCAGCTCGCCCTTGCGTACCGCTGCAACGAACTCTGCAATAAGAGTATCTAGCTCGTCTGCAATGTTCTCTGGAACTGAATCTAATGAGGGAGCGTCGAACACTCCAGCCAAAAATGACGGAAGAACTTCGAATTGCCGCTCAACAGCCCCGTACGCATCTGAATCTGAGTCAACCACAAGGCAGTCGAAAAATACTCCCTCCGAGTCATTCTTTTTCGCAAGTAGAAGAAACGAGGCTGGGCCAACGTACGCAAACGCATCCTTCGGCGGTACAGTAAAGTGCGCTTCAGACGCCTTATTGGTGAACCGCCGATACTGCATGTTTGCGACAGCATCTCTAAATCCTGGCCAGCGAGTGCGTATGCTAGTTTGCAAAATGTGTGGTTTGTCTATTCTTGCCGGCAGTTCTTCATCAGAGGGAAAGAAACTGCCGCGAAATTCCTGCGGGACGTATACGCCAGCTTGGTGACTTTCGGCAACAGGCCACGCCCAAGAGCGGTCGTTCTTGGAGAGCTTTTTTATCGCGACTTTCGTCGCTCCGCCGTACAGGACATCCAAACGTCGCAATATTGCAAGGTCATCTTCCGAGATGACTCCGTCAGGCTCGGCTGTATGTTCAACATTCATCTGACGCCACCTACTTTTCTCGATATTCAAGAGGTAAATTTTTGGTTACGCTGCCCGGCGGACTGGCTGCATTTCCTTTTGCACGGCTTCAGATATCAAAGGCTTCATTGCAAGCGCAACTGCTTTCATGACCGGTACAACTACAGAATTACCAAATTGTTTGTAGGCTCTTGTGTCTGAAACTGGGATCTTGAATGTGTCGGGAAATCCCATGAGTCGAGCGCATTCACGTGGGGTCAATCTACGTGGATTTTTCTTGGTGCCCTGACTGAAAAGTATCTCTGAGCCGTCCTTGTAATAGCGTGCTGAAAGAGTGCGCGTAACGCTCTTCGGAGTGACTAGGCCAAAGCCAAAACCGTTTCCAGCAGCAGCGTGCTTCTTTTTGTACCTTTGAAGGTAAAGCCAAAGGTTGTCAGTCAGCGTGTATTTATCAAGTACACGGCGCTTTGGGTAATCGTAATAGTTGGAGCCATCCTCATCAACAAACGGTTCGCCAGTGCTTTTATGCAAGATTTCGCTCAAAGTATGATTTCCTTTTGCTGGTAAATTCAGATTATTCCATTCGAATTCAGCTGGCTCGCGGAATCCGACAATGATGATTCGTTCGCGATGCTGTGGCACGAAATGGGCACCATCAATCACTTTGTGAAAAACTTGATAACCCAACTCATCGCGCAATGTACGCAAGATCACATCAAAAGTGCGACCCTTATCGTGTGACTGCAAGTTTTTGACGTTTTCTAGTAAGAACGCCTTAGGCTTCTTGGTGGCGATGATGCGTGCCACATCAAAGAATAGCGTGCCTTGGGTTTCGTCTGCGAAACCGTGCGCCTTCCCTAACGCATTTTTCTTTGAAACACCGGCAATCGAGAATGGCTGACAAGGAAATCCGCCGAGCAGCACATCATGATCTGGAATGTCTTCAGCAGCTATTTTGGTGATGTCCCCATTAATGGGATGCTGCCCACCAAAGTTGGCCATATAGGTACGTTGTGCATAGCTATCCCACTCACTGGTAAACACGCACTGACCGCCAATGCCTTCGAAAGCGAGCCTTATGCCGCCGATACCGGCGAACAAGTCGATAAACTTGAAATCAGCGTTTGGATTTGCAATTGGCTCGTATGGCAACAACCTTTGTAATGCCATGGCCACGTATTGGGGTGGCTGTGACTCCCGGACCTCCCACCGTCTGACTTGTCGCTCGCTAACACCGAGGTGTTTTGCAATTGCGGCTTGTGAGTGGTGTTGGCGCGCTGCAGCAAGGAAACCCAATGCCGTAGGCTCGTGAAAGGTCGTTTGTGTGCTCATGTAGGAAATCTTACCGGACAAAATGTCCGGTATGTAGCCCCCTGATAGAAAAAACAGTCCTGTGGGCGCTGTGCGTTTGCCCTGCTTTGCGCTTGCAACTCCAGTGGCAGGCGTGTTTTATGGCCGATGCGTGATAGCCGGGCCCGCTTTGAGTAGCACGCAAGTTGTTGATTCGCAGGGTGATATCTGCTGAATTCCGGTGCGATATCTGCAGGCGAGATAGCATCGGATCTGTACTTGTCTGCGAAGTCTGCTGCCTACGAGTCCCTCCACCTGCACCGCTCAAACCGCAGACATGTTTCGCCCACGCGTAGCCGATCTGTTCAGCATGAAGTTCCCACTTATTCGCGCAGCCGGGCTCATGGTCTGGCGGGTGATCCAACAGTACGTGGCGGTTCACTTCGCTTCAGGTTGTGGTCGACCGGCGCTGCCCCCGTGCTTGACGCGCCTGATCGAAGAAGGGCTGCAACTGCGCATGCGTGCGCAGCAAGTGAGCGCAAAGCGCGTGCGCCTGCCCGTCTACCGCGGCAAGGGCGGGCTGGCGCCAGGGCTCAGCGGGTTGAGCAACAAGGCCATGCTGGACGCTGCCGATCAGGACGCCTAGGCCATGACGCCCGACGTCAACGTTTTGTTGGCTGCTTCATGCAGTGACCACCCGCACCACGCCGCAGCCCACGCCCGTCTCTGAGGCCTTGCGCTTCATCGACGCGCTGCTGTCAGCACCGAGCGTGGAGCGCCCAGAACTGGGTGCCGAGTGGCCAGTGCTGCGCAAGCTGTGCACCGACCAATCGCTGGCGGCCAATGACATCCCCGACGCCTGGCTGGCGGCTGCAGCCATTCACCAAGGTGAGCAAGTGGCCAGTTTCGACGCCGATTTCAAGCGCCTGCTTCCAAGAGCCCAGTTCACCTGGCTGTCGGCCTGACCAGCCCGTGGCGGTGGCAGGGTGTCTTGGGATGAGCCTGTGGGGCTGGATGAGCGTCCAGCCGATGGCGCTCGCGGTGGAGCACATGGCGATGCCCTCGCTTTGAAGAATGTGACGCATCCCCTCTGCTACCTGCACTTGCTGTAGGCAGCGAACTGCCTCTGCAACCCACCTCAAAGCGCTCACCATGGCGCTTCAACTTAAGCTCACCGCCATGCCCGCCAAACTGCTATCCATAGAACCGCAGCGCAACTGGACCGAACGCCACGCCCACCATCGGCTGCGCATTGCAGAAGACCAGGCCGGGCAGTTGTGGTTGCGGCTGGAAGACCTGCGCCAATGGATGCCGGGCTTAGGCCCCGTTGATGCGCTGCATCGCCAGCACCCGGGCGCGGTGCGCTGCATGCCGCCTTCGGTGGACGCCTTCATCGCAGCCGATACCTTCTTGCGCCTCACCCAGAAAAGCACCAACACGCCCACGATCAAGCTGCGGCATTGGCTGGACACCTCGGTGCTGGAGCCTGCGCGCCGAAAGAAGCAGCACCGCGTGTATGCCGGGGGCTTCGGGCCTCGGCTGCCCTCGGAGATGTTGTCTGCGGAGGGTGACGAGTTCGGCTATGCCGACGTCGCCCCCAGCGCTTCCAAAACCTCCGCCCGCAGACACCTGGACCCGCGCTTTTGGCTGATCGCACGCGGGCAGTGGGGTCTGAAGCTCACCTTGCTGGTCGGCTTTTTTGGTGCATTCATAGGTGCTGTTGTCGCGACATACCTGAGCAACCAGGCTTGGGACGTGGACAACAACTACCTGTTCTGGACTTGGGTGGGGTTGGCTGTGGCCGCATGGTCTGTGGGCTTCAACGCCGCCTGGGCGGTCGGCGCGGTGCGCAGCGGCTTGCGCCGGGTGGGCGACATCTTCAACCCTTGGATAACGACTGGGCTGGTGGCGCTGAACCTGGCTGCAGCCGCCCTGATGTCCGGGGTGACGGTCTACGGCAGCGGTATGTTGCTGTCTTTGTGGTGGCTGGCTTACGCGGTGGGCGACCCGCCAGCAGAGTTCCGAGTGACCAACTGGCACGCCAACGGAACCACCAAGGAACTGAGCCTGAGCGGCCCGCTGGGCATTGGCAGCACGAAGGCTTTTCGTGAAGCTTTGCTGCAGCACCCCACGGCCACGGACCTGGTTCTCGCAAGCCCCGGCGGCTTTGTGATCGAGGGCTTCGGACTGGCTGACGCGGTGGCGATGTCGGGCATCCAGAGAACGGCGGTGCTTCAGTCTTGCTCCAGTGCCTGCACGCTGCCGTTTCTGCAGGGCAAGCAAAGGGCGGTGGCCGAGTACGGCACGGTCGGCTTTCACCGCAGCTACTCGATCTTGGGCGATTACGACTCAGACTGGGGCCCGATCGAGCACCGCATGGCTGACCTGATGCGCGAGCGCGGCGTAACCGAGCGCTTCATCCAGCGGGCCTTCAGCACGCCCGGCTGGGACATGTACAAGGCGCCGGTGGAGGAGCTGGTCGCGCAGGGGGTGGCGTCCGAGATCATTCCATCGGCCCCGAAGCCAGAAGGCACGGCTGGGCCGAGACCTTGAAGGCTGGTGCGTGCTGTCGAATGCTGCTAGATGCTGACGCGTGCGGGTACTGCCCATCAAGAAACAGGGAGTGAGGCGATGACCAATGGCTATGACGTCGTGGGCGATGTCCACGGGCATGCAAGGCCGCTCGAAGCTTTGCTGCACAAGCTGGGCTACAGCCCGCATGGCCAGGGGTACAGGCCTCCCGAGGGCCGGCAACTCATTTTGTTGGGCGATCTCATTGATCGTGGCCCTGAACAACTGCGGGTGCTGGAGATCGCCCGCGCCATGGTCGACAACGGACACGCCCGCTGCGTCATGGGCAACCACGAGTTCAACGCCATCGGGTACATCACGCCATCGCCGTGGGAGCCGGGCGAATCTCTGCGGGTCAATCGCAACCCCAGCGGCACTAACGCTGAGGAGTGCGCCAAGAACAAAGATCAGCATGCCGAGTTTCTGAAGCAGGTCGGCGAGGGCAGCACGGCCCATCTAGCTTGGGTGAAGTGGTTTCGCTCCCTACCGCCAGCGCTCGACCTTGGCGCCCTGCGGGTGGTCCATGCCTGCTGGGACCAAGAAGCGGTCGACACGCTCGCAGCAGCGGGGTGGACCGAGGGCGCGTGGTTGAGTGATGAGTTGCTCAACAAGGCTTATGACCGGAATTCCCGCATCCAGTGGGCGCGTGAGCTGCTGACCTGCGGCCTTGAAATTGCCCTGCCAGCGGGGCGATTCATCGTGGACAAGGCCGGCCACAGGCACCCGGATGTACGCGTGGCCAGTTGGCGGCACTGGGCCACAGAGTTTCACCAGATTGCACTGGTTCCCCGTGGGCAAGAGGAAACGCTCAAAGGCATGGCTTGGCCCACAGAGCTCGTGATCGACGAGATTCGTGGATCGCCCATCTTCGTCGGCCATCACTGGTTCAGCGGCCACCCCGCCATAGAAAGCCCCAAGCTCGCCTGCCTGGACTGGTCCGTCGCCAAGGGCGGCAAGCTGGTTGCTTACCGCTGGAGTGGCGAGGCTGAGCTATCGAACGAGCGGCTGGTGTGGGTGTGATGCTGTGCCGGTGACTGTTGGCATACGGCAGCCCACGGGGTGTCCGTAGAAGCAGCCGCTTGACAGGCGGAGATCAGCCAGTAGGATGTATAAACACCTTAGGATATACATCATGGATCTCCAAGTCGCCAAATGGGGCAACAGCCTTGCCCTGCGAATCCCCTCTGAAATCGTGCGCCAGCTCGGGTTACACGAAGGAGCTACGGTGGAGGCCCACATCACTGTCGACGGCAGCCTGTCGATTCGGGCAGCGCACTGGGATCGCAAGGCATTTGCGCTCGAGCTGAACGAGGCCCGCAGCGCCATGCCCATGGGCGAGTCCGTCATGGATGAGTTGCGCAGTGGGGCACGGTACTGACATGGTCTACGTCGACACCAGCGTACTCGTGCCCTTGTTCTTGAACGAACCCCAAAGCGTGGCAGCTGCAGCCTGGTACGCACGCGAGAAGGGCGAACTCGTGGCCGCCACTTGGTGCATTCCAGAGTTCGCCAGCGCCTTGGGCATCAAGCAGCGCACCGGCGCGATAGACGCGCAACAGGCAAAGGCTGCATGGACGCGATTCGAGCGTATGGCTGCTGCTGACCTTCGATTGCTTCCTGTCGCGCCCGCCCACTTTCATCGCGCGGCCGAATTGGTGCTCGACGCCGCGAACGCTTTGCGCGCCGGCGACGCCCTCCACTTGGCGTGTGCCGAAGCTGCGGGTGCCAAGCACATGGCGACCCTGGATGATGTTCTGAGCCGCAACGCACAGCGACTGAAGATCAGGCCGGTTTTGCTGCGCAGCACGCCGTGACAGGCACCAGGCTCGGTGCCGCTTGCGAGCCAGCCCGGGGTAGCGATTCCAGTCTTGGCGTAGTCTTGACGATCGAGCAGTAGCAGGAGTTGTCTGGTCCCACGACCAGCATCGTGAGCTTGCTTTCGATGCCAGACGCCGGCGACGTCGAATTCGATCCGCCTCGCGCTGGTGAGCTCTATCGCGCAGCGGATCTCAGCTGATGTACGTTCTGGACACCCATGTCGTCTCCGAGCTGCGCGAAGCCAGTCGCGCTGACGCGAATGTCGTCACCCGCAACGTCAGCGACTTCGAAGGCACTGGAGCGTTGCTCATCAATCCCTAGGCGGCATGAATCGATAGCGTACTGCTGCGCCAGCAGCGTTGCTGGCAACCGTACGATCGGCCGATGTGCACCCGCTACATCGCCCCAGATGCCGCCGCCATCGAACGCGCTTGGCACATCGGCAGCCGCCACCCGTTCAGCTTCCTGCCGAGCGAGGTCTTTCCGCAACGCCAGGGCCCGTTCATCCGCGCTGCAAAAGACGGGGCCGAGCCGCACCTCCAAGCCTTGGTCGGCCAATGGGGTCTGATCCCATGGTTTGCCAAGGCGGCGAAGCTGAGCTTTGCCACCAGCAACGCGCGCTCTGAGGAGTTAAAGGACAAGGCCTCTTACAAGCACCCCTGGGCCCGCGGTCAGCGATGCATCATCCCGGCTGTCTCCTTTGATGAGCCCTGCTGGGAGACCGGCAAGCACATCCGCTGGACTTTTCGGCGAGCCGATGGGGCGTTGTGGGCGCTGGCTGGCATCTGGAACACCTGGGTCGACAAGGCAACGAGTGAGATCCACGAGAGCTACACCATGCTCACCCAGAACGCCGACCATCACCCCCTCATGAACCGCATGCACCGGCCTGATCCCAAGCGCTCGCCGGAGATGCAAGACAAGCGCAGTGTGGTACCGATTGAGTTCGAGGATGTCGGCACTTGGCTGCATGGGACTCTGGAGCAGGCAACCGCTTTGATCAGGCTGGCGCCTGTCGAGCGGTTCAGCGCTGCGCCTTCGGTGGGGTGATTCCAGCCCAACCGCGACAAGCGCTTATCGCTTGTGGCCACCAGCCGCACAGATGGGTCCAACCGCACTGCGGAGCGCTGTGCTTTTGTGCCGTTTGGAAGAACCGACCAACAATTCACCTTGGGTCAGGGTTCTGCTTATTCTTTTAAGTCATTGTTTTAATTAAGTTTTCATAGTAAATTGAATAAATTAAATATTCACATGAAAAGCCATGACTTCACCCACTGAAGATCTCTTCGTTGAGTGTTCGGAGATGCAGTTGCGGCAGTACATCGACAGCCGCACCGCCTTCATTCACGCGCTGCAAGCCAAGAAGGAATCGCTGGAGGTCCGCGGCTCCATGCTCTGGCGAGAGATCAACGGCACGGAGTACCTCATCAGAAACAACGCCGGTGGCGGACAGCACTCCCTGGGCAAACGATCCACCGAGACGCAGCGCATCTACGAGCGATTCACGACACGCAAGCAGTCTGCTGCTGAAACGCTCAAGGCGCGCACCTTGAAGCTCGACGAAGCGCGCAAGCTCAACCGGGTCTACGGCGTGGGCCGCACGCCCAACACGGTCGTGAGCATCCTTCAGGAAATGGAGCGTGCCGGGATTGCAGATCAGTTCATCACCGTGGGCACGCATGCGCTTTATGCCTATGAGTCGTTCTGTGGCGTTCGCGTCCAGTCAGGTGCGATGGCAACCCAGGACATCGACCTGCTGTTCGATACACGCAAGCGTGTGGCCTTCATGTCGGCAATGAATCGGTTGGACACGTCTTTGGTTGGTGTTCTTCAGCGCGCGGACAAATCCTTTCGCGTGCTGTCCGACAAGAAGCAAACAGCGGTCAACAACGATGGCTTTGAAGTCGATCTGATTCGGCGTGACGCGAAGGATGGCGACCCACACCCGCTGCGAATGTCAGATGATGAAGACGACTTTTGGGCAACTCAGGTCTCTTCAGGCGAGCGGTTGATATCGGGCAGAACTTTTGAGCAAGTGGTCGTGAGCGCCAACGGCCAGATGGCCATGATGCGAACCGTTCACCCTCTGCAGTTCATTGCAGTGAAAAAAGCCCTGGCGGAGTCGCATTCCAGAGAGCCCGAAAAGAAGCCGCGTGACGCGCTGCAGGCCAAGATCGTTCAACGTCTCTGGGAAGAGTTCATGCAATCGGCGCAGCTCGCTGCAGAGCGCGCTAGGGAACAGCAAGGGCAAGGCTGAACCTTCTGCTCGACCCCGATTCGGCGCATGCGTGGTGATGGCTTTGCGCCCAGCCATCTTGAAAACCAACGATGGGCTTTTCAGGCAATGAGCGCGAGATGGGCGGCTGTGGCCCCGTTCACGACACTTGGCTTGATGCGCTGATCAAAGGTGACGAAACGCCCGTCGTTTTGAACGCACAGAGCCAGCAGGTAGGTATCCGTCACTTGGCGATGGCCCAAAACGCGCTGCCAGTCGATCAGCCCAGTGGCAAGCAAGTTGATGTCATCGGGCCAAAAAGCGTGTTCCACCGAAGCACAAGCCAGTCCTAAGCGGTGTGCCACCTGGGCCGCTGGCCTGGGTGTTGGGTAACCGGGCTGCGACATGATGCGCACCACACCGTTTTGTGTGATGGGACAGGTGGCCCACCCCAGTTGAGCTTCACGGGCCAGCCAGTCCATGGCTCGCCCGTGCATGGTGTGTCCGCTGTCCAGCAGTGCAATCAGGACATTCACATCCAGGAGCGCACGCATCAAAGGCCTTCTTTGTCCCGCAACGCGTCGATGCTGGCGTCGGTGATCAGCACCCCTTGGGAAGCAAATGGCTGGAAGCCGGCAACCGAACGCAAACCTGCTTCTGAAACTGCAGGCGTGCTGCGTGCGCCGGACAAGGCTTCACGCAACAGGCGGGAGATGACCTGACCAGCCGGGAGACGCTGCCTGCGCGCCAATTCCTTGGCTGCGGCCAGAACGTCGTCTTCAATGTCGAGTGTGGTTCTCATGGGCACCTCATTGGATGCGATTACATCATGATGCGAATGCATCATCTCATCAGCCGATCGCTGCCTAGCTGAGCACTGCCGCCCATCGTTGACCGTCCAGCGCTGCACAGAGATACTTTTCCGATGACCACACTCAACGAAGAACAAGCCCGCGGCTACATGCACAAATTGCTGGGGGCCATGAGTCAGGCGAACGGCTCCGATTTGTTCATTGCCCACGATTTCCCGCCCAGCATGAAAGCGCACGGCAGCATGCAGCCGCTGACGCAGCAAAAGCTCACCGGAGAGGTGACCCGCGTGCTGGCCCACGCCATGATGAACGAGCGCCAGCGCGAAGAGTTCGCCAAGGAGATGGAGTGCAACTTCGCCATCAGCATTCCCGGCCTGTCGCGCTTTCGGGTGAATGTCTATGTGCAGCAGCAGAACGTGGCCATGGTGGTGCGCACCATTGCCTCCGAGATTCCCAGTTTTGAAAAACTGAAGCTTCCGCCGATCCTTAAAGAAGTGATCATGAACAAGCGGGGGTTGGTGCTGGTGGTGGGTGGCACGGGTTCGGGCAAGTCCACGTCGCTGGCGGCCATGATCGACCATCGCAACTCCAGCTCGCCGGGGCACATCATCACCGTGGAAGACCCGGTGGAGTACGTGCACATCTCCAAGAAGTCTCTGGTGAGCCACCGGGAGGTGGGGGTGGACACGCACTCTTGGCACCACGCGCTGAAGAACACGCTGCGCCAGGCGCCCGATGTCATCTTGATCGGCGAAATCCGCGACCCCGAGACCATGGAGCACGCCATCGCCTTTGCCGAGACCGGGCACCTCTGCCTGGGCACCTTGCACGCCAACAGCGCTAATCAGGCGATTGACCGCATCATCAATTTCTTCCCGGAAGAGCGCCGCAACCAGCTGTTGATGGACTTGTCTGCGAACCTGCGCTCGATCGTGTCGCAACGGCTGGTGCGCACGGAGGATGGCAAAGGCCGCAAAGCCGCCGTCGAGATCCTGATCAACACGCCGACCGTTGCCGAGCGCATTTTCAAAGGCGCGTTTGGCGACATCAAAGCCCTCATGGAGAAATCCCGGGAGCTGGGCATGCGCACCTTCGATTGGGCGCTGTTCGAGTTGTACGACCAAGGTCATATCGGGTTCGACGAAGCCATCCGCAACGCAGACTCCGCCAACGAGCTGCGTCTGGCCATCAAACTGAAAAGCAAGCGCGGCGAGCCAGAAGGTGCCTCTGGCCCCAGCTTGTCCTTCGACAAGGCGCCCACACCGGAGGAGTTGGAGGCCCTTCGCGCCGAAGAGCAACTCAAGCAGGCGCAGCGCCGTCGGGAGTTGGAAAACCAGGAGCTGGAAAAGAAGATGAAAGAGCGCGGCATAGACAGCCGGTTCCGCGACAGCCAAGCCAGCCTGAGCTGAGCCGGGGCGGCTCAGCCCCGCTTCAGCCAGATGTAGCCCCTCTGAGGGCAGCAGTTCAGCGTTTTTCCCGGCTGCCGCTGTGGATAATGGTTTGCACTCTATGGCGCACGTGTTTGCGCCGAGTTGGCCCCACCTCCCTCACATGCCCACCAGCCCCGCCGCCACCCCGTCCCTCGGGCCTTATGCGCTGCATGAGTTGCTGGGCTCGTCGGAACGCAGCATGGTGTGGCGGGGGACGCACCTGGAGAGCGGTGCCGAGCATTTCTTGTGCTTGCCGCGCAAGATGCCGGAGTTGCGCCAAGCTTCGGAGCGTTGGCACGAAGCGGTCAGGGTTGGCAGCCGCCGTGAGCACCCGCAGTTGCTGCCACTGGCCGAGTCGTCCACTTCCGAGCGCTGGCCCTATGCCGCATACCCGGCTGAAGGTGTGCAGTTGCTCGCCGCGCACCTGGCCACGCTGGTCGACCCGCCCACGCCGCGCCAAGTGGTGTCTTGGCTGTGCGACGTGTTGCAGGCTCTGGCCTATCTTCACGACGGGGGAGCTGCCCACCACGACGTCGAGGCTTTCAATGTGGGCATCGACGGCATGGGTCGCGCCACGCTGTTGGGCGTGGGCGTCGCGTCTCTGTGGGATGGTGAGTTATCCGAGCGTGGCCAAGGTGGAGCACCCGCGCAGTCCAATGTGGACGCGCTGGCGCTGTGGTCTCAGCGGGGCGCTGCGGCGCGGGACGTGTTGTCTGCCGGAATGTTGTTGCTGAGTCTTTTGGACGGCGGTGACGGCAGTGACGACATCTCTCAGCTGGTGCGCCAAATCGGAAAGACGCCGGTGTTGTTGCAAGACACGCCGCACCCGGTGAATCAAGGCTTGCGCGCCATCGTCGAGCGGGCGACTCACGCCAACCCTCGGCTGCGCTACGCCACGGCGCGTGCCATGCTGCGCGCGCTCGAAGGCTGGCGCGACGTGGACGACGCCACCCAGCCCAGTTTTGTGCAGCAGCTCATCGAGCGTTGTGGGCGCGACGGCCTCTTGCCGGCGCGCCCCGGTACGCAAGCGCATGTCTACCGCGTGGTCGAGCGCCCGATGCTGACCATTGGCGAGTTGGCTGAGGCTGTGGCGCAGGATTTAAGCCTTGCCTTGGAGTTGCTGCGCCAAGTCAACACCATTGAGTTCCGTGGCCTTGGCGGCGGCCCGGTGATTGCCCTGTCGCGTGCCGTGGCCTTGGTAGGTTTGCGTGGCGTCACCGAGGCCACACGCCAGCTGCGTCTGTTGCCCGACAACTCACCGGCCGTGCGACCGCTGGCGCGCGCGGTGGAGCGTGCTGCTTTTGCAGGCTATCTCAGCGAAGAGCTGCTGCCCGATGGCATGGGCTCCGAGGTCGCGGTGCTGGCGGGCACCATGCACAACCTCGGGCGCTTGGTGGTGGCGTTTCATTACCCGCAAGAGTCGGAGCAGATCGTGGCGCTGATGCAGCCCTCGGCCACAGGCCAAAACGACGCCATGGACGAGCAACATGCAGCCGCCGCGGTGCTGGGCTGTGACTACGCGCAACTCGGTCAGCAGTTGGCACAGGCTTGGCATGTGCCGCACGACCTGGTCGCCATGATGGCTACTTACGACGCCTCGGGCCAGGTACCACGCCCAGAAGGGGTGGACGCCATGCTGCGTTTGGTGGCCAACGCTGCAAACGAAGTGGTCGACGCGCTCGCCCAACCCGCCGCTACCCAGCGGCAAACCGCTTTGCGCCGTGTGTTGCAGCGCTACGGTCGCCACATCGACCTGGACGAACGCCGCCTGCAGCGCTGCATCAACCAGGCCCGGCTGCGCGCCAGCCGCGGTGGCGTTGCCGGCGCGCGCAGTCGGGTGCCTGAGGACAACGGTTTGCTCACTGAGCCGGTTCCGGGGAACGCCGCAGCCCTGTCTGCTGGTCAGGACTTTGTCAGTGGCCGCTGAACCCAAGGCCACTGGCGCCAGCACGCCAACGCACATCGGACGCTTCGAGCTTCGGCGGGTTCTGGGTCGTGGCGCGCAAGGCGTGGTGTGGCAGGCCTTCGACCCTCAGCTGGAGCGAGAGGTCGCCCTCAAACAAATGCGAGTCGAACGCGCCGACGCCCAAGCCGTTGAGCGCTGGATGACCGAGGCCCGCGCCGTCAGCCGGCTGAGCCACCCGCACATCGTCACTTTGTTCGAGGCGGACCTTCAAGGCGACCAGCCCTTCATGGTGTTCGAGTTGGTGGCCGGCCAGACCCTGGCGGACACGGTTCGCCAGCGTGGCGCTCTTGGGGACAAAGTGGCCGTGCCATTGATGTTGGGCGTACTGGATGGTTTGGCCCACGCCCATGCCGCTGGGGTGATCCACCGCGACTTGAAGCCTTCCAACGTGATCGTGGACACGCAGGGCCGCGCGCGCGTCATGGACTTCGGCTTGGCGCTGGTCAACCGCACGTCCAGCGCGCCAGTCGACTTGGTCGGCACCACCAGCTACATGGCACCTGAGGTGATTCGGGGCACAGCGCCCACCGCTGCCATGGATGTTTTTTCTGCAGGGTTGGTGCTCTACGAGCTGTTGCTGGGCCGACCCGCCGTGGCCGAGGCCGACCCTTATCGCGCGCTCTACCGCTTGGCTAACGAAGACCTGGCATTACCGCCAGACCAACCCGAAGGCGTAGACGACGGTCTGCGTGCCATCGTGCGTCGTGCGTTGGCGCGCGAAGTGGCAGACCGCTACAGCGACGCAGCCAGCATGCGCGCTGCTCTGGCCGCCTGGTTGGCTCCGGGTGAATCGGGTTCGGGTCAGGCCGGTGGCAGCAGCAAGGACCCAGCTGAAGGCAACGGGACGCTCGATTTTTTGTTGCGCCGCATGCGCCACAAGACCGACTTCCCGGCTTTGTCCGACTCCATTTCGCGCATTCACCGAATCACGCAGTCGGAAAACGAAAGCGTCGCCAGCCTGTCCAACGAGATATTGAAGGACGTGGCGCTCACCAACAAGTTGCTGCGCTTGGTCAACTCCACCTACTACGCCACAGCCGGCGGCGGCACGATCAGCACGGTCTCGCGTGCGGTGGCGCTGGTGGGCTTTGCAGGCATTCGCAACCTGGCCTTGTCGCTGGTTCTGCTGGACCACATGCGCGACAAACAAAACATCGGTGCGCTGCGAGAAGAGTTTTTGCGCGCACTGATGGCGGGCACGCTGGCCAACGAGCTGGGTCAGTCACCGCGTGAGGCAGAAGAAGCCTTCATTGGCGCTGTGCTGCAGAACCTCGGGCGCATGCTGACGCAGTTCTACTTTCCCGAAGAGGCCGAGCAGATCCGCAGGCGCTTGGCACAGAAGGGCGCAGCCGATGCTGGCAGCGCTGGCAAACAAGGCGGTGCCAGTGCGCCGTCTACGTGGGCCGAAGAAATGGCCGCTGCCCGGCACGTGCTGGGCGTGGGTTACGACGAATTGGCACAAGGCGTGGCACGACACTGGGCGCTGCCCGATGCCTTGCTGCAAACCATGCGCCGCTTGCCCAGCGACAGCAGCTTGCGAACGCCGGAAACCGCGCAAGAGCGCTTGCAGACACTCGCAAGTGCTGCCAACGAAGTGACCGATGCCTTGCTGGGCGGCTCCGATGCCGGACTGTCCGAACGTTTGGACGTCACTTGCAAGCGCTACAGCAAGGCGCTGGGTTTGCAGAGCAAAGCGTTGCAGCAGACAGTGGCCCAGGCGCAAGTGCGCATGCGCGAGCTGGCCAGCAGCTTGTCCATCACGGTGCGTCCGGGCTCGCCCATGGCCAGCATGTTGGGCCAGACCGCTGGGACCGCGGGTGCCGACACGTCTGCAACTGGGCCGGGGGTTGCCGATGGCTCCGACTCTTTGGCAGGCCACAAGCTGGAGGCCGCAGCAGCGCGCGCCAGCTCTGAAATGCGCACCCCGGTAGGCCCGCAAGATCGGGCCGCCTTGGCTGACAGCGTGCAAGCCGCCGAAGCCTTGGCCGCTGGTGTGCAGGACATCACCAACACCATGGTCGAAGACAGCGTTCCGTTGCAGCAGGTGTTGCGCATGGTGCTCGAGACCATCTACCGCAGCTTGGCGTTCGAGCGCGTCGTGCTGTGCCTGCGCGAGCCCCGAAGTGGCGCTCTGACTGGCCGCTTCGCCCTGGGGCTTCAGGCCGACTCGATTGCTCCGCGCTTTCAGGTGAAGCTGGCCGGTGCCAGCGACGTATTCTCTGCATCGTGCGCAAAAGGGGCCGACATGCTCATTGCCGACGCGACGGTGGGCAACATCGCCAACCGCCTGCCGGAGTGGTTCGTTCGCTCGGCCAATGCGCCGACTTTTTTGTTGCTGCCGCTTATGGTGAAAGGCGCGCCGATTGGCTTGATCTACGCCGATAAAAGCCGCGCTGGCGACATCGTCATCAGCGAGCGCGAGTTGTCGCTATTGCGCACGCTGCGTAACCAAGCTGTCATGGCTTTGCGTCAGGCGACCAAAGGTTAGCGGAGACCAGGGGCACATGGCCAAGGCTGAGCGCGTGCGCCCGTTGGCGTTGCAAGACATTTTGTTTTCTCAAGGCTTCGGCACGCGCAGGTTGTGTGCCGGGCTTGTTCAACAGGGCTTGGTCGAGGTCGAAGGCCAACCCTGCACCGATGCCGGCGCGGTTTTCTTGCCACTGCAAGAGGAAGCCGGTCAGGCACGCGGCTTGCGCTTTTCAGTGCAAGGCCAGGCTTGGGTGTATGCGGCGCAGGCCTATCTGATGCTGAACAAACCTGCTGGCACCGAGTGCTCGCAGCGCCCGTCCATGCACCCGAGCGTCTACACCTTGTTGCCAGCGCCGCTGCGGCAGCGACCGCGCCAAGGCCAGCCCGGGGTGCAAGCGGTGGGCCGACTCGACGAGGACACCACCGGCTTGTTGCTGCTGTCCGACGACGGTACCTTCATCCACCGCATGACTTCGCCGCGCCACCATGTGCCCAAGCTGTACGTGGCGCAACTGCGACACGCGCTGGACGAGACACAGCTGCAACGACTGGTGCAAGGCGTGGTGCTAGACGACGACCCCGAGCCTGTGGCCGCGCAAAGCGCACGCGCCCTGCAGCCGCAGGTGTTGGAGTTGGTGCTGACCGAAGGCCGTTACCACCAAGTCAAGCGCATGGTGGCGGCCGTGGGCAACCGGGTGGATGCACTGCACCGCCACGCCATAGGTGGTTTGACACTCGATTCAGCGCTGGCACCGGGCCAGTGGCGCTGGCTCAGCTCGGCTGATCTGGCCTTGCTGCGCGAGCCAAAGTGCCCACCCGCACCCCCAGCAGCCGCAGACGCTTGGTCAGCGGCGCGCGCTTGAGGCAAAGTCCCGCGGCTTGGCGAATGGCGCTGGCCTCGGCCACCAGCGTGGGCAGCGTCATGTCACGCGTGACGCTCGTGAAATCGTCGTAGCGCAGCTTGATGCCCACCGTGCGTCCGGCGTAGCCCTTGCGCTGCAAATCGGCTGCCAATTGCTCGCACAGGCGCGTGAACACCTCTGAGAGTGCCTGCCGGTCGCGCACCGCGTGCAGGTCGCGCTCGAAGGTGGTTTCGCGGCTCATGCTGACCGGCTCGCTCTCGGTCACTACCGGGCGCTCGTCTCGGCCCCAGGCCGCATCGTGCAGCCATGCGCCTTGGCTTTTGCCGAAGTGGCGCAGCAAATTGTCGCGCGGTTGAGCCGCCAACTCGCCGATGGTGTGGATGCCCAAAGCGGTCAGCTTCTTGTCGGCCTTGGGGCCCACGCCGTTGATCTTGCGACAGGCCAGCGGCCAGATCAGCTTGGTCAAGTCGGCCTCTTGCACGATGGAAATGCCGTTGGGTTTGCGCAGCTCGCTGGCCATCTTGGCCAGCAGCTTGTTGGGCGCCACACCGATGGAGCAGGTGAGGCCCGTGGCGTCGAACACGCTGCGCTGGATCAGCCGTGCCAGCGCCAGCCCGCCCTCGCGTTGGCCGCCGGGCACCTGGGTGAAGTCGATGTAGACCTCGTCCACGCCGCGGTCTTCCATCACTGGCGCAATCTCGGTGATGACGGCTTTGAAGGCCCGCGAAAAGCGCCGGTACTCCTCGAAATCGACCGGCAGCAAAACAGCCTGCGGGCACAGCGCGGCGGCCTTCATCAATCCCATGGCAGAACCCACACCGAACTGCCGCGCCGCGTAAGTGGCGGTGGTGATGACACCGCGCCCGCTGTAGCCGCTGAGCGTCGGGAATTCGGCCACCGGTATGTCGGCCAAGGCGCGCTCGCCGCCTTGCAGGGCGTTGTCGACCCGCCTGCGCCCGCCCCCGATGACCACGGGCAAGCCCTTGAGCTGCGGGTAGCGCAGCAACTCCACCGAGGCGTAGAAAGCGTCCATGTCCAGGTGCGCGATGCGCCGCGGCTGCGCTGCGCTGCCTGCGCCTTCTCGCACCAGCCCGGCGCCCAGGGCCGGGGCTTCGTCGTCAAAAAAAGAGGGCTGGTGCTGCACGTTAGGCAGCATAGCCAAGCCGCGTTCGCCTTCGGTGTAGCCGACTCGGGTAAGCGACTCGGGTAACGACGCAGCTAAGCGACGCTACGCCTGATTCCAACCGTTCGCCGTGGGGTAGGTGCCGGGCAGCAAGATGCTTCGGTCTACCGTGTTGATGTCCGTGCGGCCGCAGAAGGCCGTGGTCAGCTCCAATTCTTTGTGGATGACTTCCAAGGCCTTCGTCACGCCGGCTTCGCCCATGGCCCCCAGGCCGTACAAAAAGGCCCGGCCGATGTAGCAGCCGCGTGCGCCCAGGGCGCGGGC
This sequence comes from Comamonadaceae bacterium, assembly GCA_027483665.1. Lineage (GTDB taxonomy): Bacteria > Pseudomonadota > Gammaproteobacteria > Burkholderiales > Burkholderiaceae_C > JAIXUC01. The sequence goes on along the minus strand of JAIXUC010000026.1, from coordinate 212,927 downwards.
CTTGAGCACGTCTTGCCCGCTGCGCACGCCGCCGTCCATGTGCACCTCGATGCGCTGCCCCACCGCATCGACGATGGCCGGCAGCGCAGAAATGGACGAGGGCGCGCCGTCAAGCTGTCTGCCGCCGTGGTTGGAGACGATCAGCGCATCAGCCCCGCTGTCCACGCCCAGGCGCGCGTCTTCGACGTCTTGAATGCCCTTCAAGATGACCTTGCCGCCCCAGCGCTTCTTGATCCACTCCACATCGGCCCAGCTCAGCGCCGGGTCGAACTGTTTGGCCGTCCACTCGGCCAGCGAGCCCATGTCGGCAACGCCCTTCACATGACCCACGATGTTGCCGAACTGCCGCCGCGGCGTGCCCAACATGCCCAAGCACCAACGCGGCTTGGTGAACAAGTTGATCATGTTGGCGAGCGTCGGCTTGGGCGGTGCAGACAAGCCGTTCTTGATGTCTTTGTGGCGCTGACCCAGGATTTGCAAATCCAGCGTGATCACCAGCGCGTCGCAACCGGCGGCTTTGGCGCGGTCGATCAGGCGTTCGATGAAGTCGCGGTCTTTCATCACGTAGAGCTGAAACCAAAACGGCGCTTTGGTGTGCTTGGCGATGTCTTCGATGGAGCAAATGCTCATGGTCGACAGCGTGAACGGGATGCCGAACTTCTCAGCCGCACGCGCCGCCAGAATTTCTCCGTCGGCGTGCTGCATGCCGGTGAGGCCCGTCGGCGCAATGGCCACCGGCATGGCGACATCGCGGCCAATCATGGTGCTGCGTGTGCTGCGGCCTTCCATGTTCACCGCCACGCGCTGGCGCAGCTTGATGCGATGAAAGTCGCTCTCGTTGGCGCGGTAGGTGCTCTCGGTCCAAGAGCCGCTGTCGGCGTAGTCGTAGAACATGCGGGGCACGCGCTGCTTGGCCAGCACGCGCAGGTCTTCAATGGTGGTGATCACGGGCACTGCGGGTCTCCTGTTGTGCCCATGATGCTAGCCGCACTCGGCCAGCACCCGTCAAGGGTACAAACCACGCAGCTCGCGCGTGTGCAGGATGCGGGTGCAGGCGATGATGAACGTGGCGGTGCGCAGGCTCACGCGGTGTTGTTGTGCGGTTTGCCAGATGGCGTCGAATGCGGTTTGCATCACGCGCACCAAGCGGGCATTGATTTCTTCTTCGTCCCAGAAGAAGCTCGAGAAGTCTTGCACCCACTCGAAGTAGCTCACGGTCACGCCGCCTGCATTGGCGATCACGTCGGGCAGCACCAAGATGTTGCGCTCGCTCAAGATGTCGTCAGCCTCTGGCGTGGTGGGGCCGTTGGCACCCTCAATGACCATGCGCGCCTGGATGCGCCCGGCGTTGGTCAGGGTGATCTGGCCTTCGAGTGCAGCCGGAATCATGATGTCGCAAGGCGTGTCCCAGAAGGCGTCGCGGCTCATGGCCTCGCCACCCGCAAAGCCCGCCACGCCACGGTGCTCGGCCACGTGTGCCAGCAGCGCAGGCACGTCCAAGCCGGCTTCGCGGTAGACCGTGCCCGAGTGGTCTTGCACCGACACCACGCGCGCACCGGCTTGCGCAAACAACTTGGCAGCGACGCCGCCCACGTTGCCAAAGCCCTGCACGGCCACGCGCGCGCCTTGGATGGCCATGCCAAGGTGGTGTGCGGCTTGGGTGCCCACGGTGAACACGCCGCGCCCGGTGGCCTCGCGGCGGCCCAATGAGCCACCCAGATCGACCGGTTTGCCGGTGACCACGCCTGTGGCGGTGGAGCCCTGGTTCATGGAGTAGGTGTCCATCATCCAGGCCATGATTTGCTCGTTGGTGTTGACGTCGGGCGCCGGTATGTCTTTGTTGGGGCCGATGATGATGCCGATCTCGCTGGTGTAGCGGCGCGTCATGCGTTCCAACTCGCCGCGTGAGAGGGTGCGCGGGTCCACCCGAATGCCACCCTTGGCCCCGCCGTAGGGCACGTTGACCGCCGCGTTCTTGATGGACATCCAGGCCGAGAGCGCCATCACTTCGGACAGCGTCACGTCTTGGTGGAAACGCACGCCGCCCTTGCCTGGGCCGCGCGAGGTGTTGTGCTGCACGCGGTAGCCCTCGAAGTGCGCCACGCTGCCGTCATCGAGGTGAATCGGCACGTCGACGATGAGCGCCCGCTTGGGCCGTTTGAGCGTTTCCACCCAGCGTGCCAAATGGCCCAGGTAGGGCGTGACGCGGTCCACCTGCTGCAGGTAGATGCCCCAGGGCCCCAGCTGATCGGCTTGCAGATAAGAGGGCAGGGCGTGTTGGGGCAGGGCTGGCGCTGCGTTGCCAATGGCGGTCGCAGCAGTTGCAGGGGAGGGGGCGGACATCTCGACTCCAGGAAGGCGCTTGGAACGCCCTTCGCAGCGGGTGCCGGTGGGCTTCCCGCCCGCGACAGGGCACGTGTGCGGCAGTGGCGTTTGGCCTCTTGCCCGCAGGAGTGCAGCTTAGGGCGGCCCAGCCTCGCGTGTCCAAGGCCAGCTTTCTGCAAGGTCATGCAGCGAATGCATAACCTTGGTTTTGGGGTGGCAAGGGGTGGCAAAGGGTGGCAAGAGCCCTTAACAGACCTTCCGGGGCTTTCAGACCAAACGCGAGCGGTGCCGAGCAACTTGGGCACGAACTTGGCGCGGTGCCGTGCCGCCCAGCGTTTGCCGCGTGGCCAGCGAGCCTTCGAGGCTCAGAACCTCGAACACCTCAGGGCCGATGCGGGCGTCAAAAGCCTGCAACTCTGCCAGCGGCAGCTGTGCCAGGTCGAGGCCGCGTTCGCTGGCAGATCGAACGGCGTGGGCCACCACCTCGTGCGCGTCCCGAAAGGGCATGCCTTTTTTTACCAAGTGGTCGGCCAGATCGGTAGCGGTGGCGTGGCCTTTGAGTGCAGCTTGGCGCATGGCCTCGGCGTTCACGGTGATGCCGCCAGCCATGTCCACAAAAATGCGCAAGGTGTCGCGCAAGGTGTCCACCGTGTCGAACAGCGGTTCTTTGTCTTCTTGGTTGTCTTTGTTGTAGGCCAACGGTTGGCCTTTCATGAGCGTGATCAGCCCCATGAGGTGCCCCACCACGCGGCCTGTTTTGCCGCGCGCCAGCTCGGGCACATCGGGGTTTTTCTTCTGCGGCATGATGGAACTGCCGGTCGTGAAGCGGTCTGCCAAGCGTATGAAGCCGAAGTTCTGGCTCATCCACAAAATGAGTTCCTCGCTCAAGCGGCTGATGTGCACCATGCACAGCGTGGCAGCGGCTGTGAACTCGATGGCGAAGTCGCGGTCGCTCACCGCGTCCAGGCTGTTCTGGCAGACGCAAGCCTGGCCTTGTTCGTCCACCATGCCCAGCGTGCGGGCCACGCGTTCACGATCCAGCGGGTAGCTGGTGCCCGCCAGTGCGGCTGCGCCCAGCGGCAAGCGGTTGGTGCGCTGTCGGGCATCGGTCAAACGCTCGGCGTCGCGCGCAAACATTTCCACATAGGCCAGCATGTGGTGCCCAAAGCTCACGGGCTGCGCCACTTGCAGGTGCGTGAAGCCCGGCATGATGACTTCTGCGTGCTGGTCGGCCAAGTCCACCAAGGCCAGTTGCAACTGCCGCAGCAGCTCGATCAGCCCATCCATCTCGCCGCGCAGCCACAGCCGCACATCGGTGGCCACTTGGTCGTTGCGGCTGCGCCCGGTGTGCAGGCGCTTGCCTGCGTCACCCACCAGCTGCGTCAGGCGCGCCTCGATATTCAGGTGAACGTCTTCCAAGTCGAGTCGCCATTCGAAGCGGCCGGCTTCGATGTCTTGCGTGATTTGCGCCATGCCGCGCTGAATGACCTCCCAGTCATCGGCTGAAAGCACACCTTGGGCGTGCAGCATTTCTGCGTGCGCCAAAGAGCCTTGAATGTCAGCCCGCCACAGGCGTTGATCGAAGCCGACGCTGGCGGTGTAGCGCTGCACCAGTTCGCTCACGGGCTCTGAAAACAAAGCCGACCACGCTTGGGATTTTTGGTCGAGTTGGTTGGAGGACATGGCTTGAGGGGGTGGGGTTGGCGCGCAGCAGAGCCGTTTGTTGGCCCCGCGCCCTTCACCAATAATGCGCCGATGACAAGGCTGCCAGCACGACAGGATCAGAGGTGAAAGACTCACGAATCTTATCGGCCTTCCAAGAGCTGCCCGGGCCTGTCACGGGTGCGCCGCCATCGGTGCGCACAGTAGCCCACCCCATGCTGTTCGATGCTTGCCAAGTGGGTGTGGTTCTTCGCGCTGTGGCTTTGGTGCAAGTGGTCGTGGCGGTAGCCGCGCTCTACCAAGCGCAAAGCCCCAGCGCCTGGGTGCTCGATGTGGCCTTGTTGACTGTGGGCGCCTTGCCCGGCTGTCTGCTGTGGTTGGTGGTGGCCTGTGGCCTCAAGCGCTGGTTGGCGCATGCGCATGAATGGCTGCAATGGACCGTGGGCGTTGCACTCGGTGCAGTGGCCGGTGTTTTGGCTGGGGAAATCTTGACCCTCCTCGGCGTGTTCGACCAAGCTGCGCGGGTGGCGGCGGGCTGCACGGGTGCTCTTTTGGGCGGGGCGCAAGTGATGGTGTTGGTCATGCGCGCGCGCAGCCAATTGCCTGCCGACACCGCAGCGCGGCTGGCCGAACTGCAGGCGCGCATTCGCCCGCACTTTTTGTTCAACACGCTCAACAGCGCCATTGCCTTGGTGCGCCGGGAGCCAGCCCGCGCAGAAGCTTTGTTGGAAGACTTGAGCGATTTGTTTCGCCAAGCCCTAGCCGACCAATCCAGCGCCGTTTCGGTAGCCGACGAGGTGGCTCTTGCGCAGCGCTACCTCGCCATCGAACAGGTGCGTTTTGGTGAACGGCTGCAGTTGGAGTGGCAGCTCGATCCGCGCGCTGACAGTGCGCGTCTGCCGCCGTTGCTGTTGCAGCCGCTGGTTGAAAACGCTGTGCAGCACGGCGTGGAGCCCAGTCCTGAGGGCGCGCAGGTGCGCATCAGCACCGAGCGGCGTGGTGATGTGGTGGTGATCAAAGTCACCAACACGGTGCCGGCCGGGCAAGGGCCAGCAGGCCATGGACTGGCGCTTGACAACGTGCGCCGGCGACTGCAGCTGCTGCACGATGTGCGCATGCAATTCCGGGCCGCTTTGGTTGATGGCGTCTACCAAGTTCGTATCGAAGTGCCCGCATGACCGTGAACGTTGCCGTGAGCCTGAATGTGTTGATCGTCGACGACGAAATGCTGGCCCGCGAGCGGCTGCGCACCTTGCTGAGCGACTGCCGCGAGCCCGTTGTGCGCTGCGTGGGTGATGTGGGTGACGCGCGCAGCGCCTTGGCCCTGTTGCAGCGGCAGGCCATTGACCTTTTGCTGTTGGACATCCACATGCCAGGCACTGATGGATTGATGCTGGCTCAGCAGATCAGGGCACTGCCCAAGCCGCCGCAGGTGGTGTTTGTCACCGCCCACGCTGAGCATGCCCTTCAAGCTTTCGAACTCGAGGCCTCTGATTACTTGACCAAGCCGGTGCGCTTGGAGCGCTTGCAGGCAGCTTTGCAGAAAGTGTCGCGCCGCCGCGTTGCGACTTCCGCGGGCGAGGGCGATGCAGCCGCCAGCGACAGCAAAACCAACAACGCCAACACCTGGGTTTTGCTGCAAGACCGTGGCCGCACCGAGCGCCTGCCGCTGGACCAGGTTCTCTACTTCAAGGCCGAACTGAAGTACGTGACGGTTCGCACAGCCCAGCGCAGCTACATCCTGGACGGTTCTTTGAGTGAGCTTGAAGTGCGCCACGCCGGTCAGTTTTTGCGCATCCACCGCAACGCCCTCGTCGCGCGTCAAGCGGTGCGGGCGCTGCAGCGTCAGCCCACCAGTGCCGCCAGCGAAGAAGCGGAGGTGTGGGCTGTGCAGCTGCAGGGCATCGATGAAATGCTGGTTGTCTCCAGAAGGCACCTGAGTGCCGTGCGCGACGCCATCGCTGGCCTGTGACGCTCAGCCTGTGTTGCGCAAGCCGGCGGCGATGCCGTTGATAGAGATGTGTATGCCGCGTTGCACGCGTTCGTCAGTCTGGCCCGCTCGCCAGCGGCGCACCAACTCCACTTGCAGGTGGTGTAGCGGGTCGATGTAGGGAAAGCGGTGGCGTATGGAGCGCTGCAGCGCGGCGTTGCCTGCCAGCCGCTGCCGCTCGCCGGTCAGGGTGGTCAAGACATGGTTGGTCCGCTGCCATTCGGCTTCGATGGCTGAGAACACGCGCTTGCGCAGGCGGACGTCTTTGACCAACTCGGCATATCGTGAACCAAGCGCCAGATCGCTTTTGGCCAACACCATGTCCATGTTGCTGAGCAAGGTGGTGAAGAAGGGCCACTGCCGCGCCATTTTCTGCAGCAGCGCCACGGCAGCGCGGCGTTGCGGCCCGGCTGGGTGACTTTCGAGGTATTTCTCGACCGCCGAGCCAAAGCCGTACCAGCCCGGAAGCGTCAGGCGGCATTGGCCCCAGCTGAAGCCCCAAGGAATGGCCCGCAGGTCTTCAATGCGCTGGTTGGCTTTGCGTGAAGCCGGGCGAGAACCGATGTTCATTTGCGCGATCTCGCTGATGGGCGTGGCCTCAAAGAAGTAGTCCGCGAAGCCGGGCGTTTCGTAGACCAACTGCCGGTAGGCCGTGCGGCTCAGTGCCGACAGCGCCTCTGCTGCGCGCCAGAAAGTCGCCGGTGCTGGCTTGGCCGGCTGCAGCAAGGTGGCTTCCAGGGTGGCGGCCACCAGAGTCTCTAGGTTGCGCCTGCCAATTTCCGGGTTGGCGTATTTCGAGCCAATCACCTCGCCTTGCTCGGTCAGCCTGATTTGCCCGCGCACAGTGCCCGGTGGTTGCGCCAAGATGGCTTGGTAGCTCGGGCCACCGCCTCTGCCGACTGTGCCGCCTCGTCCATGGAACATGCGCAGACGCACCGAAGGCCCGGTGCGCCGGGCCGCGCGGTCGCTGGCGGCCAGCTCGTCGAACAGGCTCACCAGCGCTGTGCCTGCTTGGTAGAGCGACCAATTGCTGGTGAAGATGCCGCCGTCCTTGTTGCTGTCGGAGTAGCCCAGCATGACGTCTTGTTCAGCGCCACTGGCGCGCACCAGCTCGTGGATGCCGGGCAGAGCGTAGAACTCGCGCAGGATGGTGGGCGCCTGTTGCAGGTCTTCGATGGTTTCGAACAGCGGCACCACGATCAAGTCCAGCAGCGCTGCCGCAGCGCCTGGGGCTTTGCCTGAGCCCCCGACTTGCAGCGTTCCCTGCATCAAGCCGCATTCTTTTTGCAGCAACATCACCTCCAGCAAGTCGCTGACCGCTTCGGTGTGGCTGATGATGCAATGCGCAATGGCTGCTGCACCCAAGCGCCTGCGGCCTTCGCGTGCTGCTTCGAAGATGGCCAGCTCGCTGTTGCACAGCGGGGAGTAGGGGTGGTCGATCAGCCGCAAGCGTCGGCGGTCGGCCAAGGCGGTCAGCAGCACTTGGCGCTTGGCGGCCTCGTCCAGCGCGCTGTAGTCGGACGCGATCTGCGCGGCCTTCAGCAGCTCTGCCACCACGGCTTCGTGCTGGTCCGAGCTTTGCCGCAAGTCCACTGTGGCCAGGTGAAAGCCAAACACCTGAACGGCACGCATGAGCGGACGCAGCCGCTCTTGGGTGAGCACTTCGCCGTGGTTGGCCAGCAGTGAGGCTTCGATGGTGCGCAGATCGGCCAGAAAGGCTTCAGCACTGGGGTAGGGGTTTTGCGGCGGCACGGCATGGCGCGCGGCCTCGCCGCCTGTGAGGTCGCGCAGGTTGGCGGCCAAGCGCGCATAGATGCCGATGAGGGCGCGGCGGTAGGGTTCGTCTTGGCGGTGCTCACTGCGGTCGGGCGACGCGTCGGCCAAAGCCTGCATCTCGGGGGTGACTCCGCCCAAGCGCAGGGACAGCGACAACTCACCGCCCAGGTAATGCACCTCTGTCAGGTGGTGGCGCAAAGCAACCTCTGCTTGGCGGCGCAAGGCCAAGCGCAGCGTGTCGGCGTTGACGTTCGGGTTGCCGTCGCGGTCCCCACCAATCCACTGGCCCATGCGCAAGAAGGGCGCGACTGGCTCGCCGCCCAATTGGTCTTGCAAATCGCGGTAGAGCTTGGGGATTTCTTGCAGGAACGTGGCTTCGTAGTAGCTCAGCGCGTTGTCGATTTCATCGGCCACGGTCAGCTTGGAAAAACGCAGCAACCGGGTTTGCCACAACTGCACCACGCGGGCGCGCAAGCTGGCCTCCAGCAACGACAACTCGCGCTGGGCACGCAGGTCTGTGTGGCGCTTGAGGTTGATGTGTTTCGTCTGAGCCTTGACATGGGCGCCCTCCGCTTGACGCGGGCTGGCGGCCAAGATGTCGTCGCGCTTGGCCAGTAACTGCGCGATGCTGCGCTCGGCATCCAAGATACTTTTTCGTTGCACCTCGGTTGGGTGGGCCGTGAGCACCGGCGCCACGTGCGCCTCTTGCAGCGTTTGCGCAATGGCGCGCGGCGTGATGCCGGCCCAGCGCAGCCGCGCCAGCGCCACCTCCAAACTGCCCTCTTGCGCGCTGCCAGCGCGTTCGTGCACTGCGCGACGGCGAATGTGGTGCCGGTCTTCGGCCAAGTTGGCCAAGTGGCTGAAGTAGGTGAATGCGCGGATGACGCTCACGGTCTGATCGTTGCTGAGCGACTTGAGCAACTTCTTCAGTTGGCGGTCAGCCTCTTGGTCTGCATCGCGCCGGAACGCAACCGAGAGCTTTCGGATTTGCTCGACCAACGCAAAGGCCTCCTGGCCTTCCTGCTCGCGAATCACGTCGCCCAAGATGCGCCCAAGCAGGCGAATGTCTTCGACCAATGGGCGGTCTTTATCGCGTGCGCCGTCGCCTTTGACAGGAGCGGCTTTCTGCTTGCCGGAGGCAGGTGCTGCAGGTCCGGTGGGTGCGCTCATAGGGTCGAATCAGAGTGTGAGCCCATGCTAGCATCCGCCCGCTTCGAAGCAGCCACGCCGTGGCTTCCAGCCCAGTACTACCGCAGGTGAGCCCGGTGCAGTCCCCCCTTCCTCCCGTTGTCATTGCCACCCGAGAAAGCCGACTGGCTTTGTGGCAGGCAGAACACGTCAAAGCCTTGTTAGAGGCGCGCGGCCACGCTGTGCGTTTGCTAGGCATGACCACTCTGGGTGACCAGATATTGGACCGGTCCTTGAGCAAGGTGGGCGGCAAAGGCTTGTTCGTTAAAGAGCTGGAGACCGCCCTCTTGGATGGTCAGGCTGACATCGCGGTGCATTCGCTCAAAGACGTGCCTATGGAACTGCCCGAGGGTTTCGAGCTGGCCTGCGTGATGGAGCGCGAAGACCCGCGCGATGCCTGGGTGTCTTCCCGTTATGCCAACTTGAGCGCCTTGCCGCAAGGCGCAGTGGTGGGTACCTCCAGCCTGCGGCGCGTGGTGCTGCTGCGCGCTCAGCGCCCCGACTTGCGCATCGAGCCCTTGCGCGGCAACCTCGACACCCGGCTGCGCAAGCTCGACGAAGGCCAGTACGACGGCATCGTGCTGGCAGCTGCCGGCCTCAAGCGCCTGGGGCTGGCCGACAGGGTGCGCCACACCTTCGACACCGACACCATGCTGCCTGCCGCGGGGCAGGGCGCTTTGGGCATCGAGATTCGCAGTGACCGTGCCGATTTGCGCGCTGCGCTCGCGCCGCTGGCGCACGCGCCCAGCTGGATCGCTGTGAGCGCAGAGCGCGCAGTCAGCCGGGCCATGGGTGGCAGTTGCTCCATGCCCTTGGCAGCGCATGCACGTTTTGATGGCCATGAACTGCATCTGCGTGCCGCATGGGGCGACCCTGAAGGTGACACCGCCTTGGTGCGTGCAGAGTGGCGCGAAGCGGCTGCCGACCAAGCCAGCGCAGCGCGGTTGGGTGTTCAGATTGCGGCCCAGCTTCAAGCGGGCATTGCGGCTCGCGCCTGAGCGCTGGCTTAAGTAGCGGCATTGGCGCGGTTTGCACTCGCGGTCAGTGCTGCAGCACAACCCCCCAAGCGCCCTGCCCAGTCGGCCCCGCATGACCGACATCACCACCACTGCCGGGGAAAGCAAAGGCCCAACAGAGCGGCCTGTCAGGGTTATCGTCACCAGACCCCAGCCCGAGGCCGACGCTTGGGTGCAGCGCCTGTCAGACGCTGGATGGCATGCGCTGGCGCTACCCCTTCTGGATATCCAGCAGGCGGGTGATCCAGAGCAATTGCAAGCTGCTTGGCAAAGGCTGGCAGACCACCGCGCGGTCATGTTCGTGAGCGGTGCAGCGGTGCAGCACTTTTTTTCCGGCAGGCCTGAAGACACCCTTTGGCCAGAAGGCTTGCGTGCTTGGTGCACCGGGCCAGGTAGTCGGGCCGCGTTGCTCGCGCAAGGGGTACCCGCAGCGTGCATCGATGTGCCTGCTGCCGATGCCCTGCAGCTTGACTCTGAGTCCCTGTGGGCCGTGGTGCATGCTCAGGTAAGCCCACGAGACAAGGTGCTGCTGGTAAGAGGACAAGACGCAGAAGGCGAGGTGGCCGGGCGCACTTGGCTGGCTGATCGCCTGCAAGAGGCTGGTGGCTGCATTGAAACCCTAGCGGTCTATCGCAGGGGTATGCCTCAGTGGACCCCGCCCATGGTCGTAGCGGCTCGCCAATCATTGACCAGCGACGCGGTCTGGCTGTTCAGCAGCAGCCAAGCTGCTGGCCACTTGCCGTTGTTGTTGGGGCCGCTCGCAGTGGCTCCATCAGCACGCGCCTTGGCGACGCACCCGCGCATTGCGCAGGCGGTGCGGCAACTGGGGTTCTCGCGCGTGTACCCGTGTCGCCCTGACCTGCCCAGCGTGCTCGCCTTCCTAGAATCAGGCGCATGACTGAGCCCACTGCCGCGCAAGCGGTACCGAACACCGAGACCGCGCCACCAGTGCTCGCCCAAGCGGTGGTGTCATGGTTGCCCACTGTTGGCGCCGTGCTGGCATTGGTTGCACTGGTGGCGGCGGTTTTGGCCTGGCAGCGCGTGTCTGGAATGCAAGAGCAACTGGCGCGACAGAGCGCAGACGCCAGCGCGGTGGCGGTCGAAGCGCGCACTTTGGCTCGGCAAGCAGAGGCATTGGCTCGCGACGCCATCACCCGCGTGGGTGTGGCTGAAACTCGATTGGGCGAAGTGGTGTTGCAGCGAAGGCAGCTTGAAGACCTGATGCAAAGCCTGTCTCGGTCGCGCGACGAAAACTTGGTGGTGGACATCGAATCTGCCGTGCGGCTGGCGCTGCAACAGGCTCAGTTGGCTGGCAGTGTCGAGCCGCTGGTCGCCACACTTCGATCCGCCGAGCAGCGCGTTGCCCGTTCCGCTCAGCCGCGTCTGGTGGGCGTGCAGCGTGCTTTGTTGCGTGACTTGAACGCCGCGCGTGGCACTGCCGTGGCGGATACCAGCAGTTTGTTGCTCAAGCTCGACGAGCTGGCTCGGCTAGCCGACGAAGTGCCGCTGCTCAATGCACCTGCGCCGAGCCCAGCAGCCAAAGCGCCCGCGGTTGCCAGCACGGCAGTGCAGCCCGTCGCGAGCGCGCCGCAGGCGCGTTCTTCGAGCCCCGCCGGCGCGCCGGAGCTTGGCAAGGCTTCTGAGGCCCACTGGCTACTTGGCCGCGCTTGGCTGGAGGACTTGGGAGCTGCCATCGTCGGCGAGGTGCGCGCCCTCTTGCGGGTGTCGCGCATCGACCAACCCGACGCAGTTTTGCTGGCCCCGGAGCAGGCGTTCTTTCTGCGCGAGAACCTCAAGCTGAAATTGCTCAATGCCCGACTCGGGGTGTTGGCACGCCAACCAGAGGCCATTCGCACAGACTTGGCAGCAGTTGATTTGGCGCTGCGGCGCTACTTTGACCCCAACGCGCGACGCACTCAGCAGGCGCTGTCTTTGGTGCAGCAGTTGCTGGTGCAGTCGCGCCAGTTGACCTTGCCTCCCGTGGACGACACCCTCGCTGCGCTCGCTGCGGCGGCGGTGACGCGCTAAGCATGAGGGGCACCTTCTGGCTTTTGTTTTTGTTCGCTCTGGCGGTGGCGCTGGCTTTGGTGGCTGGCAACAACCAAGGCATGGTGACTCTGTTCTGGCCGCCGCACCGCATCGATGTATCAGTCAACCTCGCGGCCTTGCTGCTGGCGTTGTTGGTGCTGGTGGTTCATCTGGCCCTCAGGGCGCTGTCGGCTTTGTGGCGTTTGCCAGAGCAAGCGCGCCAGTGGAGGGCTTTGCGCCAAGAGCGGCTGGCTTATGGCGCACTGCGAGAGGCCCTCGCGCTGTCTCTTGCGGGGCGTTTTCTGAAATCGCAAAAGGCGGCAGAGCAGGTGCTGGCGCACACAGGTGATCTGCAAGCTCAGGACTCAGATCAAGTCTTGTCGCCCGCGGAGGTAGGGCAGCTGCACCTGTTGGCTCGTTTGATCGCAGCGGAGAGTGCCCATGCCCTGCGCGATCGTGGAGCCAGAGACGCCCACTTGCAAGCGGTGCTGCGTCCCGGCAGCAGCGCGCAGGGTACTTTGGGCGATACCGCCAAAGAGGGCGCTCGCATCCGGGCTGCTCGCTGGGCTGTGGACGATCGTGAACCCGAGCTGGCTCTGCAGCTGCTGCAGGCTCTGCCGCAGGGGGTGCAGCGACGTACCTTGGTGTTGCGGGTTCGCCTGAAGGCAGCACGTCTGGCCCGCCAAAGCGGCCAAGCCCTGGAGAGTGCGCGTTTGCTGGCCCGCCACGGGGGCTTGTCAGCCGATGCGGCTGCCACCTTGGTGCGCAGTTTGGCTACCGAAATGTTGCATCAAGCCCATGACACGTCCCAGCTGCGGCGCGCCTGGGAAAGCCTGGACGCCGCCGAGCGTGCACAGCCGGAATTGGTCGCGCGGGTTTGTGATCGCTGGCTAGACCTGCGCGGCGATCCCCCGCAGGCCCGACTATGGCTTTGGCCACTGTGGCAGAGAGTCGTGTCAGGCGAACTGCGCCTGAGCGACGCGCAGAGTGGGGCTTTGGTTCGCGTCATCGAACGCAGCCTGGACGCCGTAGACCCCCAGTGGTTGGGCAGCATCGAAGCCCTGCAACGCGCCCAGCCCGCCAACGCGAATTGGCAGTATCTGGCGGGCAGGGCCTACGCGCAGCGCGAGTTGTGGGGCAAGGCTCAACAGCTGCTGAAACAGGCCGTGCTGGGCTTGCAAGACGTGGGCTTGCGCAGAGGCGCATGGCGCGCTTTGGCTCAGTTGGCAGAGCAACGTGGCGACGCCCACGCTGCATCTGAAGCCTGGAAACAAGCTGGCAGCGCCTGAGCGCAGATGGGTCTGCGCCGGCTGTGTCAGACGCCCGCTTGAGACTGTTCCCGCTCGCTTTCGAAAGGCAGCTTCAGATCGCGCAGGTCGCGGCGTGTTTCCACCAATATCAGCGGACCTTCGTCGAGCACCACGGGCGCGGAGCGCTGGCGTGGCACGTGAATAGGCTTGGGCTCTGCGGAGATCGCGGCAGCCACGTGGGCCACCTTATCTGCATCGGAGTTCACCCAGACCAACTCTGCAGTTCGAGCAACGCTGACCAATTCGTCCATAGGCAAAAGGTATGGCTGTACCAATGGCAGCGCAGCTCGCTTGGACGCGGACTTGCCCGTGCTGGCAACTGCAGCCGTTGCGCCGTTCGGCGGCTGTGCAGCCGATGCGCCGTTCGGCAGCCGCGCAGCCAGTGCTTCGCGGGGTGCCATAGCAGGTGCGTCGGTTGAGGCTGCCGACTCAGCTGGAGGCTCGGTTGGCCTGACGCGCTCTGTACGAGCGCCGCGGTCGTCACGCTCTGTACGACCGCCTCGGTCGTTGCGTTCCGCACGACCGCCGCGTTCGCTCCGAACTGCGGAATCTCCGTGTTCGCCGGCGGACGCAGCCATTGACTGTTGACTGGAAAGCGCGCTATCGGCGGCATCGGCTGACACTTCAGGTGCAGATTGGCCAGTGAGATCGCGTTGTGAATCGCGATCACCGCGATCGCCCCGATCGGGGCGGCGCCCGCGGCGCCCGCCCTCGCGATCGCCTCTGGTTGCAGGCGCAGCAACGCTGCCTGGCTGCGCATCGCCAGGCGCGCCATAGCCGTCGGCATGCAATTCGAGCGCTTGGTCAGGAACTGTGAGGTTGTCCGGGAGTAACGATGCGGACATCGGTGCCTCTGCACCGTCACGCGCTTCCACCCTGGTTTCTCGCGCCTGCCCGTCACGACCACGCCCACCACGTTCTCGGCGGTCATTGTTTCTGCCGTCACGTGGCCTGTCAGCCGGTGGCCGATCTCCAGCGGCCTCTGCAGGGCGGTCAGCTACACGGCCGCGGTCCATGCCGCGGTCCATGCCGCGGTCCTGGCCTCGGTCTTGGCCTCGGTCTTGGCCTCGGTCTTGGCCTCGGTCTTGGCCGCCGCGCTCGCCCCGCTCCGCGCGGATACCGTTTGCGCTTCGCTCGGAGCTGGGCGCAACTTGGTTCTCAGTGCCAAGAACCTGAGGTTGGTCTTGGCGCTCGCCATCTCGGCCACGGCCACGGCCGCCACGTCCTCTGCGACCATCTCCACGGCCTTCAGCTCGGCCGTCAGCTCGGCCGTCGGTTCGGGCTGTACCTCGGCCGTCACCCCGGCCCTCTTGGCGACCATCTCCGCGGGCTTCGCCGTCTGTACGAGGGCGCTGACCGTCGGGGCGCCCCGATCTCTGACCACGGCCCTCTTCGCTGTTGCGTAGCGCAGAGCCTCGCGCTGCACCAGCGTTGGCGTTGCCGGGTGCCGGCTCTGGCTCCGATGCGCCAAAGAAACGCTTGACCCATCCAAAGAACCCGCCTTCGGCAGACGCAGCAGCAGGTGGCGTGGGCGCCGCTGGGCGTGCAACGTTGGTTTGCTGAGAAGCGCCCGCACTGCGGGTTGGCGCGGCAGTCCCTTTGGCGCCCGGTGTGGCCGAAGTGGGCAAGTCACGCGCAGCAGCCTCGATCGGCGGGGCTTTGGGGGCCATCACTGGCGCAGGCGCATCCGGCAGAACGCCCTTGATGACGGGTTCTTGCTTGTTGCTGCGCTCGTGGCTGCGACGTGTGACAGAGGTGCTGTCGTCGACCTCGTCGGCCATCTTGTAGCTGGCGCGCAACTGGTCCAAGCGGGCGTCGTCGTGCTTGAGGCGCTCCAACTTGTAGTTGGGCGTCTCCAGCGTCTTGTTGGGAATCAATAGCACGCTGATGCGCTGCTTGAGCTCGATCTTGGCGATCTCCGGGCGCTTTTCATTGAGCAGGTAAGAGGCCACGTCCACCGGCACTTGCACGTGCACAGCAGCCGTGTTGTCCTTCATGGCGTCTTCTTGAATGATTCGCAGAATCTGCAATGCCGAACTTTCGGTGTCGCGGATGTGGCCTGAGCCACCGCAGCGCGGGCACGGAATGGACGCGCCTTCGGACAGGGCAGGGCGCAGCCGCTGACGGCTCATTTCCATCAAGCCGAATTTGGAGATGGAGCCGAACTGCACGCGGGCGCGGTCTTGTCGCAGTGCATCACGAAGCCTGCTCTCGACTTCGCGGCGGTTCTTGCTTTCCTCCATGTCGATGAAGTCGATCACGATCAAGCCGCCCAAGTCGCGCAGGCGCATCTGACGGGCGACTTCGTCGGCGGCTTCGAGGTTGGTTCGGGTTGCGGTCTCTTCGATGTCGCCACCTTTGATGGCGCGGGCCGAGTTGACGTCGATTGATACGAGCGCTTCGGTGTGGTCGATGACGATGGCGCCGCCGGAGGGCAACTGCACGGTGCGTGCATAGGCGGTTTCGATCTGGTGCTCAATCTGGAAGCGCGAGAACAGCGGCGTGTCGTCGCGGTAGCGCTTCACCCGAGCTGCGTGCTCAGGCATGACGTGCGCCATGAACTGCTGCGCTTGGTCGTAGATGTCATCGGTGTCGATCAGGATGTCGCCGATGTCGTGGTTGAAGTAGTCGCGGATGGCGCGAATGACGAGGCTGGACTCCTGGTAGATCAGGAATGCGCCTTTGCCGCCTTTGGCCGCGCCGTCGATGGCGTTCCAAAGCTTGAGCAGGTAGTTCAAGTCCCATTGCAGTTCTGGCGCGATGCGACCAATGCCTGCTGTGCGGGCAATGATGGACATGCCGTTGGGGTATTCCAACTGGTCCATGGCCTCTTTCAGCTCGGCCCGATCATCGCCCTCGATGCGCCGACTGACGCCACCGCCGCGAGGGTTGTTGGGCATCAGCACCACATAGCGGCCGGCCAAGGAGACAAAGGTGGTCAGCGCCGCGCCTTTGTTGCCGCGCTCTTCTTTTTCCACCTGAACGAGCAGCTCCTGGCCTTCTTTGATGACGTCTTGAATACGCGCTTGGCTGGGCGCAGTGCTGCCCTGGAAATAGTTACGCGAGATTTCCTTGAACGGCAAAAAGCCATGGCGGTCTTCGCCGTAGTCGACAAAGCAGGCTTCGAGCGATGGCTCGACCCGGGTTACCACGGCCTTGTAGATGTTTCCCTTGCGCTGCTCGCGCCCTTCGATTTCGATTTCGTAGTCGAGGAGCTTTTGTCCGTCGACGATGGCCAGCCGGCGCTCTTCGGCCTGCGTGGCATTGATCAGCATCCGCTTCATGGTGCGTGTCCTTCCCGGGTGCTGGCGGCTCAGTCGGCCACGCACACCCAAACCCATCTCACAGGCTCATGCCGAGCCCCAGATGCCTCAGACGACGACCGGACGCGAAGGGAATGGCCAGCAGAATTCAGCCCGTCACGAAGTGACGAGGGTGAATTCTGGGAGGCAGGTGGATTGGAGCGAGAAGGGTTGGCAACCGCTGACCATCCAGTGAGGATGGCTTTGGGTTGCAAGCGCTGGCTGAAAAGTAACGATGCTGACGCAAGGGCACTGGCATTAGCCAAGTCCACAGGTTCAACATCCAAAAGCCCAGCAGGTGCATCTCGCCTTGATCCTTCCGACAGCTCATCAGCTGCCGGACGGGGTATTCCGTTGTCGTGATTTCCGGTCGTCGAGCTTGCCGTGGGGGTGTGACCCGAGCAGGCAATGGGCCTGCTTGCTGTCATGTCTACCCCTGCGGAGGCATCGACCTGCTGACATTGCATGGGTGGGGCTGGACTAAACTCCAACCAAATCAACCACTTACAGCGAGTTGTCAGTGAAGGCCATTATAGGGGGCAAGTTGTTGCCCCAAAACGCGATGGCTGCCCCGGCAACCGTGGGTTCCGCGCGCTCTACGGTCGCCAACCGCGTCGTCGACGAAAAGTCTGATGGCCAGAGACTCGACAACTTTCTTCTGCGTGAGCTCAAAGGTGTACCGAAGACCCACGTTTATCGCATCATCCGTTCGGGTGAGGTTCGGGTCAACAAAGGGCGCGCGCAGGCCGACACCCGGTTGGCTTTGGGGGACGTGGTGCGACTGCCACCGCTGCGATCGCCAGAAACCGAGGAGTCGGTATCCCCTTCTACGGCGCCACCCCGCGAGTTCCCCATCGTTTTTGAAGACGAGGCGTTGTTGGTCATTGACAAGCCCTCAGGCGTTGCGGTGCATGGCGGCAGCGGTTTGAGCTTTGGTGTGATCGAGCAGCTCAGGCGGGCCAGACCGCAAGCGCGTTTTTTAGAACTGGTGCACCGGCTGGACCGAGAAACCTCGGGCGTTTTGATGGTGGCCAAGCGCCGCCGTGCGCTGACTCACCTCCAAGAGCAACTGCGAAGCCGGAGCACGGGCAAGACTTACTTGGCACTGGTGCAAGGTGCTTGGCCCGCTTCACAGCGCGTCATCGATGTTCCACTCGTGAAATTTCACCTTCCAGCCGGCGATGGCGAGGGTGAGCGTCGCGTCAGAACCACTGACAGTGCAGACAGCGAAGGCCAGCGGGCGATCACCTTGGTGCGACTGCGCGAAACCGTTGGCCCCTTCAGCTTGCTCGAGGTCACCATCAAGACCGGGCGCACCCATCAAATCCGCGTCCATTTGGCGTCGAAGGGGCACCCCATCGTCGGCGACGACAAGTACGGTGACTACGAGCTGAACCGGCTGATGCAAAAAGGCGTGCCTTCTGGGCCCGCAGCTGGGGCCAGCACAACTTCTGCTGCGCCTCGCGCGCAGGCAGCGCCGAAACTCGCCAGGATGTTCCTGCACGCATGGCGATTGGAGGTAGATCACCCGATGTCACGCGAGCGGCTGACCCTCGTCAGTGAGCTGCCCGAGGTTTTGCAGCAATTTCTTGACGCCTGGAAGACCCATGAGCCGAAGATTTGATCTGATCGTCTTCGATTGGGATGGCACCTTGTTCGACTCCACAGCCAGCATCGTGCGCTGCATTCAAGCCGCAGTACGAGACGTGGGTGGCCAGCCGCCAAGCGACGTCACGGCCGCTTACGTCATTGGCCTTGGCTTGGCGCAAGCCCTGGCGCATGCCGCTCCCGACGTGCCCCCCGAGCGCCAGGCCGAGCTGGGCGCGAGGTATCGACACCACTACGCGCAACACCAGAACGACCTCAGTTTGTTTGCAGGTGTGCTGCCCATGTTGGCCCAGCTGCGCGCGCGCCAACACTTGCTGGCCATTGCCACCGGCAAATCGAGGGGTGGGTTGGATCAAGCGCTGCAGTCGGTTGACCTGCAAGGCGTATTCAACGCCTCCCGTACCGCAGACCAAACCGCTGGCAAACCCGATCCGCTGATGTTGCATGAACTGTTTGCAGAACTGGGCGTGCCCGCGCAGCGGGCTTTGATGGTGGGCGACACCACGCACGATCTTTTAATGGCGCGCCACGCTGGCTGTGCCAGCTTAGGCGTGAGCTACGGCGCTCACGAGCCCGAGGCGTTTGATGCCTTGGGTCCTTTGCACGTGGCTCACTCGGTTGCCGACCTGGCCCAGTGGTTGCAAGCCCATGGATAAGGTCGGAGCTGTCGCCATTTGCGAGTCGTCAGCGCTGCAAGAGCAGGGGAACGCCGTCTCCTTCGACGTCTACATCGGCGGGCGCGCTCAGCGCGCCTTTGTGGTTCGCTACGGCGGGGTTGCTCACGCCTACCTCAACCGATGTACGCATGTGGCGATTGAAATGGACGCGGCTCCTGACCGCTTCTTTGACCTGACCGGCCATTGGCTGATGTGCGCCACGCACGGCGCCATCTATCGCCCGGACACAGGCGAATGTGCTGGCGGGCCGTGCCGTGGTGGTTTATGGAAGCTGGCGACCAGCGAAAGCGGTGGCGTGGTTTACTGGCGGCCTGACGAATACGTCCAGCATTCACCGAAAGTCGAGCGATCACCATGAGTTCACCCAACCCTTTTTCGTATGACCCAGCGAGTACCGCAGCGCCAGGCTCTGTTGCTGCAAGCACCGGGGGGGCCCCGAATGGCTCGTCCGTTGGCGGCGTGCCCTGGGAACGCAGCGTGATTGAGAAGCTGTTGTTGGCGCAAATTCAGGAGCAACGTGCAGCCCGGCGTTGGAAATTGTTTTGGCGCTTCACCTGGCTGCTGCTGATCGGTGCCATCATTTGGTTAGGCGCAACCCAAACCGACACCCCGACCGCAGTGTCGACGCCGCACACAGCTGTGGTTGAAGTGCGCGGGGAAATTTCTTCGGAGTCAGAGGCCAGTGCCGAGTACGTCATGGCGGCATTGCGCAGCGCATTTGAAGACGATGGTGCTCAGGCGGTTGTGATTTTGATCAACTCGCCTGGCGGAAGCCCGGTGCAGGCCGGTCTGATCAACGACGAGATTCGTCGGCTGAAAGCGTTGCACAAAAAGCCTGTGTACGCCGTGGTCGAAGAAACATGCGCTTCTGCTGCGTACTACATCGCAGTGGCGGCTGATCAGATTTATGTCGACAAGGCCAGCATCATCGGCAGCATCGGCGTGTTGATGGACGGCTTCGGTTTCACAGGCTTGATGGAAAAGCTGGGCGTTGAGCGCCGTTTGCTCACTGCGGGCGCCAACAAGGGCTTCTTGGATCCTTTCAGCCCACTCAATGAGGCACAGCGTGCCTACGCCCAAGCCATGTTGGATCAGATTCATCAGCAGTTCATCACGGTGGTCAAGACGGGTCGCGGTGACCGGCTCAAAGACAACCCTGAGTTGTTCTCGGGCCTTTTCTGGAGCGGTGAGCAGGCCATTGGTTTGGGCTTGGCTGACAAGCTGGGAAGCCTTGACTATGTGGCGCGCGAGGTGGTCAAAGCAGAGATGCTGGTCGACTACACCACCCGGGAAAACGTGGCCGAGCGGCTCGTGCGCCGTTTCGGTGCTGCCGTCGGCGAAGGCTCGGTTCGCGCCATTCGCGAAGCCGCTCAATTGCGCTGACTCGGCTACTTCTAGCGCCCAATAGCAAACAGAGCGGGCGCGTTGAGCACCGGCGTGCCGGTGCTTCTCCACGCTTCGATGGTCTGGGTTAACACTTGGCCACCCGGCAAGGTCAGGCCCAAGGCCAGACATAACCGGGTTTTGGGTTGCAAGTTTTGCAGCAGAGCCGCCCACAAGGCTGCGTTTCGGTACGGCGTCTCGATGAACAACTGTGTTTGCCCTGTGCGCTGGACGGTTTGCTCCATCGAGCGAATGCGCTCAGCGCGCGCTGCCGAGTCTTGCGGCAGGTAGCCGACAAAAGCGAAATGTTGCCCGTTCAGCCCACTGGCCGCCAGCGCCAGGGTGATGGAGACCGGCCCCACCAGAGGCTCGACTCTCAAGCCCAGGCCGTGCGCTGCAGCCACAACGGATTCGCCGGGGTCTGCGATGGCGGGCATACCTGCCTCGCTGGTCAACCCGATGTCCGAACCCTGCTGCGCCACAGCCAACCAAGGCCGAGGATCGAAGGTGTTGGCTTCGGCTTGACGTTTGTGCACGGCGCGCGGCAGCTCCATGATCTGCTGCTGTTGAATCGGCAGAGCCAGCGGGTGCGTTTGCGCGACACGCCGCAAAAAAGCCCGCGTTGTCTTGGCGTTCTCGCATATCCAATGGCTGATACCCGCAGCTCGAACGATGGTTTGGGCAGGCAGCACCGCATCCAATGGCGCCGTGTTGTCTTCTCCGAAATCGAGCGGGGTCGGTACCAGTACCAAGCTGCCTGTTGCGTTGGAGCCCAGCACAGCGGAGCTGGTGTTCATGCCATGGCGCCTGCAGACCTGAGCATGCGACAGGTACGAATCAAGGGCAGGCCAATGAGGGCTGTCGGGTCGTCACTGTCGATGGCGTCCAGCAGTGAGATGCCCAGCCCTTCGCTGCGAGCGCTTCCGGCGCAGTCGTAAGGCTGCTCGGCCCTGAGGTAGTGCTCGATTTCTTCGTCGGTCAAATTCCTGAATCGCACCCGAACCTCTGCCACGTCTGCCACTTCAAAGCAGGATTCCACGCATACAACACACAGCGCCGTGTGAAACAGCACGGTTTTGCCGCGCATGGCCCGCAACTGGGCAGTCGCCCTGCCGTGATCACCTGGCTTGCCCAGTGCTTGTCCGCTGAGGTCAGCCACTTGGTCAGAGCCGATCACGACTGAGCCCGGGCGAAGGTTGGCCACCGCCCAAGCTTTGGCACGGGCCAAGCGCACAGCAAGGGCTCTGGGTTGCTCTTGATCGGCGGGCGACTCATCCACGTCGGGCGCAATCACTTGAAAAGGCACGCTCAGTCGCTCCAACAGTTCTTTTCGGTAGCGCGAACTCGAACCCAGAACGATGGGGCGCAAGCCGGTCCCCGACATGCGCTGTCGCCAGCCATCGGAATCAGGCGTTTCCTCTGCGTGTCGCTCGGGGCTGCCGGAATATCCGGCCGGGCTCGGATAAGCTGAATGAGGTGCTGGGTTTGGTCTCATGTGACGAATGATTCTCTTACACTGACCGGTGCCATGACGTGACGCTGCCAAGATGTCAACAAGCTCATCTTTTCCACCCAAACGCCCTATCGATGTCGCCAAAGCGGCGATTCACGGTGAGCGTTTATCCGGTGTTGCCGACATCCGTGATTTCCCGCGACTGCTGGATGCCCTTGATGACCGGGCGTCTGCCTCGAACGTGACTTGGCAGGCCGTGTTTCAGAATCGGCTGGTGGCTGGAGCCGACCAACAAGTTTGGCTGCACCTGGAGGGCAGCGCACACGTTCCGCTGACTTGCCAGCGATGCTTAGAGGTGATGACCCAGTCCCTAACCTTGGACTTGGAGTTTCGGTTTTTGCCAACTGAAGCAGACGCCTTGGCCCAAGATGACGACTGCGAAGAGGACCTGCTGGCGCTGGAAACCCCGCTCGACTTGGGCTTGCTCCTGGAAGACGAATTACTCATGGCTTTGCCTCTTGTTGCCAGTCATGACAGTTGTCCAACGGCACCAGTGTTCTCGGTGGCAGATGCAGACTTTCCCGTCGAACCCAAGGCCGTCAATCCCTTTCAGGCGTTGGCTGGCTTGAAAGAGCCGCCTCCGAAGGCCTGACTCTTGTGCTCCGTCTGAGCGAATAGTGCCTCTATATAATGCGCGGTCGTTCTGTTGGTAGGGGCAACATGCCTCAATCACTGCGCCGGCTCAGTTGGCGCGATTCCTGGCGCAGGCGTCTTTGACCGCTGCGCCACCCACCACCGATTTCCAGGAGCCAACCATGGCTGTTCAGCAAAACAAAAAATCGCCTTCGAAAAGAGGCATGCACCGTTCCCACAACGCGTTAAACGTGCCGGGTATTGCCGTTGAGCCCACGACTGGCGAAACCCACTTGCGTCACCACATCAGCCCTAACGGGTTTTATCGTGGCAGAAAAGTTCTAAAAACCAAGAACGACGCCTGATCACACCGTTCTGGCCCGAGCCCGAAGCCGCACCTTGTGGCGACGGGCTTTTTGTTGTGCAGCTTTTGCCCGGCAAATGGCCATGCGCCCCTAGCGCGACATGATCACGATTGCCATCGATTGCATGGGGGGTGACCATGGGCCCTCATCAACTTTGCCAGCTTGCCGAAGCTTTTTGAATGCTCGCTCGGATGTGCGACTTATCTTGGTGGGTTTGTCAGGGCAGCTGGGCGACTGGACTCATCCCAGGGTGGAGCGGTTGCTGGCGAGCGAGGTCGTCGAGATGCACGACCCCATTGAGTTGGCCTTGCGTCGCAAAAAGCAATCGTCTATGCGCATGGCGATCGAGCAAGTTCGTGATGGGCGAGCCAATGCTGCGGTATCGGCTGGTAACACGGGCGCGCTGATGGCCATTGCACGCTATCTGCTCAAGACGATGGATGGCATCGAGCGGCCTGCTATCGCTTCCCAACTGCCGAACGTTCATGGTGACTCCACCACGGTGCTTGACTTGGGCGCCAACGTTGATTGCACCGCCGAGCACCTGTTGCAGTTTGCAGTGATGGGCTCCGCGCTGGTGACGGTGCTTAAGGGCAAAGAGAATCCAAGCGTTGGCTTGCTGAATGTCGGAGAAGAGCTCATCAAAGGCAACGAGGTCATCAAACGCGCCGGCGAACTGTTGCGCGAGGCTGCGGCCAACGGGGACTTGAACTTTCATGGCAACGTGGAAGGCAATGACATATTCAAGGGCACCACCGACCTGGTTGTTTGCGACGGCTTCGTCGGCAATGTGGCGCTCAAGGCCAGCGAAGGGCTGGCCAGCATGATTCGCGATTTCATGCGCGCAGAGTTTTCGCGATCTCCCCTGACCCGCATCGCAGGCCTGGTGGCCTATCCGGTTTTGTCGTCGCTTAAACATCGCCTGGACCATCGCCGCTACAACGGCGCTGCCTTGCTGGGCTTGCGTGGTTTGGTGTTCAAGAGCCACGGTTCGGCCGATTCCCTGGCCTTTGAGTCCGCGCTCTCGCGAGCCTATGACGCCGCGCGCCTTGATTTGCTGGGTCAGGTCGGTAGGAGAATTCGACATGCTTTGCCATCGGCTACGGCTGCATCGGGGTCTGCAGCGGTTCCTCTCACTTGAACTCTTATGAATCGATACGCCCGCATCGCAGGGACCGGCGGCTACCTGCCACACAGGCGGCTCGATAACGCGGAGGTGGTGGCTGATTTGGCTACGCGCGGTATCGATTCTTCTGATGCATGGATCTTTGAGCGAACCGGGATTCGTGCTCGACATTACGTCGACGACGGCGTCTACGCCAGCGACTTGGCTTATGAAGCAGCGAAGCGAGCTTTGGCTGCTGCTGACTGCCCAGCCTCTGCGATCGACCTGATCATCGTTGCCACTTCAACGCCGGACATGGTGTTCCCGTCAACGGCGTCTATCGTCCAGCGCAAACTCGGCATCGCTGGATGCGCTGCCTTCGACGTGCAAGCTGTTTGCAGTGGGTTCGTCTACGCGCTCAGTGTGGCTGATGCCATGATCAAAACTGGTGCTGCGCAGCATGCCCTGGTCATTGGTGCCGAGGTGTTTTCTCGGTTGCTCGATTTCAACGATCGCACCACGTGCGTGCTCTTCGGAGACGGCGCAGGGGCCGTTGTATTGAAGTCCTCGGACACCCCAGGCATCTTGGCGAGTGAACTGCATGCAGACGGCAGATATGCAGACATCTTGTGCGTTCCTGGGCACGTGAGCGGCGGCCGAATTTTGGGCGATCCGTTGCTGAAGATGGACGGTCAAGCGGTATTCAAGTTGGCCGTTGGTGTTTTGGCCGACGTTGCCCGCTCAGTTCTGGTGAAGGCGGGAAAGACGGAGGTCGATATTGACTGGTTGGTACCCCACCAAGCCAATATTCGCATCATGCAAAGCACCGCGCGAAAACTGAAGCTCGACGACAGCCGGGTCATCGTCACTGTCGACCAACATGGCAACACATCGGCAGCGTCCATTCCGCTGGCACTAGACGTCGGTGTCCGAGATGGCCGCATCCGGCCAGGAGACACCGTCTTGCTGGAGGGTGTGGGTGGAGGCTTCACCTGGGGCGCGGTTTTGCTCGACATGTAGATCGTCGCAAACCACGTTGGTGCCAAACATCTCATTTCATATTCGCATGATCCCATTTGCTTTTGTCTTTCCTGGTCAGGGCTCACAAACTGTGGGCATGTTGGATGCGTGGGGCGAGCACCCTGTGGTTCGCACGGCTGTTGAAGAGGCATCCGATGCGCTGGGCGAAGACCTCGGCGCACTCATCCGTGAAGGGCCCAAAGACTTGTTGTCACTGACCACCAACACCCAGCCCGTCATGCTGCTGGCAGGCGTGGCGTCTTACAGGGTGTGGATGGCTGAAGTGGGCGTCGCGCCGAGCGTGTTGGCAGGACACTCGCTTGGCGAGTACGCCGCTTTGGTCGCGGCGGGTGTGCTCAGCCTCGGTCAGGCAGTGCCGCTGGTGCGCCTGCGAGCGCAGGCCATGCAAGACGCAGTTCCTGTGGGGGCGGGGGCCATGGCTGCCGTTCTTGGACTGGATTCCGCGCGCGTGATCGAGGTTTGTCAGCAAGTCCAGGATAGTTTTGGTGCTGGCAGTGCCGAGGTGGTGGAGGCGGTCAACTTCAATGACCCAATGCAAACTGTCATCGCGGGCAGCAAGCTGGCTGTCGATGCTGCTTGCGAAGCGGTCAAGGCAGTTGGGGCCAAGCGCGCCTTGCCGCTTCCGGTATCGGCCCCGTTTCATTCGAGTCTGATGCGACCGGCTGCTGAGCGACTACGACATGCTTTGGAAGCGTTGGAGCTGGCAGCGCCAACAGTGCCGGTGATTCATAACGTCGATGTCGCGGTCCACACCTCCCCGGAGTCGATTCGACGGGCGCTGGTTCAGCAGGCTTCATCACCCGTGCGTTGGGTGGAATGCGTTGTCGCTATCAAAGCGCGGGGTATCGGCTGTGTTTTGGAGTGCGGCCCCGGCAAGGTGCTGTCCGGTTTAGTCAAGCGAATCGACCCTGCCTTGACCAGTGCAGCGGTATACGACCCAGCGAGTTTGCAGAGTGCGAGGGAATTGCTGACATGAGTACCACGCAGACTTTGGCTTCAGTGGCTTTGGTGACAGGCGCCAGCCGCGGCATTGGTGCGGCCATCGCTGCAGAGTTGCTCAGCCGCGGCATGATCGTTATCGGCACCGCGACTACCGCGGAAGGTGCTCAGCGCATCACAAGCCAGTTGAGCGCGTGCGCTGGTGAGCAGGGGGCCGGGCACAGCCGTGGTGAAGTTCTGGATGTGAACGATGTGGCGGCGGTCGAGGCCTTGATCGAGAGCATTCAAAAAGCCCATGGCGGTTTGCATGTGCTCGTGAATAACGCCGGAATCACGCGCGACGCCTTGGCCATGCGCATGAAAGACGACGACTGGGACGCGGTCATTGACACCAATTTAAAGGCCGTGTTTCGCGTGAGCCGAGCGGTCATGCGAACGATGATGAAGCAACGCTACGGGCGCATCATCAACATCACGAGCGTCGTAGGCGCCGCTGGCAACCCTGGGCAGGCCAACTACGCGGCTGCAAAGGCTGGCGTGGCGGGCATGACGCGTGCGCTCGCCCGCGAACTAGGCAGCCGCGGAATCACCGTGAACTGCGTGGCACCTGGCTTCATCGAGACCGATATGACCGCTGCGCTGTCTGCCGAGCAGCAATCTGCGTTGCTGGGCCAAATTCCACTGGGTCATCTGGGCAAGCCGGCCGATGTGGCCCATGCGGTTGCATTCCTGGCTTCAAGCGAGGCGGGCTACATCACGGGACAAGAGCTGCACATCAATGGCGGTATGTTCATGGCCTGAGCTGGCTGCCTCAGTGTCTACGCGCCGGTTCATCCGCCCGGCCGGCTGTTCTGGGCAGGAGCCTCGGGCGGGCTAAACTTGCGGGTTATTTCTACAACCCTCCGAGGGAACCATGAGTGATATCGAAGCACGCGTCAAGAAAATCATTGCCGAGCAACTCGGCGTCGAAGAATCCCAGGTGACCAACGAGAAGGCCTTCGTCGCTGACCTCGGCGCTGATTCCCTGGACACCGTCGAGTTGGTCATGGCCCTCGAGGACGAGTTCAGCATCGAGATTCCCGACGAAGACGCCGAGAAAATCACCACAGTGCAAAACGCCATCGACTACGCCAACAGCCATAAGAAGGCTTAAGGGTCCATGGAACTGCCGGCCAGAGCACCTGAGCCGAACCGCCACAGATTCAGCACAAGAGCGAAGCCATGAGCCGACGCAGAGTTGTTGTCACTGGCTTGGGTTGCATCAGCCCAGTGGGAAACACGGTTGACGAATCATGGTCGCAGTTGCTGGCGGGGCAGTCTGGAATCGGTCTGATCACCCGATTCGACGCCAGTAACTTCGCCTGCAAGATTGCTGGCGAGGTCAAAAATTTTCAGCTGGAGTCCTACATCGGCGCAAAAGAGGCGCGCACGATGGATACGTTCATCCACTACGGAATCGCAGCTGCAGTGCAAGCAGTCGCCGACTCCGGGTTGCCGACTGGCGAGGCTCTGGGCGAAGAGGCCGCCACTCGAATCGCTTGCATCATCGGTTCGGGGATCGGTGGTTTGCCCCTGATCGAAGAAACCCACGCTGAACTGACGAACCGCGGCCCGCGGCGCATCTCGCCGTTTTTCGTTCCAGCCTCCATCATCAACATGATCTCGGGTCATGTGTCCATGCGTTTTGGGTTCAAGGGGCCCAATTTGGCGGTGGTCACAGCCTGCACAACAGGCCTACATTGCATTGGCGAAGGCGCCCGCAAGATTGAGTACGGCGACGCTGATGTGGTGATTGCTGGCGGCGCCGAGGCTACGGTGTCTCCCCTGGGCATTGGCGGTTTTGCAGCGATGCGAGCTTTGTCCACTCGCAACGACGATCCAAAAACCGCCTCGCGCCCCTGGGACAAAGATCGCGACGGTTTTGTTCTGGGGGAGGGCGCTGGCGTCATGGTGCTTGAAGAGTACGAGCACGCCAAAGCCCGAGGAGCGCGCATCTACGCCGAGCTCAGTGGCTATGGAATGAGTGCCGATGCTGGTCACATGACGGCGCCCAGCATGGATGGCCCACGTCGCGCCATGTTGAACGCTCTGCGCAACGCGAAGATCAACCCAGATGAGGTCGACTACCTCAATGCCCACGGCACGTCCACGCCGCTGGGAGACGTCAATGAATCCAACGCCATCAAAGCAGCGCTCGGGGATCACGCCAAGCGGGTAGTCGTTAATTCGACCAAATCCATGACGGGGCATCTTTTAGGCGGTGCGGGTGGGGTGGAGTCGGTGTTCACAGTGCTTGCCCTGCATCATCAAAAAAGCCCACCCACGATCAACATCATTGAGCAAGATCCTGCGTGCGATCTTGATTACTGCGCCAACACGGCGCGGGACATGTCCATCCGAGTTGCTGTGAAGAACAATTTCGGTTTTGGCGGCACCAACGGTTCGTTGGTGTTCCAAAGCCTGAACTGAGCGCCGACAGCGGTGCGTACAGCACCCCCGGTCATCTGGTCTCTGGGCTTGCCTAAGCTCTGCATGACACTGATTGGTGCTTCCTGGGCTATCAGTCTCGCGGGTGGTTTGGCGGTGACATGGGGCGACGAGATTCGTGCCGCCGTCGTGATGTCAGTTCACAGCGTGTCCGCATATTTGCTTTTGAATTGGTGGCGTGGTCACTCCAATGGCTTGCTTTGGTGGAACGGTCAGTCTTGGGCTTGGATTCCAATGAAAGCAGTAACCGGCCCAGGCGGGCGTATAGCAAGTGCAGTCGCCGACACAGCGGTTATTGAAGCGGGCAGGCTGGAAGTGTGTCTCGACCTCCAATCCGCGGTATTGGTGCAGTGGCGATCATCGGCAACCACCCGTGGAGCTTGGTGGTGGATAACTGATCAGAGCGATCCCGTGCGATGGGCCGCTCTCAGGCGGGCGTTGAATTGCTCGGTTCGTTCATCGGCGCTCACCGAAGCAACTGGGCATATGCCTTCCCAATGAACGCCCCTGACAGAGAAGCGCCGCCCGATTCAGCAGCGGTGCTGCCACCAGACAGGGTGCCCGACCCGGACGAAACCTTGGTCCGACTGGCGGTCGCTGGCGATCAGCGCGCGTTCGAGCTCTTGGTGCGCAAATACCAACGGCGTGTCGAGCGTTTGGTCGGACGCATGGTGCGGGACCACGAGCTCGTGCGCGATATCGTGCAGGAGAGCTTCATTCGCGCGTACCGGGCGCTGCCCAAGTTCCGTGGAGATGCTCAGTTCTACACATGGCTCTACAGAATTGCGGTCAACACGGCCAAGCGCGCCCTGATGGATTTGCGGCGCGATCCTTTGGTTTTTGAGTCCTCCATGGCGATCGATGGTCAAGATGATGAAACTTCTTCGCCGCACACAGAACAAAGCCATGACGAGACCCCGGATTCGGTGCTGGCAGCCAAGGAAATCGGTCAGATGGTCAACGACGCTATCGAAGCACTGCCGGCTGAGCTGCGCGAAGCTTTATTGCTTCGCGAGATGGAGGGTTTGAGTTATGAGGCTATTGCCGAAGCGATGGGTTGCCCGATAGGCACCGTGCGCTCGCGAATTTTCCGGGCTAGAGAAGCCGTATCGTCCAAGATCAAACCGCTGTTGGAGCGGCAAACGGGTAAGAGGTGGTGACCAAATGAAGCAGCAAGCAGACCTTTGCGATGAAGTGGGCGCTGACCTGTCTGCCTTGGTCGATGGGGAGTTGGCGCTACCGCAGGCCTTGGGTTGTTTGTCGGGGAGCGATGAGCTGATCACACAGCGCTGGGCGTCTTATCAGGTGATATCGGAGTCTTTGCGCGCTGGTACGTCAGGGGGTCTCCCCGACGACCCCGCACTGACCCGATCCATCATGCAGGCGGTTGCGCGTGAGGCCGCAGTTTTGGATTTGCAGCGCGTGCCAGAAAGTGCGATAGACACCGCCAGTGCACTGCGGTCATCAGACCGACCAGCCAACGACCCAGTTTTCGGTTGGCGTTGGTGGGCGGGCGCTGCAGCTGGGCTTGCTGCGTTGTCTGTCACATTGAACGTCTGGCAGTTTCAAACCGCACCTCCAGGCGTGTCTCAAACCGCACCTGCAGGTGCGTTGGCGTCTGCGCCGTCGAACGCCACTGTCGCCATGACGCAGCCGCTCCAGCCGACGGTCGTGGAAACCCAAGTCACCGTCACCGCAGGTCAGCCGCCACAGACCATGCTGAGGGATCCACGTTTGGACGAGTTGCTGCAGGCGCACCGCCAAGCCGGAGCCACTTCTGCGTTGCAGAGTCCTGCGGGCTTTTTGCGCAACGCCACTTTTCAGGCACAGCAACCATGATTTCTCGGCTCCAGCCTGGACGCTTGCTATTAGCCGTCGCTCTGTGCGCTATAGCGCCTCTTGGTTCGGCACAGACTGCATCCATTCCTTCAAGCGACTCCCAAGCCGCCGGTGCCGGGCGTGCCGCCCCAGCGGAGCCGGGCAAGGCGAGCATGCGTGCTTCGCAATGGCTTCAGCGCATGCAGGACGCGTCCAAGCAGCGAGCCTATACAGGCACGTTTGTCGTTTCTTCAGCGCAAGGCCAGATGGCCAGCTCCCGCATCTGGCATGTGTGTGATGGCACCCGGCAGCTCGAGCGCGTAGACAGCCTGACTGGTGAGGCCCGCTCGACCTTCCGTTCTGACCAACGGGTAGTGACCTTCCTGCCCGATGCCCGCGTGGTGCGCGAAAGCACCCAAGATACCGGGGGCTTGTTTCCGAATGTGCTTTGGACCAGCCCAGATGCAATCGATCAAGCGTACTTTGCACGGTGGGCCGGCAAAGAGCGCGTGGCTGGGCTGGAGGCCGACGTGATCTCGTTGCAAGCTTCGGATCAGTATCGTTTTGGATATCGCATTTGGTCTGAACTACGCACAGGCTTGGTTGTGAAGGTACAGACCCTGGACGCCAAAGGCCAAGTGCTCGAGCAAGCTGCCTTCTCAGAGCTGACCGTGGACGCGCCGGTCGATATGGAGCGACTGCAAAAGCAGATGCAAAACACACGCGGGTTTCGTGTCGAGCGTGCCGACGGCCAGAGGACGACGCCACAGGCTGAGGGATGGCAGCTTGCGGTGCCCGTGCCCAGCTTTCAGTCCATGAGCTGTGTGCGTCGCAGCGATCGCCATGGCGGCCCTGGCGGCTTGTTGCAGTGGGTGTTCTCCGATGGACTGGCTACTTTGTCACTGTTCATTGAAACCTACGACCCCAAGCGGCATGTCCGCGAGGTTCACGCCGGTGCCGGCGCCACCCACAGCGTCATGGTTCGTAAAGACGGGCATTGGGTCACGGCGGTTGGCGAAGTGCCGCCGCAGACCCTGCAGTTGTTTGTTCAGGCGCTGGCTCGCCGTTAAGCCAGGTTTCGCCACTTGTTTCAGCTATTTCGCATCTCATGAATGAAAGGTCATTCCTCATGAATACAGCACGTTTCGCCCGTTGGCAGTTTTCAACGCTGATGGTGGGAGCCTTGGTCTTTGGCGGCACGCTCAGTGGGTGGGCGGTATCGCCAGCTCAGGCACAAGCAGTGCGCGGTCTACCGGACTTCACAGATCTGGTGGAGCAGGTGGGGCCTTCTGTGGTGAACATCCGAACGCTCGAGCGCTCCACCAGTGGCCGATCTGGCGGCAACAGCGGCACGCCTCAAGAAGAAGAGTTGCAAGAATTCTTTCGCCGATTTTTCGGGCAGCCTTTCCCGGGGCAACCACGCCCACAACAACGTCCCAACCGTCCGCAGCAAGAGGAGGAGCCTCAGCCCAGGGGTGTTGGCTCTGGCTTCATACTGAGCGCAGATGGCTTTGTTATGACCAACGCGCACGTCGTGGACGGTGCAGACGAAGTCATGGTGACCTTGCCGGACAAGCGCGAGTTCAAGGCGCGCATCGTTGGGGCTGACCGGCGTACCGACGTTGCTGTGGTGAAGATCGATGCCACAGGCCTGCCGGCAGTGCGCATTGGCGATGTGAACCGGCTGCGCGTGGGCGAGTGGGTCATGGCGATTGGCTCGCCTTTCGGCCTAGAGAACACCGTCACAGCGGGCATCGTGAGCGCCAAGCAGCGCGACACGGGCGACTACCTGCCCTTCATTCAGACCGACGTGGCGATCAACCCTGGCAACTCAGGTGGCCCACTCATCAACCTGCGCGGGGAGGTGGTGGGTATCAACAGCCAAATCTATTCGCGCTCGGGCGGCTTCATGGGCATCTCCTTTGCCATTCCGATTGACGAGGCGATGCGCGTGAGCGACCAATTGCGCACCAGTGGGCGCGTGACGCGCGGTCGAATTGGCGTGCAGATTGATCAAGTCACCAAGGAAGTGGCCGAGTCCATCGGTTTGGGCAAGACGATGGGCGCATTGGTGCGGGGTGTCGAGGCTGGCTCTCCCGCTGAAAAGGCCGGCGTGGAGCCTGGTGACATCATCACGCGCTTCGATGGCAAGGTCATCGAGAAGTCTTCCGATCTGCCGCGCTTGGTGGGCAACACCAAGCCTGGATCGAGAAGCAGCCTCACCGTCTTTCGCCGCGGCGGCAGCCGAGACCTGAACGTGGTCGTGGCGGAGATCGAGCCTGAGCGTGTCGCCGCCAACACCCCGCGTGAACGCGAGCCAGCCCCGCGTCCTTCTGCGGCCGCCCAGGCTTTGGGACTGGTTGTCGCCGATTTGAGCGAGGCCCAGAAGGCCGAGCTGAAGGTCCGCGGCGGCGTGCGTGTGGAGGCGGCTACAGAGGCGGCGGCCAGGGCCGGTTTGCGCGAGGGTGACATCGTGTTGGCGGTCGCCAACACGGAAGTGGCCTCGGTGCGTGACTTCGAGTCGGCACTGGCCAAGCTCGACCGATCCAAGCCGATCAGCGTGCTGTTTCGCCGCGGCGAGTGGGCGCAGTACGCCCTGATTCGTCCGGCCCGCTGACAACCGGAGCTGCCAAAGGGCGCAAGCCTGGGATCAAGAGCCCAGGTCAAGATGCCCTCTGCTGCCTTTTCTGATCCACCCCAAGTGCCGCATATCCCTGAGGGCTTATCGGGTATGGGTTCAGTGGGTGGGTCAAAGCGGCCACGCGCCGTCATCCATCATTCAAATGCGATGTGTGCATTCGCTAACATTTTCGACTTCACCCGGTTGCTCTGGTTAGAATTTGTGGCACAGATAGGCTGACTTCCACATAAGCCAGCGCCGTTGCAGCGCTTTTCGCCGCGTGTCCACAGCCATTCCCCATCGCTCCACAGCTCACCCACAGTTTGTTCTTTCCAGCGCCATTACAAATTGTGAATAACCTGTTGATAAATACGCTGTTGTTGCGCTGCAACGTGGCTTTGGGGCTAGACCTTGGGGTTTCCTCAGGGACCTTTTTGCCTACAATGAAGCTCCAACTATCGCAGTTGCCAAAGATTGTTGGTTTAGGGCGCGGCCTCTCAGGGCGCGCCCTTTTTCTTTGCCTGCTCCAAACAATTCAATCACTTGAAGCAAGCCGTTGATGAATCACATCAGAAACTTTTCGATCATTGCGCACATCGATCACGGCAAGTCCACCTTGGCTGATCGCATCATCCAGCGTTGTGGCGGCTTGGCCGATCGCGAAATGGAGGCGCAGGTGCTGGACTCGATGGACCTCGAGAAGGAGCGTGGGATAACCATCAAGGCGCAGACCGCAGCACTGCACTACAAGGCCCGCGACGGACAGGTCTACAACCTGAACCTGATCGACACGCCAGGACACGTGGACTTCTCGTACGAAGTGAGTCGCTCGCTTTCGGCGTGTGAGGGCGCGCTGTTGGTGGTGGACGCGAGCCAGGGCGTGGAGGCGCAAACCGTGGCCAATTGCTACACCGCGCTGGACTTGGGCGTCGACGTGCTTCCGGTTCTCAACAAAATGGACTTGCCCCAAGCAGATCCCGAGAACGCCAAAGCGGAAATTGAAGACGTCATCGGGATCGACGCCAGCCAAGCGATTCCTTGCTCGGCCAAAACCGGCATGGGCGTTGAGGAAATTCTTGAGGCCATCGTGGCGCGCATTCCAGCGCCGCGTGGCAAGCCCGACGCACCCTTGCGGGCGATGATCATCGACAGTTGGTTCGACACCTATGTGGGCGTGGTGATGCTGGTGCGGGTGGTCGACGGCCGCTTGGCCAAGGGTGAGCGCATCAAGCTGATGGCCACCGGTGCCACCTACAACGCCGACAATTTGGGCGTGTTCACGCCAGCCAACGAGCCGCGTGACTCGCTGGAGGCGGGCGAGGTGGGCTACATCATTGCGGGCATCAAAGAACTGCAAGCGGCCAAGGTGGGCGACACCGTCACCCTCATCAAGCTGGGCAGCGGTGGTGCCTCCCACACCGCGACCGAAGCCTTGCCGGGCTTCAAGGAAATTCAGCCGCAGGTGTTTGCGGGCCTGTACCCGACCGAAGCCAGCGCTTATGACTCCTTGCGCGACAGCTTGGAAAAGCTCAAGTTGAACGACGCTTCATTGCACTACGAGCCAGAGGTCTCACAGGCCTTGGGTTTTGGGTTCAGGTGCGGATTTCTGGGCTTGCTGCACATGGAGATCGTCCAAGAGCGGCTCGAGCGTGAGTTCGACCAAGACCTCATCACCACAGCGCCCAGCGTGGTCTACCAAGTCGCCAAATCCGACGGCGAAGTCATCATGGTCGAGAACCCATCGAAGATGCCCGATGTGGGGCGACTTGCCGAAATCCGGGAGCCCATCGTCACCGTGCATCTGTACATGCCGCAAGAGTACGTGGGCGCGGTGATGACGCTGGCTAACCAAAAGCGGGGCGTGCAAATCAACATGGCCTACCACGGCCGCCAGGTGATGTTGACCTATGAGATGCCGCTGGGCGAAATCGTTTTGGACTTCTTCGACAAGCTCAAGTCGGTCAGCCGTGGCTACGCTTCGATGGACTATGCGTTCAAGGAGTATCGAGCGTCTGACGTGGTGAAGGTGGACATCTTGCTCAACGGCGAGAAGGTGGATGCGCTGTCGATCATCGTGCACCGCAGCCAGTCGCAGTACCGCGGGCGCGCCGTGGTAGCCAAGATGCGCGAGATCATTTCTCGCCAGATGTTTGACGTTGCCATACAGGCTGCCATCGGGGTGAACATCATTGCGCGTGAGACAATCAAAGCGCTCCGCAAGAACGTGCTGGCCAAGTGCTATGGGGGCGATATTTCCCGCAAGCGCAAGCTGCTCGAGAAGCAGAAAGCCGGCAAGAAACGCATGAAGCAGATTGGCTCCGTCGAGGTGCCCCAAGAAGCGTTTCTGGCCATCCTCCAAGTGGAAGATTGATGCAAGTTTTCACATCCCTTGTTTTACTGGCTTTCGTTGGCTATGGCGCGGCTTGGTACATGGGCGCAGTAACCGGCAACTTTTCTTTGTTGCTTTTGCTCGCTACCGTGGTCACCGGTACCTATTGGGTGGCAGAGCGTTTGCTGTTTTTGCCCCGCAGGCGCCAAGCCGCCGCTGAGCTCGAGGCAGTTGCGGAGCAACGCCGACAAGCGTTGGTAGCACAGGGCA
Source organism: Comamonadaceae bacterium (assembly GCA_027483665.1). GTDB lineage: Bacteria > Pseudomonadota > Gammaproteobacteria > Burkholderiales > Burkholderiaceae_C > JAIXUC01. Next base: position 177,602 of record JAIXUC010000026.1, on the reverse strand, counting down.
TCACGAAGGTCGACACCGATGTGACCAAGTCCCGAGACCTGGTCTTGGCGCAACCTTGGTGGCTGGACTGGACGGCCGGGCTCTTCCCGGTCATCCTCATGGTGTTTTTGCTGCGTTCATTCTTGTTTGAGCCATTCAAGATTCCTTCCGGCTCCATGGTCCCAACACTGCTGGTCGGCGATCTCATCTTGGTCAACAAATACCACTACGGTGTTCGTTTGCCGGTGGTGGGCACCAAGCTCACCGACGGTGAGCCTGTCCAGCGCGGCGACGTCATGGTTTTCAAGTATCCGCCTCAGCCGAATCTCGATTACATCAAGCGGGTAGTGGGGTTGCCCGGTGATGAAGTGGCCTATCTCAACAAGCGCTTAAGCATCAACGGCAAGCCTGTGCCTGTCCAGCCGCTGCAGGAGTTCTTCGACAGCAGCGCCATGCGCTACGCCAAGCAGTTTGAAGAAGGCCTGGGTGCGAAGCCGCATCGGCTGATCATTGAGCCCGACCGACCAGCTTTCATACCGGGCGCTGAGCAGTTTCCCTTTAGCGGGGGGTGCGCCTACAGCGTTGAGGGTGTTGTCTGCAAAGTCCCGGTTGGCCATTACTTTGTGATGGGGGACAACCGCGATAATTCGCTGGACTCAAGGTTCTGGGGCTTTGTGCCAGACAACAACATCGTGGGCAAGGCCTTCATGGTTTGGATGAACTTCAGTGACCTGAAGCGAATTGGCTGGTTCAACTGACACTTAACCTAGGACACGCACGTGATGACACACAACCGGTCTGCACAGCGCGGCATTTCTTTCATTGGTCTTTTGTTTGTCGGCGGTGTTCTGGCCGCCTCAGGCGTGGTCTTGGCACAAGTTGTACCAACTGCCATTGAATATCAGGCCGTGTTGAAGGCTGCGAAAAAGGCGGCTCAGGATGGTGAAACCGTCCCGTTAGTGCGAGCGGCGTTTGACCGGGCGGTGCAAATCGACAACATCACGGCGATTTCAGGTAAGGATCTAGACGTCACCAAAGAGGGGGACAAGGTGGTGGTGCGGTTTGCTTATCAGAAGGAAATTCACCTGGCTGGTCCGGCCTACCTGACTCTCAAGTACGAAGGCAATTCCAATTGATCTCCCGGCGCAGCACAGCGCCACGCCGCCTCCGGTCAGTCACTTGAAAGACAAGGTTTTGGACCAGGGACTTGTGGCGCTCCAGCAGCGCCTGCAGCACAACTTCTCAGAGCCAGAGCTGCTGGTCCAGGCACTGACGCACCGCAGCCATTCAGCGCGACACAACGAGCGCCTGGAGTTTTTGGGTGATTCGGTGCTGAACCTGGCGGTGGCGCAGTTGCTTTTCAGGCGGCTGGGGGATGTGCCAGAGGGTGATCTATCCCGGGCACGCGCGGGCTTGGTTCGTCAAGACACCTTGTTTCGTTTGGCGGTCTCTCTGGATTTGCCGGCGGCAATCCTGCTGGGCGAGGGCGAGATCCGCTCCGGGGGCCATCGCAGACCCTCTATATTGGCTGACGCGCTCGAGGCAGTTATTGGAGCCATGTTCATGGATGCTGGCTACGCCACTGCGGAGGCTTTCGTGCTGCGACTGTTTGCCGATCTGAACATCTCGCCGGGCGTTGCTGTCTCTGAAAAAGACCCCAAGACCGCTTTGCAGGAATGGCTGCAGGGTCGACGCATGCGGCTTCCGGTCTACCGCGTCGTGGGTACGGTCGGTGCGGCGCACCAACAGACGTTCGATGTGGAGTGTGAAGTAACCGAACTTCGCCTTTCCGAGCGTGGCATCGGGCCTTCGCGCCGTGCGGGCGAGCAACTGGCCGCCGCCGCCGTGCTGGTTCAACTGAAGGCCAGATTCCCATGATCAATGCATCGCCTGCACCCAATGCGCCGACGCCACCGGCCAGCCCCCTCGCTGACGGCGCTGGCCCCCTGCAAGATGCCAATGCACAAAGCCCGCAGGAGCTCGATGCTCTGCTGGCGGGTCTGAGTGGGCCGCGCGCCGCCTCTGCGACGGGCGACGGTGCACTTTCACTCCAACGCTGCGGCCTGATCGCCATCATCGGCAAGCCCAACGTCGGGAAGTCCACGCTGCTCAATGCGCTGGTCGGCCAGAAGGTCAGCATCACCTCGCGCAAGGCGCAGACCACTCGCCACCGCATCACCGGTATCCGAACCGATGGCGACGCGCAATTCGTGTTCGTCGACACCCCTGGCTTTCAAACCCGCCACAGCAACGCACTGAATCGCTCCCTCAACAAGACCGTGCAAGGTGCCGTCAGCGATGTGGACTTGATCCTTTTCGTGGTCGAGGCTGGCCGCTTCAATCAAGCCGATGCCCATGTGCTGGCGCTCATTGGCGCAGGCGTGCCTGTGCTGTTGATCGCCAACAAGCTCGACACCGTGCTGCGCCGCGCTGAGCTCGCCCCTTGGCTACAAGAGGTCTCGACCCGACATGCGTTCACCGAGTTCGTGCCCTTGTCTGCCAAGAACCCTAAAGATATTCAGCGCTTGCTGCAGATCTGCAGGCCCTATTTGCCCGAGCAGGGCTGGATGTATGCAGCCGAAGAGCTGACTGACCGCAGCGAGCGTTTCCTGGCCGGTGAGGTTGTGCGCGAAAAGCTGTTCCGTTTGACGGGTGACGAGCTGCCCTACACCTCCACCGTGCTCATCGACAAATTCGAAGAGGAGCCGCCAGCCCGCAAGGGGCAGCGCCGCCTGTTGCGCATTGCCGCCACCATCGTCGTGGAGCGAGATGGTCACAAGGCCATGGTGATTGGGGAGCAGGGTGAGCGCATCAAGCGCATCGGCACCGAGGCGCGACAAGAGCTGGAGTCGCTCATGCAGGCCAAAGTTTTTGTCGAAATGTGGGTCAAGGTGCGCTCAGGTTGGGCCGACGACGAGGCCCGCGTGCGCTCGTTTGGCTACGAGTGATCGGACCCTCGCACGGGCGGGCCCATGAAGCGCGTCTCTGACGAGCCGGCCTATGTGCTGCACCGCTACGACTGGAGCGAGACCAGCTTGATCGTGGAGGTGTTTAGTCGCCATCACGGGCGTGTCGTATTGGTGGCCAAAGGCGCCAAGAGGCCCACCTCCAGCTACCGCCCGGTGCTGCTGCCACTGCAGTTGTTGCGTCTCGGCTGGTCTGGCGACGCCGAAGTGCGCACCCTCAAAGCCGCCGAATGGGGCGGGGGGGCTGTCATGCCACGCGGCGATGCTTTGATGGCTGGCTTCTACCTCAACGAATTGATGATGCGTCTGCTCGCCCGAGACGATCCACACCCCGCCCTTTTCGACCACTACACGCTGGTGCTGCAGCACATCGCGCAGCCATCTGGCGGGCGCGGCGAAGCGCTCTTGCGTGCCTTTGAGCTACTCACTTTGCGCGAGGTGGGTGTGTTGCCGCAGCTCGACTTGCAAACGCTCACCATGCGCGAGCTGGAGCCCACTCAGACTTACGCGCTAAGGCCCGAGGCTGGCCTGATACAAGCACCAGCAGACGACCGCCAAGCCTTGGCGGGCAAGCATTGGCTGGCCCTGCAGAAAGCACTGGATGGGCCAAGCCCGATCGCGGGTGTGCTGCCCGTGTGCGAAGCCGAGGGCTCAACGCTCAAGCCTTTGCTGCGCGCCATGCTGCAATACCATTGCGGCGGCGCTGTGCTGCGCACGCGGGCTTTGATGATGGAAATCGCGCAGCTTTGAAGACCGAGCCAGTTTCCTGCAACTTCCTTGAAGCACCTTGATGCCAGACTGCACAACTGCTCTTTCTGTGAATCTCAACAAGGTGGCATTGCTGCGCAACACGCGCCATCTGGGGGTGCCCAGCGTTACCCGGATAGCCGAAATTTGCCTGAAGGCTGGAGCCCACGGCATTACCGTGCACCCCCGACCCGATGAACGTCATATTCGCCCGCACGATGTGCGCGAGTTGTCCGAACTGCTGCGCGATCGTTGGCCGCGAGCGGAGTTCAACATCGAAGGCAATCCATTTCACAACCTCATGCCTTACGTGGAAGCTTTGCGACCACACCAAGTCACTTTCGTGCCAGACGAGCAAGGCCAACTGACCAGCGATCACGGCTGGTCTTTTCCGCAAGATGCCGCCCGCCTGAAGCCGCTGGTCGCACAGGCGCACGATTGGGGTGTGCGAGTGAGTCTTTTCATGGACCCCAACCCCGATGCGATGGATGCGGTGCGCGATTTGGGCGCTGACCGCGTCGAGCTCTACACCGAAACAGTTGCACGTGCCTATGGCACAGCACAGCAAGGCGCTGTGCTGGCACAGTTTGCGGCGGCGGGGCGAGCAGCGGTGGCTGCCGGGCTTGGGCTGAACGCGGGTCACGACTTGAACTTGCACAACCTGGGTGACTTTCTTCGGGCTGTGCCGGGCGTTCAAGAGGTCTCCATCGGCCATGCACTCATGGCTGACGCGTTGGAGCTGGGCTACGACGGCGCCGTTCGGGCTTATCTGCTGGCTATGCGCGGTCGTACCAGCAGCAGCGGCCACTAGGCTCATTCATGGTCTACGGCATTGGCACCGACATCTGTGACGTGCGACGTATCCGCACCAGCTACGAGCGATTCGGCGAGCGCTTTGTCCGGCGCATCTTGGCCGATGGTGAGCTCAGCACTTGGCATGCCCGCAGTGCGCGCTGGCCTGAGCGCGGCGTGCGCTACCTCGCAACGCGCTTTTCAGCCAAAGAGGCCTTCAGCAAGGCCATCGGTATGGGCATGGTGATGCCCATGACTTGGCGCTCCTGTGAAATCACCCGATTGCCCAGCGGACAGCCGGCTATTCAGCTGCACGGCGCCCTGAGGCAATGGTTCGAAGCCAGGGGGCTGCAAGCCCACGTCAGCCTGACCGATGAGTCAGATTACGCGGCCAGCTTTGTGGTGGTCGAGCACATTCAACCCCTTGCCGCACCAAGCCACACATGAGTCCGCACGCCCCCCTCATTCTTGACATTGCAGGCACCACCTTGAGTGCGACAGACCGCAAGCGGTTGCGTCATCCGTTGGTCGGCGGGGTGATTTTGTTTGGCCGTAACTGGACCGATCGCAGCCAGCTGGCCGAGCTGTGCGGGCAAGTGAAAGCTGTCCGCCAAGACCTGCTGATTGCGGTTGACCACGAAGGCGGTCGGGTGCAGCGCTTTCGCACCGATGGCTTTACCCACCTGCCCGCCATGGGCGCTCTGGGCGCGCAGTGGCTGCGCGACCCCTTGGGTGCCACCAACGCAGCCAGCGCCACCGGCTTCGTCTTGGCTGCAGAGTTGCGCGCCTGTGGCGTCGATTTCAGTTTCACGCCTGTACTTGACTTGGACTACGGACGCAGCGGTGTGATTGGCGACCGCGCGTTTGCACGAGACCCCCGCGTGGTGACGCTCTTGGCCAAGTCGCTCATGCAAGGCCTCTTGCAGGCGGGCATGCAGCACTGCGGCAAGCACTTCCCTGGCCACGGTCACGTAGCGGCCGACTCGCACACCGACATCCCGGTGGACAAGCGCAGCCTGAAAGCCATCTTGGCCGACGACGCGGCCCCCTACGCTTGGCTCAGTGCCAGCTTGTCAGCGGTGATGCCTGCGCACGTCGTCTACCCCAAGGTGGACGCCCGCCCCGCTGGTTTTTCTGCACGATGGTTACAGGACATCTTGCGCGGACAACTGGGCTTTCAGGGTGCTGTCTTCAGCGATGACTTGTCCATGGCAGGTGCGCGTGAGATTGATGGGCGCCTGGTTTCCTATACCGAAGCCGCTGTGGTCGCGCTGCAAGCCGGCTGTGACTTGGTGTTGTTATGCAATCAAAGCCAGCCCCATGCCCCAGGTGGTGGACGGGCGCCCGATGAGCTGATCGACGGCTTGAGCGAGGCCGCTGTCAAGGGAACTTGGCAGCCCAGCGAAGCCTGCGAGCAGCGCCGTTTGGCCTTGCTGCCAACAGCACCGGCGCAAAGCTGGGATGCACTGATGCGCGACCCGCGTTACCTGCACGCTCTGGGCTTATTGCCTTGAGGTGTTGCTGAAAAGCAGCGTCATTCCCATGGACTTGCTGACCCACTGGCCGCCGCTGCTCAAGGCTTTGGTGATCGTGCCACTCACGCTCTTGCCCATCATCAACCCGCTCAGCGGAGCACCCGTCTTCATGGCCACCGCAGGATCAGACGATCGCGTGGTGCGGCGCATGGCCCGCCAAGTGGCGATCAACAGTTGGGTGGTATTGGTGGCCTCGATGCTGGTGGGCACCTACGTGCTGGAACTGTTCGGAATTTCGCTGCCCATCGTGCGGTTGAGCGGCGGCCTGCTGGTGGCTGTCACCGGTTGGCGCATGCTCAACACGCGCGATCAAGACGATGTACGTCGTGCGATTGCGATTCAGGCTCAAGCAGAAGATTTGCCACGCGAAGAAATCGTTCGGCGCAGCTTCTTTCCCATCACTTTTCCCCTGACCACCGGCCCCGGGACCATCGCCGCCTCGATTGCCATTGGCGCGGGCTTACCTACCCGGCCGGCCCTGTACGTGGCGTCGGCCTTCATTGCCACCTTGGGCGCGGCGCTCACGGCCATTGTGGTTTATCTGGTCTATCGTCACTCGGTGGCACTGCTGGCGCGCATGGGCGACATTGGCACCCTGGTCATGATGCGGCTGGTCGCTTTCATCTTGCTGTGCATCGGCGTCGAGATGATGTGGGCCGGCTGGGTCGAACTGAACCAAGGGCTGAACTCGGGGCTGAACAAAGGCTGATCGCTGGGGTTTGTGCAGCCGCCGGCTCATGCCTGCACCCACTCGCCAGACCCATCACCCATCCAGACCGCGCGCTGGTGCCCGTCGCGCGACAGGTGCAACCAATCGAGCGCGGTCACTCTCATGCGCAACAACGCGAAATGGTGCTGAGCCGGCGCCACCAGATGTTGGCTGACGACTGAAGTCACAGCCTGGGCAGATGCCGAGTCGCTGGCATTACCTGAGGCCAAAACGCTACCAGGTGGCAAAGCAGACAAATAGTCTGCTGCTGCTGCTGACGACTTCACCCGCGCCCAGGCCGCATCGACTAGATCGCCATCCGTGAGCACTTCGGCTTCGGTTTGCACCCGCAACTGCCAGCGGTGGCCAGGGTGCCAAAAAACCAGGCTGGCTGTGGCTTGGTGACGCAACTCCAGCACTTTGCGGCTGCGGGCGTCAGTAAAAAACTCCAGCAGCTTTTCGCTGGCCACGGCACGCCGCAGCACCACGGTTCTCGCGTTGGGCAGCCCGGCCGCGTCTACTGTCGCCAGAACGGGTGTTCGCCAAGGGTGGTGCCGATCTGCGGTGGCGCGGGTGAGTGCCTGCCAGATGCGCAGGTGCAGCTCGCCCAAGTCGGCACCTGTGGCCGAGTGACTCAAGCTTGGTGCCGCAGTGCAGGAAACAGAATGACGTCGCGGATGCTGGGGCTGTCGGTCAGCAACATCATCAAACGGTCGATGCCTATGCCGCAGCCGCCCGTGGGTGGCATGCCGTATTCCAGCGCTCGAACGTAGTCATGGTCGAAGTACATGGCCTCGTCGTCGCCACCTTCTTTGGCCGAGACTTGCGCCGCAAAACGGGCGGCCTGGTCTTCCGCATCGTTGAGTTCTGAGAAGCCATTACCGAACTCGCGACCGGTGATGTAGAGCTCAAAGCGTTCGGTCACTTCCGGGCGTGCGTCATTGGCGCGTGCCAGAGGCGAGATTTCGGTGGGGTGCTCCATGATGAAGGTGGGTTGCCACAGCTTGGCCTCGACCACCTCTTCGAAATAGAGCACTTGCAGACCCGCCAAGCTGCGGCTGACCAGGTGGTGACGGGCTTCGGTCAGGCCCAGTTGCAAGAGCGTGTCTGTTAACCAAGCGCGGTCATCCACACGCAGCGTGCCAGCCGGCGTCGGCTCTGCGGCATCGGTGTGGCGCATGATGGCCTCGCGGATGGTCAGTCGCTCGAACGGCGCGGCCAAGTCGACCACCCGACCGTCGTAGGTTGGCTCCAGCGTCCCCGTGGCTTTGAGTGCAGCGTCCCGGATGAGCTGCTCGGTGAAGTCCATCAGATCGCGGTAATTCCAGTAGGCCGCATAAAACTCCATCATCGTGAACTCAGGGTTGTGCCGAACGCTGATGCCTTCATTGCGAAAGTTGCGGTTGATCTCAAAGACGCGATCGAAACCGCCGACGATCAGGCGTTTGAGGTAGAGCTCGGGTGCGATGCGCAGATACATCTGCTGCTCGAGGGCGTTGTGATGGGTGGTAAACGGGCGGGCGTTGGCACCGCCGGGGATGGGGTGCAGCATGGGTGTCTCCACCTCCAAAAACCCGTGATCCACCATGAAGGCCCTGATAGAGCTGACGGCTTGGCTGCGGGCCATGAAGCGCTTGCGGGCGAACTCATCGGTCATCAGGTCCACATAGCGCTGGCGATACTTCAACTCTTGATCGTGCACCCCGTGGAACTTGTCGGGCATGGGCCGCAGACTTTTGGTCAACAGCTTCAAGGTGCTCACCTGCACCGACAGCTCGCCAGTTCGCGTTTTGAAGAGCGTGCCTTGTGCGCCGACGATGTCGCCCAAGTCCCAGTGCTTGAAGTCGGCGTAGGCCTCTTCTCCCAGTGCATCCCGGGTGACATAGATTTGAATGCGCCCGCCGCTCTCGCCCAATGAACTGTCTTGCAAGGTGGCAAAACTCGCTTTGCCCATCACCCGCTTGAGCATCATGCGTCCGGCCACGGATACCGTGTGTCCCTCGCTCTGCAGTTGGTCGGCCTCCTTAGAACCGTGGTGGCTTACCAATTCTTCAGCGCGGTGCGTGGGCTTGAAGTCGTTCGGGAAAGCTGCTTGTCCCGTCTCCCTTGCCCGATTGCGCAGCACGCGCAACTTCTCGCGGCGCTCGGTGACGAGTTGGTTTTCGTCGGTGTGGACTGCTGGTGTGCTGACTAGGGCTGGAGGCTGAGGGATGGACATGTCTTGAGCGCTGTGCGAAGGGCTGTGCAGGTCTGCACAGAGGTCGCAGATTATCGGCTGCTACCCGCACTAGCCCGCTATTTGCGCCCGGTTGAGGAAGTCAGCCACGAGCTCCAAGCGAACCAATGGGTTGTCTAGTTCCATGAGTTGCTGCTTGAGCTGCAACGGCAGCGGCAACAACTCGCACCAACGGTTGGCCAGCCAGCCGCAGTCGTCCAGGCGAAGGGGGGGGTGCAAAGGCAGCAGGTCGTCGTCTTGGCCTCTGTCGCGCAAGGTGTCCAGTAACTGCTGCAGCGCCCGTGCCGCAGGTTGCAAGTCTTCCGGCACAGCTACTAAATGGTCTTCTTCAATTCGCTCCACATCACCGATCCAAAGTCCATGTTTCAGTTGCTCGCAACGCTGTATACGAAAGCGCTGCAGGCCCACGCAGCGAATCACCATCAGACCGGGTTGAGGGCGCTCGAGGTGTTCGATGTTTGCCAGTGTGCCGATGGTGTTGAACTGTTCAGCATCCGACCCGGCTTTGCGCACCTCTTTGCCTTTTTGTAAGGACACGATGCCAAAAGGTGCTCCCGCTTTGTGGCAACGGCTGATCATGTCGAGGTAGCGAACTTCGAAAATCTGCAGCGGCATGAGCCCGCCCGGAAACAACACGGTTCCGAGCGGAAACAGCGGCAGCGAGAGCAAGGCGTTGGTGTCGGACATCGCGGGCTTTGACGGTGGGTGGCTATCATCCCACGCACTCCATCGGGCCCCAGCATGTTGTATCAAATCACCCAGTTTCTGCTCAACGTGGTGGTCAGCCTCTTGGCTGGTGCCTGCCTGCTGCGGCTCTACATGCAGTGGCAGCAGGTGGGCTTCAGAAACCCACTGGGCCAGTTTGTGATGGCGGTCAGCAACTGGGCCGTTTTGCCCTTGCGCCGAGTACTCCCCGCCTTGGGCAGACTAGACACCGCCAGCCTGGCTGCAGCCGTCTTGATGGAGCTCGCCATGATGACGCTGTTGTGGCTGCTGCAAGGTGGGCTGGCGCCAGTGCCTGTCATCTTTATCGACGCTGCCTTCGACTTGGCTGGCTTGGCCATCACGGGGCTGATGGTGCTGCTGCTAATTTATGCGTTGATGTCTTGGATGCCCACGCGCTCCGTTCTGGACTCGGTGTTCGAGGGCCTGTGCGCTCCGCTGCTCGCACCGTTTCGCAATGTGTTGCCGCGCCCAGGCGGTTTTGATCTGTCGCCTTTGGTGTTGCTGGTGTTGCTTCAGGTCCTCACCATTGTTTTGCGACACCTTCAAGCCAGCGCCTTGGGCCTGGTTTAAAGGCCGAAAGAGCGCGGTGCGTTGGCGCTTTAGCTCAGGCTGTCTGCGGGTAAACGTTGGAGCATGGCCAACGCGCTGGCCACGGTCTTGCGAAGCTCGCGGCGGTCACAGATGAAATCGACTGCGCCTTTCTGCAGAAGAAACTCGGCGCGCTGGAAGCCTTCGGGAAGCGTCACCCGCACGGTGGATTCGATCACCCGGGGACCTGCGAACCCGATGAGCGCCTTGGGCTCGGCGATCACCACGTCACCCACAAAAGCAAAACCTGCACTCACGCCGCCCATGGTCGGGTCGGTCAGGACACTGACATACGGCAAACCCTTCTTTGCCAGGCGTGTCAGAGCCGCATTGGTCTTGGCCATCTGCATCAGGCTGAGCAAGCCTTCTTGCATGCGAGCGCCACCGGTGGCCGTGAAGCAAACAAACGGCACTTTTTGCTCAATGGCGTTTTCCACTCCGCGCACGAAACGCTCGCCCACGACGGAGCCCATGCTGCCGCCCATGAAGTCAAACTCGAACGCTGCTGCCACCAGATTCATGCTGTGCACCGATCCGCCCATGACGATCAGTGCATCGGTTTCGCCTGTGTTGTCCAGCGCCTCCTTCAGACGCTCTGGGTACTTGCGGCTGTCTTTGAACTTGAGCGCGTCCACAGGGATGACTTCTTGTCCCAGTTCGTAGCGGCCTTCCGCGTCCAGAAAGCTGTCGAGCCTGGCGCGTGCGCCGATTCGGTGGTGATGACCGCACTTGGGGCACACGTTGAGGTTGTGCTCCAAGTCGCTTTTGTAGAGCACGCTCTCGCAGGCGGGGCACTTGACCCACAGGCCTTCGGGTACGCTGCGACGCTCCGTGGGGTCGGTGTGCTGGATTTTCGGCGGCAGCAGTTTCTCAAGCCAACTCATAGGAACTCCTCTTGGGCCGCTGTGCGATCAGGCATCAAGCGCTGCGCGAATGTCGCGCAGAAAAGTTGCGGCGACTTCTGGCACTCGGTCGTGCGGCTCGTTCTCGATCAGTTGGATGATACGGCTGCCAATCACCACCGCATCGGCCACTCGGCCGATGGCCGCAGCCGTCTGCGCATCGCGAATACCGAAACCCACGCCCACTGGAACAGACACATGTGCACGGATGCGCGGCAACATGGCTTCTACGGCTGCGGTGTCCAAAGCGCCTGAGCCCGTGACGCCTTTGAGAGACACGTAGTAAACGTAGCCACTGGCCACCGCTGCCACCTGCGCCATCCGCTCGTCGGTCGAGGTCGGCGCGAGCAGGAAGATCAGATCCATTTGGTGGGCTCGCAGTGCAGCAGCAAACTCCACGCATTCTTCTGGCGGGTAATCCACCACCAACATGCCGTCCACACCGGCTGCTGCTGCATCTGTGATGAAGGCTGACGTTCCGTGGCGCTGGTCGTAGCGTTCGATGGGGTTGGCGTAGCCCATCAGGACGACGGGCGTGTCGTGGTCTTGCTCTCGAAAGCGGCGAACCATGTCCAGCACTTGGCTCATGCCAATGCCCAAGGCCAAGGCCTTTTCGCCGGCCCGCTGAATGACCGGACCATCCGCCGACGGATCAGAGAAGGGCACACCCAGCTCAATGATGTCGGCGCCCGCACTGACCATGGCATGCATGAGGTCGGGCGTCACATCGGCAAATGGGTAGCCAGCAGTAACGTAGGGAATGAGTGCTTTGCGTGAGTGGGCCTGCAGTGCAGCCATGCGTGTGCCGATGCGGCTCATGCGTGCCCCGCATCTCGGCGATGCAGCACGGCGGTTTGTGCCGCCGCGCCGCCTTTGACCGATTGCCCGCGGCAAGAGGGACGGCAATAGAAATCGGCTTGGCTGAGGTCGGCCACCGTGCCGATGTCCTTGTCGCCCCGGCCAGAGAGGTTGACCAAGATCGATTGGTCGGGGCGCATGGTGCGGGCCAACTCCATCGCATAGGCCACGGCGTGGCTGGACTCCAGCGCTGGGATGATGCCTTCGGTACGGCAAAGGTAGTGGAATGCTTGGAGTGCTTGATCGTCGGTGATGCCCACGTACTCGGCGCGCCCAATATCTTTGAGCCAGGCGTGTTCTGGGCCCACACCGGGGTAATCGAGCCCGGCGCTAACCGAATGAGTCTCGGTCACTTGGCCGTTGTCGTCTTGCAAGATGTAGGTGCGGTTGCCGTGCAGCACGCCTGGCGTGCCACGTTGCAGTGACGCCGAATGCCGCCCGCTGTCCATGCCTTCCCCGGCAGCCTCCACGCCGATCAGTCGCGTGCCGTCGTGCGCGATGTAGGGGTGAAAGATGCCCATGGCGTTGCTGCCACCGCCGACACAGGCCACCACCGCATCCGGCTGGCTGTTGGAGCAGCCGGCGTCGCTCAGCATTTGCGGCATTTGCACGATGCACTCTTGGCCAATGACGCTTTGGAAGTCGCGCACCATCATGGGGTAGGGGTGAGGCCCGGCCACGGTGCCGATGATGTAGAACGTGTTCTCCACGTTCGTCACCCAATCGCGCAGCGCTTCATTGAGCGCGTCTTTCAGGGTTTTGCTGCCGGACTCCACAGGCACCACGGTGGCGCCGAGCAATTTCATACGGTAGACGTTGGGGCTTTGGCGCTTCACGTCTTCGCTGCCCATGTACACCACGCACTCCAGGCCGTACCTGGCACAGATGGTGGCGGTGGCCACGCCGTGTTGCCCTGCGCCTGTTTCTGCAATGACGCGTGGCTTGCCCATGCGCAGGGCGAGCATGGCTTGGCCGATGGTGTTGTTGATCTTGTGCGCGCCGGTGTGGTTGAGGTCTTCGCGCTTCAAGAAAATTTGCGCGCCGCCTTGCTCTCGGCTCATGCGTGCCGCGTGGTAGACCGGCGATGGCCTGCCCACAAAATGGGCCAATTCGCTTTTGAACTCGGCCACAAAGGCCGGGTCGTGTTGGTAGCGGGCATAAGCCTCGCGCAGCTCGTTGATGGCGTGGGTCAGGGTTTCGCTGACGAAGCTGCCGCCATAAGGTCCGAAGTGACCGCTTCGGTCGGGTTGCTCATAGGGGTACATGGTGAAACTCGCCTTGGGCATCGGCCGTGCGAACGGCCGACACAAACTGGTGGATCTTGACCGGGTCTTTGATGCCCTTGGACACCTCGACGCCGGAACTGACGTCAACGGCCAGCGAAAGTCCGCGTGACCGCACTTGCCAGATGCCATCGGTCACGTTTGCAGGCGTGAGCCCACCACTTAAGACGAGGTGAGAGTTGACGCTTGGAGGAAGAAGTGACCAATCGAAGACCTTGCCGCCGCCGCCGTAACCGTCCACGTGGGCGTCTAGCAAGATGGCTGACGCTCGGGCGAATCGTTGGCTAAATTCTATGAGGTCAGGGCGTTCTTCAGTGGCCTGCATGGGCATGCGCGCAGCGCGCATCCAAGCCCGGTGGCCAGCAGCAAGGGCAGCGGCCTCGCACAGCGCAGCGGACTCATCGCCATGAAACTGCAACCAAGCGCCCGGAATCAGCCGAGCGGCATCGACGACTTCTTGGACGCTGGCGTTGACAAACAGCAAAACGGGTGTGACGAAGGCTGGCAAGCGCCGAGCCAGTTCCGCGGCACGGGCGGGCAAGACAAAACGGGCGCTGGGGGCGTAGAGAACAAACCCGATCGCGTCAACACCACTGGCCACTGCGGCGTCGACATCTTGTTCTCGCGTCAGCCCGCATACCTTGATGCGGGTGCGCCCACAGCCGCGGGTTGAGGTGTCCGACGCGGGCTGCAATGTCATGGCAAATGATCATACGCAGGCACTTCGCTGGGCAAGCCCCAGTGCGGTTCGTAGACGGGCCCTACAAAGTACAAGCCCGCAGCACTGAATGTCGGGGCCGCCGCGCTGCGCTGGCGCGCTGCCAGCACGTCAGCTATCCAGTGAACTGGCCTGCGTCCGTCTCCAACGAGAACCAAGCACCCCATGATGTTTCGAATCATGTGGTGCAAAAAGGCATTGCCCTGGAATTCGAAGCGCCAATAAGCGCCTCGACGGTTGATGTGGATGTGTGTCAGACGCTTGACGGGGCTTCGCGCCTGGCATTGGGCCGCTCGAAATGAGCTGAAGTCATGCTCGCCGATGAGTACTTGAGCCGCATCTTGCATGGCCTGGGCTTGGAGTGGGCGAAAAGTCCAGCCCACCCTGCCCGCGTCAATGCTGGGGCGAACGGGCGATTCCAAGAGGCAGTAAGCGTAGCGACGAGCGATGGCGCAGCCTCTGCTGTGAAAGTCGTCAGCCACTGCCTTGACCCACTGAACGGCGATATCGCGGGGTAGATACCGATTGGTACCGCGAACCCAGGCGTTTTCGCTGCGGTTCAGTTCGGTGTCGAGGTGGGCGACCTGCATCAGTCCATGGACACCTGCATCGGTGCGCCCAGCGCAAACTGTGCTCACCGGTTGTGCTGCAAACGCACTCAGCGCGCTTTCCAAGTGATCTTGAACAGTGTTGCCATCGCGCTGGCTTTGCCACCCGGCATAGGCCTGACCCTGATAGCTGATGCCGAGGGCCAATCGCACGCCAAGACCAACCCAGAATCAGACCGGGAATTCGTGCGCTTAGGCCAACTCGGTGAGGAAGCGTTCTGCCTTGGCCTTGAGGGCACCGGATGCTTCGGACACAACTTCTTCTACGAGCGCACGCGCACCGTCGCTGTCGCCGATGGCGAAGAACTCTTCCGCTAACGCAAGCTTGGTTGCCAACGGGTCGTCTCCAAGACCATCACTGTCCAGAGCGCCGGGCTTTGTTGAAACACCTGCGAGAGAGCCGTTGGCTGTCAGGCTGCTAGAGCGCGTGGCTTCTTCCAGATCCAACGACAAAGACCCCAAGTCGAATTCCAGCAGACCATCGGACTCTGCTGCCTTGAGCGGCGCGGGAGAAGTCCCTGCGGACTGCTGGCCGGTGCGCGCAGGGCTTGGTACGGGCATTGGGTCGAAGTCGAGGTCTACAGGGATCGAATCAAGCACGCCATCGCTGGCTTGCATGGATGCCGTGGTCTGGCCTGACCTGTCCTCGAAGGGCGCTGGTGCAGGCTCTGGAGGTAATGTGGGCACAGGCAAATCCATCCGCGGCGCCCGCATTTGACTCGGGGCAGGGTCTGCCGAGAAATCCAAGTCCAACTCCAGATCGACCGGAGCCGAAGGCGCCTCGAAGTCTGGCCTGGTGATGGCCGGCTGAGTCATGGCTGCCATGCCAACCGTAGCCATGCTGGCCGGGCTGCCGGGCTGACCCCCGGGCTGATAAAGACCGTTACCGGGGTCCAGGTCTCGACCCAATGCACAAATCTGGTCCCACTCCAGGCCAATACCCCGCGTCAGCGCAAAGGCATCGCCGGCAACCGCTTCGAACGCCTTGACGTCTCGCCGCTTGGCGTAGATCTCCAACAGCTTGACGTGGACTGCAACGCGACTTGGATTGGTGCGAATCGCTTCCTTGAGGATTTCCTCGGCCTGCATGTCGCGGCCATAGGCCAGATAGACGTCCGCTTCGGCCACGGGGTCGACATCGCCCGCTGCATCAAGCTGGCTCGGCGAATACACCATGGATGACCCCGTTGCGGAGGAATCGTTGGTGTCAACTCTCTGGCCACCGCTGGCACCAAAGAAAGAGTCGGGTTGGAGGCGGCTTTCCAGGAAAGAGCTGTCAACTTGCGGTGCCTTGCGGCGTTGTCTGACTTTGTACAGTGCCAAGCCAGCCAGAAGAGCCAGCAGCCCACCCGCAGCAAGCGGCACCATGGGGTTAGTCAGCAAGTCGTCCAAAAAGCTAGGCTCGGGCAGCGGGGGCGGCGGAGCCGGCACGACGCGTGGCTTTGGCGCGGCCACGGGCGCAGGGCTCGCAACAACTTCAGGCGTTGCAGCCGACGCTGCCGGACTCGTTGAAGCGGCAGCCGGGGAGGGCGCCGATGCGGCTGCAACCGTCGCGGCAGGTAGGGTCGCTGGTGGCGTTGCAGCTGGCGCAGTCACTGGCGCAGCAGGGGTCACCGTCGCGGCCGGTATGGGCGCCGGCGCCGGTACCACAGCCGGAGGTGACGCGGGCACAGTCAGTCCCGGGGCTTTGGGAGCAGCTGCAGGCGCGGCTCCAGGAACGGCTGCGCCAAGCTTGTTCAGTTCAGTGACGTTGCGCGACAACTCGGCCACTCGTGCGGCTTCATCTCGGGCCTGTCTTTGCCGGGCAATCTGGTCTGCTGAACCGGCTTGTACTTGTCCGGCCGACAAGGTGAG
This sequence comes from Comamonadaceae bacterium, assembly GCA_027483665.1. GTDB lineage: Bacteria > Pseudomonadota > Gammaproteobacteria > Burkholderiales > Burkholderiaceae_C > JAIXUC01. The sequence continues at coordinate 161,101 of JAIXUC010000026.1, read as the reverse complement.
TTTGTCGGGCGCTGTCGCCGCAGCTGCCTTTTCCTGCACCTGGGTTTGCACCCTTCCACTGGTAGCGCGGTCTGGCTGGGCCACTGCAGTGGTCGGCGCCGCGGCTGCCAGCCTTTGACGAAATGCGTTGAAGTCATTGCTTTGAGCCACCACGGTGCGCGTGGCTTCATCCGGTGGCGTGGCCAAGGCTTGCGTAGCAGCGGGGACGTCTAGAACGGAGCCCGCGCGCAGACGGTTGACATTGCCTGCAATGAATGCGTCGGGGTTGGCTCTGAGCAAGGCAACCAGCATCTGGTCCAAGGACACTTCAGCAGACTTCACTCGAGCGGCGATTCGGCCGGCTGTGTCGCCATTGGCCACTGTGACTGTCGAAGGGCTGTCAGCAGCAGCTGCGGAGGGGGTGGGTTGCGCTGCTGGGGCTGGGGCTGGGGCTGGCGTCGGTCTGGGCGCAACAGGCGTGGCGGCGGGGCGGACAGCTGGACGGCTAGGTAAGGTCGCAGTTGTCGGTGGAGTTGCGGTGGCCGCGGGTGAAATCTGTGCTTGTGTGACCGCAGGTGCGGCCTGTCGAAGGCTGGGCGGGTCCAGCAACAGGGTGTAGTCCCGCACGATCCGCCCTGCTGACCATGTGGCTTCCACAATGAGGTCGACGAAAGGATCATCGACCACGCGGTCGCCTTGCACGCGAAGGAAGGATGTGCCATCAGCACGGCGCTGCAAAGAGATGCGCAAAGTGGATACGGCCGCGTTGTATTCCAGCCCAGCCGCTCTGAATGCTTCTGGAGACGCAGGGTTGACCAGAAGCGATTCCGCTTCTGCCGCGCTGATCTGTGGCACATCGATCTCTGCTCGCAACGGTTCCCCGAGCGCAGAGAGCACATTGACCCGACCCAGTGCCAGCGCAAAGGCTTCGGTCGAAATGGTGCCCACGCCCACCACGATTGCCAGGGTCAGGGCAGAGAACTGCCAGCGTTGAATCTTTGCCATGTGTTGTCGAGCCTCCAATGCGCTTCAGGCCGGGATAAACCCATACCGCTAGCGTTACTGCTCCGTCTCCTAAAAGAGGAAAAGGACAATAACATCAATGTCTTAGCATGACAAGCTAAGACTCCGCTTAACGTTTAGACACAGGCCGCAGCTTGCAAAGTCCGGCTGCCAGATGTTGTCCCGGTACAACGCCAAAACAACCGTTCAGTGCTCCAGCAAAATTCGCAGCGTGCGCCGTAACGGTTCTGCCGCACCCCAAAGCAGCTGGTCGCCAATGGTGTACGCGCCTAAATACTGAGGGCCCATGGCCATCTTTCGAATTCGACCGACGGGTATGGTCATGGTGCCAGTGACGGCCACTGGCGTCAGGTCACGCACCGTATCTTCACGCGTGTTGGGCACCACTTTCGCCCATGGATTGTCGGCAGCGATCATGGCTTCCACATCGGCCAATGGCACGTCCTTCTTGAGCTTGAAGGTGAGGGCTTGACTGTGGCAACGCATCGTGCCTACCCGAACACAAAAGCCGTCTACAGGCACAGCCGCTGTCCCATAGGCCTCGCCTTGCCCCAAGATCTTGTTGGTCTCTGCCATGCCCTTCCATTCTTCCCTCGAGGTACCCCAACCGGGTTCGTCGCTTGACTTGCCAAGCCCCAAGTCTTTGTCGATCCAGGGAATCAGCGAGCCGCCGAGTGGCACTCCGAAGTGAGCCGTCTCGTCGCTGCTGAAACCCCGCTGGGCGCTGCTGATGCGGCGGTCAATTTCCAAGATGGCGCTGTGTGGGTCGTCCAGCAGCGCACGCACCTCGGCGTGGAGGGTGCCAAACTGGGTCAGCAATTCGCGCATGTGCTGCGCGCCACCGCCAGAGGCTGCTTGGTAGGTCTGGGTACTCATCCATTCCACCAGGCCCGCCTTGTACAAGGCACCAACCCCCATGAGCATGCAACTCACAGTGCAATTGCCACCGATCCAGTTCTTGCCGCCTTTGGTCAACGCATCCTGAATAACAGGCAGATTGACGGGGTCCAGAACGATGACCGCATCGGGGGCCATGCGCAGCGTGGAGGCTGCGTCTATCCAGTGGCCCTTCCAGCCTGACTGACGCAGCGGCTGAAACACCGCGCTGGTGTAGTCGCCACCTTGAGCCGTGATGATGATGTCGCAATGCGACAAGGCGGCCAAATCGTGGGCATCTTTGAGTCGGGTTTCGTTTTTTGCCATCGCGGGCGCTTGGCCACCCGCATTGGACGTAGAGAAAAACACGGGTTCGATCAGGTCGAAGTCGCCCTCGGCGAGCATGCGCTCCATCAGAACCGAGCCGACCATGCCCCGCCAGCCGACGAGCCCTACCAACTTGCCAGTTTTTGCCATCGCATCTGCCCTTTGCATCTGTTGTTGTCTTCCGGCTCGTCGAGCCAGAGGGCGCACGACGAACTTGGGTAGATCAGTTGGTGGTCGCTTTGCCGATGGCTTTGACCACCGCGTCGCCCATTTCGCGGGTGCTGACCCGCTGCGTGCCCGATGCATGAATGTCTGCTGTGCGCAAGCCATCAGCCAAAACTGCTTTGACCGCGGTTTCAACGCGGTCTGCAGCTTGTGGCTGTTGGAGTGAGAAGCGAAGCATCATGGCGGCGGACAAAATTGTAGCCAGCGGGTTGGCCACGCCCTTGCCCGCAATATCGGGCGCGCTGCCATGGCTGGGTTCATACAGCCCCTGGCCTTTGTCGTTCAGGCTGGCCGAGGGCAGCATGCCGATAGACCCCGTCAGCATGGCCGCTTCGTCGGACAGGATGTCTCCAAACATGTTGCCCGTGACGAGCACGTCAAACTTCTTGGGTGCCTTGACCAACTGCATGGCGGCGTTGTCCACGTACATGTGGTCCAGCGCCACATCGGGGTACTCCAGCGCGACTTCGCTCACCACGTCTTTCCAGAACTGAAAGGTTTCCAGCACATTGGCTTTGTCGACGCTGGTGACGCGCTTGCTGCGCTTGCGTGCCGCTTGAAAGGCCACGTGCGCAATGCGCTCGATCTCTGGGCGCGAGTAGCGCATGGTGTCAAACGCTTCGGGCGCGCCTGGAAAGTGGCCGTCTGTAGCGGTTCTGCGTCCACGCGGTTGTCCAAAGTAGATGTCGCCGGTGAGCTCCCGGATGATCAGGATATCCAGACCGGCAATCAACTCTGGCTTGAGGCTCGACGCATCGACCAGCTCAGGGTAGCAAATGGCCGGGCGAAAGTTGGCAAACAGTCCCATGTGTTTGCGCAGCCCGAGGATGGCTTGCTCAGGGCGCAAGGATCGCTCGAGTTCATCGTATTTCCAGTCGCCGACAGCCCCGAACAGCACGGCATCGGCCGACTGGGCAAGCTTTAAGGTGCTATCAGGCAGCGGATGCCCATGTGCTTCGTAGGCAGCACCACCGACCAAGGCGGTTTCCAGCTGGAGAGGCAGCCCGAGAGCCCCCAGAACCTTCACCGCTTCTGCAACGATTTCTGTGCCAATTCCATCGCCAGGGAGGATTGCAATCTTCATGAGTGAATGGCTAGTGATCGAATCAGCGCCGCGGTCTGCGCAGCGCCAGGTTGTAAGTGCGTGCGCGTCTCTTCAGACTGGCATGCTGTGGGCTAGCCAGGGCTTGGTGCTCAGCCGCTCTGACTCGAAAGCTCTTATTTTGTCGCGGTGTCGCAATGTCAGGCCGATGTCGTCCAGGCCGTTGAGAAGGCAGAACTTGCGAAAAGGTTGCACGTCAAAGGCGATCTCGAGACCCTGGGGCTTCACGATGACTTGGCGCTCCAGGTCGATCGTCAGGCTGAAGCCAGGAAAGGCGGCGGCCTCGTCAAACAACGCTCCGACCTGCGCCTCTGAAAGCTGGATCGGCAGCAGACCATTCTTGAAACAGTTATTGAAAAAGATGTCTGCGTAACTTGGCGCAATCAAGGCGCGAAAGCCGAATTGCTCGATCGCCCAGGGCGCATGCTCACGGCTGGAGCCACAGCCGAAGTTCTTGCGCGCCAACAACACGGATGCCCCAGCGTAGCGGGGCTGGTTGAGAACGAAATCCGGGTTGGGCCGCCGGGAGGCTGGATCCTGACCGGGCTCACCTTTGTCGAGGTAGCGCCACTCATCGAACAAGTTGGGCCCGAAGCCTGTCTTGCGTATGGACTTGAGAAATTGCTTGGGAATGATGGCGTCTGTATCGACGTTTTCCCGGTCCATCGGGGCAACAAGCCCCGTGTGTAAGCTAAACGGTTTCATTATTTTTTCTTGGCGGCGCCTTCAATCGCTTCGCCCGCTTTTTGAACGTCTTGCCCCACACCCTTGACGGTGTTGCAGCCAGCAAGCACCAGCAACGCTGCGGCGGTGAGAACAGTGACAAATGACTTCATGGCGCTTTCCTTTCAGACGAACTGACGAACATCGACGAAGTGCCCGTGCACTGCAGCAGCTGCGGCCATGGCCGGGGACACCAAATGGGTTCTGCCACCAGCTCCTTGGCGGCCCTCAAAGTTACGGTTGCTGGTAGACGCACAACGTTCGCCGGGTTCCAGTCGATCTGCGTTCATGGCCAAACACATGGAACAGCCCGGCTCGCGCCATTCAAACCCGGCGGCTTTGAATATCTCGTGCAAGCCTTCCTTTTCGGCTTGCGCTTTGACCAGTCCTGAGCCTGGAACCACCATGGCCAGCTTGACGTTTGGGGCAACTTTGCGTCCCAGCTTTTTGACCACAGCTGCGGCTTCGCGCATGTCTTCGATGCGGCTGTTGGTGCACGAGCCAATGAACACCTTGTCAACAAAGATGTCGTTGAGCGCCTTGCCAGGCTGCAAGGCCATGTAGGTCAATGCCCGCTCAATGGCACCACGCCGGCTGGCGTCTCGCTCGCGGTCTGGGTCCGGCACACGGCCATCAATGCCCAAGACCATTTCAGGTGAAGTTCCCCATGTGACTTGAGGAACAATTTGCCTGGCATCCAAGCGGACGACCGCATCAAAAGCAGCATCTGCATCCGACTGCAGCGTGGCCCAGTAAGTAGCGGCCTGATCCCACTCGATGCCTGTCGGTGAAAGCGGGCGGCCTTTGACGTAGTCGATGGTTTTGTCGTCTACAGCCACCAAGCCAGCTCGCGCGCCGGCTTCAATGGCCATGTTGCACACCGTCATGCGGCCTTCCATGCTCAAGGCACGGATGGCTGAGCCACCAAACTCGATGGTGTAGCCGGTGCCGCCGGCAGTGCCGATCTTCCCGATAACGGCCAGCACGATGTCCTTGGCGGTACAGCCCTTGGCGAGTTGCCCATCGACTTGCACCAGCATGTTCTTGGCTTTTTTAGCCAACAAGGTTTGGGTGGCCAAAACGTGTTCCACCTCGCTCGTACCAATGCCGTGGGCCAGTGCGCCGAAAGCCCCGTGGGTGGAAGTGTGCGAATCGCCGCAGACCACCGTCATTCCGGGAAGCGTTGCGCCAGTTTCCGGCCCAATGACGTGCACGATGCCTTGGCGCTTCGACAAAAAAGGGAAAAAGGCCGCTGCACCAAACTCTTGAATGTTGTTGTCCAGCGTGGTGATCTGCTCTTTGCTGATGGGGTCGGTGATGCCGTCGTATCCCAGCTCCCAGCCGGTGGTGGGGGTGTTGTGGTCGGCCGTAGCGACCACCGACGACACACGCCAAACCTTGCGGCCCGCTGTCCTCAGGCCCTCGAAAGCCTGCGGGCTGGTGACCTCGTGCACCAAATGCCTATCGATGTACAGAACCGCTGTTCCGTCCTCTTCGGTATGGACGACGTGCTCGTCCCAGATCTTGTCGTAGAGGGTGCGTCCCATGGCGGTGCCTTGGCTTCAGCGTTCAGCCAGAGGCTTGACGTCGCGGCGCAGAGAGCCCGTGAACAGTTGGCGTGGCCGACCGATTTTGTACTCGGGGTCGCCGATCATTTCGTTGAGCTGGGCGATCCAGCCAACGGTGCGGGCCAGCGCAAAAATAGCGGTGAACAGGCTGACCGGAATACCGATGGCCCGCTGCACGATGCCGGAGTAGAAGTCCACGTTGGGGTAGAGCTTGCGTTGCACAAAATAATCATCCTCAAGGGCGATCTTTTCCAGTGCCATGGCGAGCTTGAACAGCGGATCGTTTTCCAGGCCCAATTCGCCAAGCACTTCTTTGCAAGTCTCCTGCATGAGCTTGGCTCGAGGGTCGTAGTTCTTGTAGACCCGGTGGCCGAACCCCATGAGTCGAACACCTGAATTCTTGTCCTTGACCTGGTTCATGAATTCGCCAACCTTGGCCACGCCGCCCATGCGCTGGATGTCTTCCAGCATGTTCAGGCAGGCTTCGTTGGCGCCTCCGTGGGCTGGTCCCCACAGGCAGGCAACGCCGGCAGCGATGGCAGCAAATGGGTTGGTTCCCGAACTTCCACAAAGGCGAACCGTAGAGGTTGACGCGTTTTGTTCATGGTCGGCGTGAAGGATGAAGATGCGGTCCAGTGCCCGCTCTAGCACTGGGCTCACCTTGTAGTCTTCACATGGCGTGGCGAACATCATGTGCAAGAAGTTGCCGGAGTAGCTCAGCGCGTTCTTGGGGTACATGTATGGCTGGCCCGCACTGTATTTGTAGGCCATGGCCACCAGCGTCGGCATCTTGGCGATCAAACGAATGGCTGCGATTTCGCGGTGCTCTGGGTTATTGATGTCAGTGCTGTCGTGATAGAAGGCTGACAGTGCCCCGACCAGCCCGGTCATGATGGCCATGGGGTGTGCATCCCGGCGAAAACCTCGCAAGAAGAACTGCATTTGCTCGTTGACCATGGTGTGAATGGTCACGGTTCGGGTGAAAGTCTTCTTGGCCTGCTCGTTGGGCAGTTCGCCGTACAACAGCAGATGGCAGGTTTCCAGAAAATCACACTGGGTTGCTAATTGTTCGATGGGGTAGCCCCGGTACAACAATTCGCCTTTGTCGCCGTCGATATAGGTAATCGCTGACTGCGTAGCCGCCGTCGACAAAAACCCTGGGTCGTAGGTGAACATGCCGGTCTGCGCGTAGAGCTTGCGGATGTCGATGACGTCTGGACCGATAGATCCTTGGTAGATAGGCAAATCCACGCTTGGACTGCCATTGCTGAATGAAAGCGTGGCTTTGTTGTCGGCTAGTTTCATGCGGATCTCCCAGTGTGGTGAACGGCTCAGGGTGGAGTGAGGGTGTCAAATGCGCAGCATGCCAAGCACGCGCTGCGCTTGCGGTGTGTCGACGTCACCTGTAGGTTCGCTCCGACGCAAAAGCAGATCGAGCAGGTCGTTGTCGGCCAAAGCCATCAATTGCTCCATGCCGAGCGCGTCGGCGCAGCTCAGGCTCTGGGCATGACGATCAAAAAAGCGTTCGATGAACAGGTCGTTCTCGAGCAAGCCTCGCCTGCAGCGCCAACGAAGCTTGCTCAGAGCGCGCTCACTCAGCGGGGCATCGAGGTCTGTAGAGAGCGTCACAAGCGGCCTCAGACAGTGCGAAGCACCATCATTTCCTTGATCTTGCCGATGGCCTTGGTCGGGTTGAGCCCCTTGGGGCACACATCGACGCAGTTCATGATGGTGTGACAACGGAAGAGTCGGTAAGGATCTTCCAAATTGTCTAGTCGTTCTGCTGTGGCTTGGTCCCGGCTGTCCGCAATGAACCGATACGCCTGCAGCAAACCCGCTGGCCCAACGAACTTGTCGGGATTCCACCAGAAACTGGGGCAGCTGGTCGAGCAACTCGCGCACAAGATGCACTCGTACAGGCCGTTGAGTTCTTCACGTTCTTCTGGCGATTGCAGACGCTCTTTTTCTGGAGGTACTGTGTCGTTCACCAGATAGGGCTTGATCGAGTTGTACTGCTTGAAGAATTGGGTCATGTCCACGATGAGATCGCGAATCACGGGCAGTCCCGGGAGCGGTTTGAGCACGATCGGGTCTTTGAGCGTACGCATGTTGGTCAGACAAGCCAGCCCGTTCTTACCGTTGATGTTCATGGCGTCTGAGCCGCAAACGCCTTCGCGGCAGGAACGGCGAAAGCTGATGGCTGGATCGAGCGCTTTCAGCTTCATCAGCGCATCCAACAGCATCCGCTCGCTGCCGTCCAACTCGACTTGGATGGTCTGCATGTAGGGCTTGATGTCCTTGTCCGGGTCGTAGCGGTAGATCTGGAATGTGCGAAGGGTCATGCTTATCTCCTGGAACTGGTACTTCAGAACGTGCGGACTTTGAGTGGCACGCTCTCAACAGTCAGTGGCTTCATCTGCACCGGCTTGTAGGACATGCGGTTACCTTCGGCGTACCACAGGCTGTGTTTGTGCCACTCCTGATCGTTTCTGCCGTTGGGGTGCGCTGGGGTGTCCCCGTAATCGTCGACAGTGTGTGCTCCGCGGCTTTCTTTGCGCGCCGCAGCGGACACGATGGTCGCTTGGGCTGATTCGATGAGGTTGTCGACTTCCAGCGCTTCGATGCGTGCCGTGTTGAACACGCGCGACTTGTCTTTCAGTCCGATCGCTTGGGTACGCTCACGCAGGGCCGCGACCTTCGTCACGCCCTCATCGAGGCTCGATTGGGTACGGAACACCCCCGCATGTCGCTGCATGGTGGCGCGAATGTCATTCGCCACGTCCTGTGCGTATTCACCGGACTCGCTGGCCTCTAGGCGGTTGAGGCGCTGAACGCTGAGCTCTCCCGCATCGGCAGGCAATGGCTTGTGGGCCTTTGTCTTCAGGTGGGAATCAACAATGTGGTTACCCGCTGCGCGACCAAACACCAGCAAATCAAGCAGCGAATTGGTACCCAGACGGTTGGCGCCATGCACGCTCACGCAAGAGCATTCGCCCACGGCGTACAAGCCGCCCACCACCGCGTTGTCGACGCCGTGCTTCTGGACAACCACCTGGCCGCTCACGTTGGTCGGTATTCCGCCCATTTGGTAATGGATGGTGGGGACCACCGGAATGGGCTCTCGCGTGATGTCCACATTCGCGAAGTTGTGTCCGATTTCGTAGACGGAGGGCAGCCGCTTCATGATGGTTTCGACGCCCAAATGGTCCAACTTCAACAGGACATGGTCTTTGTTGGGCCCGCAGCCACGGCCTTCTTTGATTTCTTGATCCATGCAGCGGGAAACAAAGTCGCGGGGGGCCAAGTCTTTCAAGGTGGGCGCGTAGCGCTCCATGAATCGCTCGCCCTCGCTGTTGATGAGAATCGCGCCTTCGCCTCGGCAGCCTTCTGTGAGCAGAACGCCAGCACCAGCGACACCGGTCGGGTGGAACTGCCAAAACTCCATGTCTTCCAGCGGGATGCCGCTGCGCGCCGCCATGCCCAGGCCGTCGCCGGTGTTGATGAACGCGTTGGTGGATGCAGCAAAGATGCGTCCTGCGCCGCCGGTGGCCAGCAACGTGGTCTTGGCCTCCAGGATGTGTAGATCACCAGTTTCCATTTCCAGTGCCGTTACACCCACCACGTCGCCGTCAGCGTCACGAATCAGATCCAGCGCCATCCATTCGACAAAGAAGCTGGTGTGGGCCTGCACATTTTGTTGATAGAGGGTGTGCAGCATGGCGTGCCCAGTGCGGTCGGCGGCAGCGCAGGCGCGTTGAACAGGTTTTTCACCATAGTTGGCCGTGTGCCCGCCGAACGGGCGCTGGTAAATCGTCCCGTCGGGGTTGCGGTCGAAAGGCATGCCCATGTGCTCGAGCTCGTAGACCACCTTGGGCGCTTCGCGACACATGAACTCAATGGCATCTTGATCGCCCAGCCAATCTGAGCCTTTGACGGTGTCGTAGAAGTGATAGTGCCAGTTGTCCTCACTCATGTTGCCAAGCGATGCACCGATGCCGCCTTGGGCAGCGACGGTGTGAGACCGGGTAGGAAACACCTTGGACAGGACCGCCACATTGAGACCGGCGCGAGCCAATTGCAAAGAGGCCCGCATGCCCGAGCCGCCTGCACCGACGATGACCACATCAAAACGTCGCTTGCTGATCGCACTTTTCGTGTAAGTCATGGGCTTACAACCTCCAGAGGACTTGAATGGCCCAGCCCGCGCACCCCACGAGCCAAACGATGGTGAAGATTTGCAGCGACAAGCGCAGGGCGACCGGCTTGATGTAATCCATCCAGATATCTCGCACACCCACCCAGACGTGGTAGAGCATCGCGAGGATGACTGCAAAGGTGAGTACCTTCATCCACTGGGTAGCAAAGATGCCCGCCCACTCGGTGTAGCCGATGGGGCCAGATATCAGCAGAACCTGGGCCAGCAGCACCACTGTGAAGAGGGCCATCAGCGCTGCGGTCACGCGCTGGCTGAGCCAGTCGCGCAAACCGTAATGGGCGCCGACGACGATGCGCTTTGAGCCGTGATTCACTGCCATTTTTCGATTTCCCTAAAACAAATTGGGCAAGGCCGCCAGCTTCAGTACAGCCCAAACAGTTTGGAGCCCAGAGCCAGTGTCAGCACGGCACTGAGGCCGAGGGTCACCAACGCCGAGTTGCGCCCAAACTCGCGTGAGACGGAGTGGTTCACATCCATCCACAGGTGGCGTAGCCCTGCAATGAAGTGGTGCAGGAAAGCCCAGATCAGGGCGAGCGCAACCAGCTTGAAGAGCCATCCAGGAGCTAAGCCCACCCCTGCGTTGAAGACCGAGGTGAACCGGGCATAGGAAAACTCGGACGACACCGAGGTGTCAAACATCCAAATGATGAAAGGCATCAGGAAAAACATCAGCGCACCGCTCACCCGGTGCAAGATGGACACCCAGCCCGCGGGGGGCAATCGATACGTGGTGAGGTCGGTAAAGGCGTTGATGTTGCGGAACTCAGGCCGCTTACGGGACAGCTCGCTCATGGGAATGACTTCCTTGGATAAGACTACTTTTTGTATTTGAGCTGACTGCGCAACTGGGATGCGCAAAAAAATTGTATTGCAATGCAGCATTCTTTTGATGACGCCCAAGAGTAGCCCATGGCGCTTGGTCAGCTAAGAACGTTGCTGTAATGGTGCGCGTCCGTCCGATACAGGCCGCGGCGCAATTCCATCGGCAAATCGTTGTAAGTGAAGGCGACTCGCTCAACGCTCAGCAACGGCATTTGCGTGCCGTCCAAGTTCAATAGGCGTCGCTGTTCCGCGTCGGGCAATACAGCACGAATTTTTTCCTCGGCGCGGACCATGTGCACGTTGAACTCTGCCTCGAACATGCCGTACATCGGTCTTTCGTCTGCGGCCAAGCGCTCTGCGGTGAGGCCCCTGAAGTATGGTCCCGGCAGCCAGATGTCCTCGAGGATGGTTGGCGTGTTGCTGAAAGACAAAACACGTCTCAAGTGCAAAACGCCATCTCCTGGTTTCATCAGCAGTGCCCTTGCAACCTCGGCAGTCGCCCGCGCGCGGCGGCAATCGATGATGTGGCGTTGCGGAGCAGCCGGGTTCTTCATCGGACCCGCATCAGGCGTCAGCCTTAAAAAGCGAAAGCTGGACTGCTGTTCGGAGTGGGTCGAGACGAAAGTGCCCTTGCCTTGACGTCTGACGACCAAGTTCTCTGCTGCCAGTTCGTCAATCGCTTTGCGTACGGTGCCCTGACTCACGCGGTAGCGGCCAGCCAGGTCCATCTCGCTTGGAATGGACTCACCAGGCTTCCATTCGCCGGCCTGCAAGCTGCCCAAGAGCAGGCCCTTGATCTGTTGATAAAGGGGGCTGAACGCGGGAGTGCCATTGTGTTGTTCAACGCCGGATGCGCCGTTGGCGCTGGCAGGGTGGGGCTGTGCCATTTGTTTGACTATATCTTATATAAGACATAAGACAAGTTGACCTGTCATGGTCTCGCGGCTAGACTGCCCAGCGCTGGTTTGTTAGGGCCTGTGCCGCGTAACCTGCCTTCTGGTTGCGCCCGTTTCACCCGATCAGCAACGCCCCTTTTCAACCGTCCCTGGAGCCTCCTCCTCATGAACAAAAAGCCTGTCCGTGTGGCCGTCACCGGTGCCGCTGGCCAAATTGGTTACGCCTTGCTGTTTCGTATCGCCTCCGGCGAAATGCTCGGCCGTGATCAGCCGGTCATCTTGCAACTGCTCGAGATACCGGACGAGAAGGCGCAAAAGGCTCTGAAGGGCGTGATGATGGAGTTGGAAGACTGCGCATTTCCTTTGCTGGCTGACATGCAGGCTCATGGTGACGCCAACACGGCGTTCAAAGAAACCGACTACGCCTTGTTGGTCGGCGCGCGCCCGCGCGGCCCCGGAATGGAACGGGCCGACCTTTTGGCTGCCAATGCACAGATCTTCACGGCCCAGGGCAAGGCACTGAACGCGGTTGCCAGTCGCGACGTGCGGGTTTTGGTGGTGGGTAACCCGGCCAACACCAACGCCTACATCGCGATGAAAAGTGCCCCCGACCTGCCTCGCCAAAACTTCACGGCCATGCTTCGCTTAGACCACAACCGCGCACTCAGCCAGATCGCTGCAAAGACGGGCAAGCCCGTAGCGGCTATTCAAAAGCTGGCGGTCTGGGGCAACCACTCGCCCACGATGTACGCCGATTACCGCTTTGCCACGATCGATGGTGCTGGCGTGAAGGACATGATCAACGACCAAGTCTGGAACAAGGACGTGTTCCTGCCAACGGTGGGCAAGCGCGGTGCCGCCATCATCGAGGCGCGGGGCTTGTCTTCAGCCGCGTCTGCAGCAAACGCAGCCATTGACCACATGCGTGATTGGGCGCTGGGCACCGACGGTCGTTGGGTCACGATGGGTGTGCCATCTGACGGTTGGTATGGAATTCCTAAAGACACCATGTTCGGTTTCCCCGTCACCTGCGCCAACGGTGTCTACACGGTGGTCGAGGGCCTGCCGATCGACGAGTTCAGCCAAGCTTGTATTGATAAGACCTTGAAAGAGCTCCAAGACGAGCAAGCGGGCGTTTCGCATCTGCTCTGATTTCCGCGATGCCCCGTGCCGCTTCTTGAAGACAGCCACGTGACTCACCCCCGCGACGTCTTGCAAGCGGTCGGCAACGACCTGTGGTCTTTGCCGGTTTGTGACCACTACAGCGGGGTCGAGGCTCGCATGCGCAAAAGCCTGGCACTGCAGGCGCAGGGTCTGGCAGAGCGGGGCTTGTGCAGTTTCGACGTCACCCTCGATCTCGAAGACGGCGCTGAGGCTGGCCTAGAGGCGCAGCAAGCGCGTCTGGTGGCAGAGCTGGCACTTGCCAGCACGCCCGGGGCACGGGTGGCGGTGCGCGTGCACCCCGTCGATCATCCGGCTTTTGCCGATGACGTGAACACAGTCGTCGGAACGGCTGGGCATCGCTTGTGTCATGTCATGCTGCCCAAGGTCGAGTCCGTCGAGCAGATCGACGAGGCATCTCGGGCGATTGACCGCACGGGCGCACTGGCCTTGCCCCTGCATGTTCTGGTGGAGTCCCCTGCTGCAATGACACGGGTGGCGGCCTTTGCGACGCACCCCCGCGTTCAGTCGCTCAGCTTTGGGTTGATGGACTTCGTGTCAGCCCATCAGGGCGCCATTGGTGCGTCCGCCATGACCGCCCAAGGCCAATTTGCACACCCGCTGGTGTTGCAAGCCAAGCTGCGCTTAGCGAGCGCTTGCCACGCAGCGGGCAAAGTGCCCGCTCACAACGTGGTGACCGAAATGGGGGACCCAGCGCTTCTGAGTTGGGCTGCATTGCAGGCATCACGGCAGTTGGGTTTCACCCGCATGTGGAGCATCCACCCGCAACAAATTGGTCCTATCGTGGCTGCATTTCAGCCAGAGCCGGATGCCCTGTCAGCAGCTTGTGAAGTGCTGTTGGCAGCCTGTGCTGCCAACTGGGGTCCCGTTGCGGTGAACGGGCAGCTGCAAGACCGAGCGAGCTACAGGCACCACTGGCATGTGCTGCAGCGTGCAGCCCGAGCGGGCATGCACATCCCACCTGAGGTAGCGCCGTGGTTGCATTGAAGTGGATGCTGGCGGTGGCCATGGGCACGATGGCCTCGTTCGTTCTTCCAGCGTACGCACAAAGCAGCCCAGCGCCGTTGAGGCAGCCCGCAACTGCCGCGCCAAGCCAGCCGGCCTCCGGTCAGCATCACCGGGAAATTCGCAGCCTCGCTGCGCAGATTGCCGCTGGCGCAGTGGCGGCCGAAACCGCACTGACCGATGTAGAACTGGAGATCGCCTCCCGCGTGCACACGGGGTTTTTGCCCTGCGAGTTAGGTGTCTCCATCAACATCACCCCGGATGATCGGGCGCCCGGGTACTTTGACGTGGTGATTCGTGGTCAGCGCCTGCGCATGTTCCCGGTGGCCAGCGCGACCGGCGCTGTAAGACTCGAAGACCGCAGGCAAGGTGCGGTTTGGCTGCAACTGGCCAACAAGTCGATGCTCATGAATCAACGTTTAGGTCAACGAATGGCCGACGAGTGCAAAAGCCCGGCTCAGGCTGCGGTGGCAGAGGCACTGCGGCTGAATCCGCTACCCAGCATCCTGGATGCACCTGCTGCGGCTAGTGCGCCTTGATGCATGGCCTGTGCACTGCTGTTTTTCTAAGTCCCTCGCTTCTTAGCCCCCATCCACAGGAGAGCCTCATGACTTCGACCTTCCTTGCTCACTACCGTGCCCACGCTGCAGAGCGTGCGGCTTTGGGTATTCCACCGCTTCCGCTTGACGCCAAGCAGGTGGCCGAACTGATTGAGCTGGTGAAGGCACCGCCTGCCGGTGAAGAAGCCTATCTGCTGGATCTGCTCACGCACCGTGTACCACCCGGCGTCGACGACGCCGCCAAGGTCAAGGCCAGCTTTCTGGCCGCGGTTGCGCATGGTGATCTGAGCGTGGGTCTCGTCAGCCGCATCAAAGCCACAGAGCTTTTGGGCACGATGGTGGGGGGCTACAACGTGCACCCGCTCATCGAATTGCTCGACGACGCCGAGGTGGCGCCCACGGCCGCAGCCGGTCTGAAAAAGACGCTGTTGATGTTCGACTTTTTCAACGACGTGGCCGATAAGGCTCGAGCTGGCAACGCCATCGCCCAAGAGGTGATGCGCAGTTGGGCAGATGCCGAGTGGTTCACCACCCGCCCCGAAGTGCCGCAGACGATCACCGTGAGCGTTTTCAAGGTGCCCGGTGAGACCAACACCGACGACTTGTCTCCCGCCCCTGACGCCTGGAGCCGCCCAGACATCCCGCTGCACTACTTGGCCATGTTGAAAAACACCCGCGAAGGTGCGGCTTTCAAGCCCGAAGAAGACGGCAAGCGCGGCCCGATGGCTTTCATTGAAGACTTGAAGAAAAAAGGCCATCTGGTGGCCTACGTGGGCGACGTGGTGGGCACCGGCTCCAGCCGCAAAAGTGCCACCAACAGCGTCATCTGGGCCACGGGCCAAGACATTCCTTTTGTACCCAACAAGCGCTTTGGTGGTGTCACGCTGGGCGGCAAGATCGCCCCCATCTTCTTCAATACGCAAGAAGACTCTGGTGCGCTGCCCATTGAAGTCGATGTGACGAAGCTGGAGATGGGCGACGTCATCGACATCCACCCCTACGCCGGGAAAATCACCAAGAGCGGCGCTACGCTGACCGAGTTCAAGTTGCGCAGCGACGTGCTGTTTGACGAGGTCCGTGCCGGTGGACGCATCAACCTCATCATTGGTCGGTCCCTCACCGCCAAAGCCAGGGAGTTCCTGGGCTTGCCAGCCTCCACGGTGTTTCGCCTGCCGCAGCCACCGGTGGCCACCCAGGCTGGCTTCACCTTGGCCCAAAAGATGGTGGGCCGCGCCGTGGGTTTGCCAGAAGGGCAGGGCGTGCGCCCTGGCACCTACTGCGAGCCCAAGATGACCACGGTGGGCAGCCAAGACACCACGGGCCCCATGACCCGCGACGAGCTCAAAGACTTGGCTTGCCTGGGCTTCTCTGCCGACATGGTGATGCAGTCTTTCTGCCACACCGCTGCATACCCCAAGCCTGTCGATGTGAAGACGCACCGGGAGTTGCCAGCCTTCATCAGCAACCGCGGCGGCGTCAGCCTGCGCCCAGGCGATGGCGTCATCCACTCTTGGCTCAACCGCTTGCTGCTGCCCGACACGGTGGGCACAGGCGGCGATTCGCACACGCGTTTCCCCATTGGCATTTCTTTCCCCGCAGGCTCCGGTCTGGTGGCCTTTGGCGCAGCCACCGGCGTGATGCCGCTGGACATGCCCGAGAGCGTGCTGGTGCGTTTCAAAGGCCAGATGCAGCCGGGCGTCACCCTGCGTGATTTGGTACACGCCATTCCGCTGTACGCCATCAAGGCGGGCCTGCTGACCGTGGCCAAGAGCGGCAAGAAGAACATCTTCAGCGGGCGCATTCTGGAGATCGAAGGCCTGCCCGAGCTGAAGGTGGAGCAAGCCTTCGAACTGAGTGACGCCTCTGCCGAGCGCAGCGCAGCTGGCTGCACCATCCAGCTCAACAAGGAACCGGTGATCGAGTACTTGCAGAGCAACGTGGTGCTGATGAAAAACATGATTGCCCAAGGCTACGAAGACAAGCGCGCGCTGGAGCGCCGCATCCGCGCTGTTCAGGCTTGGCTGGACAGCCCGCAGTTGCTGCGCGCTGACGCCAATGCGGAATACGCCGCCGTGATCGAGATCGACTTGGCCGACATCCACGAGCCCATCCTGTGCTGCCCCAACGACCCCGACGACGCCAAATTCCTGTCTGAAGTGGCGGGCACCAAGATCGACGAAGCCTTCATCGGCAGTTGCATGACCAACATCGGCCACTTCCGCGCAGCGGCGAAGTTGCTCGGCGGCACGCGCGATATTCCGGTGAAGCTGTGGGTGGCCCCGCCCACCAAGATGGACGAGAGCGAGCTGATCAAGGAAGGCCACTACGCCAACTTTGGCGCGGCTGGCGCCCGCACAGAAATGCCTGGCTGCAGCTTGTGCATGGGCAATCAAGCCCAGGTGCGCGAGGGCGCCACGGTCGTGTCTACCAGCACCCGCAACTTCCCCAACCGTTTGGGCAAAAACACCAACGTGTTTTTGGCATCTGCAGAGTTGGCGGCCATTGCCTCGAAGTTGGGCCAAATCCCCACGGTGGCTCAGTACCACGAGGCCATGGGTGTGGTGAACAAGGACGGCGCTGCGATCTACAAGTACATGAACTTCGATCAGATCGACGAGTACGCAGACACCGCCAAAGGCGTGACGGCCTGAGACCTGTAAGCCTCAAAACCCAGTGAAGGGCGCGGGCGAAAGGGCTTGCACCTGTTGTCCTGTCGCTGGGTGGGGAAATCTCAGTTCAGCCGCGTGCAACATCAGCCGGGGGGCTGTGGGGCCTTCATAAAGCAAGTCGCCAACGATCGGGTGTCCGATGGCTGCCAAGTGCACGCGCAGTTGGTGCGTACGGCCAGTCAAAGGCCGCAGTTCCAGCAGGGAATGGTCGGGCACACCTGCGCAGCTTGGTGCGTGCAGCAGCACCTGCCAGCGCGTCAAGGCTGGCTTGCCTGTGGCATGGTCCACCTGCTGGCGGGGGCGTCGGGGCCAGTCGGCCGACAGCGGCAGCGCGATCTCGCCCGCCGCTTTCGGCTGGCCGAGCAACCCCGCTACCCACGCGAGGTAAAGCTTGTCCACCTCGCGCCTTTCGAAGGCAGAAGACAAAGCCGCTTGAGCGGGTCGGGCCAGGGCAAAGATGACCAAGCCCGAGGTGGCTTGGTCCAGCCTGTGCACCACCAGGGCATTGGGGTGGGTGCGCTTCAATCGAGTCAGCAAGCAATCTTGCTTGTCTGCGCCGCGCCCAGGCACACACAGCAAGCCCGGCGGCTTTTCGGCGATCAGCAGGTGCTCGTCTTCGAAGTGAAGGTGCGGCTGCCATTCGCCCCCAGCTGGAGCGTGCGCACTGCCTGCACCACCGAACGAGGCATGCGTTGGCGGCGGATTCGTGGCAAGCTGATCGCAATTCACGCCGGGAGCTTAATGCCATGAACACGCCACACCCCTTCGCACACACCCTGCGCACTTTGCCCTCTGTGCCAGAGCCCGCCAAACGCAGCGGTAAGCACAGCGCCGAACGCAGCGGCAAGCGCCAACCCGCTGCCGTGCCCGATGCGAATGGGCCATCTGCCGGGCAGCCCCGCTATTTCTCCTTGCCTGCACTGGCCGAGCAGTTCCCGAATGTGTCGCGCTTGCCGGTCTCGCTGCGCATCGTGCTCGAGTCGGTGCTGCGCCACTGCGATGGGCACCGCGTACTGCCAGCCCACGTGGCTGAACTGGCCAATTGGCCGGCTGTGCTCCCCGCTGGACAAGAGCGCAGCGTCGAGATTCCTTTTGTCGTCTCGCGTGTGGTCTTGCAAGACTTCACGGGCGTGCCCCTTCTGGTCGACTTGGCAGCCATGCGCAGCACCGCCGCACGTTTGGGCAAGCGGCCTCAGGCCATTGAGCCCCTGGTTCCGGTGGACTTGGTGGTGGACCACTCGGTCACCGTGGACCACTACGGCAACGAGCAAGCGCTGGACCTGAACATGAAGCTGGAGTTTCAGCGCAACCGCGAGCGCTACCAGTTTTTGAAGTGGGGCATGCAGGCCTTCAAAACCTTCGGTGTGGTGCCACCAGGCTTTGGCATCGTGCACCAAGTGAACCTGGAGCATTTGGCGCGTGGCCTGCACGACAACGATGGCGTGCTCTACCCCGACACCTTGGTGGGGACCGACAGCCACACAACCATGATCAACGGCATTGGCGTGGTCGGCTGGGGTGTTGGCGGCATTGAAGCAGAAGCCGCCATGCTGGGCCAACCGGTTTACTTGCTGACGCCCGATGTGGTGGGCGTTGCCCTGAGCGGCCAACTGCGCGAAGGCGTCACGGCGACCGATCTGGTGTTGACCGTGACCGAGTTGCTGCGCGGGCACAAAGTGGTGGGCAAGTTCGTGGAATTTTTTGGAGAGGGCACACGCTCGCTCTCAGTGACCGACCGCGCCACAGTGGCCAACATGGCGCCTGAGTACGGCGCCACCATGGGCTTCTTTCCGGTGGATGAGAAGACCTTGGCTTACTTCCAGGGCACGGGCCGCAAGGCAGCCGACATCGCCCGCTTTGAAGCCTATTTCCGCGCGCAAGGCCTGTTTGGCGTGCCGGGCACGGCGGACGCGCCGCCCTCGCTGCGCGACGTGGCCTATTCGCAAGTCATCTCACTGGATCTGGGCAGCGTGGTCCCCAGCCTGGCGGGCCCCAAGCGGCCACAAGACCGAATCGACATTGGCCAAGTCAGCACCCGCTTCGACCACTTGTTTGCCGCAGGTCCAGCGGAGAACGGCTTTAGCCAACCACCAGACAAGTTGGAGAAGGGCTTTGTCACGGAGGACGGGTTGACGCTTGGCAATGGTGACGTCCTGATTGCAGCCATCACGAGCTGCACCAACACCTCCAACCCCGGCGTCATGCTGGCGGCGGGGCTGCTGGCAAAGAAGGCGGTGCTGGCTGGTCTGAAGGTCGCACCGCACATCAAGACCTCGCTGGCACCCGGCTCGCGCATCGTCACCGAGTATTTGGAGCGTGCCGGGTTACTGCCCTACCTTGAAAAGCTCGGTTTTTCCGTGGCCGGGTACGGCTGCACAACCTGCATTGGCAACGCGGGCGATTTAACGCCCGCTATCAACCAAACCATCACAACCCAAGACTTGGTATGCGCTGCCGTGCTGTCGGGTAACCGCAACTTTGAGGCGCGCATCCACCCCAACCTGAAGGCCAACTTCTTGGCCAGCCCGCCGCTGGTGGTGGCCTATGCCATTGCTGGCAGCGTCAGGCGCGACCTTATGACCGAGCCCGTGGGACTGGGACGTCGCGGCAAGCCGGTGTACTTGGGCGATATCTGGCCCAGCAGCGACGAAGTTCAAGCACTGATGCACCACGCCATGCGCGGCCAAGCGTACCGAGACAACTACGCGCTGGTGGCCAGCGCGCCGGGCAAGCTTTGGCAGAAGGTGCAGGGGGTCACGGGTGCTCTGTACGACTGGCCCGAGAGCAGCTACATCGCTGAGCCACCGTTCTTTCAGCGCTTCACCGAGGCCCTTCCTGCGGCCGCCGAGGTGTCGGTCAAGAGCGCTCGAATCATGGCCTTGTTCGGCGACTCCATCACCACCGACCACATCTCACCGGCTGGCTCTTTCCGGGCCGACTCGCCAGCGGGACAGTACCTGCTCGAGCGCGGCGTGTCCAAGCCCGACTTCAACAGCTACGGCGCCCGACGCGGCCACCACGAAGTGATGATGCGCGGCACCTTTGCCAATGTGCGGGTGAAGAACCTGATGTTGCCGGCCTTGGCCGACGGCAGTCGGCAAGAAGGCGGGCGCACGGTCTTCCTGGGCCGCCCCGGCTCCGAGGGAGCGCAACCCATGCCGATCTACGACGCGGCCATGCAGTACCAAGCGCAGGGCATACCCACGGTGGTCTTTGCCGGCGAAGAGTACGGGACAGGGTCGAGCCGCGACTGGGCTGCCAAGGGCACGCAGCTGCTGGGAATTCGCGCCGTGGTGGCGCGTAGCTTCGAGCGCATCCACCGCAGCAATCTGGTGGGCATGGGCGTGCTGCCCTTGCAATGGCTCGGCACGGACTCTTGGCAGTCGCTCGGTCTGACCGGGCACGAGGTGATCGACGTGTTGGTGCACCCGCAACTGCTGCCGCAAAGCGAAGCCGCGCTGCGCATCACCCGCCCCGATGGCACGGTGCAGGAGCGCGCTTTGCGGCTGCGCATCGACACGCCGATCGAGGCCACCTATTACCGGCACGGGGGCATCCTGCCCTATGTGTTGCGTGACTTGCTCCGCGACGCTTAGATCACAAGCCGGGGCTGCGCTGTCAACTGGGCTGTGCTTGGCAGGGGAGCCACGCGTTGACATACGGTTCTCCACGCCGAGGGTTAACCCTATTAGGACTTTCCTCGGTGCTGACCGTGCATAGCCGACATGTAAGTGGTTGGTAAGGCCCAAGCCAACAATGCCCCCATTCTTCATGGGTGCTGAATGCTGCTTTTTGTGTCGGCGATCAAGTTGATTGCAGAAATTTCTCTCCTGGCTTTTTTGGGCCAGTTTGTTCTTGGCTTGCTCGCTGGCGCCAAGCGCGACCAGAACCTGTTCTATCAGGCCCTGTCGGTGGTGGGCCGTCCCTTCGTCGTGGTGGCCCGCTGGTTGTCACCGAAGCTGGTGCTGGATCGCCATGTGCCCCTGGTGGCATTTTTGTTGCTGGCTTTCATATGGCTGGCCGCCACGGTGGCCAAGATCCGCATTTGCCTTCAGATTGGTGTGGAGCTGTGCAAATGAATCTTTCGCCCGCATACCTGTTCCACAAGTGGGTAGCCATGGGGCAATTGGTATTTGGACGCCATCAGGCTGCCCTGGAAACCTTTGAAGCCATGCGTCAGCGGGCCCCGCAGGACCGTTACGTGTTGGCCAGCATCGCGCATGTGCGTGCGCAGATGGGCGACAAGCTTGGCGCCATCGCGGCCCTGCGCGTGTTGGTGGCGCATCACCCAGAGCAAGAAGCGGGTTGGTTCAACTTGGGCTACTTGCTGCATGAAGCCGGCGACCGTGTTGCAGCGGAGCCCGCCTTCCGCCGCGCACTTTCTTTGGACGTGAAGATGGACCGAGCCTGGTACGGCCTGGCTCTGCTTTTGATCGAAGAGCGGCGCTTTGATGAAGCGGTTGCTGCCCTGAAAGAAAACACCCGCCTGCAACCCATGAGCCCTTACGGCTGGTACCAACTGGCCCGGGTTCACCTCGACCGGCATGAGCCCCAAGAAGCAGAAAAAATCATTCGTCACCTGAAAGGTTTCGAGCCCAAGGTGGCGGCTCAACTGGAGCGTGAGACCGGCCTGCGCGTGGCGCAGCCGAGTTGAGTGCGCTGGTTGACAGAGGTATGCCGGGTCGCGCAAGCGGCCGGGCGACGAAGGACGCGACCAAACAGGCCACGGGAGACAGTGGTGGTCGCGATGTGCCCGCTAGGGCGAACTTGTTGGAGGTAGGTGACATGGAGTTGACCGAAAACCATCGGCGGTATTGGCAGAAGAACCTGAACATCACGGCGATTCTGTTGGCCATCTGGTTCGTGGTGACGTTCGTCGTGTCGTATTTCGCACGCGATCTGAACTTCAATTTCTTTGGCTGGCCGTTCAGTTTCTGGATGGGAGCTCAAGGCTCGTTGGTGATCTACGTGCTGATCATCGGCTTCTACGCCCGTTACATGAACCGCTTGGACGTCGAACACGGCGTTCAGGAAATCGAGGAGTAAGCCATGGCTGGACTATTTGGTAACGAGGCAACTGGATCCAATTCCAGTGCCGACAAAAAAGCCTTCAAGGCCAACCTCAACAAGGTCTACACCTGGTACACGGGCGGCTTTGCCATCTTCGTGGTGGCCTTGGCCATCCTGGAGCAAATGGGCCTGCCACGCACGTGGATCGGCTTCATCTTCCTGATCGCCACCATCGGTTTGTACGCTGGCATCGGCATCATGAGCCGCACCAACGACGCAGCCGAGTACTACGTAGCCGGTCGTCGCGTGCCTGCCGTCTATAACGGCATGGCAACCGGCGCTGACTGGATGTCTGCTGCCTCCTTCATCGGCATGGCCGGTACGCTCTACCTGACGGGTTACGGCGGTTTGGCATTCATCATGGGCTGGACCGGCGGCTACTGTTTGGTGGCGCTGTTCCTGGCACCCTACATGCGCAAGTTCGGCCAGTTCACCATCCCAGACTTTCTGGGTGAGCGCTACGGCGGCAACCTGCCACGTTTCATCGGCATCTTCGCGGCCATCTTGTGCTCGTTCGTGTACGTGGTGGCGCAGATCTACGGCGTGGGCCTGATCACAGCGCGCCTGACCGGCGTGGCCTTTGAGCTGGGCATCTTCTTGGGCCTCGGTGGCATTTTGGTGTGCTCGTTCTTGGGTGGTATGCGCGCTGTGACCTGGACCCAGGTGGCGCAGTACATCATCTTGATCGTGGCCTACCTGATCCCCGTGGTCTGGCTGTCTGTCAAGCAAACCAGCGTTCCCGTGCCACAGCTCATCTACGGCCAGCAACTGGTCAAGGTGACGGAAGCCGAGAAGCGCCTGACTGCAGACCCCAAGGAACTCGAAGTTCGCAAGATCTTCGCTGACCGCTCGGCTGCCTTGGCTGAAAAGCTGAAGGACCCCGCTGCTGCACTGGCGATTGATAAAGCTGCCGCTGAGAAGGCCGTCGTCGACTTGAAGGCTGCCAACGCACCTGCAGCCGACATCGCTGCTGCAGAAAAGACTTTGGCTGCTTTGCCTAAGGACCCTGACGCCGCCAAGGCTGCCTGGACCCGTGCCAAGGCCGCTGCTGACGCCAAGGCCCGTCCGCTCAACGGCATGCCGATCCACGCACAGGCCTACGCAGGCAACCCCGATGGCGACGCTGCTGCACAAAAGGCTTACAACGAGTCTCGCCGCAACTTCCTGGCGCTGATCTTCTGCTTGATGGTGGGTACGGCCGCGCTGCCGCACATCCTGATGCGCTACTACACCGTGCCCAGCGTGAAGGAAGCGCGTGAATCGGTGACCTGGTCGCTGTTCTTCATCTTCTTGCTCTACTTCACGGCACCTGCTTTGGCCGTGTTGGTGAAGTACGAGGTGTTCAACGTGCTGATCGGCACGCCGTTCAGCGAACTGCCGCAGTGGGTGGCCGCGTGGACCAAGGTCGATCCGACCTTGCTGTCGGTGACCGACATCAACAAGGACGGCATCTTGCAGCTCAACGAGATGACCATTGGCGGTGACATCGTGGTGTTGGCCACGCCAGAAATCGGTGGTCTGCCCTACGTGATCTCGGGTCTGGTGGCTGCCGGCGGTTTGGCTGCTGCGCTGTCCACGGCTGATGGCTTGTTGCTGACGATTGCCAACGCGCTGTCGCACGACCTGTACTACAAGATGATCGACCCGAACGCCTCCACCGGCCGCCGTGTTGCCATCTCCAAGACCTTGCTGTTGATCGTGGCCTTGGCTGCGGCTTACGTGGCGGCACAAAAACCAGCGGACATCTTGTTCCTGGTGTCTGCGGCCTTCTCGTTCGCGGCCGCCTCGTTCTTCCCGGCGCTCACGTTGGGCATCTTCTGGAAGCGCGCCACGGGCATTGCTGCCTCGGCCGGCATGGTCGCTGGTTTGGCCGTGACCGCTTACTACATGGTGATGAACCAAGTTTGGCTGCGCGGTGTGTTCGGCATCGAGTCGCCGGTCAGCCTGTGGTTCGGCATTCAGCCCATCTCGGCTGGTTTGTTCGGCGTGCCGGTTGGCTTTGCCACCATCATCTTGTTGAGCTTCGTCACCCCGGCGCCCAGCAAGAAGGTGCAAGAGCTGGTCGAGTACGTGCGTTACCCCAGCTTGAAGGCGGGCTAAGTCGGTGGGTGTCGGCTGATTCAGTCGACACCTCGACCCCGTCGATAGCCGGTCTGGCCTGTGCCAGACTGCAAGCCCGCAGGCGTCAAGCTTGCGGGCTTTTTTGTTTTCAACATGGCGTGATCTCCTGATGCAACCGCATGACCCCGTGACCCTGATCGGTGCTGGCATTGCCGGCTTGGCGACTGCAGTTGCCTTGCGCGCCCGAGGTGCCCTCGATGCTCCCCTGCAGGTGCTGGACCAAGCGAGCGCTTTGGAGGAGGTGGGCGCTGGCATTCAGTTGGGTCCCAACGCTGTGCGTCGGCTGCGGGCTTGGGGGCTGGGCCCGGCCTTGGCTGCTGTGGCTTGTGAGCCGCATGCCGTGCGTGCCCGCAGTGCTTGGACGGGTGAAGTGTTGGCAACCTTGCCCCTCGGCGAGGCGTTTGCAAAACGCTATGGCGCGCCTTACTGCACCGTCCACCGAGGTGATTTACACGCGCTGCTGGCACAGGCTGCGCGAGGCCACGGCGTAGAGCTTCGCACCCGTTGCCGTGTTGCGGGCTTGCGTCAGCAGGACCATCAGGTCTTGATCGATGTAGAAGGCGCATCGCCGATCAGCAGCCCCTGGGTGGCTGGTTGCGATGGCCTGTGGAGTCGGGTGCGTTCGTCGGTGTTGGGGGCGACAGGCGCGCGCCCTTCACCGACACCCACGGGTCACGTCGCCTTGCGTGCCTTGCTGGCGCGCGATGAGGTGCCGCCGTCGGTGGAGGCCGACGGTGTGACCGTCTGGATGGGCCCGCGTTTGCATGTGGTGGGCTACCCCGTGCAAGCAGGTGCCACCTACAACTTGGTCGCGTTTGTGCATGGGACATCGCAGCAAATCGACGAAGCCAGTGAAGCCCAAAGATCCGCTTGGGATTGCGCAGCGCCCGCCCACTGGATGGCCGAGCACCTGCCCGCGATGGCTGCACCATTGCGCAACTTGCTAGGCGTTGCCGAGAACTGGCGCCTGTGGGTTTTGCATGATCGCCCGCCCATGGACGGCCCGGGGTGCCATGGCAGCGGCCGGGTTGCATTGCTCGGTGATGCCGCGCACCCCATGCGGCCTTACTTGGCGCAGGGCGCTGCGATGGCGCTGGAAGATGCCGATGCCTTGGCGCAAGCCATGGCCGCAAGCGCAGACACCACAGGCCGAGTCGACCCGATCACGGCCGTGCGGCAGTTCGGTGTGGCGCGCTGGGCGCGCAATGCACGGGTTCAGGCGCAAGCGCGGCGCAATGGCCGGCTGTTCCATGCAACAGGCCTCATGCGCTGGGGCCGTGACGCTGCCTTGAGGGTGGCGGGCCCGCATCTGATGGACTCGCCCTGGCTGTACGCTGGCTGACGTGGGCTTTCGCTTTCAGCAGGTGAACTCAGGCTACTCGACCGAGCAGCAGGTACTCCATCAATGCCTTTTGAACATGCATGCGGTTTTCCGCCTCGTCCCACACCACCGACTGCGGCCCATCGATCACTTCGGCTTCCACTTCTTCCCCGCGATGCGCCGGTAAGCAGTGCATGAACAAGGCGTCTGGCCGCGCTGCTTGCATCAGTTGCCGGGTGACGCGCCAGTCGGCAAACGCCTTCCTGCGCACCTCGTTTTCAGCTTCAAAGCCCATGCTGGTCCACACGTCGGTGGTGACCAGATCCGCGTCACGGCAAGCCTGCAGCGGGTCCGAAAACGACCGCCAGCAGCCGCTGTCGGCTGAGATGCCCGCAATTTTTGTCTGTGCTTCATAGCCGCTCGGCGTGCTGACATGCACGGTAAAACCCAGCAGCTCAGCCGCTTGCAGCCAAGTGTTGGCCATGTTGTTGCCATCGCCAACCCAGGCCACCACCTTGCCGCGCAGCCGGTTCAAGTCGGGCATGCCTTCGTCGTCCAGGCAGCGGTGCTCCAGATAAGTGAACAGATCGGCCATGATCTGGCAGGGATGGAATTCGTTGGTCAGGCCGTTGATGACCGGCACGCGCGAATGGGCTGCGAAGGTTTCAATTTTGGTCTGCTCGAAAGTGCGAATCATGACCAGGTCGACCATGCGGCTGATCACGCGGGCACTGTCTTCCAGCGGTTCGGCCCGGCCCAGTTGGCTGTCGCCCGTCGTCAAGTGCACGACGCTGCCGCCCAACTGGTACATGCCTGCCTCAAAGCTGACGCGGGTACGTGTGCTGGCTTTTTCAAAAATCATCGCCAGCGTCCGATCGACCAATGGGTGGTACTTCTCGTAGGCCTTGAATTTACGTTTGATGATGGCCGCTCGCGCAAACACCTGCGCATACTCTTCAGCGCTGAAGTCCTTGAATTGCAAATAGTGTTTCATCGGCGCAGGCTTCAGGCGGTCGCCAAAGCGGGCTGGGAAAAGTGCTCGTGGATGAGCGGGCAGAGCAAGGCCACGATCTCGTCGGCTTCGGCCTCGGTGAGTATGAGCGGCGGCACCAAGCGGATCACCGAGTCTGCCGTCACGCTGATCAGCAAACCGGCCTCCGCGCAGTGCTTCACCAAGTCGCCGCAGGGCACGGTCAGTTCTACCCCGATCATCAAGCCTTGTCCGCGAATCTCCCGCAGCGTGGGCAGGTCGCCCAGTTCTCGCCGCAGACCGGCCATGAGGTGCGCTCCCACCCGGGCAGCGTTGGCAAGCAAGCCGTCTTGTTCCATGATGCGCAGCGTCTCGACACCTGCGCGCATGGCCAGCGGATTACCGCCAAAGGTTGTTCCGTGATTGCCGGGTTTGAAGATATTGGCAGCCTTGGGTCCAGCCACCACAGCGCCGATCGGCACCCCCGAGCCCAAACCTTTGGCCAGTGGCATGACGTCGGGCAAGATGCCCGCCCACTGGTGGGCAAACCACTTGCCCGTGCGCCCGATGCCGCATTGCACCTCATCGATCATCAGCAGCCAGTTGCGTTCGTCGCACAGGGCACGGATGTCGCGCAGGTAGTCCACGCGCATGGAGTTGACGCCGCCTTCGCCTTGAATGGTCTCGAAGAACACCGCCACCACATTGGGGTTGCCGGCAGTCGCTTTGCGCACGGCCTCGATGTCGTTCTGTGGAACCCGAATGAAGCCCTCAACCAGAGGTCCAAACCCCGCTTGCACCTTGGGGTTGCCGGTGGCACTCAGCGTGGCGATGCTGCGGCCATGGAAAGCGCGCTCATATACGACGATCTCTGGGCGATCGATACCGCGGTCGTGCCCAAACTTTCGCGCCAGCTTCAAAGCGGCCTCGTTGGCTTCCAGGCCGGTTGAGCAAAAAAACACATTGCTCAGGCCAGAGAGCTCCACCAGCTTGGCGGCCAGCACTTCTTGGTCGGGCACGTGGTAGTAATTGCTGGTGTGGATGAGCTTGCCGACCTGGTCTTGTAGCGCTGCCACCAACTGCGGGTGTGCGTGCCCCAGCGTGTTCACGGCAATTCCGCCCAAGGCGTCAAGGTAGGAGCGCCCGTTGACATCCCAAACCCTGCAGCCTCGCCCGTGCGACAGCGCGATGGGCAATCTGGCGTAGGTGTTCATCACATGGGGGGAAGCAGCCAGCGCAGCAGTCATGCGGTTCTCCTGAGTCGACGTTGCAAAACCCAGCAGGGCAGAGTGCGCCGCTGAACAGAAATTTTAGGCGTTGACGCTGCGATGACCTTGCGCTGCGTCGCGACGCCACTCAGAAACGGCTGAGTGCGCGCGTGAACCCATCTCACCCGCATCTTCCGAAGACGGCGTCCTTCGGCGATGCACCCATGAGATAAGATTTTGTGCGCTGCAACACCCCGGTGTCCGTCGACGCCAAGTTCGTTCAACGATGGCATCCAACTCGTCCCGCGAAGTTTTCATCCAGGGGCTCACCCACGCGGGGCGGCCCTTTCGCCCAAGTGATTGGGCCGAGCGATTGGCCGGTGTGATGAGCCAGTTTCGCCCCGGCGGCATTCAGCCAGGGAGTCACCTCAGTTACTCGCCTTGGTGCGTCCCAACGACCATTGAAGGTGTGAAATGCGTCATCGTCCATCGCGACTTGCGTGAAGCAGAACCCATGGCCTGGGATTTCTGCATGAACTTTGCGCGGGATAACGACCTTCGGGTTGTAGACCCTGCAGCTTCTGGCTCTTGACGCGGATGCGCTGCAACAAACTGTTTACCGCCAGCCTTTGAGCACTGCGTGCTTGCGAGAAGCATGTGCACCAAAACAAAAAGCCGTCACAAGACGGCTTTTGTTTTTTGCTGGCAGCGCACCCGATTCAAACGGCGGGCTGCTCGAGAGATGCAACCCGTGCGCGGTGGGTGATGATCAGGCCGCAGCAGCGGACAGTGTCTTCACCTTGGCGGACAAACGGCTCTTGTCACGAGCCGCCTTGTTCTTGTGGAAGATGCCCTTATCGGCCACCGTGTCCACAACCGCTTGCATCTTGGCAAACAACTCGGTGGCTTTGCCCTTGTCACCTGACAAAACGGCTTTCTCTACATTCTTGACCGCGGTGCGGTACTTGGAGCGCAGCGAGGTGTTGGCTGCATTGAGTTTTTCATCTTGACGAACGCGCTTGCGGCCCGAAGCCAAGCGCGGATTCTTCTTTTTCGGTTTACTTGCCATGTGAGGTATTCCTTGAGGTTTGTGGATGTTGCCAGCAAAACCGCGCATTATAGGTAAAGGCTGCTGGAGGCTGAGCGCGCCCCAAGAGCCGTGACCACACACCACTTTGGCCCCGATACACTGAAGTTGTGTCACTGCTCAAGTCTGCATCCACCGTATCGGCATTCACCCTGCTGTCTCGGATAACGGGCTTGGTGCGTGAACTTTTCATGGCCTCCACCTTTGGTGCCAGCGCACTGACCGACGCGTTCAACGTCGCTTTTCGAATTCCTAATCTGTTGCGCCGCCTGTTTGCCGAGGGTGCATTCAGTCAGGCTTTCGTGCCGGTATTGGCGGCTACCCGCGAGCGGGAAGGCGACACGGCCAGTCGCCAGATGGTCGACAGCATCGCCACCTTGCTCACCTGGGCTTTGGTATTGACTTGCGTGGTCGGCGTGGCCGGCGCCCCGGTATGGGTCTGGGCTATGGCAAGCGGGCTGCGTGACAGCGGGGGCTTTGATGCCGCTGTACTGATGACGCGCTGGATGTTCCCCTACATCGCTTGCATGTCGCTGGTGGCACTGGCCTCGGGCGTGTTGAACACATGGCGTCGGTTTGCTGTTCCTGCGGCTACGCCTGTGCTGCTCAACCTTTCGATGATTGCAGCCGCTTGGTGGGGCGCGCCCTGGTTTGCGCGGCACGGTGTGGAACCCATTTTCGCGATGGCTGGCGGCGTGATGGTCGGCGGCCTGCTGCAACTCGGTGTGCAAGTGCCCGCCCTCTGGCGAATTGGAATGATGCCCCGCATCGGAGGGCCGGTGGGCCTCAGAAAAGCCTGGGCCGATACCGGCGCCAGGCGGGTCTTGGCGCTGATGCTGCCCGCCTTGTTGGGGGTATCGGTGGCTCAGGTTTCCTTGGTCATCAACACGCAGATCGCTTCGCACTTGGCGGTAGGCAGCGTCAGTTGGCTCACCTACGCCGACCGCCTGATGGAGTTTCCGACGGCTCTTTTAGGTGTGGCCATCGGTGTGGTGCTGACACCTCAGCTGTCCTCTGCACGAGCCCAAGGCGACAGCGAGGCTTACAGCGCCATGCTGGACTGGGGCCTGCGGATGGTGGTTCTCTTGGCTGTTCCCAGCGCCGTGGGCTTGTTGACCTTTGCGACGCCGCTGGTTGCATCTCTGTACCACTACGGCGCGTTCTCCAGCAAAGATGCTTTGCAAACGGCGCATGCCCTGATGGGCTACGGCGCTGGATTGGTCGGGCTGATTGCCATCAAGGTGCTGGCACCCGGCTACTACGCCAGCCAGGACATTCGGACACCGGTGCGTATTGCGGTGGCGGTGTTGGTGCTTACCCAGCTGTTGAATGTGGTGCTGGTCCCTTGGCTTGATCACGCTGGGCTGGCGCTGTCTATCGGCTTGGGCGCCATGATCAACGCCGCTTGGCTATTGCTGGGGCTACGCCAGCGTGGCAGCTACCAACCAAAGCCTGGCTGGCTGCGTTTCTCCTTGCAGGTCCTGCTTGCCAGCGCTTTGCTGGCTGTTCTGTTGGTCAGTTGCAGCTCTTTGGTTGACTGGCTGGCACTCAAGCAAAGCCCGATGACCCGCTTGGGACTGTTGCTGGCGGTATTGCTGACTTCGGCGCTGGTGTATGGGGGTTCTTTGCAGGTCATGGGCTTGCAATGGCGACAATTCCTCAAGCGTTGACACCATGAGCTGGGCAGTTCCATCCGCACTCGACTATTTCGCCTCGTTGGTTGGCTCCGACGAGAACATCCCCTTGCTGGAAGCCGCAGCCAGCATTGCGCAAGATGAATACCCCGAGCTAGACATTCAACAGGTGCTCAGCGATTGCGACCTCTTGCTGGCCCGTATCAAGCGCCGTTTGCCAGCTGACGCGGCGGCACTGCAGCGCTTGCGCGTTCTCAACCAGTTCTTTTTTCGCGACTTGGGCTTCGCTGGCAACGTCAACAACTACTACGACCCGGACAACAGCTTTTTGCATTTGGTTTTGCGCAGCCGCAGGGGCATTCCGATCTCTCTGGCCATTCTCTGGATTGAACTGGCTCAGGGTCTGGGCCTGGCAGCCAAGGGCGTGAACTTTCCGGGTCACTTCATGGTGAAGGTGTCTTTGCCCAAAGGCCAAGTGGTGATTGACCCATTCAATGGACAGTCACTGAGCCGAGAGGAATTGACCGAACGCCTTGAGCCCTATAAGCGCCGCAGCGGCTTAGTAGACGAGTTTGACGTGCCATTGGGCTTGTATCTGCAAGCGAGTTCGCACCGCGAGGTGTTGGCGCGGATGCTTCGCAACCTGAAGGAAATTCACCGTGCACACGACGATGGGCTTCGGCTAGTTGCTGTGCTCAACCGGCTCATTGTTCTGCTGCCAGACGCTTGGAGCGAATACAGAGACCGGGGTTTAGCGTTGGCTGACTTGGGCCGTGCTGAAGAAGCTCTGAGCGACTTGGCCATTTACCTGGCACACGCGACTGACGCACTGGACCTGGACTCCATCAGCGCCCGCATGGAAGCGCTTCGGCGTATTGGAAGCTAACTCAGCAAGACGCGCGCGCCGGCCTTAGCGCCGGCGTCAGCTGCCGCAGCCTCGATACGGCCAATCTCGAAGACCCGCTCGCCCAAGGCTTGCAGCGTGCTGGCACATGCCGCAGCATGTTGTGGGGCTAGCACCAACACCATGCCAATGCCGTTGTTGAACGTGCGGTTCATTTCGTAGTCTTCTATGGCGGCTGTGGCCTGCAGCCAAGCGAACAGCTCGGTTTGTGGCCAACTGCCTTTGACGAGCCGGGCCTGAGTGCCCGCTGGCAGGACACGAGGGATGTTCTCGAGCAGGCCGCCGCCCGTGATGTGGGCCAGGGCTTTGATGGGGTGCTGGACCAGCGCAGCCAATATGGGTTTTACATAGAGGCGGGTTGGAGCCATCAACGCTTGCCGCAGCGCTACACCGTCAAACGCCAGTGGCAATCTTCCTGCGGCTCGCTCCAGACACTTGCGAACGAGCGAGAAACCGTTGGAATGAACGCCACTCGATGCCAAGCCCAACACCACATCACCCGGAACCACATCAGCCCCATTCAAGATGCGAGACTTTTCAACCACGCCGACGCAAAAGCCAGCCAAGTCGTACTCACCGTCGGGATACATGCCGGGCATTTCAGCCGTTTCGCCCCCGATGAGGGCGCAGCCAGACTGTTCGCAGCCTTTGGCTATGCCGCCCACGACGGCAGCGGCGATTTCGACATCGAGTTTGCCGCAAGCAAAGTAGTCCAAGAAAAACAATGGTTCGGCGCCCTGAACCAAAACGTCGTTTACGCTCATGGCGACCAGATCAATGCCCACTGTGTCGTGCATATTCCATTCAAACGCCAGTTTTAGCTTCGTACCAACACCGTCGGTGCCGCTGACCAACACCGGTTCCCGGTAGCGCTTCGGGACCTCAAACAAGGCTCCAAAGCCGCCAATACCAGCCAAGACGCCCTCGCGCATCGTCCGTCGCGCCATGGGCTTGATTCGCTCGACCAAGCTGTCGCCAGCGTCAATGTCTACCCCGGAATCTTTGTAAGACAAGGGCTTGGCGGTTGTTTCGGTCATTGGGGAAGCTGTTGACGAAGAGCACGTCGATAGAATTTGTGAAATTCTAAGTGTGCGTGTACTCGCGGCAAGTCTGACATCCGTAGCCAGCCTGGGCGTTGCGCCCCAACCAATAGCAGGCACACCTTCTGCCCGAATGAAGCCTCACTATTCATGAAGCAGCTCGCGCTGGACATCGGCATGGCCCCTGGGCCTACCTTGGGCAGCTTTCGACCCGGCCCCAACCGCGCCGCACTCGACCACCTCTTGATGTGGTTGGGGCCGCAGGTTCGGCTGCCAATGAGCACCGTTCCTACATACCTTTGGGGAGATAAAGGCAGCGGCAAAAGCCATCTTTTGCAGGCCACACGTCACGCGCTCGGACTGCGTGGTGAGCGCGTCGGATGGATGGAGCCTCGCGTTCTGGAGCCGTCTGCGTTTGATGAGGGCTGGAGCGCTGTCTTGATCGACGATGTTGACCAGTTACAGGCGCAGCAGCAACACGCAGCCTTCTCTTGGATGGTTCAAGCCCAAAGTGCTGGTTGCGCCATTTTGGTAGCAGGCCATGCGCCGCCCTCTGACCTTCGCCTGCGCGAGGATCTGCGGACGCGCCTGGGCTGGGGACATGTGTTCGCACTGCATTCGCTGACCGAGGCGGAAAGAAGGTCTGTACTGCGACAATCCGCTGACGCGCGAGGAATTTTTCTCAGCGACGAGGTCATGGACTACATGCTCAGCCGCTTCACGCGCGACTTGGGTAATTTGGTCGCTCTGGTTGATCAACTGGACACGTACTCTTTGCAATCCCAGCGCCCCATCACCGTACCGCTGCTCAAGCGCATGTTGGAAACAAGGTAAACCCCCATGCGTGTGCCCGTTTTAAAAAACATCACTCGACCGTGACTCCGCCCACCTTGCAAGCCGTTGAAGACGGCTCTGTGCACATTGCCCTGTATGACCTTGATCACACCCTGCTGCCCATCGATTCGGACTATGCGTGGGGTGACTTCTTAACCGGTCTCGGATGGACTGATGCGGCCAAGTTTCGCGCCCGCAACGACGACTTTTATCGCCACTATCAGCAGGGCCAACTGGATATTCGGGAGTACGTTCGCTTCGCTACGCAGGCCATTCGGCACAAAGGCCGTGACGCGTCGATGCAAGCACAAGCGCTGTTCATGCAGCAAGTGATTGCGCCCCAAATCATGCCGCAGGCCTTGGCTCTGGTTGATCGACACCAGCGTGCTGGCGACCGATTGGTGCTGGTGACGGCCACCAACGAATTCGTCGCGGCTCCCATTGCGCAGGCTTTTGGTTTTGATGTGCTGCTTGCCGTGCAACTGCAGCGTGGGTCTGACGGCTGGTATACCGGTGAGATCGACGGCACGCCGACTTTCCGTGAGGGCAAAGTACAGCGCGTTGAAGCATGGCTGAAGTCGCAGTCCATTGCCCGTTCTGAAGCAAGAGTTACTTTTTATTCCGACTCCATGAACGATCTTCCTTTGTTGGAATGGAGCGACGACCCCGTCGCCACCAATCCAGACGATCGCCTACGAGCCATTGCTCAGACGCGTGGTTGGCGCATCTTGGACCTGTTTGGAAGTCATGATTAAAAACCTCATTGACAAGCTGCTAGGCAAGTCAGCCAAGGCTGCAAGCAAACGATTTGGAACCCGACGCGAAGTCAGCGTTTCAGAGCACGGCATAGACCTTGAGCTGGTCGATGACCGCGCTCGTCAAGTCGTGCGCACCCTGCAAAACGCGGGCTTCGAGGCCTACATCGTTGGCGGTGCTGTCCGTGACTTGTTGCTGGGCCTCAACCCCAAAGATTTTGACGTCGCCACCAACGCAACGCCAGAGCAGGTCAAAAGTCTGTTCCGGCGCGCCTTCATTATTGGCAGGCGCTTTCGAATCGTGCATGTGGTCCATGGCCGCGGACGCGAACACGAAGTGATTGAAGTTTCAACTTTCCGAGCCTATTTGGACAACGCCAGTGCAGAAGCGGTCGCTGGTAACGAAAAGACGAGTCGCAGCGAACTCGCAGGGATGCACCACGCGGTGGGATCGTCCGGGCGTGTCCTTCGCGATAACGTCTGGGGCCCGCAAGATGAAGACGCCACCCGCCGCGACTTCACCATCAATGCGATGTATTACGACCCGGCTACACAGCTCGTGGTGGACTATCACGGGGGCATCGCTGACGCCAAGAAAAAACTGCTTCGGATGATTGGGGATCCCGCTGCTCGCTACCGAGAAGACCCGGTTCGAATCATCCGGGCGGTTCGTTTTGCAGCCAAGCTCTCTGTACTTGGGTTTCGCCTCGAGTCAAAAACCGCGGCTCCCATCGTTTCCCAACGCGGTCTGTTGGCCGACGTGCCGCAGAGCAGGCTGTTTGATGAAATGCTCAAGCTCCTGCAGACCGGACATGCCATGGCCAGTGTCGTGCAGCTTCGCCATTTGGGTCTGGCTAACGGCATCTATCCCCTGCTGGACCTGGTGGTCCAACGTGCAGAACAGCCTTTCATCGCAGCTGCGCTGCAGGACACCGATCGCCGAGTGGGCGAGGGCAAGCCGGTTGCGCCGAGCTTTTTGCTCGCCTGTGTATTGTGGGCAGACGTCAGAGATTCCTGGCAACGGCGCAGTGGACGTGGCCAACCTCCCTATGCGGCATTGCAGGACGCGATCGACGAGGTTTTTGAGGCGCGAATCGGCGATGTTTCTGGGCGCGGAAAGCTCGCGGCCGACATGCGGGAAATCTGGATGATGCAACCCCGTTTTGACAAGCGGACGGGGAGCGCACCATTCGGTTTGATCGAACAAGTGCGCTTTAGGGCTGGTTTTGACTTCATGCGTTTGCGCGCTGATGTGGGTGAGATCGATGAAGCTCTCGCTGAATGGTGGCAAGAGTTCAGCAGCACCGACGACGACACGGTGCGGCAGGACTTGGCCGATCAGGTGCGGCAAGAGCAGGCGCAAAGGCAGCCGAAGGCGAAAAGGGTCCGTCCAGACACCACTCGTCCCAGTGTGCCAGCCGCTGCCCGGGGCAAGGACTCAGATTCAAAGCTGGAGCAGCCAGCGCTGTTAGCAGGCGATGGAGTGGATTTGTCCAACCCAGTGTCCCCTGACCCGCAGGGCGAAGCACCCGCCGCACCGGCAAAGCGCCGTCGCCGTCGCCGTCGCTCTGGTTCTGTCAATCCCAACAATGGCGGCGAGTTTTTGGAGAGTGAACAGGGTGAGCGTGATGAGGCGCGAAAAGATACAGGCTGACATTGGGCTGGGTGCGAACTTAGGCGACCCCCAGCAGGCAGTGTTGGCAGGTATCGAGGCCCTTCGAACAAGCGAAGGCCTCGAGGTTTTGGCGCAATCGCACCTCTATCGCAGTGAGCCTGTGTCCGCCGGTGGTCCCGATTACGTCAACGCTGTCGTCCGGGTGTTCTCGGAGTTGTGTGCCCCCGACCTGCTGGCCCTGTTGCAGCATCTGGAACGCCGCGCCGGCCGGGTTCGCAGTTACCGAAATGCACCCCGGACCTTGGATTTGGACTTGTTGAGTTTTGGCCAGGGGCGCATTTGGAGCAAGTCATTGACGGTTCCGCATCCACGGATGCGCGACCGCGCTTTCGTTTTGCGGCCACTCAGGGACATTGACCCATCCTTGGTGACATCGGCTGAGTTAGAGCGCCTGTCAGACCAGAGGATTGCGCTTGTAGGGGCTGAGGGGGCCTAAACCACCCTGCCTACCGTGGCGTGATCACTGACTAATGAGCCTGGCCTGTTCAATCTGGTACTCAAAGTAGTGTTGAAAACTGAATACCAAACTGGCTGTCAGGACCGTCGTGCCCAAAAGCAAAGATGCAATCAAAGCCCCGACGGTGAGCCAGTTGGTTGACCCTGCCTTGTCCCCTGGTGCGCCGCCCGGATTAAACCGGGCGTTCCATCGTTCTGGCGAAGCCAAGCCATAGCGGATCGCTGTCATTGCGCAGCCCGCAACCGTAAAGCCCAGCAGCGGAATGAGCAGCCAGCTGAGTTGGTCGTCTAGCCCGTTCTGCTGCACCCGTTGCAGGCCATACAGACCTGCTGCAGTTGGAATGGGTAGCAGCCAAGCGCGCCAATCCAGAATCCCACGGAGGTAGAAAAGATGCAGGCCCAACGGACCTCCGATGAGCGCCAACCATGCGGACAAAGTTTTGCTCTTCATGTGGCGATCCGTTCTGGCGCCGTGCTGCTGCCCTCACCAATGGCCATTTCCATCAGGACGATATCTAGCCAGCGATTGAATTTCCATCCACACGCAGATAGGACCCCAACTTGTGTAAACCCGACCGAGCGGTGCAAGCCAATAGAACTTGCATTCGCAGAGTCACCAATGACCGCCAGCAGCTTTCGAACACCTGTGCGTTGGGCGTGGGCCGCCAGCTCGGTTAGGAGCAGCCGCCCCCACCCCTTGCCGCTGCTGCCGGGCGCTAAGTAGATCGAATCTTCTGCGCTGAATCTGTAGGCTGGCCGCGGCTTGAACCAGTTGCAGTAGGCGAACCCGAGGACGATGCCATCGTGTTCAAGTACCAAATAAGGGAGGCCCTTGCTCAGCACATCGGCTCGGCGAGTGACCATGTCTTGCAGGCTGGGGGGCTCGATTTCAAAAGTGCCAGTTCCGTGCAGAACATGGTGCGCATAAATGGCGGTAAGAGCAGGTGCATCCTGCTCTCGGCTTGGTCGGATCAATGGCATGGTTGTCGGGCTATACTCGCAGGCTTTTCAGCGTGCACCTGTCAGGTGCTGTTGATGCACGCTTCAGCGTTTAATTTGTGGCTGGCGTTCAACCAGTCAACTTCCGAAGGATAAATCATGGTCGTCATCCGACTTTCCCGTGGCGGAGCTAAAGCCCGGCCGTTTTTCAGCGTAGTGGTTGCGGACAAACGCACCAGGCGAGATGGGCGCTTCATCGAGCGCATTGGTTTTTACAACCCTATCGCCGTCGCTGGGGAAGAAAAGCTGAGGATTGCGCAGGATCGGTTGACATACTGGCGCGGTGTCGGTGCTCAGGCGTCCCCAACGGTTGAACGCTTGCTGGCACAAAAGCCCGCTTGAGGCACCCGGGTAGGCAGCGCGGGACAGTCACGGAATGTGGCCAGGCGCCGAGCCCGCTGAGCTACCTGCTGACGCAGTGGAAGTAGGGCGAGTAGTTGACGCTTGGGGTGTCAAAGGCGGGATCAAGATCTTGCCGTACAGCGCAGACCCTCAGGCGCTTTTCTCGTCTAAGCGGTGGTTCCTGACGCCCCCGCACCCCCCCGATGCCCGCCGTACAGCTGTTTGCCTTCCAGTTCAACAGGCCCGCAGCCACAGCAGTTGTGTAGTAGCCACTTCTTTAGAGGTGGTGGACAGAGATACGGCTCTCGCACTGAAAGGTGCCTCGGTCTACGTGAGTCGGTCCAGTTTTCCGACACCCGCTGAAGACGAGTTCTACTGGGTCGATTTGATCGGCTGCCAAGTGTTCAACCGGTCGGCTCTGAATTTGGGGCGAATCCACGATCTGCTCTCTGCCGGTTCCCAAACAGTGATGGTGTTGCAGGATGAAGACAGTAATCCGCCCCGTGAGCGGTTGATCCCTTTCGTTGCGGCGTTTGTCGACGCGGTGGACATCGGCAAAAGGCGGGTAACGGTTGATTGGGAAGCTGACTACTGATCGGCGGCGGTCTTTGTCGATTGCACTTCTAAGCTCGCATGCGATTTGACGTCATCACGCTTTTCCCCGAGTTGATTCAGCCGTACCTCAAGCTGGGCGTGACCCGTCGCGCCTTTGAGGAACCAGGAGCGGTTGGACCGGCGGCGACCCCTGCGGTTGACGTGCGTCTTTGGGGCCTTCGGGATTTCGCAGATGGAACCTACCGGCGAGTAGATGACAGGCCCTTTGGCGGTGGGCCAGGCATGGTTTTGATGGCAGAGCCCCTGCGCAGATGTTTGATGGCCATTCGCGCAGACCGGTCTGAGCGGGTGTTGGCGCCGGTCGTGCTGTTTTCGCCTGCTGGCCAGCTTCTCAATCACCAAACGATCGCAGGTTGGGCTGAGTCATCTGGAGCCGTGTTGGTCTGTGGTCGATATGAGGGGGTGGACCAGCGTTTCGTGGATGCTTTTGTCGATGTTCA
The DNA here is from genome assembly GCA_027483665.1 of Comamonadaceae bacterium. GTDB lineage: Bacteria > Pseudomonadota > Gammaproteobacteria > Burkholderiales > Burkholderiaceae_C > JAIXUC01. The sequence continues at coordinate 122,457 of JAIXUC010000026.1, read as the reverse complement.
ATTGAGCTTGGGTGACTTTGTGATCTCGGGGGGAGAGTTGGCAGCAGCGGCTTTCCTTGACGGGGTTGCGCGTTTGCAGCCCGGTGTACTGCAAGACGAGGAAAGCCATCGACAAGACAGCTTCAATCCGGCGATGGGCGGTTTGTTGGATTGCCCCCACTTCACTCGCCCCGAGATTTGGAGTGATGGGTCATCCGAGCGCCGCGTCCCTGAAGTCTTGACGTCTGGACACCATGCGCAAATTGAAGCTTGGCGGTCGTCCCAGCGCGAGATGCTGACGGCGAAAAATCGGCCTGATCTACTGCCCAAGCATCAAGGCAAGCTCGATAGCTAGTTCGGCCGTTGTACACTGGTGGGCTTTTTCGATCCTCTGCGAGGCCGAGAGGTTTGTGCCAAGTTTTTTACGCAGCAGCACTTGTTTGCAGCCAAAAATCACAACCGGTACTCAGAACCTTTCCAGATAAGCGCCAATGTCGGCGCTGGTGCTTGCAAGATCACAGAGATCAACATGAACCTGATTCAAACCCTCGAGCAAGAGGAAATTTCCCGGCTTGGAAAGACCATCCCCGCGTTCGCTCCTGGTGACACGGTGATCGTCAACGTGAATGTCGTAGAAGGTAACCGCAAGCGGGTACAGGCCTACGAGGGCGTTGTGATTGCCAAGCGCAACCGCGGGCTCAACAGCAGCTTCATCGTGCGCAAAATTTCGAGTGGCGAAGGCGTTGAGCGTACTTTTCAAACCTACAGTCCATTGATTGCCGGTATCGAAATCAAGCGTCGAGGAGACGTGCGCCGCGCCAAGTTGTATTACCTCCGAGAGAGAAGCGGCAAATCGGCTCGTATCAAGGAAAAATTGGCCGCTCGAGCCACGCCCCCCTCGGCGGCTTAAGGCAGATGCATGCGGCACCAAGCCGCTCTTCAAGATGCACTTGCTGCACCGAAGCCATCACAGTCAAATGTGGTGGCTTTTTTTCTAACCTTTGATGCAAGTTCCTCGATTTGATGCTGAAGCCATTCCTGTCGTGGCGATTGACAACCATCTCCCGGCTGTCGTTTCAAGTGACCTAACGCCTGATGCGCTGTGCCGTCGCTTCTCCGACGGGAGCGCTTGGACGCCTCAAGATTTGTTGGAGCCGCCTTTTACTGACAGGGCACCAACAAGTGCCAGCGTGCTGGTGACCTTAGTCATGCGCGATAGGCTCACCGTCTTGCTTACTCGCAGAGCAGCGCATCTGAACAACCACCCTGGCCAGATCGCGTTTCCCGGTGGACGAGTGGACCCACAAGATCACGGCCCGGCGCACACAGCTTTGCGCGAGGCGCATGAAGAGGTCGGCTTGGCTCCTCATCACGTCATTGTGTTGGGTTGTTTGCCCACTTACAGGACTGGCAGTGCTTTTGATGTCACGCCTGTTGTGGGGTTGTGGAGCGGTCGCCAGACGCTACAACCTGATCGCTGCGAAGTTGACCAAATCTTTGAGGTTCCCTTGGACCATCTGATGAACCCTGGGTTTCACCGATGGCATGAGCATGACTGGCACGGCTTACGCCGCCGTTGGCTGTCGATGCCGTATCAAGAACCCGGTGGTGACTTTCGTTTTATATGGGGCGCTACGGCTGGAATGTTGCGTAGCCTGTACGGGCTGTTGGCCGCCACTATGATTTCGCGATGAGCTTTCTCTCCATCATCATGGCGTTGCTCATTGAGCAGGCCAAGCCGTTGGCTAGAGGAAACGCAGCACACTCATGGGTTTTAACGTGGCTGCGATGGACCACGCGCCAATTCGACACAGGTCGGCGTCAGAGTGCTTGGGTTGTGTGGTTCGCCGCCGCTCTCGTACCGGCCGTTGTTGTTGCATTGGTCTACCAGTTTGCCTTGCGAGGACTGGGCTGGCCTGCCGCCTTGTTGTGGGATGTCGCTGTGCTGTATGCCACTCTGGGCTTTCGCCAGTTCAGCCACCATTTTTCAGAGGTGCGTGATGCGATCGATCGAGGTGACACCCGTCGCGGGGCACAGGCCTTGGCCGCGTGGCAGCAGGTCCGAGCGGGAGATATTGGTGTTCCAGAGTTGGTGCGCCTGCTGATCGAGCATTCGGTGCTTGCGGCCCATCGGCATGTTTTTGGGGTGTTGGCGTGGTTCACCCTGCTGGCTTTGTTCGGACTAGGCCCGGCGGGCGCGGTGATCTACCGCATCGGCGAGTTTGCTGCCCGCTACTGGCTTCATTCGCACGCTCTACATCCACCCAGTGAAGCTTTGAAGGCCTGTGCCCAGTCGGCTTGGACGGTGATCGACTGGATTCCCGCGCGGATGACCGCGGTAGGCTTTGCCGTCGTTGGCAGTTTTGAAGACGCGGTCGATGCTTGGCGGCGCCACGTGCAGCAACACCCTGCGGACAATGATGGCGTGGTGTTGGCCGCGGCTGCGGGTGCTTTGGGGGTCCAACTTGGGGGTCAGCGCTTGCGCCAAATGGCGGTCGCTGCTCAGAGCGGGCCGTTGCAAGCGGAAGACACCCTCATGGCAGGCGTACTTCCTGTTGGCGATACGCCAGACCCGGCCCATTTGCGCGCCTTGGTGGGTTTAGTCTGGCGGTCTGTGGTGCTGTGGGTTCTGGTGCTGGCGCTGCTGGCCTTGGCCCGTTGGACTGGCTAAGTTACTCCCCCGCCTCGTGATGTGAACTCAGGGGACGATGAGCAAGCCGCGCACCCCCAGCTTTGGTCAGGGGCTTTTGCTTGCCAACTCATCAAACAGCTCGTTGTAGATGCGATATCTTGATTGACCGATGGACGGCAGTTGAGCGACCACGCCGCACCCCGGCTCGTGGCGGTGTGAGCAGTTGTAGAAACGGCAATGGCCTAAATGGCGGTTTATATCCGGCATGAATCGGCTCAAGTCCTCCGCGCGCAGGTGATGCAGCCCAAATGACTGGAAGCCCGGCGAGTCGATCAAAGCTGACTGACGCTGCGCATCAAGCCAGTACAAAGTGGTACTCGTCGTAGTGTGTTTGCCTGAATGAAGCGCCCGCGAAACCTCATTGGTGCTGGCCAGCGCACCAGGTATCAACAAATTGATCATGGTGCTTTTGCCCGTGCCAGACGGACCCAGAACCAAGGTTTGGTGGCCCAGCAGCACATCCAACAGTCGCGCTTTTGCTGTCGCTTCTGAGGTCTTCATGCCCAACTCGATGACTTGGTAGCCCATATCTTGGTAAGGCTGTAGACGCTGCCGAGCGCGTTGAAAGTTCTCTGCTAAATCAAGTTTATTCAAGCCTATCAACGGCCGAATGTGTGCGGCCTCTGCTGCCACCAGCGCGCGCGCCAGCTGTGACTCAGAAAACTCGGGATCTGCCGCAACCAGCACCAATATCTGGTCGATGTTGGCTGCAAACAGCTTGGTTCGCAGCTCGTCTTGGCGATAAAGCAAAGAGCGCCGCTCCAGCACGGACTCGACAACGCCCTCATCGCCAGAAACACTCCAGAGCACTTGGTCGCCCACGACCGCTTCGTAGCGTCTGCCTCGCAGGTGACACCTGACTACGACACCGTCCCTGCCCTGGATAAAAACATGCCGGCCGTGAGTGGCAATGACTTGGCCTGGCAAAGCGGCTGGGTGTTGCGCTGTCAATGCTGCAAGGCTTGCGTTAGGGCGGCTGCCTGAAGATCAAGCTCGGTCACTGCACCTACATCATGTGTTTGCCACGTCACTTGGCATCGACCGTAGCTTATGGACAAGTCTGGGTGGTGATCGAGTCGATGCGCCACTTCAGCCACAGAATTGACAAAAGCCATCGCCTGGAAAAAGCTGGGAAAGGTGAACTGCTTGCATAAAGCGTCACCCCGTTCAATGGGCACCAGTGACCACCCAGGCAGCGTGGCCAAGGCTTGTTCGATGTCCGCGGGCGACAGCTTCATGCTTCGCGCAATCGATGAAGCCTTTGCGCTGCACTAGGGTGGCTGTGGTGAAAGGCCGCATACCACCGATCTGGCGTGAGCGTTGACGCGTTGTCTCGGTAGAGACGCAACAAGGCACTGGCTAGGTGCCTTCCTGAGGTCTGAGATGCAGCAAAGGCATCGGCTTCAAACTCATGCCGCCTAGACCACCAAGCGGAAAGCGGCGTGGCAGTCCAAAAAAAGGCTGGCCCGATGAGCGAAAAGAGAATCAAGGCGAGTGCGTCGTTTGAGGCTTTCAGTTGGTCGGTCAGCACAAAGCTTGGGGTCACACCCAGGCCGCTGTAGAACCAAAGCTGTTCGCTGAGCCAGCCGAGTGTGGCAAGCGCCAACAGGCTTAGCACCGCCGAGACTGCCAAGCGCTTGTACAAATGCCCATGTTTGAAATGCCCGAGCTCGTGGGCCAACACGGCTTCGATTTCGTCTGGAGACAAGGCATCGATCAAGGTGTCAAAAAACACCACCCGTTTGGCACGGCCTAGTCCCGTGAAGTAGGCGTTGGCGTGTGCACTGCGTTGACTCCCGTCCATCACAAAAATGCCACCCGATTCGAACCCGCAACGCTTGATCAAGGACTCGATTCGCTCGCGCAACAGGTTGTCTTTCAAGGGCTCGAATTTGTTGAACAGCGGCGCGATGAAGGTCGGGTAGAGCCACATGGACAAAAGGATGAAGCCTAGCCAGATCAACCAAACCCACCACCACCATGCCGGGGACGCGTTCATGATCCACAAGGCTGATCCTGCGAAGGCCAATCCCAAAATCAATCCCACCAAGCTGGATTTAACCAAGTCGGTGAACCACAGCCGGTAGGTGCTCCGGTTAAATCCGAATCGGGCTTCCAGCCGAAAAGTCTGGTACCAGGACCACGGCAAATCGGCCAATGCGCAAACCCCAAGAAAGGCTCCGAGAAGGAACATTTGCTGAGCCAAGCCCGCTGGCAGCAGGCTCAGCGTCAGTTGGTTCAAGCTGTCCAGCCCCCCCAGCAGTGTCCAGCCCATCAACCATGCACCAGAAACTGCCATGCGCCAAACATGGAGCCCGACTTTGGCCCTGGTGTAATCGGCTGCTTTCTGGTGTTCTGCTAAGCCGACATGTCCAGAAAACTGGGCAGGGACCTCTCGACGGGCCGACGCAACCGAGCGCACTTGGCGCGCCATGAGCAGGAAGGACACGGCCCAATAAAGAAGCAATGCCGTAGCGAATATCAGGGTCCACAGGGTCGACATGCTCATGAACTGAGTTTAGGTGATGGGTGAGAATCCAGTGTTATGGACACATCCGCTTCTTCCTTGAAAAAGTCAGACCAGAACCTTGTTTGGATCGATTGCGAAATGACGGGCTTGGACCCCGATCGCGATCGGCTGCTGGAAGTTGCCGTTGTGGTGACAAGCCCCGACTTGCGAGTTCGCGTCGAGGGCCCTGTTGTCGTCATCCACCAGTCCAACGAACAGCTTGAGCTGATGGACGCCTGGAACAAAGGGACCCATGGCAAAAGTGGCCTCATCGACAAAGTGCGTGCATCCAGCGTTACCGACACGCATGCAGAACAGACGCTGCTGACTTTTTTGGCGCAATGGGTTCCAAAAAACACATCGCCGATGTGCGGCAACAGCATTGGCCAAGACAGGCGTTTTTTAGTCCGTTACATGCCCGACCTCGAGGCGTTTTTTCACTATCGCAATTTGGACGTAAGCACGCTCAAGGAGTTGGCCAAGCGCTGGAATCCGAAGGTATACAGCGCTTTCAAAAAGCAGCAGCAGCACACCGCGCTGGCCGATGTATATGAATCGATTGATGAGTTGGCCCATTACAGAGACCATTTCTTAAAGCTTCCGGAAGTGGACAAATCCGCAGTAGAATCGGCGGCTTCCTGATCATCGAAGAGCTTGGCTCAGATCAGTAGCGCATCCACCACACGCCTCAGACCCACGCTCCAGGGTCGCGGAACGACAGTTCCTTGATTGTTTGATGGTTGATGTTTCATTCACCATCAAACGCGCCGCACAGACGGCGATTTACCCATGACTTTGATTGAAACCGCTTTCTTGGCGGACGAAACTTCCGCGCCAACGCAAGGCGCAGCCTTTGCCTCCAACCCTGCAGTGCAAGCGCCCACCAACGGGTTTGTCGCACTGGGGCTCAGTGATCCCATTCTGCGAGCCGTGACCGAACTGGGCTTCCACTCGCCGACAGAAGTTCAATTGCAAGTGATCCCCTTGGCCATGCCGCGAGCCGCTGACGGCGATCGTGTGGCCATTGCTGCTGCAGACCTGATGGTTTCTAGCCAAACGGGTAGTGGAAAAACTGCTGCCTTTTTGATCCCCTTGATTGAAGCGCTTTCTGTGCGGGCCGCCCAGGCACCCAAGGGCGCAAGCGCGCACCCGATGCGCAAGCCGTCGAGCGTTCGTTTCCAAGCCACCCGGCCAGTCGCTTTGGTGTTGTGTCCAACCCGTGAGTTGGCCCAGCAAGTTGCCCAGGATGCCATTGACTTGGTTCGGCATTGCAGGGGCATTCGGGTGGCCAGCGTGATTGGTGGTGTTCCTTATCAGGTCCAGGTGGCACGTTTGCAAAATGCTGATCTGGTGGTAGCCACCCCCGGACGCCTCTTGGATCTGCAGCGAGCTGGACATCTGGTGCTGGATGACGTCAAGCACTTGGTCTTGGACGAAGGCGACCGAATGCTCGATTTGGGCTTTTCGGACGACTTGGAAGAAATTCATCGCCTGTGTGCCGGCCGCGACCAGACTCTGATGTTCAGCGCCACGTTCGCGCCACGCATTCAGGCACTGGGTGCACGCCTCATGAAGTCGCCTCAGCGAATCAGCGTGGGGTCCCCGCAAGAGCGCCATGAAGGTATCGAGCAAGTGCTGTTTTGGGCTGATAACTCCCAACATAAGCGTCAATTGCTGGAGCATTGGCTGCGCGATGTGAGCATCAACCAAGCCATCGTGTTTGCGAGTACCCAAATCGAGTGTGACGACTTGGCACAGGACTTACAGCAGTCCGGTTACAGCGCAGTGGCGCTGCACGGCGCTCTCAGCCAGGGTCTGCGTCAGCGCCGCCTCAAGGCCTTGCGCGACGGTCAAGTTCAGTTTTTGGTGGCTACTGACGTGGCTGCTCGCGGCATTGACGTGCCCACAATCACCCACGTGTTCAACTTTGGCCTGCCCATGAAGGCCGAGGACTACACGCACAGAATTGGCAGAACAGGGCGAGCAGGTCGGCAAGGTTTGGCAGTCACTTTGGCTGAACCGAGAGATTTCCGCCGAATTCGCGATATCGAAGCCTTCACGCGCCAAAGTCTGCCGATCAAGACCATCGAAGGCATGGAGCCTCGCAGACAGCCCCCCGCTGGCACGGGTGGCATGTCTGAGCGCAAGCCGTATGGTGCTCGGACACACGCGCCGACACGTCGCCCGCACACCGAAGGAGCCGGCCGTTTTGACTCTCGTCCAGAGCCCCGCGGCTTCGGCCGGTCGGACGATCGGCGCGAGCGCGGCTCTGCCGATCGGCAGTGGCCAACGGGTGCTCGCGGTGAAGGTGCACAAACGGCTAACCGGCCAGGTCGCGGACCTAAGGTGGTCGGGGCGACGAGCGGCGCTCGCAGACCGCGCTGATCACCGTTACTGAAAAGGCCTATCGCCACTCCCACGGCGGTAGGCCTTTGCATTTCAGATGACCGCAGATTGGTCGAGTTGAGCCAAAAGCTGCTCGATCGTTGATTCAGTCAGCACTGCGGGTTGCGCCCTGAGGCGGCGCAACATTCTTTGCCAAGTGCCCAAAGAGTGAATGTCGATGCGGCCGTAGCCGATGCGTATCCATCCCGCCAGTGCCAGGTGCTGAAGGTACTCTGAGAGAAGGGTTCTGGAGACACCGCAGAGCTTGGCCAGCAAATGTTGGTTGATCGGGATCTCGAGGCCGCCATCGAGACCGGCGGTTGGAGGTCGCTCCGACTGAGTGGCTAGCGCCTCACTGAATAGTCCAAGGCCCAAAACCACTCGGACGGCGCTGCTGCCGAACTTCATCAACATCAAGGTTTCGCCGGCCATCTCGCTGCGCCAAGCCATGAGTTTGGCGAGATGTCGCAGGAAATCATTCTCTTGCTGCAGGGCAGCCATGAACGAATCCAGCGGGAGCTGCAAGGTTTGCACCGATGTGGCGCTGACGTACTCGAACGTGGTTGGCTTTCGATTCAGCATGGGTTGCTCGCCAAACCAAGCATTGGTTCCGTAGATGAACATCGGCATCATGACGCGTTCATTCACTGGAACGGCAGCAACCACCAAGCCTTCCATCACCATCGACCACGCCTCTACGGGCCTAGCTCTGCGCCAAATGGTCTGGTCAGGTTCGTAAGACTGAAGGCGAATCTGCGAGACGAGTGGTCGGGCGAATCGCTCGCTGATGCCGACACGAGCGAGTACTTGAAGAGCGTATGTTGACAATCGATCCCTCCTGAACAGTGAGGCGGGGACGATAGGGTCCACCCTTACTGAATTCCGGGTTGAACTGTTCGACTTGGAACATAGCAAGCCGATGCACTGTTCGGAGCTGCACGATGTCCAGGCGCCGGGTTCGTTCAGACAAAGACACTTCGCCCCCCAAAGTCCGGAGGCAACTCATGTCACTCAAGTGTTTGCTGGTAGAGCCCATCAACTTGTCAGCGACGCGCTTGTCATGGTTTATGGGAGTGGCCAGTGGCTTGGGGATGCCTATGAGCGCTTGGTCAGCTTCTGGATCGTTAGCACCAGACATCACACTTTTGGGCGACCCCGGTCTGCCCACCGGGCACCTTCTAGAGTTGGTCAACAGGTCGCGTTGCCAACGGGTGATTCTGTGGACTCGTGGCTCTCCCCGGTTGGGTCTGACCTGCATTACCGATCCTCTGAATGGAGCCGCTTTGGCGCACGCCTTGGCGCAGGTTGGACTGAAAACGCGTGTGGCTTCTCGAGCCTGGCCACCCGTGCCTTTGACCTTCCCCTCCCAGCTGGGTTAGCTGGAAGCAGCGCGAGGGCAACTTAGCGGACTCAATCCAAGGTAGGCCCGGCTGCTGCTAGACCGCAAGTGCTACCGAGTTCGGTGGGCACCTTCTTATCGCGTAGGCCACCTCGCCGCCGAACAAGGCTTGCTCTGGCACTGCCTTGCGGTAAATGTTTGTAATCTTCAGATTGCGTGCATAAAGCCCGTGTAACGTTCAGCGTTGAACATTCACGCGCACTCGCTGTGGCGTCCCCGCTAATTGCGACCCCAGGTTTAAAAAGCATCCCCCGCCATGAACACTGTTGTCGACCGCTCCTCGAAAGAGCTTCTGGCCCAGCCGAATCAAGCGGCGCATGCCGACGAGCCTGTGCGCTCCGGGGCGCTCGTGCCATCGGTGCTGGCCTCTACGGCGCTGCTATCGGCTTGCCTCGGAGGGGGCGGCTCGGGCGGAGAGGCTACTGCGCCGCAGCCGATAAGCGACATCACCACGCTGGGCAACGTGGAAGACTTTTCTTTTGAGTCGGCGACCACCGATGCTGAGGCGGCTCGGTTCTTGTTGCAAACGCAGATGTCGGCTTCGGAGGGGGAGGTAACCTCCGTGCGTACCCGCGGCTTTGCTCGGTACTTGGTGGAGCGGATGGACGTCCCCATCGCGCAGACAGGATTCGATTGGTTGGATGCTCGCGGCTACGGCTTTTCGAACGTGGCGTCGCCTGACAACTACTACGACCAGTCCTACATGGGTGACGACATGGCCTGGCAGCAGCTCATCACCGCCCCCGACGCTGTTCGAAAGCGCGCCTCTCTGGCTTTGTCCGAGTTCTTCGTGGTGTCGCTCAATGGTCTGGACATCAGTTGGCGCAGCCACTTCATCGCTGCTTACTGGGATGTGCTCAACACCCACGCCTTTGGCAACTTCCGAAATCTTCTAGAGGCCATCACGCTCAACCCGGCGATGGGTCTGTACCTCAACACCAGAGGCAACCAGAAGGCGAACTCATCGGGCCGTGCACCCGACGAAAACTATGCGCGAGAGGTGATGCAGCTTTTCACCATTGGTCTGCACGACTTGAACTTGGACGGTACCGAGCGCCTGTCTGGCGGTCGTCCCATCGAAAGCTACACCAGCGCAGATGTGAGCAACTTGGCCCGCGTGTTTACCGGCTGGGACTTGGACCAGCGCCCTGGCGAGAGCACAGTGGTGAATGGCAGAACCATTCCCACCACAGATTACGCCCGCCGCCCGATGCGCTTCATTCAAAGCCGCAACTCGGAGATCGGTGCGACCTTGTTCGTTGGGACCCCGCTCAGTGTGACTATCTCGCCAGGAACCGCCAACTCGGGCACTGCGGCGTTGAAGGTGGCACTGGATACCTTGTTCAACCACCCGAACGTAGGACCGTTCTTCGCCAAGCAGATGATCCAGCGCTTGATCACCAGCAACCCTACGCCCGCTTATGTGGCGCGTGTGGCGTCGGTGTTCAACAACAACGGACGGGGTGTTCGGGGTGACTTGAAAGCCACGTTTGCCGCGATTTGGTTGGACGACGAGGCGCGCTCTCCCGCTGCCTTGACCTCCAACACCTACGGCAAGTTGCGCGAGCCCATGTTGCGCTTTGTTCAGTGGGCCCGGACCTTTGGTTTGGCATCGAATAACGGCCGCTGGCGCATAGGGAACCTGAGCGATGCGTCCAGCCAGCTCGGACAGAGCCCCTTGCGCTCGCCATCGGTATTTAACTTCTTTCGGCCTGGCTACGTGCCACCGGCTACACAAATTGCATCCAACGGCCAAGTGGCGCCCGAGTTTCAGATCGTCAACGAGACCAGCGTGGGCGGCTATCTGAACTACATGTACGGAGTGGTTCGCAATGGCTTGTTTGGCGGTGACATGGTCCCTCCGTACACCGCTGAATTGGCACTCGCAGCCTCGCCCGTGGCCCTCATCGAGCGGTTAAACCTGTTGATGTGCGCCGGGCAGATTTCGCAAGCCAATCGCACCTTGATGGTCAGCGCGCTTGACAGCCGCAACGTCACAGCCAACAGCAGCGCTCAGGCTCGGCGTGACAACGTCTTTGCCGCCATCTTGATGGTGATGGCGTGTCCTGAATACATCGTTCAAAAGTGAGGCCCTGCCGTGTACCTGCTTCAGCCTGAAATGCACAGCCGACGCGCTTTTCTCAAGCGAACCGGCCAGTTGGCAGTGACTGGAACCGCGTTGCCCTTTGCCATGAATCTGGCCGCCATTTCTGAGGCCGCGGCTTTTGATGCGAACGACTACAAAGCCTTGGTCTGCGTGTTCTTGTACGGCGGCAACGACCATGACAACACCGTTATTCCCTATGACAACACGCACTACGACCGCTACAGCACCATCCGCGGCGGCAACGTGTCGGATCGGACAGGTAACGGCATCGCCATCGGCCAAGCTGAACTGACCAATACGCTGCTGAGCCCCAGCATGGCGCTGGCCGGTGCACGCGAATACGCTTTGCACCCGGCCATGACTACATTGCGCCGTGTCTTCAACGCTAACCGGCGCGCAGCAGTTCAGCTCAACGTGGGCCCTTTGATGGTGCCTTTGATTCGCAGCACCTACAACAGCAGCAACCGCACGCTGTATCCGCGCCCGCCCAACCTTTTTTCCCACAACGACCAGCAATCGGTTTGGCAGTCGTCATCCACTGAAGGCGCGACGGTGGGTTGGGGTGGCGACATCGGCGATTTGGCCATTCAGAGCGCCGCCAACACCAATTCTTTATTCACTTGCATTTCGGTGACCGGCAACGCGGTGTTCCTGTCCGGCGACACAGCATTGCAATACCAAGTGAGCACGGGTGGTGCAGTTCGTATCCGCGCAGCTACCGACACCAACCTATACGGCGTCAGCGTGAGAGACGCCATCCAAAGCATGGTGCAGCAGCCTAGGCAGCACGTGTTGGAGAACGAATACAACACCGTGACACGGCGGTCCAAGGGCGCAGAAGAGGCGATCACCACCGCCTTGGCAACGCAGGCCGACAACGTGGCACCGTTCAACGGATTCCCAAACACGGGCATCAGCAACCAACTCAAGATGGTGGCTCGACTGATTGGCGCCCGTACCAATTTGGGTAACCGGCGTCAGGTTTTCCTGGTGTCGATGGGTGGGTTTGACTTGCACGACAACCTGATCTCACAGCAGCCTCGTTTGATGGGCCAACTCAGTGACGCTCTGACCGCGTTCTATGACACCACAGTCGCGATGGGCATCGCCGACAAAGTCACCGCCTTCACGGGCTCTGATTTCGGTCGCACGCTGCAATCCAACGGCGATGGCTCTGACCACGGCTGGGGCGCACACCATTTTGTGGTGGGCGGCGCGGTCAATGGGGGTCGGTTCTACGGTCACCCGCCACCGATCTCCACGTCCAACACCGGCAGCGCCGACGACCAGTGGCATGTGGGCCAAGGCCGCTTGATTCCCACGACTTCGGTGGATCAGTACGCAGCCACCATGGCCAAGTGGTTTGGCGTGGCCGACAACGAACTGAACGCTATCTTTCCAAGCCTGAGCAACTTCGGCGGCACCTTCAACGGCTTGAGTTACCCGCGCGACTTGGGCTTCATGGCTTGAGCGTTTGGCAGGAACCACTTTCGCCGAACCAACCCCGCTGTTTGACGGTCGGTGTGTGCGGCAACTGGCTCGCACCGGGGCTCATCTCAGCGACTGGACGGGCGTGGTGGGACTGGCAGAAAAGCCTGCTGGCCGTTGCTCACGTGGGCGAACTCTAAAGTTTTGGTTCCTACGGAGCGAAGGACCCAGTCGGGCAAGACGGCACTGCCCCTGGCGTAGGGCCGAACGGGGTTGCCGTCTACCACCAGCAGTGCCACGCCCTCACCAGATTCAGACGCTGCTACGCCCGTCACCCTCACCCTTTGGCTCAAGGCGGGCGCGACCTCGGTCTCCTGCGCGCCCGCGGTGTTGAGTGCTTCATCGGGCGCGCCTAAAAACCGAGCCACTTGCTTGGGGTCTGCCGCGGGTGGCTGCCACGCTGGGGCCGCCGCTGACAATGCCGCAGCAGCGTCGCCCGATGTCTGCAACCCTTGGCGAGCCCACCACGCCAGCGACAAAACCAACAAACACCACACACCTACCGTGACCGAGCGAGACCAAAAGTGGGACTTCGAAAGCATGTGAAGATGATACGCAGCCACCCTCGTGGGCTCACGCTCATCGAGTGTGCTGTGGCGGTCGCGATCTTGGGTGTGGCCTTGGCTGCTGGTCTGCGCGCCATCAGCGCGCTGTCTTTCACCACCCAACGCCAAGCCGATGTGACTTTGGCCATGTGGTGCGCCGAAGGTGCTTTGGTCGAACTGCGCTTGCAGCAACAGCCGCCCAATGTGGGCCGACTGCAGCAAAGCTGCACCCAAGCGGGGCAGACCCTCGGCCTGGACATCGACACACGCGCAACACCCGACGCCTCATTTCGCAGGGTCGAGGCCACAGTCACTCGGGGCGATGTCACCCTCTACCGCCTGACTGCCCTCATGGGCCCACGCAATTGATGTGTCCCTCATGCACACGTCATCGCTCATGAACGCGCATCAGCGCGGGTTAAGGGACAGGTCTGGAGGTCTGACGCTCATTGAGTTGCTGGTCGCCCTGGGCATGGTGGCGCTCCTCACGGCTTTGGCTTGGCGGGGTCTCGACGGGTTGCTGCAGGCCCGCGTCGTGCTCAACGAGCACCAGCAGCAAATGAGCGCCATCAGTGCGGGTGTGGACCGTTGGCGCGCTGATTTGCACGCGCTGGAAGTGGTGCAGTCCACCGGCTGCGTTGAATGGGATGGCAAGACCTTGCGCCTGACGCGGCGCGCTGAAGGGGGCGGCGTGGTGGGCGTGGTGTGGCACTGGCAAGAGGGCCAATGGCAGCGCTGGCAGTCAAGCCCGGTGAGTGACCCGCCAGCACTGCGCGCCTTGTGGGGACAACTGCGCCGCTGGCCGGTGGTCGGCGTGGGGCCTGAACGTTTGGCTTTTGAGTCGGAGCCCGCCACCCCGGTGCGCTCCGTGTCGTTGGGGTATTACCGCTTCAACACCTGGACCAACCCGCAGTCCAGCGTGGGCGTGACCTCTGCTGACAACCCCTGCGGCGTGCCAGATGCCATCCGCCTGACATTGGACTTGCCGGGACCGGCTTGGCAGGGGCCGGTCAGCATTCACTGGCTACGCCCCGGCGTGGCCTTGGGCGGCGTGTAGTGCGCCGGGCTGTCGGCACTGGTTGTGTGCGCCACCGGGGCATGGCTTTGGTGCTGGCACTGGGCGTGGCTGCGGTGGTAGCCACCATGGCTTCGGCTTTGCTGTGGACGCAGTGGCAGCAACTGCAAGCGGAGCAGGCGCAGCGCACGCGCTTGCAGGCCGACTGGCTGCTGCAAGGCGCGCTGGAATGGGCCGCCTCGGTGCTGCGATCAGACGCCAGCCGCAACAACACGGACTACCTGGGTGAGGTGTGGGCCGTGCCCATGCCCACCACGTCGGTGAAGGCCTTTGTGAATGAGCGGGCCAGCACCGACACCACGTCTGCTGGGGTGGACACGGTGCCAGATGCGTTCATCAGCGGGCGCATGTCAGACGCACAAGGGCGCTTGAACCTCGCCAATTTGGGTGGAGACGACATCCAGTCGCGTGGCATGGAAGCCGCCTTGCTGCGTCTTTTTTCTGCGCTCGAGTTGCCCAGTTCTGAAGCGCAAGACTTGGCTGTGCGCGTGCGAGAGCGGCTGCCACCGAAAGCAGCGGAGTTGGCTTCAGGCGCTGCTGGCGTGGACGCTGTAGCTTCGGCGGGCACGGGCGCGGCATCGACCCGGGCTGACGGTTTGCAGGAGGCTCCCATGCAAGCGATGGTTCCGCCCGCAGGCTTGGTGCTGCTGGCTTTGGGCGTACGCCCTGAGCGCGTGCCGGTGCTGGAGCCGCACATCGTCTGGTTGCCAGAGCCGACACCGATCAATCTCAACACCGCCAGCGCTGAAGTGCTGCACGCGGCCGTGCCCGGCTTGGGGCTGTCGCAAGCGCGCTCGGTGGCAGCGCGGCGTGCAGGCTCGCCCTGGCGCTCGCTGCCCGATGCAGCAGCCGACCTGGGCGTGCCCCCCCTGCAGCCCGAGTTGCATGGTCTGGCCAGTGCTTACTTTGAAATGAGGGGTGATGTCCGGCTAAATGAGCAGACCGTGACCCGCATGGCGTTGTTACGGCGCAAAAGCGCAAGCATTCGCTTGTTGGCGCAATGGGCAGTCCCAAACTCATAATCGAATGTTCCGCAACGCACATTTGCCATGGAGTGACATTCGCGTGCGCCCTAGCTCTGAAAAGCGCGCGCAAAGACTGGCATGTCCCGCACCTTGATCTTGTTGCCGCATCCGTTGTCCGAGACAACGGATGGCTTTGTGGCCGTCACGCGCCACGGCACACGCCTGTCCGTTTCACAAGCCACGTCTGCGCGCGGGCTGCCCGACAGCGGCGGCGAAGTCTCCGAGCGCATCGGCTTGGTGCCGGCCCAGGCGCTGTCATGGCACCGGGTTCGTTTGCCCAAAGGAACGTTGTCTCGGGGGGGGGCGCAGTCGATGCATGTGCGTGCGGTGTTGCAAGGCCTGCTCGAGGAGTATTTGCTGCAAGAACCGCAGGTTGTGCATTTCGCGCTTCAGCCCGGCGCGACCGATGCGCAGCCGATTTGGGTGGCGGCCTGTGATCGCGCTTGGCTGCGGCGCTGTTTGCAGTCGCTGGAGTTGGCGGGCAAGCCGGTGCATCGGCTCATCCCGGTGGCAGAGCCAGAGCCTGAATCTGTACTTCGCGTGGGCGCCGTGTCGCAGTTGATGTTGACCGGGCGCCCTGGCTCGCCCGTGTTGGTGGTGGGTTGCGAGTCTGGTTTAGCAGCTTTTCCTCTGATGGACCATGACCCTTTGCAGGCGCTGCCCGAGTCGGTTCGACAGGCGGCGAAGTCGGGCGTGGTGTTGTTGGCCGACGAAGCTTTGGCCGAAGGTGCCAGGGCTTGGTGGACGGGTCAGATCAAACCGGTTGAGCAGGCCAGGCGTTTGTACAAACGTCGCCAGAGCGAATGGGATTTGGCGCAGTTCGAGTTTCAGTTGGCCGGTGGCGCGGGCGCGCGCGCATCTTGGTTCGACCGTTTGCAAGACCTTTGGACGGCGCCCGCTTGGCGCATGGCCCGTTTGGGTTTGCTGGCTTTGCTCGTTGTGCAACTGCTTGCTTTGCCCGCGTGGGCATGGCGAGAGAAGCGGCTGCTCGCCCAACGGGAGTCGGCCTTGCGAGCCGAGGCCACGCGGGTGTTCCCACAACTCACAGTGGTGCTCGATGCGCCGGCCCAGGCTGCACGCGAGTTGGCTCGGCTTCGGCGCAACAGCACGGCTTTGTCGCCGCAAGACTTCGAGGCCACGCTGGCAGCCGTGGTCTCGGCCAGCGAGGGCTTTGATGTGGCATGGCGCCCGCAAGAGATGCTCTTTGCGTCTGACGGCTTGCAGCTGCGCGCCGCTTCGCTCAGCCCTGCTGAAGCCCGGGCTTGGCAGCGTCGCCTGGAGGTGCTGGGCTACGCCGCAACGGAGCAAGACGGACTGTGGCGCGTGCGCTTTCGTGGTCGCGGCGAAGCACCAGCGGAGGTCTCGCCATGAGCGGCTTGGGTCGGGTATGGGGTCGGGCCGATGGGCTGGACGGCGCTTGGCGCGATCGCTTGGCGGTCAGGTTGGATGGGCTCACGCGCACGCAGCGCTGGGCGTTGTGGGGCGCTTTGGCCTGTTCGGTCGTGTTGGTGTTTTCGACTTGGTGGGGACCTGCTTGGTCGGTGTGGCGCGAGGCAGATGAGCGCCATGCTCGCCTGGATGCCGCCGAGCGTCAGATGCAGGGCGTGGCTGCCGAGGCTCAAGCCCTGCGCTCAGGTGGCTCGCCGCGTTTAAGCCCAGAGCAATCGGCCAGCGCCATTCGTACGCTTTCAAAACCGCTTCTGGGCGAAGCCACACAGCTCACCCAAAGCGGCACTCGGCTCACCGTCCAGCTGCAGGGCGTACCAGCCGCCGCACTGAGCCGCTGGCTTACTCAGGTTCGAGAGCGTACGGGCAGCAAGCCCGAGTCGCTCAACTTGAGCCGTAGCACGCAGGCCGATCAATGGAGCGGCCAAGTGGTGTTGATGTTGCCCGAGGCACAGCCATGAGCAGGACCAGGCCATCCACGCCGCCGTATCAGCGCCGTTCGGATGCACCCCAGCAGCCCAAGCCTGCTGGTGCGGCTTGGCTGCGGGGCTTGGGCTGGTTGGCGCGCTTCAGCTCGTCTGCGTCCTCTGGATCTTCTGTTTCAGCGCGATCCTCGACCAACGAAAGCGACACCGTCTTCTTGGGGCCCGCCACGTTAGACCCCCGCGGCACGGCTGGTGCCACAGGCAGCGCCATAAGCCGCCCCGTCAGCAGCGCAAGCGCAAGCGATGAGCTTGCTTGGGCCGGCTTGCCGCAAGGTGCTGGTTGGAGAGCAGCTTTTTGCGGCGCATGGTTGGGAGTCCTGGTAGCCGCCGTGCTGTGGTGGCCAGCGCGCTGGTTGCCCGATCTGTCTTTGCCCGGCTCGGTACCCGGTGGGACCGGGCCTGGCTGGATCCTGCGACCTACATCGGGCACTTGGTGGCAAGGGCAGGCCATGCTGCTTCAGACCGGTGCAGTGGCTTTTCAGCCAGCGCTGGCGCGCCCGGTCACGGTGTCTTGGGATATTCGGCCCACTTGGGGCGCTGGTGGGCCCGGCATGAAGCTGCGGCTGGCGCCAGGCTGCTGTGGCCGCTCGGCCCTGCAGGCTGTCGTGCTGCGCCATCAAGGTGCTTGGTGGGTGCAAGTGCGTGACGGCAGCACGCGTTGGCCCCTGGAGTGGTTGGCGCCCATGGGTGTGCCTGTTCAAGCTTTGCAGCTCAGCGGGGAGTTGTGGCTGGACACGGCAGGTCTGTCTTGGCGCAGTGGCCACGCGTTCTCGGGTGAAGCGGTGGCCCAAGCCGTGGTTCACTCCAACCTGACGCCGGGCGCAGGCATGAGCGCGCACTATCAGGCGAGGCTGCGACCTTCGCCTGCGGCTGGCGCTGTAGCACTCGGTGGGGCTGATGGTTTCATGGCCAAGCCCGCCGTGTTGGAGTTGCGCACGCTGGGCGGGGCTTTGCAGCTCAATGGCGAAGGCGAGCAAACAGAACAAGGCTGGCGTTTTCGGGGCACGGCCCAAGCCAGCGGCGAGGCCAGCGCCCTGCGTTCCATCATCGAGGCAGCCCTTCCCCCGGGCAAGCCATCTGTTTTTTCTTGGGGCAAGGCATCATGAATTCATCGCATCCAGTCACTTTGGTCTGCCTGTTGGGCCTGGGGCTTGGCCTCGGTTTGTGGACCGCGCCCAACCCCGTTGCTGCTCAGAGTGCCCAGGTGGCCGACCCCACGGCCTCGCCGCGGCCCAGGCCCAACGAGCCGATCACGCTGAACTTCGTCAACGCTGAAATTGAAGCCGTGGCGCGCGCCATGGGCGTGCTGACGGGCAGGAATGTCATCGTGGACCCGCGTGTTCGCGGCACACTCAATTTGGTGACGGAGCGTCCCGTGACGCCAGCTGCTGCCTTCAACCAGTTTTCTGCAGCGCTGCGCCTGCAGTCCTTTGCGGTGGTGGAGTCTGGCGGCATCTACAAGGTCGTGCCCGAGGCTGAAGCCAAGCTGCAAGGCGCGACAGTGAATGCGGGCAGTGCGTCGCCGCAGCGCGTGGGCAGCGGTCTGATCGTGACGCAGATTTTTCGCCTCAACCACGAGCCTGCCGCCAATCTGGTGGCGGTGTTGCGCCCACTGATCAGCCCGAACAACATCATCAACGTCAGCCCCACCGGCAATGCCCTGGTCATTACCGACTACGCCGACAACCTGCACCGGCTCGGCCGCATCATTGCTGCGCTCGATGTAGCTGAGGCGACAGGCGTAGAGGTGATTCCCATTCGGCACTTGCCGGTGACCGACATCACGCCCACGGTGCAGCGCTTGTTGGAAGTGCAGGGTGCGTCTGCGCCCGGCGGTGCGGGCGGGGCAGGCGGAAGCGATGCCTTGCGCACGGTGCTGATTGCCGAGCCGCGCAGCAACGTGCTGCTGGTGCGCGCGCCCAATGCAGCCCGCATGGAGCTGGTTCGGTCTTTGGTGGCCAACCTGGATCAGCCCAGTTTGGCTGGCAGCAACGGCGCTGCCGGCAATATCTATGTGGTCTACCTGAAGAACGCCGAAGCCAATGCCATGGCGGCCACACTCCGTGCAGCCCTGGCGGGCGGGGGCAGTGCAGCAGCGCCTGCAGCCGCTCCCGGCGGTGCAGCGGCAACGCCCGTCGCGTCGCGCGCTGGCAGCACGGGCGGGCAGATTCAGGCCGACACGGCCACCAACTCGCTGGTGATCACGGCGACCGAAGCCCAGTACCGCCAGCTGCGCGCGGTCATCGACAAGCTCGACGGCCGCCGCGCGCAGGTGTTCGTCGAGAGCCTGATCGCCGAGGTCAACAGCGACAAGGCGGCGGAGTTCGGCATTCAGTGGCAAGGCACCTTTGGCCGCAACGGCGACTCTTTGGTGGGCTACCTGGGCTCGAACTTCGGCACCGGCGGCGGCAACATCTTGTCGCTGCAACAGAACGCGGGCAGTGGCAACGTGAACCCGGGGCGTGGCCTGAACTTTGGTGTGGCCCGCGACCGCAACGGCGTTTATGTGCTGGGCTTTTTGGCGCGCTTCCTGGAGGAAACCGGTGCAGGCAATATCTTGTCGACGCCCACGCTGCTGACGCTGGACAACGAAGAGGCCAAGATCGTCATCGGACAAAACGTGCCCTTCGTCACGGGCCAGTTCACCAACACCGGTGGCTCCAATGGCTCGGTCAATCCGTTTCAGACCATCGAGCGCAAAGACGTGGGCTTGACGCTGCGCGTGCGTCCGCAAATCAGCGAAAGCGGCACCGTGCGCCTGCAAATCTTCCAGGAGGTCTCCAGCGTGCAGGCCTCTTCTGTCAACTCGGCCACTGGGCTCATTACCAACAAGCGCTCGATCGAGTCCAACGTGCTGGTGGAAGACGGTGCCATCGTGGTGCTGGGTGGTCTGCTGCAAGACGAGTTTTCTGGCAACCAAGAGAAGGTGCCCGGCCTGGGCGATGTGCCTTTCTTCGGCAACCTGTTTCGCAGCGAAGCGCGCAGCCGCAGAAAGACCAATCTCATGGTGTTTTTGCGGCCAGTGGTCGTGCGCGACTCTGCTGCAACGGATGCCCTCACGCTGGATCGTTACGACCTGATGCGCGCCGGGCAGCAAGGGGCTCAGCCCAAGCCCAGCACCTTGTTGGGCGTGAACGAAGGCCCGGTCTTGCCCGCTATGCCCAATGTCCGCAATCGGGCCAACGCGGCTCCAACGCCACCTGTTTCTGTACCGGAAGCGGCACCAGCAAATCCAGCCCCGGCCCCGGCGCAGTGATGGCTGCACGCAAACCCTCATCCACACGCTTGAGAAAGCTGCCCACTTGAGCGAAGCGCGTCACCCTTTGCCCTACAGCTTTGCACGCGCGCACGGGCTCTTGCTCGAGCGTGAGGGCGAACAACACACGCTGTGGTCAAGTGGTGACGCGTCGCTGTCAGCCTTGGCCGAGGTGATCCGCTGCCACCGCGTGGATCGGCTGGCACGCCAGGAAAGCGCGGCTTTGCTGGAGCGCATCAGCGCGGCTTACGCGCAAAGTGAATCAACAGCAGCCGAGGTGGTCAGCGAGGTGCAAGCTGACGCAGACCTCTCGCGCATCATGCAAGAGATACCGGCCATCGAAGACCTGCTGGCCGCTGTGGATGACGCGCCCATCATCCGCATGCTCAACGCTTTGTTGACGCAGGCCGCGCGCGACGGAGCCAGCGACATCCATATTGAGCCTTACGAGCGCACGAGCAGCGTGCGCTTCCGTGTGGATGGCACGCTGCGCGAGGTGGTGCAGCCCAACCGCGCCCTGCACGCGGCGCTCATTTCGCGCCTGAAGGTCATGGCCGACCTCGACATTGCCGAGAAGCGCCTGCCGCAGGATGGTCGCATCAGCCTGCGCATTGGCACGCGTTCGGTCGATGTGCGGGTGAGCACCTTGCCCAGCGCTCACGGCGAGCGCGCCGTGCTGCGGCTGCTCGAGAAAAACGACAGCCGACTGAGCCTGGAGGCCCTGGGGCTGCACGGTGCCACCTTGCAGCGCCTGAAAGAGCTGGTGGGCCAGCCCCACGGCATCATTTTGGTGACGGGCCCCACGGGCTCGGGCAAGAGCACAACGCTGTACGCCGCGCTGCAGCAGTTGGATGCCACGCAGCTCAACATCATGACGGTGGAGGACCCCATCGAGTACGAGCTCTCGGGCATCGGCCAGACCCAGGTCAACCCCAAGATCGACCTGACCTTCGCCAAAGCCTTGCGTGCCATCCTGCGGCAAGACCCAGACGTCATCATGATTGGTGAAATTCGCGATTTCGAAACCGCGCAGATCGCCATTCAAGCCTCGCTCACTGGCCATTTGGTGCTGGCCACCTTGCACACCAACGACGCGGCCAGTGCCGTCACCCGCTTGACCGACATGGGCATCGAGCCCTTCTTGCTGAGCTCTTCTTTGTTGGGCGTGCTGGCACAGCGCTTGGTGCGCAAACTGTGTCCGAGTTGCCGTCGCCCCGAGGGTGCCATGTGGCGACCCGCGGGCTGCACGGCGTGCGGGCAGACCGGCTACCAGGGACGCACCGGCATCTTCGAGTTGCTGGTAGCCAACGAGCCCTTGCGGGGCTTGATCCACGAGCGCGCCGCAGAGGCTGCCGTTCGCGAAGCCGCGCTGGCCCAGGGCATGCGCCTGATGCGCGACGATGGCGAACAGTTGGTAGCGCGGGGCGTCACCTCCAGCGAAGAGGTGCTGCGCGTGACCCGCGACTGAAGCGTCATGCGCCGCTGCATACCCCACCGTGCCAGGTTTCGCCTACCAAGCCGTTGACGCCACTGGCCGCAAGCGCCGGGGCATCATCGAAGCCGACAGCCCGCGCTTGGCAAGGGCTGCCCTGCGCGAGCAACAACTGGTGCCCTTGCAGGTCACGCCGGTGTCCAGCGCGCAAGGTGGGCCAACGTCTGTGCCCGGCTCGTCGGTCAAAGACCCCGGCCTCGCTTCAGGCGATGTGCAGGGGCGTATGCCCGTACGCCCGAACCCCGATGGGCTCGAGCGTCGCGACGCTTCTGCAGACGCCCATGCACCTGCGGTCGGGCGTCGCTGGCAGCGGGCCAGTTTGTCTGCCGCCGGGCGTGCAGTGTGGATGCGCCAACTGGCCAGCCTCAGCGCCGCCGGCCTGACCTTGGAGCGTTCCTTGGCTTCCCTGCAAGACGAGGCGCAGACCGCGCGCGAGCGCACATTGGCAGTGAGCCTGCGCAACGAAGTGCAGGGCGGTGCCAGCCTGGGCGCTGCCATGGCGCGGCACGGCGCAGACTTCTCAGAGGTGGTGGTGGCCTGTGTGCGGGCCGGCGAGCAGTCTGGCCAGCTCGCTGTGGTGCTGGAACGTTTGGCCGACGACATGGAGCAAAGCCAGTTGCTGCGCTCCAAAGTGTTGGCGGCCAGTCTCTACCCGGCGGTGGTAGCGGGCGTGGCTGTGTTGATCGTGGGTTTTTTGTTGGTCTACGTGGTGCCGCAAGTGGCCGGTGTCTTCACCGGGCAGAAGCAGGCGCTTCCGCTGCTCACGCGCATCATGTTGTGGGTGGGTGAGGCCACGCGTGCTTTCGGGCCTTGGTTCTTTTTGAGCGCTTTGGGCCTGGGCTTGTCTGCCCCTTGGTTGCTGGCGCGCAAAGGCTGGCGTGAACGCGTGGACAGCTTTTTGCTGCGCTTGCCGCTGCTTGGCCGCTTGCTGCGCAACTACAACGCAGCGCGCTTCGCCGGCACGCTGGGGCTGTTGCTGCAAGCGGGCTTGCCGGCTGTGCGCGCGCTGCAGACATCGGCGGACGTGCTGCACAACCAAGCCCTTCGAGCTCAGGCCCAGGACGCGGTGCGCCGTGTGCGCGAGGGCGCACCCATTGCGCTGGCCTTGGGCTCGCGCCCACTGTGGCCCACGTCCATGCTGACCTTCATTGCTTTGGGCGAGCAGACCGGGCGCTTGGCCCCGTTGTTGGCCCGCAGCGCGCAGCAACTGCGTGACGACGTTCAGCGCCGAGCGCTGCAACTGGCTTCGCTGCTGGAGCCCGCGCTGGTGTTGGTGATGGGCTTTTTCGTCATGCTCATCGTGTTGGCAGTGCTGCTGCCCATCATCCAAGTGAATCTCGTGGTGCGCTGAGCCTAGTCGCCGCTGTTGATGTCGGCGTCGTTGCCTTCTCCGCCGGGCAAGCCATCGGCACCCAAAGTCACCACATCCACGTCGCCCTTCACGCCCGGGTTGGCGTAGAGATAGGGCCTGCCCCAGGGGTCATTGGGCAGCTTCTCGACATAGCGTCTCCACGCGCCGGGAATGGGGCCTGAGGTGGGCTTGGCCACCAGCGCCTGCAGGCTCTGTTCTGAGGTGGGGTAGCGCTGGTTGTCCAGGCGGTACAACTTCAGCGCCTGCATCAGGTTGTTGACGTCGGTGCGTGCAGCGGTGTTGCGTGCATCGTCAGCGCGGTCCATCACGTTAGGCACGATCAAGGCAGCCAGTACACCAATGATGACCAGCACCACCATCAGTTCGATGAGGGTGAAACCACGCCTTGAGAGTTGGCCGCTTGTGCGGCTGTGCAGCACATGAAGGGATGGGCGAGGGTTTGCGGACATCGGAGGAGGGGGCAAAACAGACATGCTGCGAGCGTACTTGGCTTTCAACAGCGCGGTGCAGTAACCGGCCGTAACGGAGTGCAACAAGGCGGCGCTTGGAGCAAGAAAAGCCCGAATGGGCTGCAGCCAGGCTTTTGTTGTGAACTGCCCTGGGTTCAATGCGTCCCATCGGAATCTGCTGAAAAAGCGCTCCTGCGGCCATCCGTGACGCGACTCCTAACAACCTATGAGGCAGTGGTCATTGAATCCAGCGTTGACACAACCCTCCATGCGGCGCGCAGCCGCTGTTGCCAGTGACTACGGTGCGAGGCACCCCTCCAAGAGACATCGATGGGTCACGCAGCCACGCCACATGCGCCGTCGGCACACCCTGACGTGCCACTCCGGTCAGCCGCCAACCCATCGGCACCGACCGCCGCGCTCGAAGGCACCTCGGACAGCAACTGCCCGATCACCGCGCCCAGCTGCAAGTCTTCGATCTGGCCGAAGTGGCTCAGTCGCATGCGACCCTGTGGGTCGAAGAGCACCACGCTGGGCGTGCCGCGCAACCCGTAGGCCTGCATGGTCAGCGGCACGGGGCCTGCGGGGTCGGCTTGGTCGACGCCGACGGGAAACGGAATCCGGTACTCGTCGAGGAACACACGAAGTGCCTGCGGACCCATCACGTCGTGGTGCTCGAAGACGGTATGCAAGCCGATCACCGCCACCTTGTCCTGCGGGAAGAGCCGGTGAATGCGCAAAGCCTGCGGCAAGCCGTGCGACACGCAGCCTGGGCACAGCATCTGAAAGGTGTGGAGCACCACGACCTTTCCTTGCAGGCTATCCAACGTGACCGGCTTTGGCGAGTTAAGCCACTGGCTGGTCTGCAGCGGCGGGGAGATGCTGGCGGTGGTGTTCATGATTCAGCTCGGTGTGTGGGTCGCCCGGCGCGCTCGTGCGCCGGGCGGGGTTGCTTGGCTTCTTCGGACAAGGTTCAGGCGGCGCGGCGCAGCTTGACTGCGGGGAGATCGACCGGCACGGCGATCTGCTCGCCGATTCAGGTGGGGTCAGTCGCAGATAAACGGTAGGCGGCTGGATGGGCGTGAAGGGCTCAGAAATGGCCGTCTCGGACGTAGGGGTAGCTCCACAGGATGGTTTGCATCAACACCGACTTGACCCACGCGGCGTGCATCTTCTCGACGTCGGCAGCCGAGGCGCCCTTCTTGGCCAAGAAGGGCTTGAGCGTGGTCGTGACGGGGATCGTCAGGGCCGACAGATAGCGAAAGTGCACCAGCGGCACGCTGTCGACCTTGTCGGTCTTGTTCTTCTTGGGTGTGGTGTGGCGCAGGCCGATTTCGTATTGGTAGTCCAGCCAGGCCTGGTCGTAACTGGCGTCGGCTGTGTCTGCGATCCACTGACCAAACCGCTTGCGCACGGCCCCTAGGTAGGCACCATCCGGAGCCCCGGTCTTGTTGTTCTTGAAGTACACGACCAACTCGGGCGTGGAGGCGACGAAGCCATACCAAACGTCGAGGATCGCTTCTGTCTGGTCGGCCAAGATGGCCTTGCTCATGCGCAGGTAGCGGATGTCTTCTTCGGTGAACAGGAGCGTCTTCTTGAGCGACTCCAGTTCTGCCAGCGTGTATGGGGCTTTGGCCAGCGACTTCTGACCCATGGTGTAGCCAGGAATGGCTGGAGCCGGTTGGGCGCTGACGTTCGGGGCCGCGATTGCAGCGATCGCAGCCATCAGTGCGGCGGCGAGTGAGTTGGGCTTCATGACTTCTCCTCAAGGTGGGTTGGCGCGGCACGGGTGTGCCTGTGCGCTGTGGGAGAGTGTCCGATCAAGGAATGTATTCTTAGAATCAAATAGTCCATTAAACAATCCATTTCGTCCAGAAAGAGCCGATCATGTCGCCAATCTCAGCGGGGCCTGTGGACCGACTTTCCGCGCTTCTCGAGCGCTTTCGCGTGCATGCGCACCTGTTTCATGCCGGACCCTTGTGCGGCGTCACGCACTTCGACGCCCAAGAGGGGCGTGGCTTTTTGCATGTGCTGCGCAAGGGCGAGATGGTGGTGACGCACCGGCCGCGCAGCGGCGCGGCGCGCAAGATCAAGGTCACTGAGCCGACCCTGCTGCTCTATCCGCGTCCCCTGGAGCACCACTTCCACAACGCGCCCGCTGAAGGGTCCGATTTCGTGTGCGCCACGGTGGACTTCGAAGGCGGTGTCCGGCATCCAGTGGTGGTGGCGCTGCCCGCGGTGGTGGTCATGCCCTTGCGCTCGGTGGAGGGGATCGAGCAAACGCTGGCACTGCTGTTCGCCGAGACCGAGCGTGTGCGCTGCGGGCAACGCCTGCTGGCTGACCGACTGTTCGAGGTGCTCTTGCTGCAGGTGCTGCGCTGGCTTTTGGACCACCCGGACCATGGCGGCATGACGCAGGGGCTGCTCCATGGTCTGGCCCATCCCAAGCTGGCACGCGCACTGACGGCTATGCACGAGCGTCCAAGCGCTGCCTGGGCACTGGAGTCCATGGCTGGGGCTGCTGGCATGTCACGCAGCGCTTTTGCGGCTGAGTTCAAGTTGCAGCTGGGCGTTACCCCCGCCGAATACCTTCTGCGCTGGCGTGTATCGCTCGCGCAGTCGATGCTCCTCTCAGGAAGCTCGATCAAGTTGGCCAGCGAGAAGCTGGGCTATGCCAATCCGGCGTCGTTCTCTCGGGCCTTCGCGCAATCGGTGGGCCTGTCACCCAGGGCATGGCTGCAGGGTCGCCAAGCTTGAGTGCCCGCTCTGGAACTCGCCGCGGGGTGCGCCAGCGGCTCGAGCGTCAGCAAACGGGAGCGATGCGCGAAGGAAAGGAAGTGGCCGAAAGCGTTGGCTTCAGGGCGCGGCGGTGGCAGCCACTTTTCTCAGCGGCGCCACAGTTACAACTTGGCCGGGGCGCGGCGCGACAAATCGCTCGGGGCTGATGCTCACCTTGACCAGCGCGTCGAGGAGCTCGGTGCGTGGCGCGTCGAAGGCCTCAAAGCCCAGCTGAAACGCTTCGAAGTGATGGGCCAGTGCGCGGGCCGATTGGCTGTCGAGCATGGCCCTGACCGCCTCGCTCGGGCGCATGTGGCTATCGGCCATGAAGGATGCGGGTTCGTAGGCGCCGATCGGCAGCAAGGCCAGATCAAAGCCGCCATGCTTTTGGCCAGCGGCGCGGAAGATCGCACCATCGCCGTAGCCCGAGTCGCCCACGTGGTAGAGCTTCAGGCCGGCGGCCTCGATCACAAACGCAGCCCACAGCGTTCGCATCTGGTCCCACGGACTGCGGCCCGAACCGTGCAGCATCGGCTCGACATGGATCGTCGCGCTGCCCTGGCTGCCAGTGACGGGAATGCGCTCTCCCCAGTCGTGTTCGCTCACTGTGCTTTGCGGCATCACGCTGCGCAGCAGCTTGGCATTGCCCAAGGGCGCCACGACACGCGGCCTGTCACGCGCGTCCAGGGCGGCCAGCGTCGCGGTGTCGAGGTGGTCGTAGTGGTCGTGCGAGATCAGCACCAGATCGATCGGCGGCAGCGCTTGCAGGCCCATGCTGGGTGGTGACACGCGTTGAGGCCCAAGCCACTGCACGAACGACGCACGCTCTGACCAGACCGGGTCGGTCAGGATGTTCAGACCCGCCACTTGGATCAACAGCGTCGCATGCCCGATGAACGTCACCCTGGCCACACCTTCGCTCGTGAGCACGCGCTGCACCGGCGCTGCAGTCGCCGGTACGGCGACGCTGCTGGGCCACTCGGCTTGAGCGCTGGTCAGCCGCAACCACAGGTAACCCAGCACCGAGCTTTCCTTGACGACACCGGGGTTGAAGAAAACCTTGCCGTCGAAGTGCGGGCTGGCTGGCCCCTTGTACGGCGCTGCGCAACCGGCGACCAAACCCGAGAACACCAAGGACAGGCCCAAGGCCAACAAAGAACTCCACCTGCGGAGCAAAACGACTCTCAGCACCGCTGCCCCTAAGCCTGCGCAGCGGCCTGGTTCTTGGCCATCAGCTTGAAGAAGCCCGAGTCGATGTCCAAGGTGCGGCGCTTGAACCTCCAGCCCTGGGCAGTCTTGACCACCACGCTCTTGTTATAGCGGCCGGTGGCCATGAGGAACGGAACGTCCGCAACCTCGAACACCAGCATGTCGTTGGTGACATGGGCCTCGGTGGCGCTGATGCCCTCGATGACGATGTTCGTGCTTTGGTGGCGCTTGCCGTTGGCCATGCCACCGGGGCCAACGTGGTGCTTCTCGAATTCATACATCGCTTGCCACGTTTCCATCTTGCCGAAGGCGCCGCTGTCGTAGCCGGCAAACTCGGCGGGCTCGACCCACAGGCGCATGAAGGCGTCGGCATCGGCGTTGTCCGTGGTCACGCAGTACAGCGCCACCAGGTTTTGGATCTCGGCGTAGTCGGCAGCGGTCAGGGGAGATATGTTCATGAGGAGCCTCGTTCGAATGCAGTGGACCACGGACGAGAAATTATGTGTGTCCGCATTGCAGAACAATCCAGCCAAGGGTTGATTCACTGTCATGCCACGCTTGACAATAATGGCCGATGAGCACCGCGCCCAGCATCTCCCCCGCCGACATGCTGCTGTTTGTGGACGTGGTTCGCGAGGCCAGCTTCACGGCGGCGGCCAAACGCCAGGGCATCAGCAAGCAGGCGGTGAGCGAGCGCATCGGCCGACTGGAAGCCGCGCTCGGCGTGCGCTTGCTGCAGCGGACCACGCGCCGTTTGAACACCACCGATGCCGGCGAGCGCTATTACAGCGAGTGCGTGGTGATTGCCGCGCGCATCGAAGAGGCCAACGCGGCGATGCAAACCGAGCAGGCCGAGCCGATCGGTCTGCTTCGGGTCAGCGCCCCGGTGCTCTACGGGCGTGCCCGAATGATGAATGCAGTTCGCACCTACACCCAGCGCTACCCGAAGGTGCAGGTCGACCTGCGCCTCACCGACCGCCTGGTGAACCTGGTGGAGGAGGGCGTGGACCTGGCGCTTCGCGTGAGCGACCTCAACGACGGCAGCCTGAGCGTGCGCCGCTTGGGCGGCGTGGCGTCTTACTTCGTCGCCAGTCCGAAGCTGCGTGCGGCCCACGCCCAGCAAAACGACGCGCAGTTCATCAGCACCGCGCCGGCCATCACCTTTCGCGAAGGCGAGATCTGGGATCTGCCCACGGGCGCCAAGGTCAAACCCAACACCGTGCTCAACGTCAACGACCTCGCCTCGGTGGCTGCTGCGGCTGCAGCGGGCATCGGCGTGGCGCGCCTACCGGGCATCGTGTGCAAACCGATGGTGGCCCAAGCTGAGCTGCAACTGCTGCTGCAGGGCCAAGTGGCAGTTCGTTTTTCGACCTATGCGGCCTACGTGAGCAAGAAGCAACTCGCGCCGAAGATCCGGTGTTTCATCGATGTACTCGTCGAGCATCGACTGGATTTCGTTGAGACACCTTGAGCTGGTGAATCTTGTTCGGGTGGCTTTGTGCGCATTCGGCCGGCAGCTTTCGATTGGCGAGTTCTGGACTACGGGCGTCAGCCTTGGGTGGCGGATTCAACCGGTCGGCGCAACAGACTAACCACTGCTTACGCAGAAGGGGTGTTGCAAATGAAATACAGGACACGGACGTTCTAAACCGCGACCCAGAAGGTATTGATGTGGGTGTCGAACCTAGACGGAACGTCTGGGTGACCGATGCGGCGAACCTCGGCTCGCCAGAAGTGGCCGTGCTTTGCGATGGCTGCCATACAGCCTCTTAAGAGTGATGGCACCGATCTTCAACTGTGCCAAATTTGTGCCAAACCCAAGAAACTGCAGCATTTCGCTGCGTTTCTTGTGCTTGCGACGCAGCGCAAGCTGTTGATTCACAAAGAGATTGGGGTGGTGGGTCCTGAGTGACTCGAACACTCGACCTACGGATTAAGAGTCCGCTGCTCTACCAACTGAGCTAAGAACCCCCGGTTGCTGGGTTGTCGCAGTGACCGCCCGTCAACGAAGCCGCGCAGTATAGCCGCGCGAATCAGAGCTGCCGATGCTGGTCTGCTGGGCTGGTTTGGCGGCGCTGCAGTTCAAGCATCAGTGCCGAGTGGTCGGCATCGGCCAGACCGTTAGCCGCAGCGCTGGCGTACAACGATTCAAACAGCGTGGTGATGGGCGCCGAGAACCCCAACGCTTGGGCGGTGGCGAGCGCGTTGCGCATGTCTTTGAGTTGCACGGTCATGCGGGCGCGGGGGGCAAAGTCCTGGTCGATCATGCGTTGGCCATGCAATTGCAGGATGCGGCTGTCAGCGAAACCGCCCGAGATGGCTTGGCGAACGCGTGCCATGTCAGCGCCGCCTTGCTGGCACAGCAGCAACGCCTCGGCCACCGCGCCGATGGTGATGCCGACGATCATCTGGTTGGCCAGCTTGGCGAGTTGCCCTGATCCGCTTGGCCCCACCCAAGTGGCCCGCCCCAAGTGCGCGAGCACAGGGGCTGCACGCTCGAAATCGGCCGGCTCGCCGCCCACCATGATGGCCAGGCTACCTTGCTCTGCGCCCACCGTTCCGCCTGACACGGGCGCGTCGAGTGCGCGCACGTTTTGCTGCGCCAGCAGTTCGGCGTGGGCTTGCGCTTGGGCTGGGCGAATGGACGACATATCAACCCACAGTGTTCCGGGCCGCATCGCTTTGGCTACACCCCCATCGGTCAAGGTGCTCAGGACGGCTTCGCCATCTGCAAGCAAAGCAATGACCAGGTCTGCGTGGCGCGCTGCATCGGCTGCGCTGGTGTGGACATGCGCACCTTCGACCGCTTTGGCCTTTTCGGGCGTTCTGTTCCAGACATGCACCTCATAGCCCGCAACCACCAAACGCCGCGCCATGGGCAAGCCCATCATTCCAATGCCCAAAACCGTGATCTTCATGACGTGCCTTTCAAAGATGGGTGTGCGTTGACCGCGCCCGCGAGTCGCTGTGGGATGATCATTTCAAACCCACGACAACAGGATCGGTCATGACCCCCGCTGAACTCGACGCCCAGTACAACAACCGGGCGCTGGTGCCCGATCATGCCGACTACTTTGCGCGCTGGAAGGCCGACTCTGAAACCGCCAGACAGCGGTGCAAGACCCAGCAGGACATTGCCTACATGGCTGGCGGCAGCACCAGCAACAAGCAGGTGCTGGACGTGTTCGCTGCCCAGCGCAGCGGCAGCCCGGTGGTGGTGTTCATTCACGGCGGCTACTGGCGCTCATTGGACAAAAGTGACCACAGCTTCTTGGCCCCGGCGCTGCTGGACATGGGCGCTTGCGTCGTGGTGCCCAACTACGGCTTGTGCCCAGAGACTGCAGGCCAGCCAGTCACCATCCCTGACATTTGTCTGCAAATGGTGCAAGCGGTGCGGTGGGCATGGCAGCACGCGGCGGAATTTGGCGGTGACCCTCGCCGCTTGGTGGTGGTGGGGCACTCGGCGGGCGGTCAATTGGCTGCGATGCTCCTCAACACCCGCTGGCAAGCTGTGGATGCCCGATTGCCGCGCCATTTGCTGCGCGCTGCCATGAGCATTTCTGGTCTTTACGACCTGCTGCCGTTGACCCGAACACCTTTTTTGCAAGAGTCGCTGCGCTTGACCGCTGCCGACGCCTTGCGTTGCAGCCCGGCGGCCATGCCAGCGCCACGCCAAGGTGTGCTCTACAGCTTGGCCGGTGCCCTGGAGAGCGCTGCGTTTCTGGCGCAAAACCGTTTGATCGAGCAGGCGTGGGGCAGGGCGGTGGTGCCGGTGTGTGAAGAGCTCGCGGGTCGGCACCATTTCAGCGTGCTGGACGCGCTGACCGAACCTGCAGACCCCCTGCATGTTCGCCTGTCAGAGTTGCTGGGTCGGGTCTGAGGCGGCTGCAGCGCCGGCTTACATCAACAGGTGCTCGCCGGCGTTGTCGCCACCCAGCGTGACGTAGTTCACCTTGCGGATGTCCAGCAGCTTCACGCCCCCCGCATAGCTGATGGAGCTTTGCAGGTCTTGCTCCATCTCGGTGAGTGTGTTGGCCAAGTGACCCTTGATGGGCTCCAAGATGCGCTTTCCCTCGACGTGGCGGTACTCGCCTTTGTTGAAGTCTGAGGCGCTGCCGTAATACTCCTTGTAGCGGCGTCCATCGACCTCTACCGTTTGGCCCGGGCTTTCCTCATGCCCAGCCAAAAGCGAGCCGATCATGACCATCGTGGCACCGAAGCGGATCGACTTGGCGATGTCGCCGTGCTCGCGAATGCCTCCGTCGGCAATGATGGGTTTGGTGGCCACGCGGGCGCACCACTTCAGCGCCGAGAGTTGCCAGCCGCCCGTACCAAAACCGGTCTTCATGCGCGTGATGCAGACCTTGCCCGGGCCGATGCCCACCTTGGTCGCATCAGCGCCCCAGTTTTCCAAGTCAATCACCGCCTCTGGCGTGCCCACGTTGCCAGCGATCACAAAAGACGCCGGTAGGTGCTGCTTGATGACGCCGATCATGTCGCGCACGCTGTCGGCGTGGCCGTGGGCGATGTCGATGGTGATGTATTCGGGGGACAGGCCTTCAGCCGCCAAGGCCTTGACGGTGGCCACATCAGCTGCCTTGACGCCCAAGGAAATGGAAGCGAAAGCGCCGCTTTGCAGCATGCGGCGCACGAAGGCGACGTTGTCCAGGTCGAAGCGGTGCATGACATAAAAGTAGCCATGCTGCGCAAGCCACAGGCAGATGGTCTCGTCCACCACGGTTTTCATGTTGGCGGGCATGACCGGCAGGCGAAAGCGCCGCCCGCCGAGTTCCACCGAGGTGTCGCACTCCGAGCGGCTGCCCACACGGCACTTGCGCGGCAGCAGCAGGATGTTGTCGTAGTCGAAGATGTCCATGGTCCAAGCTCTTTCAGAAAAGGGAGAGTTCTGGGCGCTTGGATTGAACCCGGCTTCGAGGGGGATGTTTCGCCCACAAAAAACCGGACCGCAATGGCTTGGGCCCGGTGCGCAATTCTACGGCTGGCACCTGCCGGGAAATTGCTTCAAGTGGCGCATCAGGGCACGGGCACGCACCGGGTTTGCGTGGCGGCAAGCACACGGCCTTGCGCGTCCTCCACCCAACCGACGATGCGAAGGCGATCCGCCTGCGCGCCCTCTGGGATGGACATCACCCGAGACTCCGAGAGCCTGCGCAAGTCCTCGCCAGACAACTGCTGGCGGCCGCTCCACGGCGGCTCCAGCAGGCCACGCACCAGTTGGCGGGCAACAGGCGTGCCCGATTCGCCAGCAGGCACTTGCTCGACCAAGGCCAACCAGGCGCGCCAGCCGCCTTGCCGCACCGCCGGTGGTGGCACCGGTTGCAGACGCACCGAAGCCCCGAGGTATTGGTTCAGCGCGGGGCCTTGTGCCAATCGCAGGCGCACAGCCGAAGAGGGCTCAACCCTGGCTTGTCGCTGCGCTGTGCGTCCAGGCTCAGGTTGGCCGAGCGATTGCAGCCGGGTGATCGAGTCGCGCGTGGCAGCAGCGGACAAGGGCGCTTCTTCACCTTGGCTGCCGGGCACGATCCAGTCCAGCACCATCGCCCGCTGTGGCGGCACCGGCGTGCCGGGGTCGCTCCAGCAGGCCTCGCAATCGGCATTGATGAAACGCTCGACCAGCGCTGTCGGCCTGGCGATGCCTTCACTGGTGCAATGGCCTTGAGCCCAGGTCGCAGAGCTGAAACACAGGGACAGGCCGACCCAGGTGCCCGCCTGGATGAACGTCCTGCTGCACCAGAGCAGCCAGTGTTGTCCTATGGGCTGCGGGGCCTGCGCGGCGCAGCGTGCGACGGCCTTGGTTGATGAAAAAAATGTTGGCTTCTGTGACTCGGTTTCGTCGACAGGTGGGGTGGTGCGGTGAGCTTGGACCATGAGCCATCTTCCTACAATGCCGCGATGCTTTTGGACAACACCCGCGATAACCCACTGTTGCAGGTGCTCAACCCCGAACAACGCGCCGCCGTGGAGCTGCCTGCGGCCCACGCGCTGGTCTTGGCAGGCGCCGGGTCTGGGAAGACCCGGGTGCTCACCACCCGCATCGCCTGGTTGTTGCAAACCGGGCAAATCTCGCCTGCTGGCGTGATGGCCGTGACCTTCACCAACAAGGCCGCCAAAGAGTTGATGACGCGCTTGGGCGCCATGCTGCCCGTGAATGTGCGCGGCATGTGGATCGGCACCTTCCACGGCCTGTGCAACCGCTTTCTTCGTGCGCACCACCAAGCCGCAGGCTTGCCTTCCACATTTCAGATCTTGGACACGCAAGACCAGTTGAGCGCCATCAAGCGGCTCTACAAGCAGTTCCAGGTGGACGACGAACGCTTTCCCCCGAAGCAAACCCAGTGGTTCATTGCCGCCTGCAAAGAAGACGGCGAGCGGCCTGCCGACGTCGTGGCCCGCGACGAAGACAGCCGCAAAAAGGTGGAGTTGTACGCGTTGTACGAAGCGCAGTGCCAGCGCGAAGGCGTGGTCGACTTCGGCGAGCTGATGCTGCGCAGCTATGAAGTGCTGCGCGACAACGACGCCATCCGCCAGCACTACCAGCGGCGGTTTCGGCACATCCTGATCGACGAGTTTCAAGACACCAACCGGCTGCAGTACGCCTGGATCAAGATGTTGGCGGGCGAGGGCAATGTGATTTTTGCCGTGGGTGACGACGACCAAAGCATTTATGCCTTTCGTGGTGCGCGCGTGGGCAACATGGCCGATTTCGTGCGCGAGTTCGACGTGCAGCACCAGATCAAGCTCGAGCAGAACTACCGCAGCCACAGCAACATCCTCGACTCGGCCAATGCGCTGATCGGGCACAACAGCCGCCGCCTGGGAAAAAACCTGCGCACTGACCAAGGCCCAGGCGAGCCGGTTCGTGCCATGGAGCTGCCATCGGACTTTTCTGAAGCGCAGTGGGTGGTGGAAGAAATCGGTCAGCTGGTGCGCTCTGGCTTGCCGCGCCAAGAGGTGGCGGTGCTCTACCGAAGCAACGCGCAAAGCCGGGCCATTGAAACGGCGCTGTTCAACGCAGGCATTCCTTATCGGGTCTACGGCGGTTTGCGCTTTTTCGAGCGCGCCGAAATCAAACACGCGCTGGCTTACTTGCGGCTGCTGGAGAACCCGAGAGACGACAACAGTTTTCTGCGCGTGGTGAATTTCCCGCCGCGTGGCATTGGCGCTCGCAGCATCGAGCAGTTGCAAGACGTGGCGCGTGCCAGCGGCGCTTCCTTGTTCGAGTCGGCGGCCCACGTCAGCGGCAAGGCGGGTGCCAACATCGGTGCTTTTGTGGCGCGCATCGATGTGATGCGTGAAGAAACGCAAGGGTTGACGCTGCGTGAAATCATTGACCGGGTGCTCCAACACAGCGGCTTGATGGAGCACTACCGTGCCGAGCGAGACGGAACCGAGCGCGTGGAAAACCTCGAGGAACTGGTGAATGCGGCCGAGAGCTTCGTCACGCAGGAAGGCTTTGGCCGCGACGCGGTGGCATTGGCGGCTGACGTGCCAGACGCGCCTCGCCTCGCCCTGACGCAGTCGCCAGTCAGCCAAGGTCTGGATGTGTCTGCCCCCATCACCAATGACCTGTTGGCATCGCCATCGCCATTTTCTGAAGGCTCAGAGCCCACAGGCGAAACCCTGTCTCCGCTGGCTGCTTTCTTGTCTCATGCGGCGTTGGAGTCCGGCGACAACCAGGCGCAGGCGGGTCAAGACGCGGTGCAGTTGATGACCGTCCACGCCGCCAAGGGCTTGGAATTCGACGCGGTGTTCATCACCGGGCTGGAAGAAGGTTTGTTCCCCCACGAGAACTCGCTGAGCGACCGCGACGGCCTGGAAGAAGAGCGCCGCCTGATGTATGTCGCCATCACGCGCGCGCGCCAGCGGCTCTACCTCAGTTGCGCACAAACGCGCTTGCTACACGGCCAGACCCGCTACCACCTCAAAAGCCGTTTCTTCGATGAGCTGCCCGAGGCTGCGCTGAAATGGTTGTCGCCCGCACACGGTGCCGCGGTTTGGCAGGGCTCTTCGGGCCGGCGTGAGCCTGCCTGGTCTGGCAGCAGTGGTTTTGGGCGTGACGCGCTGGCTTCGCAAAACGGGGTGTCTCGCACAGCGGCTGCCGAGGGCAGTGATGGCCAGAAAGTGGCGCTGACGGTGGGTATGAAAGTGTTTCATGCCAAGTTCGGAGAGGGCACCGTGCAAACCATCGAGGGCGGTGGCGATGACGCGCGCGCTCAGGTGAGTTTTCTGCGCCACGGGGTCAAGTGGCTCGCGCTGAGCGTGGCCAAACTGACCCCGGTATAACTTTGGCGGGGCAGCCATTCTGCACAGTCCCATGTCGTCAGGAGATTCCTCATGCGTCAGCCGATTGCTTTGATTTCAATGACCGCAGCCCAAGTGCTGTTGGGTGCGGCCTTGCTGGCTGTTTGGCCCACAGCTGCGAATGCGGCGGACACCGGCCCCGAGGTGGCGCAGCCTTCAGTGGCTGAGCGCTTGTCGGCGGCTCGCACGGCCATTGCCGCGCAACAGTGGTCCAAAGCGTTGGCGGAACTGCGGGTTGCAGCGCGTGAAGAGCCGCGCAACGCCGAGGTTCACAACCTGCTGGGCTACAGCTACCGCAAGCAGGCGCGCCCCGACCTCGACAAAGCTTTTGAGCACTACCGCATGGCTTTGCAGATCAACCCGCAGCACAAAGGCGCACACGAGTACATCGGTGAGGCCTACCTCATGGCTCGCAAGCCAGCCGAGGCGGAGCGTCATTTGGCCGACCTCGAGCGGCTGTGCGGCAGTCGCACCTGCGAAGAGTACGTGGACCTGCAGAAAGCGTTGCGGGCCTACAAAACTGCTAATCCTTGAGCGCGTGGCAATAGCCTCGCTGAAGGCTTGCCCTCCGCCAATCAGCGTCGCAGCTGCTCGGCAGGGTGAATGCCAGCAGGGTTGGCATCCATATAGCCCTTGCCGTCTTTAACCCCTTTGCGGCCTTGAATTTGCCAGGCGGTGCGCTGGCCGACCAGCGCGGCCAAGGCTTCCATTTCCTCGTCCGTGTGGTTGATGGCACCGGCCGGGTTTAAAAGGCGGCCATTGCGCGGAGCAACCTCACCCCAGAAAGCTTGGTGGTAGGACGCCTCGCTCACCACCCGGTCACCACCCGCCGCAACGTCGATCACACCATGGCAGTTGCACAGGTAGCTGCGCCCGCCTTGGTCCGCAAAGATCTCTGTGTAGACCGAGGTGCCGCGGATGCCTGCAGTCAGGGTAGGGGTGACGATCAGTCGCTGCGTTCCCTTACCCCAGAAGCTACCAACGGCACCGGTGATCAGGCGCAGCACGCTTGTCGCATTGATGACGCTGCCGCGTTCGACCACCAGGCGCGAGTTCTGTCGGACTTGGAACGACGAGTTGCCAATCACGAAGATCAGACTGCTGGCTGGCCCTGTCTGGATGTCGTCCCCACTGACCACGCTTTGCTGCCTTTGCATGGGTTGCCCGTTGAGCATGGCGTCACCTATCAGCTCGACCACGTTGCTGCGCTGCTGCGCCTGGGCAGTGGCGTAGCCGCCCAGCGCGGTCCATGCGGCTGCAGCCTGCAAGAAGGTGCGACGCTGGGTCCAGAGGACTTCGGATTCGGTACGCCCTGAGAGTTGGTGATCAGACATGGGGGGGCTCCTGAACGGGAGGGACGAGGGGCCCCTCGGGGTGCTCGAAGGTATCGAGAAAAGTGAAATAGGTGGACACCATGAACATGGCCGCCATGAGCAGCACGACCGGCACCATGGCCGCTGTGTTGGGTTGGCTCTGGCCCAGCAGCACGCTGACGATCGTCAACAACACCGAGACCAAGATGACCGCGCCCATGAACACCAGCATCCAGACCATGGCGAACACGAAGTACGCGCCAAAATTGCGCAGGCAAGCCACCAGGCTGAAAAACAAGGCCTTGACCGGCGACACCCGATGCCAGTGCACCAAAGCGGGCGCGTGCCAGAACATCAGCGACAGCGGCAGATACAGCGCCATAGACACCCACATGGCAGCCTGAAAGTCACTTTGGTTCGCCAAGTCGGCATCCAGCTTTTCGCCCAACAAGTAAACCCGGGCAAAGTCACCACCGTCAATCAGTGCCGAGACGCCCATGATGATCAGAAACAGACCGGCGTACAAAGCGCCAAGCACCACCATGGCACGGGTTTGCTCCGGCCCACCGCGCCAGGCCGTGAGCAGGACCAAGGGCATGGGGAAACGGCCCTGAGAGGCTTCGCGGGTAGCAGCCATGAGGCCCAACGTGGCTGAGGGCAACAAGCCCAGCGCCAGCACACTGCCGAGGACCGGCACCAGTGACACCACCGCCACGATGGCCACGAACATGAAAAACAAGCCGCCCAAAGCCAAGGGTTGCCGGAAAAAAGTGCGCAGAGCAGTCCTGACCCACTGGGCGCCCGTGCGTGCAGGCAAGATTCGCAGCTTCATGCGCCGAGTGTGACAGGGTGCATCACGCGTTGGCGCAGCACCCGTTCGAAGTGGACTGGGTCGTGGGGCTGCAGCAGGCTGGCTGCACGTGGCAAATGGAAATCCCACAAGCGCGAGACCCAAAAACGCAGCGCACCGGCGCGCAGCATGGCAGGCAGCAAGCGCCGCTCGGCGCGTTCCAGCGGCCGTACAGATTCGTAGGCGCGCAAGAACGCTCGCGTCCTGCAGTCATCACTTTCACCAGTGGGCAAATAGATGCACCAATCGTTGAGACAAACAGCCAGATCGAACAACCAAGTGTCTACGCCTGCAAAGTAAAAGTCGAAAAAGCCCGACAGGCGCACTTGGGCTGCGGCACCCTCGAACATGACGTTGTCGCGAAACAGATCAGCGTGCACCGGTCCCCGCGGCAGCGCCGCATAAGCTGAACCTGCGGCCATGTGGTTCTGATAGGCCAACTCGCTCTGGAGCAGATCGGCCTGTGTGCTGTGCACGTGTGGCAGCACCACAGGCACGGTTTCGTTCCACCACTTCAGGCCGCGTAGGTTGGGTTGATGGCGGTCGTAGTCCCTACCCGCCAGGTGCATGCGCGCCAGCATGGCCCCCACTTGTTCAACGTGTGCGGTGCCCGGGGACAGTTCACTGCGCCCCTGCAGGCGGTTGACCACTGCGGCCGGCTTTCCCCGAACTTGCAGCAGCAAGGCACTGGCTGGGTGCGAGAAGCGCTCGCCCATGTTGCTGGCTGGGCGAGGGTCGGGCACCGGAATGCCACGCTGCGCCAAGTGCTTCATGAGGTGCAGATAGAACGGCAACTGCTCGAAGCCCAGACGTTCGAAAAGTGTCAGGACGTGTTCTTGGCGAATGCCGCCCTGCTGGGTCACAGCAAAGTAATTGGTGTTTTCAATTCCACCGGGGCAGCCCGTGAGTTCAACCAATTCGCCCAGCCCGAGGCTGCGCATCAAATCACTGGCTTCCTCAAAAGCCACCTCTGTAAAAACCGCCATCGCTGCAGGGGGTCTTGAGGCGACGTCAGAACTTCAGCACGTTCCACACCCGCTGGCCCGGCGCGGCCATGCCAGCGCCTTGGCCCGGGCCACGTGCACGGGTACCGTTGTTGGGCTGGATTTCATAAGCAGGCACATCCGCCTTGGGTTGCACCGTGATGCTCTGTGTCTGCCCGCCGACGCGCAGTTCATCGACGCGAACGCCGCCATCTTCGAAACTCAAACGCTCGATGCGCTGTTCGGTGCCCTGCTTGGCCGCTTGCACCAACCCGTCTTGGGCCAAAACCAGGGCTGGAGCGGCGCAGATCAGCAAGAAAAGGGTGGCTAAAAATGCAGCGCACGGAGTAGGTTTGAGCATGCCGCGATTGTAGGGGGCCGGGCATCGGCACAATGGTCCGGATGAGCCCTGAGCAAACCCTGTTGCTGGTCGATGGCTCCAGCTATCTTTACCGAGCATTCCACGCCATGCCCGATTTGAGGGCTATCCCCGGTGACCCCAGCAGCCCGGCCACGGGTGCCATTCGCGGGATGATCAACATGGTGCAAAGCTTGCGCCGCGAAGTGCCCGCCAACCGCGCGGTCTGTGTGTTCGATGCCAGTGGCCCGACTTTTCGCGACGCGCTTTACCCCGCGTACAAAGCCCATCGCTCGCCCATGCCCGACGACTTGCGCAGCCAGATTCCTGCGATCCACGAGGTCATGCGGTTGTTGGGCTGGCTGGTGCTCGACGTGCCCGACGTGGAGGCCGACGATGTCATTGGCACCCTGGCTGTGACGGCAGCCGGGCAGGGCTTGCAAGTCATCGTGTCCAGCGGTGACAAGGACCTGTCGCAACTGGTCAATGAGCACATCACCATCATCGACACCATGAACGGCAAGAAGCGCGACGTGGCGGGCGTGCAAGCAGAGTTTGGCGTGCCGCCGCAGCGCATGGTCGACTTTCAAGCTTTGGTGGGCGATGCGGTCGACAACGTGCCCGGGGTCGACAAAGTCGGCCCCAAAACAGCCGCCAAATGGCTGGCGGAGTACGGCAGCCTCGATGCGTTGATCGCGCGTGCCGATGAGGTGAAAGGCGTGGCTGGAGAAAACCTTCGGGCTGCGCTGCCTTGGTTGCCCACTGGGCGACAGCTGCTGACCATCAAGACCGACTGTGATCTGCAAGCGCACATTCCCAGTTTGCCTGCGCTGGACGCATTGGCCGTTGGAGCCACCGATGTGGACGGTCTGATCGCATTTTGCGAGCGCTATGGCTTCAAGGGTTTAGCGCGATCACTGCTTGCCGGTGGTGCTGCGGGTCCCCGCTCGCCCGGCGCTGGTGATCGGGCTGCTGCTGGTGGCCAGCGCGCTTGGGAGGCCTTGCCTGAAGAGGCTGCCCCGACGCCCCCTGCAGCACCCACCACGCTGCGCTACACCACCGTGCTCGACTGGCCGACGCTCGAAGATTGGCTCGCGCGTGCGCAGGCAGCGCCGCTGGTGGCGATTGACACCGAAACCACCTCGCTCGACGCGATGTTGGCGCAGATCATTGGCTTCTCGCTCAGCATCGAGCCGGGCGAGGCAGCCTACATCCCGCTGGGGCACGACTACCCTGGTGCGCCGGCCCAGTTGCCACGCGATGCAGTGCTGGCGCGCTTGAAGCCTTGGCTGGAAGACGCGCGCCACGCCAAGCTGGGTCAACACATCAAGTACGACCGCCATGTGTTGGCCAACCACGGCATCGAGGTACACGGCTACGCACATGACACCATGTTGCAAAGCTATGTGCTGGAGGTGCACAAGCCGCACGCCCTGGCCAGTCTGGCAGAGCGGCATTTGGGGCGCGGTGGTCTGTCCTACGAGGACTTGTGTGGCAAGGGGGCGCACCAAATACCGTTCAGCCAGGTCGATGTCGAGCGTGCATCGCAATACGCCTGTGAAGACGCCGACCAAACCTTGGCCGTCCACCAAGTGTTGTGGCCGCGGCTGCAGGCCGACGATCGTTTGCGGTTCATCTACGATCTGGAAGTGGCCAGCAGTGAAACGCTCTACCGCATCGAGCGCCACGGGGTGCTGATTGACGCTGCAGCTTTGGCGCAACAAAGCCACGCGCTGGGGCAGCGCATCATGCAGTTGGAGCAAGAGGCCCACGCGTTGGCGGGCCAGCCCTTCAACCTGGGCAGCCCCAAGCAGATTGGAGAGATCTTCTTTGGCAAGCTGGGCTTGCCTGTGGTCAAGAAGACCGCCACCGGCGCGCCGAGCACCGACGAAGAAGTGCTGGAAAAGCTGGCCGAGGACTACCCCTTGCCCGCCAAAATTCTGGAGCACCGGGGTCTGTCCAAACTCAAGGGCACCTACACCGACAAATTGGGCGGCATGGCCAACCCGCGTACCGGGCGCGTGCACACCCACTACGCACAGGCTGTGGCGGTGACGGGGCGTTTGTCGAGCAACGACCCGAATCTTCAGAACATCCCGATTCGCACACCCGAGGGCCGCCGCGTGCGTGAGGCTTTTGTGGCAGCGCCCGGGCACTGCATTGCCAGTGCCGACTACAGCCAGATCGAGCTTCGAATCATGGCCCACATCAGCGAAGACCCGGCGCTGCTGCGCGCCTTTCATGAAGGCATCGACGTACACCGCGCCACCGCAGCAGAGGTGTTCGGCTTGGAGCCGGAGCAGGTGTCCAGCGAGCAGCGCCGCTATGCCAAGGTCATCAACTTTGGCCTGATCTACGGCATGAGCAGTTTCGGCTTGGCCAAGGCCTTGTCCATCGACAACACGGCGGCGCGCAACTACATCGAGCGCTACTTTGCGCGCTTCGCGGGTGTCAAGCGCTACATGGACGACACCCGCGTGTCGGCCAAAGCGCGCGGGTATGTCGAGACGGTGTTTGGGCGACGGCTGTATCTGCCAGAGATCAATTCACCCAATGGCCCGCGGCGCAGCGGTGCAGAGCGTGCGGCCATCAACGCGCCCATGCAAGGTACAGCGGCAGATCTGATCAAGCTCAGCATGAATGCGGTGCAGGCCGCGATTGATGCCCAGGGCAGGGCGACGCGCATGGTCATGCAGGTGCACGACGAGCTGGTGTTCGAGGTGCCCGAGGCCGAAGTGGCTTGGGTTCAAGCCGAAGTGCCCGCCTTGATGGCTAACGTTGCCAAGCTGCGCGTGCCGTTGCTGGCGGAGATTGGTGTGGGTTTGAATTGGGATCAGGCGCACTGACTGGGTGGGGGTCTTCAGCCCTGAGCCACGGGGCGGTTGGGGTCGGAACACCAATCGCTCCAACTGCCAGCGTAGAGCGCGCCTTGGCCCAAGCCAGCCAGACGTTGTGCGATCAGGTTGGGCACCGCGCTGACGCCACTGCCGCAGTGGTGAATCACCTCGCGCGGCTTCGAAGTGTCGGGGCTTGGCGGTGCGAGAAGCCTGCTCAGTTCTTGGCGCAATTGTTCTGGCGACTTGAAGCGGCCATCGCTGCCCATGTTCTCAGAGAACGGGCGGTTGAGTGCGCCCGGAATGTGGCCCGCGACGGGATCGAGCGGTTCGGTTTCTGCCCGAAAGCGCGGGCCAGAGCGCGCGTCGAGCACTTTGA
Source organism: Comamonadaceae bacterium (assembly GCA_027483665.1). Lineage (GTDB taxonomy): Bacteria > Pseudomonadota > Gammaproteobacteria > Burkholderiales > Burkholderiaceae_C > JAIXUC01. The sequence continues at coordinate 79,727 of JAIXUC010000026.1, read as the reverse complement.
CGTGGGGCTTGCCAATCAGCGCCAACACCGCTGCTGCATCGACCAATTGCTCTAGCGGCTCAAGGTCTGGGTAAGGGGCCGTGGGCTTTGGTTGATGAGCAGCGCCCGCCTCGGTGGGCCCGCCTGCTTGTTGCCAGGCCTGCAGCCCGCCATCCAGCACTGCAACGGCTTCGTGCCCCAGCCATCGCAGCATCCACCACAAGCGCCCGCAGTAGTTGGCACCTTGGCGGTCATAGACGACCACTTGGACCCCGGGCGACAGGCCCTGCTCGCCAGCCCAGATGGCAAAGTTCTTCCGGCTGGGCAGAGGGTGGCGTCCGCCGCTGGCCGTGTGCTGGGGTGCGCTGGCTTTGTCGCTCAGGTCCTGATCGAGGTGAACGCAGGTCGCACCTGGGATGTGGGCTGTTGCGAATTGCTGCGCACCAGCCTGCGGCTGCATCAAATCAAAGCTGCAGTCGAACACTCGGACGTTTCCTGCCGCCAGCAATGGCTGGAGCTCGGCAGCTTGGATGAGCAGGGTGTACATGAGGCGGCGCCAGTGCTTGAGTTGCGTGAGGTGCTTGAGTGTGCCCGCATCAGTGTTCTTCGGCTGGCAAGCGCGGCAGCCGAGGCGCTGCGCGACTGCGCAATATGGTGGCGGCAATGCCACTGACGACGATCAGCCCCATGCCGGCCCAGCCGACCCAGGCGATGGGGTCACCGAACAGCAGCAGGCTGTAGAGGGCCGCAAAAATGATGCCCGAGTATTGAAGGTTGGCCACCACCAACGTGGCCCCTTTGCTGTAGGCGCGGGTCATGAACAACTGCCCCAGCGTGGCCAGCACGCCGATGGGGATCAGCCACACTGCGCCGCGCCAACTCCAGGCCGACAGGCCGGTCAACAGCATGGCCAAGCCGCCTGCGACGGCAGAGCCCAAAGCAAAATAGAACACCGTGCGGTCTTCCGGTTCACCCAAGCGCCCCAGAGCGGTGACCTGCATGTAGGCCAGCGCTGCGGTCATGCCCGACAACAACCCCAGGAGCCCGGCGAACATCTGGCCGTCGCCGAGCGTGGGCTGCAACAACATGACGACCCCCGCAAAGCCCGTCAGCACAGTGGCCATCAACGGCCCTTGGCGCAACGCTGCCTGTGCCGGGCCCAGCAGCACTGCGCCACCCACCAAAAACGCGGCGATCCAGACACTGCTCATGTAGTTGAGCGTCATGGCGGTGGCAAGCGGCAGGTGGGCGATCGCATAGAACCAGGCGCCCAGGGAAATCACGCCGATGGCGGCGCGCCAGGCGTGCATGCCGGGCAGCCTGGTTTGAAGGCTGACGCCGCGCGCCCGAGCCACAACGGCCACCAACACCACGCTGACGACACCCCGGTAGCCCACCAACTCTGCGCTGTTGAAGTAGGCCGACGCGTACTTCACGCACACCCCCATGGTGGCAAAAGCCCAGGCCGCTGCAATCATCCAGGCCGCCTGCATGGCGGATTCAGCGTGCGCCGTCGCTCAGCCCATCCAGAACGGGTGCCAGCATTTGCCGCCGGTACCACTCATGGAAATGCTGCATGCCATCTTCCATGGGGCTTTGGTAAGGCCCGGTCTGGTTGTCGCCGCGTTTGTGCAGAGCGGCCCGTCCAGCATCCATGCGCAAAGCGATCTCATCGTCCTCGACGCAGGTTTCCATGTAGGCCGCACGCTGCGCTTGCACGAAGCCGCGCTCGAAGGCCGCGATTTCTTCGGGGTAGTAAAACTCGACCACGTTGAGCGTTTTGCGTGGCCCCAAAGGGTGCAGGGTGGATACCGTGAGCACGTGTGGATACCACTCCACCATCACCGTTGGGTACAGCGTGAGCCAAATGGCACCGTGCTCCGGCGGGCTGCCTTGGCCGTAGTCGAGCAGGGCCTGGTGCCAGCGCTCGTAGATGGGGCTGCCCGCTTTTCCCAGACGGTTGGCCACGCCCACGGTTTGCACCGAATGCGTGGGGGCGAATTCCCACCTCAGGTCATCGCAGGTCACGAAGTTGCCCAAACCCGGGTGGAAGGGGCCGACGTGGTAATCCTCGAGGTAGACCTCGATGAAAGTCTTCCAGTTGTAGTTGCACTCGTGCAGCTCGATGTGGTCGAGCACATGTCCGGAAAAGTCCAGCTGTCGTGCTGGACCCAAGCGCGCAAGATCCTCGGCCACGCGCCGCCGCGGATCGTCGACGGCTGACTCAAACAGCAGGCCGTTCCACTCTTGCAATGGGTAGCGCTGCAAATCCAAGCAAGGGTCTTGGCTGAAGTGGGGCGCTCCGATCAGCTTGCCCTGCGGGTTGTAAGTCCAGCGGTGTAGCGGACAAACAATGTTCCCCGGGCTTGCCGCGTGCGCTCCTTGGAGTTGCCCGCGCCCTTTGAGCATCACGGCTTGCCGGTGACGGCAGACGTTGGACACCAGCTCGATGCCATGGTTGCCGTGCACGATGGCCCGCCCATCGCCTTCATGAGCCAGGGACAGATAGTCCCCTGGCTGTGGAACTGCCAGTCGGTGTCCCACGTAACGCGGAGCCCGCTGAAAGATGGTGGTCATCTCCCGGGCGTAAGTGGATTCATCAAAGTAGGCGCCGACCGGTAACTGGCTGGCGGCCTGCTGCAGTTGAAGACTTAAATCAGACATGGGTGACCTGACCTAAAGACTCCCCACAGGGAGGTCCGGGTGAGCAGCAGCCGACGCTGTGTGCAGAGCGACGCTGCCGCGACCGGATAAAGGGCCGGAATGACCGGGCGGGGCGAAATTCTAGCCCGCGGGGTTTAAAAATCTGACAGCTCACTGCGCTACGCTACGGCCCTTGAAATGAATGACATGCCTCCAACCCCAAGCAACACCACGCCTGCTGCGCCAAGTCCAGCCCTTCCAACAACTTACGAGGCGGCTTTGCGCGAGTTGGAGGCTTTGGTGTCTCAGATGGAATCGGGTCAGATGCCCCTGACTGAACTGATGGAGGCCTATCGCAGAGGTGCTGCACTGCTTTCTTTGTGTCAGGAGCAGCTCCAGGCCGTAGAAGCTCAGGTGCGTTTGTTGGACGACGGCGTGCTCAAACCATGGGAACCACAGGCGTGACTGCTCGCATGCAATCGGGCGATTCATCAGCCACTCGCTCGGCGTCAGCCACGACAACGTTGCTGACGCCCGATGCGTCCTTTGATGCTTCGGCATGGATGGCTCAATGTTTGCTCGATGTTGAAGCGGCTTTGCAGTCGGCGCTTGCAGCAGTGGCACCCGGTCGACTGCGCGATGCCATGTGCCATGCGGTGCTGCAGGGCGGCAAGCGCTTGCGACCCTTGCTGGTCATGGCGGGCAGAGCAGCAGTGGCCCGGCCTGGCGAGGGACCAGAGTGGGACGAAGCAGCCTTGCGCGCCGCATGTGCCGTCGAGCTGATCCACGCCTATTCCTTGGTGCACGACGACATGCCGTGCATGGATAACGACGTTTTGCGCCGTGGCAAGCCCACCGTTCATGTGGCATTCGGGCAAGCGCAAGCTCTGCTTGCTGGCGATGCCCTTCAAGCGCTGGCGTTCGAGCTGCTCACGCCGCAAAAGTCAGGCATTCCGTTGGAGTTGCAGGCGCGTCTTTGTCGGGCGCTGGCCCGTGCTGCAGGGCACGCTGGCATGGCGGGTGGTCAGGCCATCGACCTGGAGAGTGTGGGGCTGCGGTTGACCGAGCCGGAGTTGCGCCACATGCACCGCCTCAAAACCGGGGCGCTGCTGCTGAGCAGTGTGGTGATGGGCTCCCTGTGCAGCGCGCGCCCGATGGCTGCGCAGTCGGAGCTGGCGCTGCACAGTTACGGGGAAGCCCTAGGCTTGGCGTTCCAGGTGGTGGACGATATTCTGGATGTGACGGCAGATGCTTCGGTGCTCGGCAAAACCGCGGGCAAAGATGCAGCACACGATAAGCCCACCTACGTCTCTCTGATGGGTTTGTCGGCTGCTCAGCACTTGGCGCAGCAACTGCATCAGCAGGCGCTCCAAGCGCTCGGCGACAGTGGCTTGGGCCCACTCCAGGCAGCCGACAGCGGAGATGGAGCGTTGGGCTTGAAGCCCTTGGCAGCCTTGGCCGACATGGTGGTGAACAGGAAACATTGATCGTGAGCATGAACACATTGCTGGAATCCATCAACGACCCCGCCGATCTGCGCCGCTTGCAGCGCACGCAACTGAAGCCCTTGGCTGAAGAGCTGCGGGATTTCCTGTTGCGCAGTGTGTCCAGCACAGGCGGACACCTCAGCTCCAACTTGGGCACCGTGGAATTGACGGTTGCACTCCACTACGTCTTCAATACCCCGCACGACCGCATCGTTTGGGATGTGGGCCACCAAACCTACCCGCACAAAATCCTGACGGGCAGGCGCCAGCGCATGGCCAGCCTGAGGCAACTGGGTGGCATCAGCGGCTTTCCCCAGCGCGCCGAGAGCCCCTACGACACCTTCGGTACAGCCCATTCTTCGACCTCTATTTCTGCGGCGCTGGGCATGGCTGTGGCTGCGCGGCAGAAAGGCGAAGACCGGCACGCCATCGCAGTCATTGGCGACGGCGCCATGACGGCAGGCATGGCTTTCGAGGCCCTGAACAACGCGGGTGTGGCTGACTGCCGCTTGCTCGTCGTGTTGAACGACAACGACATGTCGATTTCACCGCCGGTGGGCGCCCTCAACCGCTACTTGGCGCAGTTGATGAGCGGACAGTTCTACGCGGCTGCGAAACAGGTTGGCAAACAGGTGTTGAAGGTTGCGCCGCCCCTGTTCGAGTTGGCCAAACGCTTTGAGGAAACCGCCAAAGGCATGGTGGTCCCTGCCACGCTGTTCGAGAAGTTCGGCTTCAATTACATCGGCCCGATCGATGGCCACGACCTCGACTCATTGATCCCGACCCTGGAGAACATTCGTCATTTGCAAGGGCCCCAGTTTTTGCACGTCGTCACGCGCAAGGGCCAGGGCTACAAGCTGGCCGAAGCCGACCCGGTTGCCTACCACGGCCCGGGTAAATTCGACCCGGCGGTTGGCATCGTGGCGCCCACGGCGCCGCCCAAGACCACCTTCACCCAGGTCTTTGGCCAGTGGCTGTGTGACATGGCCGAGCGTGACCCCCGGCTGGTGGGCATCACACCGGCCATGCGCGAAGGCTCAGGCATGGTCGAGTTCGAGCGCCGGTTTCCGGGCCGCTACCACGATGTGGGCATTGCCGAACAGCACGCCGTGACCTTTGCCGCTGGCCTGGCCTGCGAGGGGCTCAAGCCCGTGGTGGCAATCTACTCGACGTTCTTGCAGCGAGCCTATGACCAGCTCATCCATGACGTCGCCATCCAGAACTTGCCTGTTGTCTTTGCGCTGGACCGTGCAGGTTTGGTCGGTGCCGACGGCGCCACCCACGCGGGCGCCTACGACATGGCTTACCTGCGCTGTGTCCCCAACTTGGCAGTGGCTTGCCCGGCTGACGAGCGCGAGTGCCGCCAACTCCTGACCACGGCTTTCGAGCAGGACCACCCGGTGGCTGTTCGCTACCCGCGTGGCGCAGGAGCGGGCGTGGCTGCGAATGAATCGCTTGATGCTTTGCCCTTTGCTCGCGGCGAGTGGCGGCGCGTTCGGCAGCATCGAGCCGATGGCTCGCGCGGTGTGGCCATCTTGGCTTTCGGCACTTTGCTCTACGCCGGCTTGCGCGCTGCCGAGTCGCTGGACGCCAGCGTCGCCAACATGCGCTGGGCCAAGCCTTTGGACTTGGACCTGCTGCGCGAAGTGGCCAGCAGCCACGACGCTTTGGTGACGCTTGAAGACGGCTGTGTTCAAGGCGGCGCAGGGTCCGCCGTGCTGGAGGCGCTGCAGCAGTTGGGCTTGTTCATGCCAGTGCTCTGTCTGGGTTTGCCCGACCGCTTCATTGAGCACGGTGATCCGGGCAAGCTGATGTCCATGATCGGCCTCGATGCACCTGGCATTGAAGCCAGCATCCGCACGCGGTTCGCTGGCATGGTGCAACCATCAACGCCGGCGCTCAAGTCTGTGGCCTGACCGAGCTGCATGGCTCGACTATTGGGGGTGTTTCTCGAGGGAAAACCCCACGGGTTGGTTCTGTTCGCTTTCCTACAATTCGCCACGACTTGAAGAGTCGAGTCCCCAACCGGTGGCAGCAAGCTGTGCGGGGTTTTCAGAACATTTAGGAGCTCTTATATGGATCGTCGTTCAGTCATTAAAAACGCAGGTATTGCTGGGGTTTTGGCCGCTGGCGCCGCCCCTGCAGTGCACGCGCAGGAAACCATTCGCTGGCGCTTGGCCTCGAGCTTCCCCAAGGCCCTCGACACCATTTACGGCGCGGCAGACGTGTTCGCCAAGAAAGTGGGCGAGATGTCTGGCGGCAAGTTCGTCATCACCGTTCACCCAGGCGGTGAACTCATGCCCCCCATCGCAGGCATGGTGGACAACATCCAAAAGGGCACCACCGAAATCGTTCACACGGCACCTTACTACTTCTTCGGTGTCAACGACGCGTTTGCTCTGGGCTGCGCCATTCCCTTCGGCCTCAACAGCCGTCAAATGACCGCGTGGATGTACCAAGGCAACGGCCTCAAGCTCATGCGTGAGTTCTACGCCAAGTACAACATCGTCAACTTCCCGATGGGCAACACCGGCGCACAAATGGGCGGCTGGTATCGCAAGGAAATCAAGACGGTCGCCGACATCAAGGGCCTGAAGATCCGCATCGGCGGCTTCGCTGGACGGGTCATGACGCGTATGGGCGCTGTTCCGCAGAACATTCCCGGTGGCGAGATCTACCAAGCTTTGGAAAAGGGCACCATCGACGCAGCCGAGTGGGTGGGTCCTTACGACGACCAGAAGCTGGGCTTCAACAAGGTCGCTCCGTTCTACCACTTCCCAGGCTGGTGGGAAGGTGGCCCTCAGTTGGACGCTTACGTCAACAAGACCGCTTACGACAAGCTGTCGGCAGAGAACAAGGCCATCATCGAGTCGGCTGCGGCTTTTGCCCACACCGACATGCAAGCCAAGTACGACGCCCGCAACCCTGATGCCTTGAAGCAACTGGTTGCTGCGAAGACGCGTGTTCTGCCTTTCCCCAAGGCCGTCATGGACGCTTCCTTCAAGGAAGCACAGGCGTTGTATTCGGAGATTTCCGCCGCCAACCCAGACTGGAAAAAGATCTACGACGACTGGAGCGTGTTCCGCCGCGACCAGAACCTGTGGTTCCGCTTCACCGAAGCGCGTTTCGACAGCTTCATGCAGGCTCAAAAGCTGTAATCCAGCTCTCGGCCAAAGAAAAAGCCGCCCTCGGGCGGCTTTTTTGTGGGCGTCAGTTCGTGAGGGCGTCTGGTTCGTTCTGCCCCTCATTCCTGACCCTCATATCCGGCGCGGACTTGATGCACCCTCACGCAGCACCAGCCCCAGGCGCGATCAGCACACTGGGCTGATCGCGCTGGCTGCGTTTCAGCCTCAAGGCTTCTTGGCGTCGCGCTCCGCTGCTTCTTGAAGCGCCTTCATGGGGTCATCTTCTTCGGTGTTGCCGGAGGTGCTGGCTGGATCCGATGCGGCACCCTCAGCAGGCGTTGCACCAGGCTCCGTGTCAGGGTCTTCGACACCCGGAATCTGCAATTGCTGCAGCACTTCGTCGGCACTGAGTTTCTCGGTCTTCTCGATGCCGCCCGTCACCAAGTTGGGGAAGATCATGATGGCTGCCACCATGATGAGCTGCAAGATGATGAAAGCAATCGAGCCTTTGTAGATTTCGGTGGTCTTGACCTCGGGGATGTACTCGCCAGTGATGCGGTCTTTGTAGCCCACCTTGGCTGCGACACTGCGCAGGTAGAACAGCGCAAAACCAAACGGCGGCGTCAGGAAAGAAGTTTGCAGGTTCATGGCGATGATGACGCCAAACCAAATCATGGCGTCATCAACCGTCATGCCGGGAACCAAACCGGGCAGTATCTTTTCTGCCACAGGCGCCAGTAGCGGGATGACGATGAAGGCAATTTCGAAGAAGTCGATGAAGCATCCCAAGATGAACACCAAGATGTTCACGACGATCAGGAAGCCCCAGGCGCCGCCGGGCATGCCGTCAAACAGGTGCTCGACCCAGATGTGCCCATCAGCCGCATTGAAGGTGAAGCTGAAGACGGTCGAGCCGATCAAGATGAACAGTACAAAGCTGGCCAGCTTGGCGGTGTTTTCCATCGCTTGCTTCAGCAAGGCCAGGTTCAGCCGCTTTTTGCCCATTGCCAAGATGAGCGCACCGAGTGCCCCCATGGCCCCGCCTTCGGTGGGCGTCGCGATGCCCAGGAAGATGGTGCCCAGCACCAAGAAGATGAGGATCAGCGGCGGCATGAGCACAAAAGTCACTTGCTCAGCCAGTCTGGACAGCAGGCCCATGCCCGTCACTCGGTTGAAGATGGCCAGCGCCAAGCCCAGCAGCGAAGCGAGCGTCATGGAAAGGATCACCACCTCGTCACCAGCCGCAGGCAGTGGGCGGTTCAACAGCGGGGTCAGGATCGAGTTATGGACTTGCGCCCATGCCACACCAGCTGCCGCACACAGGACTACCAGCACCAGCAAGGAAATATGGCCCGACTTCCCGTTGGGTTCCTTGTAGATGCGCGCCTCTGGCGGCAATGGAGGCACCATGGCTGGCCGCACCAAGGCGACCGCCACGATGAACAAGATGTACAGCCCCACCAGCAACAGCCCCGGTACCAGGGCGCCCGCGTACATGTCGCCCACGGAGCGGCCCAATTGGTCAGCCAGCACGATCAGCACCAAAGACGGCGGGATAGCTTGCGCCAGCGTGCCGGACGCTGTGATGGTGCCGGTAGCAATGATTCGGCTGTAGCCATAGCGCAGCATGATGGGCAGCGAAATCAGCCCCATGGAAATCACGGCTGCGGCTACCACGCCGGTGGTGGCTGCGAGCAGCGCGCCCACCAAAATCACAGCGATTGCCAAGCCACCGCGCAAAGGGCCGAACACTTGGCCCACGGTTTCCAAAAGGTCTTCAGCCATCCCGGATCGTTCCAAGATGATGCCCATGAAGGTGAAGAAGGGAATCGCCAGCAGCGTGTCGTTCTGCATGATGCCGAACACGCGAGAAGGCAGTGCCTGGAACAGGTTGGCTGGGAAGATCCCGGCTTCCATGCCGATGAATCCAAATGCCAGACCCGTGGCCGCCAGCCCGAACGCCACTGGAAAGCCGGTGAGCAGCAGGATGAACAATCCCGCAAACATGAGCGGCACGAACTGCTGTGCCAAGAAGGTTTCCTGCATGATTATTTATCTCCGGCAAGGCGGGCTGCGGCCACGCGCTCAAGTTCTTCAAGGTGCTTTTGCTCGTCTGACTTGGTGTCCTCGCTGGACAGCACGTCTTCGCCCTGACCATACAAGAAGGCCAGGCGCTTGATCAGTTCTGAAACGCCCTGAACCATGAGCAAAGCGAAGCCCGTCGGCACCAAGAGCAAGACCGGCCAGCGAATGAGCCCGCCAGCGTTCTGTGACATCTCGTTGCTGGAGTAGGCGGTGGAAAAAACAGGCCAACTCAGCACGACCATGAGCACACAAAAAGGAATCAACACCAACACAATGCCCCAAACGTCGATCCAATTCTTGGTGCGCGCGCTCAGGCGCACGGAGATGAAGTCGATGCGGACGTGAGAGTTCTTCAGAAAACCGTAGCCCGCGCCCAGCAGGAACACCGCTGAAAACAAGTACCACTGAATTTCCAACAGGCCGTTGGAGCTGATGTCGAACGCCTTGCGCACGATCGCATTGCCCGCACTGATGAGGGTCGTGGCCAAGATGAGCCACATGGTGGATATGCCGACCCAGGTGGTGAACTTGTCGATCAACCGGGAGAGGGCCAAGAATGGGGACATGAGGTCTCCAAAATGAGGAAGGGATGTCTGCGCATTGCACAGAGGTGAATCTGCCCTTGGCAGCTTAGCCGAGCATTCTATGGTGGCCCTCCAGTCCCGCCGATGCACGTTTTCCATAGCCAGCGCACGGCGTGTCCGAGCGCCGGACATGGCCAGGCGATACGATGTGGCGCCATGACCGAGCGCTTTCCTGCCCACGGAGATTTCCGCGTCAGCGTCGAGGGGCCGTTGGTGATCACCGAGATCACCGGGCCCTGGAACGCACAGTTGCTGCAGCGCTGGGTCATTGCGCTCGAGCCTCACAGCAAGCAGGCCCGCTTGCATGGTCGCTACGGGGGCATCACCATCATCCACGGCTCCGTTTTGTGCCCGCCGGATGCCCTGAGCATCATGCGCGAGCGTACCCAGTGGTCGGTTCAGCGCCATCCCTATGTGGGCACGGCCTTCGTGGTGGCACCGGGGGTTGAAGGCTCGGCCCTGACCCTTTCGGTCTTTGGCCGCGTCTTTCAGGGGCTATGCGCATTCCAGGTCTTCCCAGAACTGCCGGCAGCCAAGGCTTGGTTGACCGAGCAGATCAGACGTGCTGGGGCTGCACAGCAGGGAGATGTGGGCCAAGGCGGAGGCGTTCAGGCGTGAGCGCTGCAGGGCAGGGGCTGCCGCTGCTGGCCATCGACAGCGGCCGAAACCCAGGTGTGTCGCTGCTGTCCAGGCTCAGCCTGATCGCAGCCGTTGCGCTGGGAAGTGCCACTTTGGTGGACGTGGTGGCCACCCGCATGGTTGGCGTGATGGCGCTGGGCCTCGGCGCTGGACTGTCTCTCTTGGCGTATTGGGCGGCGCGCAGGGGCTCGGTGAAATGGGCGGCGTGGCTGCTGGTGGGCTCGGTCTGGCTGAGCGTGAGCTTGAACATCTGGCACCAAAGCGGCATGCGCGATCTGGCCTTGCTGGCCTATCCCGGCATCCTCATCCTGTCGGCGCTTTTGCTCAGCCGCAACGCCTACCTGCTGCTGCTGACGGCGACCATTGCGCTGGTCGTTTGCCTGGGCTGGGCCGAGATGCGGGGCTGGGTTGTCACGCCTTACAGCGCGGGTACGCGATGGGCGACGGTGCTCAGTCTGGTGGTCATTCTGGTGGCGTCGGCTGCGCTCGCGCAAGTGCTGGTGCGGCGCTTGCTCTACAGCGCTTCGCAGGCCAAAGAGGCCCGAGACGCGCTGGAGCAAGCTAACCAACAGTTGCGCGAGCAGGCGCAACACCTGCAACGCGAAAGCGAGCAGCGCTTGGCCTTTCTTGATCGTCAGTTCGCGGTGTCCCGCGCTTTGCTGCACAACCCGGCCATCGTGGCGGGTGATGTCCGTGAAGCCGTTCGAGCGGTGTGCGAGGCGGCCTGCGAAGTGCTTTTGGTCGAGCGTGCCAGCGTGTGGACTTTTGAGGACGACGCCACCCGGCTGCGCTGCAACAACCTCTACATCCATCAGCAGATGCACAGCCAAGGCCAAGAGCTGCACCGGCAAGCCTACCCGGCTTACTTTGCGGCGCTGCTGCAAGACCGCGTGATCGCCGCCACGAACGCGCACACAGACCCTCGCACGCTGGAGTTTTCCTTGGACTACCTCGCCCCGCTGGGTATCGGTGCCATGTTGGATGTGCCGCTCACTCAGCGCGGGTTGGTCACTGGCGTGCTGTGCCTGGAGCACTTGGGCGGCGCGCGCGATTGGGGCGCAGCAGAGCAAGCTTTTGCTGCGAGCTTGGCGGACCACTTGCAAATTGCTAACGAAACGCGCGAGCGCCTTCAAGCGCAAGAGCAGGCTCAGCAGGCTTATCGGCAGAGCGAAGAGATGTTTTATTCGACCTTCCATGAGTCACCGCTCATGATGGCCGTTTCAGAAGCCAGTGGGCAGGGGCGAATCGTGGATGTCAACGCCGCTTTCGAGCAGGTGCTCGGCTATCGGCGCGAAGACGTGATCGGTCTCAACGGCACAGATATCGGCTATTGGAGCGAAGAGACGCAGAACATGCTGCGCGATCTGCTGGTGCGCGAGCGCTCCATCACAGCCGTTGAAGTGGTGATGCGGACCACCAATGGCGAAGAGCGCATCGCCCTGGTGTCGGCGCGGCTGAGGCGCATTCGCGAAGACTGGCGCTTGTTTTGGTACAGCACCGACATCACCGACATGCGCCGCGCGCGCCAAGCGGTCGAAGACCTCAACCGCTCGCTGGAACACAAGGTGGCCGAGCGCACCGAAGCCTTGGAGTTGGCCCTGCAGCGTTTACAAGAAGCGCAGCAGGAAATCGTGCAAAGCGAAAAGCTCAAGGCGCTGGACACCATCGTCGCCGGCGTGGCGCACGAGCTCAACACGCCCATTGGCAACGCCTTGACAGTGGCCACCACACTCGAAGAAAAGACGCGCGCTTTCATGGGCGAGGTGAATTCAGGTGCCCTGCGGCGCACCTCACTGGCCGACTACACCGCTGTGGCAGAAGAAGCCAGCCGCCTGATCGCGCGCAACCTGCATGCAGCGGGCGAGTTGGTCCGCAGCTTCAAACAGGTCACGGTTGATCAAGCTTCGGCGCAAAGGCGCAAGTTTGACTTGAAGCTCACCCTGGAAGAGTTGCTCACCACGCTGCACCACCGCATCAAAGGCCAGTCGGTGAGCCTGCACACCGAGTTCGAAGAAGGTTTGGTGCTCGACAGCTACCCCGGCCCGCTCGGGCAGGTCGTGACCAACCTCGTCACCAACGCCTTGACGCATGCCTTCGAAAACATAACCCAAGGGCGCATCGACCTCAAGGCCTACAAGACCGCCAAGGGTCAGGTGTGTCTGGAGTGTTCCGACAATGGTTCTGGCATTCCGCCAGAGCACATGTCCCGGCTGTTTGACCCGTTTTTCACCACCAAGTTGGGCAGAGGCGGCTCTGGCCTCGGTTTGCCCATCGTGCAAAGCATCGTCACGGGCTTGCTCGGCGGGCGCATCAAGGTGCACAGCAAAGACGGCGCGGGTACGCGCATCGTCATCACCATGCCGCTTCAAGCGCCGCTGCAGCCGACCAAGCACTGAAGCTTGAGCTCAAGGGCTGTCAGTGCCTATGGCTGAGCAGCCTCAGGAAATCTTGAAGGCTGCAGTGAGCTGACTCAGGCGAACCGCCTGTTCTTTGAGACTCTCTGCTGCTGCAGTGCTTTGCTCGACCAAGGCTGCGTTTTGCTGCGTCATCTGGTCGAGGTTCACCACCGCAGCGTTGACTTGCTGAATGCCGTCAGCCTGCTCGGTGGTGGCGGCCGTGATCTGCCCCACGATGTCGGTCATCTGCTGCACCTTGGAGCCAATGTCCCCGGTGGCGTCCACGGCTTGCGCCACCAGCTCCGAGCCGGAGGTCACTTGCTCGACCGAGGCGCCGATGAGCGCTTTGATCTCCCGTGCGGCCTCTGCGCTGCGTCCGGCCAGCGACCGAACTTCGCTGGCGACTACGGCAAAGCCCCGGCCTTGCTCCCCCGCCCGTGCGGCTTCGACGGCGGCGTTGAGCGCCAGGATGTTGGTTTGGAAGGCAATGCCATCGATCACGCCGATGATGTCGGCAATCTTTCGCGACGCGCCGCTGATGCCTTCCATCGTGCCCGACACCTGGTTCATGACCTCGCCGCCTCGCGCTGCCGACTCAGAGGCAGACCCTGCCATCCGGTTGGCGGTGCGGGCGGCCTCTGCGGTTTGCGACACGGTGTGGGTCAGCTCGTCCATGGAACTGGCGGTCTGCTCCAAGTTGGCTGCAGCTTGCTCGGTGCGCGACGACAAATCGGCGTTGCCTGTGGCAATTTCAGAGGCGGCGTTGGCAATGGCATCGCTGGCCGATTGCAGTTCGCGCGTGACCTCGGCCCAAGACGCACGCATGGCCTCCAGAGCCCGCAGCAACTGCGCGGTCTCGTCTTTGCCCTGCGCGCTCAAGGGCGTCGACAAATCGCCCTTGGCCAGCTTTTCGGTTTGGGAAATGGCCCGAGCCAGAGGCGCCGTGATGCTGTTGGGCAACACCCACACCAAGCCCAGCCCAATGATGAGCAGGATGGCGCCAGCCACTGCGCTGGCCAGCACGGCGGAGTCCATCAGACCCACCACTTTGCGCGTGTCCTCGGCGGTGCCCTCTAGGTTGAAGAGCACGATGGTGGAAACGGCGTCCAGCGCTTGCGCGTGGGCTGGTGCAGCCTTCTGGATCATCAGGTCTTGCACGGCTTCCATGGTCTCTGGGGTACCCGGTGCAGCCGCGACTTGCTGCTCAATGTCACGCGCCGCCTTGAGGTAGGTTTGAAGCGGCGCGTCATAGTTGGCATAGAGGCTGCGCTCTTGCATCTCCATGTCTTTATCTTCAGGCGCGTAATCGTCCAGCGTGTCCGTGTAGACCTTGGTGGCCTCGGCCAATTTGGCCTCTATGCGCCTGAGCTCTGTGGCCGCTTGTTGCACAGCGCTGGCGTCATTGGCCACCAGCAGCTTGTTTTGTGCCGCCAAATGCGCGCCCAGTGTGGCCTGCATCAAGGCCAGGTTTTCCACCGCAGGAAGCCAGCTTTGCTCAATTTCCACCGTCTCTGTCATGGCTACGTTCAGTCGCCACCAAGCCACTGTGCTGCCAGTCAAGCTGACCAGCAGCAGCACCAGCAAGCCAGCCGAGATCCGTGTGCGCAGAGAAAAATCATGGAGGTTCATAGGCCAGTGCCCTGGAATGGTTTTGAGAAAAAAGATGCTGGTGCTCTAAGGCCAAGTTGGGCCGAGCGAGTGCCCTCAGCTTCATGCTTTGGAAGCGTCTGGGCCCGTGTGCTGGTTCATCCAATGCGCCAACTCTTCGGCCATCATGGGGCGACCGAAGAGGTAACCCTGCGCCTCGTGACAGCCCAATTGGCGCAGCACTTGGGCTTGCTGCTCCACTTCGACGCCCTCGGCCAAGACCCGCAGACCCAGTTGACGCCCCAGGTCCACCACCAAGTGCGCGATCCGGCCGCCGCTGCCGCCAAGCGCCAAAGACTGAACAAAGGACCGGTCGATCTTCAGGCGGTCAACCGGCAGGCTTTCGAGGTACGACAAGGAGGAATAGCCCGTGCCAAAGTCGTCAATGGCGATGGCCACCCCCAACTCGCGCAGCCGGTTCAAGGTGTCTCGCACCAGATCTGCACCAATCATCGCTACCGACTCGGTGATTTCGAGCTCCAGGCATTGGGCGTCCATCCCGGATTCACGCAGGGCTGCTGCCACGTTGTCTAGAAACGCGGGGTCTCGGAACTGCACCACCGACACGTTGACGGCCATGCGCAAATCAGCACCGGCCACGCCCTGCAGGCTGCGCAGCGTTTGCAAAGCGCAGCGCAACATCCAGTTACCCAGCGCCACGATCAAGCCAGAGCTTTCGGCTAGGGGAATGAATCGGTCTGGCCCAATCAAGCTGCCGTCTTCATCGCGCCAGCGCATGAGCGCCTCGAAGCCCAGCACGCGGCCGCTGCTCAGATCGACCTGTGGCTGGTAAACCGCAAACAGCCGGTTGCGGCTGAACGCCTGCTCCAGGTTGTTGAGCAAGCGGGTGCGCTCCAGGGCTGCAGCCCCCAAGCTCGCTGAAAACCAGGCGTGACCGTCCAGCCCTGCGCGCTTGGCCAGCTTGAGTGCAATGAAGCCGTCTTTCAGCGCGCTGGGTGCGTCGCCCGACACATCGCTCAGGCGCACGAAGCCACAGCCGGCGTGAACCCTCTGCTCATGCCCGCCGACCCGAAAGGGACTTGCAAAAACGCCCCTCAGCGCCGCTGGCGTCAGCACCGACTCGGGCCCCAAGATGCCGAAGGCATCCCCACCCAGGCGCGCCACCGTGCCATGGTCTGCCAGCGCTGCGGCCAGCCGTTGTGCAATGGCCCGCAGCAACTGATCGGCGTGGACGTGCCCAAACGCGTTGTTGATTTCACCGAAGGCGTCGATGTCGACCACCGCCATCACCTGTCCAGAGGTCTCGCCGCCGGCCAGTCGCTGCTGGATTTGCTCGACAAAAGCCGTGCGGTTGGGCAGACGGACCAACAGGTCGCTGAAAGCCTGTTCGCGCAGCTGCTGCACCAAATGGATGTTCTTTGCGCACAGCGCCACGTTGCTGCAAAACACTTGTAGCAAGCGCTCGTCGATTTGGCTGAGCGGAACCCGCCCATCGACGAACGTGGCAAAGGGCGATCCAACCGAAGAGGGGAAGTAGATGACCAGGTGATCCTCGCGGTAGAGGTTGCGCTGGTCCTTCAGGCACTGCAGCAGCCCACTTCGCACCCTGTCGTCCTCCACGGTGGAGATGTCCGCTTGGATGTATCGCTCGAATCGGCCCGCTGCGCCGATGATCACCAACTGCTCTGGTTCGTTGGCGTCGGCGCTGTCGTGAACGGCGCAGACCAAGCCATCGCTGCTGGTGCCCATGAGCGCGGCCAACTGCGTGATCACCCCTGCTGCAAATCCACGCAGGCCCTGCTCTTGCAGCAGTTGCCCGCTGGACTGAACGATGCGCTCCAGACCTTGCCGGCCCGCCTCGATGCGGCAGATCTGGTCAAAGGCGCGAATGGCGGCCATGAGCGTGGTGAACAGCTTGGTGCGGGTCAGCTCGCTTTTGGTCTTGTAGTCGTTGATGTCGTAATCGCGCACCGCCGTCATTTCTGGCGCGTAGCCCGGTTGCCCGGTGCGCAAGATGATCCGGGGCTTTTGAAGCCCCAGCGAGTCACGAATCTTGCCGACCACGTCCAAGCCGGCGTGGTCGTCTTCCATCACCACGTCCAGCAGGATCACGGCCACATCGGGTGTCTTGCGCAAGAAATCCAAAGCCTCGGCAGCGGAGTACACCGACGCAAAGGCCAAGGGACGGCCTAAAAAGTCCACACCCTCCAGGCTGAAGCGCGTGACCTGGTGCACGTCTTCGTCGTCGTCAACGATCAGCACGGTCCATGGCCGCGCGCTGGCCACGGGTGCTGCGCGCTCTGCACTGGCCGTGGGGACAGCGGCGCCCGGCTCATCTGCGAAGGTGACGAATTCGTCAGGCTGTGACATGGGCAACCAGTTGAAACACTCGACCAGTCAATAGAGTTGTAACCAATTGTGACGCTCTGAACAGACTAGCGGCAAAAAACCCAGCAAAGACCCGTCAGGCCCGGTTCTGAATTAGCTTTAAGGGGCTGCTGCCTATTGGCCCTAACTCGGGGCTTTCAGCATGGCTGGGCAGCTCAAAGCGCGCCACGTCCTGCAGCAGGACTTGAGACTGCTTTTGCAACTCCGCAGCGGAGGTGGCGGTTTCCTGCACCAAGGCCGCGTTGTGCTGGGTGCTTTGCTCCACCAAAAGAACAGCTTGTTCGACCGCGCCAAGCAAGTCGGCTTGGCTGCGCGATGAGGCGCTGATGCTGTCCAAGATGCCGTTCATGGACAAAGCTTGCGTTGCCATGGCCTGCATGGTGTCACCGGCTTTGTGCACCACCTTGGTGCCAGCCTGGGTTCTCCGCACGCTGTCTTCGATCAAAGCGCGAATTTCCGAGGCTGCCGAGGCTGAGCGTTGCGCCAGCGCCCTGACCTCTGTCGCGACCACGGCAAACCCTCGACCTTGCTCGCCGGCGCGCGCCGCCTCCACCGCTGCATTGAGGGCCAGGATATTGGTCTGAAAGGCGATGCTGTTGATGGTGCCGATGATGTCGCCAATGCGCGAGGTGGCCTGGTCCATGTCGCGCATGGTCCGCACCAACTCTCCCACCACCTCGCTGCCGCGTTGAGCCTCTTGGGCATTGGCTCCGGCTTGCTCGGCTGCTTGCTGCGTGGCTGCCAAGGTGTCGCGCACGCTTTGGGTGATGTCTTGCAGCGATTGCACCGCGCGCTGCAGGTTTTCTGCGCTGGTTTCTGTGCGCTGCGCCAAGTCTTGAGCGCCAGAAGAAATGTCGCTGCTGGCGTGGGCAATCACCTCCGAGCCTTGGCGCACCTCGCCCACGATGTGCCGCAGGGCCAATTGCATATCCGACAAGCGCTGCATCAAGGTGCTGGTTTCGTCGCTGCCAACGGCCCTGACGGTGCTGGTCAGATCGCCGCGGGCCAAGGCGCTCAAGTGCCGATCAACCGAGGACAGCCCACCGCGCATGACCTTTGAAAACGAAGCAAACAGATACGCGCCCAAGCCAATGAACAACACGATCAGCCCAGTTTGCAAGTTGCGCTCCAACTCCAATCGGCGGATTCGCTCTTGGAGCAGTGCATCCAGCGCTGGCAAGCCCTGAGCGTAGAAGCCCTTGATGGCGGCCATGGTTTTCTCGCCGTCACGAAACGCGTCCTCCGGGGGGACCGAGAACCCCATCAGGGCCTGGATATCGGCCTTGGACAGATAGTCCGTGGTCGAGGCCAGTGGTGCCAGTTCGATGGCCTGCACCGCGCTGGGCAAGACCAAGCGCACGCGTTCCAGATTGGCATTGGCATCGACCATGGCGCCCTCGGCGCGCGCCGTCCACACCGCGTACTGGCGGTATTGCGCCGGGCTGTCCAGCCCGCCCTTGGCTAGCCCATAAGTGCTCCAGCCCCACACTTGGCCCAGGTCATCGACGCCTCGGGGCAAGACCCTGAACAAGGTGTCCATCAGGTAGAAGCTGGGCAACTCCGGGTCCAGCACCAATTGGGATGCTTCTGAGATGGCGTAGAGCAATTGCGAGTTGGCCAAGGTCAGCGTGTCAAAGGCCGCCGCCGAGGGTGGCGGGCCTGCTGGTGTTGTGCCCGCTGCAGGCGCTGCCGCCGCAGCGCTGGCTTGCTGCGAGGCAGAGGCCCAGGCATCGCTCGCCCGCTTCAGTGGTATCGCCAAGCCCAGGACATCGTCGGCAGCCACACGTGCTGTCATGCGGGCCAGGGCAGCGTTGACGTCTTGGATGGCCTTGGAGAGCGCAGCGGTGGCATCGTGGCCACCCAAGGCCGCCTGTTGTGCCGCCCGGGCTTGCAACACCCCTTGCTGGAAAGCCACAAAGTCGACCATGACGGCGACGCCTTCGCGCTCAGACTGCGCCACGCCCACTTGGGCCTGCAGGCTGCTGAAGTGCGCCAAGGCCAGCACCAGTGTGGGTACCAGCAACACAGCACCTATCAAGGCGGCTTTAGCCTTGAACGCCAAACGCCTGAACAGCAACACTCCCGGGTGCCACCACCAAGCCGGAGCTGCTTGTTCTTCAAGCATCCTCGATCGAGACGCTTGGCCTTGCTGGTCGCTCCTCACACAGTACCTTTGTCAATCAAAACTTAAA
Source organism: Comamonadaceae bacterium (assembly GCA_027483665.1). Classification (GTDB taxonomy): domain Bacteria; phylum Pseudomonadota; class Gammaproteobacteria; order Burkholderiales; family Burkholderiaceae_C; genus JAIXUC01. The sequence goes on along the minus strand of JAIXUC010000026.1, from coordinate 60,601 downwards.
GGTAGGCGTAGACCGTGAAACATTTGTGACAGTTGTAGAAGCTCTGTCATGTGAATGTCATCACGCTGGGGCATCGTCAAAGCGTTTTTCAAACCTATTCCCAATGCCATGAACCTCCCGCCCACCTCCGATGAATTGCTGCGTCGTTTGCACGAAGACACGATTGATGCCTATGACGAAGAGTTGGAAATGGAGTTGGACGACCAGTTTCTGGCCGACGCCGCTCAGGGCACCGGTGCTCCGCGAACCGCAGCCGACCGTGCCGCGCGGCAGCTTTACTTCAAAGAGCTGTTCCGGCTGCAAGGCGAGTTGGTCAAGCTGCAAGACTGGGTGGTGCACACCAAGCACAAGGTGGTGATCTTGTTTGAAGGCCGGGACGCTGCCGGCAAGGGCGGCGTCATCAAGCGCATCACGCAGCGCCTGAACCCGCGGGTGGTGCGCGTGGCCGCGCTGCCCGCACCCAACGACCGGGAGCGGACCCAGTGGTACTTCCAGCGCTACGTCTCGCACCTGCCTGCTGGTGGCGAGATCGTGCTGTTCGACCGCAGTTGGTACAACCGCGCCGGTGTGGAGCGGGTGATGGGCTTTTGCACCGACGACGAGTACGAAGAGTTCTTTCGTACCGTGCCCGAGTTCGAAAAGATGCTGGCGCGCTCAGGTATCCAGCTCTTGAAGTATTGGTTCTCCATCACCGATGAAGAGCAACACGCGCGCTTCTTGGGCCGCATCCACGACCCGCTCAAGCAGTGGAAGCTGAGCCCGATGGACCTGCAATCTCGGGTGCGCTGGGAGGAATACACCAAGGCCAAAGAAACCATGCTGGAGCGCACACACATTCCAGAAGCCCCCTGGTGGGTGGTGCCAGCGGTAGACAAGAAGATGGCGCGCTTGAATTGCATCGCGCACCTGCTGGGCCAGATGCCGTATCACGAGGTGGAGCACCCGCCTGTGAGCCTGCCGCAGCGCGTTCGCCACGAGGAATACATCCGCCAGCCCGTGCCAGACCACATGATCGTGCCGCAGGTTTACTGAAACCCAAGCGGTGTTGCGGTTCAGGTGGCCTTGCTGGGTGGGTCGAAAGCCGGGCTTCTGCGGTCCAGAAACATTTGGCTGCCTGGCAGTGACTTCGCCATGCGTTTGGCTTCGGCTGCGGCTTGAGCGATGTGGCGATGGCCTTCGTGGCTGCCGGGCGCCACCTGCACCACGCCCGCTGCCAGCGTAGGCAGGGCGTACAGGGTTGGATCTCCCTGCCGGTTGAGTCCTTCATAGCCACCGGCTTCGATGTGTTGCGCATCAAAGTACGCGCGAATGCCCTCATCAAACCCGGCCAATGCGCGCATCACGTGGCCTTGCCAATCGGGGCTGGTCATGACGCCCACAAAGTCGTCGCCGCCGACGTGCCCCAAGAAGTCGCGCTCTGCATCGCCATGAGCGCCCAGCAACTCTGCCGTGAACACGATGACGTCGTCGCCCTTGCGGTAACCGTAGACATCGTTGAACGGTTTGAAGCTGGCAATGTCCCAGTGCACCACGACAAAGCGCTGCTGTTGAGCGATGAGGTTGTCGATGTGCTCATCGATGGGCACGTTGCCTGGCAATTGCGTCAAGGGGTTGGCGTAGCGCGCATAGCGCAACTGCTGGTCAGCCACTGCCCGAAGCAAGTCCCCCACGCGGCCAGTGCCCCAGTAGCGGCCTTCTTTGGTGACCATGAAGCCATCGACCAGATGGCGCTCGTCGATGAGAGACACCGCATCGGACATGGCCTTGAGGCTGGTGGCCACGTCAAAGGTCAAAGGGTTGCCGTCCATCACCTCAACACAAGAACGCTTGCCGTAGAGGTCAATGAAGTAGCGGCCGCTGGCTCTGGCCAGCACGTTCAAGCTGCGCAGCACACCCAAAGGCTCGCCGGTGTCTGACAGAACAGGCAAGGAGTAGATCTTGCGGTCGTGCTGCAGCATCGCCACGGCCTCTGCGCAGGTACAGGCTGGTGTGATGGTGGGGCCAGCGCGCACGAAGCTCGCGGCAGTGACCCGGTTCAGCGGTCCCTTGCGCATGCTGGGCTCGCTGCCTTGCCGCTCCAGCGCGCGCAACACATGCGAGCGCACAAAGGTGCTGGGAGCGGAAACCGGTTTGGCAATCACATAGCCCTGAGCCGCGTGCACACCGAGCTCCCTGAGCAGGGGCAGGTCTGTTTCAGACTCCAGGCCTTCTGCAATGACCGAGCAAGCTGCGCTGCGCGCGATGTCGACGATGGACCGAACGAACTGTTGGCGCAGCGGGTCCATCGCCAGCCCTTCCATGAAGTGTCGATCGATCTTCACGAAGTCGGGTCGCATCACGTTCCAGCGGCGCAAGCCAGCAAAGCCTTCGCCTAAATCGTCCAGGGCCACTTTCACGCCCAGAGCCCGAAGTTCAGACATGGCCTTGTCGAGCTCCTCGGTGTTCTGGAAGGCGTGCGTTTCTGTCAGCTCCACCACCACGCTGGACGCGGGCAGGCCAATCAGGCGCAAGGTCTGCTCCACATCGGTGCGAAAACCGGTGCTTCCTGCCAAGGTTTGCGGTGTGATGTTGACGAACAAGCGCCCCGGCAGGCCCTGATCGACGAAGGCTTTGGCGATGATTTGAGCCGCCATGTGCTCAACCGCGGCCAGTTGACCGACAGCCTCAGCCGCACCGAACAAGGCAATGGGCGTGTGCAGGTAACTGTCTGATGGGCCACGCGTCAGACCCTCATAGCCCATGATTTCCAAGCGTGTCAGATCGATGATGGGCTGGAACACCGGGCGCAGGCTGCGCCTGTTGAGAATGTCCTCGACCGCGGCTCTGGCAGCGTCGATGGGCAAAGGAATATTCTGGGGGTTCAATCGTTACGTTCTTCAGAAGCGACAAAGGACTTCCATGGTGTGCATCGGGTGTGTCGGCTACGTGACAGTTGCATGCTTGTTCTTGCCCAGCTTGATGTGACTCTTTTATGCCCATGACCCCTCAAGCACCCCCCCGTTGGCAGTTCTGGATCGACCGCGGCGGCACGTTCACCGACATCGTCGGCAAGCGCCCTGATGGATCGCTGGCGACGCACAAGCTGCTCTCCGATAACCCCGAGCAATACGCCGATGCCGCCGTGGCCGGCATTCGGCACCTGCTGGGCTTGGCACCTGGCCAGCCGATCTCAGCGGACTTGGTCGAGTGCGTGAAGATGGGCACGACGGTGGCCACCAACGCCTTGCTCGAGCGCAAAGGCGAGCCCACCATGCTGGTCATCACAAGCGGTTTTCGCGACGCCTTGCGCATCGCCTACCAAAACCGACCGCGCCTGTTCGATCGCCACATCGTGCTGCCTGAGTTGCTGTATGCGCAAGTGGTCGAGGCCGACGAACGCATGGGTGCGCATGGCGATGTGGTGCAGCCGCTGGACGAAGCGGCATTGGCAGCAAAGTTGCAGCGAGCCCATGCCTCGGGCTTGCGCAGCGTGGCCATCGTGTTCATGCACGCCTGGCGCTACCCGGCGCACGAGCAGCGTGCCCGAGCACTCGCCGAGGCCGCTGGCTTCGAGCAGATCAGCACCTCGCACCAGACCAGCCCTCTCATGAAGTTGGTCAGCCGCGGCGACACCACGGTGGTCGATGCCTACCTCTCGCCCATCTTGCGCCGCTACGTGCAGCAGGTGGCCTCCGAGATGCCCGGCGTTCGCTTGCTGTTCATGCAGTCTTCCGGCGGCTTGACCGATGCCCACGTGTTCCAGGGCAAGGACGCGATCCTCTCGGGCCCTGCTGGCGGCATCGTCGGCATGGCACGCACCGCCACGCTGGCGGGCCAACCCCACGTGATTGGGTTCGACATGGGCGGCACTTCCACCGATGTCTCGCACTTCGCTGGTGAATTCGAGCGCGAGTTCGAAACGCAAGTGGCCGGTGTGCGCATGCGCGCGCCCATGATGAGCATCCACACCGTGGCGGCCGGCGGTGGCTCTGTGCTGGCCTTCGACGGCGCGCGCCTGCGCGTGGGGCCACAGAGCGCCGGTGCCAACCCGGGGCCTGCCAGCTACCGGCGCGGCGGCCCGCTGACCGTGACCGATGCCAACGTGCTGCTGGGCAAGGTGCAGCCGGCCTACTTTCCCCAAGTGTTCGGGCCTCAGGGCAACGAGGCTTTGAGCGTGCAGCCGGTGCGCGAAGGCTTCGCCCGGCTGGCCGAGCAGACCGGCTTGTTGCCCGAACAGTTGGCAGAAGGCTTCATCAACATCGCCGTGCAGCAGATGGCCAACGCCATCAAGAAGATTTCGGTGGCCCGCGGCTATGACGTCACGCGCTACACCTTGCAATGCTTTGGCGGCGCTGGCGGCCAGCATGCTTGTCTGGTGGCCGATGCCTTGGGCATGTCGCGGGTGCTGGTGCACCCCATGGCAGGTGTGCTCAGCGCCTACGGCATGGGGCTGGCCGACCAAAGTGTGATTCGTGAAGAAAGCCTGGAGCTGCCGCTGGACGCAGCGCGTCAAGACGAGATTACACAGCGCCTGAGCACCTTGGCCGAGCGCGCGACCCAGCAGTTGCAGCAGCAATTGGGCACGGCTGCTGACCTGCGGCTGATTCAGCGGGTTCACGTGCGCTACCAAGGCAGTGACTCGGCCATGGTCGTGCCTTTTGGTTCACTGGACGCCATGGTCTGCGCCTTTGAAGGCGCTTACCGGCAGCGCTTTGCGTTTTTGATGCAAGGCCGCGCGCTGGTGGTCGAGGCCTTGTCGGTAGAGGCTGTGGCCGCCGGTGATTCGCCAGCCGAGCCGCGCTTGGCGGTTCACGCGCCCAGGCCTTTGGTACAGCGCGAGACGGTGTCCATCTACAGCGGCGGTGCCTGGCACCCTGCCGCTTTGGTGGTGCGTGAAGACCTGCGCCCCGGCGACGTGGTGCCAGGGCCAGCCGTGATTGCGGAGAAGAACGCCACCACCGTCATCGAGCCCGGCTGGGAGGCCGAGCTGACCGCGCTGGACCATTTGGTGCTTGAGCGGCGCGTGCCGCGTGCGGTGCGCCACGCCGCCGGCACGCAGGTGGACCCGGTGCTGCTGGAGGTCTTCAACAACCTCTTCATGAACATTGCCGAGCAAATGGGCTTGCAGCTGCAGAACACCGCCCACTCGGTGAACATCAAAGAGCGGCTCGACTTCAGCTGTGCGCTGTTTGACGCCCAAGGCAACCTCATTGCCAACGCGCCGCACATGCCGGTGCACCTGGGCAGCATGGGCGAGAGCATCAAGACCGTGATCCGCGACAACGCCGGGCGCATGCAGGCCGGTGACGTGTATGTGCTCAACGACCCCTACCACGGTGGCACCCATTTGCCCGACGTGACGGTCATCACCCCGGTCATGCTGGAGGGCTCTGCAGAGCCCGTGTTCTACGTAGGCAGCCGCGGCCACCACGCCGATATCGGCGGCACCACACCGGGCTCCATGCCGCCGTTCTCTACGCGCATCGAAGAAGAGGGCGTGCAGATTCGCAATGTGCGCCTGGTGGAACGGGGCGTGTTGCGCGAAGCAGAAATGCTGGCTCTGTTGGGCTCGGGCGAATACCCCAGCCGCAACCCCCAGCAAAACATGGCCGACCTGAAGGCGCAGATTGCAGCCAACGAAAAAGGTGCACAAGAGTTGCGGCAGATGGTCGCGCAGTTCAGCCTGGGCGTGGTGCAGGCCTACATGGGCCATGTGCAAGACAACGCGGAGGAATCGGTGCGCCGCGTCATCACGCGCTTGCGAGACGGTGCCTTCACCCTGCCGCTGGACAACGGCGCGCAGATCAGCGTGGCCATTCGCGTCGACCAAGCCTCGCGCAGCGCCGTGATCGACTTCTCAGGCACGTCAGCGCAGCAAACCAACAACTTCAACGCGCCCACAGCGGTTTGCATGGCAGCGGTGCTGTACGTGTTTCGCACCTTGGTGGACGACGACATTCCGCTCAACGCTGGTTGTTTGAAGCCACTGCACGTGATCATCCCGACAGGCTGCATGCTCAACCCGGCGCCGCCCGCGTCGGTGGTGGCCGGCAATGTGGAAACGTCAACCTGCATCACCAACGCCCTCTACGGCGCTTTGGGCGTGATGGCGGCCAGCCAGTGCACGATGAATAACTTCACCTTCGGCAACCGCCAATACCAGTACTACGAGACCATTTCTGGCGGATCGGGGGCGGGCCAGTACTTGGACGAGCAAGGCGGCCACGCTGGCGGCTTTGCCGGGACGAGCTTGGTGCAAACGCACATGACCAATTCGCGCCTGACAGACCCCGAAGTGCTGGAGTTCCGCTTTCCAGTGCGGCTGGACAGCTACAGCTTGCGCCCGGGTTCAGGCGGGGCAGGGCGCTGGCCTGGGGGTGATGGTGGTGTGCGCCGCGTGCGCTTCTTGGAGCCGATGACAGCGACCATTCTGTCCAACGGCCGCGTTCATGGTGCTTTCGGTCTACAGGGTGGTCAGCCGGGGGCAGTGGGGCTTAACCGCGTCTTGCGCGCCAATGGCCAAGCAGAGTCGCTGGGGCACATCGCCGAAGTGCAGATGGGCGTGGGTGATGTGTTCGAGATCAGCACCCCCGGCGGCGGCGGGTTTGGGCCGCCCCAGGGGTGAGGCTTGGTCGTTACGGCTTGGCGGGGGCTGCAGGTGCTGCTGCCTTGGCGGGGGCCGCAGCGCCAGGTGCCGCGGCCTTGGCGGTGTTTGCCGCGCTGCTGGCTGCCTTGAATGCGCTGCCATTTACCGTGAGGCCGGCTTCCGAATAACGTGCTGCGTTGCCGGGGCCCACGCCTTGCACGCGCTGGATCAGGTCATTCCAGTCTTTGAACGGGCCTTTTTTTCGCTCTTCCAGCATCCGACCCGATAAAGCTGGGCCAATGCCCTTGATGCCGTCGAGCTCGGCCGCGCTGGCCTTGTTGATGTCTGTCGCTGCCCAAAGCGGGCCCATCAGCAGGCCCATGAGCAGTGCGGCCATTGGCGCTTTCCACGCTTTCCACGCTTTCCATTGCATAAGAAATCTCCTCGATTGTTGCGATTGCACCGGGAAGTCCCCGGCGGGCTCGAATCTAGGAGTGGAGGTGCGTTGCTCTGACTGCGCAGCGTTGCGTTCTGAACAGAAGGCTCAAGTCCGTCGGGGCAGGGCCCGGGGCCGTGGTGTAAAGGCATCAGGTGCTGCCAGCTTGCGGCCCTGCATCCAAGCCTGCAGTTCGGCAGCGGGCATGGGGCGGGCAAAAAGGTAGCCCTGCAATTCGTCGCAACCGGCTTCGCGCAGTAAGGCGGCCTCGGCCTCGGTTTCCACGCCTTCAGCCACCACCCGCAAGCCCAGCGTGTGCCCCAAGCCTGCGATGGCCCGTGTAATGGCGAGGTCAGCGGGGTCGTCCACCACGTCGCGCACGAAGCTCTGATCGATCTTGAGTTTGTCGATGGGGAACTGGTGCAGGTAGTTCAAGCTGGAGTAGCCGGTGCCGAAGTCGTCGATGGCCAAGCTGACCCCTGTTGCTTTCAGGCGCTCCAAGGTGTTGACTGTGGCGTTGGCGTTGTCCATGAGGAAACTCTCGGTCAGTTCCAGCTCGATACAGGCCGGCTCGATCTGATAGGCGCTCAACAGACCCGTGAGCAGCGCCGACAGACTCGAGTCTTTGAGCTGCACCGCCGACACATTCACCGAAACGGGCAGCTGGCCCACGCCATCCTGGAGCCACTGAGCGTGTTGCTTGCAGGCCTCTCGCAAGATCCAGCGGCCCATGGCCACGATTTGCCCGGTTTCCTCGGCGATTCGGATGAAGCGACCTGGCAGCACCAAACCCAGCTCGGGGTGCTGCCAGCGCACCAGGGCTTCCACACCCACCACATCGCCGCTGCGGGCGTCGACCCGTGGTTGGTAATGCAGCAGCAGTTCTTGGCGGTCCACCGCGTTGCGCAACGCGTTTTCGATCTCCAGGCGCTCCTGGGCGCGCTCCAAGAACTCGGGCCGAAAGAACACCGCCATGTTGCGGCCCGCAGCTTTGGCTTGGTACATGGCTGCATCTGCATTGCGCATGAGGTGGTCAACGTCCTGGCCGTCCTGCGGAAAAACGGCGATGCCCGCGCTGCAAGACACATGCAGGCTGATGCCCTCAATCACGTGGGGCTCGCGAATCAAAGGCACGATGCGCCCAGCCACGACCTGCAGCAACTCGTCGCGCGACTTGGCGCCATTGAGCACCACGACAAACTCATCACCGCCCAAGCGGCTGACCGTATCACCGCCACGCACCGCTTCTTGTAGACGCAGTGAAACCGAGCGCAACAGCCCATCGCCGGTGTGGTGGCCCATCGAGTCGTTGATGTTCTTGAAACGGTCGAGGTCGATGAACACCACCCCTACCAGTTCACCCGTGCGACTGGCTTGTTCCATGGCCATGCGTAACCGCTCCATGCACAAGGACCGATTGGGCAGGTCGGTCAAGACATCGTGGTGCGCCAAGTGGTGAATGCGCTCCTCGCGCGCCTTGTGCTCGGACATGTCCACCGCAGAGGCTACGAGGTTGGTCAAGTGCCCCTCTTGGTTGCGCACCACGTTGGCCACCATCCATGAGGGAAAAGACTGGCCGTCTTTGCGCTTGAGCCACACCTCGCCCTGCCAAGAGCCACGGATGATGGTGGACTGCCACAGCGTTTCGTAGAACTCTGTGTCGTGGTGGGGTGAGTAGAAAAAGTCTGGCTGCTGGCCTATGACATCTTCGTTTTCCCAGCCGCCAGAGCGCATGAATGCACTGTTGGCCGTGAGAATGCGCCGCTCCACATCCAAGATGACGATGCTCTCGGAGGATGCCTCGAACACCTTGGCCCAAAGCTGCAGGCGCTGCTCGAGGCGCTTGATTTGCCCAATGGGCGCAAAAACCGTCAGCACCGCTGGTTGCCCCTGGTAGCTGAGCATGCGGCTGGAGAGCAAGGCCCAACGCGTGCGCTGCTCTGGCGCGCTCTGCCGCCACTGCACCTCAAAGCCATCCACCTGTCCGGTGTCGTTGAGCACTTGAAAGTAGCGGGCCCTAACCGGAGCATCGAGGCAGGTCTTCCATGGGTCTTCGCCAATGCCCTGCAGCCAAGTCTGTGCAGGCTGGTTGGCATGCAGTACGCGGTGCACGGGGACGGACGTGACGATCAAGGGCGATGGGAAAGATTCCAGCAGCGCACGCTGAGCCTCTTGAGCACGCGTGGTCGCGGCCAGTTCTTCGCGCATGGCGCGGCTGCGGTCGAGGTCGCCCAGCATGCCGTTGAAGGCCACCACCAGCTGGCCGATCTCATCAGGGCTGTCGTGCTGCGCGCGGCGGCTGTAGTCACCGCTTCGACTGACATCGGTAGCCACGCCAGCCAGCCTTCGAATGGGCCCGGCAATTTGCCGGGCAACAAAGTAGACCAAGCTCAAAATGACGCCCAGCAAGGCAGCCGCTGTTCCCAAGTGCAGCCACATGCGGTCGTACATGCCCCGCACGCGTGCTTGCAGCAGTTGGTCGAGGCTGATCTCGGCTGCTTTCCAGCTCGCCTCGAGTTGGACCCGTGCGCTTTGGTACTGCGCATTCACCGCTTGAACCTGTGCCGCGCCGGACAACTGCGACAAGCCCGCGGCCTCAGCGCGAAAGCCTTGCAACTTGGCAACCAGCGCCTGGCGCTGCGGTTCCAACTGCTCTCGCAAAGAAGCGGGTCCTGCTGCAATGGCTTCAGCGTAATCGGATTCAATGCCCAAAATGGTTGCATCCAGCCGCCCCTCGATGATGAGAAGTTCGGTGTTGACCCGGTTGCGCATGGCAGGCGGTGCGAAGCCAGCTTCCACCGTCTTCACGGACAGCTGAGCCAGCAGGTCCAGCGCTTCTGGAAAGCGCAGCAGTACCAGCGACATGGTGTAGTAGCTGTCGAGGTCCGGGTCGAGGATGAGGTTGGATTGGTTGCCGATGCGCGTGATCAGCTCGCGCCCGGCCTTGAGCATCAACTCCCTTTGCGCCGGCTGCAACATCGGCTGTGCTGCAGCTGCTTCGAGGGCTGACTCCAGGGCGGCCAGCGGCTGCTCGGCCTTCATGCCTTGGCCGTGCGCTCGGTGCGCGTCTGCCAACGCCACCAGGCTTGCCTGAATGAAGGCTGTCACCGTCTCGGCCATGGGCACCGCCGCAGCGGTGGTATCGGCGCCACGGGGCAGCACAAGTGGCAGGCCCAACAGCACATCACGCACAGAGGCTATGTAGAGATTGCCCGACACCTCTTGCGTGGTGAAGGCAATCGCAGTGCGCTTTTCGTAGATGAGGATGCCCGACACATACAGCACTGCAGTGAGGTCGAGCAGGTAGATCAGCAGCAGCTTGCGACCGACCGGCAGGCGCCCGACAAACTGTGCAATGAGACCCAGCATGGTTTGCTGCCCGGCGGGGGCTACTGACTTTGCAGCCAGGACATGTAGCGGCCCACGCCCGTGGCCACATCGGCAAACCGGTGCTCGCAGCCCGCTTGCCGCAGGCGCGACAGATCTGCCTGCGTGAAGCATTGGTACTTGCCGCGCAGCGCATCAGGAAACGGTGTGTAGACGATCAGATCCTGCGCCACCGCTTCGGCCAGGCTCAGATGGGAAGCGCCCGGTTGCAAAGCGCGCACAACGGCCAAGGCCACATCGTTGAAGGGCTGCGCCCGGCCGCTGCCCAGGTTGAACAGGCCAGATTGCTCAGGGTGGTCAAAGAACCACAGGTTGACGGCGATCACGTCCTCGACCGACACGAAATCGCGCTGCTGCTGCCCAGCCGCGTAACCGCCGTACTCACCAAAAAGTTGCACCTTGCCGTGTTGCTTGAACTGGTGGAACTGGTGATACGCAACGCTGGCCATGCGGCCCTTGTGTTGCTCGTGAGGTCCATACACGTTGAAGTAGCGAAAGCCTGCAACTTGTGCTGCTGCATCTTGAAAACGCTCACCGCACAGCTGCCGGGTTCGCTGGTCAAACAACAGCTTGGAGTAGCCATAGACATTGAGCGGCCGCTCGTGTGCAGGCACTTCGACGAACACACTGGAGCCGCCGTAGGTGGCTGCAGAGGAGGCATACAACAGGCGCGTCTGCAGTTGCTGGCAAGCCTCGAACAACTGGCAAGACAGCGTGTAGTTGTTGGCCATCATGTAGCGGCCATCGGTCTCCATGGTGTCGCTGCAAGCGCCTTCGTGAAAGACGGCCTCTACTCGGCCGTAGTGCCCTCGGCTGAAGGCGTCGTAGAAAGTGGCGGCGTCGACGTAGTCGCTCAGACGCAGGTCTGCCAGATTGCGAAATTTGTCGCCGTCGCGCAGGTCGTCCACGGCGATGACGTCGTTGATCCCCCGGGCATTGAGGCCTCGCACGATGTTGCTGCCAATGAAGCCGGCTGCGCCGGTGACGACCACCTTCAATGCGTTCCCCTGTTAGGTTACGAACAACTCGGCATGACTAACCGTGGCTGTGCCCAGCTTGCCCACCACGATGCCCCCGGCCTTGTTGGCCCAATGCATGGCGTCTTGCAAGCCCGAACCAGCTGCCACCAGAGCGGCGAGGGTGGCGATCACCGTGTCGCCCGCGCCGGTGACGTCAAACACTTCGCGCGCCTGCGCCGCCACGCTGTGCGCGCCGCTGGCATCGAACAATGTCATACCTTCTTCGCTTCGGGTGAGCAGGAGCGCTTGCAGGCCCAGTGATATCCGCAAGTTTTGTGCCTTTTGTTGCAAATCGGCCTCGGACTGCCAGGCACCAACCACCTGCGCGAGCTCACTGCGGTTGGGTGTGATGACGGTGGCACCCCGGTAGCGCTCGTAGTCGCTGCCCTTGGGGTCCACCAGCACGGGCTTGGCCGCGGCACGCGCTGCGCCAAGCATGGAGACGATGTGCGCCAGCCCTCCCTTGCCGTAATCGGAGAACAGCACGACATCGTGCTCTGGAAGCAGGGCCTGAAAGGTTTCCGTCTGCGATGCCAGTGCTTCGTGGTCTGGCTCGCTTTCGAAGTCCATCCGCAGCAGCTGCTGCTGGCGTCCGATCACCCGCAGCTTGACGGTGGTCTGCAAGCTGCCGTCGCGGGCCAACTCCGTGCGAATGCCGGTGTCCTTCATCAATGCCTCGAGGCGATGTCCCGGCGCATCGTTGCCTACCACGCCAATGAAGCTGGCTTGCGCTCCCAGAGCCACGATGTTGTAGGCCACGTTGGCAGCCGCGCCGATACGCTCTTCTTCTCGTGTGACTTTCACTACGGGCACCGGTGCTTCGGGCGAGATGCGCTCGACGCTGCCGTACCAATAGCGGTCCAGCATGGCATCGCCCACCACCAATACGCGGGCTTGGGCCAGTTTCTCGAAGCTCAAGGGCGTGCTGCTCATGTCACAACTCCTCGATACGCCGCGTAGGAAAGCTGTCCCATGTCTGACAGCCGGGGCATTGCCAGAAGTGCTGCCGGGCCTCGAAGCCGCAGGCCGCGCAGCGGTAACGCAACAAAGGCTGGCAGGCGTGGTCCAGGGCGCGGTTGACTTGTGGGTGGTGCTCTGCGTCGACCAAGCGTTCGCTGGCCAGCCAGCGTGTAGCCGCCACCAAAGAGGGTTCTCGTGCCAGGTGCTCTTCATAGCACTTGCTCGGCTGCTCTGACCCACCCAGGTGCCGCTGCAGCGTGACCACGGCCTCCATCACGTCCAGCCCAGGGTGTTCACGCCCGGCCTTGACCAGGTGCTGCAGGACCTCAGCGCCTTGGGCAGGCGACAAATGTTCTTTTGCCATGCTTGAGAGAAGGGGAGCAGCCATGGGCACAGCCGCAGGTAGCCTCTCGATGAGCTCAAGCAAGGCCGTTTGGGCCTGCTCGATCAAGCCCTGTGCTGCAAGCCAACGTGCGCGGTCGATGGCTGGGCGAACGGCATCGGGTGCCAAGCTTTGCGCCTGAGCCAGCATGTCTCCGGCTTGTGCAGCTTGCCCCGCTGCTGACAGCGCAGACGCCTGCTCGCACAAATGGTGTGCCAAACGCGCATCGAAACTGCCTTGGCCCGAGACCTGCAAGCGCTGCGCGATATCTGCAGCCTGTGCCCAGTCACGTGAACGCTCGTAAATCGCCAGCAGTGCCAAGCGCGCCTGGGTCTCGAAGGCGGTGCCCTCCAGCAGCCGCAGCGCCGCTTCGGCGCGGTCAAGCAAGCCCGCCTTGAGGTAATCCAGTGCCAACGCATGCTGGGCGCGGTCACGGTCTGCGGGCTTGAGGTCGCCTCTCGACAACAAGTGCTGGTGCACACGCACAGCGCGTTCGTACTCGCCACGGCGGCGAAAGAGGTTGCCCAGGGCGAAGTGCAGCTCTGAGGTGTCGGGGTCGTTCTGGACCGCTTCTATGAAAGCGTCGATGGCTTGGTCTTGCTGCTCGTTGAGCAGGTGGTTCAGACCCTTGAAGTAGGCCTTGGGAGCCAGCCGGTTTTCCATGCGCAGCTGACGCAGGTCGGCACGGGAGGCCAGCCACCCCGCTACAAAAGCAATGGGCAGCCCGATCAAGGCCCAGCTGATGTCAAAGTTCATGGGGTCGCGGCTGAGCGGGGCTATCCGCCACCTGGTTAGATCGTCTGCTGCGCCACCAGCGCGGAAGCGCGGCGACCACCGCAATGCCCACACCGATGCTCACAGCGCAAAGCACCACCAGCACCAAGGGTGCCTGCCACTGCGCGCCAAAAAAGCCGTGCACCGTGACGGTGTGCTGGTTATTCAAGGAAAAAGCGAACAAGGCGAAAAACAACAGTGCCTTGAACACCCATCGCAGCAGCGACCAGAGCTGTGTCATGCAGAGGCTCGAATACGGCGCTGGCGAAGGGGCACGGTGCCCGCCGCTTCAGTCTTTGCCCGCCGCTTCCAGCTCGGCGGTGCGGCGGTCAACCGCTTCGCGCAGGGCTTTGCCCGGCTTGAAGTGCGGAACGCGCTTCTCGGGAATGGCCACGCTCTCGCCACTGCGTGGGTTTCTGCCCATGCGTGGTGGACGGCGGTTGATGGAGAAGCTGCCAAATCCTCGTATCTCAATACGGTGCCCTCGTACCAAGGCATCACCCATGGCGTCGAGGATGGTCTTGACTGCAAATTCGGCGTCGCGGTGAGCCAACTGGCCAAACCGCGCTGCCAATAGCTCCACCAAATCGCTGCGGGTCATGGGGCGGACGACTGATTAGGTGGCACCCCCGCCAGCGCAAGGCCGGCGGGGAAAACCCATCACTTGTCGTTGTTGTCCAGCTTGGCGCGCAGCAAAGCGCCCAGACTGGTCGTGCCGGCGCTCTCGCGAGAAGACTGCTGGCTGAGCGTTTGCATGGCTTCTTGCTGGTCCACAGCGTCCTTGGCCTTGATCGACAACTGGATGCCACGCGTCTTGCGGTCGATGTTGACCACCACGGCCGTGACTTCGTCGCCTTCCTTCAGCAAAGAGCGCGCGTCTTCCACGCGGTCGCGGCTGATTTCGCTGGCGCGCAAGTACCCGACGATGTCTGAACCCAAATCGATTTCTGCACCGCGTGCGTCCACTGTCTTGACCTTGCCGGTGACCACCTGGCCCTTGTCGTTGACCGTGGCAAACGTGGTGAAGGGGTCAGAGTCGAGCTGCTTGATGCCCAAGCTGATGCGCTCGCGATCCACATCCACTGCCAAGACGATGGCTTCGACTTCTTGGCCCTTCTTGAAGTTGCGAACCGCAGCTTCGCCGGTTTCGTTCCAGGACAAATCAGACAAGTGCACCAAGCCGTCGATGCCAGCGGCCAGGCCGACAAACACGCCGAAATCGGTGATGGACTTGATGGGACCCTTCACGCGGTCGCCGCGCTTGGTGTTTTGTGCGAACTCTTGCCATGGGTTGGCACGGCACTGCTTCATGCCCAAGGAAATGCGGCGCTTGTCTTCGTCGATCTCCAGCACCATGACTTCAACTTCTTCGCCCAAAGACACGATCTTGGATGGCGCCACGTTCTTGTTGGTCCAGTCCATCTCAGACACGTGTACCAAGCCTTCGATGCCGGGCTCGAGCTCAACAAAGGCACCGTAGTCAGCGATGTTGGTGATCTTGCCGAACATGCGCGTGCCTTGTGGGTAACGACGCGAAACGCCCATCCAGGGGTCGTCGCCCATTTGCTTGAGACCCAAGGACACACGGTTCTTTTCGGTGTCGAACTTCAGAATCTTGGCGCTGATCTCTTGACCGGCTTGCACCACTTCGCTGGGGTGACGCACGCGACGCCATGCCATGTCGGTGATGTGCAGCAGGCCGTCGATGCCGCCCAAGTCCACGAATGCGCCGTACTCGGTGATGTTCTTCACCACCCCGCGCACCACAGAACCTTCCTTCAGTGTTTCCATCAGCTTGGCGCGCTCTTCGCCCATGCTGGCTTCCACCACGGCGCGGCGGCTCAACACCACGTTGTTGCGCTTGCGGTCAAGCTTGATGACCTTGAACTCGAGGGTTTTGTTTTCGTACGGCGTCAGGTCTTTAACAGGACGCGTGTCAATGAGCGAGCCCGGCAGGAAAGCGCGGATGCCGTTGACCAAAACGGTCAGGCCACCCTTGACCTTGCCGCTGGTGGTGCCGATCACAAATTCGCCGGACTCGAGAGCCTTTTCCAAAGACATCCAAGAGGCCAAACGCTTGGCGGTGTCGCGTGAAACGATGGTGTCGCCGTAGCCGTTTTCGATGGCGCTGATAGCCACCGAAACAAAGTCGCCGACCTGAACTTCGATTTCTCCCTTGTCGCTCTTGAACTCTTCCAAAGGCACATAAGCCTCGGACTTCAAGCCGGCATTGACCACCACAAAGTTGTGCTCAATGCGCACCACTTCAGCAGTGATGACTTCTCCGGCGCGCATTTCCGTGCGCTTGAGGGATTCTTCGAACAGATCGGCAAAAGATTCAGACATGTATTTCCTAAGACACCAAGGCAGTTGATCGACACCAGCAGGATGGCCGTGTTTCGGGGGGTCTGACTTGGCTTGAGCGTTGCGGTTTGGCCGCGGTTGGGTTGGAAAACCCGGCAGGTCGGTGCGTTGCGAGCGCGAGAGGAACCTGTCGGAGCAAATGCCTTTGCACAAAACGTCGGCGCGGCGTGCGCTTAGTCTGGTGCATAAGGCCACTGGCTTTGCCACCAAGTCATCACCTGATCGACGGTCTGATCGACCGTCAGTTCGGAGTTGTCCAGGAGCAAAGCGTCTGGTGCTGGCATCAAAGGGGCGACTGTGCGAGTACGGTCCCGCCAATCGCGCGCCTCCAAGTCCGCACGCAGGTCGGCGAGTCTAGATGAAAAGCCTTTTGAAATCAATTGCTTATGACGCCGTTCGGCGCGCTGAGCGGCGCTGGCGGTCAGGTAAACCTTGAGTTGCGCGTCGGGAAAGATGACCGTTCCCATGTCTCGCCCATCAGCAACCAAGCCGGGCAGGGCGCGAAAAGCGTGCTGTACACCTTTCAGGACATGGCGCACCTGTCCCAGGGCCGAGACCTTGGAGGCGTCCATGCCAGCATCTTCTGTGCGGATGGCCTCGGTTACATCTTGGCCATTCAGAAGAATTCGCCCGTGCTCGAAGCGCACCACCATGCGCCCGGCCAATTCTGCGATGGCCTGCTCGTGTTCTGCGGTAGGCAGCCAACCCGCTTGTCGCGCAGCCAGGCCTGCGATGCGGTAGAGCGACCCGGAGTCCAGAAAGTGATAGCCCAAGCGGCGTGCCAGTTCGGCTGCCACGGTGCCTTTGCCTGATGCGGTGGGGCCGTCAATGCACAACACCGGAATGCGCTGGGGCGCTGTCGAGCACAGGCCGAAAAAGGTTTCGAAATAGTCCGGGTAGGTTTTGGCCACGCACTGTGGGTCTTGGATGCGCACGGGCACACCGGCGGGGTTGAAGGCCGCCAGAGACAGGCACATCGCCACCCGGTGGTCGTCGTAGGTGTGGATGCTGGCCGCGCGCCATTGGTCGCGAGCCGGCGGCGTGATGCGCAACTGATCGGCACCTTCATCCACCTGTGCGCCCAGCTTGCGCAGCTCGCAGGCCATGGCGCTGATGCGATCGGTCTCCTTTACGCGCCAACTGGCGATGTTGCGCAAGGTGCTGGGGCCGTCAGCGAACAGCGCCATGACTGCCAGAGTCATGGCGGCGTCGGGGATGTGGTTGGCGTCCAGATCAATCGCGCGCAAGGGCCAGCGGCCACGGCTGACCTCCAGCCAATTGGGGCCGCTGCGCACCGAGGTGCCCATCTGCTGGGCCGCTTCCACAAACCGAATGTCGCCCTGAATCGAGCCCATGCCCACACCTTCGATGCGCAGCGGTTCTTGCCCCGCGCCCGGCGTGGCGATGGCCCCCAGCGCAATGAAGTAGCTCGCAGAAGACGCGTCGGCTTCGACATGCAGGTCACCGGGTGATTGATAACGGCTTTCAGCAGGAATGACAAAACGCTGCCAGCCCGTTTGTTGCACCTTGACGCCAAAGCGCTCCATCAAAGCCAGCGTGATGCCGATGTATGGTTTGGAGATCAACTCCGTGGTGACTTCAATCACCACATCGCGCTGTGCGACCAGCGGCAGCGCCAGCAACAAAGCAGTCAGGAACTGGCTGGACACGTCACCGCGAACGCGAATGGCCTGCTGCAAGTTCAGCTGCGGCTGGCCAATGCGCAAGGGCGGAAAACCGGGTTCGCCCAAGTCCGTGATGTGGCAACCCAATTGGCGCAGGGCATCCACCAAGTCGCCAATGGGTCGCTGGTGCATGCGCGGGATGCCCGACAACTCGTAGTCGCCGCCCATCACCGCCAAAGCGGCTGCCAGTGGGCGCATCGCGGTACCGGCGTTACCCAAGAACAGACGGTGCGGGCCAGGCGCGGGCTTGCCGTCCATCCCGCTGATGATGACTTGGCTCCCGTCTTGGTCAATCTGGCAGCCCAACTGTCGCAAGGCCGCCAGCATCACCCGTGTGTCGTCCGAGTCCAGGACATCGTGCAAAGTGGTGCGGCCTTGGCACAACGCAGCCAGCAAAAGCACGCGGTTCGAGATGCTTTTGGAGCCGGGCAGGCGAACGGTGCCTCCCGCGTGGGCCAGTGGCGGCAAATCCAGAGAGGCAATCGAGAACATCGGCCTTGAACGTCTCTACAGCGTCGTGTCAGCGCGACTGCTTGTTGCCCGACATGCGCCACTGCGAGCGCGTTTCACTGGCGTCGCTGATCATGTCCTCTAAAGCGTCGGCGTTTCCGAGCGAGATCAGTTGCTCCAACAGGGCGAGGTTTTGTCGAAACTGATGCGTTTGTTCCAGCAATTGCTCGCGATTGGCCAGCAAGATGTCTCGCCAAACTTTGGGGTCGCTGGCCGCAATGCGGGTGAAGTCCCGAAAGCCCGGGCCCGCCAACTGCAAAAACTCTCGCCCACGTTCTTGGCCGGTGATGGTGTTGACCATCGCAAAGGCAATCAGGTGGGGCAGGTGGCTGACGGCGGCAAAAGCTGCATCGTGGGCTTCTGGGGCCATCTTCACCACTTGGCAGCCCAATGCCGCCCAAAGTTCTTCGGCCTTGCGCAATTGCACCCCCAGCGTTCTGTCGATGGGGGTCAGGATGACTTGTTTGCCTTGGTAGAGATCGGCATCGGCGTTGTCAACACCAGCCACCTCCTTGCCGGTGATGGGGTGCGCGGGCACAAACGAGCCGACCTGGTCGCGCAGCGCACGCCGTGCGGCATCGACCACGTCGCGCTTGGTGGAGCCGACATCCATCACCAACATCGAAGGCGTCACCAGGTGTTTGATGGCTTTAAAGGTGGCTTCTGTGGCCGACACGGGCACAGCGAGCAACACGATGTCTGCCCCCGACACCGCCAGTAATGCGGACGGTGCTTCCACATCGATCACTCCCATGGCCCGGGCGCGCTCGGTGGTCGAGGGGGATTTGCTGTAGCCGACGACGCGCTTGACCAAACCCGCGCGCTTGAGCGCCAGCGCGAAAGAGCCGCCCATCAGGCCGCAGCCGATCAGTCCCAGTTGTTCAAACATCGGTTGGCTCACGGCTTAGTCGCTCAATGGATAGGTGCCCAGCACTTTGTAGAAGGCACACAGGCCACGCAGTTCGGCCAAAGCAGAGGCCACGTGGGGCTGGCTGGGGTGGCCTTGAATGTCGATGTAGAAGAAATACTCCCACTGTCCCGAGCGTGCAGGCCTCGACTCGAATCGGGTCATGGACACGCCGTGTTGTTTGAGCGGCACGAGCAAGTCATGTACGGCACCCGGCCGGTTGGGCACCGAGACCACCAAGCTCACGCAATCCCGGCCGGTCGCAGCTGGAGCGGGCAGGGTTTGGGGCAAACAAATGACAGCAAAGCGCGTGCGGTTGAAGGCGTCGTCTTGAATGGCATGCGCCACGATGTGCAAGCCAAATTGCGAAGCCGCACGCTCACTGGCAATGCCAGCCCATGCCGGGTTGCCAGCGGCCATGCGAGCGCCTTCGGCGTTGCTGGCCACAGGCCTGCGCTCAGCTTCAGGCAGGTGCTCGCTCAGCCAAGCGTGGCACTGAGCCAGGGCTTGCGGATGGGCCAAGACCGCCTCGATTCCTGCAAGGGTGTTCTCGCAGCGCATCAGGTTGTGGCGCACCAGCAGGCTGGTTTCGCCCACCACGTGCAGCGGCGAATTCAGAAACAAATCGAGCGATCGGGCCACCACGCCCTCGGTGGAGTTTTCCACAGGCACCACGCCAAACTCTGCTCGCCCAGCTGCAGTGGCCTGAAACACGTCGTCGATGCTGGCGCAGGGCAAATGCTCAATGCTGGTGCCAAAAAAGGCCAAGGCCGCTTGCTCGCTGAAAGTACCCGCCGGACCCAGGTAAGCCACCCGATGCGCTGCCTCTAATGAACGACAGGCTGACATCACTTCGCGCCAGATGTGGGCAATGTTGTCAGGCCGCAGGGGGCCTTGGTTAGCCGACTGCAGCAGCTGAATGACCTGTGCCTCGCGCTCGGGCCGAAACACCGCCGAGCCCTCGGCCCGCTTGATGTCTCCCACCTCACCGGCCAAGCCTGCGCGCTGGTTCAGCAAATGCAACAACTGCTGATCGATACCGTCGATCAGCAAACGCAGCTCGGACAAATCGCGGGACATGGTCAAGTATTTGCCGATTCAAACTGGCGCATGTAGTTCACCAGGGCCTGCACGCCTTCCAGCGGCATGGCGTTGTAGATGCTGGCGCGCATGCCACCCACCGACTTGTGCCCCTTGAGTTGCAGAAGGCCGGCTTCTTTGGCGCCCTGCAAAAAAGCATCGTCGAGGGATTCGTCGCGCAGAAAAAAGGGCACGTTCATGCGCGAGCGACTGTCTGGGCGAACGCGGCTTTCGTACAGCCGGGAGGCGTCGATGAAGCCGTACAGCAACTTGGCTTTCTGGATGTTGCGCGCTTCCACTTCGGAGATGCCACCTTGCTCCTTGAGCCACTGGAAGGTCAGCCCCGCCATGTAGATGGCAAAGGTCGGCGGGGTGTTGAACATGGAGCGGTTGGCTGCCACGGTTTTGTAGTTGAACGCACTTGGGCAAGCGGGCAGGGCTTGGCCCAACAAGTCATCGCGCACGACAACCAAAGTGAGTCCGGCTGGCCCCAGATTTTTCTGCGCGCCGCCGTAAGCCAGTCCAACGCGCGACCAGTCGACCGGGCGCGAAGCGATGTGCGAAGAACAATCGATCACCAGAGGCGCGTCTACCCCCAGAGCAGCCAATTCGGGCAGGGTGTGGAACTCCACACCGTCGATGGTCTCGTTGCTGCACAGGTGAACATAGGCTGGGCTGCTGGAAAAGCGCGCGTGCTGAAGGTCGGGCAACTGGCGAAAGCCTTGCTCTTGGGTGCTGGCTGCCACGTTCACGGTGCAGTAGCGCTCGGCCTCCACGCGGGATTTCTCGCTCCAGCTGCCGCTGACGATGTAGTCTGCCGTCTGCCCACGCGACAGGTTCAGCGGCACGATGGCGTTTTCAGCCAAGCCGCCGCCTTGCATGAACAAAATCTGAAAATGTTTGGGCACTGCCAGCAACTCGCGCAAGTCGCTTTCCGCTTGTTCGCAGATGCTCATGAACTCTGGCCCGCGGTGGCTCATTTCCATGACGCCCATGCCGCAGCCGTTCCAACTGGTCAGCTCCGAGGCTGCACGTTGCAGCACGGCCTCGGGCATGGCCGCTGGCCCGGCCGAAAAGTTATACGGGCGCGTCGCCATCGGTGTCGCTGCTGGCGTCTTCTTCGGCTGAATCGTTTGCGTCGTTTTCCACAATGCGTTGCAGACCAGATAGTTGCGACCCCTCGTCCAAGGCGATCAAGGTGACGCCTTGTGTGGCGCGGCCGAGTTCGCGAATTTCCGAGACCCGTGTGCGCACCAGCACCCCGCGATCCGTGATGAGCATGATCTCGTCGTCAGCGCGCACCAGCGTGGCGGCCACGACGCGTCCGTTGCGCTCGGTTTGCTGGATCGCGATCATGCCCTTGGTGCCCCGGCCGTGGCGCGTGTACTCGGTAATTGAGGTGCGCTTGCCGTAGCCGTTTTGCGTTGCAGTGAGCACGCTCTGCGTCTCGTCTTCGGCTACCAGCATGGCGATGACTGTCTGCGCCTCGTCGATCAACATCCCCCGCACGCCACGGGCATTTCTGCCCATGGGCCGCACGTCGTTCTCATCGAAACGAACCGCCTTGCCACCATCGGAGAACAGCATCACGTCGTGCGCGCCATCGGTGAGGGCCGCGCCGATGAGGAAATCGCCCTCGTCCAAATCCACCGCGATGATCCCGGCCTTGCGCGGGTTGCTGAACTCGTTGAGCGCGGTCTTTTTGACTGTACCCATGGACGTGGCCATGAAGACGTAGTGGTCTGCCGGGAAGCTGCGGAACTCGCCGGTCAGCGCCAACACGACGTTGATCTTTTCGCCTTCAGCCAAGGGAAACATGTTGACGATCGGGCGACCGCGAGAGCCGCGAGAGCCTGCAGGCACTTCCCAAACCTTCAGCCAATAGAGCCGTCCGCGGTTGGAAAAACACAAGATGTAATCGTGCGTGTTGGCGATGAAGAGTTGGTCGATCCAGTCGTCTTCTTTGGTTGCCGTGGCTTGCTTGCCGCGCCCGCCGCGCTTTTGCGCGCGGTACTCACCCAGTGGCTGGCTCTTGATGTAGCCCGAGTGAGACAGCGTGACCACCATGTCGGTGGGCGTGATGAGGTCTTCTGTACTCAGGTCGTAGGAGCTGTGCTCGATCTGGCTGCGTCTGGCGCCCAGTTTGGTCTGACCAAAATCCTGGCGCACGGCGGCCAGCTCGTCACCAATGATGGTCGACACCCGCTCTGGCCGCGCCAAGATGTCCAGCAGGTCATCGATCTCTGCCATGACGTCTTTGTATTCAGCGACGATCTTGTCTTGCTCTAAACCCGTCAGGCGCTGCAAACGCATTTGCAAAATTTCTTGTGCTTGCGTGTCGCTCAGCCGGTAGAGGCCGTCGGCGCCCATGCCGAAGTCTTTTTCCAATGCGTCAGGGCGGTAGTCGTCGGCGTTGATAACCGAACCATCGGCCCGCGTGCGCGTCAGCATTTCCCGCACGAGCGAGCTGTCCCAGGGCTTGCGCATCAACTCGGCCTTGGCGATCGGCGGCGTCGGCGCGTTGCGAATGATGGCAATGAACTCGTCGATGTTGGCCAGCGCTACAGCCAGACCTTCCAGCACATGGCCGCGCTCGCGAGCGCGCTTGAGGTTGAATACCGTGCGACGGGTAACGACTTCGCGGCGGTGCTCGAGAAACACCGACACCAAATCTTTCAAGTTGCAGAGCTTGGGCTGACCATTGATCAGCGCCACCATGTTGATGCCGAAGGTGTCCTGTAGCTGGGTTTGCTTGTACAGGTTGTTCAGCACCACTTCGGGTACTTCACCACGCTTGAGCTCAATCACCAGCCGCATACCTGACTTGTCGGATTCGTCCTGGATGTGGCTGATGCCTTCCAGCTTTTTCTCGTGCACCAACTCGGCCATGCGTTCTTGCAGCGTCTTCTTGTTCACCTGGTACGGCAACTCGTCGACGATGATGGCTTGACGCTGGCCTCTGTCGATGTCCTCAAAGTGGCAGCGGGCGCGCATGATCACTTTGCCGCGACCCGTGCGGTACGCCTCTTTCACACCGTTGATCCCGTAGATGATCCCTGCGGTTGGGAAGTCTGGCCCCGGAATGACATCCATCAAGTCATCGACGGTGGCTTCGGGCTTACGCAGCAGCAGCAAACAGGCGTCGACCACTTCATTCAGGTTGTGCGGAGGAATGTTGGTGGCCATGCCGACCGCGATGCCCCCTGAGCCGTTGACCAGCAAATTGGGCAAGCGGCTGGGCAAAACCAGTGGTTCTTTTTCGCTGCCGTCGTAGTTAGGCCCGAAATCGACCGTTTCCTTGTCGATATCTGCCAGCATTTCGTGCGTGATGCGCGCCAGCCGGATTTCGGTGTACCGCATGGCGGCTGCGTTGTCGCCGTCCACCGAGCCAAAGTTGCCTTGCCCGTCCACCAGCATGTGGCGCATCGAAAAGTCTTGCGCCATGCGAACGATGGTGTCGTATACCGACTGATCGCCGTGGGGGTGGTACTTGCCGATGACGTCGCCCACGATACGAGCGGATTTTTTGTATGGCCTGTTCCAGTCGTTGTTCAACTCGTGCATCGCGAAGAGCACGCGTCTGTGCACCGGCTTGAGGCCATCTCTGGCATCTGGCAGGGCTCGCCCGACGATGACGCTCATCGCGTAGTCGAGGTAGCTGCGGCGCATCTCCTCTTCGAGGCTAATGGGCAGCGTTTCCTTGGCGAACTGGGTCATGGTGGCCTGAATCAAAAACAGCTCGCGATTCTATTCGCGCCCTCTTGTCGTCCAACAACAACAACGGTCGCGGTTTGTCGATGTGTTGATGGATGACCAGCAAAAGCTCAGTTGAGTGCCTAAAAGCCTGTGGCACAATCAAAAACGCCGGATTAAGTGGTGGGCACTTGATGCGTCAACAGGCTTCGCAGCAGCGCTGCGTCTTTTCCCCCAGAGGAGAACCATGAATAAATTGAATCGCGTTGCGATGTTGTTCGCAACTGCTGCGCTCACATCTGCAGCTGGCGCACAAACCATTGATAACTGGCGCAACGGCTCCGGCGAACAAGTTTGGAGAAACGGTACCAACGAACTTTGCTGGCGCGACGCCAGCTGGACTCCAGCGACCGCAGCCCGCGGTTGTGACGGGGCCATCGTCCCAGCGCCAGCACCGGCTCCAGCTCCCGCTCCCGCTCCCGCTCCTGCGGCAACACCAGCTCCTGCTCCCGCCGCAGCACCAGCTCGCGCCCCGGCTCCTCCTCCTCCACCGCCCCCCGCAGCTACCAAGGTGACTTTCGCCGCGGACGCCTTTTTTGACTTTGACAAGTCAGTTTTGAAGCCTGCAGGCAAAGCCAGCCTTGACGACCTGGTTGGCAAGGTCAAGGGGATCAGCTTGGAAGTGATCATTGCTGTCGGTCACACTGACTCTGTGGGTGACGTCGCCTACAACCAAAAGCTGTCAGTTGCTCGATCGGAAGCCGTGAAGGCCTATCTGATCAGCAAGGGTATTGAAAGCAACCGCGTCTACACCGAAGGCAAGGGCGAAGGCCAGCCGGTTGCCGACAACAAGACCAGCGATGGCCGCTCCAAGAACCGTCGCGTCGAGATTGAAGTTGTAGGCACCCGCCCCAACTGATCAGTCCCGCGCTGACCGAGAACCCCGCTTCGGCGGGGTTTTTTATTCCTGTTTCGATAATGCCTCGATGAACACACACACCAATGCAGACCCTGCCGAGCTAGCAAAGTTTTCAGAATTGGCCCATCGGTGGTGGGACCCCGAGAGCGAATTTCGCCCCCTGCACCAGATCAACCCGCTGCGGTTAGATTGGATCGCTGGCCTGACAGAACTCAAAGACAGAAAAGTGTTGGATGTGGGCTGTGGTGGTGGCATCTTGTCGGAGTCCATGGCCCGACGCGGTGCAGAGGTTTTGGGAATTGACCTGTCCACCAAGGCGCTGCGGGTGGCGCAACTGCATGCGCTAGAAGCACAAATCCAGAGCTTGACTTACCTCGAAACCAGCGCCGAGTCATTAGCCAAGGAAATGCCCGGTGCCTTTGACGTGGTGACCTGCATGGAGATGTTGGAACACGTGCCCGAGCCGAGAGCCGTGGTTGAGGCCTGTGCTCAATTGGTTAAGCCTGGCGGGTGGGTTTTCTTTTCGACCATCAACCGCAACCCCAAGTCCTTCCTGTTTGCCATCGTTGGCGCGGAGTACGTGTTGCGGCTGCTACCGCGCGGCACCCATGAGTACGACAAGTTCATCCGCCCCAGCGAACTGGTTGGCTATGCGCGCAGCGCTGGGCTGAACGCGGACCATGCCCGTGGTCTTCAGTACAACCCGATCAGCCGTCGGTATTGGGTAGATGCAGATACCAGTGTGAACTATTGGGTTGCAACCCGCAAAGAGGCTTGATGCATGTTTGCATTCGCACAAGCCGAAGCCGTTTTGTTCGACTTGGACGGCACGCTGATAGACAGCGCACCCGACCTGGGTTGGGCCGCTGATCAGTTGCGCATTCGCCGTGGTTTGCCCTCGATGCCTTTTGAGCACTACCGCCACATGGCAGGTGCCGGTGCGCGCGGCATGGTGCAGCAAGCGCTTGGTGTGGTGCCTGGCGAGCCCTGCTTTGAAGCGTTGCGGGATGAGTTTTTGGACATCTACGGCGGCTGCCTGACCGAGCGTACCCACCCATTCGATGGCGTGGCCGAGCTTATTCGTGCCATTCAAGACCGAGGCTTGCCCTGGGGCGTGGTGACCAACAAAGCCCATCGCTTCACCATGCCACTCACCGCTGCCCTGCCGCTGTTCGAGTCGGCCATCACGATCGTCAGCGGCGACACCACGCCGCACGCCAAGCCACACCCCGCGCCTCTGTTTGAGGCAGCGAGAAGAGCAGGGGTGCCACCTGAGCGTTGCGTCTATGTGGGCGACGACCAGCGTGACATCGTGGCGGGCAAAGCTGCCGGCATGTGGACCGTGGCAGCCAGCTACGGCTACTTGGGTGTGGTGGCAGATATTGCGCAGTGGCAAGCCGATGCCTGCATTCATTCGCCCGCGGAGCTATTGCAATACTTGCCTCAGGCGTAACATATAAGGCTTGGGGCTGCACTGGTTTCGACGTGGGTTCGGACACGCAGCAGGGCATGTCGAGCTGAATGCGCTCGTAAAACAGATTCAAACAAACTAACTGCAAACGACGAACGTTTCGCACTCGCCGCTTAAACACCGGTGAGCCTCACAACAGTTGGCCTATGGGCTGGGCAAGGGTGCTGCAAAGCGTCCAGGCTGTGAGGTCATACACATAGGCTGGTTGCGCAGCGGGTGCCTTGCTGCGTGACAAGACTCAAGGGCACTGGCGTTCCTGGCAGCGTGCCGCTGCGCGGCCAGGCGGGCGAGACCTAAATCAGACGGCTACACATGTAGAACTGCGCGAAGAAGGCTTGCGGACGGGGGTTCAAATCCCCCCAGCTCCACCACTATTGAAGCCCCAACTGTTCTCAGTTGGGGCTTTTTCACTTCTCTCTGACCGCCTCCACCGTCACCCCCACATCCAGCGTGTGGTTGGCGCCGCCGTGGATGACGCCGCTCAAGGGGGAGACGTCGCCGTAGTCGCGGCCGATTGCCAGCGTGATGTAGTCCTCGCCGGGGGTGCCCCAGCCCCAGCGGTTGTTGGTGGGGTCGAAGTCGACCCAGCCGGTGATGTTGGCGTTGACTTCTGGGTTCGGGTCTGCTGCGACGCCCGCCGCGCACCTGTCGTCTGGGCTTTGCGCCAAGCCGGGCACATGCACCGAAGCCCAGGCGTGGGAGGCGTCGCTGCCGATGAGCCGCGCTTTGCCGGGTGGTGGCTCGGTCAGCAGATAGCCGCTGACGTAGCGTGCTGGCAGGCCCAAAGCGCGCAGGCAGGCGACCATGATGTGGGCGAAGTCTTGGCACACGCCTTCGCGCTGGGCCAGCGCTTCTTGGGCGGGGGTGCTGACATCGGTGCTGTCGCTGCGGTAGGTCAGCTCTTCGTGCATGCGTTCCATCAGTTGCAACACCGCCGTGAGCAGTGGCGTGCCGGGCGCGAAGCTGGGCTTGGCGTAGGCCAGGAAGTCAGCGTGGCGCGGCGCCATGGGCGACGCAAAGGTGAAGCCAACCGCAGGGTCGTAAGGTTGGCCCGCGCGGTAGCGCAGCGACTCGCGCACCTGGTCCCAGGCGGGTGAGTCTTCGGTGTCCAGTGGCTGCGGCGCACAGGTGTCCACCCGACTGCTGGCGCGCACGTGCAGGTGTTCGTGTGGGCCTTGCAACTGAAAGTGCGTGCGCAAGTTGCCGAACACATCGCGCACCGCGCGGCATTGGGCCGGTTCCGGGTCAATCAGCAATTGGTGCGACTGCAGCGTTTGCCAAGGTGTGCTCAGCGGTTGCAGGTGCGCCAAATGGTGCGCGGTTTCAACAGATGGGCTGTACTGGTAGCAGGTGTCGTGGAGAACGGTGAGTTGCATCAGGCCCCCAAGCCCAAGCCGTGTGCCAAGGCGTGGGTGAAGTAGCGCGTGGAAATGGCCTCCGAGCAGTGCCAAGCGGCCGACGTTGCCGCTTGCAGTTGCGGCACCAACTCGTCGGCCATACCGTCTTCGTCTAGCGCCGCGCCCCACTGCGCTGGGTCGGGCACCAAGGCACCCAAGGCGCTGACCACGGTGTTGAGCGCATTCGGTGCACCAGCAGCCGGCGCGCTGCCTTGCTCGGCCAGCGGCGCTTGGGCAGACAGCTCCGAGGGGGTGTCCATGCCGGTGAGCGCGGCCAAGCGCTGCAAGCGCGCACCCAACATGCGTGCCACCCAGGCCAGGGCACGTGGGTTGTCCAAGTCCCACAGCAGCAAGTCGAGCAGGGCTTGCGGGTCGCGGCTTTGTTGGTAGCGCGCGCGGCATGTGATGGTGCTGTCGAACAGAGCCACCAAGGCGTCGAAGCCCACGTTGTCGAGGTGCGCGCCAGCTTCCAGGCACTCGGCCATGGCTTGGCTGTGGAAGGACAGCCGCTCGACAAAGCGCCCGGCGCTCAGCAACAGCCACCCAGCGTCACGCGTCATGCGGTCGGTCTGCGCGCCGGTCATGGCCGCCAGATGTGTACTGAGTTGATCCAGCGAGCGCATGGCTGCAAACGGAGAGAAGTCGCCCTGGGCGCGGCGCCGGGCGCAGGCTTCGGCCAACTCGGTCTCGGCGCGAACAATCACATTCCAATGTTCTTTGGACAGCCGCTCGCGCAGCGCAGAGGCCGCGCTTTTGATGGCCCGCAACTGATGGCCCACGCCGACCGACTCTTGCGGGTCGGCCAAGCTGGCCACCAAAGAACGCTCGAACACGCGTCGCGCGCTGGTGGCAGCCGGTACGCCCGGCAGCACCAGAGCGTTCAGTTGGGCCAGCTTGGACAGCCAAGCCAGCACCGGTTGCGATGGGCTGTCCTCACCGTTCAGGCATTCGAGCGTGACGCGTGCCAGCCGGGCGGAGTTTTCTGCGCGCTCGGTGTAGCGGCCCAGCCAAAACAGGTTTTCTGCAGACCGGCTGGTGACCACGCGCTGGCGTTGCAAGGCGGAGGGCTGCTTGCTGTGCTGTGGCAGCAGGGTGGTGCGATCAACTGCACCGGTCGTGAGCACCCAGGCGTCGGCGCTGCTACCACCGCGCTGCATGGAGGTGATTTCGCCGTGCGCTGCGGCCATTCGCACCAGCCCGCCGGGCAGCACGCGCCAAGACTGCGGGCCGTCGGCCACGGCAAACACACGCAACATGCAAGAGCGCGGCACGATGCGCGCGCCAGGGTCTGCACCACGAGCCGACCAAGCGGGCATCTGCCCCAGCGGCATGTGGGCCTGCACCGTGTAGTCCTCGCCTTGGCGCGCGATACGGCCTGCCCATTCGTCGAGCTCGCGCGCGCCCAGGTGGCGTGCGTACACCGGCTCAAAGCTGGTTTGTCCCGGCCCGCGCGGGCAGGTCGGCTTGATGACGTGGTCGGCCAAATCGGGCAGTACCTGTTGCCAGGCGGCTTGCTCCCCACACCACCAGGTGGGCAGTGCAGGCAGCTCGAGGGTTTCGTCCAGCAGCCGCTCGGCCAGCGCCGGCAAAAAGCCCAACAGAGCCGGAGACTCTAGAAACGCAGAGCCCGGCGCGTTGGCCACCAGCACGTTGCCGGCGCGGATGACCTGCAGCAAGCCGGGCACACCGAGGCGCGAGTCTGGTCGCAGTTCCAGCGGGTCCAGGAATTCGTCGTCCAGCCGCTTCAGCAGCCCGTGCACCCGCTGCAAGCCGTGCAGGGTTTTGAGGTAGAGCCGCTCGTCGCGCACGGTGAGGTCGCTGCCTTCGACCAGGGTCAGGCCGAGGTAGCGCGCGAGGTAAGCGTGCTCGAAGTAGGTTTCGTTGTAAGGGCCGGGCGTGAGCAGGGCGATGTGGGCACGCTCGCCAGCGGGGCTTAAGCGCCGCAGGTGGTCCATGAGCGCACGGTAGGTGCCTGCCAGCCGCTGAACCTGCATGGCCTCGAAAGCTTGCGGAAAAAGCCGCGAGGTGGCCAAGCGGTTTTCCAGCAGGTAGCCCAAGCCAGAAGGCGCTTGCGTGCGCTGCGACACCACCCACCAATGACCGTCTGGCCCGCGCGCCAAATCGAAGGCCGCGATGTGCAGCCAGGTGTCGCCGGGGGCTTGCGTGCCGTGCATGGGCCGCAGGTAGCCGGGGTGGCCTTGCACCAAGGCGGCCGGTAACACGGCTTCGTGCAGCAAGCGTTGCGGGCCATACACGTCGGCCATGATGCGGTCGAGCAAGCGCGTGCGCTGCAGCACGCCGCTTTCCACACGCGCCCAATCGGCCGGCGGGATGATGAGCGGAAACAAGTCGAGCGACCAGGGCCGCTGCGGCCCATCGGCATCGGCGTAGACGTTGTAGGTGACGCCGTTGTCCCGAATTTGCCGGGCCAGGTCGCGCGCGCGGCGGTCCAGGTCGTCAAACCCGGTTTTGCCCAGGTGCCCAAAGAATTGTTGCCAGTGCGGTGCCAGCGCTTCACTGCTGGTGGCTTGGCCGCTGCCACGCAGCTCGTCGAAATGCCCATGCTTGGCGCGCCTGGCCAAAGAGGCGGCCAAGTCGGCCGCGTCCAAGCCGTCGTCGGCTGCAAACAGGGAGGGGTCGGAGATGGGTTCCACGCAGGGCGATATTGGCGCTCAGTGCACGGGCTGCCTATCGGCGCAAATCCCGAGTGAAGGGGAACTCTCGGCTGCCGGCCACACCAATGCTGGCCTTGGGCACATCCATCGAGCCCGGCGTGTGGCCCATGCGGAAGAAGCGCGCCAGCCGCCGGCTTTCTGCTTCGTAGGCATTCACCGGGAAGGTGCTGTAGTTGCGCCCGCCAGGGTGAGCCACGTGGTACTGGCAGCCGGCGATGGAGCGGTTCATCCAGGTGTCCACCAAGTCGAAGGTGAGTGGCGCGTGTACACCAATGGTGGGGTGCAGCGCAGAGGGCGGGTTCCAAGCCCGGTAACGCACGCCCGCCACAAACTCGCCAGCGGTACCGGTGGGTTGCATGGCCAAAGCTTGGCCGTTCACCGTGAGCGTGTGGCGGCTTTCGTTCAAACCGGTCACGCGCACTTCGATGCGCTCCAGCGAGGAGTCGACATAGCGCACCGTGCCGCCGGCCGCGCCTTGCTCGCCCATCACGTGCCAGGGCTCCAGCGCGTTGCGCAGCGTCATCTCCATGCCCATGGCGCGAATTTGCCCGACCTGCGGGAAGCGGAACTCGAAGTGCGGCGCAAACCAGGCGCTGTCGAAGGCGTAGCCCGCTGCGTTCAGCTCGGCCAGCACGTCGTCGAAGTCCATCTTGACGAAGGTGGGCAGCAAGAAGCGGTCGTGCAGTTCGGTGCCCCAGCGCGTGGCCGGTGCCTCGTAAGGCTTCTTCCAAAAGCGCGCCACCAGCGCACGCAGCAGCAGTTGCTGCACCACGCTCATGCGGGCATGTGGTGGCATCTCGAAGGCGCGCAATTCCAGCAGGCCCAGGCGGCCGGTGGAGGAGTCGGGCGAATACAGCTTGTCGACGCAGAACTCGCTGCGGTGCGTGTTGCCAGTGACGTCCACCAGCACATTGCGCAGCGTGCGGTCCACCAGCCAGGGCGGCATGTCCTGGCCATACAGGTCGCGGTTGCGGCGGATTTCGCGCAGTGCAATCTCCAACTCATAGAGCTGGTCGTTGCGGGCTTCGTCCACGCGCGGCGCTTGGCTGGTGGGGCCGATGAACATGCCGGAGAACAAGTAGCTCAGCGAGGGGTGGTTGTGCCAATACAAGATGAGGCTGGCCAACAACTCGGGGCGGCGCAGGAAAGGGCTGTCGGGCGGCGTGGCTCCGCCCAGCACGAAGTGGTTGCCGCCGCCGGTGCCGGTGTGGCGGCCGTCGGTCATGAACTTCTCGGCAGACAGCCGCGTCTGGAAGGCGGCCTCGTACAAAAACTCGGTGTGCTGCACCAGCTCGCGCCAGTTGTGCGCCGGGTGGATGTTGACCTCGATCACGCCCGGGTCGGGTGTGACTTGCAGCACCTTCAGGCGTGCATCGCGTGGTGGCGGGTAGCCTTCCAGCACCACCTTCATCTTCAGCGCTTCGGCTGTGGCTTCCACCGCGGCCACGAGGCTTAAGTAGTCCTCCAGTCGGGCCAGCGGCGGCATGAAAACGTAGAGCACTTGGCTTTTGCCGCCATGGGCTTTTTCTGCCTTGGGGCCGTTGGCGCGCTGCGGGTCGCGCACTTCCACGCACAGTGCGGTGCGGGTGATCCAGTGGGCCGACTCAAAGCGCTGTGGCGCGTTCGCAATGTCGGCAGGCTCGGGCTGGCCGGGCTGGCGCGCAGCCACCGACAAGCCTTCGCCCAAGGCGCTGCGGTCTTGGCCGCGCACGCTCGCCTGTGCCGCTTTGGCTGGGCCTTGCACCCAGGGTGCAGCACCCGGTGCTGCGCCGCTGCCACCTGTGCCGGCTGCGTTTGCAGCGACGGGCGAGGTGCCACCTACGCCCACGAAAGCGGCGCTGGATGCAGCGCCAGGCAGGGCGGCGGTGTTGACGAATGCAGAACCATAGGGCGCGCGCAGCGCAGCGGCTGCAGGCAGGCCGCCCATGGGCGCCATGGGGTCGCGATCGACCGTGTGCGGGTAGTCGCTGGCAGCCACCCAAGGCAGCGAGTCCAGCGGCAGCCTATAGCCCATGGGTGAGTCGCCTGGAAAGAGGTAGATGCGCTCGTCGCGCGTGAACCACGGGCCGGTGCGCCAGCGCGGGCCATCGAGCACGGGCGAGTCGAGTGTTTCGCCGTCTGAGCGCAGTGGCAACACATAGCCCACAACTTGCTGCAGGCCTTGTGTGAACACGCGGCGCAGGCGGGCGCGCTCTAACTCGTCGTCCAGTTTGGCGTCGAACGGGTCTACGTTGACCGGCAGTCGGCGCTCGCGCCAGAGGTAGTACCAGGTGTCTTCAAAGCTGGGCTGGATGTACTGGCTGGTCACGCCCAGGCGCTCGGACAGGGCCTCGATGAAGCGTTTGGCATCGGCATCGGTGTAGTGGTGGGCCTCGCGCTCGTCTGCAAACAATTTTGGGTTGTGCCAGCAAGACTCGCCGTCGGCGCGCCAGCAAATGCTCAGGGCCCAGCGCGGCAGTTGCTCACCGGGGTACCACTTGCCTTGCCCGAAATGTAAAAACGCACCCTGGCCGTATTCGGCGCGCAGCCGATCCACGAGTTCTGTTGCAAAGCCGCGCTTCGTGGGCCCCAATGCGTCGGTGTTCCATTCGGCGGCGTCGCGGTCTTCCACGGCCACGAAGGTGGGCTCGCCGCCCATGGTCAGGCGCACGTCACCGCCCAACAGCTCTTGGTCCACCGCGTCGCCCAAGGTCAGCACTTGTTGCCACTGGGCTTCTGTGTAAGGGCGCGTGACACGCGGTGATTCGTGGATGCGCGACACGCGCATTTCGTGGCCGAACGTCACCTCGCTGGGGTCTACCACGCCTTCCACCGGCGCGGCGCTCGACGGCTGCGGTGTGCAGGCCAACGGCACATGGCCTTCGCCAGCCAGAAGGCCCGAGGTGGGGTCCAGGCCAATCCAGCCTGCGCCGGGCAGGTAGACCTCACACCATGCGTGCAGGTCCGTGAAGTCGACCTCGGTGCCGCTCGGGCCGTCGAGCGCTTTCACGTCGGGTGCCAGCTGGATGAGGTAGCCCGACACAAAGCGCGCCGCCAAACCGCAGTGCCGCAGCAGTTGCACCAGCAGCCAGCCCGAGTCGCGGCAAGAACCGCTGGCCAGCGTCAAGGTTTGCTCCGGCGTTTGAACGCCGGGCTCCATGCGGATGAGGTAGCGGATGTCGCCTTGCAGCTTTTGGTTCAGCGCCACCAGAAAGTCGATGGTAGGCACCGGCTTGCGGTCGATGCTTGCCAAGTACTTTTTGAGCAGCGGCGTGGCAGGCTCGGTCACCAGATACGGAGCCAGTTCTTGCGCCAGCAGGGGCTCATAGGTGAAGGGGAAGAGGTCTGCCGAAGGTTCGAGGAAGAAGTCGAACGGGTTGTAGACGGCCATCTCGACGACCAAGTCCACCGTCACCTTGAATTCGCGCGTTTTCTCTGGGAACACCAGCCGCGCTTGGTAGTTGGCAAAGGGGTCTTGCTGCCAGTTGATGAAGTGCTGCGCCGGCTCGATGCGCAAGCTGTAAGACAACACCCGGCTGCGCGCGTGTGGTGCGGGCCGCAGCCGAACCACCTGTGGCCCCAGCGTGACGGGCCGGTCGTATTGGTAGTGGGTGACGTGGTGCAGTGCGACGTGAATGGACATTCGACTCTCGGTTTGAAGCGGCGGGTTGCCCAGCCCCCGGGCGCAGCGCGCGCTGCACACATGGGCTGCAGCCACCTGCGGTGAGGTGCTGCGACCACCTGAGGTGATGGCGACCCATCCTAGCAAGTCCCGCGCCCACGCCAAGGCAGAACGCTGGCCGTGTCGGCATGGGCCGATGCCTGCCTAGCATGGTTGATGAGCCTCTACCGACTGAACACACGGCCACTGGCTGCAACGCTTTGGTGCGGCATTCCGCTGGCCATGGTCTCGGGCACGGCGCTGCAACTGCAGCAAACCGAGTTGCTGGGTGCCGGCTTGGCTTGGGCGGTTTTATGGGTCTCTGTGGTGACGCTGGCAGGCGTGTTGGCCGTTGGCCTGTTGTGGCGCCGCTCGCATGGATCCCCAGCGCTGCTGGCTGCGTTTTGCCTCGTGCCTTTGCTGGCGGCAGGGGCAGCCAGTTGGGCGCAGACCGAGCTGCGTGCCCATGCTCGGCACGCCGAGTTGTGGGACGACCGCGCAGCGCCCGACTGGTGGGTGAAAGGCGTCGTGGACGACTTGCCGCAGCCCCTGCGCGGCCCCGGCGGCGGCATTCGATTTGTTCTGAAGGTTGAGCGCGCATGGCCCCTGGGGGCCGGCGCGCAATCCAACGGTGTCAGCCCGACCAACGATGCCCCCACATCTTCGGCCTCAGCTTCAGAGGCACCTGTCACCGGATTCCCCGATGCAACCGGCCCCGCACACCAGCCTGTGCCCCAGCCCATCCCCGGCAAAAACTGGCCCAGCCGCATCGAGCTGGGGTGGTGGGGCTCCTCAGCGCCAGCGCCTGAGGCCTTCAGTGCCGGGCAGCGTTGGCGCTTGCCGGTGCGGCTGCGCCCGCCGCACGGCCTGTCCAACCCACACGGCAGCGACCGCGCGCTGTGGCTGTGGGAGCGCGGCATCGGCGCCACTGGTTCGGTGCGCACCACCCGGGCCGCTGCGCTGGGTGCGCAGCCTTGGCAAGACTCGCCCGGTGCGCAGCGTCGGCAAGACCCGCCAGGTGCGCAACAGCTTCAAGCCGCCAGCGGCCACTGGGTCGCTCGCGCCAGGCAAGCCACGCGCGAGCGCCTGCTGCAACGCGTCGATGACCCAGCATTGGCCGGCGTTTTGGCAGCACTCGTCAGCGGCGACCAAGCCGCCATCGGCCCCGAAGAGTGGCAGGTGTTTCGCGCCACAGGCGTCGCCCACCTCATGAGCATTTCTGGCCTGCACATCACCTTGTTCGCCTGGGCAGCGCGTGCCTGGGTAGGTTGGGCCTGGCGGCGAAGCCAGCGGCTGTGCCTTTGGGTACCCGCAGTGCAAGCGGGCTGGTGCTTGGGCCTGGCTCTGGCCATCGGTTATGCGGTGTTCGCCGGATGGGGTTTGCCTGCGCAGCGCACGGTGTTCATGTTGGTGGTGGTCGCTTGGCTGCAAGGCACGGGTCGTGATTGGCCCGCGCCTGCGGTCTGGCTTTTGGCGCTGGCTGCAGTGGTGTTGGGCGACCCGTGGGCCTTGCTGCAGCCGGGCTTCTGGCTGAGCTTTGTCGCCGTGGGCTTGCTGATGGCTGGCGGGCCAAGCCGGGCTGTCGGCGAGTGGAGTGCACCGCCCGACTTCGCGGCGGCGACCCGCCTGAACGGCGATGCACCCGATGCCAGCGCCCGGGCTTCGACCAAGCGCTTGGTCCCTGCAGCCAAGGGCGTCGCTGCTGGCCTGCAGCGATTTGGAATAGCCCATTGGCGCGAGCAGTGGCGCATGTCGCTGGGCTTGGCCCCGCTGGTGCTGCTGTGGTTTCACCAGTGGTCTGCGGTCGGCTTGCTGGCCAACGCACTGGCCATTCCCTGGGTGACTTGGGTCGTCACGCCACTGGCGCTGCTGGGGCTGGCGCTGGAGCCCTTGTGGCTGCTGGCGGCCTGGGCTTTGGCGGGCTTGATGGCAGTGCTCAAACCGATGGCCGATTGGTCTTGGAGTTTGTGGTCTTGGCCGCAACCTGCCTTGGGCTGGGCTGTCATGGCGCTGCTGGGTGCGCTGGTGCTGGCGTTGCGCGTGCCCTTGGCTTGGCGCGCTTTGGGTTTGGGGCTGATGCTGCCCGCGCTGCTGGCTTTGCCCGAGCGCCCGGCCCAGGGCGCGTTCTGGCTGACCGCGCTCGACGTGGGTCAAGGTTCTGCCGTGCTGGTGCAAACCCAACACCATGCGCTGCTGTTCGACGCCGGCCCGCGCTGGACACCCAGCTCCGACGCTGGCCAGCGCGTGCTCTTGCCGCACCTGCGCGCCCAAGGGGTGACCTTGGACACGCTGGTGCTCAGCCACCCAGACCAAGACCACATCGGCGGCGCTGCCTCGGTGTTGGCCGAGCAAACACCTCGGCAGATTCTGGGCGTGCTGGGCAAACATGTGCTGGCTGCAGACCCGCGCTTTGTGCGGTGTCAGGCCGACAGCGCGCAAGCCCATTGGGTGTGGGATGGCGTGGCTTTCGAGGTGCTGCACCCGGGCGCGCCGGCCCACACCAAAGACCGGCCCACCAACACCGACAGTTGCGTGCTGCGTGTGCAGGCGAAGGGCGCATCGGCCTTGCTCACAGGCGACATCGACCAATCGGTGGAGCAGGCTTTGGGGAGCTTGGGCCAACTGGCGCCCACCACCTTGCTGGTGCTGCCGCACCACGGCAGCCGCAGCGGCAGCACCGAGGCACTGCTGGATGCCACCCAGCCGCTCTGGGCGCTGGTGCAGGCAGGCTTTCGCAATGGCTACGGCCACCCGCACCCTGAGGTGCTGGCCCGCCTGCAGCAGCGCAACATCCGCTGGCGCAACTCGGCCACCTGCGGCGCTGCGCGGTTTAACAGTGCGCAGCCAGACCAGCTGCATTGCCACCGCGCAGCGGCCCGGCGCTACTGGCACCCGCATTTGCTGGGCGAGCCACGCTGAGAGCGCAGACGCCTTTTGGCGGCAAGCTTCTTGCTAAGCTGTGGGCGTTTCAACTTGACCCGCTTGGCGACCCATGCACACCTTCGATGAGATGCACACCGTGGCCGGATCGGTCCGCCCGCACTACCAGGCGTACGACCAATGGCTGATGCGACAAGCCTCCGAAACCATGAAGGCCAGGCGCGAAGAAGCCGAAATGATCTTCCGCCGAGTGGGCATCACCTTCGCGGTGTACGGAGCGAAAGACGAAGACGGCGCAGGCACCGAGCGCCTCATTCCTTTTGACGTGATCCCCCGCGTCATTCCAGCCGACGAGTGGGAGCGCATGGAGCGCGGGCTGGTGCAGCGCGTGACCGCACTCAACCGCTTCATTCACGACGTCTACCACGGCCAGGAAATCATCAAAGCCGGGCTGATTCCGGCTGAGCAGGTGCTCAACAACGCGCAGTTCCGCCCAGAGATGATGGGTGTGGACGTGCCGGGCGGCATTTACTCGCACATTGCCGGCATTGACATCGTGCGTGCGCCGAACTCTGAAGGTGAGGGCGAGTACTACGTGCTGGAAGACAACCTGCGCGTGCCCAGCGGCGTGAGCTACATGCTAGAAGACCGCAAGATGATGATGCGGCTCTTCCCCGAGCTGTTCAACACCTACAAAGTGGCCCCCGTGGCGCACTACCCCGACTTGCTGCTGGAAACCCTGCGCGCCTCCAGCCCGGCCACCACGGCAGAGCCCGTGGTCGTGCTGCTGACCCCCGGCATGTACAACAGCGCCTACTTCGAGCACGCCTTTTTGGCGCAGCAGATGGGTATCGAGCTGGTCGAAGGGCAAGACCTGTTTGTGCGCGACAAGTTCGTCTACATGCGCACCACGCGCGGCCCGCGCCGGGTGGACGTGATCTACCGCCGCGTGGACGACGACTTCCTGGACCCATCGGTCTTCAGAGCCGACTCCACGCTGGGCTGCGAAGGCCTGCTGGATGTCTACCGCGCAGGCAACGTGGCGCTGTGCAACGCCATTGGCACGGGCGTGGCAGACGACAAGTCCATCTACCCCTACGTGCCGGACATGATTGGCTTCTACCTCGGCGAAAAGCCCATCCTGCACAACGTGCGCACACACATGTGCCGCAAGCCAGACGACCTGAAATACGTGCTGGACAACCTCAAAGACCTAGTCGTGAAGGAGGTGCACGGTGCCGGCGGCTACGGCATGTTGGTGGGGCCTGCTGCCACGAAGCAGGAAATTGAAGACTTCCGAGCCGCCATCAAAGCCAACCCCGGCGGCTACATCGCCCAGCCCACGCTCAGCCTGTCTACCTGCCCGACGTTTGTGGAGTCTGGTGTGGCACCGCGCCACATCGACCTGCGGCCCTTCGTGCTGTCTGGAAAAACCGTGCAAATGGTGCCGGGCGGGCTGACCCGCGTGGCGCTGAAAGAAGGCTCGCTGGTGGTCAATTCGTCTCAAGGCGGCGGCACCAAAGACACCTGGATCCTCGAAATCTGAACTGGAGTAACCAGATGCTGTCTAGAACCGCCGACCACTTGTTCTGGATGTCGCGCTACACCGAGCGCGCAGAGAACACCGCCCGCATGTTGGATGTGAACTACCAAACTTCTTTGTTGCCGCAGTCCAGCGCCGTGGCCGAGGTGGGCTGGCAAGGTTTGCTGTCCATCAGCGAGTTGTTGCCCGCTTACTCCAAGAAGCACGGCGACATCGACCCGCAGCGCGTCATGCAGTTCATGGTGCGCGACGAAGACAACCCTTCATCCATCGTCTCTTGCCTGCGCGCCGCCCGAGAAAACGCCCGCGCCGTGCGCGGCTCGCTCACCACCGAGGCTTGGGAAACGCAAAACCAAACCTGGCTGGAAATCAACCGCATGCTGCGCATTGGCGAATTTGAGCGCGACCCTGGCCAGTTTTTTGAGTGGGTGAAATTCCGCTCGCACCTGTCACGCGGCGTCACCGTGGGCACCATGCTCATGGACGAAGCGCTGCACTTCATGCGCCTGGGCACCTTCCTGGAACGCGCCGACAACACCGCGCGCCTGGTGGATGTGAAATTCCACGCCGTGCAGAGCGACTTCTTCGGCACCGCCAGCGAGCGCGACCAGGAATATGACTTCTACCACTGGAGCGCCATTCTTCGGTCCGTCTCTGGCTTCGAGATTTACCGCAAGGTCTACCGCGACGTCATCAAGCCCGAGCGCGTCGCAGAACTGCTGATCTTGCGCGCCGACATGCCCCGCTCGCTGCACGCCAGCCTGAACGAAGTGGTGAGCAACCTCGCCATGGTGGCCAACGACCAATCCCAAGAAACCCTGCGTCGCGCCGGCAAACTGCGCGCAGACCTGCAATACGGCCGCATCGACGAAATCTTGGCCACGGGCCTACACGCATTCCTCACCCAGTTTCTGGACCGTGTGAATGAGTTGGGCGGACGGATTAGCCGGGATTTCTTGGTGCCAGCTGGAGCGGCTTGATCCAATTGCCGAGCTACATCCTGCTAACTGAGTCGGTTGTTTTGTTCAATCGGCAGGCCTGAGTTGAGGGCGTTAGCATCCGGCCCTGTGTGGGTTTGACGGCCCTGGGCTCACCAGAAAACGCAGTTCATCGTGATCTCAGGAGTCCGACTTATCCCGAGTCAAGGTTCTCTCCGCTCGAGCAACTGGCGGCGCAGATATGGCGTCCACCCAAGTCAGTTTGACCAAAAACCTGTTTCTCAAATCAACTCTGTGAGGTTCATATGAAATCAAAACTGGCTAAGTTAATTTCGGTTCTTTTGGTAGCTGCTTCGTCAGGCAAAGTCATGGCTGCAGGCGCTTGCTGTGTCGTTGGTGCGGCGTGCTGCATTGGTTTGCCTTGCTGTATGTAAGTGCTTCAGCTAACTGAAACTGGGCCCGGCGCGCGCAAGCGTGCCGGGCCTTTTGTATCAGCCGCGCGCTCAGTCGCTTGCTTCAGTGACGTGCAGCTTGGTGTTTTGAAAAGTGAAGAACCCAGTGCCCCTGATGCACCCACCTGCCACGTCTTCATCGCCACCAGCCGGCACACCGCCCTCGGTTCAGTTGTCGCACGATGCGCCGGCTGCACTGCTCGCCAAGGCTGCGGCACAGGGGCATCGGTCGCTGTATTTGGACGGCGGCGCGGTGATTCAGTCTTTTTTGGCCGCTGGACTCATTTCTGAGCTGACCATCACGGTCATTCCGGTTTTGCTAGGCGCGGGCCGCCCGCTGTTTGGGCCACTGCCGGGCGATGTCTCGCTGCGGCTCTTGGGCTGCAAGGCCTACCCGTTCGGCTTTGTTCAGAAGCACTACGCGCTTGAAATGTCGGCAATCGAGGGCTGATGGTCTCTGCGCACTTTGCATGACCGGTAAGGCCGATAAGGCCGATTACGTCGGTGAGGGGCGGTCTGTGTAGACTCCCACACAAGGAGACGCACATGGCCACCAACCTTGCTATCGACCCGGATCTTTTGGACCGCGCCTTAGAGGTCAGCGGGGAGCGCACGAAGAAGGCCGCTGTGACCAAGGCGCTTCAGGAGTTCATCGCGCGGCGGCAGCAAAAGCGCGTGCTCGACCTGCTGGGCAAGCTGGAGTGGGACACGTCCTACGACTACAAAGCCGAGCGATCCCGCAAGTGACGATCTTTGTCGACACCAGCGTTTGGTCGCTTGCGCTCAGGCGCGATGCCCAGACCGAAGGGCCCGAGGTACAGGCTCTGAAAGACGCGCTCAGCGGCGCAGATGTCGTCGTGACGACTGGCCTAGTCCTGCAGGAGCTTCTTCAAGGATTCGCAGGCCCCAAGGCGGGCGAGCAGATCGTCGAGCGCTTCGCAACGCTCGGGCTGATTCAACCAGATCGCGCAGACCACATTGCCGCAGCAAATCTCAGAAACACATGCCGCAGGGCAGGCGTGCAGCTGGGTACGGTTGATGCGCTCATCGCGCAGCTGTGCATCAGGCATGAGGCGGTTCTGCTGAGCACCGACAAAGACTTCGCGCATGCAGCGAAGCATTGCGCGCTCAAATTCTGGTCATCTCACCTTTCATCATGACGCTGCTCACTGAAGAAGTTGTTCAAGCCGCCAAAAACAGCGTCCTGTGCTGGCTGGCGACCGTGGATGTTGCTGGCCAGCCCAATGTCTCGCCCAAAGAAATCTTCGCGGTGTTTGACGGCGCGCACTTGGTCGTGGCCAACATCGCCTCGCCCAAGAGCGCCAGGAACATCGGTCAAGGTGCCAAGGTTTGCCTGACCTTCGTGGATGTGTTTGTGCAGAAGGGCTACAAAGTCTTGGGCACGGCGCAGAACGTGGGGAAGAACGACCCGGGCTTTGCACAATGGGCTGCACAGCTGTTGGAGATGGCGGGCCCCAGGTTCCCGATCCATAGCGTGCTGGTGATCACGGCCACAGCGGTCGAGCTGGTCTTGGCCCCCAGCTACCGGCTGTATGCGTCGGAAACCACCGAGCAAAGCCAAGTGGCGGCGGCGCATCGGCGCTATGGTGTTACTGCGGCGGGCACTGCGCTTCCCACATCAAGCGATCCAGAGAACCGCTCCCTCTGAACCAACCTCCAGAAGGTTGGGCCTTTGGCAGCCGTGACGACAAACGGTGTGAGCTTGGCCTCGCGCCGCCGTTCCCCTCCCACATAATCGGATGCGATCCCCGGCGCCGATCCCGGTGCTGTGCGCTCATATTGACCAAAGGACGTTCACGGTGAACCTTTCCAACATGAAGATCGGCTTCAAGCTGGGTGTGGTGTTTGTGGTGCTGGTGCTGGGCACGCTGTTGACGGGTGGCTTTGCGGCGCTGCAAATGCAGCGGATGGAATCTGCCAAGGTCGAAATCACAGAAAACTGGCTCCCCTCCATCGTCTACCTTGGCGAGATCTCGACGGAGCTCAACGCGATGCGCCGCGCCGAACTGCGGCACGTTATTGCAGTGAATGCCGATGAAAAGAAGGGTGAAGAAGACGCCATCGCCACCTTGGTGCCCAAGCTGGAGGCTGCAGGAAAGAAGTACGAAGCATTGCTCAACAACGAAGCAGAGGCCGCCGAATGGCAGAAGTACGGCCAGTTGTTGGCGGCCTACAGGGCATCCACCACCGAGTTGTTTGCCCTGTCCAGCCAAGGGTCGGCTGGTCTTGAAGAAACGTCGAAGTTTGCCCGTGGTGAATCGGCCAAGCAGTACATGGCGTTGTTTGCCCAGCTCGACGCCATGCGTGCCATCAACCTGACGGGCGCTGAAGCATCCGCGCGTTCCTCTAGCGCCGTTTTCCGTGGCGCGCTGTGGGCGATGGCCGGCGTGGCTGCGGTGTTTGCACTGTTGGCTGCGGTGCTGGGCCTGTGGGCCACGCGCATGGTGACGCGGCCTTTGGCTGTGGCGGTGCAAGCTGCCACCGACATTTCTCAGGGCGACCTGACACGATCGCTCGAGGTGCACGGCAAAGACGAAGCCGCGCAGTTGATGGGTGCCATGGAGACCATGCGGCAAAGCCTGGCCACCGTGGTGACGTCGGTGCGCCAAGGCTCTGAGAGCGTGTCCACCGCCAGCGCCGAGATTGCGCAAGGCAACCAAGATTTGAGCTCGCGCACAGAAAGCCAGGCCAGCGCGCTGGAGCAAACGGCAGCCTCCATGGAAGAGTTGAGCTCGACCGTCCGACAAAACGCCGACAGCGCAACTCAAGCCAACCAGCTCGCTGGGCAGGCCGCACGCGTGGCGGTGCAGGGCGGCGAAGTGGTGGCCCAGGTGGTGCACACCATGAAGGACATCAACGACTCTTCGCGGCGCATCGTGGACATCATCAGCGTCATCGATGGCATTGCTTTCCAAACCAACATCCTGGCGCTGAACGCGGCGGTGGAGGCGGCGCGTGCTGGCGAGCAAGGGCGTGGCTTTGCCGTGGTGGCCTCGGAGGTGCGCAGTCTGGCCGGCCGCAGCGCCGATGCAGCCAAGGAGATCAAGAGCCTGATCGGGGCCAGCGTGGAGCGCGTGGAGCAGGGCACGACGCTGGTCGACCGGGCGGGCAGCACGATGGCTGAGGTGGTCTCGTCCATTCAGCGCGTGACGGATGTGGTCGCTGAGATCAGCGCAGCCAGCAACGAGCAGGCCTCTGGCGTGGCCCAAGTGGGCGAAGCGGTCTCGCAGATGGACCAGGCCACCCAGCAGAACGCGGCGCTGGTCGAGCAGATGGCGGCAGCGGCCAGCAGCCTGAGCAGCCAGTCGGCAGACTTGGTGCGGGCAGTGGCTGTGTTCAAGCTGGGTGCGGCAGAAAGCAAGTCGCAAGGCCAGTTGGCACACCAAGCGGCAGAACCCTTGAGGTCGGTGCGCGCCTTGGCGCCATCACCGAAGTCCTTGATCCAGGCCGCGGCAAGGCCTGCGCGGCAAGATCAGCCCAAACTGGCAGCACCCAGGCCAGCTGCACACAAGCCATCTGGGTCTAAGCCCGGAGCACCCAAGCCAGCGCTGCCCAAAGCCAGCGCTGCCCGGCCTGCTGCGCCGGCGCCTGCTCCGGCAGCGAAAGGCGCCTCTGACGACTGGGAAAGTTTTTGATCCAGCGACCCTGACGGCGCACTGGGTCATGGACCCCGTGCCGTCTTGGTTGGTCTCGTCAAGGCCTGGTTATGGCCTGTTCATGGCCTGGTTATGGCCTGTGCCACGGCCTGTGCCACGGCCTGACCCAAATCAATCACAGCCAGAGCGTAGTAGCTGCTCCAGTTGTAGCGGGTGACGGCGTAGAAGTTGGCGGTGCCGGCCACGAAGCTGGGCGGGGCGCTGCCGTTTTCCAGCTCGACCAAAGCCAAGGGGCCGCTGTGTTGTGCGCCGCCGCCCTCGATTTGCACGCCCAGTTCTGCCATGCGGGTGGCGCTGAAGGTGGGCAGGATGTCTGGGGCCAGCAACTCGTCGAGCTGGGCTGGGTTGGATCTCAAGGTCACCGGGTAGTGCGTGGGCATGCCGGGCTGCCACTGGAAGGCGACGAAGTAATTCGCTACCGACCCAATGGCGTCTGACGCGCTGTTGAAGAGGTCGATGCGGCCATCGCCGTCAAAGTCCACCGCGTAGCGCACCCAGCTCGAGGGCATGAACTGCCCCAGGCCCATGGCCCCGGCGAAGCTGCCGCGGAAGCTGGCGGGGTCCATGCCTGATCGGTTCTTGAGGCTCAGGAACTGCTCCAACTCTTGGCGGAAGAAGGCTTGGCGTTCCTTGGCACGCGGGTGCGCTGTTGGGAAATCGAAGGCCAGCGTGGCCAGCACATCCACCACGCGGTGGGTGCCCATGTGCTGGCCGTAGAGCGTTTCCACACCAATGACACCCACGATCAATTCGGCTGGCACGCCCGTGGTTTGCTGCGCGCGCTCCAAAGCTTCGCGGTTGGCTTGCCAAAAAGCCACACCAGCGGCCACGCGCCGCGGTTCGATGAAGCGTGCTCGGTAAGCGGCCCAGTTTTTGGGCGTGCCGCGCGGCGGCGGCAGAACCAAGCGGGTGACTTGCGGCTGGAATCGGGCAGAGCCAATGACGCTGCGCACCCAGCCGCGGTCCAGAGAGCGGCGCTCGGCGATGTCGTCGGCTGCGCGCATGGCGTCTTCGCGCTCGGCGTAGGCCGGGCCATCTTTGGGCGCTGGGGCCGCTTGGTTGATGGGTTTGGGCTTGGCGGGCTTGGTGGGTTTGGTAGGGGCGGACTTGGCTGCATGGGGTTTGGCCTGCTGCGCCAAGGCCTGTGCAGGCCAGAAGGACGTGGCAGCGCCGATGACAGCCGCCAAGCCCACGCCGAACAGCCAACCGCTGGCGATGTTTCCGGCCCCCAAGGCCGTCTTGGCCGGGTGTTGTGCTGGGCCTGGTGCGCTGCGCCGTGCGCTGGGCCAAGCCAGCTCACGCCATTCGCGGCGCAATACCCCCAAAGCTTCTGTCTGCGAGGGTTGGCCATAGCGCTGGCGCTCCAGCCGCAGCAGCCAGTCGTGCA
Source organism: Comamonadaceae bacterium (assembly GCA_027483665.1). GTDB lineage: Bacteria > Pseudomonadota > Gammaproteobacteria > Burkholderiales > Burkholderiaceae_C > JAIXUC01. The sequence goes on along the minus strand of JAIXUC010000026.1, from coordinate 15,860 downwards.
GGCGCCGCGCCTCCTCGCCAAAGTGCAGCAAAGCAGCTTCGGCCAGACCGCGCGGGGTGTCGGTGTCGCCCACGTCTAAGCCGCGTTCTGCCAAGCGCTTGCGGGTTTGCAGCAGCAGCCGCGCCCAGGGGCCGATGCGGCGGCGCTCCAGCAATGTCCAAACAGCGCCGAGCGTGCTGACCGCCACCACCAGCCCCAGCAGCACGTAGGCCAGTTCAGTCCAAGTGGGCGAACTGAAGCCCAAGCCGCGAAGCAAGTCGAGCTGTTGGCTTTGCGTGTAGTTCAGCACCCACTGGTTCCAGCGGTTGTTGATGGCTTCCCAGTTGTTGCGCAACATGGCCATCAGGTTGGGGTTGACGGCAGCCAGCGCCGCGCCCACCACGCCCACGGGTGCGGTCAGCCGCTGGAACTGGCCCACGCGCTCTGGGAAAACCGCGCTGGTCGGGTCCACCCGCACCCAGCCCCTGCCGGCCTGCCACACCTCGGCCCAGGCGTGGGCGTCGCGCTGGCGCAGCGTCCAGTAGCCGTCCACCGGGTTGACTTCACCGCCTTGGTAGCCGGTGACGATGCGCGCAGGGACGTCCATGGCGCGCATGAGGATGACGAAGGCCGAGGCGATGTGTTCACAAAAACCCAGCTTGCGGTCGAACCAGAACTCATCGGCTGCGTTCGCACCGTAGGTGCCGGGCTCCAGCGTGTAGCGGTAGCCGCCGGTGCGCAGGCGTTCGAAGACCGCTTCGGTGAGGGTGAGCGCATCGGCTTGGGTGTAGCGTGGGTCGGCTCGGATGTCGGCTGCCAATTGCAGGGTGCGAGGGTTGAAGCCGGGTGGTAGCTCGACGAAGGTCTGCAGTTCGCGTGCGACCCGCAGCGGCCCATGGCGAAACTGCACATGGCTCTGCACGTCGTAGCGCAGGATGTCGGTGACTGGACGTTGCGACACCCATTGCAGCTCGTGCGTTTGCAGCGTGCGCGCGCCGTCGCTGCGGCGCGGTGGCACCAGCGTGCCGTCGAGCGTGAAGATCCAGGGACGGTTGTTGGGCTCCATGGTCACGCGGTAGCGCACCGGCTCGCCCGCCACTTCCAGGTTGGGGTCGAGCGGCAGCCAGGGCAGTTGATCGACCCGCAGGCCGCGCCACTCGGTGCCGTCGAAGGCGGAGAGCACCGGGCCGCGCCAATACAGCTCGCGCGCGGCCGGCACGGGGTCTTGGAATTGCACGCGAAAGGCAATCTCGTCGCTGAGCGCCAAGCTGGCAATGCCACCCACTTGCATGCTGCCCGACAAGCCGCTGCGCCCGCTGGCCTGGTCAGATGGAATACCCCAAAGGGGCGCCAGCCTCGGGAAGAACAGGAACAGCGCCAGCATGATGGGCAGACCCAACAGCGCCATCCAACCAGCGGTGCGCATGGCGCGCCACAGCGGCGGGCGGCCCACTGGCATGTGGGCGTTGACCAAAGCGGTCAGCAAACCCAGCAAGCCCACCAACATGCCCATCGCCGTCAGCAGCGACTGAGAGTTGAAGAAGTGGGTGAGCATGGTGAAGAAGCCCAGAAAGAACACCACAAAGGCGTCGCGTCTGGCGCGCAGCTCCAGCGTTTTGAGGGTGAGCAAGAGCACGATGAGGGTCACCCCAGCGTCGCGCCCGACGAGCGTGCCAAAGCTCAAAGCGGTGCCCGCTATGGCCACGGCCAGCAAACCCAACAACCACCAGCGCGAGGGCAGGGGCTGGCCGCGCACGGCCAGCAAGCCACGCCAGAGCATGACGCCGCCGCTCAGCACCGAACACCACACCGGCACGTGGGCCACTTGCGGCGCCAGCACCCAGGCCATGACGGCCAGCAAGAACAGCGTGTCGCGGGCGTCACGCGGCAGGTGACTCAGGCGTGACAGCCAGGGCATGCCACTCAGGCTTGGACCTTGGGCGGGGGCGGTGTTCAACACAGCGCGAGTGCCTCCAGGCAGCGCAAGCGGTGCGCCGTGCCGTGGTCTGGCGCAATGGTGGTGCCACCCAAGCGCAGGCCGTAGTCCACCCCTTCGTCGTCGGCCCGCAGCACCCAGGCGCACAGGCGCGACAGCCGACCCTCCAAGCTGCCGTCGGCAGAGCCCGCGCTGGCGGCGTCCAGCCAGAGTTGCGTGGCTTGCACGTGGACCGTGTCGCGGCTGACCAATTGGTCGGACTTGGCCATTTTTTTCCAGACCACCAGCTTCAAGGGGTCGCCCCGGCGGTAGGCGCGCACGCCTTCGAACTCGCCGCTGTCGTGGCGGCGCACGGCTTGCGCGCCGCCGCCATGTGGCTCGCCTGGGGGCAGCGGAGGCGCGTGCGGCTCGGGCGCCGGGTAGACCAGCACATCGGCGGCTGGGCGCCACACGGTCCAACAACGGGTGGTGCCCAGCGGATAGCGCGTCTCGACCAAGAGCGTGGGCACGCGGTGGCGTCCCCGTCGTTGCGGCGCAAAAGCCACTTGCACGGTGCTGCTGCCGCCGGGCGGCACGTCGCACCAACTGCCTTGCGCGGGGTGTTCTTGCACAGCCACCCAAATGCCATAGCGGGCGCTGCGACCGGGGTTGGTGAGGCTCACGTCCAGCACCACGGGCTGGCCAGCAAAGGCGGGCGTGGGTGGCGGCAAATGCAAGGTGAGGCCGCGCAGTGCGGCGTGTCCAACGTGCAAGGCCACCACGGCGCTGCCCGCGAGCAAAAAGGTGAGCAAGTAGCCCAGGTTGAGCTGGTAATTGATGGAGGCCACCAGCAGCACCAGCAGCGTGGCGGCCAACATGCCGCCAGCGCCCGAGGGCAGCACGTAGACGTTACGCTGGGTCAGCGTGACCGTGTCAGACAGTGGCAGGCGCGACTCGAACCAACGCTGCAGCCGCTGCCGCGGCTTCCACCACGGGGGCAGCGCGGCAGGGGCCACGCCTGCATGCGGTGCGCTGGGTTTGAGGCTTTGCGCCCAACCCTGAGACAACTTTTGCGCCAAGTTCGCCACGTGCAAAAGCACCTTTCAAGGCACCGGCGTGGCTGCCAGCATGGCGCGCACTTGTTCCACCGAACCCAGCCCGGCTTGCCCCACGGGCACCAGGCGGTGCGCCACGGTCTGCGGCAGGATGGCCTGCACGTCGTCTGGGGCCACGTAGTCGCGCCCGGCCAACAAGGCCATGGCGCGCGATGCCCGCAGCAAAGCGATGCCAGCGCGCGGGCTCAGGCCCTGCAAAAACCAGCGGCCTGAACGGGTGGCCGCAATCATGTCCAGCACATAGTCCATGAGCGGCTGCGCCACGTGTACTTGCTGCACCGCGCGTTGCAACTCGGCCAGCGATTGCGCATCGAGCAAATTGGGCAGATGGGCCACTTGGTCGCGCCGGTCCTCTCCTGCCAGCAGCGCGCGCTCGGCTTCGCGGTCCGGGTAGCCGATGGAAATGCGCATGAGGAAGCGGTCGAGCTGCGATTCGGGTAGGGCGTAGGTGCCCAATTGGTCGTGCGGGTTTTGCGTGGCGATCACAAAGAAAGGGCTGGGCAACGCGCGCGTGGCACCTTCGACCGTGACCTGCTTTTCTTCCATGGCCTCGAGCAGGGCGCTTTGCGTTTTCGGGCTGGCGCGGTTGATTTCATCGGCCAGCAAGACCTGCGCAAATAGCGGGCCCGGGTGGAAAACAAAGCGCTCGGTGCTGCGTTCGTAGACAGACACGCCGGACAGGTCGCTGGGCATCAGGTCGGAGGTGAACTGCACCCGGGAAAACTGCAGGCCAAAGGTGTGCGCCAGCGCATGGGCTAGCGTGGTTTTGCCGACGCCGGGCACGTCTTCAATGAGCAAGTGGCCGCCTGCCAGCAGGCAGGCCACGCCGTCTCGAACTTGGTCGGGCTTGCCGATGATCACCGTGTTAAGCTGATTTAAGACGGCTTCTAGTCGTTGTGATGGGGTGGTCATAGAGGGTGCTGACGGTGCCCGGCCACGTTAACCGATGTGGCAAGTGCGGCCGCTCAAGCGCAGTGATTGAACCATGGGCAAGACCGGATATTTCTACCACCGCGAGTGCCGTCTGCACGAGATGGGCCCAGGCCACCCCGAGTGCCCCGAGCGGCTGGACGCCATTGAAGACCGCTTGCTCATCAGTGGCGTGGCTGACGCACTCGAGCGCATTGAAGCGCCGCTGGCACCCATCACCGATCTGGAGTTGGCGCACGACCGTTTGCATGTGGCCGCTGTGCGCGGCCTGTCCGACCAACTGCGCGACGACCAAGTAGCCGGCGGCCCCAGCCACACCCAGCTCGACCCCGACACCGCCATCAACATCCACAGCTGGCAAGCCGCACTGCGTGCTTGCGGCGCCGCGCTCGCCGCCACGGACGCGGTGATGGCGGGCGATTTGGCCAACGCTTTTTGTGCCGTGCGCCCGCCGGGCCACCACGCCACGCGCGAGCGCGCCATGGGCTTTTGCATCTTCAACAACGTGGCTGTGGCTGCCAAGTACGCGCTGGAGCGACATGGCCTGCAGCGCGTGGCCTTGATCGACTTTGACGTGCACCACGGCAACGGCACCGAAGACATCGTGGCCGGCGACGAGCGCATCTTGATGTGCAGCTTCTACCAGCACCCCTTCTACCCGGAAGGTGGTTCGCTCTCGAACGCAGCCAATCTGCTCAACCTGCCAGTACCCGCTTACACCAAAGGCATGGCCATCCGCGAATTGATCGAGCAGCACTGGTTGCCACGCCTCGAGGCGCACCGCCCAGAGATGGTCTTCATCAGTGCCGGTTTTGACGCGCACCGCGAAGACGACTTGGGCCAACTGGGTCTGGTGGAGCAGGACTACGCCTGGATGACGCAGCGCTTGAAAGACGTGGCCGAGCGCCACGCGCAAGGGCGCATCGTCAGTTGTCTGGAGGGCGGCTACAACCTCAGCGCCTTGGGGCGCAGCGTCGAGGCGCACCTGCGCGTGCTGGCCGATGTCTGAGGTGGCGGTGGCAACGGCTGCTGCAACTTCTGCGGCCAGTTCGGTTGCGTCGGCTGTATCGGCTGTGGCCGCCAGCGCTCCCGCTGCGCCTTCGCCCGGCCTGGAGATGCTGCAAATGTGGGTTCAGCGCTTGGCCCAGCCCAACGCGCTGATCGAACTCGCTGTGTTGGCGGCTTGTGCTGGCTTGGCTTGGGGTTTGTGCTCGCTGGCGCAACGCAGCAGCGGCCACCCAGATTCACGCTCCATTCTTTTTGGCCGCAGCCTGGTAGACGGGGTGTTGTTCCCTGTGCTGTTGCTGGCTTTGGTGGTGCTGGCGCGCTTGGCGCTGCGCCGCCACATCGACTTGGCCGTGTTGCCGCTGGCGCAGCCGGTGCTGGTGGCGCTGGCGGCCATTCGCATGGGCGTGAAGGTGCTGCAAGCCGCTTTCCATGAGTCGCCCCTGATTCGTTTGTTGGAACGCAGCATTTCCTGGATGGCCTGGGGGGCCATGGTGTTGTGGGTCAGCGGGCTGTTGCCCCTGTTGTTGGAAGAGCTGGACCAGATCACCTGGAAAGTGGGCGCGACCACGCTCTCGGTGCGCACCGTCATTGAAGGCGCGCTCACCGCAGGTGCGGTGCTGATCGTCACGCTGTGGATCTCGGCCGCCATCGAGTCGCGCCTGCTGCGCTCGGCCAGCGGCGGCGATTTGTCGCTGCGCAAGGTGGTGGCCAACAGCACGCGCGCGCTGCTCTTGTTCGTGGGCCTGATGTTGGCGCTGTCGGCGGTGGGTATTGACCTCACGGCGCTATCGGTGCTGGGCGGCGCAGTGGGCGTGGGCATCGGCTTCGGTTTGCAAAAGCTGGCCTCCAACTACGTCAGCGGTTTTGTCATCTTGGCCGAGCGCAGCATGCGCATCGGCGACAACGTGCGGGTCGACAACTTCGAGGGCCGCGTCACCGACATCAACGCGCGCTACACCGTCATCCGCTCGCTGACTGGCAGAGAGTCCATCGTGCCCAACGAGATGCTCATCACCAGCCGGGTGGAAAACCTATCGCTGGCCGATTCGCGCCTGTGGCAGTCCACGGTGGTGAACGTGGCCTACAACAGCGACGTGCCGCTGGTCATGCGCCTGCTGACCGAGGCCGCGCTGAGCTCTGAGCGCATCTTGCGCGACCCAGCGCCCACGGCTGCGCTGTCGGCCTTCGGCGCAGACGGACTGGAGTTCACCCTGGGTTACTGGATTGCCGACCCGGAAAACGGGCAACTCAATGTGCGCTCGGTCATCAACTTGGGCGTGCTGCAGGCGTTTCGCACGCACGGCATCGAGATTCCGTATCCGCAGCGTGTGCTGCAAGTGCGCGGCTCGGCAGACGACGCGCTGGGTTTGCACTCGCAGCCAGACCAGCAGCCAGACCGGCAGCCGCGACCTGCTGCCGTAGTGTCTGGACCCGTTCCCAGCCGCAGAGTTAATCCCGAGCCCGAAGCGGGGCCGTCCAACAGCGCGGACTGAACCATAGAGCGCTACCTATAATCAAAAAAGAACGGTCGTGCTTTTCCGTGGCATCCAGCCCGCTAGGTCAGCACCGCCAACCCATTTATCTCTGGAGTACAGCGTATGAAAGTACTGGTGGCCGTCAAACGCGTCGTTGACTACAACGTCAAGGTCCGCGTGAAGTCCGATCAAAGCGGTGTGGACATCGCCAACGTGAAGATGAGCATGAACCCCTTCGACGAAATCGCCGTCGAAGAGGCTGTGCGCTTGAAAGAAAAGGGCGTGGTCACCGAGGTGGTGGCGGTGTCCTGTGGTGTGGCTCAATGCCAAGAGACGCTGCGCACCGCCATGGCCATTGGCGCTGACCGCGCCATCTTGGTGGAAACCAGCGTCGAGTTGCAGCCCCTGGCCGTGGCCAAGCTGCTCAAGGCTTTGTTTGACCGCGAGCAGCCCGGCATGGTCATTTTGGGCAAGCAGGCCATCGACGACGACTGCAACCAGACCGGGCAAATGCTGGCGGCACTGGCCCGGCTGCCGCAGGCCACCTTTGCCAGCAAGGTCGAAGTGGCCGATGGCCGCGCCAGCGTCACGCGCGAAGTGGACGGTGGTCTGGAAACGCTGTCGGTGGCGCTGCCCGCTGTGGTCACCACCGACCTGCGCCTGAACGAGCCGCGCTACGTGACGCTGCCCAACATCATGAAGGCCAAGAAAAAGCAGCTTGATGTGCTGAAACCAGAAGACTTGGGCGTGGACGTGACGCCGCGCATCCAGACCATGAAAGTAACCGAGCCTGCCAAGCGCGGAGCGGGCGTCAAAGTGCCCGACGTCGCTGCCCTGGTTGCCAAACTGAAAAACGAAGCGAAGGTGATCTGACATGACCACAAACGCAAACATCCTGGTGGTGGCTGAACACGACCACCAATCCATTCGCCCGGCCACGCTCAACACCGTCACCGCGGCACTGGCCTGTGGCGCGAACGTGCATGTGCTGGTGGCCGGTCATCAGTGCGCCGCAGCCGCGGCCGCTGCTGCGCAAATCGCAGGTGTGAGCCAGGTGCTGCACGCGGATGCACCGGCTTTCGAACACGGCTTGGCCGAGCCCATGGCCGAGCAAGTTCTGGCGCTGGCCGAGGGCTATGGCCACATCTTGTTTGCAGCCACGGCGGGCGGCAAGAACATTGCGCCGCGTGTGGCAGCGCGCCTTGACGTGGCGCAGATATCCGACGTCACGCGCGTGGAGTCGCCAGACACGTTCGAGCGCCCCATCTACGCCGGCAATGCCATGGCTACTGTCAAGAGCCTGGACGCGGTGAAGGTGATCACGGTGCGAACGACCGGCTTCGACCCCGCTGCGGCCAGCGGCGGTGCTGCTGCAGTGAAGGTGCTGCAGGCCGTGGCTGACGACGGTGCCAGCCGCTTCGTGGGCAGCGAAATCGCCAAGAGCGACCGCCCCGAGCTGACCGCGGCCAAGGTCATCGTCTCCGGTGGCCGCGCCTTGGGCAGCGCCGAGAAATTCAACGAAGTCATGATTCCGCTGGCCGACAAGCTGGGTGCGGCCATCGGTGCGAGCCGAGCTGCCGTGGACGCAGGCTACGCGCCCAACGACTGGCAGGTTGGCCAAACCGGCAAGATCGTCGCCCCCCAGCTCTACATCGCAGCGGGCATCAGCGGTGCCATTCAGCACTTGGCCGGCATGAAGGACAGCAAAGTCATCGTGGCGATCAACAAAGACCCCGAGGCGCCCATCTTCTCGGTGGCCGACTACGGGCTGGAGGCCGATTTGTTCGAGGCTGTGCCAGAACTCATCAAGGCGCTCTGAGCGCAAACAAAAAAGAAACAAGGGCGCGTAGGCGCCCTTGCCACATCTGCAGGAGACAAAACCCATGAGCTACACCGCCCCACTGAAAGACATGATGTTCGCTATCCGCCACTTGGCGGGCATCGAGAACATCGCGCAGCTGCCCGGCTTCGAAGATGCGGGCGCTGACACCGCGCAGGCCGTGCTGGAAGAGTCGGCCCGGCTCAACGAAGGCGTGATTGCGCCGCTGAACTGGGAGGGTGATCGGCAGCCTTCGTTTTTGAAAGACGGCAAAGTCACCACCACGCCCGGCTTTCAAGAGGCCTACCGCCAGTACACGCAAGGCGGCTGGCAGGGTTTGCAACACCCGGCGGACTGGGGCGGTCAGGGCCTGCCCAAAACCATTGGTGCTGCCTGTGTCGAAATGCTGAACTCGGCCAACATGAGTTTTGCCTTGTGCCCGCTGCTCACCGACGGCGCCATTGAAGCCCTGCTGACTGCGGGCAGCGACTCGCTCAAAAGCACCTACTTGCCACGTTTGGTCAGCGGCGAGTGGACCGGCACCATGAACCTGACCGAGCCACAAGCCGGCAGCGACTTGTCCTTGGTGCGCACCCGCGCCGAGCCACAAGCCGATGGCAGCTACCGCATCTTTGGCACCAAGATCTACATCACCTACGGCGAGCACGACTTGGCCGACAACATCGTGCATTTGGTGTTGGCACGGGTGCAGGGCGCGCCAGAAGGCGTCAAGGGCATCAGCTTGTTTGTCTGTCCGAAGTTTTTGGTGAATGCCGATGGCAGTTTGGGTCAGCGCAACGACGTGCATTGCGTGAGCATCGAACACAAGATGGGCATCAAAGCCAGCCCGACCGCCGTGTTGCAGTACGGTGATGGCATTGCGGGCAGCGTGGCAGACCAGGGCGGCGCAGGTGCCGTGGCCTACCTCGTGGGCGAAGAAAACCGCGGGCTGGAGTACATGTTCATCATGATGAACGCGGCCCGTTACGCGGTGGGCGTGCAGGGCATAGCGATTTCTGAGCGCGCTTATCAAAAGGCCGTGGTCTATGCCAAAGACCGCGTGCAAAGCCGCCCCGTGGATGGCAGCTTGCCGGGCAGCGCGGCCATCATCCACCACCCCGATGTGCGGCGCATGCTCATGACCATGCGCGCTGTCACCGAAGGCTGCCGCGCCATGGCCGCCGTGGCCGCTGCCGCTTACGACGCAGGCCATCACCACCCCGATGCGGCAGCGCGCCGGGAGAACCAAGCCTTCTACGAATTTCTGGTGCCGCTGGTCAAAGGCTACAGCACCGAGATGAGCTTGGAAGTCACCTCCTTGGGTGTGCAAGTGCACGGTGGCATGGGCTTCATTGAAGAAACAGGCGCAGCCCAGTACTACCGCGACGCGAAGATCCTCACCATCTACGAAGGCACCACCGCCATTCAGGCCAACGACCTGGTGGGCCGCAAAACAGCGCGCGACGGTGGGGCTTCAGCCCGCGCCATTGCTGGCCAAGTGGCGGCTACAGAAGCTGCCTTGCTGGCCAACGGCAGCGCGGCTGCCTTGGCCGTGCACCGCAAGCTGTCAGCAGCGCGCTTGGCATTTCTGGATGCGGTGGACTTCATCGTGGCCAACACGCGGGCCAAACCCAACGCCGCTTTTGCGGGCAGCGTGCCCTACCTCATGCTGGCCGGCAACCTGGTGGCGGGCTGGCAAATGGCACGCGCTTTGTTGGCTGCACAGCAAGCCTTGGCCCAGGGCGAAGACCCGGCCTTCATGCAGGCCAAGGTGGACACGGCGCGCTTTTATGCAGAGCACATCTTGTCGCGCGCCCCAGGCGTGCGCGACGCCATCGTGGAAGGCGCGGACAGCGTCACTGCCCTGGCGTTGGAGGCGTTCTAAGCCATTTGCGCTTGTGAGCGAAATCAAGAAAAAAGGATAGCCATGACAGCCACCAGCGACCACCTGCCCGCCGTTCTTCAGAACCTGCGCTTGCCCATCATCGGCGCGCCGTTGTTCATCATCAGCCACCCGCAGCTCGTGATTGCGCAGTGCAAAGCCGGGGTGGTGGGCAGCATGCCTTCACTCAACGCGCGCCCGGCCAGCCAGCTAGACGAGTGGCTCTCTGAGATCACAGAAACCTTGGCGGCGCACAACGCGGCCCACCCCGACAGCCCGGCTGCGCCTTTCGCCATCAACCAGATCGTGCACAAGAGCAACGACCGTCTGGAGCACGACATGGCCTTGTGCGTGAAGTACAAGGTGCCGCTCATCATCACAAGCCTGGGCGCGCGCGAAGAAATCAACGCGGCGGCTCACAGCTATGGCGGCGTGGTGATGCACGACATCATCAACAACACCTTTGCGCACAAAGCCATCGACAAGGGGGCAGACGGCCTGATTGCAGTGGCCGCAGGTGCTGGCGGCCATGCCGGCGTGAAGAGCCCGTTTGCGCTGGTGCAGGAAATTCGCCAGTGGTTCAAGGGCCCGCTGGCGTTGTCGGGATCGATCGCCAGCGGCAGCGCGGTGTTGGCAGCCCAGGCCATGGGCGCCGACTTCGCCTACATCGGCTCGGCCTTCATCGCCACGGCCGAGGCCAGAGCGTCAGACGCCTACAAGCAGGCCATCGTCGAGGCCAGCTCAGACGACATCGTCTACAGCAACCTGTTCACGGGCGTGCATGGCAACTACCTCAAAGCCTCGGTGCGCGCGGCGGGTCTGGACCCCGAGAACCTGCCTCAGAGCGACCCCACGCAGATGAACTTTGGTGGCGATGCAGCCAAGAAAGCCTGGAAAGACATTTGGGGTTGCGGCCAAGGCATTGGTGCCATTGAGCGCGTGCAAGGCACGGCTGAGTTGGTGGGCCAGTGGCGACGCGAATATCAGGTGGCTCGCGACCGGCTGGCCACTCTCAGCGCCGGGGTCTGAGCCAGCAGCCTCCGATGCAGCCCGAGCACGGCTTCCAGCCCATCACCTGGAACGACTTCGCCCGGGTCGAACTGCGGGTCGGGCGCATCGTGGCAGCAGAGCCGTTTCCTCAAGCGCGCAAGCCAGCCTACAAGTTGAGGGTGGACTTTGGGGCAGAGCTGGGCATGCGCCAGTCGAGCGCACAAATCACAGCGCTCTACCAGCCAAAAGACCTCGTGGGCCGGCTGGTGGTAGCGGTGCTCAACTTCCCACCCAAGCAGATTGGTCCGTTCATGTCCGAGTGTTTGGTCACTGGTTTCGATGACGCGGCTGGGCATGTGAGCCTGTGTGTGCCCGACCATGACGTGCCGCTGGGCACGAGGCTGTTGTAGCTGCTGGGAGCGGGCCAGCTGTCCTTTGACGGCGCAGCAAGCCCCACAGCGCTGTTCAACTGAAGAAGCGTTTCAGCCGGTCGGCCCAGCCGTCCTCGCCCGGCGAGTGCTTGGCCCCGCCTTTTTTCAGCGACTCGTCCAACTCGCGCAGCAGTTTGCGCTGGTGTTCCGTGAGCTTGATCGGTGTCTCCACGCTGATGTGGCAATACAGGTCGCCCGGGTAGCTCGAGCGCACGCCTTTGACGCCCTTGCCGCGCAGCCGGAACTGTTTGCCAGCCTGTGTGCCTTCCGGGATGTCAATGGCGGCTTTGCCAGCGAGCGTGGGCACTTCGATCTCGCCACCCAAGGCCGCGGTGGTGAAGCTGATCGGCACGTTGCAGTGCAGGTCATCGCCATCGCGCTCGAAGATGTCGTGCTTCTTCAGGCGAATCTCGATGTAGAGGTCGCCCGGCGGGCCGCCGTTGGTACCCGGCTCGCCATTGCCCGCGGAGCGGATGCGCATGCCGTCGTCGATGCCTGCTGGAATTTTTACTTCCAGCGTCTTGTGGCGCTTGACCTTGCCCGCCCCGCTGCAGACGGTGCAGGGCTCGGGAATGATGCGGCCCGTACCTTTGCAAGTGGGGCAGGTTTGCTGCACCGAGAAAAAGCCTTGGCGCATTTGCACAGCGCCTGAACCGGCGCAGGTGGTGCAGGTTTTGGCAGAGGTGCCGGGCTTGGCACCAGTGCCGTGGCAGGTGTCGCAATCGTCCCAGGTGGGAATGCGAATCTGCGACTCCTTGCCCCGCGCCGCTTCTTCCAGGCTGATCTCCATGGCGTAGCTGAGGTCGCTGCCACGGTAGACCTGCCGCCCACCGCGCGCACGACCCTGGTTGAACATGTCGCCGAAGATGTCGCCAAAGGCTTCTGCAAAACCACCAAAGCCCTCAGCGCCCGGACCGCCTGCTGGGCCGCGCATGTTGGGGTCCACACCGGCATGGCCGTGCTGGTCGTAGGCCGCGCGCTTTGGCGGGTCGGAGAGCATCTCGTAGGCCTCTTTGGCCTCTTTGAACTTTTCTTCGGCTGCTTTGGCTGCATCACCTTGGTTGCGGTCGGGGTGGTGCTTCATCGCCAATTTGCGATAAGCCTTTTTGATGTCTTCTTCCGAAGCGTTCTTGGGGACACCCAGCGTTTCGTAGTAATCGCGTTTTGCCATGGTCTCGTGAATCAGCCTTGGTTGAACAAGAACGCCGCGCCGACGCTGAGAAGCGAATCGGCGCGGCGCGTGGTGCCGCTGGTGCGCAGTGCCTTCAGCCCTTCTTCACTTCCTTGACTTCGGCGTCGACGATGTTGTCGTCTTCTGCCTGTGTCGCTTTGGTATCGGCTGCGCCGGCGCCGCCGGAAGCCGCTGTGCCTGATGCGTTGGCTTGGGCTGCAGCGTCTGCCTGTTGGTCGGCGTACATCTTCTCACCGAGCTTCTGGCTGGCGCTCATCAAGGCGTTGGTTTTTTCGTCGATGGTTGCCTTGTCTTCGCCCTGCAGCGCAGCTTCGGCATCCTTCAGCGCGGCTTCGATCTTCTCTTTTTCTGCTGCATCGAGCTTGTCGCCGTACTCCGTCAGGCTTTTGCGCACGCTGTGAACCATGGCCTCGCCCTGGTTCTTGGCCTGCACCAATTCGAGCTTGCGCTTGTCTTCGGAGGCATTGAGCTCCGCGTCCTTCACCATCTTCTGGATTTCCTCCTCCGAGATCCCGGAGTTGGCCTTGATGGTGATCTTGCTTTCTTTGCCAGAGGCCTTGTCTTTGGCACCCACGTGCAAGATGCCGTTGGCGTCGATGTCAAAGCTCACCTCGATTTGCGGCACACCGCGCCCAGCCGGTGGAATGCCCTCCAGGTTGAACTCGCCCAACAGCTTGTTGCCGCTGGCCAACTCGCGCTCGCCCTGGAAGACCTTGATGGTGACTGCAGGCTGGTTGTCTTCTGCGGTCGAGAAGGTTTGCGCGAACTTGGTCGGGATGGTGGTGTTCTTGGTGATCATCTTGGTCATGACACCGCCCAGGGTTTCGATGCCCAAGCTCAGCGGCGTGACGTCCAACAACAGCACGTCTTTGCGGTCACCTGACAGCACCTGGCCTTGGATGGCAGCGCCCACGGCCACGGCTTCGTCGGGGTTGACGTCTTTACGAGGCTCGCGTCCGAAGAACTCTTTGACCTTTTCCTGCACCTTGGGCATGCGCGTCATGCCGCCCACCAAGATCACGTCCTGGATGTCGGACACGCTCACGCCAGCGTCTTTGATGGCAGTACGGCAGGGCGCAATCGTGCGCTCTATCAGCTCTTCGACCAACTGCTCGAGCTTGGAGCGGGTGAGCTTGATGTTGAGGTGCCTGGGGCCATTGGCATCTGCCGTGATGTAGGGCAGGTTGATGTCGGTCTGCGCCGAGTTGGACAGTTCGATCTTGGCCTTCTCAGCCGCTTCCTTCAGGCGCTGCAGGGCCAGCACATCTTTGGACAGGTCAACGCCCTGGTCCTTTTTGAACTCGGCAATGATGAAATCGATGATGCGCTGGTCGAAGTCTTCGCCGCCCAAGAAGGTGTCGCCGTTGGTGGACAACACTTCGAATTGCTTTTCACCGTCGACATCGGCGATTTCGATGATGGACACATCGAACGTGCCGCCGCCCAAGTCGTACACCGCGATCTTGCGGTCGCCCTTTTCGTGTTTGTCCAGGCCAAAGGCCAGTGCTGCTGCGGTGGGCTCGTTGATGATGCGCTTGACGTCAAGACCCGCGATGCGCCCGGCGTCTTTGGTGGCCTGGCGCTGCGCGTCGTTGAAATAGGCAGGCACCGTGATGACCGCCTCGGTGACTTCTTCGCCGAGATAGTCCTCGGCGGTTTTCTTCATTTTGCGCAGCACTTCGGCGCTGACCTGTGGCGGCGCAATCTTCTTGCCGCGCACTTCAACCCAAGCGTCGCCGTTGTCAGCAGCTGCAATCTTGTAGGGCATCAGGTCGATGTCCTTTTGCACTTCTTTTTCTGTGAACTTGCGACCGATCAGGCGCTTGACCGCGTAAAGCGTGTTCTTCGGGTTCGTCACGGCTTGGCGCTTGGCCGATGCACCCACCAGAATTTCGCCGTCTTCTTGGTAAGCAATGATCGAAGGCGTGGTACGAGCGCCCTCAGAGTTTTCGATGACGCGGGTGGTGTTGCCCTCCATCACAGCTACACAGCTGTTGGTGGTGCCGAGGTCGATGCCGATGATTCTTCCCATGGTGTTCTCCTGAAATGCTGGTGTGCCGCAAAGGCGATGTTGTGAAACTTGTGGATAACTTCTGGTGTTTCAAGAACGCCGGTCGAAGAAATCCTGAAATGAATGCCGTGAAGCAGTGAACGAGTCGGGATGAGCCCGCTTACTTGGGTGCGGCCACTGTCACGAGTGCCGGGCGCAGCACGCGGTCCACGATGGTGTAGCCCTTTTGCAGCACGTTCACCACCGTGTGTGGCTCTTGGGTGGAGTCTGGCGGCAACGGCACCACGCTGATGGCTTGGTGCTGATGCGGGTCGAACTTGGTGCCTGCCGGCGGCTCGATCGCCATCACTTTGTGGCGCTCCAGCGCGACGGTCAGTTGGCGCAGGGTGGCTTGAGCGCCTTCGCGCAGTTGCTCCAAGGTGGCGTCTTGCACACCCAAGCCAGCGTGCAGGCTGTCGGCCACGGGCAGCAGGCTCTCGGCAAAGCTTTCCACTGCGAACTTGCGTACTTTGCTGACCTCGTCTTCGGCACGGCGCCGGGCGTTTTCCGCCTCTGCTTTGGCGCGCAGGTACTGGTCGGCCAGCTCCCCGCTCTTGGCTTTCAAGGCGGACAGTTCGGCCTGCAGAGCAGCAATGGCCTCGGCTTCGCTTTTGGGTGGCGCGGCTTGCTCGGGTGCAGTTTGCGACGCTGCAGAGGCGTGGGACTCGGTGTTCTCGGACGTGTTTTCTGTCATGTTGTGGTGGACCTGAGGGGTCTGCCGATGCTGAACTGCAGGGGATGTTGGGGCAGAGATTGGGAGTTCAAGGGAAGAATTTCCCTTTTCCCTTTTCAGGGTTGCTTGGCTGGGGGTTCTTTTTCCTTGCCGGAGGGCTGATGTCTCCTGGCCGGAGAGGGGCTTGGCCGGGTCTCGCCCCGGCGGGCGCCTTCCTTTCTTTTGCTTCGCCAAAAGAAAGGAAGCAAAGAAAAGGCGAGCCCGGTGCCTGTGACCCGCCGCTGACGCAGCGGGCAACCTGCGGTGCTCGCGTCTGGCGGGGTCCGCGCAAACTCGCTTCGCTCAAACAGGCGCGGCCCTTTATCCGCCAGCCGCTGCGCTCCTCGGCACAGGCACAGGGC
>JAIXUC010000038.1 GCA_027483665.1 Comamonadaceae bacterium | reverse complement strand
TGCATTGGCAAGTGAAGGCTGGTTCTGCAGCCGATTGGGTCTTCGCTAACTTGACTCAAGTCCCTTAGCCGCGCTGCAACTTTTCTTCTGCCAAGGCCAAGGCTTCGGGTCGCCCGCACAGCACCAGGGTATCGCCGGCCCTCAGCACGCTGCTGTCTTGCGCCTCGCCGGCGCGCCCATCGCTGTGGCGCAGGCTGATCACGCGCACCCCGACGGCATGCAGTGCCAACGCGCCCAACGCCTGGCCCACCGCGCTGGCGCCCAAGGCCAGCGCCACCGGGCTCAGGCGCTCTTGCTGCAACTCGTTGACGGTGTCGTCGTCGGCGCCGTGGAAGTAACCGCGCAGCATGTTGTAGCGCGCCTCGCGCTGGTCTTGCACCACCCGAATCACGCGCCGCATGGGCACGCCGACCAGCGCCAGCGCGTGGCTGGCCAGCATGAGCGAGCCTTCCAGCGCTTCCGGCACGACCTCGGTGGCACCGGCTTCGCGCAGCCGGTCCAGGTCTTGGTCGTCTTGGGTGCGAACGATCACAGGCACCTGGGGTGCATGCGCTCGGGTGTTGGCCAGCACTTTGAGCGAACCCGCCACGTCCAGGTAAGTCACCACCACCGCGCTGGCGCGCGCCAAGCCAGCGGCCATCAAGGCTTGCAAGCGCGCCGCGTCCCCGAACACCACCGAGTCACCGGCTGCTGCGGCTTGGCGCACGCGGTCGGGGTCGAGGTCCAAAGCCATGTAGGGGATGCCCTCGGCTTCCAACAGCCGCGCCAGGTTTTGCCCGCAGCGGCCGTAGCCGCAGATGATCACGTGCTTGGCGGTGTTGATCGACCGGCGCGCGATGCTGGTCATCTGCAGCGACTGCTGCAACCATTCGCTGGACGCCAGCTTCATGACGATGCGGTTGCTGTAGAGAATGATGAAAGGCGTGGCCAGCATCGACAGCACCATGCTGGCCAGTACCGGGTTGAGCAGCTCGGGCGGAATCAGGCGGCTGTCTTCGGCCAAGGCCAGCAGCACAAAGCCGAATTCGCCGGCCTGCGCCAAATACAGGCCGGTGCGCAGCGACACACCGGAAGTGGCCCCCAGCCCCTTGGCAAGCGCTGCAATCAGCACCAGTTTGAACAGCACCGGCAGCGTGACCAGCAGCAGCACCAAGCCCCAGCGCTCCAGCACCAGGCGCCAGTCCAGCATCATGCCGATGGTGATGAAGAACAGCCCCAGCAGCACGTCGTGAAAAGGGCGGATGTCGGTCTCCACCTGGTGCTTGTATTCCGTCTCCGAGATCAACATGCCGGCTACAAAAGCACCCAGCGCCAAGCTGAGTCCGGCCAACTCGGTGAGCCAAGCCAGGCCCAACGTGATGAGCAGCAGGTTCAGAACAAACAACTCTTCGCTCTTACGCCGGGCCACCAGCGTCAACCACCAGCGCATCACGCGTTGCCCGCCGACCAGCAAAAGCGTCATGAGCACGGCCGCTTTGACAGCCGCCAATGCCAGCGCAGTGGCCATTTGCTCAGGTGAGCTGCCCAAAGCCGGGATGATGACCAACAGCGGCACCACGGCCAAATCTTGAAACAGCAGCACACCCATCACGCGTTTGCCGTGTTCACTTTCCAACTCCAGCCGTTCGGACATGAGCTTGACCACGATGGCCGTGCTGCTCATGGCCATGGCACCTGCCAGCGCCAGCGAGGTTTGCCAAGACATGCCCCACAGCTTGGGCGCCAGCACAGCCAGCGCCATGGAAGAAGCCGTGACGGCGACCACGGTCAACACCACCTGCAACAGCCCCAAGCCGAATACGTGCCGACGCATGGCGCGCAGCTTGGGCAGGCTGAACTCCAGGCCAATGACGAACATCAGAAAGACCACGCCGAACTCGCCCAGGTGCTGCACGCTGGCGGAGTTCTGCGCCAGGGCCAGCGCGTTGGGGCCGATCACAACCCCCACCGCCAGGTAGCCCAGCATGGGCGGCAGCTTGAAGAATCGGCAGGCCACCACGCCCAGCACGGCGGCCAGCAAATACAAAAGCGTCAGCTCCAGCGAGGTCATCGGGTCACTGTAGCAAGCACAGTGCCCGCGGCGGTTGGGCTGCGAGGCACGCCAGAAGCGGCTTTCGCAGTGGGCGCGTCGATAGAATCAAACGCATGACACCGCGCCCCGCGTTGGACGCCGCCCGCACGCTGCAGATGGCCCGCGACACCTTCGACATCGAGGCGGCAGCCGTGAGCGGTTTGCGTGAGCGCATAGGCCCCAGTTTTGTACAAGCCGTGGCCCTCATGTTGGGCGCACAGGGCCGCGTGGTGGTGATGGGCATGGGCAAAAGCGGGCACGTGGGCCGCAAAATTGCAGCCACGCTGGCCTCCACCGGCACCCCGGCCATGTTCGTGCACCCCGCAGAAGCCAGCCACGGCGACTTGGGCATGGTCACTGCCGGCGACGTGGTGCTGGCCATCTCCAACAGCGGCGAAAGCGAAGAACTAGCCGCCATCTTGCCCATCATCAAGCGCCTGGGCGTGGCCCTCATTGCAGTGACTGGCGACGCCGCTTCCACGCTGGCGCGCCAAGCAGACGTGGCCCTGGATGCAGGCGTGGAGAAAGAGGCCTGCCCGCACAACCTCGCCCCCACCGCCAGCACCACAGCGCAGTTGGCCATGGGCGATGCGCTGTCCGTCGCCTTGCTCGACGCCCGCGGTTTTCGCCCTGAAGACTTTGCCCGTTCGCACCCTGGCGGCGCGTTGGGCCGGCGCCTGCTCACGCATGTCCGCGACGTCATGCGCCAGGGCGACGCGGTGCCGCGCGTGTCGGCTGATACGCCCTTCAGCGAAGTCATGCGCGAGATGAGCTCCAAGGGCATTGGCGCCACAGCCATCGTGGACGCGCAAGGCCAAGTGCAGGGCATCTTCACCGACGGTGATCTGCGTCGCCTCATCGAGCGCGGCACCGATTTGCGCCAGGTGCGTGCTGGCGAAGTCATGCGCGCCTCGCCGCGCACCATCACGCCAGAAGCGCTGGCCGTGGACGCTGCGGCCATGATGGAGCAGCACAGCATCACCAGCGTGCTCGTTACCGACACGCAGGGCGTGCTGGTTGGTGCGCTCAACGCCAACGACCTCATGCGTGCCAAGGTGATCTGAATGCACGGCCAGAACCACGCAGCCCCAACGGGCGACCTGCCCGACCTGCTGCCGGTGCAGAGCTTTGATGCAGAACTGCTGTTGCGCGCGCAGACCGTGCGCGTGCTTTTTTTGGACGTGGACGGTGTGCTCACCGACGGTGGCATCTACATCGGCGAGCAGCCCGCGGCCGAGCGCGGTGCTGCAGAAACCTTGAAGCGCTTTTCCACGCTCGACGGCCACGGGCTCAAGATGCTGCAAAGCGCGGGTATCACGCCGGTGGTGATCACGGGCCGTGACTCGGTGGCGTTGCGCGCGCGCTTGGGCGCTCTGGGCATCAGCCACGCCCACTACGGTACCGAGGCCAAGCGCGCTGCAGCCGAGAAAACGCTCGCCGATCTGGGGTTGAGCTGGGCACAGGCCGCGGGCATGGGCGATGACTGGCCCGATCTGCCTGTGCTGCGCCGCTGCGCGCTGGCCTGCGCCCCGGCCCAAGCACACGTCGAGGTGCGTGCCGTGGCGCACCACATCTGCAGCGCTCCCGCTGGCGGCGGTGCCGTGCGCGAGCTGTGCGATTTGCTGCTGACGGCCCATGGTCAGTACGTCAAGCTGCTGGCCGAAGCAGGCGCCTGAAGTCACCGGCACAGCCAAGCACATGACCCTCTGGCGCTTCAAGCAACAGGTGCAGCAGCTCTGGTACGAGCTGTCGCTGTACTTACCGATTGCACTCATCGGCCTCACCGCTTTGGCCACCTATTGGTTGGTGCGCACCACGCCCGCGCCCAGTGCCCCCGGCGAGGCCAGACCGGTCTTGCATGAGCCTGATTACTTCATGAAGCGTTTTTCGCTCAAGACCTACGACGCCGAGGGCCGCCTGAAGAGCGAGGTGTTTGGGGCTGAGGCTCGGCATTACCCCGACACCGACACGCTGGAGATCGACGACGCCCGGCTCTTGTCTTACGGGCCTACGGGCGTGTTGACCGTGGCCACCGCGCGGCGCGCCATCAGCAACGCAGACGGCTCTCAGGTGCAGCTGATGGGGGACGCGCGCGTGGTGCGCGAAGACCGCTCCGACAACACCGCACCCAAGCAGCGCCTCGAGTTCAGAGGCGAGTTTTTGCACGCCTACCTCGACACCGAGCGCGTGGTGTCCGACCAGCCGGTGCAAATCACCCGAGGCGCGGACCGCTTCGAAGCCAACCGGTTGACTTACGACCACGTTGAGCAGGTGTTGTCTTTGGGTGGCCGCGTGCGCGGCACCTTGATGCCAGGCGCGGGCAGTCCCTGAAGCCGAGCCAACCCCAGCACCAGCTGCCAGTGATGACCACACCGCCAAACCCGCAGGCGCGCCCCTTGGTGTTCATCACGGGGGCATCCAGCGGAATTGGGCAAGCGCTGGCCGAGCGCTACCACGCGGCTGGCTGGCGCTTGGCCTTGGTGGCGCGTCGCGTTGCCGAGGTGCAAGCTTGGGCCGAGCGCCTGGCGCTGCCGACGGATGACTGGGCCGTGTACGCAGCCGATGTGTGCGATGTGGACGCGATGGTCAGCGTGGGCCAGGCCTGTCAGTCGCAGCAAGGCCTGCCCGATGTGGTGATTGCCAACGCGGGCATCAGCATCGGGATGGACACATCAGAGCGCGCCGACATCAACGTGATGACCCGCACCTTTGCCACCAACACCATCGGCTTGGCCGCCACGTTTCACCCGTTCATAGAGGCCATGCGCACACGCGGCAGCGGCACTTTGGTGGGCATGGCCAGCGTGGCGGGTATCCGCGGTCTGCCTGGCCATGGTGCTTATTGCGCGAGCAAAGCCGCCGCCATCAGCTATTGCGAAAGCCTGCGTGGCGAAATGCGCGGCAGCGGTGTGCGCGTCGTCACCATCTCCCCGGGCTATGTCGATACACCGCTGACGCGTCAGAACCGCTACAGCATGCCCTTTCTCATGAGCCCGCAGGCGTTTGCCGATGCTTGCGGCCGCGCCATCGACGCGGGCCACAGCTACCGCGTGATCCCGTGGCAGATGGGCGTCGTGGCCGGCCTGTTGCGCTGCCTGCCCAACGTGGTGTTCGACCGCTTGCTGGCGGGGCGCCCACGCAAGCACCGCCAAGCGGCGGCCCGCAACGATTGAGCCCCCAGCAGGCCTGAAGACCATGGATGTCGTCGTGCTGTTCTTCCTGCTGGGCGTCTTCGCACGCTTGGTGAAAAGCGACCTGCGGCTGCCCGAGGCGCTGTACGAAACCTTGTCGATTTTTCTGTTGCTGGCCATCGGACTCAAAGGCGGCATCGAACTCAGCCGACAGCCCATCGCCCTGTTGGCGCCGCAGGTGGCAGCTTGCATGGCGCTGGGGTTTGCGATTCCCTTTTTGCTATGGCCTGTCTTGCGCCGGCTGGGGTTGAACGCTGCTGACAGTGCCTCTTTAGGCGCGCACTACGGCTCTGTCAGCGTGGTGACTTTTGCGGTTGCCTTGGCCTACTTGCAGCGCCAAGGGGTGGCCGCTGAGTCGCATGCTGCGCTCTGGGTGGCGGTGATGGAAGCGCCGGGCTTGGTTGCTGGCATTTTGCTGGCACGTTGGGCCGGCGTGGGTGGGGTGGGCGAGGCCCGAGGGACGGACGGCGCTGCGGCTTTCAAGGCATCAGGAATGCGCTGGAGAGAACTCGCTCACGACGTGTTTTTCGGCAAATCGGTGTTGTTGTTGGCAGGAGGTTTGCTGATAGGCGCCGTCATGGGCGAAGCAGGCACCGCATCGATCAAGCCGCTTTTCACCGATTTGTTCAAAGGTGTGCTCGCGCTGTTTTTGCTGGAGTTGGGTCTGGTGGCTGGCGGCCGCCTGGGGGATCTGCGTCGCTTTGGCTGGGGTTTGCTGGGCCTGGCGGTGCTTGCGCCGCCGCTGCTGGCGGTTCTGGGTGCAGTCACGGGCCATTTGTTGGGCCTGACCACAGGCGGCACCATGTTGTTGGCAACACTCGCAGCGAGTGCCAGCTACATCGCAGCGCCCACCGCCATGCGCATCGCTGTGCCGCAGGCCAACGCCGCCCTGTCGATCACGGCGGCTCTGGGCATCACTTTTCCGTTCAATCTGATTGTTGGTATTCCGCTCTACCTTCAAATGGCGCAGGCGCTGTCATGAACAAACACCCGAAAAAACTACTGGTCGTCATCACCGAGGCCGTGCTCGAGACCCGCATCGTGGCCGATGCACGCCGCCTGGGTGCTTTGGGCTACACCGTGAGCGATGTGCGCGGGGGCGGAACAGAGGAGACGCGGGAGGGTCGATGGGAGGCTGACCGCAGCATTGAGATGAAAGTGATCTGCGACGAGACCACGGCGGACGCCATTGCCTCTCATTGTTTGCAGACATACGGCCAGAGCTACCGTCTGACGCTTTTCTTCAGCGACGTTCAAGTGCTGAGGCCGCACAAATTCGGGGCTGCTTGAAAGCCGGTGAGCCAGCTTCACAAGCCCCGGGCGTTCTACGGGCTGCGCTTGCTCGGGCGTCGCGCTGACGGATCAGTAGTCGCCGCCACCGCGATTGCCGCGGTCGCCACCGCCACCGCCACCGCCACGGCCACCGCCGCGCGGGCCGGGCCCATAAGGGCTGCGAAAGCTCCCATCACCACCGCCGCCGCCACCCCGACCGCCCCCCCGACCTCCATATCCGCCGCCTGGACCACCGTCGCCCGGACCACCGCGGCCACCGCCCCCGCTGCGGTCACCACCGCCACCGGTGAAGCCACTTTCAGAGCGCGCAGGGCGAGCCTCCATGGGCCGCGCCTCGTTGACAACGGCGTTACGACCTCCCAACGCCTGTCCGTTCATTCCCTGTATGGCGGCCCGGGCCTCTTCGTCGCTGCCCATTTCCACAAAGGCGAAACCTTTAGAGCGACCAGTCTCTCTGTCCATCATGACCTTGGCGCTTGTGACGCTACCAAACTGGCCGAAGGCCTGTCGCAGGTCGCTTTCAATGACGGAGTAGGCCAAATTGCCTACATAGAGTTTGTTGCCCATGCTCCAGCCCCTTTCATGACAAAAAAGACTTCAACCGAACACACCATGGTGAATTGACGAGAACGCACCAGGAGACGGCCGACCCCAAACCAAACGAAAACCCCTGTAATGCCCATTTTCATTATGAAACACAGGTGAAAGCACCAAACAAACCACTTCGGTCGCTAAGTTACCCAAAGCTCCAAGCTCAAGAACAAGAACAAGTGAGCCTGAAAGGTCGGGAAACACAAGCGCCGGGGTGTCGCCAGCAAACATCAGTTCGGCACTCGCAAAAGAAAAGGCACCCGAAGGTGCCTTTTCTTTGGATAACCAACCTTCCGGCTGGCATCTGCGCGTGTGTCTGTCGTGTTACAGCACTTGGCGATCAGTAGCTGCTGCGACCACCGCCGTAGCCGCCGCCACCGCCACCGCTGCGGCCACCACCGCCGCCGCCGCCGTAGCCACCACCACCGCCGCCGCCATAACCACCACCGCCACCGCCACCGTAACCGCCACCACCGCCGCCGGAGCGGGGAGGACGGGCTTCCATTGGGCGGGCTTCGTTGACGACGAGGTCACGACCACCGAGGTTTTGGCCGCTCATGCCGCGGATGGCGGCTTGGGCTTCGGCATCGCTGCCCATTTCGACAAAACCAAAGCCTTTGGAGCGACCCGTGTCGCGTTCCATCATGACTTTGGCGCTGGAGACGGCACCGAATTGGCCGAAGGCCTGCTCGAGATCGCTATCACGCACGGAATAGGGCAGATTGCCCACGTAGAGTTTGTTGCCCATGTTCGGGACTCCTGAAAAGTAGCGATGGAGTCAAGAACACGCTAACCACTTGGCCAACCGGACACTGCGTCACGCGAAACTCGTCAATCACCGCAAAAACAGTCTGTGTCGGATGACACAAACGGTTGGCATTATGCGCCACAACCTTGACAACGCAAGCGACTTTTGCTTTTGCGCAGAGCAGCGGGGCGCCCGCAAGTGCTTTGAGACCCGCGCAAACGCCCCCAAAAATTAGTCACCACGGTAGTTACGCCAGGCGTGCATTGCACTGCGCATCGCATCCATCTGTCGCCCGAAGTGGGGACAGGCCCGGCACGCCAGCAAGTGCATGCGCAGGGTGGCGCTCTCCCACAGCCCCAGCGGACGGTCTTGCCTGGCCACCATAAGTGAAGCGGCTTGTTTGCAAGTCATCAGACGTTTCATGGGCGCTTAGGTCAGGGCTTGGGTTGTGAGAACCAATTCAACTGCAGGCACTCCCGCAGTCTGAGCCGGGCGCGGTGCAGCAGCACGTAGAGGTTGGTCTGGCTGATCTGCAACTCCTTACAAATCTCGTCGCTTTCCAGCTCTATCCACTCGCGCATCAAGAACACACGGCCCATCGCCGGCGGCAGCTTGTCGAGGCAAGCCTCCAAGATCTTGAAGAACTGCTGAGAGCCCAAGCGTTGGTCCGGTTGTGACCAGTCGTCGGGCGGTGTGCAGAAATGGCCGTCCGCTTTGAACATCAGGGCGTCGAGCTCGTCGCTGGCAGATGCGGACTCGTCGTCCCCTGAATACAGCGCGACTTCGCGCGAGCGCAAACGGATGGCATCAATGATCTTGTGCTTCAAGATGCCCACCAGCCAAGTGCGCAGCTGGGCCCGCTGCTCAAAAGACTGCGGCTTGGCAAGCGCCGCCAAGAGCGTTTCCGACACCGCGTCCTCGGCCCAGGCGTCGTTGCGCAGTTGCAGCCGCGCGAAGCGCATCAGGTACGGGCGATGTTCAGCCAGAGATTCGGCGATGGACATGGGGCTTGCCGTGTGAAATTGGGCGGATGCTAACGGCTCGATGCGCTGGGCCTGCACGCGACCAAAGTACACGTTGTAAGAAAGTGCGGCCCGCCATGACCAAACCTCAACCTGATGGTGCCCAAAGCATCCCAGGTCGTCGGCCCCTTGGCCTTGTTGCCCAGCCGGCCCGCTTAGTGTTTTGAATCACATCACGTCCATCAGGAGATTTCCATGAACCAACGCGCCATGATCGCCGCCGCAGCCGCTTCCTTGTTGTCCTCGGCCTTGTTCTCGGTCCCGGCCTTTGCACAAACAGCCGCCAAAGAGAAGTGCTACGGCATCGCCAAAGCCGGCCAAAACGATTGCGCCAACTTGTCAGGCACCCACTCGTGCGCTGGCCAAGCCAAGCTGGACAACGACAAGGGCGAGTGGAAGTACGTGGCTGCCGGCACCTGCAAACAAATGGGTGGCCTGAGCGCAGAAGATGCCAAGAAGGGCATGAAGAGCTGATCGACCCCTGACAGCGCAGGCCGCCGTGTTGCGCTCCGACGCCCGCCCGGTTGCCCACGGCCAGCCTTCGGTCGGCATTGGCTGGCGGCATGGGCACCACGCCCAAGTGCTCGAGCAAGCGGTGGACGTGGACTTTCTGGAAGTCCACTCCGAGAATTTTTTTGGGCAAGGCGGCGCAGCACGCGCCGTCTTGCTGCAAGGCCGCCAACGGCACCCCATCAGCTTGCATGGCGTGGGTTTGTCCTTGGGGTCTGCTGCCGGGATTGACCCCTGGCATCTGGATCAGCTGGCGCAATTGGTGGCGCTGATTGAGCCCGTTCGGGTGAGCGACCACGCCTGCTTTGCGCGTGCCAACGGTCCATGGGCGACTGGCCAGGCGCACGCTGTGCACGTGAGCGATTTGCTGCCGATCGCTTTCGACGATGCCTCGCTCGCTGTGCTGTGCACCAACGTTCAGCGCGTGCAAGATCGCCTAGGCCGCACCATCGCCGTGGAGAACCTGTCAGCCTATGTGGCTTGGGCTGGCGACACGACGGCAGAGGCCGAGTTTTTGAGCGCACTCAGCCACAAAACCGGCTGCGGCCTGTTGGTTGATGTGAACAACCTCTACGTCAATGCGCTCAACGCAGCCGGTGTGCCGGAGCCAGGGAGCGAGGCAGACGAAGCAGCACAAGCCGCGTGTCGCCGCTGGCTCGACAGCGTGTCGCCCCATGCCGTGGCGGAGCTGCACTTGGCGGGCCACACCCGCGTGAACGACGAGCACGGCTGCATCGTCATCGACGACCACGGCTCGCGTGTTCCTGCGCCGGTGTGGGGCTTGGCAACGCATGCCCTGCAGCGTTTCGGCCCTGTGCCCATGCTGATCGAGTGGGACACCGACCTGCCCGATCTGAGCGTGCTGCTGGGCGAAGCCCAGACAGCGCGTGCGCTGG
>JAIXUC010000041.1 GCA_027483665.1 Comamonadaceae bacterium | reverse complement strand
GTGGCCAGCGCTGGCGCTGCCTTGTTGTGGGCCGTGTCGTGGCTGGAGTGGGCGCCCAAGCGCTGGGACCTGCGCCTGCGCCCGCTGCTGTACGCGCCCATGTGGTTGCCAGCGGTGCTGTGGGTGGTGGGCTTTCACGCCATCAGCTTGACGCTGTCTTTGGACGGCCGGTGGCTGGGCGTGTGGCTGGCGCACAGCTTGGCCGCCATGCCCTATGTGCTGGTGGCACTGAGCCCGGCCTATTCGGGGTTCGATCCGCGCGCAGCGCAACTGGCGGCCTCGCTGGGCCGCAGCCGGGCGGCCTTTTTGTGGCGCGTCAAATGGCCGCTGTTGCGCCCCGCTTTAGCCGCTGCGGCCGCTGTGGGTTTTGCGGTCAGCGTGGCGCAGTACCTGCCCACCATCTACATCGGCGCTGGCCGCGTCAGCACTGTTACCACCGAAGCTTTGGCCCAGGCCAGCGGCGGGCAACGCTCACTCACTGCCGCCTACGCCTGGTTGCAAGGGCTGTTGCCGCTGGCCGCTTTTGCCCTGGCTGCTTGGGCCGGTCGCCGGCGTTTTGCAGCATGAGCTTGCAACTGCACATCGACGCTTTGCACGCAGGACCGCGCTGCTTGGTCTCGAACCTGCACCTGGAGGTGCAGCCCGGCCATGTCCACACGCTCATGGGGCCCAGTGGCAGCGGCAAGTCGAGCGTGCTGGCAGCCATCAGCGGCACGCTGGGCGAGGGCTTGCGCCTGCAAGGGCAGGTGCTGCTGGACGGCCAACGCATCGACCACCTGCCCACCGCCTTGCGCCGCGTGGGCCTGCTGTTCCAAGACGACCTGTTGTTTGCCCACATGACCGTTCGTGAAAACCTGCTCTTCGCCCTGCCCCAGGCGGCGCGCAGCGCATCGGGCAGCGCCGGGCGTGCAGGACGTGAGGCGCGTGCCGCGCGCGAAGCCCTGGTGCTGCGCGCTTTGGAACAAGCCGAATTGCCGGGCCTGGGGCACGCCAACCCGGCCACGCTGTCCGGCGGGCAGCGGGCACGCGTGGCCCTCATGCGCGCCCTGCTCGCCGAGCCGCGGGCACTGCTGCTGGACGAACCCTTCGCCCGACTGGACATCTCCCTGCGTCAGCGCATGCGCGATTGGGTGTTTGCCGAAGTGCGCGCGCGCGGCATCCCGGCGCTGCTGGTCAGCCACGACCCCGCCGATGTGGCCGACTCACAGCGCCTGACGCTGCTCACTGCAGAAGGCACGGTGGCTCAGCCCTCGACGCCTGCCGCTTTCTGAACATGTTCGACCGCGCCATCACCCGCCTGATTCGCCCCACCATCGACGCCATGGGCAGCCGCCTGGCGCGCGCTGGCTGGCAGGCAGACCACATCACCTTCATTGGCTTCGGCCTGGGGCTCAGCGCCGCGCTGGCCATTGCGCTGCAACGGCCACTGCTGGGGCTGGCCCTGCTGCTGGCCTCGCGCCTGCTCGACGCGCTGGACGGCGCTGTCGCGCGCCAGACCCAACCCACCGACCGCGGCGGCTTTCTGGACATCACGCTCGACTTTCTGTTCTACGCCAGCATCCCGCTCGCTTTTGCGCTGGCCGACCCGGCCCATAACGCCCTGCCCGCCGCCGTGTTGCTGGCCGCCTTCATCGGCACCGGCTCCAGCTTTCTGGCCTTCGCCACGCTGGCCGCGCAGCGCGGCCTGGCCAGCACCGACTACCCCGACAAGTCCTTCTACTTCCTAGGCGGCCTGACCGAAGCCACCGAGACCCTGCTGTGCTTCGCTGCCATGTGCCTATGGCCACAGCACTTCCCCGCTTTGGCCCTGGGCTTTGCTGCGCTGTGCGCGGTGGCGACCGGCACGCGCATTTGGTGGGGGTGGAAGGCCCTGGGTTGACGGGAGGTTGACGGGAGGTTGACGCGATGTAGAAGCGCAACCAAAATGGTTACTTCTTGGTTGGAGATGGATCATGCCCACGACACTGACTCTGAAAAACATCCCCGACGCGGTGTACGCACGGCTGAAGCACTCGGCACAGGCCAACCGCCGAAGCATGAACAGCGAAGCCATCATTTGCTTAGAGACGGTGTTGACCCCCTTCAGGGTTGCGTCGGCGCAGCGACTGGCGAGCGCACGCGCGCTGCGCGAGGCCTTGCCCAAGGGCCACTTTTCAGCGCATGACATAGAGGCTGTCAAGGCCCAGGGGCGCGCGTGATCGTGGTGGACACCAACGTTCTGGCGTACCTGTATTTGCCAGGCGAACGAACAGCGCAAGCCGAAGCCTTGCTTCAAAGTGAGCCCGAATGGGCCGCGCCGGTTCTTTGGAGGAGCGAGTTCCGCAACATCCTCGCTGGGTTCATTCGGCGCCAATCGATCACCTTCGACCAAGCCTGTGCGCTACAGCTTGAGGCTGAAAGCCTGCTGGCCGGTGCCGAGTTCGAGGTGGATTCACGGGCAGTGCTGGAGCTGGTGCGTGACAGCAACTGCTCCGCGTACGACTGCGAGTTCGTTGCACTGGCGATGACCTTGGACACGAAGCTGGTGACGGCAGACAAACAGGTGCTTCAAGCGTTTCCAAGCCGGACGCTGGCGCTTTCTACCGCTTAATTCGTCCGCGCTGAACAACGCGCAAGCTGTTGATTTGCTTGTGGATTACTGCTGAATTCTGGTGCGATATTTGCAATGCAGAGAACACCTGCCCTGTGTTTTCTTGCAGAGCCAGACCTCCTCAGCCCGGTGCAGTTTGAAGAAGGCATAAAGGGCTCAGCAAACCGCCAGGGGAATCGGGGGGAGCCCACGCGTGCCTCGCACCAGCCTTCTGCTGGCGCTGGAGGACTAAGAGCGCAGTGCGTTTTGAATGCTTCGCACCTTCAGTGGCCCGATGCCCCTGAAGCTCCAAACCCGGTTTCGGAGCGCACCTGCTGTGCTGCAAACGCTGCCCGTTCTTTGACGGCGTTAGGGCTACGGTCTAGTATGGAAAACAGCCATACCCCAAAGAAACCTAAAGCCATGGAGAAGAGTGCAGGCGAAGAATAGGGGAAAAGGGCGGAACCCTTGGGGTTTCCCAGCGTGGCTTCCCACACCGAGGGAGAAATCACCGTCAGCCCCACCGAGGAGATCAGGCCCAAGAAGCCACCGATGACGGCTCCCTTGGTGGTGCAGTCTTTCCATAGCACCGACATGAACAGCACAGGGAAGTTTGCAGATGCGGCTATAGCAAAAGCCAGCGACACCATGAAGGCGATGTTCTGCTTCTCGAACAAGATACCCAGGGTCACCGCTACCACACCAAGTGCCAGAGTGGTCGCGCGAGATACCTTGAGCTCTGAAAGCCCTTCTGCACGGCCCTTCTTGATCACGGTGGCATAGATGTCGTGCGATACAGCCGATGCGCCGGATAAGGTCAAACCAGCCACCACCGCCAGAATGGTGGCAAACGCCACGGCCGACACAAAACCGTAGAACACATTACCCCCCACTGCTTTGGCAACCAGCACAGCCGCCATATTGGCCGAGCCGCCACCTCCCTTGATGACGCCCTTGACGGTGTCGGAAAACTCAGGGTTGGTCAGCACCAGAGTGATAGCGCCAAAGCCAATGATAAAAATCAGTATATAAAAATAGCCGATCCACGTGGTCGCCCAAAGCACAGACTTGCGCGCCTGCTTGGCATCGGGAACGGTAAAGAAACGCATCAAGATATGAGGCAGCCCGGCGGTACCAAACATGAGAGCCATGCCGAATGAAATAGCAGAAATTGGATCCTTGATGAAGCCTCCGGGACCCATTAATGCCTGGCCAATAACGGCAGCTTCTTCTGCGGTTTTACCGCCATTTACAGCTAATTGTGTTTTAACCTCTACACCTTTGGCAAAGAGTGCTTCAAAACTGAAGCCAAACTCTGCCATCACCATAAAGGCCATGAAAGTCACTCCAGACAGTAGCAGGCAGGCTTTGATGATCTGAACCCATGTGGTGGCAGTCATCCCGCCAAACAGGACATAAATCATCATCAGTGCACCAACGATGACAACGGCAACCCAGTATTCCAGACCGAAGAGAAGCTTGATCAACGAACCAGCCCCCACCATTTGTGCAATGAGGTAAAAAGCGACTACCACCAGAGTGCCTGAAGCCGCAAATATGCGGATAGGTGTTTGCTGGAATCGGTATCCGGCAACATCTGCAAAAGTGAACTTTCCTAAATTGCGCAACCGTTCAGCCATAAGAAAGGTGATGACGGGCCAACCCACCAAAAAACCTATGGAATAAATGAGGCCGTCGTAACCCGAAGCCATCACGGCTGCAGAAATGCCCAGGAACGATGCGGCCGACATATAGTCGCCCGCAATGGCCAAACCATTTTGAAAGCCTGTAATGCCTCCACCTGCGGTGTAAAAGTCAGCGGCCGATTTGGTCTTGGCTGCAGCCCATTTGGTAATAAAAAGCGTGGCAACCACGAAGCTTGTAAACATCCCGATGGCAACCCAGTTGGTTGCCTGTTTTTCAACCTGTCCGAGATCAACTCCGGCGGCCAGTACAGCATCCGAAACAAGTAACAGCATCCATGCCGCGATGAGTGAGTTTGATTTTTTCATTTAGATACATCCTTCAAAATGGCAGCGGTCAGTTCATCAAACTCGCTGTTGGCGCGATGTACGTAAATGGCTGTAATCAGAATCGTGAAAAGAATGATTCCGAGTCCGATGGGTACCCCCAGCGAGGTCACACCCTCTCCTATGCGTTGAGCGAGAAAGGGTTTGTTAAATGCTATCAAGGCGATATAGCCGTAATACACCACCATCATCAGGATAATAAGCAGCCAACCGAATCGGTTGCGTTTACTTTTCAGCTCCAGGTACTTGGGGTGATTTTGGATTTTGTCTACAACAGGGTCTTTCATGTTGTGTCCTCCTTGTGTCTGAAACGACTATGACCGCATGCCGGAGTGCTGCTTTCTTGGCGGTGAGGATGGAAGCATTGACTGACTGAACTCTTACTCAAGGACAGGAATGAACCATCATTCCTTGGGTTATTTGATCTATCTCAAGCTTCAGTCAATTAGGCGTAGGATTTGCCTCAACACCCGCCCACGGGCTGTTTGCAGCCGTTCGGCCGCCAGGCTGGCTCGCTAGTCCGCCCTGAACAAACCGTAAGCCGTTGATTTGTTTGCGGATTTCTGCTGAATTCTGGTGCGATATTTGCAATACAGAGAACACCTGCCCTGTGTTTTCTTGCAAATTCTGCTGCTTGAGGGTGAGCGATCAAGGCGCTGGGTTTGGCACTGGGTTTGGCGCTCGAGCTTGCTTCACTGGAACAGCAGGCTCGCAGCAACGCCCTCTTGCCTGGCCACCAGCGACACGCTCATGCCGGCCTCGTAGGTTCGCTTCACCAGCGCCGACTTCTCAGTCAGGGACCAGACCGATCTCCATGCCGAGCAGCGCAGTGGACTCACTGGCCCGGACATGGCCACCTGCAAAGTTGCTCTCGCCCAGAGCATGGGCCGCGAAGGACAGGGTGGTCTCTCCGGTGTCGAGCTCCCCGTAAGTGCCCGATTCATGAAGGAAGCGCCGTTTCAAGTCGAAGGCCCGCTCAAAGAAGGCCAGCGAATCAGCCACGTGGGGCTCGTACAGGATGGTGTAGCCGAGCTTCATGGATCGAAGTGGATGATCTAGTGCTCGCCTCGGCCTAACGTTGGAGGCCAGGCGTGGGCGAAGGCCGTCGCCTCTGGGCCGACTTGTTATGCCTCATAGGCGTGGCTGATGTCCGCGACTTGCGTGCCACAACGCCAAAACTTCGAGGGTGTCGCTTGTGGCACGGTAGTAGATGAAGTAACCGACACGGCCCATGTACAGGCGACGGACTTGGCCCGCGCGAGTACCGCTGTACTTGCTGCCGATGCCCGGCTGCTCCGCCAGCAGTGCGACACATTCCTCAAAGTCGTTCGCAATAGCTCCCGGCGCGCTCAGCCTGTTTTCCGCCCACCACGCCGCAGCGCGCCGAATCTGCGCCGCTGCGCGCGCTGAAATCTTGACGCCCAGCGTCATCGCCTAGCGGGGGAGTTCGCGAAGCAACTCTTCGACTGTTACGTACTCGCCGCGCTCGATTTCAGAAATGGCGGCAAGTAGCTCGTCTTCATCTTCGGGCCGGAGCTCGAAGGGTTCATCTGCGCCGCGCGCCAGCACGGCGACGACCGAGCCTTCGCGCAGCGCTACGCCCTCAATCTTGCCGTTTACGACAGTGCCAGTTGCAATTTGCATCGTCGAATAGTACTCCCGTAGGTGACGGTAAGCCAACGGCGCTCATACTGAGGCATAACGTCGCAGTTCAGCCGCAAATTCGCGCGCAGCGCGAATTTGTTGGCTGGAGCTGCTTGTTATGCGTCTTTCTCGACATGAATATCTCGGAAATCTGGCTCTTCCCGCACGAACCCTTCGATCAGTGCTGTCAGAGGGTCGTCTGCGCTGTGCTTGTTCTTTCCCATGATTTTGTCTTTCAGGGAACGACTCTTGTGGATCTGAACTGTCCAGTCCACGTCCGGTGCCGGACGTTCGGGTTCTCCGCTGGCGCCGACTAGATAAGTGCTTGTCTGGCCCTTAACGTCGATGTACCAGCCCCAGTCTTCCGTTGCGGGCTCTGTAACTCTGTATCCAGCCGAGCTGAGCCTTGTGCTCAGCCAGTTAAGGGGCCCTTGGCCTGCGATAGGGTTGATGTCATTCGGCTCCTCCTTCGAGATGTCGAACCTGTTCGAGGCGAACGTTATCAAGTGGGCCACGTAAGACGCCTAACGTGATGTAGACCTCAACAGGGAGGCGGATAACAAAGTGCTTTGAGGCATAACTTGGCCGAAAGAATGCACGAAAAAGATCGTGCTGACAAGAACTTAGCGGCTTGCTACTGTCTTTACGTACAGTTATAAATCTTGACGTGAAACCCCGCACGCCGCCGCTTCAGTCGCCCCGCCTGCTCGACCAGCTTCGCGAGCGAATTCGCTACCTGCACTACAGCCTGAGCACCGAGAAGCTCTACGTCCACTGGGTGCGCTTTTTCATTCGCTGGCATGGCTTGAAGCACCCACGCGAGATGGGTGCCACAGAGATCGAGGCTTTCCTGTCCATGCTGGCCAAGGAGCGGCGGGTGTCTGCCTCCACGCACAACCAGGCGCTGAACGCCTTGCTGCTTCTCTACCGCGAGGTGCTCGGTGTGGACCTGCCTTGGCTCAATGGCATTCAGCGGCCATCGGTGCCCAAGCGCATCCCCTCGGTGCTGACCACGGCTGAGGGCTCTGGCCTGCTGGCAGCCCAGAGCGCTTCAAGCCTTCGCCCGAATAGCCAGCAAACAAACGATAGGAAACAAGAACCCAGCCGCGGCCACCGCCACCGCCACCGTGTGCCCCCGCCCGGCCAGCTTGCCCGTCCGCCAAGCGGCCAAGCCGCCTGCCACCAAGGCCGCTGGCACAGAGTAGAAGAAGAAGGCCACCAAGTTCCAGCCGTGGCCCCAGTTCTCACCTTTGGGCTGAATGAAGAACAGGGCGACGTACAGGCCCGCGGTGACCAACAGCGCGCCCAGCAGCCAGAGGTCACGGCCCAAGCCCTTGGTGGGCCACTGGGCTGGGGAATGGGCTTGGTATTCGTTGGTCATGACAGCAGGCTAACTGAGTAGAGCAACGGGGCTTGCCCCATGAAGAATGCCCGGACGACTAGCATGGCCCAGATGAAACCCAACACCCGCCGCTCGTCCCCCGCCTTGGCCACGTGGGTGGTTCTTGCCAGCGTAGCCACGACAGCCACACCCGCTTTGGCACAACCCGTCGTTTCCGGACTCGACGCCCCGCCCACCGCCAGTTGCCGGCCCGACGGCACGCCAGACCAGGTGAACGCTTGCGCTTATGCCGGCTACCAACGCGCACAGAAACAGTTGGACGAGCGCTTGCCGGCCTGGCTGCGCCAGCAGCCCGCCCAGCGGCGCGGCGCTTTGCAGGCTGAGCAGCAAGCGTGGGCCAACAAGCGCGACGCCG
Source organism: Comamonadaceae bacterium (assembly GCA_027483665.1). Taxonomy (GTDB): domain Bacteria; phylum Pseudomonadota; class Gammaproteobacteria; order Burkholderiales; family Burkholderiaceae_C; genus JAIXUC01. Next base: position 139,227 of record JAIXUC010000041.1, on the reverse strand, counting down.
AGTGCCGCGAGTTGGCCTTGGACGCCGCTGGGCCCCAAGCAGCGGCGGGTGAATACCACGGCTGCCGCAAGCAGCGCACGCTGGAGCGCTTGGCGTCTTTGCGCTGAGCGCATTTGCGCACTGACCAGCCGCGAACACCGGTGCAAGGTTTGCAGGTCTTGCGCGACTGACTGCCACTGCATCAGAAAGACCCCATGAACCTTCGCAAAGCGCTTTTGCTCATCGCCGTGCTGGCCCTGCTGGGCACGGCCTACGCCTTCGACCTGCACCGGCAATTCAGCTTTGAGGCGCTCAAAGCAGGCCAAGCGCAGTGGGCGCAAACAGTGCAAGCCTCGCCTGTGATGGCCAGCGCGGTGTTCTTCGCGCTGTACGTGGCGGTGGCTGCCTTGTCCATTCCCGGCGCGGTGGTGCTGACTTTGGCTGGCGGCGCTTTGTTTGGTCTGGGCTGGGGGCTGCTGCTGGTGTCTTTTGCCTCGACCATCGGCGCGACGCTGGCCTTTCTGACGGCGCGCTATTTGTTGCGCGACATCTTGCAAGCGCGCTTTGGCCAGCGGCTGGTCGAGATCGACCGAGGCGTGGCGCGCGACGGCGCGTTCTATTTGTTCACGCTGCGCTTGGTGCCGCTGGTGCCGTTTTTTGTGATCAACCTGGTCATGGGGCTGACCGCCATGCGAACCGCTGTGTTTTACGGCGTCAGCCAATTGGGCATGTTGGCGGGCACAGCGGTGTATGTGAATGCGGGCACGCAGTTGGCGCAATTGCAGTCGCCCAGCGACATCTTGAGCCCCGCGCTTTTGTTGTCTTTCGCGCTGCTGGGCGTGTTTCCGCTGTTGGCCAAGGCCGTGTTGGGCTGGCTGCGGGCGCGGCGCGTCTACAACCGTTGGGCCAGCCAGCGCCCCAAGACATTCGATCGCAACCTGATCGTGATCGGCGCTGGGGCGGGTGGGTTGGTCTCTGCCTACATCGCCGCCGCCGTCAAGGCCAAGGTGACGCTGATCGAGGCCCACAAGATGGGCGGTGACTGCCTGAACTACGGCTGCGTGCCGAGCAAGGCGCTCATCAAGAGCGCCAAGCTCGCGCACCAGATGCGCCACGGCGAAAAGTACGGCTTGAGCAATGCCACTCCCGCATTCAGTTTCAAGGCGGTGATGCAGCGCATCCAAGAGGTCATCCGGGCGATCGAGCCACACGACAGCGTCGAGCGCTACAGCGGCCTGGGTGTGGAGGTGTTGCAGGGCTACGCCAAGCTGGTCAACCCGTGGACGGTGGAAATCGCACTCAATGGCGGCAGCGGGGCAAATGGCAAGCCGCAGCTCGTGCGCCTGACAGCGCGCAGCATCGTCATCGCAGCCGGTGCGCGCCCGTTGGTGCCGCCCTTGCCGGGGCTGGACGAGGTGGGCTATGTCACGAGCGACACCTTATGGGACGCATTCGCCAAGCTCGACGAAGTGCCCCAACGTCTGGTGGTGCTGGGCGGCGGCCCCATCGGCTGCGAGCTGGCGCAGAGCTTTGCCCGCCTCGGTTCGCAGGTGACGCAGGTGGAGATGGGCGCGCGCATCATGGTGCGCGAAGACGAAGAAGTGAGTGCGCTGGCCAAGGCCTCGCTCCAGGCCGATGGTGTGGCGGTGTTCACCGGGCACAAGGCGCTGCGCTGCGAAGTGGTCGATGGCGAGAAAACCCTGGTGGTGGAACACGGCGGCGCGGAAAAGCGCATCGCCTTTGACCAACTGCTGTGCGCCGTGGGCCGTGTGGCGCGCTTGACGGGATACGGGCTCGAAGAGCTGGGCGTACCGACCCAGCGCACCATCGAGACCAACGAGTACCTGCAGACCATCTACCCGAACATCTACGCCGCAGGCGACGTGGCCGGGCCTTACCAGTTCACCCACGTGGCCGCACACCAGGCCTGGTACGCGGCGGTGAACGCGCTGTTCGGAGACTTCAAGAAGTTCAAGGCCGACTACAGCGTCATCCCCTGGGCGACCTTTATTGACCTCGAGGTGGCGCGCGTGGGCTTGAACGAACAGGAAGCCAAAGAGAAGAACATTCCTTACGAGGTCACGCGCTACGGCATCGACGACCTCGACCGCGCCATTGCCGACAGTGAAGCACACGGCTTCGTGAAGGTGCTGACCGTGCCTGGGCGTGACCGCATCTTGGGCGTGACCATCGTGGGCACGCACGCAGGCGACCTGCTGGCCGAGTACGTGCTGGCCATGAAACACGACCTGGGCCTGAACAAGATTTTGGGCACCATCCACACCTACCCCACGCTGTCCGAGGCCAACAAGTACGCCGCAGGCGAGTGGAAGCGCGCGCACCAACCGCACCGCCTGCTGGCTTGGGTGAAGCGCTACCACGACTGGAAGCGGGGCTGAGATGAACCAGCACTGGGCAGCGCGGGCGACATGGCGGGCGACGAGGTGCGCCACCCAGTCGACGACTTTTGGTCTCGCTGTGCTGGGGTTGCTCGCCCCCATGGCCTCTGCCCAAACTGCGCCGCCAGAGGCGCCCCGTGTTGCGCCGCTCAAGCTGCCTGCTTTTTCAGCCATGGCGCCCGGCGAGGTTGCGCCGCCCTGGCGCGTGGTGGGGCTGCCGCGCAACAAAGCGCCGCTGACGCGCTTTGAGGTGGTGCCGCTGGGCAACGCCACGGTGTTGCGCGCGACCACCAATGCCTCTTACGGGGCGCTCACCTTCGATGTGCCCAAGGTCACGCTGGGGCCGGACAGCACGCTCTCTTGGCGCTGGCAATTGCTGCGTGCCCTGCCGCAAGCCGACCTGCGCACGAAACAGGGTGACGACGCACCGATCAAGCTGTGTCTGCTGTTTGACCTGCCCTTGGAACGCTTGAGTTGGAGCGACCGCACCTTGATGCGCTTGGCCCGGTCGGCCTCAGGCGAGGCCCTGCCCTCGGCCACCCTTTGCTACACCTGGGACCACCGCCTGCCAGCCGACACCTTGCTGCCCAACGCCTACACCAACCGCGTGCGCACGCTGGTGCTGCAAAGCGGCGACGGCGCTCTGGGCCAATGGTTCACGCACACCCGCTCGATCCGACAGGATTTCTTGCGCGCGTTTGGGGCCGAGGCCAGCGAATTGCCGCCTTTGCAGGCCGTGGTCGTAGGGGCTGACTCGGACAACACAGGCGGCCAGAGCGAGGCCTTGTTGGGAGATGTCACACTCCAGCCATGAGCGAGGGCAGAGCCGACTCCCACGACGTGCTTGGCGAACGAGCAGTCCAGAGTGCCGCATCCGGGCCGAGCGCGAGCCAGCGCTGGTTGTTGCTGGGCGCTGGCAGCACCCACTTGGCCCTGATGGACCGCTTGCAGCGCAAACCGCTGCCGGGCGTCGTGCTGACTTGGGTAACGCCACAAAACACAGGCTTGCGGTGCGAAATGCTGGCCGGCTGGGTGGCCGGTGATGTCAGCACCGAGTTGTTGCAGCCGCCCCTGGAGCCTCTGGCCCAGAAGGTGGGCGCGCAGCACGTGGTCAGCCCGCAATGCGACATCAACCACGCAGCCCAAGTGCTGCGCTTACCCGACGGCAGCACCTTGCCCTTTGATGTGTTGAGCATCGATTCAGACCCCAAGGCCGAGCGCAACGCCATCGAGCAAAACATGCCGGGCGCGCGTGAACACGCACTCTGGGCGCGCCCGGCAGCGGCCTTTGTGGCGCTGTGGCCACGCCTGCTACAGATGTGCCAGCAGCGCCCGGTGCACTTGGCGGTGGTGGGCCATGGGCTGGCTGCGCTGGAGCTGGCCTTGGCGGCACAAGCAGCTTTCGCAGGCCGCCACGGCAGCCGTGTCACTTTGATCACGCAAGACCAGCAGCCCGGCGCGGCCCTGGGCGAGCCGGGTGCTGCCTGGTTGCACCAGCACCTGCGTCAGCGCCAGATCACGGTGCTGCGCACGCACTGCCAGAGCCTGCGCCAAGGAGAGCTGCAACTGGCCAACGGTGCCCAGCTTGTGTGTGATGCCACGCTGCTGGTACCAGAGCCCGACCTTGCCCTGCCCGCAGCCGGTCGGCGCAGCCTGCTGGCGAGTTGGCCAGACCAAGGCGGTGGCGCAGCAGCCGATGCCTTGTTGGCACGCGTGCGCGCATTGCTGTCAGATCAGCCTGTGAGCGTGTTGACGCCGCATCAGGCGAAATGGGTTTTCTTGGGCAGGGGCCGAGCGATTCGGGCTCAAGGCGGGCGGGCCTGGGACGGCCGTCTGGCCTGGTGGTGGCGCAAGCGCCAAGTGCTGGGCTGATTTCAGAAGCCCGCACGGCGCTTGTTGCTCAGGCGTCGTCTCCCAAAAAACCGCCGCTTTGATGGGACCACAAGCGCGCATACAAACCGCCTTGGGCCAGCAGTTCTGCGTGCGTGCCCTCTTCCACCACACGGCCAGCATCGAGCACCAGCAGGCGGTCCATGGCCGCGATGGTGGACAGGCGGTGCGCAATGGCCACCACCGTTTTTCCCTCCATCAATCGGTACAGGCTGGCCTGAATGGCCGCCTCGACTTCGCTGTCGAGCGCGCTGGTGGCTTCGTCCAGCAGCAAGATGGGCGCGTCCTTGAGCATCACCCGGGCAATCGCGATGCGTTGGCGCTGGCCGCCAGAGAGCTTCACCCCTCGTTCGCCCACGTGAGCGTCATAGCCGCAGCGGCCCTTGGGGTCAGTCAGTGTGCCGATGAATTCGTGCGCCTCGGCCCGGCGTGCCGCAGCCTGCATTTGCACATCGTCAGCGTCAGGCCGACCGTAGAGGATGTTGTCGCGCACGGAGCGGTGCAAAAGTGAGGTGTCCTGCGTGACCATGCCGATCTGCGAGCGCAAACTGTCTTGCGTGACGCCCGCAATGTCTTGGCCATCGATCAAGATACGGCCACTGCCCACGTCATAAAAGCGCAGCAGCAGGTTGACGATGGTCGACTTGCCAGCGCCGGAGCGCCCCACCAGGCCGATTTTTTCGCCAGCCCTCACGCGCAAGCTCAGGTCGTCAATCACCGTACGCGGGCCGCCGTAAGCAAAGCTGACCCGCTCGAACACCAGCTCGCCTTGCGACACCTGCAGCGCCTGGGCAGTGGGCTTGTCGACCACGGTGTGTTCCCGGCTCAGCGTGTTGATGCCGTCTTGCACCGTGCCGATGTGCTCGAACAGCGAAGAAAACTCCCACATCACCCAGTGCGAAATGCCGTTCAAGCGCAGCGCCATGGCGCTGGCTGCAGCGACTGCCCCCACGCCCACTTGGCCTTGTGTCCACAGCCACAGGGCCACGCCTGCGGTGGATGCAATCAGCAGCATGCTCAAAGCGTGGTTGACCACCTCGAAGCCGCTGACCAAACGCATCTGCGCATGCACGGTGCGCAAAAAATCTTGCATGGCGCTGCGTGCGAAACCGGCTTCGCGGTTGGAGTGCGAAAACAGCTTGACGGTGGCGATGTTGGTGTAGGCATCGGTGATGCGTCCCACCATCAGCGAGCGCGCATCAGCCTGGCGGCGCGCGGTTTTGCCCAAGCGCGGCACAAACCACACCAGAGCCGCCACGTACAGCAACAACCACCCCATGAAAGGCAACAAGAGCCAGCCATCGAAGCTGCCGACCACGGCCACCATGGTCACAAAGTAGATGACCACAAACACCAAGATGTCCGCCACGATGAACCAGCAATCGCGCACAGCCAGCGCGGTTTGCATGACCTTCGTAGCCACGCGGCCGGCGAATTCGTCTTGGTAGAACGACATGCTCTGCCCGAGCATCAGGCGGTGAAAGTTCCACCGCAGCCTCATGGGAAAACTGCCAGCCAGCGTTTGGTGCTTGAGCAGCGTTTGCACGGCCACCACCAAAGGACTGGCCAACAAAATGCCCGCCAGCAGCAGCAGTTGGGTGCGCTCTTGCTGCCAGAGCAAGGCTGGCGGTACTTGCGCCAACCAGTCCACCACTCGGCCCAACATCGCGAACAACAGCGCCTCAAAGGCGCCGATGGCTGCGGTGCACAGCGTCATGCCCAAGATGTAGCCGCGCATGCCACGGCTGCAGTCCCACAAGAACGCAAAAAACCGCGCTGGCGGAACGCCGGGAGTGGGCTGGGGGTAGGGGTCTACCAGCCGTTCGAACAGTTTCAGCACGGAGTCAGGGCGATGGAGGGGCGCGTGTTTCGGCGGGCTGGTCGCCAGGGGGCTGGCCAGGCGTGGCAGCAGGCGCGGGGCTGCCTTGGGCAGCAGGAGCGGCTGGGTTGGCTTGCTCTGCCGTGGCCTGCGCCTGAGCCGCCTGCTTGGCCAATGTTTGTGCCCGCTCGCGCTCGGCCCAAATCGCTTGGTCACGCTTCACAGACCGCAGTTGCCACCAACCAAACAACAGGGCACCGCCGAGGATCAGCACCCCTTCTATCAACACCAAAGGCAGAGAAGATTGAGACATCCCGCAATTGTGCTGGCAACTCTTTCCCGGCGTAGCCGCTGACTTCGACAAAGATCGGGGTGCAATAAAGGCCGCGGCCCTGGGTGTCTGTGGATGGCCGCCGCTTCGATCAGCGTCAACCTGAAGTCTGTGCGCTGGGTCGCCTTGTCTGCATGTGTGTTCAATCGCTCAAAAGCTTCATTTTTCCGCCTATCAGCCCACTGAATCACCGCAAGGAACCCATTTATTAGCACTCACTCTGACAGAGTGCTAATATTTTCGAATTCACCGGAGGACTCCCATGTCTGCTGTTGTCACTGCCCCCGCACCTACCCCATTGGAAGGTGCAAATCCTTGGGCTCTCGTGCCGCCCTTGGGCAATTTGGAAGCCTACATTTCGGCCGTCAACCGCATGCCGATGCTCACCTTGGAAGAAGAACAAGGGTTGGCGCGTCAACTGCGCGATGACGGGAACGTTGAGGCAGCCAGTAAGTTGGTGCTCTCTCACTTGCGCTTGGTGGTGTCGGTCGCCCGCCAGTACCTCGGCTACGGCCTGCCGCACGGCGACTTGATTCAAGAAGGCAACGTGGGACTCATGAAGGCCGTCAAGCGCTTTGACCCAGACCAAGGCGTGCGCCTGGTGAGTTATGCGCTGCACTGGATCAAGGCGGAAATCCACGAGTACGTCTTGAAGAACTGGCGCATGGTTCGGGTGGCCACGACCAAGGCACAGCGCAAGCTGTTTTTCAACCTGCGCTCCATGAAGCAGCGCTACAAAGCCGACGCCGACAACCTCGAAGGTACGCACCGCGACACGCTGAGTGACCAGGAAATCGACGCGATGGCGAACGCGCTCAACGTCAAGCGCGAAGACGTGATCGAAATGGAGACGCGCATGTCTGGCAGTGACGTGCTGCTCGACCCCAGCCCTGGCGACGACGGTGAAGAAGCCTATGGCCCGATCGCTTACTTGGCCGATGCAACGCAAGAGCCGACAGCGCAGATCGAAGCGCATCAGCGCGACCTGATGGCCAGCGACGGCATTCGCGATGCGCTGGAGCGGCTGGACGATCGCAGCCGGCGCATCGTCGAAGAGCGCTGGCTCAAGGTGAATGACGACGGCTCTGGCGGCATGACGCTGCACGAGCTGGCGGCGGTCTATGGGGTGAGCGCCGAGCGCATTCGCCAAATCGAGGTGGCGGCCCTGAAGAAGATGCGCCAAGCGCTGTCAGCCTTCGCCTGACAACCCATCAAGCCGCTTGCGCTGCGGGCGGCCGAAGTTGGCTCGTGGTGGCTGATGGCCCCCAGGTTGCTCGGTGGCCTGCTGGCTCTCAGGCGTTTTTCAGCAGCAACCGGATGTCTGAGAGCAAGGCATCTGGGCCGGCGCCGTAACGGGTGTACAGGCGAATACGGCCTTGCGGGTCGTACACGAAGCTGCCGGCCGAATGGTCCATGGTGTAGCTACCCGCTGTCTTGCCGTCGACCTTCTTGTAATAGACCTTGAAGTCTTTGGCCAAAGCGGCCAGGCGGTCTGGCGTGCTAGTCAGCGCCAGAAAGCTGGGGTCGAAATTGCTCATGTAGGCCTTCAGGACCTCTGGCGTGTCGCGTTCCGGATCAACGCTGACGAACAACACCTGCAAGCGCTCGCCATCGACACCCAAAGCTTTTTTCACCTGCGCCATGTCGGCCATCGCCGTGGGACACACGTCGGGGCACTGGGTGAAACCGAAGAACACCACCACCACCCGCCCACGAAAGTCGGCCAGCGTGCGGGCTTGGCCGTTGTGGTCGGTCAGCGCGAAATCGCGCGCGTACTCAGCACCCGTGATGTCCACCGCTTTGAACGATGCAGCGGGCTGCTCGCTGCAGCCTGCAGACAGCGCTACAGCAAGGCCCAATCCCAAAACGTGGCGGCGACGGGGTGTGAAGGGTGGCATGGTGCACTCGGGGTCGGTTTGGGGCATGTGGGTTTGCGATGGCTGCATGAACAAGCGATCAAACGATGTAGTGGTCCAAGAGCAGCGCAGCGAACAACGCGCTCAAATGAAGCAAGGAAAAGCGGAAGGTCCGGCGCGCCAAAGCGTCGGAATAGTTGCGCCATAGCCGCCACGCATAAGCCGTGAAAGCCACGCTCAGACCCAAGGCGGCAACCAGGTACACCAACCCACTCATGCCCACCACGAAGGGCAGCAGACAGGCTGCAAAGAGCACCAAGGTGTAGAGCAGGATTTGAAGCCGGGTGAAGTCGTTGCCGTGGGTGACAGGCAACATCGGCAGGCCCGACTTGCGGTAGTCCTCAACCCGGTAAAGCGCCAGGGCCCAGAAGTGCGGTGGCGTCCACAGAAAGATGATGAGAAACAGAACCAGTGCCTCTGGGCCGACTTGTCCGGTCATGGCCGCCCAGCCGAGGACCGGCGGCATGGCGCCTGATGCGCCGCCGATGACGATGTTTTGTGGCGTCAGCGGCTTGAGCACGACCGTGTAGATCACGGCGTATCCAACAAACGTGGCAAAGGTCAGCCACATGGTGAGTGGGTTCACCCACCAGTACAGCAGGGCCGAACCAGCAGACCCGAGTACTGCGCAGAAGAGCAAGGCCTGGCCGTCGCCCAACTGGCCCTGCGCAGTGGGCCTCCATGCGGTGCGCTTCATGCGCGCGTCGATCGTCTTCTCTACCAAGCAGTTGAAGGCCGCCGCAGCCCCCGCCACCAGCCAGATGCCTGCACAGGCCAACGCCGCCAGCTTCAACTGTGCCCAGCCAGGCACACCCGGCACGGCCAGCACCATGCCAATGAGTGCGCAGAACACGATGAGCTGGACCACGCGCGGCTTGGTCAGCGCATAGAACTGCGAAGCGCGGCTGGGTGGAGCCGCTGCCAAGGCCGTGTTCATTGATCAGCCTTTCGCACTGCTGCGCCGCGCCCAAATGGCCCGCGGCTCCATAGCAGGCTGTTGTTGATCGGCCAGTACAACTTGGCGACTGGTCGCCATGACCCATGTCAGCACCACGACCAGCGCAGCCGCACCCCCGGTGTGTGACACGGCAGCAGCCAGTGGCCAGTCGAGCACCACGTTCGACAAGCCGGTCAGAAATTGCCAAGCTGCCAAGCCCAGCAAACAACGGCCTTGCAAAGCCAGCGTGGGCACTTGGAGCAATCGCCAAGCCAGCATGCACAGCGCCCCAATGACCAGCACCGCCATGGCGCGGTGCACGAAATGGATCGCGGTCAGCGCGGCAAATGGCAGGTACTGGCCTTCTCCGGTTTTGCCGAGCGGACGCCACAGTTCGAAGCCTTGTCGAAAGTCCATCACGGGCCACCAGCTGCCCTGGCAAAGCGGAAAGTCTTCGCAGGCCAGAACGGCATAGTTGGTGCTCACCCAGCCGCCCAGGGCAATTTGCACGAGCACCAGCGCCAGGGCTGCCCACATCCACAGCCTGGTGCTTCGCAGCAGAGGCGTCTTGACGATCTGCGCGGCTGCTTGATGGTGACGTACCGCCTGCACACACAGCAACCCCAGCAGCAACATCGCGCCCAGCAGATGCAAAGTGACGATGGCCGGAAAGAGCTTCATGGTGACAGTCCAAGCCCCAAAAGCGCCTTGCACGCATACCCAGACCAGCGTCAGCGTGGGCCACCACGGATGCACCGCAGCCACTCGATGCGCTGCAGCGTGGGCACGCATGCGCAGCCATTGAGCCCAGGTCGCCACAGCCAGTGTCAGGATCAGCACGCCCACGCCAGTGGCCAAATAGCGGTGCACCATCTCGATCCATGCCTTGCTGAAGGTAACCGGCCCGGTGGGCATGCTGGCTTGCGCTGCACTGATTTCTCCATGCGCGCCGATCGGGCTGGCGCTGCCGTAACAACCCGGCCAGTCAGGGCAACCCAGGCCAGAGTCCGTCAATCGCGTGAAAGCACCAAACAAAACCAGGTCGAAGGTGAGAAACAGCGTGAGCACAGTCAGCAAGTGCAGTCGGCGCGACAAACCTTGCCCGCGAGAGCGCACCCACACCCACAGCAAAGGGCCAAGGGCTATCAGGACGCCTACTGCCATGAGCCGGAACACCGGCGTCCAGTCCACCAAGTCTTGGGGCTGCATCAGCGACCTGCCTCGTCCCAAGAGGAGGAAGCCCGCAACAAACGGTCCAGATCCCGTTTGGCCTGTGCTGCCTGGGCGCGCTCCATTCGGGCTGGGAAGCGCATCATCCAGTTGCCCATGGGGTCGACCACATAGAGGTGTTCTGCCAGAGTCGCACCATCCGCTGGAGCAAGCCATTGCGCCAGCGCCTGAGGTGGCACCCGCAAGATGGTGGTGCCTTGCAAGCCTGGGCGAATGGCCTCGCGCACGGGCTGGTCATCGTTCAACAGCCAAACGCGCTCGACGCGGTCGCGCTCCTTACCCAACATTTCGCGCAGCTGGCGCTGCAAGTAGAGCTGCTGCTCGCACAGGCCATCGCATGCACCGCCGCCAACAGCAACCAGCAACCATTGCCCTTTGAGTGTGGGTAGCGGCAACGGCCGGCCCTCAGGCGTGCTGGCCACCAGCGAGGGCAAAGTGCGCTGGGGGTCGATCAACTCGCCGAAATTGCGCCGACCCTCGGGACGAATGACGTAATACGTGAAGTACGACGCCAACACAGGCGTGGCGCACACCAGCAGCACGGCCAGCATCTTCCAGCGGCCCACGCGGGTTTGCCGCTCACTGACTGGCGATGACTCGGGATCGGGCATGCCGTGCACGCTCAACTGCAAAGGGGTGTCGTCTTTGGAGGCGTCGGCGAAAGCCGCATCACGTGGGGGATTGACGTCGGACAAACTGGTACCAGACATAAAGAGCAGAGATAAGGACGGCCAAACCGAACCACTGAAAAGCGTATCCATGGTGCTTGTCGACGCCCGTGACAACCACGGGCCACTGCCGCGACAAGCCATCGTCAGCACCCTGGGTCTGCAACACGCTGACGGGCGACAGGGTGGACCCCACTTCAGCAGACCAAGAATCTTGATCAACATTTTGCCGGATGCTGCCTCGCTCAGAACCCTCAAAAGCGTATAGCTGCGAGGGCCAAGGGGCGATGCGACCCTGGACATCGACGATGCCAGCGGGCGTCGGTACGGGCGGCAGGCGCGTGCGCTCGATGAAGTCGCGCGCTACCCAGCCGCGTTGCACCACGACGACCGCAGATGAGCCCTCAAGGCGCAGTGGTGTCAACACAAAAAAGCCAGGGCGACCCTGCATTTGCCTGTTGTCCAGGAACACCGTGTGTTGCGGCAACCATTCACCGCGAAGCCTTGCCAGCCGATGCACCATCAAAAGCGCATCCGACGGGTTTGCCAGCGCGGGGCTGTGGATGGGCTGTCGTGCAGCTTGGGTCTCGATGGCGCTTTGCAGAGCCATTTTTTGGCGAGCACGATCGAGCTGCCACAAACCAAGCGAGACAGTGATGCCAACGCCTACCGCAGTTGCAGCCGTGACCCCCCAAAAACGCGGGTGTCTCCAAGCGGGCATCAGTCAATAATCTCCAGCATGAAAGTGTTCGTGTCGCTCGCCTTCGTGGCCATCATCGCAAGCTTGGGCTGCGCTCTGTATTTCATGATGAAGGGCGGGCAGAGCGACGCCCCCGAGGCTAAGACAGGACGAATGGCGCGGGCGCTGGCGTTTCGGGTTGGTTTTTCGATCATTCTGTTTTTATGCATCTTGCTCGCGTGGAAACTGGGCTACATCCAACCGTCAGCGCTGCCCAGGGGCTGAGCCCAGGCGGGTTTGCCTGGTCTCAACAAAAAAGCGCCTCACGGCGCTTTTTTGTTGCTCCGCGTAGCGGTCAGAGCCAGTAGACCAAGACATACAGGCCCAGCCAGACCACATCCACGAAGTGCCAATACCAAGCGGCACCCTCGAACCCAAAATGACGCTGTTGCGTGAAATGACCTTTTTGCAGGCGCAGGGTAATGAACAACAACATCAGCATGCCCACAAACACGTGAAAGCCGTGGAAGCCTGTGAGCATGAAAAACGTCGAGCCGAAGATGCCCGACGTCAGCTTCAAGTTGAGATCGGTGTAGGCGTGGTAGTACTCATAACCCTGCACAACCAAGAAAACCGTGCCGAGCAGCACCGTGGCCCACATGAAGCCAATCGTTTTTGCACGCTGTCCGGCCTGCAAAGCATGGTGCGCAATCGTCAGAGTGACGCCAGAGGTCAGCAGCAAAGCAGTGTTGATGGTGGGCAACCAGAATGGTCCCATGGTGCTGAAGGGCTCGACGAGGCCACCTGGCGCTGCCGTAGCACCCGGTGAGCTGCTGGGCCAAGCAGCCTTGAAGTCAGGCCACAAAAGCGCATTTTCCAAACTCCCCAAAGCAGGCACAGAGTGCGACCGAGCCCACCACAGGGCTGCGAAAAAAGCGCCAAAGAACATGACTTCCGAGAAGATGAACCAGCTCATGCTCCAGCGATAGGAGAGGTCGATCTTGCGGCCGTACAGACCACTTTCGCTTTCTCGAACGGCCTCACTGAACCACTGGTACAGCACGAACAGCCACCACACCATCCCGAGGGCGAGCGCGTATTGGCCCCATTGCACGCCGTTGATCCACTGCCCAGCACCCAAGATGACAAAAAACAGCCCAATCGCGGCCATGACCGGGTGACGGGAGGCTGCCGGTACGTAGTAATAAGGCGTCGTCGCGCTGCTGTTCGAAGTCATGTGTTCTTCTCCATCGATCCAATCAAACCATCACCACCCAATTGACCAGGGCCATCAAGGCAAAAACAAAACACACCGCTGCGGCTAAGCCAACCAGCACCACGTGAAAAGCGCTCACCCGCTGCAGATCGTCCTCAAAACCACTGTGCTTTCTAACACCCAAAAGGGACCAGGCCACCGTTCTCATGGCAACCCAGAAACTGCCCCGCGTATGCAAACCGGATTCGTCTTGCTCGGTCATGGAGCGCTGTTTCCGGTGCCCGGCACCTCAAAAAAGGTGTAGGACAGCGTGATGGTCGTGACGTCTTTGCTCAGGCGGGGATCGATGATGAAAGCCACCGGCCACTCGCGCTTTTCGCCAGGCTCCAGGGTGTACTGGTTAAAACAAAAACATTCCAGCTTGTTGAAATGCGCGGTGGCCTGCCGTGGCGCATAACTTGGGATTGCTTGCGCGGCCATGCGGCGGTTCTGCGTGTTTTGAAACTCGTACATCACCGTGGCGAGTTGCCCAGGGTGCACTTGGATGGACCGCTGTGCTGGGCGAAACGTCCAAGGCCCCCTTGAATTAGCGTCGAACTCGATGGTGATGAGCCGACTGGTATCGACTTGCGTGTTGGCTGGCACGCTGCCTTTGGCTTGAACGGCAGGGGAAGCGCCAGGGACTTGGCGCTCAGCCAGAGACAAGATGTTGATCCCTGTCGCCTCACATATGGCACGGTAGATGGGCACCAGCGCATAGCCGAAGGCAAACATACCCAAAGCGACGATGGTCAGCTTTCCAACCATCTGCACGTTTGCTGAAGCGCGGCTCATGCGCTCAGTTCCTTAGCCAAACCATCTTGGCAACAAAACCAAGGAAGAACACTGCCACGACGGACAGCAGAATCCATCCGGTGCGTTGGTTGCTCTTTTTTTGATCTGGCGTCATCACACCGCTCTGTTTGGCGCTTGGCGCTTAACCCACCACGCGCGTGGCCGTCGCGTCGAGTTTGGGTGGGTTTTCGAAGGTATGAAAGGGTGCAGGAGACGGTACTTCCCACTCCAAGCCCTCGGCACCTTCCCAGGGTTTTTGAGCGGCGGGCTCACCTTTGCCCAACATGGTGGGCAAAACCACATAAAAGAAGAAATACACCTGTGCCAAGCCGAAAGCGAATGCGCCAACCGAGGCAATGGCATTGAAGTCTGCAAACTGCATGGGGTAGTCGGCGTAGCGGCGCGGCATACCGGCCAACCCCAGAAAGTGCATGGGGAAGAAAGTGATGTTGAAAGCGATCAACGACCACCAAAAATGGATCTTGCCGCGGGTTTCGCTGTACATCACGCCAGTCCACTTGGGGACCCAGTAATAGTAGCCCGCGAACAACGCATAGAGCGACCCTGCCACGAGCACGTAGTGGAAGTGGGCCACCACGTAGTAGGTGTCCTGGAGCTGAATATCAATCGGCGCGATTGCCAAGATGAGGCCCGTGAAGCCGCCCATGGTGAACACAAAAATGAAGCCTACTGCAAACAGCATGGGGGTCTCGAAAGTCATCGAACCGCGCCACATGGTGGCAATCCAATTGAAAATCTTCACCGCCGTCGGCACCGCGATCAGCATCGTGGCGTACATGAAGAACAGCTGTCCAGTCACCGGCATGCCGGTCGTGAACATGTGGTGCGCCCATACGATGAAGGAAAGGATGGCAATGGATGACGTGGCATACACCATGGACGCATAACCAAACAGCTTCTTGCGACTGAAAGCCGGCACGATCTGGCTGATGATGCCGAAAGCCGGCAAGATCATGATGTAGACCTCGGGGTGACCGAAGAACCAGAAGATGTGCTGGTACATCACCGGATCGCCGCCGCCGGCTGGGTTGAAGAAACTGGTGCCGAAATGGCGATCGGTCAGCGTCATGGTGATGGCACCGGCCAACACGGGCATGACGGCGATCAACAGGTAAGCCGTGATCAGCCAAGTCCAGCAGAACATCGGCATCTTCATGAGTGTCATGCCGGGCGCGCGCATGTTCAGAATCGTCACGATGATGTTGATCGAGCCCATGATCGACGACGCGCCCAGGATGTGCATGGCAAAGATCGCCGCATCCATCGACGGGCCCATTTGCAGCGTGAGCGGTGCGTACAGCGTCCAACCAGCAGCAGGTGCTCCACCGGGCATGAAGAAGCTGCCGCCAAGGATCAAACCTGCTGGAATCATCAGCCAGAAGCTGAAGTTATTCATGCGGGCAAAGGCCATGTCGGATGCGCCAATCTGCAGCGGAATCATCCAGTTAGCGAACCCGACGAAGGCCGGCATGATGGCTCCGAACACCATGATCAGCCCGTGCATGGTGGTGAGCTGGTTGAACAACTCGGGGTTAACCACCTGCAAGCCGGGTTGAAACAACTCGGCACGAATACCCAAAGCCAAGACGCCCCCGAACATCAGCATCGCGAACGAAAACAGCAAGTACAGCGTGCCGATGTCTTTGTGGTTGGTGGCGTAGACCCAGCGACGCCAGCCCGTAGGCGCGTGGTGGTGGTCGTGGGCGTGGTCGCCGGCCTCATGGCCATGGGGGTCGAGTACTGCGCTCATGGTGTGTCCTCGGTAACTGCTCTTCTGAATTTACTTGCGTGCTGCCAGCACGTCGGCCGGCTGCACGATTTGCCCGGTCTTATTCGACCAGTTGTTCTTGGTGTAGGTGATGACAGCTGCTATCTCTGTATCACTCAGTTGCTTCCAAGCGGGCATGGCGCCGTTGTTCTGGCCATTGAGCATGATTGCAATTTGGCGTGACTTGTCTGCATCCAGAACGGCTGCAGAACCATCCAGTGCTTTGATGGGACCCACCGCTTTGCCAGCGGCTTGGTGGCAAGCCACGCAGTTGGTTGCATAGACTTTTTCGCCGCGGGCCATCATCTCGGGCAGCGCCCACACTTTGCTCGGATCGTCGGCGCGAGCAGCGATTTTCTTGCGTTCGGTGTCCACCCATGCTGTGTATTCCGCAGGGGTGACCACTTTCACATGGATGGGCATGTAGGCGTGTTCTTTACCGCACAACTCGGCGCACTGGCCGTAGAAGTCGCCCGTCTTCTCTGCCCTGAACCAAGTGTCCCGTACGAAGCCGGGAATGGCGTCCTGCTTGACGCCAAATGCAGGAACCATCCAAGCGTGAATGACGTCGTTGGCTGTCGTGATGATCCGAATTTTTTGCCCGACTGGGACAACCATGGGGTTGTCAACTTTCAGCAGGTAATTGTCGCCGGCGGGCTGGCCTTGGTCGGACATCAGCCGGTGGCCTGCGTCTAGAGTGGAGAGGAAAGCGATGCCCTCACCCTCACCCTTTATGTAGTCATACCCCCACTTCCATTGATAACCCGTGGCCTTGATGGTGACGTCAGCGTTGGTGGTGTCCTTTTGGGCCACCAGGACCTTGGTGGCTGGCAACGCCATTCCGATGACGATCAAGAAAGGCACGATTGTCCAAACCACTTCTACCGTGGCCGATTCGTGAAAGTTGGCGGACTTGTGTCCCTTGGATTTGCGGTGCTTCCAAATGGAATAAAACATGACCGCAAACACTGCAACGAAGATGACCGTACAGATTGCGAGCATCATCCAGTGCAACCCGTGCTGCGCTTCGGCAATTCGGGTGACGGGAGGATGCAGATTGAGCTGATTGACCGCCGGGCCGCCCGGCAAGTCTTGGGTGGCAGCGTGAGCCACACCCGCCAGTGCCAAACCCAACCATGCCGAGACCAAAGCGGCGCTACGAATACCGCGCTGAACAGCTGAACAAACCGGCTTTTTCTTAAGTTGCATCATCATCCTGTCTTCCTGCACACACTTCTACTGAACCACAAGGACGCCCCGCCGAGCCTGCATTGTCAAGCTTCTCGCAGGGCCATGCGAATCTCTCTGGCTAGAGCGGATCGGAGCTCTGGGCGAACGAAGCGCCCGACTTGAACACGGCGCCCCTGCGCAGACACTTCAATCAAGGAGGTGTCGCCCGCACAGGGCTCAACCCGGACCCACTCACGACTGAACTCGGCACGCTCCAACCGGCCGCCATGCTCCAACTCGACCACCAAGTGCGGGCCGTTAAGAAGGATTTTTTCGCCGTCCGTCGCGTGGCGCGCGTACATCAGAAAAGCGACCCCGACCACGGCGATCTCCAAGGACGCAAACGGCAACACCAAATGCGCACCTTGGAACCAGAAGAAAGTGCCGATTCCTAAAGAGACCGCGCAGATAGATGCGTAAAGCAGTGCCAACTGGCCAGGCTTGACTGAGCAGTTACGCCTGAGGAACCACTGCACGTGAGGCCCATTCACCGTAGCGAAACGAAACACCATGTTGGCCAATCGCTGAAACACCTGGCTTGTGTCTGCCGCGACACAACACTCAAGACGCGCTGCCCGCCCGCTCGGTGCTGTAGCGACATCTCTACCGGGAAAATACCCTAAAAAAATGTGGTGCGAGTGTAGCGCGCCGCGGACCAAGCCTGACCACTGCTCAGACAGTACTTTTACCCACCTCGCAGCCCTTTTGAATGACGGGGAAGCTTCGCTCGCACAGCCTCCAAGGTCAGGCTGAAAGCATCATCAGATGGGGTTCGCGGTTGATTAGCAGCTGATTTGAAAGCGTGGCCGTAGGTCACTTCTACGGTGAAAGTCAGGCGGCCTGACTGTGGGTCCCTTAAGCGTTTCGCGAGATGTTCCTTCAGTTCAGCGTGCCAGTGCTTGCCGCGCAAGGCTGAAAACCGAGCGATGTGCAAATTGCGCCCGAGACCTCGCAGTTCCTGCAACAGCCGCTCGGGGGAATCGAAAGTCAATGTGAAACGCTCCATGTCCATGACAGGCTCTGCGAACCCGGCTTGGAGCAACATGTCTCCCCAGTCGTGCATGTCCGTGAACGCATGCGCTGGAGGCGGCCAACCCAACTCGGTGCACACGTCTCGCCATTCGCGCAAAGTGTCGGGCCCCAAGCAAGACAGCATCAGGAACCCGCCCGGTAAAACGAGTTCGCTCCATCGTTTGAGCAAGGCCTGTGGGTCGGCGCTGGTGTGCAGCATCAGGTTGGCCCACAACATGCCGACCGGGGACAGGCTTTGTTCAGGCAGACAGACGAGCTTTCGGCTGCGCCAGCGCGAAGGCTTCCACCACGACCCACTGAGACCACTCAAACGACGACTCCACCGGTCGGCGTTTGTCTGAACCAATACGGCTGTGGCACCGGGGTAGTTGCGGGCCACCATTTGATGGACCTCAGGGCCGTCACTCAAGGGCTGCCAATGCATCCAGTGCTTTGGCTGTTGGCGAATCCAGACCAAACGATCGGCCATTCTTCGACCAATTTCCGCATGCAGCCACGCCGCTGTCTCGGGGACCCTTGCCTGCCAACGAAGTGCGGCAATCGGGTCAATTGTTGGGGGAAGATGGGGCGTCGACACGAGTTACGGCCAAGAACTTTCAGTCGGGCTGGCGACCATTCTGCGGACATTGCTCGAGCCCACCAATCGGCTCGGGTCAGTATATTGATCAGATGAAAATGGTCAGCACAGACTCCGAAGACCTTGGCGCAGGACTTTGGTGGAGAAGGCGGGTCAGCCAACTCAAGCTGCCGTCGCGTTGTCTGGCATGCCACGCTTGGCCGACCGACCGCCTGTGTGCAGAGTGCCACAGCCTTTTTTTCAAACCACGCGCCCGGTGTGCACGCTGCGCGTTGAGCCTTTCTCCCGCGATGACAGGCAGCGTGTGCTTCGCGTGCCAGCGCATCCCACCGCTGTGGCAAAACGCTCTGGCCGCTGTGCCCTACGCTTACCCATGGAACAGGTGTTTGGCACAACTGAAGTTCCATCAGCAACCTGGCTGGGCAGAGCCCTTGGCACAGCTCGTGCGCAGTACCGAGGGCTGGCAAGCGCTGGTGCGTAGGGCGCAAGTCGTGGTGGCCGCTCCATCCTCACCCAGCAGGCTTCGCGAACGGGGTTTCAACCACGCCTTATTGCTGGCGCGCTGCCTGGCACCTGGCCAGCTACTGAACCATTCGCTGCGCAAGATTCGCGAAACGCCGCTTCAGCACGGACTTCGGCTTGACCAACGCCTCTCCAACCTGAAGGGCGCATTGGTGGTGTCACCCACGCAAGCCGTGCTCGTCCAAGGAAGACGCGTTTTGCTGATCGACGACGTGATGACCAGCGGCGGCACTGCCGCCGCTTGCACTGCGGCGCTGCTGGCGGCGGGCGCAGCCGCGGTGGATGTGGCAGTTGTCGCCAGATCAGAGCCGAGCGACGAACGGTTTGATACAAGCTCCCCGTTGTTCAATTAAGTGCATACGCACAGCGCCATGTTCCACATCGTTTTGGTTCATCCGGAAATACCGCCCAACACGGGCAACGTCATTCGTCTGGCTGCCAACACGGGCTGCCAACTTCACTTGGTAGAGCCCTTGGGGTTTTCGATGGACGACCGTCTGCTTCGCCGAGCAGGGCTTGACTACCACGAACACGCCACGGTGCGGCGCCACGCCACTTGGAGTGCGCTGCTGGAGACGCACAAGCCCGATCCCGCCCGTATGTTCGCGCTCACCACGCGCGGGCACAGCCAAGTCTTTCAGCACCTTTGGCAAGCTGGCGATTGGTTGGTGTTTGGCTGCGAAACCAGCGGCTTGCCCAAACCGGTGCTGGCGCACTTTGCGGACCAGCAAAAGCTGCGTTTGCCCATGCAGCGCGGCCAGCGCTGCCTGAACCTGTCGAACGCCGTGGCAGTCACGGTCTTTGAAGCGTGGCGCCAGCAAGGCTTTGATGGGTCTGACGAAGGGCCTGCCGAGGTGGCTTAGTGCGGTCAGCTTGCATCGCCCACCCTCGGGCTCGGGCACCTATCAGGTGTCTAGCCACTGGCAAATGGGAGCCCATTGCGCCAGATCACGCTCCACGCGTGCAGGTGGCATGTCAAACAGCGTGAGTCCGCGAGCTGCAAGCTGTACGTAAAGCTGCGTGTTGCGAAGCGTGCCCAAGGCGGGCAGTCCCAGCGTGGCGATGAACTCCGCGAGCTTGTCTGCAGCAATCGTTCGGCTATCGACCCGCATACCCACCAGGCCAATATGCACACCCTGCTCTTTGCGCTGCTCCAAGAGGTCGTCGATAAAGGCCTTGGTTGCAAAAATATCGAATACGCTGGGCTGCAAGGGAACGAGGATCCGGTCAGCCATTTTTAGAACGTCCTTGAACCGCCAACCGTGCAAGCCGGCGGGCGTGTCCAGCACGACGTGTGTCGTGCCCTTGGGCGGCTTGACGATCATGTCTGCATTGACATCCCACGTCGCGATGGGGGCCAGCGACGGCGGACGCAAACCAAGCCAGAGCCGGGTGGACTGCTGCCGGTCGACGTCGCCCAGCATCACCGCGTGTCCTTGGTTCGCGTAATAGCCCGCGATCTGGGTGGAGAGAGTGGACTTGCCCACCCCGCCTTTTGGATTGGCAACAACGACGACTGGCATGGTCACGCTCCTTGCTCAATGAATGGCCGCTTGGCCAAAGCTTGCGTATCAAGACTGGGTATTACTGACCATGGTAGCTTGCTGCTGAACAACGAAAATCCCACGATGTTTCAGCCATCCACTGCCGACGTCCGTCGTTTCTTCTGTGCCGTTCTTGCCAAACAAACCCGGGGCGAGCCTATGCAGCCGATAGAAGCCTTGGCCGGTCAGTGGATCGATGAGCACCCCGAATACCGATCAGCGCTGCACGATGCTGAGGCGGCTGTAGCCCGTGAGTACGGCGGTGAAGCCGGGCAAGTCAACCCGTTTTTGCACCTGTCGATGCACCTCAGTTTGAGCGAGCAGTGCTCTATCGATCAACCGAAAGGCATTCGCCAGGCAGTAGAGCTGTTGGCCGCACGCCGCAATGATCTGCATGCTGCGCATCACGAGGCCATGGAATGCTTGGGCCGCATGCTTTGGGAGAGCCAACGCTCGGGCCAAGCGCCTGACGCCGACGCCTACATCGACGCCATACAGCGGTTGGCCACGGGAGATTGAGGTCAGGGCGTGTTGCGCAAACGAATGTGCAGTTCGCGCAATTGCTTTTCATCCACCGGACTCGGCGCTTGCGTCAGCAAGCACTGTGCGCGCTGGGTTTTGGGGAAAGCGATCACGTCGCGAATGGACTCGGCTCCTGTCATGAGGGTGACGATACGGTCTAGACCAAAAGCCAGCCCGCCGTGCGGCGGCGCGCCGTACTGCAAGGCGTCCAGAAGAAAGCCGAATTTTTGCTGGGCCTCTTCTGGTGTGATCTTCAAGGCATCAAACACCTTTTGTTGCACCGCTGCTGTGTGGATACGCACCGAGCCGCCACCAATTTCCCAGCCATTGAGGACCATGTCGTAGCCCTTGGCCACGCACTTCTCTGGTTCGGTGGCCATCCAGTCTTCATGGCCATCTTTGGGCGCGGTAAAGGGGTGGTGAACCGCGGTGTACCGCTGTGCTTCTTCGTCGAACTCGAACATGGGGAAGTCAACCACCCACATGGGGGCCCAGCGGTGTTCGAACAAGCCGCTCTTTCGGCCGAATTCGCTGTGGCCGATCTTGATGCGTAGCGCGCCGATGGCGTCGTTGACGACCTTTGCTTTGTCGGCTCCGAAGAACAGCAAGTCCCCGTCCTGTGCGCCGGTGCGCTCCAAAAGCTGGGCGATGGCGCGATCGTGCAGATTTTTCACAATGGGGCTTTGCAAGCCTTCGCGACCCTTGGTGCACTCGTTGACCTTGATCCACGCCAAGCCCTTGGCCCCGTAGATCTTGACGAACTCTGTGTAAGCGTCGATCTCGCCGCGGCTCAGTCCCGCGCCTTCGGTTGCGGCACCCGGCACCCGCAGTGCCACGACTCGGCCACCTTTGGCATTGGCCGGCACAGAAAAGACCTTGAAATCGACGTCTGTCATGACATCGGTGAGTTCAGTGAACTCAAGCTTCACGCGAAGGTCTGGCTTGTCGGAGCCAAAACGATGCATGGCTTCTGAGTACGCCATCACGGGGAACTGACCCAAGTCCGCGTCGAGCACTGTCTTGAACACTTGCGTGATCATGTGCTGGAACAGGTGGCGAATCTCTTCCTCGCCCATAAAGGACGTTTCGATGTCGATCTGCGTGAACTCGGGCTGACGGTCGGCGCGCAAGTCTTCGTCGCGGAAGCACTTGGTGATTTGGTAGTAACGATCGAAGCCCGCCACCATGAGCAGTTGTTTAAACAGTTGGGGCGATTGCGGTAGTGCAAAGAACTGCCCGTCGTGAACGCGGCTCGGAACGAGGTAGTCGCGCGCGCCCTCGGGGGTGCTCTTGGTGAGCATTGGCGTTTCGATATCGACAAAACCATTGGAATCCAAGAACTTGCGCACTTCCATGGCCACGCGGTAGCGCAGCATGAGGTTGTGCTGCATGTAGGGCCGGCGAAGGTCTAACACCCGGTGCGTTAGGCGTGTTGTTTCCGACAGGTTGTCGTCGTCAATTTGGAAGGGCGGCGTCACCGAAGCGTTCAGCACGGTCAGCGCGTGACAAAGCACCTCAATCTTTCCGCTCTTGATCTGGTCGTTGGTGGTGCCTGCAGGACGCGCCCTGACGAGGCCCACAACACGCACGCAGAACTCGTTTCGCAAATCTTCCGCTTGGGCAAACATATCCGGGCGGTCTGGGTCGCAAACCACTTGTACCGTTCCTTCTCGATCGCGCAGATCGACAAAGATCACGCCACCATGGTCGCGGCGGCGGTTGACCCAGCCACACAAGGAGACGATTTGGCCCTGAAGGGCTTCGGTGACGCTGCCGCAGTAGTGCGAGCGCATGGGGGAAGGTTGGATTACAGACGGGGACATACAGATCTCACAAACAGAGTCAGCGCTTGAGCGAAGGGGTGGCAGGCACGGGCGCTACTGCACCCATGGAAATAACGTAGGTCAGCGCCTCGTCTACGCTCATTTTCAGTTCGACGACATCAGAGCGGGGCACCATCAAGAAGAACCCGCTGGTGGGGTTGGGGGTGGTGGGCACGTACACACTGATGCAATCATTTGGCAGGTGTTGCGCCACCTCACCCGACGGCACGCCCGTTTGAAAAGCAATGGTCCAAGTCCCAGGTCTTGGGTACTGCACCAAGACAGCGGTACGAAAAGCGTTGCCTGTGCTTGAAAACAGCGTGTCCGACACCTTTTTGACACTGGTGTAGATCGACTTGACGATGGGGATGGTGGTGAATAGACGATCCCATTGCTTGACCCACCAGCGCCCCGCTACGTTGGAAACAAGGGCTCCTGTGACGAACAGAGT
Organism: Comamonadaceae bacterium; assembly: GCA_027483665.1. Lineage (GTDB taxonomy): Bacteria > Pseudomonadota > Gammaproteobacteria > Burkholderiales > Burkholderiaceae_C > JAIXUC01. The sequence continues at coordinate 115,839 of JAIXUC010000041.1, read as the reverse complement.
CAGCAACACAGCCAAGACGCCCAAGCCATGGGCTGATCGGAGCTTCAGTGCCCAAGTTTGTGTTGCAGAGGTTTCTGGCAAAACTGCCAACAGCGCCTCGATCACTGCGACAAAAACCCCATCGAGCACGCCAACCAGCCACAGCAACACGTAAACCGTGATGGCCAGTGGGAGCCAAACCAGGAGGCCCGTGATCAAGTATTTTTTGAGGTGCACGAGGGAGTGGGTCTGTTGGGCGAAAGGTGCTGCCGTCAGAGCGAGGACGTCATTGACCAGTTGGCCCGGACTTCACGGCGGGTACTGACTTGACTTCGGCACTTCCGCCGCTTGGGGCTGGTGCTGCAGACGATGAGCCACTGGAATTTTCAGAAGCTTTTGGAGCGCTAACTTCAGCAGGCGGTGAAGAGCCGGAGGGCTCACCTGCTTTGCCAGCAAGTTCGTCCGCGCCGCTCTCAGCAGCTTTGTCGGGTGCCGATTTTGCTGACTGCCCGCCGCGGAAGTCAGTGACGTACCAGCCAGAACCCTTCAACTGAAACCCAGCCGCAGTCACCTGTTTAACCAGAGTTGCCGCTCCACAGCTGGGGCAGTCGCGCGCTGGAGAGTCGGACATCTTCTGGAGCAGTTCCAGCGTGTGCCCGCAGGAATCACACTTGTAGGCGTAGATGGGCATAAGGCAATGCTGAGCGTAGGCGAGCAAAGCCTTTGAGTATAGGAGGGCACCCGTCGATCAGAACAGGCGCACCCGAAGGTATATCTGCAACAAAACCAAGCCCAGCGCAAAGCCGAAAAAAGCATAGAGCAGGGCCTGCAACAGGCGATTGGTTCGCCTTTGCTCAAGAAGGAGTTCTTCAACCCGTGTGGCTTGCTTGCTGCTCGCCTCTGAACCGCGCAGCAAGTACTGTTGAAGCAAACGCGGAAGCTCGGGGACTAGCTTGGCATAAACAGGCGCTTGATCGCGCAGCTGATGAAAGAGCTTTTGGGGCCCCACTTGCTCGATCATCCAGCGCTCCAAAAATGGCTTGGCGGTGCTCCAGAGGTCAAGGTCTGGGTCCAACTGACGCCCCAAGCCCTCGATGTTCAGCAAGGTCTTTTGCAGCAAGACCAACTGCGGCTGGATTTCCACCTGGAACCGCCGCGAAGTCTGGAAGAGCCGCATCAAAACCAAGCCCAAAGAAATTTCTTTGAGCGGACGGTCAAAGTAAGGCTCACAAACCGCGCGTATGGCTGACTCCAGTTCATCTACACGGGTGCTGGCTGGCACCCAGCCGGACTCGATGTGCAACTCAGCCACGCGTTTGTAGTTGCGTCGGAAGAAAGCGGTGAAATTCTGCGCCAGGTATTCTTTATCGAACTCGGTCAGGGTGCCGACGATGCCGAAGTCCAGCGATATGTAGCGCCCAAAAGAGTCTGGTGCCAAGCTCACCTGAATGTTTCCCGGATGCATATCGGCGTGAAAAAAGCCGTCCCGAAATACTTGGGTAAAGAATATGGTGACGCCGTCCCGCGCCAACTGCTTCAAGTCAACGCCAGCATCTCGCAGCCGCTCCACTTGGCTGATAGGGACACCATTCATGCGCTCCATCACCAACACTTCTGCGGTGCAGTGATCCCAGAACATTTCCGGAATGAGCACCAGATCCAAGCCTGACATGTTGCGCCGCAACTGCGCCGCGCTGGACGCCTCCCGCAAGAGGTCCAGCTCGTCGTGCAGGTACTTGTCAAATTCGCCCACCACCTCGCGTGGCTTCAATCTCTTACCGTCTGCCGAAAGACTCTCCACCCAACCCGCCATCATTCTCATCAGCGCCAAATCTTTTTCGATCGCCGGCAGCATGCCTGGGCGCAGTACTTTCACAGCGGCTTCGCGGACACTGCCATCGCGATTTCGCAAGAGCGCAAAGTGCACTTGGGCAATCGAAGCGCTCGCCACCGGCTGGCGATCGAAGGCAACAAAGAGCTGGTCTATGGGCTTTCCCAACGCTTTTTCGATGCAGCGAATCGATAAATCCGAGTCGAAAGGCGGTACTTGATCTTGCAGGCGCGCCAGCTCGTCGGCAATGTCTGGGCGCAACAAGTCTCTGCGCGTGGACAACATCTGTCCGAACTTCACAAAGATCGGCCCCAGCCTTTCCAGGGCTTCGCGAAGTCGCTGGCCTGGCGGGGCTCTGAGGTCACGACCTACGGACAAAACCCGCGCCACGGTGTGGAGCCAAGGCCTGCTGAAGCTGGTAAGCAGCAGCTCGTCTAAGCCGTACCGCAGCACCACCCACAGGATGAACCCACCCCGGAACATTCGGCTCATGGGGCCAATACCTTACCCGCCGCGCATTGGAGACACAAAACGCCGCGAGGCCATGGCCGCGAATTGGCGCAGTGCAGGTAGAACTTGTTTCCCTACTGCTACGAGGGTGTGAGCCGGCGCATCACCAATCAAACGAGATAGATCGTGCTCGACATCCCACCGAACATGGTCGACTATCCAGTTGAGGTCTGCCGCGAGTTGCACATCACCCTCGATTCGCACCTGAGGCTTCGAACCCGCCATCAAGGCAGCAGCAAGTTCAGAAGGCTGTGCCTGCGTTACTTGCACCGTTAGATCGGGCTCGGACGCTTCGTCACACACTTCGAAAAGCCCTGCTGCACTGATACGGACTCTCAGTTTTTGCTCTCGCCATTGCAATTGAATGCTGCGGCCCGATTGACGACTTAGGCGCTCGCCAGCCAATGGCTCTTGAAGCAAGATGTGATTGAACAAAATCAACAAACGCCTGGTGGCTTCATCGGTCAGCCAACCAGGCGGGTGGATTTTTGCTTCTAGCGTGCTTGCAAGAGCGTCCAGCAGTCCAAGGAGCCCAACTGGTTTCAATGCCATCTGATCCTTAAGAAGTCATGGACCGCCCCAAGGCTGCAGCCATCCCGCCATCCAATCGCAGGCCGCCGCCATGCCCTTGTAATGGGTCCGATTTGTCACTGCAGCGCTTGGACGCCTGCCACCAGCCAGCCAGAGGCACCACTTTTTGGCTTGGTCATATTCCAAACCTCGCGGAATGGGCTTGGCCCTGCAGATGGCTCTTCGCGGATCATTCCTGAAAACTCGACGCTGGCCATGTAATGTGCGCCTAGGTCTTCGATCCCAAGCAAATGAGCATCGATCATCACTACATCGGTGAGGTTTGGTTGGCTACCGGTGTGGGCCTCGCGTTCGCTCAGCTGCTGTCTGATTTCAGAGAACATTTCGTCGGTCATGAGCGTACGCAAAGCTTGGACATCTGAACGGTCCCAAGCGGCTTGCAAAGAGACGAAATTTCGTTTCGCGGCTTCAACGAAAGAATGCGTGTCGAAGTCGTCAGGCACAGACCAGTTCGGCTTGCCAGACAGGGCCGAGCCAATAACCGAGCCCATTGGCGAAGGCCGTGCTGCGTCAAAGGCCATGCTGTTTCTTTCCCAAGGTCGCGCAGAAGCATCGTTGCCCACATTGTCCGGGCTGTAGTTGCGCTGAACTGGGGCAGTTTGGTCGGATGCGCCTTGGTAGGCATAGCGAGCGGCTCCGGCTGTGGATTGGCTTTGACGCGAACGAGCCAATACCTTCCACAACACAACACCTGCCATTGCCAAGAGGGCAATCAACAAAAACTGTCCAAAAGCCTCGCCCAACCCTAGCGAGCTTGCCAACCAAGCCAGGCCCAAGCCTGCAGCCAACCCGCCCAACATAGCACCCCAAGGCCTTGAGGTCGCAGCAGCGCCAGTTGTGGGTGAGTTTGCTTGACGGCTTGCACCATTGGCGGGGGCCTGTTGCGGAGAGGCCGCAGGGCCAGCGCTGTCCCTTTGCGTCACATTGCTGGACTGCTTTCCAAAACTTTTACCACCGCCTAGACGCTTTGCTGCGTCGGCGTCGAACACCGACAAGCACATCAACGTCGCAAAAACAGCTGCCCATAATTTCATAGCCCCTCCGATTGGTCTGATAGATCACAACGACGTTCGTATTCCAACATGCAAAGCTGCGATACCCGCACTGAGGTTGTGATAGTCCACATGGCCGAAGCCGCCTTTACGCAGCATGCCCTTTAGCTCTTCCTGTCCTGGATGCATTCGAATAGATTCAGCGAGGTAGCGGTAGCTGCGTGAATCGCCCGCCACCATCTGCCCTATTCGAGGCAGCACATTGAAGGAGTACCAATCGTATGCCTTCGTCAGTGGAGGCGCGACCCGGGAAAACTCCAGAACCAACAGCTTGCCACCAGGTCGAAGGACTCGGTGCATCTCAGAGATAGCGACGTCTTTGTGAGTCATGTTTCGCAGCCCAAAGGCGACGGTAACCACATCGAAGTACGCGTCGGGGAAGGGGAGCCGCTCGGCGTCGCAGATGATCGTAGGCAGAATGACACCCTGGTCCGCCAAACGGCGACGTCCCTCTGAGAGCATGGCCTCGTTGATGTCAGTGTGAACCACCTGGCCGCGATTACCTGCCAATTTAGCGAAAGCCATTGCCAAGTCGCCTGTGCCGCCTGCAATATCCAGCACTTTCTGCCCAAGCTGGACGTTTGCTACAGCTACCGCGTACGCCTTCCAGATGCGATGTAGCCCAGCCGACATCAAGTCGTTCATCACGTCATATCGCGACGCAACCGAATCGAACACGCGCCTTACCTTGCCCGCCTTGTCAGCCTCCGCTACGCGCTCGTAGCCGAAGTGGGTACCAGTCATGTGGATGCCTGTGAGGTCATTTGCTGCGCTCGCCTTTACAACCAACAGAGGCCTGCTGGGGAGCACCTGCATCTCGGGACGCACCAGCCGCCTTCAGGCGACTTTCATAAGCGCTCCAAAGCTGATCGCGCTCACTGGACAGTCTGAGAAGGTAATCCCAAGCAAAGATACCCGTATGGTGCCCATCGGAGAATTTAGGACGAATTCCGTAGTGGCCTACCAGCTCTACATCTTCAATCAGCACCAACCGGTGTCCTGTCTGCAAAACGGATTGATCTGGAGCATGCCCCTGTACCTCTGCTGATGGCGAGAACACACGCATCAACTCGAAGGCCAGTCGAACAACTGACCCATCAGTGAAAGCCATCTCCAACTCGCGCGATCGACGATGCAAGGTGATGGCTAGCGGAGCAATGGAAGGACTCATCCCAGACATCGATCAATTAACTGTGGTGCCGATTATCGGATTCGAACTGATGACCTACCGCTTACAAGGCGGTTGCTCTACCAACTGAGCTAAATCGGCGATGGGCATTTCTAAAAATCTGTAGCAGCGCAAGCTTAAACCAACACTACTTCACGCGCTTTAAACTTGGTCGACCGCCTTGAGGTCGAGGGGGAGGCGGGTCTGCTCCTTGTTCATCGCCTCTGGATTCACCACCCTCTGCCACTGGAACCAACAAAACAGGGCGATCGATGGGGCCATTGTTTTTCGTAGACCCATCGTCTGCTCTTTCAATCTGCCCACCTGCAGAAGGCATAGGAAACGCCATGCCTTGACCGTTTTCTCGGGCGTATACAGCAATGACTCTTCCGATCGGGACAAGAATTTCCCTTGAAGAGCCGGCAAAACGTGCTTTGAATTCAATGAAATCATTTCCTAGTCGAAGGCCACTGGTGGCATCTAGGCTGATGTTTAAAACGATCTCACCATTCTTAACATATTCCCTTGGCACCTGAACAGACTCATCAACCAGCACGGCCACATAGGGCGTTAACGCGTTATCCGTACACCACTCATACAGCGCCCGAATAAGGTACGGGCGCGTCGATGTAGTGGTGTTCGGCTCCATGATATTCATACAGGAGGCAAGGATCTCACTTGCGCATGACCTTTTCTGAAGGCGTCAACGCTTCGATGTATGCTGGACGGGAGAAGATACGTTCAGCGTACTTGAGCAACGGGGCTGCATTTTTCGACAGATCGATACCGTAATAATCCAAACGCCAGAGCAATGGTGCAATCGCAACATCGAGCATAGAAAAGCTATCGCCGAGCATGAACTTGTTTTTAAGAAAAACAGGCGCAAGCTGGGTCAAGCGATCACGAATGTGCCCTTTTGCCTTCTCAAGTGCCTTTTCGTTGGCTTTAGCAGCTCGAGATTCCAGTACAGAGACATGCGTGAACAGTTCTTTCTCAAAATTCAACAAAAAGAGGCGCACGCGTGCCCGGTCTACTGGATCTCCTGGCATTAATTGAGGGTGAGGAAACCTCTCGTCAATATACTCATTAATGATATTTGACTCGTATAAAATGAGGTCGCGTTCAACCAATATTGGAACTTGACCGTAAGGATTCATGACGCTGATATCCTCGGGTTTGTTATACAAATCTACGTCACGGATCTCAAAATCCATACCTTTCTCGAACAACACGAAGCGGCATCGATGTGAGAACGGACACGTGGTCCCCGAGTACAGCACCATCATCTGAATGTCTCCCTAAAAGTCAAAAAGAGTGGGGGCCATGTCGGCCGCCCACTCTGCCAAACACGCCAACAGGCGTGGTGCATCAATTATTACTTGATGTCTTTCCAGTAAGCTGCGTTCAACCGCCATGCGATAACAGTGAACACACCTAAAAACATCAGAACCCAAATACCAATACGAACACGGTCATTCCGAGCGGGCTCACCCATCCATTGCAAAAAACTGACCAGATCGCCAATCGCCTGGTCATATTCCAAAGGTGTCATTGTCCCAGGAGTTACCTGCTCCCATCCTTTAAGAACTTGAAGGTCCTGGCCATGCTCTGTAACTTTCTCGAAGATGGGCCTACGCTCACCCTGAAGTTCCCACAAAACATGAGGCATGCCCGCGTTGGGGAACGCCAAGTTATTCCAACCGGTTGGCTTGGTATCGTCGCGATAGTAAGTTCGCAAAAAGGTATATAGATAGTCTGAACCAGGCCCGACACCTACAGCCGACCTAGAACGTGCGATCAAAGTCAAATCGGGGGGATTCCCGCCGAACCAAGCCTTTGCCTGCTTGGGATCCATGGACACCTTCATGGTTTCGCCAACTTTATCCGTTGCGAACATCAGGTTGTCTTTAATTTGCTGCTCAGTCAGCCCAATATCCTGCAACCGGTTATATCGCATGAAGGATGCAGCATGACAATTCAGGCAATAGTTTGCAAAAATCTTGGCGCCGTTTTGCAATGAAGCCATGTCGTTAGTTTTGAGCGGTGCCTTGTCCCATGCGACACCCCCACCGGCTGCCCATGCCGCTGACTGCATGGACACCACGACCACCAATCCAAGAAGAACTTTAATCATTGCTTAGTCTCTGCAAATCAATGAGCGGCGAACGTTACCCGATCAGGCACTGGCTTAGCGTCGCCCAAACGACTCCACCACGGCATGAGGATGAAGAAACCAAAATAAAACAGCGTGCCCACCTGCGAAACGCGCTCACCAATTGGCGAAGGTGGCAGTACGCCTAGGTAACCCAGAACAAAGAAATTCACTACAAATACTCCGTAGAGGTATTTGTTCCAACTCGGACGGTACCGGATTGAGCGGACAGGGCTGTAGTCGAGCCAAGGCAGGAAGAACAGAATAATGACCGCGCCACCCATGACGACTACGCCCCAGAACTTAGCGTCAATGGACAGCAAAAGAGCGGCTGAAACGATCGCAGCCACCACGATGGCGCCCTTGACGATCTGTGCCATCTGGATTTTCCAGACAGCCAGCAATGCACCGCCCAGCACGCACGCCACCAAGACATACATGAACTCAGCAGTGATGGCTCTCAGCATCGAATAGTACGGAGTGAAGTACCAGACTGGTGCGATGTGCAAAGGCGTCTTCAGCGGGTCAGCAGGAATGAAGTTGTTGTATTCCAAGAAGAAACCGCCAAACTCTGGAGCAAAGAAAATAATGGCAGAGAAAGCCATCAGGAAAACGCTGACCCCCAAGATATCGTGAACCGTGTAATAGGGGTGAAAGGGAATACCATCCAAGGGCTTACCCGTTTCGTCCAGCTTGGCCTTGATATCGACGCCATCAGGATTGTTAGATCCCACCTCGTGCAGCGCAATGATGTGTGCAGCGACCAACCCAAGCAGCACCAGAGGGACAGCAATCACATGGAAACTGAAGAATCTATTCAAGGTGGCGTCACTCACTACGTAATCACCGCGGATCAAAATCGCAAGGTCGGGACCCACAAAAGGAATAGCGGCAAATAGGTTCACGATCACCTGCGCGCCCCAATAGCTCATTTGGCCCCAAGGAAGCAGGTAGCCCATGAATGCCTCTGCCATGAGACAGAGGAAAATTGCACAACCGAAAACCCATACAAGCTCTCTAGGCTTACGGTAAGAGCCGTAGATGAGCCCCCGGAACATGTGCAAATAAACAACCACAAAGAACGCAGATGCGCCAGTCGAGTGCATGTAGCGCACCAACCAACCCCAGGGCACGTCTCTCATGATGTATTCGACCGACGCAAATGCTAATTCTGCGTCTGGCTTGTAATGCATCACCAAAAAGATACCGGTCACTATCTGGATAACGAGCACCAGCAGAGCCAGTGAACCAAAGAAATACCAGAAATTGAAATTCTTGGGTGCGTAGTACTCACTCAAATGCTCTTTGTAGAGCTTAGTCGCTGGAAATCGGTTGTCTACCCAATTCATCAACTTGGCCCCGACGGGCGCGTTGGGGGAAATCTCTTTCATTTCAGCCATGGTTGTCCTCTTGAATGGCTAATGCTGATCAGGCTTTTTTGTCTTCGCCGATCAGCAGGCGCGTATCCGACACATACATGTGTGGCGGCACCTCCAGGTTGTCCGGGGCAGGCTTGTTCTTGTAGACCCGGCCCGCCATGTCGAAAGTTGAGCCGTGACACGCACACAAGAAACCGCCTGCCCAGTCATTTGGCAAAGATGGTTGGGGTCCCGGGGTGAACTTATCAGAAGGAGAGCAGCCAAGGTGGGTGCAGATTCCCACGGCCACCATCACCTCGGGCTTGATTGATCGGTGACCGTTTCGGGCGTATGCGGGGGTCAGCTCCGACGGCTTGCGCGCTGACTCTGGGTCTGCGAGTTGCTCCTTGATGGAGTCCAAGGCTGCAAGCTGTTCTGGCGTACGTCTGATGATCCAAACCGGCTTTCCACGCCACTCAACAGTCAACTTTTCGCCAGGCCGCAGATCGGCGATGTCGACCTCAACCGATGCTCCGGCCGCTCGGGCCCGCTCGGAAGGCTGGAACGTACTGACGAAAGGGACCGCAACCGCTGCACCCCCTGCAAATCCTGCACAGGTCGAGGCAATCAGCCAAGTTCGTTTACTGTTATCGATGCTGGTGTCGCTCATATGGCCCTCAAATGCTGCTGCGCTTGTGTGCTTGAGGTGCTCGGGCATGACTGGCTTGTATTGCCAGCGGTGCGCACCTCTTAGACTCGTTGATTCTAGCGGAGGCCTCTTCAACGGATTGGTCTTGGCCAGTGGCAACCAAGTTGAAAGCCGGGTCTTCAGGACGCACCGGTACGAAGTCTTTGTTCTGCAACCCCACAGCTGTAGGAGGCAACATCCATGAAAGTGATTGAGGAGTTCAAAGAGTTTGCCGTCAAGGGAAACGTGATCGACCTCGCGGTCGGCGTGATCATCGGAGCAGCCTTCGGAAAGATCGTTGAATCGGTCGTGACCGACTTGATCATGCCGGTGGTGGGGATGTTCTTCGGCAAGCTGGATTTTTCGAGCTTGTTTTTTGTTCTGGGAAACGTCCCGACCGGTACCGCATTGACGCTCGATTCGCTGCGAAAGGCGGGGGTTCCGGTGCTGGCCTACGGCAACTTCATAACGGTCGCTGTGAACTTCATTGTCTTGGCCGCCGTCATCTTCCTCATGGTCAAGCAAGTCAACCGGCTTAAAAGACAAGCGCCTGCTGAGACGTTGGCCGGGGCTAACCCACCGCCGACGCCTGAAGATGTGTTGCTTTTGCGCGAGATTCGCGACCAACTCAAGCGCTAGCTGGTCGGTCCATCGCTTCCAAGAGGTTTATTCATGCTGCACTGCTGGCCGTGGTGCCGGCTTAGATGAGACGGCCAGGGCGAAAGCGCTCTTCAGGGCAGTCAAAAAACTGCTGGGGTCGGCTTGGTACTTGCCGGCTATGTCAAAAGCGGTTCCGTGGTCTGGGCTGGTTCGAATGAACGGCAGTCCAAGTGTCACGTTGACGCCATCGGCGACTCCGAGGTACTTCACGGGAATGAGCCCCTGGTCGTGGTACATCGCCACCACGACATCAAATTCCCCAGGCCGTGCACCGACAGATCGGGCGCGCATGAACACGGTGTCTGGGGAGATGGGGCCATGAACATCCATGCCCTCTGAGAGCGCCACCTCGATCGCAGGAGCGATCGCGAGCGTTTCTTCTTGACCGAAGAGTCCACCCTCTCCTGCATGCGGGTTCAACCCGGCGACAGCGATCCGCCAGCGCTCACCCGGGTGGCAGCGCAGACCATGTGCATGGGTGATGCGCAAGGTTTCCAAAACAGAATCGACGGTGATCGCATCGATGGCCTGCCGCAGTGACACGTGAATGCTTGTCAGCACTGTGCGCAACTCGTTGTTCGCAAGCATCATCCGGACTGGCAACTGGGATGGGTCCAACTCCAGAAACGCCGCTGCATTGGCCTGAAGGAGTTCTGTGTGCCCAGGGTACGGGCAACCTGCAGCCGCGAGAGCGGCTTTGTGAAGGGGTGCCGTTACCAGCCCAGCAACCTCGCCCCTCAGCGCAGCGTTGGCAGCCCACTCAACCCACCTCTGCGCAGCGGCTCCAGCCCGAGCATCCACTTGACCCAAAGGCATGTTGGGCAGGCAGTCGCCCACTTGCACAACGGGCAGTACATGGGGCTGCTCGCGCCGCAAATCCAAGGCTGCACGCACGCTGTTGACGGCCCGAAACCCCTTTTGCCAACGCAACGCAGCGGCCGTGCGCTCCAGCACCCCCAAGTCGCCAACGCAAACGACCAAGTTCATCCACGATGGGTCGCACTGCAGCGACTTCAGAACGATTTCTGGGCCAATGCCGCAGGGGTCTCCCAGGGTGATGGCAAGCGGCGCGGTTAGGGCTTGCGGGAGGGTGGTCATGCTGGGTTATCGATGTCGACGAAGCTGTGGGAGATCCCAAATCGAGCTGCAACGTGCGCCGCGACGGCGGGGGCGCCCAGGCGTTCGGTGGCGTGGTGCCCGCAGGCTAAAAAAGCAACGCCCGTCTCGCGGGCCATGTGCGCCTGAGGTTCCGAAATCTCTCCGGTCAGAAAGGCATCGACACCAGCGTCGATCGCTGCCTGAAAAAAAGACTGCGCGCCGCCGCTGCACCATCCCAAGCGGCGAATGGCCTTCTGGCTTTCACCCACGACGACTGGGGAGCGCCCCAGCTGCTGCTGAACGTGCTGCGTGAGTTGCGCCAAGCTACAACCACCACCCGGCAGTTCTCCCCAGCAACCCAGCGCTTGCTCCCCAAAATGGCCATGCACCGCTGTGCCAACGAGCCGCGCCAGTTGCGCGTTATTGCCCAGTTCGGGGTGCGCGTCGAGCGGCAGGTGATACGCGAACAAGTTGATGTCGTGTGCCATGAGCAGGGCGACCCGCTCGCGAAGCCAGCCTGTGAGGCGTCCATCTTGGCCGCGCCAGAAAAGTCCGTGATGCACAAAGATGGCCTGGGCTTCCTCGGCAATCGCCGCCTCGATCAAAGCGCGACTGGCAGTCACGCCGGAGACGATTCGCCTAACGGACAGTTGCCCTTCAACTTGCAACCCATTCGGGCCGTAATCGGTGAATCTTGTTGGCTGCAGCAACTCATCGAAAGCGAGTAGCAAAGTCTTTCGGTCAGTCATGCGTGAAATTGTCATTCAAGGCGCGGGGCTCGGCTCCAAGCTGCAATCACAACCTTGTTCAGCACCGATGGCACGCCGGAGCCAAACGTATCGCAAACGGCTCAGTGCGCCGCGAACTCCCCGAGAAGCACTCGGGCTAGACAGTGCTCCGCATCGGTAGATCTGTTCTTGGGGCAACCAACGCAAGGCCGCACAGGCACCGTGTAAGCGAAAGGACAACAGCACACCCAGCGGGCATGGTTCTGACAAGCAGCAAACGCCGCACCCGTTGCAGGGCTCGCCTTCCGCTGGCTTGGGCGGCGCATGCGGCTGCACCCAAATCACTTGGTTGTGGCGCTTCATCAAGTGCGTCTCATAGCAGGTAACCAGAGCGGTGAGGTTCGAAACATGGACTGCCGCGCTTGGGCGAAGCTGAGCGCTGCGCTTGGGGTTTAGGTTCGACTCCTACAATTCTTACCCATGAAACGTTGGTGGCTCTTGTTCGCACAAACCGTGACCGTGGTCTTGGGCGTTTACTTCGTTGTTTTGACCTTGAAGCCCGCCTGGTTGCGCGTCTCCCCGGCATCCATTGCTTTGTTGGAAGCCCCAGCGCCGGCCCCCGGCATCGTCCCTCCAGGCAGTATGCGCGTCGCTGCTCAGGCCGCAGCGGCGGCCGTGGTCAGCATCAATACCAGTCAAGCCATGAACCCGGCGCATGCGCAAGACCCGTGGTTCCGATTTTTCTTCGGTGACCGAGGGCAGGAGCCGCAAGGCGGCATCGGCAGCGGGGTGATTGTCAGCAACAGCGGCTACATATTGACCAACAACCATGTGGTTGAAGGTGCTGACGGCATTGAAGTGATCGTCAACGATGGCCGCAGGGCGACCGCCAAGATTGTGGGCACGGACCCGGACACCGATTTGGCCGTTTTGAAGATCGAGCTCGACAAGCTGCCAACGATAGTTCTAGGCGACTCCGAAGCGCTGCAGGTTGGCGACATGCTGCTAGCCATCGGCAACCCGTTCGGTGTTGGCCAAACGGTGACGAGCGGCATCGTGAGTGCATTAGGCAGAAACCAGCTGGGCATCAACACCTTCGAGAACTTCATCCAAACAGACGCGGCCATCAACCCGGGTAACTCTGGGGGGGCGCTGGTCGATGTCAATGGACATTTGGTCGGCATCAACACGGCCATTTATTCGCGCTCTGGAGGCAACTTGGGCATTGGGTTTGCGATCCCCACCTCAACTGCCAAGATGGTGCTGCAGGCTATCGTGGCCGACGGACAAGTCACCCGCGGCTGGATTGGGGTGGAGCCCAATGAGTTGTCACAGGAGCTGGCAGAAACCTTCGGCCTTACCCGCAAGGACGGCGCTCTGCCCCAGGGCGTCATCATTACAGGGGTGCTGCAAAACGGTCCTGCTGCTCAGGCTGGATTGCGACCGGGCGACGTGATCGTCGCTGTGAGCACGCAAGCCGTCCGCAATGTGTCGCAATTGCTCCGACTGGTGGCCGCATTAAAGCCAGGGCAGCAGAGCACGTTTTCTGTCATGCGGGGCAACCAGTCGCTTGAATTACGCGTTACTCCGGGCATCAGGCCTCGCAGCGTGACTCCGAGACCGACTCGCTAGCCTGTCTGAAGACGCTCAGGGCGCTCCCAAACAGCAATCAAGTTGCAGCGTCCGCAGCCGGTTCGACCGGTGCTTTCGTGTATTTCAGGAAAAGCACAGCAGCCCAAATGCCAACTTCGTATAGCAGGCACATGGGTATTGCCAGCGCCAGCTGTGAAACGACATCGGGCGGCGTGACGACCGCAGCAATGATGAAAGCGATGACAACAAAGTAACCGCGCCATGCCTTGAGTTTTTCAATGCTGACGATGTTCATGCGTGCCAGCACAATGACCACGATGGGCACCTCGAATGCCAAGCCAAAAGCCAAAAACATGCTGAGCACAAAACTCAAGTAAGCCTCTATGTCTGGCGCGGCCGTGATGCTCTTGGGCGCAAAGCTTTGAATAAACGAGAACACCTGCCCGAACACGAAGAAATAGCAAAACGCCACGCCAACGAAGAACAGCAGGGTGCTGGAGACGACGAGCGGCAAGACCAATCGCTTCTCATGCGAATAAAGCCCAGGCGCAATAAAGGCCCAGACCTGCCATAGGACGACTGGCAACGCGATCAAGAAAGCCGTCATCAGCAAAATCTTCAAGGGCACCAAAAATGGCGAGATCACCGACGTGGCGATCAAGGTCGCGCCCTTGGGCAAGTGCGCCACCAAGGGCGCGGCCATGATGTCGTAGAGCGCACCTGGCCCTGGGTAGAACGCCAAAGCCAGCGCAACCACACCGATGGCAATGACGGCCCGGATCATGCGATCGCGCAACTCCATGAGGTGCTGCACGAAGGGCTGCTCTGAACCAGCTAATTCGTCTTCAGGGGGTTTGGGGCTGTCAGACATGAGGGGGACTTGGCGCGTTCACGTCGGCGCACGCGTAGTGTGCTGGCATCAAGCCAGGGGCTTAGGGCGGTATCTGGCTACTCGCGCCGCCCCCGACAGAGCGTTGGTCCGGATGCCATGCTTTGATTTGTACCAACGCGGTGTTGCACCTTGTTTGAGTCGCCAGTTCTTTTTGGGCGGCTTGTACGCCGCTGTGGTGACTGGAGCTGTCGTCTGGTCAGCGTTCCAAGCGTTGTCAGCACCTGATGTAGCGTCGGCCCAATCTCGCTCGAACTCTGCCGTGCTGGTTTGCACCGATTGCTGGACGTCCCGCGCTGCAGATTCAACCGACGACTTCATCTTTTGCAGCTCTTCCAACTCCATCGTTCGGTTGACTTCTGCTTTCACATCAGCCACGTAACGCTGTGCTTTGCCCAGAAAAGTTCCGACGATGCGCGCTACTTTAGGCAGTCGCTCTGGGCCAATGACCACCAAGGCGACTGCGCCAATGAGCGCGATTTTGGAAATGCCGATATCGATCATGGGCTAACTGCAGCAGTCGACTGTGCAAACGCCGCTGCATGAAGACTCAAGACTTGGTCTTCGCTTCGACATCAATGGTTGGCTTGTCAGCTACAGACGACGACTGCGCCACCTGAGCAGCGGCTTTTTCCTCTGCCGTGCCGCCATCCTTGATGCCGTCCTTAAAGCCCTTGACTGCGCCGCCCAAGTCGGCGCCCAAGTTGCGCAGTTTCTTGGTGCCAAACACCATCACCACGACGGCGAGAACGATCAACCAATGCCAAATCGAAAATGTTCCCATGTTGAGCTCCTTGCCAATGTCAACCGATTCTAAAGGTGCGATATGTCAACACAGGCTCAGGGCTTACTGCCCTGCGATGTGCAGCGCGGAGGTTTCAGCCCCTCGCCCAGGGTCGCGGACCGCCCATGACATGAAAGTGCAAGTGATGTACCTCTTGCCCGCCTTGGGTACCCGTGTTGGTGACGATGCGAAAACCCCCATCCGGGTAAGGGCTGCACCCTTGCTCCAAGGCCAACCGGGGGGCCAACAAGAGCATGTGGCTAATGAGAGGTGCGTCCCGCGCCGTGACTTGCGCCATGGATGCAATGTGTTGCTTCGGCACGATCAGGAAGTGAACGGGCGCCCAAGGATTGATATCGTGAAAGGCCAGCACTTCGTCGTCTTCGAACACCTTGCGCGATGGGATTTGACCCGCGACGATCTTGCAGAAAAGGCAGTTATCGGTAGCGCTCACGTCAGCTCCACGGGCAAGCGCTGCTTGGAAAAGCGCAACCAGCCTTTGATACAGCGATAGAGGTACCAAAGTCCGACGATCGTGTACGCAATGGCCCCGGGAGCGAAGAAAAGCAACCACAAGGGCGACAGCAGCACCAACCAACCCAAGGTCCACCAGAAGGTACGGATCATGTAAGTGTGGTGCGCCTGATAGAGCGCATCGTGCTCGTCGCCGCGCCGCACGTAGTTGATGATGACCGCGATCACTGCCAAGGACATGGCCGACGCCCAGGCAATGGTGTGCATGGCGTACAAGATGTGCATCAAGGTGCGGTCTTTATCGGTTTTCATCTCGATGATGGTGCTCATGGGGTGGCTCCGGTGGATCTGGTGGACTCAGACTCTGCTTGCCTTGCCAAAGCTTTGCGAAGGGCCTTTTCTTCGATGCCGCTCCTGCCCTCACGGCGCGCAAGCTCTTCCAGCACGTCTTGTGCCGAGCAGCCAAAGTAAGCCAGCGCAATCAGACTGTGGAACCACAGATCAGCCATTTCCGCGATCAGCGCTTCTTTGGAAGCGCCGTGCTGCATGTCTTTGGCAGCCAATACGACCTCGGTCGCCTCTTCTCCAATTTTTTTGAGAAATGCGTCAGGTCCGCGTGCCAGCAAGCGCGCGACATAACTGGCCCCAGGATCACCGCCTGCGGCGGGCTTTCGAGACTCAATGACATCCGTCAGACGGCGCAGGGTGTCTTCTGAGGTCATGCGGGTTCACTTGTAAATGTGCTCGGGGTCTTTCAAGACGGGCTCAACGGATAGCCACTGGCCGCCTTGAAGCTTTTGAAAGAAGCAGCTGTGCCGCCCCGTGTGACACGCTATACCCGGATCATGCCCCAGTTGCGTGACGGTCAACAACACCACATCGGCATCGCAGTCCAGGCGAATCTCGTGTACCTGCTGGACATGGCCCGATTCCTCGCCTTTGCGCCAAAGTCTCTGTCGCGAGCGGCTGTAGTAGACCGCTTGGCCCGTGCGCGCGGTCTCTTCGAGGGCCTCGCGGTTCATCCAGGCCACCATCAGGATGTCTTTGCTGCCACGCTCTTGGGCTATCACAGGAACCAAGCCCTGCGCGTCCCACGCCACTTGCGATAGCCAATCCATAGCTTGCTTCTTTGTGGTGGCCGCTCAGCCACGCATGAGCACACCGCGCTCGGCCATGCGCTGCTTGGCTTGGCCCACGGTGTATTCGCCGTAATGGAAGATGCTGGCTGCCAGCACCGCGTCGGCACCACCCAACTGGATACCGTCTACCAAGTGGTCCAGCTGCCCCACGCCGCCAGAGGCGATCACTGGCACCGGCACTGCATCGGCCACAGCACGGGTGAGCTCCAGATCGAAACCAACGCGTGTGCCGTCGCGGTCCATGCTGGTCAGCAAGATCTCACCAGCGCCGCGCAGTGCCATTTCACGAGCCCAGCCCACTGCGTCCAAGCCGGTGTTTGTACGCCCACCGTGGCTGAAGACGTCCCAACCCGGGCCCATCGCGCAGCCCTTGGCATCCAGCCGCTGTTCATCGAGAGCGCTGCGACGTTTGGCATCTATGGCCACCACGATGCACTGTGCGCCAAACCGGTTGGAGGCATCGTTGATGACTTGCGGGTTGGCAATGGCCGCCGAGTTGAAGCTGGTTTTGTCGGCACCCGCGTTAAGCAATCTGCGCACATCGTCGACGCTACGCACACCCCCACCCACCGTCAGAGGAATGAAAACCTGGCTGGCCACCGCCTCGATGATGGGCAAGATCAGGTCTCTGCCATCGCTGGTGGCCGTGATGTCGAGAAAGGTGAGCTCGTCTGCGCCTTGGTCGTTGTAGCGAGCAGCAATCTCGACCGGGTCGCCAGCATCTCGCAAAGCAACGAAGTTGACACCCTTGACCACTCGCCCGCCTGTGACGTCCAGGCACGGGATGATGCGTTTGGCCAGCACGCCGGTCAGCCCGTCAACTCGTCTGCGCGCGCTTGAGCGGCTACAAAGTCGAGGTCGCCGCTGTAGATGGCGCGGCCACAAATCACGCCCTCAATGCCCTCATCTCGTACCGCGCACAGCGCTTCAATGTCTGCCATACCTGCGAGGCCGCCCGATGCGATGACAGGAATACTGAGCGACTGCGCCAGCTTGACTGTGGCCTCTATGTTGATGCCGGTCAGCATGCCGTCGCGCCCAATATCTGTGTAGATGATCGACTCCACGCCCCAGTCTTGGAACTTGCGAGCCAAGTCAACGACCTCATGGCCAGTGAGTTTGCTCCAGCCGTCTGTTGCCACCTTGCCGTTCTTGGCGTCGAGCCCGACGATGATGTGCCCCCCAAAGGCGGTGCATGCGTCTTTGAGAAAGCCGGGATTCTTCACGGCTGCCGTCCCAATGATGACGTAGCGCAGACCACTGTCCACGTAGCGCTCGATGGTGTCGAGGTCGCGGATGCCACCACCCAGCTGCACGGGGATGTCCTCTCCCACCGCTTTCAAGATGCTTTTAATGGCTTGCAAGTTCTGCGGCTTGCCCGCGAACGCGCCGTTCAGGTCTACCAGGTGCAGGCGTCGGGCACCTTTGGCCAGCCAACCCCGGGCGACAGCCACTGGGTCATCGCCAAAGTGGGTGGCTTGGTTCATGTCCCCCTGCTTCAGGCGCACACAAAGGCCGTCTTTCAAGTCAATTGCGGGGATGAGTTGCATGGTCTGACGCCGCCGCAGGAAAACCGCGGCCGCAAGCACAAAGGGTTCAGGGATTCCAGGACAAGAAGTTTCGATAAAGCGCCAGCCCGTGCGCTGCGCTCTTTTCGGGGTGGAACTGGGTTGCAAAAATGTTATCGCGGGCCAGTGCCGACGTAAAGCGAACGCCGTACTCCGTTTCGCCCGCGCTGTCTTGCGCCTGCAGCGTGCGCGCATGGAAACTGTGTACAAAGTAAAACCATGAGCCGTCCGGCACGCCCTGCCACAGCGGGTGTGGCTGGCTCTGCGCCACTTGGTTCCAGCCCATTTGCGGAACCTTGAAGCGGCTGCCGTCCGGCTGAAGTTGCCCTTCAAGGCGAAAGCGGATGACGTCCCCAGCAAACAAACCGAGGCCAGGCGTGTCGCCTTCTTCGCTGTGGTCGAGCAACATCTGCATGCCCACGCAAACACCAAACAGCGGTTTGCTGCGCGCTGCCTCGATCACCGACTCTTGCAGGCCTGAGGTCTTCAATTCATGCATGCAATCGGGCATTGCGCCTTGCCCCGGCAACACAATTCGCTCAGCTCGGCGGATCGCCTCTGGGTCTGACGTGACGCTGACAAGAAAGTCTGAGCCAGCGACAGCTTTCACAGCCTGCGAAACAGAGCGCAGGTTGCCCATGCCGTAATCAACCACGGCCACTTGGCGCATGCTCAGAGCGAACCCTTGGTGGACGGGATGATGTCGGCAGCGCGGGGATCACGCTCCACCGCAGCGCGCAGAGCACGAGCAAAAGCCTTGAACACCGTTTCGCACTGATGGTGGGCGTTGTCACCGCGCAAATTGTCGATGTGCAGCGTTACCAAGGCGTGGTTTGCAAAACCCTGAAAGAACTCGTGGGTCAGTTGCGTGTCGAAGCCGCCGATGGAGCCACTGGTAAACGGCAGGTTCATCACCAAGCCGGGGCGGCCAGAGAAGTCGATCACCACGCGGGACAGCGCTTCGTCCAACGGGACATAGGCGTGGCCATACCGGCGAATACCTTTTTTGTCGGCGACGGCCCTGGCCACAGCCTGCCCCAATGTGATGCCCACGTCTTCAACGGTGTGGTGCCCGTCGATGTGCAAGTCGCCCTTGGCATCGATGGCGAGATCCATCAGGCCATGTCGGGCAATCTGGTCGAGCATGTGATCGAAGAAACCGATGCCGGTTGACAGCCGCGACACGCCGGTGCCGTCCAAGTCAATCGACACGCTGATGTGCGTCTCTGCGGTTTGTCGAACCACATCAGCGCGGCGGTTGGGGATCATGGCGGTGTCCCTGGTGGTGAACTCAGACCCTGGCACCGGGAAGTGCCTGGGCGAGTGCCTGCAACAGCAGGTCGTTTTCGGTCGAAGTGCCCACGGTCAGACGCAGGCAGTTGCGCAGCAGTGGGTGCATTTTAGAAACGTTCTTCACCAGAACGCCGCGTTCGCGCAGCCCCTCAAACAAGCGTGACGCCGCTTGGTCGTCGTCAGCCATGACGCGCAACAGCATCATGTTGGCGTCGCTGGGGAAAGGCTGTACCCCCTGCATGAGGCTCAGTGCGGCGATCAGACGCTCGCGCTCGCTGCGCACCAAAGCAGCCTGTTGCGCAAACTCTTGCGCGTGCTCCAGCGCAAAAAGTGCGCATTCGGCGTTGAGTACGCTGACGTTGTAGGGCGGGCGCAACTTGTCGATCTCGCCAATCAGCGCAGCAGGCCCGCACAAGTAACCCAAGCGCACGCCCGCAAGCCCATACTTGGACAGTGTGCGCATGAGCAAAACCTGCGCGTTGGCCAGAGGACTGCTGCGGATCTCCTCGAGCCAGGTACGACTGGAAAAGGGCTGATAGGCCTCGTCCATCACCACCAGAGCGCCTTGCGCACTGGCCGCAGCAACGAGGCGACGCAATGTGCTGACATCCCACAAGTTGGCGGTGGGATTGTTCGGGTACGCGAAGTACACCAGCGCCGGTCGATGCTCGGTGATGGCTTGCAACATCGCGGGCTCGTCCAAAGAAAAGTCGGCGCAAAGCGGCACACCGACGTAACGCATGCCCTGCAAACGTGCACTCATGGCGTACATCACAAAGCCGGGTTCAGGTGCAAGCACGGTGGCGTCAGGCAAGTCACAGGCCATCGCCAGCAGGGATATCAACTCATCAGAACCATTGCCCAGCATGAGTGCGTGTGTGTCGGGCAAGCCGATGTGTTGCGCCAAGACTCGGCGCAGCTCATCGACACGCGGACCCGGATAACGATTGATGGCCACCGCTCCCAGCCGCACGCCCAACTCCGCTTGTAGCGCTGGTGGCAGAACGTAGGGGTTCTCCATGGCGTCGAGCTTGACCATGCCGCGAGCGTCTTGGACCGCATAGGCATGCATGGATTGCACGTCTTGGCGGATCATCGACAAGCCCGGAACTGACCGAAGCGAGCCGCTCATCGCCGCATCTCCGGAACTTCAGGCAAGCGCAACTCGGCTGCACGGGCATGAGCCTGCAAGCCTTCGCCGTAGGCCAGCTCTGCCGCGATAGGCCCCAACACGGCAGCCCCAGCGGCGCTCACTTCAATCAGGCTGGAGCGCTTCTGAAAGTCGTAGACGCCAAGCGGACTCGAGAAGCGCGCAGTCCCTGACGTGGGCAGCACGTGGTTGGGACCAGCGCAGTAGTCGCCTAGGCTTTCGCTGGTGTAGCGCCCCATAAAAATGGCTCCGGCATGGCGCAGCAAAGGCTCCCAGACTTGGGGCTCGTCACTCGCGATTTCCAGGTGCTCAGGCGCAATGCGGTTGCTGATGTCGCAAGCCTCTTGCATGCTGCGCGTGTGAATGAAAGCACCGCGTCCGTTGAGCGATGCAGCAATGATGCTGGCCCGGGGCAGACTGTTGAGCAATGAGTCAACGGCTTGTTGCACGCGGTCGATATAAGAAGCGCTTGGACAAAGCAAGATGCTTTGTGCCAACTCATCGTGTTCGGCCTGGCTGAACAAGTCCATCGCCACCCACTCGGGCGGGACATTGCCATCTGCCAGAACGAGGATTTCGCTGGGGCCGGCAATCATGTCGATGCCCACCGTGCCGAAGACGCGCCTTTTGGCGGCAGCAACATAAGCGTTGCCCGGGCCGGTGATCTTGTCCACCTTGGGCACTGTCGCCGTGCCGTAAGCCAGGGCTGCCACAGCTTGGGCACCGCCAATGGTGAAGGCTCGGCTGACGCCCGCAACATAGGCAGCAGCCAGCACCAAAGCACTGCGCTCGCCTCTCGGTGTTGGCACCACCATCACCACTTCGCCGACACCGGCCACATGCGCTGGAATGGCGTTCATGAGCAAAGAAGACGGATAAGCCGCTTTGCCCCCGGGCACATAGATGCCGGCGCGGTCCAGGGGTGTGACCTTCTGGCCCAGCAAAGAGCCGTCGGCGTCGCGGTAACTCCAGCTCTGCCCACAAGCTTGCAACTGGCGCTGGTGGTAGTCGCGGATGCGTTCTGCAGCAGCTTGCAGGGCATGGCGCTGTGGCGGGTTCAGGCTGTCGAATGCGAGTTTGAACTCCGCTTGCGTCAACTCGAGGCTCGTCATGTTGGACACATCCAGGCCATCGAAGCGGGCGGTGTAGTCAAGCACCGCAGCGTCGCCACGCGTGCGCACATCGGCCAATATGCCAGCCACGCGCTCTTCGATGGCGCTGTCGGTCTCGGCAGACCAATGCAGCCTCGACTGGAACGCCGATTCAAAGTCCGCATCGACAGTGGACATGCGCAGAGGACGTGCAGTGAGGCTCATGAGGGTACGCCGGAGCGATGGGGCAGCGCTTGGTCGAAAGCGTCAATCAATCGACGCAAGGCCAAGGGCTTGAGCTTGAGTGAGGCTTGGTTCACAACCAGTCGCGCGCTGATATCCATGATGCGCTCGACCTCGACCAGATGATTGGCCTTGAGCGTGCCCCCCGTGGACACTAAGTCGACGATGGCATCTGCCAGCCCGGTAAGGGGTGCCAACTCCATGCTGCCGTAGAGCTTGATGAGGTCGATGTGCACGCCCTTGGCCGCAAAAAACTCGCGCGACAGCCGCACGTATTTCGTGGCGACTTTCAAGCGCGCGCCCTGCCGCACAGCCTGCTGATAGTCGGCATCAGCCCGAACCGCCACACTCAGGCGACAACGTGCGATCTGCAGGTCGAGCGGCTGGTAGAGCCCTTCACACCCACTCTCCAACAACGTGTCACTGCCCACGACGCCCATGTCGGCGCCTCCGTATTGCACGTAAGTCGGCACGTCTGTTGCGCGCACCAGCACCACGCGCAGCCCCGGGTCGCTGGTGTCCAAAATGAGCTTGCGCGAGCGCTCTGGGTCGTCGAGAACCTGCACACCCGCCGCTTCGAGCAAAGGCATGGTTTCATCGAATATGCGTCCCTTCGACAGGGCCAATGTGATCACTTGATCCTTTCGATGTCCGCGCCCAGTGCTGCCAGCTTGGCTTCCATGCGGTCGTAACCCCGATCCAGGTGGTAGATGCGGTCCACCACAGTGTTGCCTTGTGCGATCAAGCCAGCGATCACGAGCGAAGCCGATGCACGCAGGTCGGTGGCCATGACGGTCGCACCCGAGAGGCGCTCCACGCCTTCGACCACAGCCACCTTGCCGTCGATCTGGATGCGGGCGCCCAAGCGGACCAGTTCATTGACGTGCATGAAGCGGTTTTCAAAAATGGTTTCGGTCACGGTGCTGGTGCCTTGCGCCACGCAGTTGAGCGCCATGAACTGCGCCTGCATATCGGTTGGAAATCCGGGGTACTCCGTGGTGCGAAAGCCCACTGCCTGGAGTCGGCCTGATGCCCGCACCCGGATTCCTTCGGGAACTGCCAGCACCTCTGCGCCCGCCTCTCGGAGCTTTTCGATGACTGCGTCCAAGTGGTCCGCCCGTCCATGACGCAGCAACACATCACCGCCCGTGGCAGCCACGGCACACAGGAAGGTACCAGCCTCGATGCGGTCAGCCACGACCTGATGCGTACAACCTTGCAAGGCTTGGACACCTTCGATGCGGATGCGGCTGCTGCCGTGGCCTTCAATGTGCGCTCCCATGGCAATCAGCATCTCTGCCAAATCAGGAATCTCAGGCTCCTGGGCGGCGTTCTCCAGCACCGTCTCGCCTTCGGCCAAACAAGCGGCCATCAAGAAATTCTCGGTGCCGGTCACAGTGACCATATCGGTCGTGATGCGCGCGCCCCGCAGGCGGGCCCTGCCTTCGGTCAGACGCGCGATCATGTATCCGTGCTCGACGCGAATGTCTGCGCCCATCGCCTGCAGGCCTTTGATGTGCTGGTCAACCGGGCGTGAACCAATCGCACAGCCACCCGGTAAAGACACAGTGGCCTCGCCGAAGCGCGCCAGCAGCGGCCCCAGGGCCAGCACCGAGGCGCGCATGGTTTTCACCAGCTCGTAGGGTGCCTCGGGCGAGCTGAGCTTGCCTGCGTCGAGCAGCACATCACCCGATGCGTCCCGCTCGGCGGCCACCCCCATGTTTCGGATCAGCTTCATCATCGTGGCCACGTCTTGCAAATGTGGCACGTTGCGCAAGCGCACCGGCTGAGCCGTTAACAAGGCTGCACACAACTGAGGCAGCGCAGCGTTCTTGGCACCCGATACCTGCACCTCTCCAGCCAGGGTGCGCCCGCCACGAATCAAAAGCTTGTCCATAAGAGTCCGTTCTCAGCGCGGCTGTGCAGCCCACTCGGCAGGCGTGAAGGTCTTCATGGACAGCGCGTGCACTTCGTCGGTGTGCATCTTGTGTCCCAAGGTGGCGTACACCTGCTGATGGCGTTGCACCAGGCGACGCCCCTCGAAGGATTCAGAGACGATCGTGGCGTACCAGTGACGCCCGTCCCCGTCCAGCGCAATGTGTTCGCAAGGAAGGCCGGCGCGGATGATGTCGGTGAGTTCTTCGGCAGTCATGCTGTGAGTTTCAGTTTCTGATCTTGTAGCCCGTGCGCAGCAGGTGCAGGGCCAGCGCCGCAACCCCGGCGAGTGCGCTGGCCACGACCGCCAGGCTGAGCCAGGGCGACACATCGCTTGCGCCAAAAAAACCATAGCGAAAGCCGTCGATCATGTAGAAAAACGGGTTGAGGTGGCTGATGGTCTGCCAAACCGCAGGCAGCGAGTGAATCGAATAAAAAACACCACTCAAAAACGTCATCGGCATGATGATGAAGTTCTGAAAGCCAGCCAACTGGTCAAATTTCTCAGCCCAAAGGCCGGCGATCAGACCCAGGGCGCCCATCAGGGCAGCACCCATCAAGGCGAAGGCGATGATCCACAAAGGCGCTGCATACGAAGGTCGGCCAAACCAGGCGGTGACAGCAAAAACGCCCAAGCCAACGGCTAAGCCTCGGACCATGGACGACCCCACGTAAGCCACAAACCAGCTGCGGTGCGACAGCGGGGTCAGCAGCAAGAAAACCAGGTTGCCCATGATCTTGCTCTGAATCAGCGAAGAGGAACTGTTGGCAAAGGCGTTTTGCAGCACGCTCATCATGACCAGCCCAGGCACCAGAAAAGCGGTGTAGCTCACTTGCTCAAACACTTGCACGTGGTCCTCGAGCACGTGGCCGAAGATGAGCATGTACAAGACGGCGGTCAGCACAGGAGCAGCGATGGTCTGGAAACTCACTTTCCAAAAGCGCAAAACTTCCTTGTAGAGCAACGTCTGCCAGCCAGTCATGGCGCGGTCTCCGCGGCGGACTTGTCTGCGCGCGCAGACATAGAAGCGCCGCCCAAAGACTGGGGCGGGGACTTGGTCGCCATGAGCGACAAGAACACATCCTCCAGATCGGCCTTTCGAATTTCAACATCTTGTGCGTGCAAGCCCGCTTGTCGAAGGACCCCAAGGCAGCGTTCGATGTCCGCAGCGTCTTGGGCCGGAAGCTGCACGATTCGGCCAGTGATGCGCGCCCGTTGCGCCAATTCAGCAGGTAGTTCTGCATCAAGCTTAAAGCGCAACACGGAAGGCGCCGCAGTACTGAGCAACTCGCTCGTAGGCGCCAGCGCCACAACCCGCCCCTCTTTCAACATGGCAATGCGCTGGCACAAGGCCTCGGCTTCCTCAAGGTAGTGCGTGGTCAGCAGCACCGTGTGCCCCTCGCGGTTGAGCCGAGCCACAAACTGCCACAACGTTTGACGCAGCTCCACATCGACGCCAGCAGTGGGCTCGTCAAGGACGATCACGGGGGGCTTGTGGACCAAAGCCTGGGCCACCAAAACGCGCCGCTTCATGCCACCGGAGAGTTGACGCATATTCGCACTGGCTTTGTCAGACAAGCCCAAGCTGCTGAGGAGCTCGTCGATCCAATCGTCATTGTTTTGGATGCCAAAGTAGCCCGACTGGATACGCAGGGTCTCGCGCACATTGAAAAAAGGATCGAATACCAACTCTTGCGGCACGATACCCAGGCTGCGCCTAGCTTGGACATAGTCGTCCACCACATCGTGGCCCAAGACGCTGATGCGTCCGCTGCTGGCACGCGACAGGCCAGCCAAGATGCTGATGAGGCTGGTCTTCCCGGCACCGTTGGGCCCGAGTAAACCGAAGAACTCGCCTTCCTCGATGGTGAAACTCACCTGATCCAAAGCTCGCACCGAAGACTTGGATGACGCGTAAACCTTGGAGACCGATTGAAAGGAAACAGCTGACATAAAGACCAGAGAGTTTAGGCCAGGGCCCAAAACCCGACCGGTGTGACAAGAGCTCAGTGCGAGGTCAGATGCAACAGGCCAGCGACACCGTAAAGGCCGGCCAGCTGGGTCAAACGCTGTGGCGCGCCCTGCACTTGCAGCTCGGCCTTGGACTCCAGCGCGAATCGCCGGAGGCCCAGGAGCACCGCCAAAGCCGAGGAATCAAACTGATCAAGAAGGCTGGCATCCAGCACCCATGTCTGGGATTGCTGAGACATCAGCGCGCTGCGACTCTGCGCCATGACTTCTGCAGCAAGGTCATGCGTGAGCACCTGCGGAAGTCTGTAGGCAGTCATCGCCATCAACCCTTTCGGGGTGTGCTGTTGGATTTGTTGCGCTCAGCCAGTGTGTTGATGAGTCCATCAATGCCGCGCGCATTGATTTCTGCAGCAAACTGACTGCGGTAGGTGTCGACCAACCACACCCCCAGCACATTGAGGTTGAAGATCCGCCAGCCGGCGCCTTGGCCAGGCGTCTTCTCCAAGCGGTAGTCCAACTGCACAGGTTCTCCTCGCCCACGAATTTCGGAGCGAACAATCACCTCGGTGTCAGTCGGCGCAGAACGCAGCGGCCGCACCACGATGGTCTGGTCTGTCACCTGAGCCAGCGCTCCGGCATAAGTGCGAACCAACAGAATCTTGAATTCCTCTTGAAGTCGCTGCCGCTGCTCGGGCGTCGCTTGCCGCCATGCCGGGCCCACAGCAGAGGCCGTCATGCGTTGAAAGTTAAGGTTGGGCAAGATCTTCTGGTCGACCAGTGCGACGACCGGTTGCACGTCGCCGGCCTTGATGCTTTTGTCAGCCTTGATCGCATTTAGCACCTCCTCGGACAACCGTTTCACCAATGCGTCCGGAGCTTCTTCAGCCGCGTGCGCCTGAGGCAAGATGGCCATTGTTCCGATCCAAGCGCTCACGATCGTGAAAGTCAACAAGCGGGCAAAACGTTTTCTGTTCATATGGAAGTTCCTATTGCTGGCTGATCATGCCAGCCCATGCTGTGCCCAGCGTTTGGTCAGGGCTTGGTGGGTTCCGGGTCTTGAGGCTCAGCCACATCGGGCGGATCGCCGTCATAGACCTGACTTTGGCGACGCTGCAGGAACACGTCCCGGGTGAAGCTGTACTTATCGATGGCGGCCTCTTCCACCAAGCGACCAGCATTCAAAAACTCTGCTCGGGAATTGACCAAATTGAGCGTGCTCAGGCTGTTGCGAGTCGAAACGTGATCGACGCCTTGAGTGACGACGTTGCCCTGAGCATCCACGGTCAGAGCGGCGGTATCGCGAACAGTCGAAGGGCCGAGTACGGGCAAGACGAGGTATGGACCCGCAGGCACACCCCAAAAACCAAGCGTCTGGCCGAAATCTTCACGATGCTTTGGAATTCCTGCTTGCGTCGCGATGTCCAGCAAGCCACCCAGCCCCCAGGTGGTGTTGACTGAAAACCGTATAGCGGTTTCAGCCGCCACCCGCCCCTTGAACTGCATCAGGCTGTTGGCGAACGTCCAGATGTCCCCGAGGTTGCTGAAGAAGTTACCCACACCAGTTCGGACTGGCGAAGGAGTGACTGCTACATAAGCCTCTGCCACAGGCTTGATCAGCGCCTGATCCAGGCCGTCATTGAAGTTGTAGACGCCCCTGTTGAATGACTCCAGAGGGTCCTGTGAATGGGGTTGAGCAACGGAAGCGCAACCACCCAACATCAGCACACAAGACAACAGCGCCGCCGAGTAAGGCAGGCGACCCAGCGAGCTGGGAAAAGCACGGGTTGAGAAAGTCATGAATTCGCTCACTTGGCGTTGGCTCCGCTGGCTCCGCTGGCTCCGTTAGCTCCGCTCGCTCCGTTCGCCCCGTCGGCCGCGCGGTTGTATAAAAACTGGCCGATCAGGTTCTCCAGCACCACCGCGGACTGTGTGGAGGTGATGGTGTCACCAGTCTGCAAGTTCGCCACATCGGCACCGGCCTCTATGCCAACGTATTGTTCTCCGAGCAGGCCGCTGGTCAAGATTTTCAGCGAGCTGTCCTTGGGAAATGTGTAGCGCCGCTCCAACGCCAAAGTGACACGCGCCTGAAACGTTTTGTCGTCGAAGACGATGGATTCGACACGCCCCACCACGACGCCCGAGCTGCGCACAGCCGACTTGGCCTTCAGGCCACCGATGTTGTCAAAGCGGGCTGTGACCCGGTAGACCGGGTCAAAGTTCAAACTCAACAAATTCGCCGACTGCAGCGCCAGAAACAGCACGGCAGCGGCTCCGAGCAGCACAAACAAGCCAACCCAAACATCTTTCGCAGAGCGTTGCATCACGCACCTTTCATGGACTTGCGTCCGATTGCCACCATCAAATGCTGAACATCATGGCGGTCAGCACAAAGTCGATGGCCAAGACTGCCAAAGACGCCATGACCACCGTGCGCGTGGTGGCGCGAGAAACACCTTCAGGCGTCGGCTTGGCGCGATAACCCTGAAGCAGCGCAACGAAAGTCACCGTGATCCCAAAAGCCACGCTTTTGATGATGCCGTTGCCGACATCGTTCCACACGTCGACGCCGCTTTGCATCTGGCTCCAGAAAGAGCCCGAGTCCACGCCAATCATTACCACACCCACGACCCAGCCACCGATGATGCCGACCGCGCTGAACACCGCGGCCAACAATGGCATGGCGATCACGCCGCCCCAAAAACGCGGCGCCAAAACGCGTTGCACAGGGTCTACCGCCATCATTTCCATGGCACTGAGTTGCTCGCCGGCCTTCATCAGACCAATTTCCGCCGTGAGCGATGTACCAGCCCGGCCTGCAAACAACAAGGCCGTGATGACCGGTCCGAGTTCGCGCACCAAGGAAAGCGCAACCAGCACACCCAAAGCCTCCGAAGAGCCGTAGCGCTGCAGGGTGTAGTAGCCCTGCAGTCCCAGAACAAAGCCTACGAAAAGGCCCGAAATGGTGATGATGGCCAGTGAGTGGTTACCGAGAAAATGGATTTGATCGCGCACCAGGCCGAATCGACGCAACGTAGAGCCCGAATGCCGCAGCACGGCCCACAGGAGTCGTGTGGCATAGCCCACGTCGGCCAACCACTGGCGCACCGCAAACCCCAAATCGGCCAGACGAAAAGGGGTCATCGCCCAGTCCTTTTTTTAGAGCCAGACGGCCCGAAGTCATCGCGCACATCCGGGCCGGGATAGTGAAAGCGCACCGGGCCGTCAGGTAGCGCATTCACAAACTGGTGAACCAGCGGGTCCGAGCTTTCACGAACGGCCTGCGGCGTGCCCTGAGCGGCCACCTTGCCGTTAGCCAGAACAACCACCTGATCGGCGATGCGAAAGGTCTCTTCCAGATCGTGGGAGACGATGAGGGTGGTCAGGCCCAGGTTGTCGTTGAGTTGGCGAATCAGTCGTGCAGCGGTACCGAGCGAAATAGGGTCCAAGCCCGCAAAGGGTTCGTCGTACATCACCAGTTCTGGGTCCAGGGCAATCGCCCTGGCGAGGGCAACCCGGCGCGCCATGCCGCCTGATATCTCGGAGGGCATCAGGTCGCGGGCCCCGCGCAAGCCGACGGCATCGAGCTTCATGAGCACGATGTCGCGCACCATGGCGCTGGGCAGGTTGGTGTGCTCTCGCAGTGGAAAGGCGACGTTATCGAAAACGCTGAGGTCTGTGAACAGAGCGCCAAACTGAAACAACATGCCCATGCGCCGCCGAGCCGCATACCAGACATCTTGGCTGGCGCCGGACATGTCTTGTCCATTGAGTACCAGGTTGCCAGATTGCGGCTGAAGTTGCCCACCAATCAGGCGCAGGACAGTGGTTTTTCCGCCGCCCGACGCACCCATCAGCGCGGTCACTTTTCCTCGAGGAACCTGCAGCGATATCCCATCGAGAACCGGCCTGCTGCCGTAGCCAAAGCAGAGATTGCTGATGTCAACGAGTGGGGAGGAGGCGGAGGGGGTCATCAAACGTCTCGCTCCGGACAATGCCGCCGGTGCGAGCGCGCGATGATACGGGAACACCCTGTTGACTCAGGCGCTTGGCTCCCGTCGCCAAAGGGGCATTGCGCGCTGTCAGTCTGCGGCGACTCGCCCCGCGGGTGCTCGTGCCGTACGCCCGCCTTAACGCGGAAGGTCGCTTTTGCCCATGAGATGCTCGTCCACGGCTCGCGCAGCCTGGCGCCCCTCACGGATAGCCCACACCACCAATGATTGGCCTCGCCGCATGTCGCCTGCTGCGAACACTTGAGGCACGTTGGTGCGGTAAGCGCCCTTGTCTTCGGTGCCAGCCCGGGCGTTGCCACGCGCATCCTTGTCCACACCAAAAGCGTCGAGCACCGAAGCCACGGGGCTGACAAACCCCATGGCCAGCAACACCAAGTCGGCCTTGAGCACCTGCTCGCTGCCAGCAACCTCGGCCATCTTGCCGTCTTTCCAGCCCACCCGAACCGTCTGCAGCCCGACCACTTTGCCCTTGTCCCCCAAGAACGCTTTGGTGGCAATAGAAAACTCGCGCTCGCAACCCTCTTCGTGGCTCGAACTGGTGCGCAGCTTGGTAGGCCAGTAAGGCCAAGTAAGGGGACGGTTTTCTTCGACGGGGGGCTCGGGCATCAGCTCGAATTGGGTCACGCTGGCTGCTCCGTGGCGATTGCTGGTGCCCACACAGTCGCTGCCGGTGTCACCGCCGCCGATCACGATCACGTGCTTGCCATCGGCGCGAATCTGGCCCTTGAGCTTGTCTCCCGCATTCACTTGGTTTTGCTGCGGCAAAAACTCCATGGCGAAGTGCACGCCGTCGAGTTCCCGGCCCGGCACTGGCAAATCACGCGATTGCTCCGACCCCCCCGTCAGCAGCACGGCATCAAACTCGGCTTTGAGCTGATCGGGCGTGATGGTTTCTTGGGAGAGGTTGGTGACCTTGGTACCTTCGGGCAAGTTCCCGACCAAGACGCCCGTTCTAAAGCGCACGCCCTCGGCTTCCATTTGCGACACACGCCGGTCAATGTGCGTCTTCTCCATCTTGAAGTCGGGAATGCCGTAGCGCAGCAGCCCGCCCACGCGGTCATTCTTCTCGAACACGGTGACGTCGTGACCCGCGCGCGCCAGCTGCTGTGCGGCCGCCATACCTGCCGGGCCAGAACCCACAACAGCGACTTTTCTCCCGGTTTTCACCTGAGGCGGCTGCGGCACCACCCAACCTTCGGCCCAGGCTCGGTCGATGATGGCGTGCTCGATTGACTTGATGCCCACCGCGTCGTCATTCACGTTGAGCGTGCATGCTGCCTCGCAAGGCGCTGGGCAAATGCGCCCCGTGAATTCGGGGAAATTGTTGGTGCTGTGCAGCACCGCGATGGCGTTCTTCCACTCGCTTTGAAACACCAGTTCGTTGAAATCCGGAATGATGTTGTTGACGGGGCAACCGCTGTTGCAAAAGGGCGTGCCGCAGTCCATGCAGCGGGCACTTTGTTGCTTTGCAGATGCGTCGTCCAGGGTGATGACGAATTCTTTGTAGTTTTTCAAGCGCTGCTCGACTGGCTGATAGCCCTCCTCGATGCGCTCGTACTCCATGAATCCAGTGACTTTTCCCATGTTGAGCTTTCGTCTTCGTTAGGTGGTGACGGTGAGCACTAGAGCCGTGCCATCAGCGCGCCGTGCTTTTCACGCGCCTCGCTGAGGTTTTCGTGGCAGGGCTGCCGTCTTTATGGTCCTTGTCTGCCTTTTTGGCAGCCATTGCCATTTCGCCCAGCGCCCGCTTGTATTCGTTGGGAAACACCTTCACGAACTTGCCTCTGGCCGATTCCCAGTGATCCAGCAAATCACGGGCGCGCTTGCTGCCAGTCCAGCGGTGGTGGTCTTCGAGCAAGCGGCGAAGCTGAGCTTCGTCGGCCTGCCCCCGGTGCCAGACTGCGCGCGGCACTGTCGCTTCTTGTTCCGCAGCCAACAGCACCTTTTCCAGCGACACCATGGCTGTGTTGCATCGTTTGGAAAACTGGCCGTCTTCGTCGTAGACGTAGGCCACGCCGCCGCTCATGCCGGCGGCGAAATTGCGGCCTGTGCGCCCCAGCACGGCCACAGTGCCGCCGGTCATGTACTCACAACCATGGTCGCCGGTGCCTTCGACCACCGCGCTGGCGCCCGACAAGCGCACTGCAAAGCGCTCTCCAGCCACGCCACTGAAGAAAGCCTCGCCAGTGGTTGCGCCGTACAAAGCGGTGTTGCCGATGATGGTGTTGTCGGTGGATACACCGCGAAAGTCGATGCTCGGTCTGACGACTACCCGCCCGCCTGATAGGCCCTTGCCGGTGTAGTCATTGGCGTCGCCAATCAAATAGAGCGTGATGCCCTGTGTCAGGAATGCACCAAACGACTGTCCGCCGGTCCCCTCCAGTTGAATTCGGATCGTGTCGTCCGGGAGTCCTTGCGGGTGCACCTTGGTGACAGCGCCCGACAGCATGGCGCCCACTGACCGGTTGACGTTGCGCGCCACTTCCATGAACTGCACGCGCTCCCCGCGCTCGATGGCCGCGCGCGACTTCTCGATCAGAACCTTGTCCAGGCTCTTGTGCAGGCCATGGTCCTGGTTTTCGACGTGATGCCGCGCCACGTCGGCCGGGACGCTGGGCTGCATGAAAAGGCGCGAGAAATCCAGGCCGCTGGCCTTCCAGTGCTCGATACCCCGGCGTGTGTCGAGCAGGTCAGCTCGGCCAATCAGGTCGTCAAACCGAGCGATGCCCAACTGCGCCATGATTTGGCGGACTTCTTCGGCCACAAAGAAGAAGTAGTTCACCACGTGCTCTGGCTTGCCCTGGAATTTGGCGCGCAGCACCGGGTCTTGCGTGGCCACGCCCACCGGGCAGGTGTTGAGGTGGCACTTGCGCATCATGATGCAGCCTTCCACTACCAGCGGCGCGGTGGCAAAGCCGAACTCGTCGGCGCCCAGCAGGGCACCGATCACCACGTCCCGTCCGGTCTTCATCTGGCCGTCGGCCTGAACGCGAATGCGACCGCGCAGGCGGTTGAGCACCAGCGTCTGCTGGGTTTCGGCAAGGCCAATTTCCCAAGGGCTGCCCGCGTGCTTGATGGAAGACCAAGGGGAGGCCCCGGTGCCGCCATCGTGACCGGCGATCACGACGTGGTCGCTCTTGCACTTGGCAACCCCCGCTGCAATGGTGCCCACGCCCACTTCGGAGACCAGCTTGACGCTGATGCTGGCGTGCGGCGCGACATTCTTCAGGTCGTGGATGAGTTGCGCCAGGTCTTCGATGGAGTAGATGTCGTGGTGCGGCGGCGGGCTGATGAGGCCCACGCCTGGCACGCTGTAGCGCAGAAAGCCGATGTACTCGCTGACCTTGCTGCCGGGCAACTGCCCGCCTTCGCCGGGCTTGGCACCTTGGGCCATCTTGATTTGAATCTGGTCTGCGCTGGACAAGTACTCAGCCGTCACACCGAAGCGGCCCGACGCGACTTGTTTGATACGCGAACGCAGCGAATCGCCTGGCAGCAAGGGCATGTCCACTTCGACGGCTCTTTCCCCGATGACGCTCTTGAGCGACGCGCCTTGAGCAATCGGAATGCCTTTGAGCTCTTGGCGGTAACGCGCAGGGTCTTCGCCGCCCTCGCCCGTGTTGCTCTTGCCGCCGATGCGGTTCATGGCCACAGCCAGAGTCGCATGCGCTTCGGTTGAAATCGAGCCCAGCGACATGGCCCCTGTGGCGAAGCGCTTGACGATCTCTTTGGCGGATTCGACTTGGTCGATCGGAATGGCCTTTGAAGGCTCAATGCGGAACTCGAACAAGCCTCGCAAGGTCATGTGACGACGGCTTTGGTCGTTGATGAGCTGCGCGTATTCCTTATAGGTGTTCCAGTTGTTGGCGCGCGTGCTGTGTTGCAACTTGGCAATGGCATCTGGCGTCCACATGTGCTCTTCACCTCTAGCGCGCCAGGCGTATTCGCCGCCAGCGTCCAGCATGTCGGCCAGCACCGGGTCGTCGCTGAAAGCCGCGCGGTGCATGCGGATAGCCTCTTCGGCGATCTCGAACACACCGATGCCTTCGATGCGGCTGGCGGTTCCCGTGAAGTACTTCTGCACGGTTTCAGAGTTCAGGCCAATCGCCTCGAACAGCTGGGCTCCGCAATAACTCATGTAGGTGCTCACGCCCATCTTGGACATGATCTTGGACAAGCCTTTGCCAATGGCTTTGACGTAGTTGTAGATCGCCTTGTCTGCCGACAAGTCGCCGGGCAGACTTTTGTGAATGGCCTGCAAGGTTTCCATGGCCAGGTATGGGTGCACGGCTTCAGCGCCGTAGCCTGCCAACACCGCGAAGTGATGAACTTCGCGCGCCGTGCCGGTTTCCACCACCAAGCCTGCCGTCGTGCGCAAACCTTCGCGCACCAAGTGCTGATGAATGGCGGACAAGGCCAGCAGCGCGGGAATGGCCACTTGGTCTGGGCCCACACCCCGATCGCTGACGATCAAGATGTTGTTGCCGCCTTTGATGGCATCCACCGCTTCTGCACACAGGGAAGCCAGCTTGGCCTCGACACCTTCGTGGCCCCAGGCCAATGGGTAGGTGATGGCCAATGTGTGGCTGCGGAACTTGCCTTGGGTGCTGCGCGCAATGTCGCGCAGACGGGCCATGTCCTTGAAGTCCAGGATGGGCTGGCTCACTTCCAGCCGCATCGGCGGGTTGACTTGGTTGATGTCCAACAAGTTGGGCTTGGGGCCGATGAAGGACACCAAGGACATCACGATGGCTTCGCGGATGGGGTCGATCGGCGGGTTCGTGACCTGCGCAAACAGCTGCTTGAAGTAGTTGTACAGCGTCTTGTTCTTGGACGACAGCACGGCCAGCGGACTGTCATTGCCCATGGAGCCGATGCCCTCTTCGCCCGCCTGCGCCATGGGGCTCATGAGGAACTTGATGTCTTCTTGGCTGTAGCCGAATGCCTGTTGGCGGTCGAGCAGGCTGACTGAGATTTCGCTGGCGCTGGCTGGCTCGCCGCTACCCTGCAGGTCATCGAGCTTGATGCGCAGGTTCTCGATCCACTGCTTGTACGGCTTGCTGTTGGCCAAGCCGGCCTTGATCTCTTCGTCGTCGATCATGCGGCCCTGTTCCAAGTCGATCAGGAACATCTTGCCGGGCTGCAGCCGCCACTTGCGCACTATTTTGCTTTCGGGCACGGGCAACACGCCCGATTCCGAGGCCATGATCACCAAGTGGTCGTCGGTGATGCAATAGCGCGATGGTCGCAAGCCGTTGCGGTCGAGCGTCGCGCCGATCTGGCGGCCATCGGTGAAGACGATGGATGCGGGGCCGTCCCAAGGCTCCAGCATGGCTGCGTGGTATTCGTAGAACGCGCGGCGACGTTCATCCATGGTGGTGTGCTGCTCCCAAGGCTCTGGGATCATCATCATCACGGCTTGGCTGATGGGGTAACCCGCCATGGTCAGCAATTCGAGGCAGTTGTCGAAGGTGGCCGTGTCGGAC
Organism: Comamonadaceae bacterium; assembly: GCA_027483665.1. Taxonomy (GTDB): domain Bacteria; phylum Pseudomonadota; class Gammaproteobacteria; order Burkholderiales; family Burkholderiaceae_C; genus JAIXUC01. The sequence goes on along the minus strand of JAIXUC010000041.1, from coordinate 80,397 downwards.
TGGCTGGCAAAGCTGATGGGGTAGAGCTTTTTCAGGTCTGCGCCCAGCACCGGAGAGGACATGACGCCTTCACGCGCTTTCATCCAGTTGTAGTTGCCTTTGACCGTGTTGATTTCGCCGTTGTGCGCGACGTAGCGGTAGGGGTGAGCCAGCGGCCACTCTGGAAAGGTGTTGGTGGAAAACCGTTGGTGCACCAGCCCCAAGGCTGAGACGCAGCGCTCGTCCTGCAGGTCCAGGAAATAAGTGCCCACCTGGTCAGCCAGCAGCAGGCCTTTGTAGACCACGGTCCGGCTGGACATGCTGGGGACGTAGTACTCCTTGCTGTGCTTGAGTTTGAGGCTTTGAATGGCCGCGCTGGCCGTCTTGCGAATGACGTAGAGCTTACGCTCGAGGGCGTCTTGCACGATGACGTCGCTGCCTCGCCCAATGAAGATCTGGCGCAGCACCGGCTCTTTCTCGCGTACCGCCGGAGACATGGGCATGTCGCGGTTGACGGGCACATCGCGCCAGCCCAGCAGCACTTGGCCTTCGGCCTTGACGGCACGCTCCAGCTCTTGCTCGCAAGCCAGCCGAGACGCGTGTTCCTTGGGCAAGAAGATCATGCCGACGCCGTACTCACCGGGCGGCGGCAGTGTCACGCCCACGGACCCGTCGGGCGCCGTGCCGGCGCGGGCCATTTCTTCACGATAGAGCGCATCGGGCAGCTGGATCAAGATGCCGGCACCATCGCCCATCAGTTTGTCAGCGCCTACTGCGCCGCGATGGTCCAGGTTTTCAAGAATCTTCAGCCCCTGCTGAACGATCCCATGGCTTTTTTCGCCTCGGATGTGGGCCACAAAGCCAACGCCGCATGCGTCGTGCTCATGGGCGGGGTCGTAGAGGCCGTGCTGCTTCAATTCTTCGACTTCATGCTCGTGGCTCATGACCGCTCCTGGTGCAAGGGTTGGCGAGTATCGTGCAGTGCAGCAAGCGTGCCAAGCAAATAAATCGGGGTCAGATGATGATTTCAACAATCTCAACGACAAGATGAATTATTTGGGGACAGATGAGACCAGCGCGCGCATTCGATGGCCTGCTCCACTCATGGCTGCTGAGAGGGCCCAGGACCCGACGGCTTCCTCGGGCGCCCCGGTCTGGCCGCCCGCACCCTGCGACCGGTTTGGCGTTGCAATTCAGCGATGAAGTCATCGCCGCCCAGTGCCCACGCCTTTAAGGCGGCGTCCGTCAGGGTCTGCTGCTGAGACGGCTGCAGGCCGGCGGCTACGAGCGCAGCGTAAGCAGCTTCGCGGGCAAACGGCGTGTTGCCGAGCGCCCAGTACAAAGGGTGCGGTGTGACCAAGCGGTCTTGCCGGGCACCGATGTGGTGGGCGTGGCTGCTCCAGGGATGGTCCCGCGCTTGGGCCACCAGGCTCGCCCGAACCGGGTTCAGCTCGATGTAGACCATGCACGCCAAGAGATAGCGCTCACTGTCGATCAAGGTGGCGCGGTAGCGCCCTTCCCACAGCGTGCCGCTGCGTCCATGGCGGCGGTTGAACTGGCGCACGTAGCGCCGACCCAAAGCCTGCATCAGCCTCGGCATGGCTTGGTCATGGCGGGGGGTCAGCAGCAGGTGCAGGTGGTTGTCCATCAAGACATAAGCGTGCACCTCGACCTGCTCGGCCGCCGCGTATTGGGCCAGCATGGCCAACAGGTCTTGACGGTCTTGGTCGTCCACAAAAATGGCCTGCCGGTTGTTACCCCGCAAGATGACGTGGTGCGCATAGCCCGCAACGGTCAGACGCGGCAGGCGGGCCATGGCCTTTAAGCAGGCAGTTGGCCGAAGCGGCTGCTCAGGAGCGCCTGCAAACCAAAGGTGTCCACGATCTCCAGCAATCGTTGGCGGGCACTGTGGCGAGGCTGCCCGGTGCGCTGGGCCAAGATGAGCTCGTTTTTCATGCTGTGCTCCCAGCCCACCAGCTCGGTCACGGTCACGCTGTAGCCGCACGCCTCCAGGTAGAGACACCGAAGGACGTTGGTGATCTGGCTGCCCAGTTCGCGCGTGTGCAGCGGGTGCCGCAACAACTCGGCCAGCGGCGTGCGGGCCAGCAGCAGCGCCTTGTGCTGGTTGAGCTGCCTGGCCACTTCGGCCTGGCAACAAGGCACCAAAATGATGTGCTGCGCTTGGTGCTGCAGACCAAAGGCCATCGCGTCGTCTGTCGCGGTGTCGCAGGCGTGCAGTGCAGTGACCATGTCCACACGCGCGGGCAACTGCGGGTCTCCGACGGTTTGGGCCACTTCTGCCGCAATGAAGCGCATGCGCTCGAAGCCCAGACGTTGCGCCAGATGCCCAGAGGCCTCGACCAGTTCGGTTCGCGCTTCTACGCCATACACCCAGCCGTGGCCACGCGGTCTGAGCAGCAAGTCATAAACCAAGAACCCCAGGTACGACTTGCCAGCACCGTGGTCTGCCAATGTCAACGCGTGGTCGGCGGGATAAGAGCGCAAGCGCTCTTCGATGAAGCGCAGCAGGTGCTGTACCTGCTTGAGCTTGCGGCGCGAGTCTTGGTTGATGCGCCCGTCCGCCGTGAGGATGTGCAGCGCCTTCAACAATTCCAAAGATTGCTCTGGCTGCAAACCCAACTGCTGCCGTGCGTCAGCAGCCGAAGCCCCTGGCATCGGGTCTGCGCCAGGGCGCCTTGGCGGGGCTCTGGGCGCGCGCCGCGGACGACCCGCCGCGTTCACGTGCCACCCTTGGCTTGAAGAGCATCGGATAGCGCAAGGTGACGCGCCCCGCTGCCCAGACCGACATCCAGCGCCTGCCAACCGGCCCAGCCCAACTCACGCAAACGCTGGATGTTGTGGAGATAAATGCTGTCCGGGTCGTCCATGGCATCGATGGCGCGCGACAGGCTGTCTTCGCGCAAAAGGTGCAGTGTCGGGTATGGCGCTCGGTTAGAGCAGTGCGCTGGATCGTCAGGCGGTGCATCTGCAAACAGGTAGTCCGGGTGGAAGCTGGCAATCTGGATCACGCCTTGCAAGCCCATCTCTTGCAGCAGTGCTTCGGCCTCATCGAGCACGTCGTTGAAGGCCAAAAAGTCTTGCAGCGCATGGGGCAGAACCAGCAAGCTGGTGTCGCGCACATCGGGGCTGAGGTCGTTCAATTCGGCCATCGCCACCCGCAGTTCTCTCAGCACCTCTTTGGGTCGCCGAGCCGCACTGATGTGCCAGTGGAGCAAGCCTTTGGCTTGAACCGACTTCGCAAAGGGGCAGAGGTTCAGGCCGATCACGGCCAGCTGCAACCAGCGTTGCATGTCCAGCAAGACAGACCGGGTTTCCTCTTCTGCTGCGGACGATTCCAAAGTCTTGGTCGAGGCCGTACCCAGCTTGGCTGCAGGGCCGGGCCCTTGAGCGCGAGCGGTTGTCTGCTTCACGCGGCACCACCTGCAGCAAACGCCACTCCAGCAGCCGGTGTGCCGGCAAGCGACAAGCCAGCCATCGCGTCGCGGCCGGTCCATCTGGCGTATTCCTTCAACGCAAAACGGTCGGTCATGCCGGCGATGTAGTCGGCAATAGCCCGGTGCCGATCAGGCCGCTGAGCAAACCCGGGGGCCATGCGTTGCGGCAGGGCTTCGTAAGTCACAAACAGCTCGCGCACCACATCTTTGGCGCGCGCCATGCTCGCCATGACCTGGTCATGGCGGTAGAGGTGGTGCATGAGAAAGTGTTTGAGTTCGTCGGTCGCGCCGCGCATCGGCGCACTGAAGCAGACCAGCGGGCCTGCTCGCCGGGCTTCTCCTGCATCGCTTGCGCCGCTGACTGCAGCTGCTTCTTGCGTAGCCGCCAACACATCGGCCACCAACAGGTTGATGAGTCTGCGCACCATCTCGAACAGCAGCCTGCGGCCCGCCAGCGCCGGGTATTCAAAAACAGCCTGCTCGCGCAGTTCGCGCAGCAGGGCAAGGTCATTGAGCTGCTCGACGTGCAACAGACCTGAGCGCACGCCGTCGTCGATGTCATGCGCGTTGTAGGCGATCTCGTCAGCCAAGTTACACAACTGCGCCTCCAGGCTAGGCTGGGTGCGCGCCAGAAAGCGGCTGCCCACACCGCCTGGCTCTTGCTGTTCCAGCTCCTGTGCATGGCGCACCGAGCAGTGCTTCAGAATGCCTTCGCGGGTTTCAAAGCAGAGGTTCAGGCCATTGAAGGCTGCGTAGCGCTCTTCGAGTGTGTCCACCACGCGCAGGCTTTGCAGGTTGTGCTCGAAGCCGCCGTGCTGGCGCATGCAGTCGTGCAGCGCATCTTGACCAGCGTGCCCGAAAGGGGTGTGGCCGAGGTCGTGTGCCAGCGCGATCGCCTCCACCAGGTCTTCATGCAAACCCAGGCTGCGGGCCATGGAGCGCGCCAGCTGCGCCACCTCCAGCGAGTGTGTCAGGCGGGTGCGAAACAAATCGCCCTCGTGGTTAAGGAAAACTTGGGTTTTGTAGACCAGACGCCTGAACGCCGTGCAGTGGACCACGCGGTCGCGGTCGCGCTGGTAGTCGTTGCGGTTGGGTGCGGCTGGCTCTGGCTGGCGGCGTCCTCGGCTGTGCGTCGGGTCGCTGGCCAGCGCCTTCAAGCCGCCTGCCTTCATGCCTGCCTGCTCTGCGCAAGGTCGCTGGGGAGCCGCTGGCGCTGACAGCTTCGAATGACTTCAGCCACCAATCCATCGGGCGCGCCTTGAATCACTGCGCCGCCCGGCCCTTTCAGCAGTACGAATCGGATGTCGCCAGCATGCGCCTTCTTGTCCACGCGCATCAGCTCAAGAAACCGCTCGACAGCCAGATCGGGCGCCTGGGTCGGCAGACCAGCACGCGCAATCAGGTGAGCCAACCGATTCACGAAGGAACGGTCAACATGACCGAGGCGGCTCGACAGCTCGGCCGCCATGACCATGCCGCAACCTACTGCTTCTCCGTGCAGCCACTGCCCGTAGCCCAACCCAGCCTCGATCGCGTGCCCAAAGGTGTGGCCGAAGTTCAGGATGGCGCGCAGCCCTGATTCACGCTCATCTTGACCCACCACCTCTGCCTTGATCTCGCAACTGCGGCGCACCGCATGTGCCAGCGCAGCCGGAACGCCTGCCAGCAGCTCGTCCATGTGGGCCTCGAGCCAGGCAAAAAACTCCAGGTCGTGGATCGGGCCGTACTTGATGACTTCGGCAAGGCCAGCGCACAGCTCCCGCCTGGGCAGTGTGGCCAGCACATCTAGGTCGCACACCACCGTCTGCGGTTGGTGGAACGCGCCGATCATGTTCTTTCCCAGGGGGTGGTTGATGGCGGTTTTGCCGCCGACCGAGGAATCAACCTGTGCCAACAGGGTGGTGGGCACTTGCACGAAAGACACGCCGCGCATGTAGCAGGCTGCTGCAAAGCCGGTCATGTCACCCACCACGCCACCGCCCAGCGCGTAGAGCACCACGCGCCGGTCAGCCTGCTGCGCCAGCAAAGCATCAAAAATCAGCTGCAGGGTCGCCCAGTGTTTGTGCTGCTCGCCATCGGACAGCACCAACAGACGCACATCGCGAAAGTGCGCGGACAGCGTTTTCATCAGCACGTCAGCGTACAGAGGGGCCACTTTTTCGTTACTGACAACGAGGGCTTGTGCGCGCGCATCCACCCGGTCCAGCAGCACCTGCGAGGCCATCAGGCCACTGCCAATGTGGATGCGGTAAGACCGCTCGCCCAGTGCAACGCTGACGGTTTGGGGTGGTGCTTGAAGGGGTTCTGACAATGGCATGCTTCGAGTGTAGGCGCTGCTTTTGGGGGCAGTGCAAGGCGTGACAAACGCCCACCTGCCTTCCACTGGTGAGCCGTTCAACCCCTCTGATTGGCCGTCACGCCGACATTGGCGCTCAAGCTGCAGCGAGCGGCAACAGGCCAGCCATCTCCAACTGCATCAGTACGTTGTTGACCAACAAGGCGACCGACGGTCGCCCGGTCTCGACAACAAAATGCGATGCGTCGCGGTAGAGCGGATCGCGCGACGCAAAGAGATCGCGCAGCTTGGCTTGTGGATCGTCCACCTGCAACAAGGGCCGGTTTTGATCGTGCCTCAAACGCCTGAAGACCTCTTCCGGCGTTGTTCTGAGATAGAAAACCACGCAACGCGCACGCAAGTGCTCGCGATTAGCCGGCCTGAGCACCGAGCCGCCACCCGTTGAAAGCACCCCAAGGTGTTGCAGAGTCAAGTCGCCCAAGACAGCCTCTTCGAGATCGCGAAAGCGTTGCTCGCCCGAGGTGTCGAAAAACTCGCGTATGGAAGTACCGATGCGCTCTTCGATGACGTGGTCTGAGTCAGCAAAACCCACACCCAGACGTCTGGCCAACTGCCTGCCGACCGTACTCTTTCCAGAGCCAGGCATTCCCACCAATGCCACGCACCGCGCACCGCTAGGCGGCGGTGCCACGGGCGCTTGCAACATCAACGCACCGAAGCGCGTTCGGAAATGGTCTTGGGTGTCAAGAAGACCAGCAGCTCAGTTTTGTTGACTGAGCGCTCCCGGTTGCGGAACAGCGCCCCAACCGCAGGCAGATCACCCAAGAGAGGCACGCGGTTTTCATTCTCCCGCTCTGTCTGCTCGAAGATTCCACCGATCACTACCGTGCCGCCGTTTTCCACCAGAACCTGGGTCTCGATGGCTTTGGTGTTGATGGCAAAACCAGCGGCGGTGTTTTGGCCAACCGTGTCTTTGTTGACCTTCACATCCAAAATGATGCCCCCCTCGGGCGTGATCTGGGGCGTGACTTCGAGCTTCAGGTTCGCCTTGCGGAAAGCAATCGAAGTGGCACCGCTCGACGTGGCCACCTGGTACGGAAGCTCCGTACCCTGCTCGATGATGGCTTTCTTCTGGTCAGCTGTCACGACCCGTGGACTGGAGACCACTTTGCCTTTGCCGTCAGCCTCGAGCGCAGAGATTTCAAGGTTCAGGAACCGGGCGGCTGAAGAACCAAACAACGACACCGCAAAGCTGACTGGTGTGGCAACGCCCAAACCAGAAGCCGGGAAGTTGAAGAAGGTTCCTTGGGAGTTGATGGCACCGCCACCGCCAGCACCGGCGATCGCGTTGGCGTAGTTGGTCCCGAACACGGCCCGGGTACCACCGCCGCCGATGCCAATGCCCGCAGTGTCTGTCGCACCGAACTTCACGCCCAATGATTTGCCGAAGGTGTCCGTCGCTTCGACGATTCGCGCCTCGATGAGCACCTGTCTCACCGGAATGTCCAACTTGCTGATGAGCTCTTGCACCTGCTCCAGGCGGCTGGCGATGTCGCTCACGAAAATCTGATTCGTTCGCGGCTCTGGAATGACACTGCCGCGCACGCTCAAAATTCTTGCGCCTGTGTTGCCGGCTCCTGTGCCACCGGACCCGGTTGCGGTCAGCTGCGCGGCAATCTCGGCAGCCTTCGTGTAATTCAGCTGAAAGGCTTGCGTGCGCAAGGGCTCCAGGTTCTGAATAGCAGCCCGCGCCTCCAACTCTTGCTTCTCTTTGGCGGCCAGCTCGTCGCTCGGAGCAATCCACAGCACATTGCCGGTCTTGCGCATGCCCAGCCCCTTGGCTTGCAGGATGATGTCCAGCGCTTGGTCCCAAGGCACATCACGCAGTCGCAGCGTAACTCCACCCGTGACCGTGTCGGAGGTGATGATGTTGAAGTTAGAAAACTCGGCAATGACCTGCAACAAGGAGCGCAGCTCAATGTTTTGAAAGTTCAGAGACAGCTTTTCGCCACTGTAAGTTCGACCTTGGCTCACCCTGGAGGCATCCACCCGCTGCGGACGAACCTCCACCACCAATTGGCTATCGCTTTGGTAAGCGCTGTGCTCCCAGGCGCCGGTCGGCTCGATGACCATGCGCACCCGGTCACCCGTTTGGAAGGTGGTGACCGTGCGCACCGGCGTTCCGAAATCGGCCACATCCAGGCGACGGCGCAGGCCTTCAGGCAGGCTGGACTTCAAGAACTCCACCACCAAAGACTGCCCTTGCTGGCGAATGTCCACGCCAACCTGGTTATTGGGCAGGGTTACGACGACGCGGCCCGTGTTGTCCACCCCACGGCGGAAATCCAGGTCCTTCAAAGGCAAGGTGTCGAGGTTGCGGCTTTCAGCAAAGACAGCGGGCGCTGCAGCACTGGCCACGCTGCTGACCGGCGCGGCTTCCAGCACGACCAGCAAGGTCTTGCCTTGGATCTGTGTGCGGTAGGCCGTGGCTTGCTTCAGGTTCAACACCACCCGGGTGCGGTCCCCCGCCTGCACAACGCTTGCCGAACGCATGTTGCCTTGGTTGATGTCCACTGTGGAGCGGCCCAGAGCGTTGCCTACACCGGGAAAGTCCAAAGCGATGCGGGCAGGAGACTGGATCACAAAACCCGCCGGTGCTGCAGTAAGCGGCTCCGTGAGCTGAATGCGTACCACCTCGGTGCCGCCCTGAAGCGACCCGCTAACGGACTCGATGCTCCCCTGAGCCCAAACTGCGGCACTGAGCAAGGCACCCATGCCAAGGCTCAAAGCCCTAGCCAAGCGCGCGACCGAACCGATTTGCGTGTTCATTTCGTTCTCTCCTGCAACTGCAAAGACGCAGTGCGTTCAATCCATTCACCGGCAGCGTCCTGCACGATTTCGCGCAGATCAATGCTGGTCTCATCCACTTTGGTGATTCGACCGTAGTTCTGACCGAGGTAGTTGCCAACACGAACCTGATAGAGCAGGTTGTCCACCCGAACCAAAGCCACGGTCTGGCCATTGCGCAACAGGCTGCCCACCATGGCAACCGAGTCGAGCGGAAATGCCTCGAGCGGTTCTTTGCGTCGAGCCAGTTCCGGCGTGATCAAAGCGACGTTCGACGTGGCCTGGGCAGAATCTTGTCGCAGCGCCTGAACCAGCTTCTGGTTGCTGAAGGGCTCCACCGAGCCGACCATGCTGTAGCCCTGCGGCGTGAACTGCTTGGGTTCTGGAATGGGCCGGACTGTGGGCCGCGTCTGGTTGCGCTGCTCCGACATCCACGTTTGCAATTCCTCGTTCGAGCGAGAGTCACAGCCCACCAGAACGACGGTCGCTGTGAGGGCTAAAGCCATTCCCACGCGTTTCATTTCTTGGCTCCAGCTTGCGCTTTTCTCTGCGAAGCCACTTCGTTTTCGTCCAGGTAGCGGAATGTTCTTGCGGTGGCATCCATGACCAGCCCGCCAGCGGGCCTGGGTGTGAGCGTCAAGTTGTTGAGCGTCACGATGCGGCTCAAATTGGCAATGTCGGCGGTGAATGCGCCTACGTCGTGGTACTGACCTGTCACGCGGATCGTGATGGGCAACTCCGCGTAATAGTCGCGAACAGCCACGCCGCCAGGACGAAACAGGTCGAACTGCAAGCTACGGCCCAGCCCAGCTTGGTTGATGTCCGACAACAAAGCATCCATTTCGGCCTTGCTGGGGAGCTGCTTTTCCAGCTGGGTCACGTACTGCTGGACTTGCTCGCGTTGCTTGCGCAAAGCCTCCAAATTCACTGCTTGCGCCAGCTTCTTGGTGTAGTCATCGCGCAGCTTGAGCTCTTCGGCGCGAACTTGTTGCAGCAACTCGTCCGATGTTTTGAGCCAAACAAACCACAGAGCCACCACCACCGCAATGGCCACGGCCAAATACAGCATCGACTTGGGCAGCGCTGGCCAAACCGATGGGTCGTTGGGGTCTAGGCTGCGGAACTGCCTCTGCAGGCTCGCCGACAGTGCGGCGAAATCCACTTTGGGTCCGAAAGATTTTTTAGTTGCCATGAAATCTTCCTAGGTCAGGGCTTGGCAACAGGCGCTGAAGCCCGCGCTGCCGCGGCGCCCGGTGCCGCGACAGCCACCACTGCAGAAGCCGCGGTGGCCGGTGCTGCAGCCGCAGCCTCCAAAGCCTTTTGCGCCTCACTGGTGCGCAACAGCGTGGCCCTCATGGTGAAGTTGGACGTCCTGCGCTGGTCGCGGGCACTCAAACTGACCGTGGAGGCCACGATTTCAATCAGCTCTGGGCGCGCCAACCAGGGCGTGCGCCCTGTGGACAAGTTACGCAGCAACTCCGAAACACGCTCGTTGGATTGAGCGACGCCCTTCAGAGTGATCCTTTGTCCCTCTTGAACCATGCTCGTCAGGTACACACCGTCTGGTAGCTGGCGCACCAACTCGTTGAGCAGGTGTACGGGCAGGTTGCGGTCTGCCTGCAAATCTTCTACTGCCTGTTGACGCGCCCTGAGGGCGGCAATTTCACTTTGCAAGTTGGCAATGTCGCTGATTTGGCCGTCAAGGCGCTTGTTCTCCGCCAAAAGAACGGCGTTTCGAGCCTGCTGAGAAGCGATCTGCGCCTCATAAAAAAGATAGACGCCGCCGCCAACCAAACCACCCGCCAATGCGGCAGCTGCCAGCGTCGCGGTGAATGTTTCCTTGCGCCGTTTGCGGGCCGCCTCTCGGTGCGGCAAAAGGTTGATCAAAATCACGTCGCGAACCTCCGCAAAGCTAGGCCGCATGCTGTGAGATAGGAGGAGGCCTCACGGCGCATCTTGGACTCTCGGATGCCACCGCCTACGACCATGCCTTCAAAAGGGTTGACCAACCCACAAGCGAAAGACGTTTGTCGCGTGACGGAGTCGGTTAGTTTGGGCAGAGAGGCGGTGCCACCAGCCAACATGATGTAGTCCACCTTGTTGTGCGGCGTGCTGGTGAAGAAAAACTGCAACGTCCGGCCTATTTCTTGGGTCACGCTGTCAATGTAGGGCCGCAGCACGACAGATTCGTAGTCTTCAGGCAACTCTCCATTGCGCTTTTTGGTTTCGGCTTCGTCCGGAGAAAAGCCGTACTGGCGCACGATCAGCTGGGTCAACTGCGCGCCCCCGAAAGCTTGATCACGCTCGTACAACACCTCGTTGTTCCGTATGACTTGCATGCTCGTCGAGAAAGCACCAATTTCGAACAGGGCCACCATGGTGTCGGCCCCTTTGTTGGGGAGACCTTCCACTATTCGGCCCATCGACATGCGAGAGGCATAGGACTCGACGTCCATCACAACGGCCTTGAGGCCTGCCGACTCGGCCAAGCCTTGGCGGTCTTGCACTTTCTCTTTGCGAGACGCTGCGATGAGAACCTCCACATCGCCCGGGGTGCTTGGACTGGGGCCGATGACACAAAAATCAAGACTCACTTCGTCGAGCGAGAAAGGTATGTACTGATTGGCTTCGGATTCCACCTGGATCTCGAGCTCGGAGTCCGTCAGGCCGCCGGGGAGCACAATCTTCTTGGTGATAACCGCCGATGCCGGCAAAGCCATTGCGGCATTCTTGGTTCGCGTGCCGCTTTTTTTGACTAATCGCTTGATCGCATCGGCAACTTCGTCGAATTTTTCGATGTTGCCGTCAGTTATCCAGCCGCGCTCTATCGGCTCGAGCGCGCACCGCTCCAGCACCAATTCACCGCCGCCATTTCGGCCAAGCTCAACGAGCTTGATACTGGATGAACTGATGTCCAGACCCAACAAAGGGTCTGGTTGTCGACTGAATAAGGATCCCAAAGAGATCAAGCTGGTCCCCTGTAAGCGCCAAAAAAAGGCTTGCGTCACTTAAGACTTCACTTGAATGCTAGCAGTAAGCTCATTGTCCAGCAAAGGTTTTTTCCGGAACTAATGCGCGCTGGCGTTGCCAAAACCCGACGCTTTAACGCAGACAAGACCGCCCTAAATGACCAACCTTGGGTGATTACGCCGTTTCTATAATTTCGAACTAGGTACTTGCCGGAATGCCTCCAGAACCCCCATCTATACACAACGCGAAGCCATCAACAGGCCGGCCTGCTTGGCAGACTTGGGCAATTCGCGGTTTGGCTTGGGCGGTGGGACTGACTGCCGCTGGAGCTGTCAGCGTTTTGATGCTGGTTGCCTTGGCTCTGGCAACGGCCTATCCGAACCTCCCCGACATCAGCGAGCTGGCCGACTACAGGCCCAAGCTGCCATTGCGGGTATTCACAGCCGACGGGGTCTTGATCGGTGAATTTGGCGAGGAAAGGCGAAACCTCACCACCATTGCCGAAATCCCGAAGGTGATGAAAGACGCTGTCCTGGCGATAGAGGACGCGCGTTTCTATGAACACAGCGGCGTGGACTACGTCGGGGTTGTCAGGGCCGGTCTGGCCAACGTCGCACAGGCGCGAAGCCAGGGTGCCTCCACCATCACCATGCAGGTTGCACGCAACGTCTACCTCACCTTTGACAAAACCTTCACCCGAAAGATCTACGAGATCCTCCTGACCTTCAAGCTGGAACATCTGCTGACGAAGGATCAGATCCTGGAGATCTACATGAATCAGATCTTCTTGGGGAATCGAGCCTATGGGTTCGCAGCGGCAGCCGAGACCTACTTTGGCAAGCCTCTGCAAGAGGTGACCATCGCCGAGGCGGCCATGCTGGCGGGCTTGCCAAAGGCGCCCTCAGCCTACAACCCCATCAGCAACCCAAGGCGTGCGCGCATTCGTCAGCTGCACATCATCGACCGGATGCTGGCCAATGACTTCATCACGGAAGAACAGGCGGCGGCGGCCCGTATCGAACCGCTGCGCCTGCGCGCGCAGCAAGACAAATCCAAAGTGCATGCGGAACACGTAGCCGAAATGGCGCGGCAACTGATGTTTGCCCAGTACGGCGAAGACCTGTACTCCCGTGGCCTCAACGTCTACACCACGATCTTGGCCGAAGATCAAACGGCTGCCTACCGCGCTTTGCGCCTGGGCATCATGGATTTCGAGCGGCGTCAGGTTTATCGTGGTCCCGAGCGCTTCGTCGAGCTCCCCGCGGACAAGGCTCAGGCCGATCAGCTGATTGATGACGTCCTGGTTGAGCATCCTGACAACGACGACCTGCTGGCCGCAGTGGTTTTGGAAGCCGACGCGCAACGGGTGCTGGTGGTGCGGCAAGACGCACAAACCCTGGAAATCAAGGGTGAGGGTTTGCGCCCCGTGCAGTCGGGCTTGGCAAGCAAGGCGGCGCCCAATAAAAAGATACGGCGCGGCGCGGTGGTTCGCATCTACCAGTTACCCAATGGCAGCTGGACCATCACCCAAAAGCCAGAGGTCGAAGGTGCTTTCGTGTCCCTCGATCCGCGCACTGGGGCTTTGCGCTCCTTGGTCGGGGGCTTTGACTTCGACAGCAACAAGTTCAACAACGTCACCCAAGCGTGGCGGCAGCCAGGCTCGAGTTTCAAGCCCTTCATATATTCGGCTGCTTTGGAGGTGGGTGTCACGAGTGCGACCGTGGTCAACGACGCGCCGCTGTTCTTCACTGCTGAGCAGACCGGGGGGCAAGCTTGGGAGCCCAAGAACTACGATGCCACGTTCGACGGCCCCATGAGCGTGCGCAGAGCGCTGGCGCGGTCCAAGAACATGGTCTCCATTCGCGTCCTGCAGACCGTCGGCCCACAAGCTGCACAGGACTGGGTGGCTCGCTTTGGCTTTGAACCTGAACGCCACCCGCCTTATTTGACGATGGCCCTGGGCGCCGGATCGGTGACGCCGATGCAACTGGCCACCGGGTACTCGGTGTTTGCAAACGGAGGGTATCGCGTGAACCCTTGGCTCATCACACGTGTGAGCGACCAAAAAGGCAAGACCCTGCTGGAAGTTACCCCGCCCGAAATTGGCGAAGGTGTCCGCGCCATTGACGCGCGTAACGCCTTCGTGATGAGTACTTTGCTACAGGAAATCACCCGGTCTGGCACCGCAGCCCGCGCACAAGGCACTTTGAAGCGGCCTGACCTTTACGGCAAAACTGGCACAACCAATGATTCGATGGACGCTTGGTTTGCCGGTTTTCAGCCCACCGTCACGGCCGTGGCTTGGATGGGCTACAGCAATCCACGCAAATTGGGCGACCGGGAAACTGGCGGTGGCTTGAGCTTGCCCATCTGGATCAACTACATGGCACACGTGCTCAAGGGCGTTCCCGTTCAAGAGGTGTCACCCACCGAGGGTGTGGTTAGCTCTGGGGGCGAATGGTTCTACGAAGAATATGCCCGGGGTGGGGGCATCTCCAGCTTGGGTCTGGAAGACCCAGCCGCGCGGCCGGAAGGCGCGGCCTCTGCGCCCGCCTCTTCTGAAGAACGCAGAGGTATCTTGGATTTGTTTCGCAACTAACCGGCGTCAACGCACCGTGCGGCGCGGCGCTGCGTTGCACGCCACTTGGGGCCGCTTCAGCGCAGTTCGAAGGTGATCGACCTTGCAGCTTGTGCGCTGGCCTGAGCCGACAAATCCTGAAAAAAGTCTTGCTGCGTTTTGGTGTCTAGCCAAGCGTCACCGGTCCATTTGTAGTGGAACCCCCCGGCTCGGGCCGCCATCCATACTTCTTGGAGCGGCTTTTGCAGGTTGATGACGATTTGACTGTTGGGTGAGAACGTGAGTGTGACCATGCCTCCCACGCGCTGGTTATCGATGTCAATGCCTGGCATTTCATTGAGCTCATCGCAGCAAGACTCGACGGATTGAAGGAGGCGCTCTGCGCGGTCGAGGTACTCAAGGTCGGTCATTACAATTTCGCCATGTGTGTACGACGACCGATTCTATGGAGCGCCATCATCCTCACGGTGCTCGCGGTCAACACCGCCGGGTGCGGCCAAAAAGGCAATTTGTACCTGCCCACAGAACCGGCAGCCGCCAACAGAGCAACGCTGCCTCAGTTGTTAACGCCTAGCCTGCGACTGGAAGACAGCACGCCTGCAAACGCAGCAACCTCAGGTGCAGCAAACCCAAGCCAAGCACCGGCTAGCGCTCCCAGACCATGAACGCCCTCACCCCCGCTGCAGGTATTTCTTTACCCGGAGCACCGCACCTGGCCTACGCCAATGGGCGGCTTACTCTAGAAGCGTGTGACCTGTCGGAGCTGACCGCTCGTTTCGGCAGCCCATTGTTTGTTTATTCCAAAGCCTCCATGCTGGACGCCCTGGGCGCATACCAGAGGGGTTTTCAGGGCCGCCGCGCTCGCATTTGCTACGCCGTCAAGGCCAACCCCAGCTTGGCGGTCCTGCAGGTCTTCGCGCAGGCAGGCTGCGGTTTTGACATCGTGTCAGGTGGCGAGTTGGCCCGGGTGCTGGCAGCGGGTGCTCAGCCGGCACACATCATCTTTTCTGGCGTCGGCAAAACCCGAGCAGAAATGACGGCAGCATTGAGTGCGGGGATTGGCTGCTTCAACGTCGAAAGCGAATCTGAACTGGATGTCCTGAGCGACTGCGCCAAGGCCCTTGGCGTGAGGGCTCCGGTCAGCATTCGCGTCAACCCCAACGTGGATGCCAAAACGCATCCCTACATATCCACCGGCCTGCGTGACAACAAATTCGGCGTGGCCCACGAGCGCACGGTGGCTGCTTATCGACACGCAGCTTCACTGCCTGACTTGCACGTGGTGGGAATCGACTGCCACATCGGCTCGCAAATCACGCAAAGCACGCCCTACCTCGACGCGATGGACCGCGTGCTGGACCTGGTTGCAGAGGTCGAGGCGCAAGGCATCACCCTCGAGCACATCGACTTTGGCGGCGGACTTGGTATCAACTATCAAGGTGACAGCCCGCCCGCCGCCGACGCGCTGTGGGCCGAGTTGCTGCAGCGCATCGACAAGCGCGGGCATGCCGACAAGTTGCTGATGATCGAGCCGGGTCGCTCGCTGGTGGGTAACGCCGGTGTGTGCATCACGGAAGTGCTCTATCTCAAGCATGGCGAGCACAAGAACTTTTGCGTGGTCGATGCGGCCATGAATGACTTGCCGCGTCCCGCCATGTATGAGGCCTTCCACCAGATCGTGCCGCTGCGCTTGGGGCAGCCGACCGCTTCCGCCCAAACCTACGACGTGGTCGGCCCGGTTTGCGAAAGTGGCGACTGGTTGGGGCGGGAGCGCAGCCTTTTGGTTGCGCCCGGCGATCACCTGGCTGTGCTCTCGGCTGGCGCTTACTGCATGAGCATGGCCAGCAACTACAACACACGAGGCAAAGCGGCCGAGGTGCTGGTGGATGGCTCATCGGCCCGGCTGATCCGCAGCCGCGAAACCGCGCAAGACTGTTTTCGGCTCGAGCAGCTTCTCTAGGTACGGGGGCGTTTGCCCCACCAGTGCCAGACTCGCCAAGCCAGCAGAGCGCTCAGGATGGCTGCATAAACCGCCACTTCGGCGAAATCGTTTTTGCCAGCGCGCATCCAGAAAAAATGCAGCACAGCCAAACCGGCTACGCCGTAGACCGAACGGTGCAAGGTCTGCCACCGGGCAGCGCCCATCCAACGCACCGCACGGTTAAAAGATGTAGCAGCCAGCGCTGTCAGCACACACAGCGCCAAGAAGCCCACCAATATGAACGGGCGCTTGATGATGTCGAGAACGATCTCGGCCAGCTCGAGGCCCATGTCCAGCCATGCGTAGGACAACATGTGCACCAGCGCGTAGAAAAACACGAACAAACCCAGCATGCGGCGAAAGCGCGCGAGCAAGGGCCACTTCAGGCTGACGCGCAGTGGCGTCAGCAGCAGCACCAGGCACAAAGCGCGCAAGGTCCAGTCCCCAGTCGAGCGAATCAAAGCTTCAGCGGGGTTTGCGCCTAAGCCGTCGCTGGCCGCTGCCCAGATCAACCACGCCAGGGGCAGCAGGCCTGCAGCAAACACAGCGGGCTTGGCCCATGGGCGGCCAGCCCAGGCACGCCAGCCGCCGATGTTCGAGGCCACTCAGTACAGCTTGCGCAAGTCCATGCCGGCGTACAGCTGGCCCACTTGGGCCTCGTAGCCGTTGAACATGAGGGTTTTGCGACGCTTGGCAAACAAACCGTCCTCGCCGATGCGGCGCTCGGTAGCCTGGCTCCAGCGTGGGTGGTCCACCGTGGGGTTGACGTTGGAATAAAAGCCGTACTCTTGTGGAGCTGACTTGTTCCAGGCGGTCGCGGGTTGCTTGTCGGTGAAACGAATTCGCACCAAGCTTTTTCCGCTCTTGAAGCCATATTTCCAGGGCACCACCAGCCGAACGGGTGCGCCGTTCTGGTTGGGCAAGACCTCGCCATACATGCCAAAGGTCAGCAGGGTCAGCGGGTGCATGGCCTCGTCCATCCGCAGGGCTTCTACATAGGGCCACTCCAACACACGCGAGCCCACAAAGGGCATGGTCTTGGGGTCGGCCAAGGTGATGAACTCCACGTACTTGGCGCTGCCTTGCGGCTCGACGCGCTTGATCAGCTCCGACATGGAGTAGCCCACCCATGGAATCACCATGGACCAGCCTTCCACGCAGCGCAGTCGGTAGGTTCGCTCTTCCATGGCGCTGAGCTTGAGCAAATCTTCCAAGGCGAATCGGGTCGGCTTGTTCACCAAGCCGTCGACCTGCACAGTCCAGGGCGTGGTCTTCAGGGTGCCCGCGTTGCGCGCGGGGTCGGCCTTGTCGGTGCCGAATTCATAGAAGTTGTTGTAGGTACTGGCGTCTTTGTACTCGGTCAGCTTTTCCATCGTGGTCGCACCCGCCACGGTGGACTTCACGGCGGCCAAGGCGGCCAGCTTGCCCGGCCTGACCGGTGCCACAGCGCCCTGCGCGAAAGCTTCGCGGCTGGCCCAAGTGGCCATCGCTGCGCCGGCTGCGCCGCCAGCCATCAAACGCAGCCAGTCTCGCCTGCCGCTGTAGAAGTGCTGCGGTGTGATTTCGCTGGGAACTGGGTGCTCAAAGCCGGTTTGGTTCTTACGGATCAGCATGAAAGCTCCAGTGAAGTGATGAAAAGCAGTCGGCCGAGCGCAAGACTTCTTACAGTGAGCCGTAACTGTGCAGGCCGCTCAGGAACATGTTGACGCCAATGAAAGCGAAGGTGGTGACGGCCAAACCGACCAAAGCCCACCATGCGGCGACTGTTCCGCGCAGGCCTTTCATTAATCGCATGTGCAGCCACGCGGCGTAGTTCAACCAGACGATCAGTGCCCAGGTTTCCTTAGGGTCCCAGCTCCAGTAGCCGCCCCAAGCCTCGGCCGCCCATAACGCACCCAGCACGGTTGCAATGGTGAAGAAAGCAAACCCCACCGCGATAGACTTGTACATCAGGTCGTCAAGCAACTCGAACGCAGGCAGCCGCTCTGCGATGCGCTTGCGGCCCAACAAAATGCCCGCAACGATGAAGGCCGACACGCCAAAGTAGATCGCCCAGAAGTTGCTCATGCCGCCTTGTGCTGACTGGCGAAACACCAGTGGCTCGAAGCACAGCACCACGCCCAGAACCCACAGCGGTGCGAGCTTCCACCAGCGCGCTTCTTGGGCGTTTTGTTTGACAAGGTAGGCGAAGGCCACCATCGCAGCCAGGGCGAAAGTACCGTAGCCCACGAAGTTGGCAGGCACATGCAGCTTCATCCACCAGCTTTTCAGCGCGGGCACCAGCGGCTGAATCTCGTGTGCCTCGCGCACCAGCGTGTACCAAAGCAAAAAGCCCACGGCGGCCGAGACCACCAGCATCACAAACGCGCCCAGGGCCCGCGTTTTGTACTGCTGCTCGTAGTACAGATAGAACAAAGCGGTCATCCAGCAAAACAAGATGAACACTTCGTAAAGGTTGCTGACCGGAATGTGGCCGATGTCGGGGCCGATCTGATGGCTCTCATACCAGCGCACCATGGTTCCCACCAACGCCAGCGTCACCGCCACCCAGGTCATGCGCGAGCCGATGGCCTCCATGGCTGCGGCTTGCGACCGGCTGAACACGCCGAGCCAATAAAACGCAGTAGCCATGAACATCAACATGCTCATCCAGAGAATGGCCGATTGACTGGAGAGGAAATACTTCAGCCAAAACACTTGGTCCGCCCGGGCCAAATCACCCTGATACAGGCCGATGGCCGACAAGGAAAGCGCAGCGACCACCAAACTGAGCATGCGCAGTGGAGACCAGAACCACGCCAGCCAGATCATGGCGGGTGCTGTCCCCACCAAGATCCACTTTTCGTAGATGTCCATGCTGAGGTTGTAGCGGTTGAACGCGAAAGCCGTGCCCAGCAGCACGAGCACCGCATAAACCCAATCAAAGGACGTGCGCTTGGCCCAATAGCTGCTGTGGAGAGTGATGGTCTGGGTGGCTGTGTTCATGGCATGGCAGTCAACAGTTGAGACTTGAGTCGATCAAATTCTTGGGTCATGTCCATCGTGTCGCGGTTGCTCGACATGGCCAAAGTAACAGAACAATGGCCCTGTGGGGCGCCCTCAGGTGCCGCGCTGACCCACACCCACAGGCGTCGGTCGCGCACGTAGAGCATGGCGAAGATGCCCAAAATGAGCAGCAAGCACCCCAAGTAAACAACGTTCTGCCCCGGCGCACGCGCCACCTGAAACACGCTGGCCTGCACTTGGGTGAAGTCGGTCAGGGCAAACACCATGGGCGCGGGATACCGCGGCGCGTCGCTGAGCGACAGCACAGCCTGGGTCATGAACGTTTGCGTGGCTTCGCTGGGCACCAAAGCCGCTGCACCGGCCTGTGCGCGGGTTTGCTGAGCCAACTCGAACAGCACGCCGTTGAGAATGCGCACCAGCACTTCGCCAGCGCGAGCGCGCTCGGACTCGGGCACGTTGATGTCCATGAAATCGGAAATGGCTTGCAAGCCAGCCGCTGTGTCTTGCGGCTGCCCTGCGCCCGGCGTGCGCGCCTGACCGGCAAACAAGGTGAGGGCGCGGTCGGCAGACACGCGCAACTGCTCCGCCAACTCGGGGCGGCTGGGGTCTACCGCCTGGGCCACGTAACGCTGTACGGCTCGCTCACGCTGCTGCGGGTCCAGCAAGGCTTGCCGCATGCGAATGAAGGTGTCTATGCTGCCCTCGGGGTCCGCCGGCGGGCGCAAATAGCGAAATTCCTCGGTCGGCGTGTCACGCACGCCCAACAAGAAAACGGGTCCATTACCGTCTTCCAAATCGACGGGCAGCATGTAGTTGTTGAACTCGCGCGCTTGGCCTGCCTGGTCGCGCAGTTTGTAGCTGACGCTGGGGCCCACGTTGCGCAGCGTTTTTTGGGTCACCGTTTTATTGGCAGCACCCAGGCGCTGCGTGATGGCCTGCTGCAGATCAACCTTGCGCACATCTGCGCCAGAACTCAGCGGCTGAGCAAAATTTTCCACGTTGATCAACCTCAGGGCGGTGTATTCGAGCGTCAGCTCTTCGGCCTGCCCGTTGACCTGCCGTGCCAGGCCAGAACTGCCGCCAATCACGCCCTCTATTTCAAAAGGCACGGTGGCCGCGTTCATGGGCAAGGCGCGCAGCTTGACCCTCGAGCCCCCGTCGTCAAAGCTGGATTGGTAAATGTTGATGCCGCGGTGGCTGGCGGGGTGGTTCACTTCCACGCGGGCCGGAATCTTTTCGCCAGTGACTTTGTCGTGAATCACGATTTCGCTGGCAAACAACTTGGGCATGCCTGTGCTGTAGTAGTCCACGATGAACTTCTTGAGCTCGATGGCAAAAGGCAGCTCTTGCAACAAAACACCGTCAGACTGGTTGAGCACGGCGGTACTCGACTGCGTGCCCTCAGCCACCAACAAGTTGGCACGAAAGGTCGGGTTGCGATCACTCAGTCGATGCTGAGCCGGCACATCGGCGAGCATGCCGCCGCCGCGATAAATCTCTTTGCCGTTGAACCAAGTCTGCGCACGCACCATCAAGTCGCCGTCCAGCAAACCGCCCAAACAAACCAGAACGATCGCGCTGTGCGCCGAGATGTAGCCCAGCTTGTTGGCTGCCCCCTTTTTGGCAGCCACCATGGTTCCGTTGTCCCGGATTTGCACCCGCACCCGCCAGCCAGCGGCAGCAAGAGCCTGGCCAATGGTGCCTGCCACTTCCGGGGCCGCACCTTCGCGTTGGCCTTGCGCCTTGTGCGAAAAAGCCTTCAGGCTGCTTTCACGAATGCCCTCTTTGTAGGTGCGCCAGTCGACCAGAATCTTGGGCGTGTTGCGGGCGATGCACAAGCTGGTGCTGATGACCAGAAAAGCCAGAATCAGCAAGAACCACCAAGCGCTGTAGACCGCATGCAGCTGCAAGGTGGTAAAGACTTCAGCCCAGAAGGGGCCGAACTGGTTGACGTAGTTAACGGCGGGTTCGTTTTGCTTGAGCACGGTGCCCACCACCGAGGCGATGCAGATGACCGTGAGCAGGGAAATCGAGAAGCGCATGGAGGACAGCAGCTCGACCGCTCGGCGCACAACCGGCGAGGCCTGGGGCCACTCGAATCCTTGGGTGCTGCTGCTCATGTCGAGATTGTCCTCAGCGCAAAGATCAAAGGCGGGCCATCTTTCGATAGACCCGCCTCTTCAGGGGATTGGGAACTACGAAGGCTCCCTGGCGGGAACCCGAACCAAAGCCTCGTTCAGCGCAGACCGGCAATGTAGTCCGAGACCGCCTTGATTTCGCGGTCATTGAGTTTGGCGGCAACCTGGCTCATTTGAAGGTTGTTCAAACGCACACCGTCGCGAAACGCCTTCATTTGTGCCTCAATGTACTCGGCGTGCTGTCCGCCCAAACGCGGGTTTTGTGAAGGAATGCCTGCTCCATTGGGACTGTGGCAACCAGCGCAGGCCGGAACTTTGCGGTCGGCAATACCGCCTTTGTAGATACGCTCACCCAGAGCGGCGAGGGCCTTGTCGCTGGCAAACCCCGGATTGATCTTTTGCGATGCGAGGTAGTAGGCAATGTTGCGCATGTCCTCGTCGCTAAGACCTGCCGCAAAGCCCTGCATGATGGCGTTGGCTCGCTTGCCAGACTTGTACTCCTGCAACTGCTTGATCAGGTATTCGGGATGCTGCTGGGCCAGCTTGGGATTGGCCGGGATAACCGACTTGCCGCCGACCGCATGGCAGGCCACACATGCACCACCAAACAGGGCCTCGCCCTTGGCCAAGTCTGGTTTCGCGACAGCAGCCGCGGGGCCCGCCGCATGGGCTACGGCCGAGAAGAAAACCAAGGTCAACGATGCAATCAACTTCATAAGCAACACTCGGCTGTGGGGGGCAAAAAGTCGTCGAATTCTACAATGCACTGCTTGGTTGACCGAGGTCACCCGACATCTCGCCCCTCGCTTAAGTGGGGCGCCCTTGGCCGTAACCGGCCCGCCGATCCTGCAAGGCCGACCCCACCGCCTATTTCATGACTCCAGCAACCGACGCCCGCAACGCCCTTGGCTGGTTGCACACCGCCCGATTCCTCACCACCGCTGCGCAGCTTGACCAATTGCCCGTGCTGGACGTGCCCGAGGTCGCCTTTGTAGGACGCTCCAACGCGGGCAAATCAACTTGCATCAACACGCTCACCCAGCAAAAACAGTTGGCTTTCGCGTCGAAAAGGCCGGGGCGCACCCAGCACATCAACCTGTTTGCATTGGGCAGACATGGCAGCACAGATGCCTTGCTGACTGACCTGCCGGGCTATGGCTATGCGGCGGTACCCCAGGCTGACAAGCGGCGCTGGCAGCAAGTCATGGCCAACTATTTGGTGTCACGCGAGACACTGCGTGCAGTGGTGCTGCTGTGCGACCCGCGCCACGGCCTGACCGAACTCGACAACATCTTGCTGGATGTCATTCGACCGCGCGTTGAAGCAGGTCTGCAGTTCCTGATTCTTCTGACCAAAGCCGACAAACTCAACCGCACCGAGGCTGCCAAGGCTTTGTCCATTGCCAAGCTGCAAGCGGGCGGCGGCGATGTGCAGCTTTTCTCAGCACTCAAGCGGCAAGGTGTGGAAGAGGCAGCGGTGACGCTTTGGAACTGGTGCCACACGGAAGCGGACCTCGCCCGCACTGCTGCAGCAGGTAGCGCTACGCAAGCAGCTCTGGCGGTTCTGGCCCAAGCGCAGGACACCAACGCTGCGCTTCAAGATGGCGGCAACGGCCCTCAGTAAACCGAAGGCTCCCCTGGCGGGCGGGTCTTGAAACGCTTGTGAACCCAGTAGTACTGCTCGGGCATGTCGCGCACCCAATCGGCCAAGCGTTGGTTCATCAGGGCTGTGTCTGCGATTACGTCTTCTGACGGATAACCCACCCAAGCGGGCAACACCTGCACCTCGTAGCCGCTGCTCACCAAACGGCTGATCACCGGCACCACGCGCGCACGCCCCAGCCGGGCAAAGCGGGGCAGCGAAGGCACCGTAGCGGCTTGCACCCCAAAGAACGGCACAAAGACAGATTCACTCGGCCCGAAATTCATGTCGGGCAACAGGTACAGCGCGCCACCCTCGCGCAGTGAAGCCACGATGGGCTTCACGCCGTTTTCTCGGCGCAGCACCTGCACCGGTGCGAAGCGTTGGCGGCCTTGCAACACCCAGGCGTCCAGCACCGCGTTGGCTTGCGGCGTGTAGATGGTGGCCCAGGGCCTGGCCGTGTTTTGCAGCAGCGCAGCCCAGCCAGCGTCCATGCCCACGAAATGCGGCGCGAACACCACGCAAGGCTGGGCATCGGCCAGTTCGTGCACCGCGCCTGCCACCTGCAAGCGCTGGCGCACCACAGGCAGCGGCGCGTGCCACAACCAACTGCGGTCCAGCCAAGCTTGTGCAAAGCAGCGAAAGTGCGCACGTACCAAGCGCGCCCGCTCGGCATCGGACAACTCTGGCAGGCACAGGCTCAGGTTGACGCTGGCCACGCGCCGACGCTGCAGCACCACCAACCACAGCACCGTGCCCAACACTGCACCCAGTGCACGCAGCCACGACAGGGGCCAAAACGCCAGAAAGCGCATGAACCACACACCCAAACGGCTCAACATTTGGCGTACCTCATGGTTGTGCCTGTTGTGCCTGTTGTGCCTGTTGTTCCTCTTGGGCAGTGGGCTGACCAGCAGGAGACTTGTAGCGGGCATAGCCCCAAAGGTATTGCTCGGGGCAAGCCAAGATCAGGCGCTCCATGGCGGCGTTGATTTGCGCCACCGCATGGGCCACGTCCTCAGCCAAAGGCTCGGAGAAGCGCGACAGGTGCATGCGGTAGCCCACGCCTTTAGGCAAGCGCTCGGCCCACACCAGCACCACGGCAGCGCCAGTCTGCTGGGCCAGCCGTGCGGCCAGTGTCATGGTGTAGGCGGGCTTGCCGAAGAAAGGCGCCCAAACACCCATGCCCTGCGGCGGCACTTGGTCTGGCAGCAAGCCCACCGAATGGCCTTGGCGCAGGGTTCTGATCATTTGGCGCACACCGGCGAGGTTGGTGGGCGCAGTGGCCAAGCCCGGGCGGCTGCGCGCGTTCAGCATCAACTGCGCCAACCACGGCTGGCGCGCCGGCCGGTACAGCACCGTCACCGGGCCGTGCGATGGCCCCACCCACTGCGGCACCGCATGCGGCGTCACCTCGAAGCAACCCAAATGCGGCGTGAGGTAGAGCACGCCCTTGCCTTCGGCCAAGGCATCTTCTGCCACGGTCTGAGCTGACCAAAACAAAGGCACCGGTGCGCCCATCCACAGGCGCGGCAACTCCGCCACCATGCGGCCAGCGTGGGCCACCGCGCTGCGCGCCACCCGGGGTGGCAAACCCGCTTGCGCCACGTTGGCCTGCAAGCGCTGCCGGTAGCTGGGCGACGCCCAATAGCTCAGCCAGCCCAAAGCGCCACCCAGCCCATGCAGCAGCCACAAAGGGCAACGCGACAGGCTTTTGAACAAGAGCAACATGACTTGGGACGATAGCGTCTGTATGAAAACAAAGAATGCAGATAAAGAAAGCAAACGCCGGGTGCTGGCCGAAAAGATGGGGGCTTCGACTGAACAAGCGTTGGGGGGACTTTGTGTCTTGCGGTCTGGTGAGGTTGGCGGGCTTAGCTGATTTGGCACGCGCCTCGGTAGCCACCGGGGCTTGACTAGAATGCCGCGGTCGCTGAGTTAAAGAGCAACTTGCAGGGCGACAACACTTTCGAACGGCCCGTAGTGATGAGCCGTGCGATTGTGACCGGAGCCAAACCAGGCCCCATCTGCTAAAGCGTTCGCCAGGGCTCCCGGTCTAGGCAACGCGAACCCGCACTGCCAACAACCACCACAGGAGAGCCCATCTTGGCGAACGATTTCCTTTTCACCTCTGAATCCGTCTCTGAAGGCCACCCCGACAAAGTGGCCGACCAAGTGTCCGACGCGATTCTGGACGCCATCTTCGAACAAGACCCGCGCAGCCGCGTGGCTGCCGAGACGCTGTGCAACACCGG
Source organism: Comamonadaceae bacterium (assembly GCA_027483665.1). Taxonomy (GTDB): domain Bacteria; phylum Pseudomonadota; class Gammaproteobacteria; order Burkholderiales; family Burkholderiaceae_C; genus JAIXUC01. The sequence goes on along the minus strand of JAIXUC010000041.1, from coordinate 55,250 downwards.
CTTGGTGGTGCTGGCTGGTGAAATCACCACCAACGCGCATGTCGACTACATCCAGGTGGCGCGCGACACCATCAAGCGCATCGGCTACGACAACACCGAGTACGGCATCGACTACAAAGGCTGCGCCGTGCTGGTGGCCTACGACAAGCAAAGCAACGACATTGCCCAAGGCGTGGACCACGCCTCCGATGACCACCTGAACACCGGCGCTGGCGACCAAGGCCTGATGTTCGGTTACGCCTGTGATGAGACGCCCGAGCTGATGCCAGCACCCATTTATTACGCGCACCGGCTGGTGGAGCGCCAGGCGCAACTGCGCCGCGATGGCCGCATGCCCTTTCTGCGCCCAGACGCCAAAAGCCAAGTGACGATGCGCTATGTGGACGGCAAGCCGCACAGTATCGACACCGTCGTGCTCTCCACGCAGCACGACCCCGACCAAAGCGAAACGCCCACGCGCCTGAAGGCCAGCTTCTACGAAGCCATCCGCGAAGAACTCATCAAGCCGGTGCTGCCCAAAGAGTGGCTGACGTCCGACACGAAGTACCTCATCAACCCCACCGGGCGTTTCGTGATTGGCGGCCCGCAAGGCGACTGCGGCCTGACCGGGCGCAAGATCATCGTGGACACCTACGGCGGCGCTTGCCCGCACGGCGGCGGCGCTTTCTCAGGCAAAGACCCGTCCAAGGTGGACCGCTCGGCGGCCTATGCGGCGCGCTACGTGGCAAAAAACGTGGTGGCCGCCGGGCTGGCGCGCCAGTGCCAAGTGCAAGTGGCCTACGCGATTGGCGTGGCCCGGCCCATGAACGTGACGGTCTACACCGAAGGCACGGGCGTCATCAGCGACGAGCGCATCGCGGAACTGGTGAACCAACATTTCGACCTGCGCCCCAAGGGCATCATCCAAATGCTCGACCTGCTGCGCCCGATCTACAGCAAAACCGCAGCCTACGGACACTTCGGCCGCGAAGAACCCGAGTTCACCTGGGAGCGCACCGACAAGGCGCAGGCCTTGCGGGCGGCGGCTGGGGTTTGAGGCGTGGCGCAACAGCTGGAGTTCTCCTGGGACCCGGCCAAGGCGGCGTCGAATGTTCGCAAGCACGGGGTCTCATTTGCACAGGCGGCTACGGTGTTTGCCGATGCATTGGCACTGACGGTTTTCGACGCTGATCACAGTGAATTTGAAGAACGCTGGTTCACAGTGGGCTTGACCAGCAACGACAAGCTGCTGGCCGTGGCTCACACCTATTCAGCTTCCAGCGTCAGCTCTGCCAAGGTCAGGATCATCTCTGCGCGTGAGGCTACACGCGCAGAGCGTAGACAGTACGAAGTCGAACCCCGATGATTGACTCCGCTCAACTGCGGCAAAGGTAAACAGCATGCATGCACACGCCAATCCAGATGAAGACGACATTCCCCCAGAGATTGACTTTTCTAAAGGTACCCGCGGAAGGTTTTTTTCTGCTGGGGCAGTCATTCAATTGCCGGTTTACCTTGAAGCTGAGGTCCAAGCCTATTTGGCAGCGCGCGCCGCAGCTAAGGGCGTAGACATGACCGAGCTGGTCAATGAGTTGCTCAAGAAAGACATCGAGCTTATTGAGGCGCACGATGAGCGGAGCCCCGCTGCGAGGCCTCGGGGGATGTTTTAGGTCAATTCACCACCGGGGCTCCGCGCCCCCTCTGGCAAGTAAGGCATGGTTTGCTGCCACGAGTCGCGGGCTTCGAGTTGCTGGTGGTGGAGCCGTGGAGAACGAGGTCGCCTTGGAAGGTGGGCTGGCGACCGGCCTCAGACTGGGCGAAGCTGCTCCTGCAAGCTTCGCGTCTTTTCTGTCACTTCGCTTCCCGTATGGAGCGTCGACTTGCGCTCGATGAGCATGAGGTGGCACTCTTCTTCGGCGATGGGGTTGTGGCGCACGCCCTTGGGGACGACGAAGGATTGGCCTTCTTTCAGCTCCACCGTGCCGGACTCCATTTCGATCTTCAAAGACCCTTTCAGGATGAAGAAGAGTTCGTCCTCATCGTCGTGCGCGTGCCAGGCCAGCGTGCCCTTGACCTTGGCGACCTTGACGTAAGAGTCATCCACCTCGGCCACCACGCGTGGCGACCAATATTCGGTGAGCGACTGGGCGACAGCCGCTGGTGACATCACTGGGTTCATGGGGCCTCCCTTTTGGGCAAGTTTGACTTGGGGTGCGCTGCTTGAAGCCTAGGGCGCGCGACAGCAGGCGCTTTCCCACGCCTTGGCCAGGCAGCGTGTCGGACGTGATGAGCCAGTGCGCGAGATCAAGCGCTGAATCAGCGGCCAGCTTTGGAAGCGGACGTCTTCGCAGCTTGCCGACTGGCCGCAGGCCGCTCGGTCAGCCGCCCTGTCACGTATTTGTGCAGCACGCTGGCGATGAGCGTTTGGTAGGGGACGCCCTCCTCCAGCGCTTTGACCTGAATGTCCGACAGGTCCCCGGACGACAGGCGGATGTTGACCCGGCGGTCCTTCAGACCCGTGGCCCGAGCCACCGCCCTGAACTTGGCCACTTCGCTCTTCGTTGCGACAGACTTCAACTGCCCCTGCTCAAAGGCACGCAGAAGTTCGCCTTCGTCGACATCAATCTTGGTGGGCATCGTCATCACCTTGGTTCAAGTAGTCCCTGGTCGCCTTTCGACTTGGGATAACCGTTTTAAGAAAAAAGTAATCGTCCTCTTCGACGAACGGCACCAAGTACACGTACCGGTCGTGGGCCACGACAAGGACACGCTGTCCCGGGTACTTTTGCCCGTTGGGGTGCGCCAAGATATCAAGCAACCCGCCCGACTCCATGGCCACGACCATGCCCTCGAAGGACACCCCCCTCTCCTGCTGGAGCACATCGTTCTTCTCTGGGCTCCAGCGGAAAGGCTTCATCGGGCCATGCTAGCTTAATGTGTGCCTTTTGTCATCGTGACAATTTCCAGAACTTCAAACTAGTGCTGCTGGTGGGGGGCAGGTCAGAGCGACGAAGGGGAGCGAGAACAGTCTTCGACTTGTTCCCACGCCGGGAACATCGCGTACACTCTGAGCCCAGACATATGAAAATTGTTGGTACATCTCGCTTGGATGAGTTTTGCCTGAAGCACCCGCTGACGAGGTCATGGGTGAGGACGTGGCTCGCCGAAAGCCGAGCGGCGGCTTGGGGCACGTCGTTCGATATAAAGAAACGACATCCGTCAGCGAGTTTTTTACAGAATAACGTTGTGATCTTTAACGTCAAAGGAAATGAATATCGTCTCGTTACGCAAGTGGCTTATAAAACCGGGATTGTCGTTGTAAAGTGGGTTGGCACACATCAAGACTATAGCAATATTAAATGGGAAAATATTCGCGATGAAACCCGCAGTAGTTAAAAGCCGGGATCAATACGCTCAATACTTGGCTCGAATCGAAGAGCTTGTGCCCCTCGATCCCGCACCTGAGTCACCAATGGGCCAAGAGCTAGAGCTTCTATCTTTGCTAGTCGAGGAGTATGAAAACCGCACCTTTGTATTTGAGAAACCTGATCCAGTTGAAGCAGTTAAGTTTCGAATGATGGAACAGGATTTGAAACAGGTTGATTTGGTTCCATACTTTGGATCGAGAAGTCGAGTTTCTGAATTTCTTTCACGGCAACGCCCACTTACTGTAAATGTCATTCGAGAGCTTTCCGATGGCTTAGGAATTCCGACAGACGTCCTGCTACAAGAATCAGTGCGGGTGGAGTCAACCCCTGAAGGTGCTGACCTGGAATGGGATTGGTCAAAGTTTCCTATTAAGGAAATGCTGTCCCGTGGGTGGATACAAGCAGCCACGAAAAGAGCTAAACCGAATGAGGTTGCAGAAACAGTCCGCGTCTTTATCGAACAGGCACTTGGCGGAGCTCAAGCAGGTGTTTTAACTCGCAGGACATTCAGAGGAGACGCGTTCTCATGGTCGGCTGTGTACTCGTTGACCGCTTGGCAAGCTCGGGTGCTTCAAAAAGCATCGATGCAGTCAGCCTGGGCGCAAAGCACATTTCAGTACGATCGAATTAACGAAGATTTTCTACGTTCGCTTGTTCAGCTAAGCCGCCTTGAAGATGGCCCCAAGAGAGCACTTGCGTCGCTTAATGAAATTGGCATTGCTGTTGTCGTAGAGGAGCACTTGGCTCGAACTAAGCTTGATGGCGCCGCAATGATTGCAGGAAATGGCAAGCCGGTTATTGGATTGACTTTGCGCTTTGATCGACTAGACAACTTCTGGTTTACGCTGATGCATGAACTTGTCCACGTATGGAAGCATTTGAGCAATCCGGGCGAAATTTTTCTGGATCGCCTAATGGACAAGGAAAGCACTGAAGAGGTGGAAAAAGAAGCTAACAAATTCGCAAGAGATTTGCTGATTTCGCGCTCAGCTTGGAGGTCTGCACAAGTGAGACAACTCCCAACAAAAGCTGGGATCTTGGCTTTTGCGGCTGAGTTGAATATTCACCCTGCAATTGTGGCCGGCAGAATTCAGAAAGAACAAGAGAATTACGCTGTCTTTGCGGATTTGGTTGGTCGTGGCGTTGTTCGAGAAATGCTATCCTAAATGATCGGACTTAAGGAGTTTGTATGGACTTCGACTATGTATATGCGCCTGTCATCAAAGGCAAAGTGAATGATATCAAGGCGGCGTCGTTTGTTGCACACAATTTCCTAGATCGGATTAAACCGATTTTCGAGCTACCACCGTTTGTTGTTACAGATAAAGCCGAGCAAGTACTTGCCAGGTTCTCCAGAAATCTAAGCAAGCACTACGCACAGCGCCCCTGTTATGTCGACTTTCCGTTGTTGAGAGAGGGGGCCACAACTTCGGATGGCATCCCAGTGTTGGAAAATGCTTATGGTCAACTTAATGCGTTATCGATCAATTTTGAGCCCACATATGGTTTTGACCGCGACGACACGCAGTGGCGTCTAGTGATTAATCAAGCCGAGAAATCGGGGGGTATGCTGCTTCGACTCACTCCCGATGACTTGGAGTTTGTCAGTGACACAATGGATCAAATTCAAGACTTGACTGTGCGGGGTCTTGACACACGCATTGTTGATGTTCTTCTTGACTGTCGATCACTTACTAACGCAGCGCAGACAACTGCGCTATCTGAGTCGGCTTCGGTGATGATCGATAACTTAGCCACTTCTTTTCGTTTGCGAAAAGTCATCGTGACCGGCTCGTCTGCGCCCAAAACAGTTACAAGTGTCGAGAAGAATTCGAGCGGTTCTCTTTTGAGAAATGAACTTTCTCTTTGGGCAAACCTGCGCTTGCGGAATCTCGCTATGGATGCTGTGTACAGTGACTATGGTGTCATCCATCCTGATTTCACTGACTTGACGCCGAGTCCACACATCAATGGAAAAATTCGATACACCAAAGGAAAACACATCCATATTTTTCGGGGTCACAGCCTAAGCCAAGACGATAGATATGAGCAATACCGAAAGCTATCGCATGCTGTGCTAAACAGCGGTTTGTATCTAGGGCATACATACAGCCATGGTGATAGGTACATCTACGACTGTGCAACGGGGCATGCGACCACCGGGAATGCGGGAACATGGGTCTTGAACGACTTGAATCACCATTTTACTCACGCAACTGAGCAGATCAGTCGCTTGGAGACTCTGATCTATCGAGGCTATCCGGAGACAGCGATTCTTCAGGCTGCCTGAGAGATGATTTTTGATGAGGTTTCGGTGCCCATCAGTGGAACATCAGGCGCTCACTTCTTTTGAAGATCCTCAAAAAAATCAGCGGGTTAATATGTTGTTGGTTGTGTCGGTGGTTCGACGCCTCCCCATGCCACCAGTCTTTATGCACCTCGGCGCCCAGTTTGGGTTCTGAGACGTTTCTATATTTGGCGGCAAGTTTCTACAGCTCTCAGACGAAAACCTGTCACATAGACTGGTTACGCGCACAGGCATAGGTCTTCCCGCCAAACCCACCCCACCCTCACCTGAAATCCCGACTCCCCGGCACCGCCTCCGCCAACAACCCCAACCACGGCGTCAGGTCGTAGAGGCGTTGAGCCACCAGGTGGCGGACTTGGCCGCCGGTTTCTTCGTCGCGTTGCCAGCGGCCTTGCACGCCCAGCAGGCGGGCGTGGAGCAGTTCTTGGCGTTGGCGTTCGCGCAGCGCTTTCCAGACGATGACGTTGGTGCAGCCGGTTTCGTCTTCCAGCGTGACGAAGACCACGCCTTTGGCGGTGCTGGGTTGTTGGCGCATGGTGACCAAGCCGCAGGCGCGGGTGCGGGTGCCGTCGCCCAGGGCTTGCAGGTCTGAGGCGCGCAGCCAGCGTTGAGCGTCGAGCCTTGGGCGCAGCAGCGCCAGCGGGTGGCGGCGCAGGCTCAAACCCGTGTGCTGGTGGTCCAGCACCACGGCTTCGCCTTCGGGGGCTTCGGGCAAGCTGAGCGCTTCTTCTTCGATGGCGGCACCGGCCAGCAGCGGCGCTGGCGCTTGCCAGGCGCGGGCTTGCCAGACTTGCTCCCGGCGGTGCCCGGCCAGGCTGGCCAGCGCGTCGGCTGCGGCCAGGGCTTGCAGGTCGCGCTGGTCGAGTGCGGCGCGCTCAGCCAGTTCGTCCACGTTGCGCCAGGTGGGCGGGCTAGAGGGCAAGGCTGCGCCGGGCGTGGCAACGAGGACCGCACTGGGCGCGGCGGCTAAGGCCGCACCTGCCTGTTTACCCAATTGCTCACGTGCCTTCACTAAGCGCTGTGCGCTCGCTTCGCTCAAACCTTTGACCATGCGCAGGCCCAGGCGCACGGCGGGTTGGGGTGGCCGGCCTTGCGCGCCACCGGCGGCTTTGGTGGCCAGGGCTTTGTCGGCAGTGGCGGCTTGACCGGCATGGGCGAGTGCATCGGTTCTGGCCTCTGCCCCATCCGGCAACTCCAGCGTGCAATCCCAATCGCTGTGCGACACATCCACCGGGCGCACCTGCACGCCGTGGCGGCGGGCGTCTTGCACCAGTTGCGAAGGGGTGTAGAAGCCCAGCGGCTGGGCGTTGAGCATGGCCGCTAAAAAGCATGCGGGTTCGTGGCATTTCAGCCAGCAGCTGGCGTAGACCAGCAGCGCGAAGCTGGCGGCGTGGCTCTCTGGGAAGCCATATTCACCAAAGCCTTCTATCTGGCTGAAGATTTGTTTCGCAAACTCTGCCGTGTAGCCGCGCTCGACCATGCCGCCCACGATGCGGTCGTAGAAGTGGTGCACACCGCCTTTGCGCTTCCAGGCGGCCATGGAGCGGCGCAGTTGGTCGGCCTCGTCGGCTGTGAAGCCGGCGGCCAGCATGGCGATTTGCATCACCTGCTCTTGGAAGATGGGCACGCCCAAGGTGCGGCCCAGCGCTTGGCGCAGGGCTTCGCTGGGGTAAGTGACAGGCTCCAGTTGCCGACGGCGTTTCAAGTAAGGGTGGACCATGCCGCCTTGGATGGGGCCTGGCCGCACGATGGCCACTTCAATGACCAAGTCATAAAAGCAGCGCGGGCGCAGGCGCGGCAGCATGGCCATTTGCGCGCGGCTCTCGATCTGGAACACGCCCACGGTGTCGGCGGCGCAGATCATGTCGTAGGTGGGCGCGTCGCCATCGGGGATGCCTTGCAGGCGCAGCGGCTGGCCGCGCCAGGTGCTCACCAGTTCCAGGCAGCGGCGAATGGCGCTCAACATGCCCAGGGCCAGCACGTCCACCTTCAGCAGGCCCATGGCGTCCAAGTCGTCTTTGTCCCACTGAATGATGGAGCGCTCGGGCATGGCCGCGTGTTCCACGGGCACCAAGCGCGTGAGCTTGCCTTGCGTCAGCACAAAACCGCCCACGTGCTGCGACAGGTGGCGCGGCAGGCCCAGCAACTCGGCGGCCATCTGCAGCCAGCGCTGCACCAGCGGGTCTTGCGGGTTCAGGCCAGCGTCCACCAAACGCTGGGTGGTGTGGGCGTCGTGCACGCCGTGGCCGTCAAACCAGAAGTGTTGTCGGGCGATGGCGTCGGCCCAAGCGGGCGGCACGCCCAAGGCGCGGGCGGCTTCGCGCAGGGCGCTGCGCGGCTGGTAGTGGATGACGGTGGCGGCCAGTGCTGCGCGGTCGCGCCCATAGCGGCGGTAGATGTACTGGATGACTTCTTCGCGGCGCTGGTGCTCAAAGTCCACGTCGATGTCGGGCGGCTCGCGGCGCTCGCGGCTGATGAAGCGCTCGAACAGCGTGCTCATGCGCGCTGGGTCCACCTCGGTGATGCCGAGGCAAAAGCACACCACCGAGTTGGCAGCAGAGCCGCGCCCTTGGCACAAGATGCCGCGGCCGCGCGCAAACAGCACCAGGTCGTGCACGGTGAGGAAATACATCTCATAGCGCAGCTCGGCAATCAGCGCCAATTCATGCTCAATCTGTCGTTGCACGCCTTCGGGCACGCCCTGCGGGTAGCGCTGCATTGCGCCTTCGGTTGTGGCGTGGCGCAGCACCTGCGTGGCGTTCCAGCCGCGGTCTGCGTAGGCCTGCAAAGGCTCGTTGGGGTACTGGTAGCGGATGTCGTTCAGGCTGAAGCGGCAACGCGCAGCCACCTCCACCGTGCGCGCCAGCGTGTCAGGCGGGTAGAGCGCTGCCAGCCGCTCGCGCGAGCGCAGGTGCGCCTCTGCGTTGGGGTGCAGCGCGTCGCCGCAGTCGTGCACGCTGCGGCCTTGGCGCAGCGCGGTCAGCACGTCGTGCAGCGGCTTGCGCGAGCGCACATGCAACTGCACATCGCCCGTGGCCAGCAGGGGCACGCCGCTGTGCGCTTCGACCCAGCGCAGGCGCTGCAACCACAGCGCGTCGTCCATGGCGTGCAGCAGTTCCAGCGCCAGCCAAGCGCGGCCTTCAAAGTGCGCGCGCAACCAGGTGGCGCGTGCCAGCAGGGTTTCGTTGCTGAAGCGGTGGCGGCCTAGGCGATGGGGCACCAGAACCGCCTCGCAATCGCGCAGGCTGGCCCGCTGCACGTCGGGCCAGTCGAGCGGGCGCTGTTGAGCCGGCGGGGCGCTGCGCTGCGTGGTGATGAACTCGCACAAGTCGCCCCAGCCCGCAATCGATGTGGGCAGCAGCAGCAAACGCCATGGCCCGGCCACATCAAAGCCAGCCGCGGGTATGAACTGCAAGCCCAACTGCTGCGCGCGTGCATGGGCCTGCACCACGCCAGCCACCGAGGCCTCGTCGGTCAGCGCCAGCGCCCGGTAGCCCAGCGCGTGGGCGCGCTCGACCAACTCCGTGGGCCGCGACGCGCCGCGCCGAAAGCTGAAGGCGCTTTGCACGTGCAGCTCGGCGTAGTCGGGCAGGGCTGGGTGCAGGCGGTCGGCTGCCGCTGGAGCCGGGTGCAGGCGGTCGGCTGCTGCTGCAGCCGGGTGCAAGCGGTCATCCACGGCTGGCCTCAAGCGAAGCGGCCATGCAAAAACCAGCGCTCGGGGCTGGGCGTGGCTTGCAAACGTTCGCGGTACACCCACAGCCAACCGGCTTGTTCGCTGTAGGCAATGTGGTAGTCGCGCAGCGCTGCGGGCGCTGGGCGGGGTGTGCGTGGGGGCGTGGATGCACGAGCTGCATCGGGCGGTGCTGGCCAGTGCGCGGCCTCCAAGCGTTGTGGACCCGCGTGCAGGCTGACAGGCCCCGGCGCTTGTGGCAAGCCGTGGGCCAGCGACAGCGGCGTGGGGCGCTCCAGCAACCAGGTGGGCCACAGGCGAGGGTCTTGCGGCGAGGCATCGGCTTCGGCAGTTGCAGCACGTGCAGCACTTGGGGTGCGCGCTGCGGTGGTTTTTGCGGTGTGCGGGCGCACCATCATTTCTTGTGCGCCGCGCGCGCTCACCGCGGGCACCCAAGCTTGCCGGGCCTCGGGGCGTGCATCGGCGCGCAAGGCCACGCGCAGCACCGCCCCTTCGCCCAGCCGACTGACCAAACGCTCTGCCAAGGCCGACCGCGTGGGGTAGAGCGAGGGGGTGGGCGAGGGGGTGGGCGAAGGGGTCGGCGCCACATCGGCGGCTGCTTCGCTGGTGGCTGCCTGCTGCCTATCGGGCGGCAGAGCCGCACCGAAGAAGCTGCTGGCCGGTGCGTGCATGGACACCAGGTCTTGCGTGCGCAGGCGCAAGCGCGACACGGGTGCGGCCAGCACCACGCGTTGCAGCCGCTCGGCCACCAAACGCTCCAGGTGCGCCATGTGCTGCTGCGGCTCGGCGGTGCCCAAATGCAATACGCAGGGCTGCTGCGGCTGGGTGTGGGTGCGGCGCTGGTCGTGCGTCCATTCGATGTGCAGCGACAGCACGCCCAGATGCCGCAAGCGCAGCCAAGCTTGCAGGCCCAACAGCAGGCGACGCACCACGAACATCAGGGCCGGTGCTGCGTCCACGGTTTCTTCCAGCTCCACGGTCTGGTCGTAGACCGTGGGCAGCTCCAGCCAGGCCCAAGGCTGCGGCAGCTCGCCATAGGCCTGGTCAAGCGCTTGCAGCAGCGCAGAGCCAAAGCGGCGCACCAGGCCGCTGCGCGGCAAGCGGCGCAGGTGCCCCCACTGCCTGCAACCCAGGGCGTGCAGCGCGGGCAGGTGGGGCAAGGCTTCGTCCAGTGTTTCCAGCGGCAGTTCATCGAGCAGCGTGTCGGGGCAACGAATGGGCCGCTGCGGCTGGGCGTGAGAACGCTCATGGGCGTGGGCGTGGGTTCGAAGGCGCGCCAGCGCACTGCGCGCCGATGGCCCTCTGGCCCATCTGCTCGGCTGAGGTTGATCGGCTTCGGGTTGCAACAAAGCGCTCAGCAGTGCGCGGTTGCCGCCAAACAAACGCAGGCTGCCCGATACCTCCAGCAGCACGGCGTCGCGCAGGCACACCACACGCGGCGTGAAGCGCAAAGCCCACCAGCCCAGTGCTTGCCAGTCTGAAGGCACCGCCTGCGCTGGGGCGCTGGGGTGTTCTGGCAGGCTGGGTGATGGGGAGGGGGACGGGGCTTCAGGCCAGATGGGCGCTGCCAGTGCGATCCAGTGCATGGTGCACGCTCATCAATACAGCGGCCAGCCGGTCTGAGACGGCGGGCAGGTGAATGGGTTCGGCCAGCGGCGGGCCTTTGCGTTTGAGCACGCGCAAGCTAAAGCGCGCGATGCCCAAGCCGGGGCCGGGCTCTGCGGCCAAGGCCAGCCGCAAGGGGGCAGCAGAAGCACTCGCTGCATCTTGCAGGGGCCGCATGGCAAACAGCAGCGTGCTTCGGCCTTGGGCTGCAGCATGCAGGCGACGCAGCGCAGCCGCTTTGGCTTGGGGCAACCAAGCCAGCACCGCCGCCACTTCGGCGCAGCGCAGCGCCTGCTCGCAAGCCCACCAGCGCGAGGGCGCGTCTTCTGCGCGCACCCACAACAGGCGGTGCGCCAGCAGGCCGCGTGCCTGCAAAGCGGGCGCAAAAGGCTCATACCCCACCGGCGCGCCGACCAGCACCACTGCGCCGCGGGCGTGCCGCACCAAAGCAGGCAGAAGCAATTGCCACTCGGCCCGCCCCGCTTGGTCTTGCAGCAACTCGCACAACGCACCCAATGGCCAGCCGCCACCGGGCAGCTGCGCATCCAGCGCCGCGTGGCCGCTGGGCACCACTTGCTGCACACCGCTAGCCAGTGCATCGGCACGCCACACGCCCTCGGGCATGGCAGCGCCTGGCCCAGGCTCTGGTGCGCGGTGGAGGGGGGCTGCGAGTGGCATGGCTTTTTAGCGAAACACGGAAGGAAAGCAGTTCAGAAACAACTCAAGTGCTGGATGAATGTACAGCATCAAACGGTTTTGTGAAGATCCATAGACCACGTTTCAGCGCTGCAAAGTGCGGCTTTTCTGCCCGTATAGTTCAAAGCACTGCGCCACTGCGCCCACTTGCTTGAGCCCAAACAACCGGGCCCTGGCCAAAGCCCACACCCATGGTCTCGACCCACTCGCCTTCCGAACCGCAGCAAGCACTCACGGACTCCGAACAGGTATTCCAGCAAGCGGCTGAGCTGTTCCGGGTGATGTCGGCGCCCATGCGCCTGCGCATCATCAGCAGCCTGTGCAACGGCGAGAAAAACGTCAGCCAGTTGCTCGGCGAGATCGACACCACCCAGCCCAACATGTCGCAGCACCTCAACACGCTGTACCAATCGGGCATCTTGGACAAGCGCCGCGAGGGCGTGCAGATTTACTACCGCATCGCCAACCAGAACGTGGTCACGCTGTGCCGCGCGCTGTGCACGCAAATCGCCATCGAGCGCAGCGACACGCCCTGAGCCCGAGACCGGGTTTCCACGAAGTTCTTTGGCACCGTGGATCAACTATGGTTGGCTTATATAAAAGATCAGCAATCAAACTGGTCTCTGAAGCCTCGGGCATGATTAATTGCCTGTGCGGTTTACCAGGCATCAATTTCGTCCACCTGAGGAGATGACATGACCCGATCTGCCCGCTGGCTCGCGCTGGCCGCCTTGACCACCCTGCCCTTGGCGGCAGCAGCACAAGCACCCGACCCGCTGCAGGTGCGCAGTTGGGCCGCTTCTTGCGCGGGCTGCCACGGCACCAACGGCGTGGCGCAGCCCGGCATGGAGTCCTTGGCAGGTGTACCCAAGGAAGACACCGTCAAGAAAATGCTGGACTTCAAAGCCGGGCGCAAGCCAGCCACGCTGATGCACCAGCTCGCCAAGGGCTACAGCGACGAGCAGATTGAAGCCATCGCTGCGTACTTCGCGGCCCAGAAGAAATAAGGAGCGCACCATGCAAAGACGTCAACTCGTACAGGCGCTGGGTGCCGGCGCCGCATTGGGCTCTTGGGGTTTGCTCTCAGGCTGCGCCACCACGGGCGGTAGCGGCCCGAAAGTGGTGGTGATTGGCGGCGGCTATGGCGGCGCAACAGCCGCCAAATATGTGCGCATGTGGTCCGACTACCGCGTCGATGTGACGCTGATCGAGCCCAGCACCGCCTTTGTCTCCTGCCCCATTTCCAACCTGGTGTTGGGCGGCAGCAAGTCGATGGCCGACATCACCTCGCCTTATGACGGTTTATCCAAGCGGCACGGCGTGAAGGTGGTGCAAGACATGGCCACGCGCATCGACCCCGAGAAGAAAGTGGTGCTGCTGGCCAAAGGCGGCGAGTTGCCTTATGACCGCCTCATCGTTTCCCCCGGCGTCGACTTCATGTGGGAGAACCTGCCCGGCATGAACAAGGCCGGCGCGCAAGACCAGGTGCTGCACAGCTGGAAAGCGGGCCCGCAAACCATGGCGCTGCGCCGGCAACTCGAAGCCATGCCCGACGGCGGCGTCTACGCCCTCACCGTCCCGCTGGCGCCCTACCGCTGCCCGCCTGGCCCGTACGAGCGCGCTTGCCAAGTGGCCTCTTATTTCAGCAAGGCCAAACCCAAGAGCAAGGTGCTGGTGCTTGACGCCAACCCCGATGTCACCTCCAAAGCCGGGCTGTTCAAGAAGGCCTGGGCCGATCGCTACAAGGGCATGGTCGAGTACCGCCCACAACACAAGTTGGTGGATGTGGACGCCGCCACGCGCACGCTGAAGTTCGAGGTGAACGACGACGTGAAGGCCGACGTGCTCAACGTGGTGCCCGACATGCGCGCCGGCAACATCGCCGTGTCCGCTGGCATGGCCACGGCCAACCGCCGCTGGTGCGAGGTGGACTTTCTCACCCACGAGTCCAAAGCCGTGAAAAACGTTCATGTACTGGGCGACGCCCTTCAGATCGCGCCGGGCATGCCCAAGTCGGGCCACATGGCCAACCAGCACGGCAAAACCTGTGCTGCTGCCGTGGTGGCCTTGTTGATGGGCAAAGAACCCAACCCGCTGCCCATCTACAACAACACCTGCTACAGCTTTGTCAGCGACGAAGACGTGGTCCACGTGGCCAGCGTGCACCGCTACGACGCCGCGCAAAAAACCATGGTCACGGTGCCCGGCTCGGGTGGTTTGTCGAGCGCCGCCAACGAGTTGGAAGGCCGCTACGCACTGTCTTGGGCGCGCAACATCTGGGCCGATACGCTGGCTTGATGGTTGGCTGGGGTTGTTCGTGAACTTGCGTTGGGTCCGTCTGGGTTGGGTGTTGTTGTTGACATGGGCGCTGGGCGCTGCGCAGATCGCGCAAGCCCAGGCCGACGAAGCCCGCGCTCGCAAGATCGTGGGCGGTGTGTGTTTCGTGTGTCACGGCATGGAGGGTGAGTCCTCCAGTGAGGTCTTTCCGCGCTTGGCGGGCCAGCACTGGGAATACACCGCCAAGCAATTGGAGAACTTCCAAAGTGGCAAACGCAAAAGCTCGGCCATGGCCAGCATGGTTACCCGGCTCACACCCGACGAAATGGTGGCCTTGGGCAAGTACTTTGAGCGACAGACCTACACGCCAGAGCCCCCCAAAGACCCGGCGCTGGCCTCGGTGGGCCGCTATCTCTATCACAACGGCAACACCTTCAGCGGTGTTCCTTCCTGCGCCAGCTGCCACGGCCGAGACGCCCTCGGCTCGGCCACCCTGCCCCGTTTGGCGGGCCAATACGCGGGCTACACACGCACACAGCTCAAGCAGTTCTTCGAGCGCGAGCGCACCAACGACAACGCCATCATGCACGTCATCACGCAAAAGATGACTGCGCAGGAAATGGCGGCAGTGGCCGAATACCTCAGCGGCAAGTGAGTGTCATGTCTGGTGGCCCGACGGCGCGCTAAGGGACAAGCTTCGGGTCCAACCAACGTTTGGTCAGGCCAGCTGAGGCCCAGATTGCAAACAAGGTCAGCCAGGCAGTGAGAGCGAAAACAGCACCGCCAGTGACCCCTGCGCCCACTGCGCAGCCACCTGCCAGCATCGAACCAAAGCCCATCAGCATGGCGCCCACGATGTAGCGCGGCATGCTGCTGCCGCCCTGAAAGCCTTCCAGCTTCCACTCGCGCCCCAGCAAAGCGCCCAACAGCGAACCCAGAAACACACCTGGCATCAGGCCAAAGCCAAAACCCACGGCCGGTGCCGGGCTGTCGAGCACACGCATCAACCACTCGGCCGACGGACCACTGAAAGTCACGCCCTGAATGGGCACAGCGCCAAAGGATTGCTCCGAGATTTGGTAGCTGACCCACCAGGCAAAAGCCACACTGAGCCCCACGCCCAAGCCACCCAGCCAAGCCCAAAGGTTCATGTCACCCGAGCGCTGAGCGCGCCAGCCCAGACCCAGCGCCACAGCCAAGCCCAAGAACGCGAGCGCCAATGCAGCGCCATGCCCCAGACCGGCCCAAGCCAACAGGTCGCGCGAACCTCCGCCTTCTACTGTCCACCAAGCCGATATCGCTTCTCGCCATGGCGCCAAGGAGCCCGACAGCGTGGCCTGCGCGGTGACTGCGAACACCAGGCCCGAGAGCAAAGCGCGCAGGTTGCCCTGAGCCGACAAAATCAAAATGCGGCTGGCGCAGCCACGCGTCATGACCATGCCCGCGCCAAAGATCAGCCCGCCCAAGAGCGCGCCCGACACGCTGCCTCGCGCCGACAACTGACGCGCTTGGGACACATCCAATTGGCCAGCCACGATGGCTGCTTGCACCGCCACCACCGCCGCCATGAACGCGAGCAACCACACCACCAGGCGTGCGCCCATGCGTCCACTCCAAAACTCAATGGCGGCAGCACGCAAGCAAAACCGTGAGCGTTGCGCCATGAAGCCGAACAACAAGCCGGTCAGCAGCCCAGCAGCAGCCAGCACGTTGGAAGCGCCGAAACGGTCGATCAGGCCAGAGAAGTCGGTGATGGTGGGCATGGGGGATTGGTGAGGAAGCGGAGGCTGCTGGTTTGCGAGCTTGCGCTCAAATTACCGACTGCTTATATTGAACCGTTCCCGAAAGCCCAACTTGACTTTGCTCAACATTCGCGCACCCACCTTCGCGCTGTCGGTACAGCGCGCCAAAAGCAGGCTTGCAAAGCTCGTGTTCCTCGGTACTTGGGTCGCGTTTTGGGGCTTTGGCTGGGCGATGTCTTGGGTACAAGTGGCAGCAGCTCAGGCCACCCCCAAAGCGATGACGGCGGTGCAGGTGTCGGCCAGCGCTTTCTATGTGGAAGGCGTGTCTGCGCTGGGCAGCAGCGCCAACCGAAACTTCATCTCGAATGCAGCTTTCGTCATCACCTCCGAAGGGGTGGTGGTCATTGACGCACTGGGCTCGCCTGCGCTGGCCGATGAATTGATGCAACTCATCGCGCAGCGCACGCCCCTGCCCGTGCGCTGGGTCGTCGTCACGCACTACCACGCCGACCACATCTACGGGCTGCAAGCCTTTCAAGCCAAAGGCGCGCAGGTGCTGGCGCATCGCGCTGCACTGGCCTACCTGAATTCCGACACGGCACAGCTGCGCCTGCAAGCCTCCAGGCAAGAGATGGCGCCGTGGGTCAACGAAAACACCCGGCTGGTGCCAGCGGACCGCTGGATCGACGGCCCCACCACCTTGAATCTGGGCGGGGTTGAGTTGCGCATCCAGCCCGTCGGGCCAGCCCACACGCCGGAGGACTTGGTCATCTACATGCCCTCAGAGAAGGTGTTGTTTGCGGGAGATTTGGTGTTTCGTGGTCGCATTCCTTTTGTCGGCCAAGCCGACAGCCGGAGTTGGATCGAGGCGCTGGACCGACTGCTCAGCTTTGACGCGCAGGTGATCGTGCCGGGTCATGGCCCGCTGTCGCAGTCCGCAGCCGATGACCTGCGGCTGACGCGGGACTACTTGCGGTACCTGCGGGAGAGCATGGGACGCGCGGCTCGCGAACTCGAGCCCTTCGAAGCCGCTTACGCCGCCACCGATTGGTCGCGCTACGAGAACCTTCCGTTGTTTCGCGTGGCCAACCGCATGAACGCTTACAACACCTACTTGTTGATGGAGCGCGAAGCACCATGAACACGGCGAGCAAAGACGTGCTGCAGCGACCGATGAGGCCCGGGTTGGCCCCTCGGCTGAACACCCGCACGACCACCCGCACGACCACTCGCCGCGACGCTTTGCGGGTCATCAGCACCTGGAGCCTGGCGACTGTGCTGCCCTTGGCGGCTTGGGCGCGCGACCCCAGCGAGGGCTTGTTGCCCATGGCCACGTCACTGCCCGATGCGCTGGCAGCCGCGGTGGCAGCGCGTGAGCCGCTGGTGGTGATGGTCAGCCTGCCCGGCTGCCCCTACTGCCCGGTGGTGCGTCAGTCTTATTTGGCACCGCTGCTGGCCAGCGGCCAGGCGCGTGTGGTGCAAGTGGACATGCAAGGCAGCCAAGCCTTGGTGTCCATGGACCACAGCACCACTAGCCATGGACAGCAGGTGCGCGCTTGGCAGGTCAAGGTGGCGCCCACGTTGCTGTTTTTGGGTGCGAAGGGAGCAGAAGTGGCGCCCCGCATCAACGGTGTGGGCGTGATCGACTTTTACGGCGCCTATCTGGATGAGCGCTTGGCTGTGGCACGCAGGGCGGTGCGCGCTTGACGCCACCGCACCGCGCGCAAGTGCTCTTGACAGGGCTCATCTCACAAGGTGACGATGGTCCATGATCAAACCATCGCACTCTGCCCTTGATACCGCCGCCATAGCAGCCGCCTTAGCAGCCGCCAAAGCCACTGCAGCGCTGGGCTTGCTGTTGCTGGTGCTGCTGGTGAAACCCAGCCAAGCGCAAACCCCAGCGCCCTCTGCTCGCCCTGCAGCCCCCACACCACCGAGTGCTGCGCAGTTGTTCCGCGAAGCGGATCTCACCTTGGGGCAAAAGCTCATCGCTGAGAACCGCTGCGTGGCCTGCCACCAGCAAAAGGTGGGCGGCGACGGCTCCAGCATCTATCGCCCGCTCGGGCGCATCAACAACCCGGGTGCTTTGCGCGGCATGGTCGAGCAGTGCAACACCGAGTTGAACTTGGGCCTTTTCCCGGAAGAAGTGAGCTCAGTGGCAGCCGTGCTCAACCGCGACCATTACCGCTTTCCCTGAGCTTTTCTGCCGCCACAGTGGAAGCAGAAATCTGGCGCAGAGCGGTCAGCGGGGTAGGTGGGTTATCCCTAGGCCTATTAATTTCGCGTCTGTTTATATTTGCGATGTGCAATATTCGTGAGGAGACGCCGTGAGCATCATTGGTTCTTTGCCCGGACGCCTGCTGAAGGCGCCTGAGCATTTTGTAGATGTCCAAGGCGTCAAACAGGTCTGGGCTGAAGGTAAACGCGGGCGGCGTGACTTCATTCGACAAGCTTTTGCAGCCGCAGCAGCCGGCGCTGCAGCAGGTGGTTCTGGTGCCGCGCTGGCACAAGGCAACCCGGTGTCGGCGGATGGCGGCGACCCCAACATCCTCAACTTGCCCGCCCACACCACGGGGCTCGGCCAAGCCGTGGTGACCGACGGCTACGGCAAGCCCTCGCAGTTCGAGCGCAACGTGCAGCGCCGCCAAAGCCCAGGCCTCACGCAGACCACGCAAGCCTCGGTGTCCTTTGCGCCACTGCAGTCGCTGTTTGGCATCGTCACGCCGAGCGGCTTGCACTTCGAGCGGCACCACCAGGGCTGGTGGGACATCGACCCCTCCAAGCACCGCCTCATGATCAACGGGCTGGTGAAAACACCCAAGGTGTTCACGGTCGACGAGATCATGCGGCTGCCTTCGGTGTCGCGCTTTCATTTCATCGAATGCGGCGCCAACACCGGCATGGAGTGGGGCAACGTGGCCGTGCCCACCTGCCAATACACCCATGGCATGTTGTCGTGCAGCGAATTCACTGGCGTGCCGCTGGTCACGCTGCTGGAAATGAGCGGTGCCGACTGGTCGAAGGGCCGCTTTGTGCTGGCCGAAGGCGCAGACGGTTCCTCGATGACGCGCACCATTCCCGTGAGCCTGATTCGCTCGGGCGAGGTGTTGGTGGCTTATGGGCAGAACGGCGAGATGCTGCGCCCGGAAAACGGCTACCCGCTGCGCCTGGTGGTGCCCGGCGTTCAGGGCGTGAGCTGGGTGAAGTATTTGCGTCGCATCGAGCTGGGCGACATGCCTTACGCCACCAAGGACGAGGTCATCCATTACGTGGACCTCATGCCCGACGGCAAGCACCGCCAGTACACGAACATTCAGGAAATCAAAAGCGTCATCACCACGCCGTCGGGCGGGCAGGTGCTGCTGGACAAAGGCTTCTACAGCGTCAGCGGCTTGGCATGGTCCGGGCGCGGCAAAGTGCGGCGTGTGGATGTGTCGGTGGACGGCGGGCGGAACTGGCGCAGAGCGCGGCTGGAAGGCCCGGTCTTGGACAAGTGCCTGACCCGCTTCAACATCGACTGGGTGTGGGACGGCAAGCCCGCCATCGTGCAAAGCCGAGCCACCGACGACACCGGCCACGTGCAGCCCACCTACGCGCAGCTGCGCGCCGTGCGCGGGCGCCGATCGATCTATCACAACAACGCCATTCAGTCTTGGCTGGTGCAGGAAAACGGCGAGGTGAAAAATGTTCAAGTCTCTTGAGCGCGCCCCGCTGTTGTGCGCCGCCCTGCTGGTCGCATGGCTTGTTGCGCCCGCGCCAGCTCTGGCGCAAACAGCCAAAACCGCCAGCGCCATGGGCAGCGCCTTTCCCGGCGTGGGCCGGCCGGCGACGCCCAAGGAAGTGGCGGCTTGGGACATTGACGTGCGCCCCGATTTCAAAGGCCTGCCCAAAGGTTCAGGCTCGGTGGCGGCCGGCATGAACGTGTGGGAGAGCCAGTGCGCTTCTTGCCACGGCGTGTTCGGAGAGTCGAATTCGGTGTTCAGCCCCTTGGTGGGCGGCACCACCGCGCGCGATATGGAAACCGGCGTGGTAGCGCGGCTGACGGATGAGTCCTACCCTGGCCGCACCACCCTCATGAAGGTGTCGCAGTTGTCCACGCTGTGGGACTACATCAACCGCGCCATGCCTTGGACCAACCCCAAGTCGCTCAAACCCGACGAGGTCTATGCGGTCACCGCCTACATGCTCAACCTGGGTGGCATCGTCCCCGACAACTATGTGCTGAGCGACCAGAACATGGCGCAAACCCAGGCGCGCTTGCCCAACCGCAACGGCATGACCACTGCGCACGCCATGTGGCCGGGCAACGAGTTGGGTGGCTCACGCAAGCCCGACGTTCAGGGGTCGGCGTGCATGTCCAACTGTGTGGCAGAGCCCAAGGTGGCGTCTTTCCTGCCCGACTTTGCGCGCAACGCGCACGGCAACCTGGCCGAGCAAAGCCGGCTCTTTGGCCCGCAAGTTGGCGCTGACACCTCGCGCCCCGAGGACAAGTCTTCTTCGCCGCGCAGCGCAGCACCGTTGGGTTCGTCGGTGAAAGCAGTGCCGGCACCGGCGGGCGCAGTGGTCGCGGCAGTGCCTGCTTCTCCGGCGACAGCGAACGCAGCTTCCGCAACGGGAGTCCTGGATAGCAAATCCGCACTGGCCTTGGCGAATAAGCACACCTGCACGGCTTGCCACGCAGCCAACGCCAAACTGCTGGGCCCCAGCTTCACTGACATCGCCAAGAAGTACCCGGGCAATGCGGACTACATCGCCAACAAAATCAAAAAAGGTGGCGGCGGCGTGTGGGGACCCATTCCCATGCCGGCTCAGTCCTTGCCCGACGCCGATGCCCGTGCCCTTGCGGCTTGGCTGGCGGCAGGTGCCAAGTGAACGGCAACTCAGTCGAAAACCCTTTGTCAGCCAATGACAAGCAGGCATACCATTCATTCATCGCTTTTTCCTAGGAGACCCCACCATGCAAAACCGTCGTGAATCGCTCAAACAGGGCGCCGTGCTGGCCGGCTTGCTCGCAGGCACTGGCATGTTCCCGCAGTTCGCCCACGCGGCCTGGAACGCCAAAGCCTTTGAAGCCAAAACCGTTGCCGATGCAGCCAAGGCGCTGGGCGGTACCTCCGCCCCAGTCGAAAACGCGGGCGTTGTGCTGACGGGCCCGGACATTGCAGAAAACGGCGCTGTTGTGCCACTGGCGGTGTCGTCCACGCTGCCCGGCGTGAAGCAACTGCTGGTGCTGGTCGAAAAGAACCCCAATGCGCTGGTCGCCACTTTCAATGTGACCGACGCGGTGGAGGCCAACTTCTCCACCCGCGCCAAGATGGGCCAGTCCTCAGACGTCTACGCCGTGGCCATCATGAACGACGGCCGCACGCTGTTTTCCAAGAAAGAAGTGAAGGTCACGCTCGGCGGTTGCGGCGGTTGATTCCGCTGTTGCGACCAGACCATCACCCACTTCATTTCCCTCACCCCGATTCAGGAGCAAGACCATGACAGATCCGATGCGCATCCGTGCACAAGCCCAGGGCGACAAAGCCCTCGTGCGCGTGCTCATGTCCCACGAAATGGAAACTGGCCAGCGCCGCGATGCTGCAGGCAAGCTGGTGCCTGCTTGGCACATCACAGAAGTCAGCGCCAGCCACAACGGCAAGGTCGTCATGACCACCGAGTGGGGCCCGGCGGTTTCCAAAAACCCTTTCTTGCAGTTCACCATCAAAGGCGCCAAGGCGGGTGACAAGGTGGCACTGACTTGGAAAGACAACAAGGGCGAAACCCGAACCGACGAGGCGTCGGTGTCCTAAGAATAGAAAGCCCGGCCTGCTACAGCAGCCGGGCTTTTTTCAGATCCCTGATCGCCAGCAGCGCCGCCAGAGTGCTGCGGCCCAACTCCCGAGGAAGACCATGAGAAAAACCCAACTGATGTGGAGCCTGCTGCTCGGCAGCGCGCTTCCTTTTTGCGCTTTGGCTCAGACCGGCGGTCGCACAGCGACCCAAGCCATCGAGGAATACCGCGCACTGCTGGCCGACGGCAACCCGGCTGAGCTGTTCGAGGCCAAGGGCGAGGATCTGTGGAAAAAGCCGCGCGGCCCCAAAAATGCCACGCTCGAAAAATGTGACCTGGGCAAAGGCCCGGGTGTGGTGAAGGGCGTGTTTGTCGAGTTGCCGCGCTACTTTGCAGACACCCAAAAGGTGCAAGACATGGAATCGCGCTTGCTCACCTGCATGGAAACGCTGCAGGGCTTCGATGCCAAGGCCGTCGCGGCCACTTCATTTGGTCAAGGCGAGATGGCCAACCTCACGGCCATCGCCACTTGGGTGGCCACGCAGTCCAAGGGCATGAAGTTCCAGGTGCCGCAGGAGCACTTGCAAGAGAAAACTTATTACGAGGTGGGCAAGCGCCTGTTTTTCCAACGTGCAGGCACGCATGATTTTTCTTGCGCCTCTTGCCACGGTGAAGAAGGCAAGCGCATCCGCCTGCAGGACCTGCCCTTGCTGACCAAGAACCCAGGCGACGGGATAGGCTTTGCGGCCTGGCCGGCCTACCGCGTGTCCAACGGCCAGATGTGGGGCATGCAACAACGCCTGAACGATTGCTACCGACAACAACGCTTCCCCTACCCCGGCTTCGGCAGTGACGCACTCACCGCACTCAGCGTGTACTTGGGCGTGAACGCGCAAGGTGCCGTGTCGGCTGTGCCCACCATCAAGCGCTGAAGCGGCGCGACCAAGGAGACCCCTATGAATGCCAAGAAGTTATCTCTGGGATTGGCCGCGTGCACCGCTGTTTTGGCGCTGGCAGGCTGCGCCGTGGGCTTCAGTGGCCCCAGCGCCGCCGAGCTTGACGCTCTGACCGCGCAAATGGTCAAAACCGCGTTTCGCGATCAAGGCATTGCCAAGGTCGATCGCGTCACCGCCATCGATGAGACGCTGCAGTTGTGCAACGCTGCCGATGTGGCCGGCAAGCCGCTGGACGAAGACACGGCCAAGCGCCTGGAAGCTGCGAACATGAAAACCATCAAGTGGCCCAGCGACGGCCGGTTTTTGGGTGATTGGAAGTCGGGTGAAGCCATTGCCCAAAGTGGCCGTGGCCTGACCTGGACCGATTCGGCCACCCAGGTCAATGGCGGCAATTGCTACAACTGCCACCAGATCAGCAAGGAAGAAATCTCCTTCGGCACCATTGGCCCGAGCCTCTACCAGTACGGCAAGATGCGCGGCGTGACCGACCCCGACAGCCCACTGTCCAAGCCCATCGTGGAATACACCTGGGGCCGTATCTACAACTCCAAGGCTTACAACGCTTGCTCGAACATGCCGCGCGCCGGACATTTGGGCATCCTGAGCGAGAAGCAGATCAAGGACATCATGGCCTTGCTGCTTGACCCCAAATCGCCCGTCAACCAGTGAGTGGAGCGAACCGTTTTGAATGCGCCTCTGCGCAAGCCCGGCCTGCCCGGGCTTTTTTTCTCCAACATATCTCGTTGATTGCTGATGTATGAATCTATCCAAACGTGAGTTCATGCAGGTCATGGGGGCGGCCAGCGTGGCGGGCCTGTCATTGGGCCAGCACGCCGAGGCAGACGCCGCCACTGCAGCCGGGGGCCTGTACGACCTGCCCCGCTTCGGGCAGGTGTCCTTTCTGCACATGACCGACTGCCACGCGCAGTTGCTGCCGGTGTACTTCCGCGAACCCAGCGTCAATTTGGGCGTGGCCGGCATGAAAGGCCAATTGCCGCATCTGGTGGGCGAGCACTTGCTCAAGGCCGCCGGTCTGCGCCCGGGCACACCCACTGCGCACGCCCTGACCTACCTCGACTTCGAGCGCGCTGCACGCCGCTACGGCAAGGTGGGTGGCTTCGCGCACTTGGCGACCCTCGTCAAGCGCCTGAAGGCCAGCCGCCCAGGCGCTTTGCTGCTGGACGGCGGCGACACCTGGCAAGGCTCTGCCACCTCGCTGTGGACCAACGCACAAGACATGGTGGACGCGACCAAGCTGTTGGGCGTGGACGTCATGACCGGCCACTGGGAGTTCACCTACGGCATGGAGCGGGTGCAGGAAATCATTGCCAAAGACTTGGCTGGTCACATCGAATTTGTGGCGCAAAACGTCAAGACCGCCGACTTTGGCGACCCGGTCTTCAAACCCTACGTGCTGCGCGAAATGAATGGCGTGTCCTGCGCCATCATCGGCCAAGCCTTCCCCTACACACCGATTGCCAACCCGCGCTACATGGTGGCCGACTGGAGTTTTGGCATCCAGGACGACAACCTGCAAAAGATGGTGGATGAAGTTCGTGCCAAGGGCGCGAAGGTGGTCGTGGTGCTGTCGCACAACGGCATGGACGTGGACTTGAAGATGGCCAGCCGCGTGCGCGGCATCGACGCTGTTCTGGGCGGCCACACGCACGACGGCGTGCCCGTACCGCAGTTGGTGGCCAACGCAGGCGGCAAAACCATCGTCACCAACGCTGGCTCCAACGGCAAGTTCTTGGGCGTACTCGACTTTGACGTGAAAGCCGGGCGCGTGGCCGACTTCCGCTACAAGCTGCTACCCGTTTTCTCCAACATGCTGCCCGCTGATGCAGGCATGCAAGCGCTGATTCAAAAAATCCGCGCGCCCTACGAGTCGCGGCTGGGCCAGCAACTCGCCATCACCGAGGGCACGCTGTACCGGCGCGGCAACTTCAACGGCACCGGCGACCAACTTCTGGTCGATGCATTGATGGCCGTGCAAGGCGCAGAAATCGCTTTCTCGCCCGGTTTCCGCTGGGGCACCAGCTTGCTGCCGGGCCAGGCCATCACGCGCGAATGGCTGATGGACATGACGGCCACTACTTATTCCTATGCCACGGTCACAGACATGACCGGCGCCACCATCAAAACCGTGCTTGAAGACGTGTGCGACAACCTCTTCAACCCCGACCCCTACTACCAGCAAGGCGGCGACATGGTGCGCGTGGGCGGCATGAGCTACCGCTGCCGACCCACCGCCGCCATGGGCCAGCGCATCGAGGACATGCGCTTGGGCGGCAAGCCGATAGAGGCCAACAAAACCTACAAGGTGGCGGGTTGGGCACCCGTCTCACCCGAGGCCCGCACCCAAGGCCTGCCGCAGGTGTGGGAAGTGGTGGAAACCTGGCTGCGCGCCAACCCCAAGGTAGCCCCGAGAAAAGCCAACGTGCCGACGCTGGAAGGCGTGTTGCCCAACCCCGGCGTGGCGCTCTGATCGGCGTTTCAGCCGGATGGTGGGGTGGCGGCGGGTGCTGGTGTTGCTGCAGTTGCCGAGGGTGCACCGGGTGCAGGCTCTGCCACCAGCAACGTGCCGTTCAGCAAGCCTTTGACGGTGGACCACAACAGCCAGCCGATCACCACGCTGGCCAGTGCCAGGGTGGCCAGCGCCACCAGCTCCAAAGCCAACTGACCTGCCGACACCGAAGCAGCAGAGCTCCTGCCGGCCAAGCGCAGGCTCAAGGCGGCCAGTGCAGCCAAGGGAAAAGACATGCCCCAGAAAGCCAAGCCGAAGGGCTGCTTGAGCGCGGGGCGCAGTGTGGTGGCAGACCAAGCGGCAAAGAACATCGCGCAACCCCAGGCAGCCCAGGCCAACAAAGGCGGCGCGCCCAGGTTAAGCAGCGCCAGGCCGCCCACAGCAGGCGGCGCAATCGTGATGAAGGTGGTGGGCAACAAGCGTGGCGGCCACATGCCCACCATGCCGATGCGCACCATCAACAGCCCCAGCAGCACGGGCCAGAACATCAGGCCAATGGCGGCTTGCGCCGCAGACCACTGCGGCATGCCCAGCGCCACGCCGCCCAAAGGTGCCACGACGTTGCCCACCACGGGAATGAACATGGCGGGCGTCAAAGCAGCCCAGCCGAGTCCCTTCAAGCCTTCGCCGCGCACCCAGCGCGAGAGCACCCAGACCGTGACCAGCACCTGCAACACCGAGCCCAGCAGCCACAAACCCAGCACCGGAGCAGAAGGCCCGCGCAGCTGCACCCACACCGTGGCCAACAACATCAGGCCGATGGGCATGGCTGCAACGAATGGGTGGCGCACCGGGTGGTGCAGGTCTTCCATCCACGCGGGGCGGTGTTGCAGCCAGCGCCAAACGCTGGTGACCAGCAGCACCAACATCACCCCGGCAGCAAGTACACCCAAACCCTCAGCCACCCACAAAGCCGAGTTGCCCAGCAAGCTGGCTGCGCGGTACCACGCCAAGGCCAAGCCGGACAAACCCATGACCAGTGAGAACCAGTTGGGGCCAAGGAAGGGCAGGCGTGGGGTGGAAGTCATGGCTGCAGAATAACGCGGGCAGAAAGCATGCAGCAGGCAGCGCCCCTCTTCAACTGACCACACCATGACATCAGCCGCACCCGTTGACCGCATCGACGCGCTCGTGATGGGCGCTGGCGTGGTGGGCCTGGCTTGCGCACGGGCACTCGCGCAAGCGGGGCTGGAGGTGGTGATCGCAGAGAAGGCCACGCGCATCGGCTCGGGCGTGTCTTCGCGCAACAGCGAGGTCATTCACGCCGGGCTGTACTACCCCACGGGCAGCCTCAAAGCGCGCTTGTGCGGCGAAGGCCGAGACCTGCTGTACGCCTACTGCGCCGAGCGCGGCGTGGCGCACCAACGTTGCGGCAAGCTGGTGGTGGCCACTGACGAACGCCTGGACAAGCTGCAAGCCATTGCAGCGCAAGCCGAGCGCAACGGCGTGCCTGGCCTCACCTGGCTCGACGCACAGCAAGCAAAAGCGCTGGAGCCTGCTCTGCAATGCACCGCGGCCCTGCTGTCGGCTAACAGCGGCATCGTCGACAGCCACGGCCTGATGACCAGCCTGCTGGGCGATGCAGAAAACGCCGGTGCCACGCTGGCCTTGGCCAGCCCCATCGCTCGGGCCGAGCGGCTGGCTGATGGCTGGCGGGTGTGGGTAGGCTCAGAATCAGACTTGGGTGCTGAAGCAGAAGGTTTCGAGCTGCACGCGCGCTGGCTCATCAACGCCGCTGGGCTGGACGCGCAAGCCGTGGCGCAGGCCATGCAGGGCTTCCCGTCACAGCACATTCCGGCACGGCATTTGGCCCGCGGCCACTACTTCAGCTTGCAGGGCCGCGCGCCTTTTTCGCGGCTGATCTACCCCACGCCACAAGACGGCGGCTTGGGCGTTCACCTCACGCTGGACCTGGGCGGCCAAGCGAAGTTTGGGCCTGACGTGGAGTGGCTTGGCAACTCCAGTGCAAACCTGGCTGGCGACGCACTCGACTACCAAGTCGACACCTCGCGCATCGCGGCATTCGCAGCAGAAGTGCGGCGCTATTGGCCGGGCTTGCCGGATGGCGCTTTGGCACCGGCTTACAGCGGCATTCGCCCCAAGCTCAGCGGCCCTGGCGAGCCCGCCGCAGATTTCCGCATCGACGGCCCGGCGCAACACGGCTGCCCGGGCGTGGTGCAGTTGTTCGGCATCGAGTCTCCAGGGCTGACCGCCAGCTTGGCGATTGCCAACGAGGTGCTGGCCCGGGTGCAGGCCAGCGGCGGTTAAGGCTGTCCCCAGGCCCAGCAGCCGCTCAGATGACCTGCACGCCTTGCTGCACCAGCAGTTGCGCAGCTGCCGTGTTGTGGTGGTAGATGTCGTAGGTCAGGCCAGAGAAGGTGGCTGTGCCCACGGGCGCACTGGCCCATTGCGCAGCGCCTGCCCCTCGGTCGATGTCGAGCGTGTCGTTGGCGTCGCCGTTCACGCGCAGCTGCACGCGGTTCACACTGGCAGCCAGCCCAGCCCAGCCGTTGCCACTGTTGAAGAGGTTGGCGCTGCTCAGCTCCAGCACATCACCCAGGCCCAGGCTGAAGGTGTTGGCCGCGTCGCCCGACAAATCCACCTGCTCGATGCTGCGCAGGCGCCCCTCGGCCACTGCCGCCAAATTCAGGTTGAGGCCCACGCCGCCGGAATTGGCAAACACCAAGGTGTCAATTCCGGTGCCGCCGTCCACGCGCATGATCGAGTCGGGCGCGTTGCCGCTGTTGTTGGCCAAGGCGCTGAAGTTGCTGGCATTCAGCACGAAACGGTCGTTGCCAGCGCCGCCCAGCATCACGTCGCGCCCGCCGTTGCCGGTGAGCGTGTCGTTGCCCAAGCCACCCACCAATTGGTCGTTGCCTGCGGTGCCTGCCAAGTTGTCGTTGCCCGCGGTGCCGGGGTGCGTGGGCGTGGTGTAGCGCTCGCTGCCGCCGAAGATGATGTAGGTCTTGCCCGCGCTGTTGGTGCCAGCCGTATCGGCCGCGAGTGCGCCCACGGCCAGGTCGGCGTAGCCGTCGCCGTTGACGTCGCCCACGCCGGCCACGGTGCCAGCCACATCGCCAGCCGCTTCGCCTTTGATGACAAAGCCGCCTAGCCCCAAAGCCACGTCCGAGAGGTTGATGGCTGCGGTGCCAGCTCTGCCAAACACCAAATAGGAGGCGCCGGCGTTGGCCACCCCGCCCGGGTCGGCTTGGCGCGCGCCCACCAGCAGGTCGTCAAAGCCGTCGCCGTTGATGTCGCCCGCGTTGGCCACTGTCACACCCGCGCGGTCGCCAGCGGCCTGACCGTTGATGACAAAGCCGCCCGAGCCTGCAGCCACGTCGTCCAGGTTCACGGCACCCGTGCCCGTTTTGCCAAAGACCACATAGCTGCGTCCGGCTGTGCCGTTGGCCGCGGGCGCGCCAATCAACACGTCGGCCAGGCCGTCGCCGTTGATGTCGCCAGCGGAGGACACGAACATGTCCGCACCAAAACCCGCCGCCTCCCCGGTGATGGCAAAGCCGCCACCGCCGCCGGCGGCCACGCTGTTCAGGCTCACTGTGGTGGTGCCCGGTTTGCCGAACACCACGTACACCCGCCCGGCGTTGCTGCCGCCCGCATCGTTGTTAGGCGCGGAAACCAGCAGGTCGGCCAAGCCATCGCCATTCACATCACCAGCAGAGCCGACGGCCCGGCCAGCTTCGTCGTTGCCCGCTTCGCCGTCCATCGCAAAGCCGGCGCTGCCAAGGGCTGCCAAGTTCACTGGCGCATCGTCGGCCTTGCCGAACACCAGAAAGGCTTGTCCCGCGTTGTTGCCGACCGGCAGGTTGACCCCGTCTGAGCCGAGTAGCACCTCGGCCAAGCCGTCGCCGTTCATATCGGGCAACAAGGCAACAGAGAAGCCCGCCAAGTCAAGATTGGCAGCCCCGATGATGGAAAAACCAAGGCCAGAACCGGCTGCGTAGGTGTCGTCAAGAAACTGCTGGTTGGTGCCTGTTTGCCCGAAAGTCACCACGGCTGCACCGCTGTCGGTAGCACCGCCAACGGCCGCGCGGTAGACACCCACCACACCATCAGCGATGCCATCGCCATTCACGTCCAGCCCGCCGCCCACAGAGACACCAGCCTCACCGCTGACTGTCGACCCACGCCACGCATAGCCTCCAGCGCCTGCAGCAAAGGCCGACACAGCAGACAGCGCGACCGCCGTTCCCGTGGACTTGCCGAACACCAAGTAAGCGCGGCCCTCGACGCCGCCCCCGGGTGCGTCCACCCCCGGCGCTCCAATGTAGAAATCCACCAGACCATCGCCGTTCACATCGCCAGCGGTCGACACCGCATAACCGCTGCGCGGCGCAACGCCCACCGCCTCGCCATTCACCACAAAGCCATCGGCCACCGCAGGATCAACGATGTCTTGCAGGTACACCGGCAAGCGGTCGAGCAGGGCCTGGATTTCCGGCACCGTGTCCACCTCGGTGCCGCTGTCGGCGGTGCTGGCGATGATGGCCAGCAGGTCGGCCAGGTTGATGGTGCGCACGCCGGTCACGCCGATGGTGTCGAAGTCGGCCACGGTGATGGCCGTGCCGGGCACGCCGCCGGCTGCGGTTTGCAAGATGCGCTCGGTGATGCTGCCCAGCGCATTGATCTCGTTGACCGTGTCCACATCGGCCGTGGTTTTGCGGCCAATCACGTCGTTGAGCAGGCTCACCGATTCCGCGTCGCCCGTGCCAGCACCACCCACTTCTGCGCCGATGGCGGCGTAGTCGGCGCTGCCGGGGTCTGCGCCCGTGGTGTCGCCCACCACGCCATCGGCTTCGGCCAGGATGCGGTTGTAGCCGTCGACGATGAGCTGCACTTCTGGCGTGGTGTCGGCGCGCGCGCCGTCCACGGCCAGCGTGGTGAGCGCATCGTTCATGCTGGCCAGGTTGCCGGCGTTCACGCCGCTCACCAGCGCCTGGTTGTAGGTGACCACTTGCGGCGCAATGCCCACCGGCACGGCGGGCGCACTGGCGGTGTTGGCCTGCGCGTAGTCGCGAATGAGGTTCAGCGACTGTTGGATGGCGGGGTCCGGCGGCGCAGGTGGGGTTGGAGCAACTGGCGGTGCGTCCAGCCCCCCATCGCCAGACACTGCGATCAGGCCGACGCCAAACAACCAGAAAAGCACGACGTCTTCGTCGTCGTCTTCCTTGGTCTCGTCTTCGGGGTTGCTTGGGTCAGCAGGGTCTCTGACTGGCAGCGGCCGCCGCGCTCGGCCCACTGCACCCGGAGCAGCACCGGGGGCTGCGGGCAAAGGTACAGGCGGGGCAGAAACCTGTGCCAGAACTTGGCCGGTCACCTGCGCAACCGGGGCGCTGAGCAGCCCGCGCGGTAGCGTAGTCATGGGCCAGCATGATCACGCCGTCTCTAGAAATGTCAACCGTTGAACCTTTAACGACACAAAGCCCCGGCCTAAATGCGGCCTTCTTCCACCGCATGGCAGGCCACGCGCACCCCGCCAATGGTCTGTAGCTCGGGGCGCTCTGCCTTGCAGCGCGCGTTGGCGTGCGGGCAGCGCGGGTGAAAAGCACAACCCGTGGGTGGGTTGAGCGGGTTGGGCACTTCGCCTTGCACTGGCGTGCGGGCGCGGCCGGTGTCGTGCATCTTCGGAATGGCGTCCAGCAGCATGCGCGTGTAGGGGTGGCGCGGGCTGTCGAACAGGGTGTGCTTGGGCGACAACTCCACCAGCCGCCCCAGATACATCACACCCACTTGGTCGCTGACGTGGCGCACCACGGCCAGGTTGTGGCTGATGAAGAGATAAGTCAGGCCCTGCTGGCGCTGCAGGTCTTTCATGATGTTGAGCACCTGCGCCTGCACGCTCACGTCCAGCGCCGAGGTGGGCTCGTCGCACACCAAAAACTCCGGCTGCGTGGCCAAGGCGCGCGCGATCGAGATGCGCTGGCGCTGCCCGCCGGAGAACTGGTGCGGGTACTTCACCATGTCCAGCGGCGACAAGCCCACCGAGCTGAGCAACTGCCCCACGCGCTCTTTCAGTTCAGGGCCACGCACCAGCAAGCCGTGCTCCAGCAGCGGCTCGCCCACGATGGCCTCGACCTTCCAGCGCGGGTTCAAGCTGGCGTAGGGGTCTTGAAAAATCATCTGGATGCGCCGGCGCAGCGTGCGTCCAGCCGATGTCTTGAAGGCGGCGTGCGCGTCTTGCCCGTCGAAGGTGAAGCCGCCGCGTGTCGGCGCGTACAGGCCCACCAGCAAACGCGCCACGGTGCTCTTGCCGCAGCCCGATTCGCCCACCAATGCCAGCGTTTGGCCGCTCTCGATCTCGAAGCTCACGCCGTCCACGGCTTTGAGCAATTGGCGCGGCCTGCGCTCGATGACGCGGTTGAGCCAGGGCACGGACACATCGAAGGTGCGGGCCAGGTCGTGCGCTTGCACCAGCGGGCGCGGCGCGTCAGCGCTGGCCGCAGCACCTGTGGAGCCCGAGGTGTTGGACGGCACGGGCATCGGCTGTTGGTCGCTCATGCCACACCCCCGGCGTCGTGCAGCCAGCAAGCGGCTTGCGTGGCACCGGCTGCGAGCAGCTCGGGGCGCTCGCGGTGGCAGCGCGGGCCGACCTTGGTGCAGCGCGGGTTGAAGGCGCAGCCCGGTGGAATGGCGTTCAGGCGGGGCATCGCGCCGTCGATCTGGTGCAGGCGCTCGCGGTCTTGGCTCATGTCGGGAATGGCAGCCATCAGGCCTGCGGTGTAAGGGTGCGCCGGGTGGTTGATGACCTCGTGCACCGGGCCAATCTCTGCCACGCGCCCGGCGTACAAAACCGCCACGCGGTCGCAGGTCTCAGCAATCACACCCATGTCGTGCGTGATCAGCATGACGGCCGCGCCGCGCTGCTTGCAGATGGTTTTCAGCAGCGAAATGATTTGCGCCTGAATGGACACGTCCAGCGCTGTGGTCGGCTCGTCAGCGACGATGAGCTGCGGCTCTGCCGCCAAGGCCAGCGCGATCACCACGCGCTGGCGCATGCCGCCCGAGAACTGGTGCGGAAAGTGGTCGATGCGTTCAGCCGCCGCCGGAATGCCGGTGTCTTCCAGCAAGCGAATGGCCCGTGCACGCGCCTCATCTGCGCTCACCGGCAGGTGCGCGAGGATGGTCTCGGTGAGTTGTTTGCCCACGCTGTAGAGCGGGTTCAGCGAGGTGAGTGGGTCTTGAAAGATGGCCCCAATGCGCTTGCCGCGGATGTGCCGCATTTGCGCAGCGGCCAAGTTGTCGATGCGCTGGCCTTCCAGCCAAATCTCGCCAGACGCGATGCGCCCCGGTGGCTCCAGCAAACCAATGATGGCAGCGCCCGTGAGCGACTTGCCAGCCCCCGACTCGCCCACCACACCCAAGATTTCACCAGGCGCGATGTCGAAAGAAATGTGGTCCAAGGCGCGCAGCGTGCCGCGCCGCGTCGGGAACTCCACGACTAAGTTTTTGACCTGCAAAAGACTCATCTCAACCTCGGATTGAGCGCGTCACGCAGCCAGTCACCCAGCAGGTTCACCGACAGCGCAATGATGATCAGCATGAGGCCAGGGAAGATGGTGATCCACCACTCGCCCGAGAACAGGTAGTCATTGCCAATGCGAATGAGCGTGCCCAGCGAGGGCGATGTGGGCGGCGCGCCGACGCCCAGGAAAGACAGCGTGGCTTCGGTCAGGATGGCCGTGGCCACTTGAATGGTCGCCAGCACCAGCACCGGGCCCATGACGTTGGGCAGCACGTGGCCGGTCATGATGCGCAGCGGCGCCACGCCGGTCACGCGGGCTGCCTGCACATATTCCTTGTTGCGCTCGACCAGCGTGGAGCCGCGCACGGTGCGCGCGTACTGCACCCAACCGGTGAGCGAGATGGAAACGATGAGCACGCCGAAGGCCAGCGTTTCGTGCGCGTTCGGAAACAGCGCGCGGCCCACGCCGGCAATGAGCAGCGCCACCAAGATGGCCGGGAAAGACAGCATCACATCGCAAAGGCGCATCAAGAGCGCGTCGATCCAGCCGCCCTTGAAGCCAGCCAATAAGCCCAAGCCCACGCCCACCACCACCGACAGCAGCACCGAGGCCATGCCCACCACCAGCGAAATGCGTGCGCCGTACATCAGCGCCGACAAGATGTCGCGGCCTTGGTCGTCGGTGCCCAGTGGGTATTTCCAGGTGCCGGACTCGATCCACACTGGCGGCAGACGCGCGTCGCTCAGTTCGAGTGTGGCCAGGTCAAACGGGTTGTGCGGCGCCACCCAGCCAGCAAAGGCGGCGCAGAACACGCAGACAAAGGCCACCACTGCAGCCCCAACGGCCACGGGCGAGGTGCGAAAGCTGTAGCCGACATCGCTGTCCCACCAGCGTTGCAGAAAGTTCATGGGTGCTGCGCTCACTTCTTCAACACCATCCACTTGAAGGGCATGAAGTTATCGGCCATCTGCACCAGATCGACCTTTTTGCTCACCCCCCAGGCCAGTGCCTGTTGGTGCAGCGGCAAGTGACCGATGTCGGCAGCGTGCAGCTCGAAGGCTTCTTTGATCATGGCGTTGCGCCGGGTCTTGTCGGTCTCCGACTGGATCTTTTGCGTCAGCTCATCGACCTTGGGGTTGCAGTAAGCGCCCAGGTTGAACTGGCCTGCGCCCTTGTCGTCGACACAGCGCATGAGCGCGTTGAGTGCGTTGTGCGCGTCGTAGGTGCCGGGTGTCCAGCCGAGCAAATAAAAGCTGGTGTCGCGGCGCAGAATTTTGGGGAAGTAAGTGCCTTTGGTCTCGGCTTGCAAATTCACCTTCACGCCAATGCGCGCCAGGTTCGCCGCCACGGTTTGGCAAATCTCGCCGTCGTTCACGTAGCGGTCGTTGGGGCAGTTCATGGTGACCTCGAAACCCTGCGGGTAGCCGGCCTCGGCCAGCAGCTTGCGCGCGGCTTCGGTGTCGTAAGGCAAGCGCTTGTTCAGGTCAGGCAAGAAGCCGTTGATGCCAGGCCCCACCATCAAAGCCGTGGGGTTGGAAGCACCGCGCATGACGGTGCGCTGAATGCCCTGGATGTCGATGGCTTGGTAGAAAGCTTGACGCACACGCTTGTCTTTGAAGGGGTTTTTGCCCTTCACGCTGGAATACAGCAGCTCGTCGCGCCTTTGGTCCATACCCAAAAAGATGGTGCGCAGCTCCGGGCCGGTGACGGCGCGCACAGCCGCGTTGGCGTTCACCCGCGCCACGTCTTGCACCGGCACCGGCTCCATCACGTCAACCTCGCCCGACAAGAGTGCGGCCACGCGGGTGGCGTCGTTGCCAATGGGCGTGAACACCACTTGCGTGGCGTTGCTTTCGTTCTTGCCCCAGTAGTTGCCATGCCGCACGAACACGGTTCGCACATTGGGCTGACGCTCGCGCACACGCCAAGGGCCGGTGCCGTTGGCGCGGAAAGAGGCGGCGTTTTCAATGCCCCGGCGGCGGTCCACCGGGCGCGTGGCCTGGTTGGTTTCGGACCAAGTCTTGCTCATCATGTAGACCAGCGAAATCACGTCGGGCAGGATGGGAAAAGGCGCTTTGGTTTCGATCTCCACCGTGTGGCTGTCGATCTTGCGCACTTCCTTGAATTCATTGGTGTAGCTCTTCATGTCCGAGCCCTCACCGGCTGCGCGGGCGAAGCTGAAGATCACATCGTCGGCCGTGAAGGGCGTGCCGTCGTGAAACTGCACACCACGGCGCAGCTCGAAACGCCAGACCGTGGGCGAGGGCTGCGACCAGCGCGTGGCCAAGGCGGGTGCCAAGCTGAGGTCTTTGTTGCGGCCCACCAGCGGCTCATACACATTGCCCGTGACGCTGAGCTGCAAAGACTCGTTGAGCGAGTGCGGGTCCATCGACAGCGCGTCGCCCTGGTTGGCCACGCGCAGGGTTTGCGCTTGAGCCGGTGCTGTGCCCAAAAGCGCTGCCAGGCCCGCAGCACTCAGGGCACTTAGGGCACCCACACCGCCCACCCAACCCGTCCACCCGGTGAAAACGGCAACTGCCAAAGCGGTGCTGCGTACAAATGCTGGTCGTTTCATGTCGACTCTTTCTTGGGTTGAATTTTTTAACTAGGCGGCTGGTCCAGCAGCGGCATGGCCTGCTCCACCAAGCTGGCGTGCAGCGCCGAGCCCAGGGGCAAGATGTCGTCGTTGAAGTCGTAGCGCGGGTTGTGCAAAAAGCAACTGCCGTTGCCCAGTGCGTCGCCTTGCCCCAAGCGCATGTAGGCGCCGGGCCGCGCTTGCAGCATGAAGGAAAAATCTTCTGCGCCCATGCTGGGGTCGAGGTTGCGGTCGACGCGCTCTGCGCCGACCAAGGCTTCGGCTACATCGGCGGCGAACATGGCCTCTTCTCGCGTGTTGAGCGTGGCCGGGTAGATGCGCTCCACCTGCACCGTGGCCGTGGCACCAAAGCCCAAGGCCACCGCGCTGCACAGCTCGCGCAGGCGCTGCTCGACCATGGTTTGCACGCTCGTGTTGAAGGTGCGGACGGTGCCGACCAAGCGGGCTGTGGCTGGCACCACGCTCATGGCGGCCATGTCGCCAGCCTGCATGGCGCACAGGCTGATGACCGCGCTGTCGATGGGCCGCACGTTGCGCGCGACGATGCTTTGCACCGCCGTGATGATGTGCCCGGCCACCAGCACCGGGTCGATGGTGAGGTAAGCATGCGCCCCATGCCCGCCGCGCCCGGTGATCTCGATGGTGACGCGATCGGCAGCCGCCATCATGGGGCCGGGGTTGATGCCCACCGTGCCCGGCGGCATGGAAGGCCAGTTGTGCATGGCGTAGATGGACTCGACCGGCCAACGCTCGAACAGGCCGTCGGCCATCATGGCCTTGGCGCCGGCATAGCCCTCCTCGCCCGGCTGAAACACCAGCACCGCTGTGCCGTTGAACTGCCGCGTTTGCGCCAGGTAGCGCGCTGCACCCACCAACATGGCGGTGTGGCCGTCGTGGCCGCAGCCGTGCATCAGGCCGGCTTTAGTGGACTTCCAGCCAAAGTCGTTGTGCTCGGTCATGGGCAGCGCGTCCATGTCGGCACGCAGGCCGATCAGCCGGCCAC
Source organism: Comamonadaceae bacterium (assembly GCA_027483665.1). Lineage (GTDB taxonomy): Bacteria > Pseudomonadota > Gammaproteobacteria > Burkholderiales > Burkholderiaceae_C > JAIXUC01. The sequence goes on along the minus strand of JAIXUC010000041.1, from coordinate 19,185 downwards.
TGTCTCGGCGCTGGCCGTGCACCACGCCCACCACGCCGGTCTTGCCTATGCCGGTGTGTATTTCGTCCACGCCACACAAACGCAAGGCTTGCTCCACACGCGCCGAGGTGTAGACCTCCTCGAACCCCAGCTCGGGGTGCGCGTGCAGGTCGCGGCGCAGAGCGGTGAGCTCCGGGTGGAATTGGGCGATGTGTGCGAAGGCCCGGCCATGCACGCGCAAGACGTCGCTTCGCATCAATGGCCACCCCGATCCACGCGCAGGCGCGGGTCCACCGCGAAGTACAGCAGGTCCACGATCAGGTTGATGACGACGAAGATCAGCGCGATCAAACACAGATAGGCCGCCATCACCGGAATGTCGGCAAAAGTCACGGCCTGAATGAACAGCAGGCCCATGCCGGGCCACTGAAACACGGTCTCGGTGATGATGGCAAAGGCAATCAGGCCACCCAATTGCAAGCCGGTGATGGTCATCACTGGCACCAGCGTGTTTTTGAGGGCGTGGCCGAAGTGAACCGCACGGTCAGACAGGCCGCGCGCCCGTGCGAACTTGATGTAGTCGGTGCGCAGCACTTCCAGCATTTCTGCGCGCACCAGCCGCATGATGAGCGTGAGTTGAAAGATAGCCAGCGTGACCGCCGGCATGGTGATGTGGTGCCAGCCTTTGGCCGTGAGCAAGCCCGTGCTCCACCAGCCCATGCTCACCACCTCGCCGCGGCCAAAGCTGGGGAACCAGCCCAGCCACACGGCAAACACCAAGATCAACAAGATGCCAATGAGGAAAGTGGGCAGCGACACGCCGAGCAGCGACACCATCATGAACACTTGGCTCAAGAAGGTACCCCGCCGCAGTGCCGCATAAACACCCATGGGAATGCCGATCGCCAGCGCCAGCAGCGCAGCGATGAGGGCTAACTCCAGCGTAGCCGGAAAGCGCTCGGCAATGAGCCGCGACACGCTCGTACCCTGCCTCAGGCTGATGCCAAACTCACCTTGCGCCGCATTCACCAAAAAGTGCCAGAACTGCACGATGAAGGGCTGGTCCAGCCCGAGGTCGGCGCGCAGCTCGCGAATTTGCTCGGCGGTGGCGTCTTGCCCCAGCAAAAACACCACCGGGTCGCCCACGTACTGGAACAGCAAGAAAGCCACAAAAGCCACCGCCACCATGACGATCACGGCTTGAATGAGTCGCCTCAGAATGAAAGCAAACATGGGTCAGGGAACGTCCATGAGAGGGAAAAACACCAACCCCGACGCTGCTGGTGCATAGCGTCGGGGTTGGTGCAGGGCCGCGCCACTCAAAGCCGGCCAGCGGACATCAGTTGACCTTGATCAGGCGCCAGTCGAGCCGGTTGTCGGCGCGGTGTACCACGTCGATGTTCTTCTTCATGGCCCAGGGAATGATCTGGTTGTGCAGCGGAATGTGCGAGACCGTGTCGGAGGCCAGTTGCAGGCCTTCGGTCATCAGGCGGTTGCGCACCGGCAGATCGGTTTCGGTCTTGATGCGGTCGACGATGTAGTCCATGCGCTGATTGCTGTAGCGGCCCACGTTGTAGTTGCCGTCGCCACCCGTGCCCAGGCTGCGCGTGAGCGACTGCAGGCTGTAGAGCGCATCAAACGTGGGCACGCCCCAGCCGAGCATGTAGATGCTGGCTTCAAAGCGCTGGATCATGGGGAAGTAAGTCACCAATGGCAGCGTGCGCAGCTTGGCCTTCACGCCCACACGCGCCCACATGGCGGTGATGGCTTGGCAAATTTCTTCGTCGCTGATGTAGCGGTTGTTGGGGCAGGCAAAGTCCACCTCAAAGCCGCTCGGGTAACCGGCTTCTGCCAGCAGCTTTTTGGAAGCTTCCGGGTCAAAAGGGAAACGCTGGTGAACCTTTTCCGTCCAGCCGGCCACCTGCGGCGCCACCAGGGCACCGGTGGGCTGGCTTAAGCCCCGCATGGTGACGCGGTTCAGGCTGGCGCTGTCGATGGCTTGGTACAGCGCCATGCGCACGCGTTGGTCCTTGAGCGGGTTTTTGCCCTTCACATCCGAGCCCACGAGCTCGGTGCGGAACTGGTCCATGCCCAAAAAGATGGTGCGGTTCTCGACGCCGTCGATCACCTTCAGGTCGGCGTTGGAGCGCAGGCGCGCCAAATCCTGTGGGCTCGGGTCGAGGATGAAGTCCAGCTCGCCCGACAGCAGTGCGGCCACGCGCGTGGCTTCAGCTCGGATGGGGCTGTAGATGATTTCCGTCACGTTCGTGGCTGCCGTTGGCCTGCCCCACCAGTTGGGGTTGGCCACCAGCACCAGGCGCTGGTCGGGCTGCCACTCTTTCACCGTGTAGGGGCCGGTGCCCATGGCGTTGCGGTGGGCGAAGGTTTCGTCCTTCGTGCGAATGTCCTTGGGCTCGGCCGAGTTGTTTTTCTCAGCCCAGGCCTTGCTCATGATGCGCAGCTCGGTGAGCTGGTTCAGCAACACCGGGTTGGAGCCGCTCAGGATGATGTCCACGGTGTTGTTGTCCACCTTCACCGCGCGCTCGATGCCTTGCGTGTAGATCGCGTAGTTGGAGGTGCGGGCTTTGGCGCGCATGAGCGAGAACACCACGTCATCTGCCGTCATGGTCGAGCCATCGCTGAACTTCACGCCCTGGCGCAGGGTGAAGCGCATTTGCGTCGGCGAGATATCGCGCCAGGCGGTGGCCAACTGCGGCTCGACCTTGAAGGTGCGGCTGTTGTAGTAGACCAAGGCTTCGTATATGGCGGCGTGGACGCCGTTGCCCAAAGCATTGTTTTGCGAGTGAATATCCAGCGTAGGGATGTCACTGGCGCTGGACCACTTGAAGGTTTTGGCCTGAACGGCCGGGCCTGCAACCAGGAAGGCGGCCGCAGCAGCGGCCAGAAGAGCAGTTTGAAAGCGCATGCGATCCTCTGAAATGTCAAAACCGTGACTATGCAACAAGCGCGCCAACCGCTGTTACGGGGTTTTCCGCAGCGGGTGGCGTTGCTGGGCCATGGGTCAATCTGCCCGATCGCTGCTTAACCCATAGGCCTGCGCCACCCGTTCCACCACATCGGCCAAGCTTCGGCTGAATCCGAGGGACTTTGGATCGATCGAGCCATCGGCGGAGATGCCATCGAGAAACCGACGCAGGTCCTGCGCAATCCTTGGAGCCAGAGCGATCACGACCCCAGGTGTGAGGAGTTGCGACAGTCGCAGCACATCGTTGGCGTGCTTGCGAATGTTCTTGCTGTCGACAGGCTCGCCGCGTGCCTGCCGCTCGCCAAGGTCCAGCCAGGCGCTGGCTTTGAGCGGAATCAGCCTGTCCTCGCCCACCCAAGGCAACCCGTCCACCTGCCTTCGACCGGCAAGAATGAATTCGTAGTACGTGTCATCCAGGAGGATGGCCGACAGGCTGGCCACGGCATCGTCCAGCGGGACGGGCGTGAGGCGGCTGCCCGCAGCGAGACGGATTCCTTCTGGAGCCCTGCAGAACAACTCCAGCATGACGGGGAAGCGCGCGTCGGCTGGCTTCTGAAATCGATAGAGCACGGGCTTTCCCGTGTCGCTCGCCTGTCGGATCGCATAGCCGCCCGCTTCGATAAACCCCCAGAAGACTTCGCCGAAGTTCGGGGTGAGGGCCTCGATGTGAAGAACGATGTCCAGATCTTTCGTGGCGCGAAACTCCAGCCCGGCTTCTTCCATCGCCAAAGCGGCTGCCGTACCGCCGATCAGCACAAACTGGTCGGCGTGACCAGCAAAGTGTTGCCTGAAGAGCTCCAGGCCCCTCACCACGGGAATTGCCCCTCAAGCTCATCGAGCGCGAGCTGAACGCGCTCGTCGCTGTGCTCCTGCAGGCTGAGCGCCAAGGACAGGGGGTCTACGGTGTCGCTGTCTGCCACGAGCGCTGGGCTGTAGTGCCAAACTTCCCATTCGCAGGCACCCGGCAACTGCGCGGGCAGGGCTTCGATGCCCGCCTCAACGGCAGCCTTCCATTGGGCTGGGCTCAGGGCAAAAATCGGCCAAGGCGGCTCGGCCAGCATGGAATGCCGCGCCAGAGCGCTCAAACTCGCCAGCTTGATGTGGGGTGGCTGCCATTTTTTGAACGGCCTCGCCCAGAACCGCTTCTTGACTGGGCTGCGCAGCAACGGCTTGGCGTGTTGCCAGGTTTCATGCGCCGAATGCTCCGTGTGCAGCCAACGCGCCCTGCCCTCGGTGCGCAGCGTCGCCACATCAGCGGCGACCAGTTCTTTCACGGCACGCGACAAAGTCATGGCGGTGTAGCCCAGTTCGCCCATCACTTCTGCTGGCTGCCATTCGCCACGCCAAGGCTGGTGCAGCAAGACCGCAATCAGCATCGCCTGCGTGGCGGGGCTGAGGGCAACGCCAGCAGCGGCAGGCGGCCGGCGGAAGTGTTCGCGCAGGTCTACCCCTAAGTCGGGCAGGTAAAGCTGGTTACCCGGCACCAAAAACGGCACCTTCTGTTCGATCAGGTGCCTGCGCTCGTAGGAAGCCATAGCGCCCGTGACGTAGACCACGGGCAGGCCGGCCAACCGGTGTAGCTTGTCCATCTGTCCTCGAACATGCGCCAAGCCTTGTTTTTCGGTGCGCCGGTCAATGGCGAGGAGAATCTGTCGACCCAGCAGGCTCAGCGCCCGAACCTCGAAGCCGTCAGTGAGAAAGTAAGGCAGTTTGGCTGCCGCTGGCCATGCCTGGACTTCGGCGGCAAGCCCCAAGGCTTCGCGCAAGTACGCGCTAGCGTCGGCCTCTAGGCTGCTAGGGAAAGCGGCATTCGATAACATATTAAAAACACGATAACACGAGCCTTGTTATCGTGCACACTTGGCTTACCCCTCAGTAGGCTGATACACCCGAATCCGGGGAGACAGTTTGGGCTTCAGCTCTCGATCAGCCACCCGCATGTCGTATTCAGACTGAAGGTTGAGCCAAAAGCGCGGTTCCATGCTGAAGAACAGGCCCAGGCGCAGCGCGGTGTCTGCGGTGACAGGGCGCTGGCCGTGCACCAGCTTGCTGATGCGGCTGGGCGATACATCAATGTCTGAAGAAAGCTGGCGCGCGCTGATGCCCATGGGCTTCATGAAGTCTTCCAGCAGGATTTCGCCGGGGTGAATTTCTTCGAGCAGCTCGGGTTTCATGCGCGCTACTTCCCAGCCATCGGCAACAACTTGGGCTCGCCGTACCAAGCCAGCGCGCTGTTGCCGGTGTTGTCGCTGTCGGTCATGAGCGCGATGCCCACTAGGGCACCGGGCGGCTTGCCAAAGGCGGCGATGTAGTCGGCGCGGATGTCGCGCTGGTAGTCGAGCCAGCGGTTGGCGTCTGCCGTGCCGCTTTGCACCACCAGTTTGCGCACGCGCTCGGTGCGGGGGTTGAGGATGACCGTGCCTACCGGGCGCAGGTTGCACCAGACGTACATGAGGGTGGCGTAGGGCAGCGGCTCCCCGGTGAAGGTGTGCAGCAGCTCGGAGAGCGAGGCGTCGCGCGAAGAAAATGTGTTGCGGTCGCCTTCGAACACCAAGACCAGGCGCGCAGCGGAGTCTTCCAAAGCCCGGTCGCCCATGTCGGCCTCGTCGGGAAACTGGCTGACCTTCCAGGAAAAAGCCAGCTGCCCCAAGTTGGCGGCCTCCACTCGCAAAGGCTTGCGCAGCGCGCTCATGGTGCCTTCAGACTTGGCCCGCACGACGTCGCGGCCGTCCTGGCGCGTCAACTGAAACTCGGTGGGCTGCTTGCCCGGAAAGGTGCGGTGCTGCCAAGCCACGGCACTGGCAGCAGGCAACACAGGCCATGGGGGCAGTTCTGCTTGCTGGCGAGACGGGCTGTCTGGCCCGCTTGCGCAACCGCTCAGCGCAACCAGCATCAACCACACCCAGAGGTTGTGAGCGCGAAAAAAGGGCAAATGCAGGTGTAGGTGCATTGAATACTCCAGACATGAAAAAAGCCACCTGCCGGGAGGCAGGTGGCTTCACTTCAACTGTCAATCACTGGCTCACGCCAGCGACAGATCAGAAGTCGTGGCGAACGCCAACCGTGGTCTGCTTTTCTTGTGCCGTCTTCACGCCAGCGCCGTTCTCACGCTTGGAGCTCTCGTAGCCAGCGTACAGCGTGGTGCGCTTGGACAAAGAGTACGTTGCGCCCAGAGCGAAGCCAGAGCCCTTGGCCGTGGTGGCACCGTTGGTCTTGGTCTTTTCGGTGGCGTAGCCAGCCGAGAAGTTCATGGCACCAGAAGGCACGTTCACACCGAGGGTGAAGCCGGTGTCTTCGCCCAGTGCTGGGGTGCTGCCGTCACGCTTATTCCAGCCACCGCTCACAGCGGCCACGCCGAAGTTGTACGAAGCGGAGATCTGGTTGAAGTCAACGTCCGTGTTTCCAGCGAGTTCTTCGTTCTGGTAGCCGTAGGCAACAGCCAATGGGCCAGCAACGTAGCGGATGTGCAGAGACAGGATGTCGGTTGCGGAGGCAACAGCAGTCTTGTTCTCGCCGAAGCCGTAGCTGATAGCACCAGCGAAGCCGCTGAACGAAGGCGTTTCGTAACGGATGGTGTTGGCAGAACGGGCAGCGTAGTCAGCATTGCCTGCACCGTATGCAAAAGCGGTGGGGGTGAAAGAAGAGTCCCACAGGCTACGGCTAACAGCGATGGCGCGTGCGTCATCAAATGCCGTGAACGTGCGGCCCAGCTTGACGGTACCGAAACCACCGCCCAAAGCCACGAAGCTTTCGCCCAGGAAGGCGTCAGCTTGCGTGCCGAGGTCAACGTTGTAGCGGTTTTCCAACTTGAAGCTGGCGGTCAAGCCGCCGCCCAGGTCTTCCGTGCCACGCAGGCCCCAACGGCTGCCGGTCAGGCCGCCAACGGAACCGTTGAACACGCCGGTCTGGCTGAGGGTGCCAGCGCCGGGAACTACGCCGGTCTTCAGCGTACCAATCGCTGCGTCAACGCGACCATAGAGGGTCACGGTGGATTGCGCCATTGCGGCACCCGATGCGGCCAGCACTGCCAGCGCGATCAGAGACTTTTTCATTCGTTTATCTCCAAGGTTGATCATGATCAGCCGCCCGAACCGGCAGCCGCTCCACTCCTGAGTCAGAAGCTGAAAGGATTGAACCAGAGGGCGCCAATGGGAGCAAAGGCTTTGAGCAGAGATGCACCGCTTTGCAGCAGAAGTGTTGGCGGCCTACAACGCCTTGTTACACAGCACGCGCCACGCCCCGGCGTTGCGCACCCGGCGCCGGCGGCCGCACAAGAAAAAGCCGCCCCGAGGGGCGGCTTTTTCGCTGGCTTACCCCACAGAGGGGCAAGCAGCACCCTTCATCAGAACCGGTGCTGGACGCCAGCAGCCAAGATCGTGTGGGCGTTGGCAGCGTTCTTCACCTTGTCACGCTCGTAACCAGCGTAGAAGAAGGTGCGCTTGGACATGTCGTACTTGGCGGTGATGCTGTAGCCGGTGTGCTTCACGGTGGCAGCAATCTTTTCCTTGGAGGCGACATAGCCACCAGACAAAGTCAGTGCGCCAGAGATTGGCACGTCTGCGCCAATGGCGTACTCGGTGACGTCGGTCACAGCGCTTTGGCTGACCTTGCCGTACGTCAACAGCAGCTTGGCCACGCCGAAGTCATACGAGCCATTCAGGCGGGTGTACTTCAGATTGGCAGGTGCACCACCTTGCGACTTCTCAACTTGGTAGCCCAAGCCAAGGAACACGGGGCCGCCAGCGTAGGACACAGCAAACGACGTCACGTTGCCAGCGCTGAGAGCTGCCGTCTTGTTTTCGCCGAAGCTATAGCTGAAAGAAGCGTTGATGCCGTCGAAATCAGGGGTTTCGTAGCGGATGGTGTTGCCGGGACGGTCTTGATAGTTGACCGTGTCCAGCACGAAACCGGCTGCGCCGATGTTCGAGTCGAAGCTGAAGTTGGTGGCACCGTACAGGTCGTCGAAAGCGGTCCAGGTCTTGCCGACCTTGACAGCACCGAAATCGCCTGACAAACCGATCCACGATTGGCGGGAAAACGCTTGGCCAGCAGTACCAGTGCCAGTGTCAACGTTAAAGCCCTGCTCCAACTGGAAGTTGGCCTTCAGGCCACCGCCCAAATCTTCAGAGCCGCGGATGCCCCAACGCGAGCCATTGAAACCACCGCTGTTGACTCTGGTGTTGCTGACGCCGGTACCAGCATCTTTTTCGCTGCCAATCCAAGCGTCCACCAAGCCATAAACGGTCGCGGTCTGAGCCGAAGCGACGCCAGAAGCTGCCAGCACAGCCAGAGCAAAAAGACTCTTCTTCATTGATTTCTCCATAAATTGAACAATGACGACCCCGAGGAGTAGGCCCGCCGGTTAAAGGGATTCAGCCCTGCGTTGTATTTAACCAAAGCGTCATCAGGGAAGCAAAGTCTTTCCCCTTGTGCAGAGGAACAAGACCTGTGTTGTTGGCTCCGGGCAACGATTGGTCTGAAGGGGCACCCTGGCGGCTGCGGCCTGCCCTGCGTGCTTTTGGTGCATCGCAGCATGCGGCTCGGGCACCGGCGCCGCCGCAGCGGGCCTACAGCCGGGCACATGGGCTAGGGCCGCCGTCAGAGGCACCGATTAGGGTATGTCCTTGTGAGAAAAATGCCTAAAAGGGTGCGTTTGGCTGTGATCACTCATTGCAGCGAACGACCGTGCTTTTTACAGTTCGGATGTTGCAAAAAGCTAACAGTCCGAGGTGATGTCAACGGGCTGCAGCGTGTTTTTCATCAACGTTCAACGGTTTTGCCCACCAACACTCTGTTTCGAGAACCCCATGAGCACCACACCACGCCACCACTCCCCTCTCCTGCGCGCCACTGCTCTGGCCGCCACTTTGCTGTGCTGCGGCGCGGCGCAGGCCCAATCGACCGTCACCATCTATGGTTTGGTGGACGCCGGCGTCACCCGCGTCTCGGGCCTGCGCGCTGGCACCGTTACCCAAGTCGCCAGCGGCATCATGGAAGGCTCTCGCTGGGGTTTGCGCGGCAATGAAGATTTGGGCGGCGGCTACCGCGCCATCTTCACTTTGGAAAACCGCTTTGAAGCAGATACAGGTTCGGTGACGAACCGGCCGATTTCGGGCACCCAGTTGCCAGACAGGCTGTCGACCGTGGCTGGGCTGGGGCTGAACCCAGCGCTGCCGGGCGTCGGGGCTTTGGTGACGGGTGCGGCCAACGCGCTGGGCGGGCAGATTGGCGTGAACGTGGCCGGTGCTTACTTTGACCGGCAGATTTTCCTGGGCCTCATCACACCCGTAGGCGCAGTGCTGGCTGGGCGTCAGTACACGCCTGCTTTCGAAATCCAGGGCAACTACGACATCATGCAAACGCAGTCTGGCTTGGCGGCGGGGCAGATTGTGTCGCTGCCCGCGGGCGTCGACATCCGCGTGAGCAACGCCTTGGCCTACCGTATTCAGACCGGCGGCATCAGCGCTGCTGCCATGGTGGGTTTTGGCGAAGTGGCTGGCGACAGCGGCAAGAGCCGTCTGGTGGGCTTCAACGTCAACTACAAGAGCGATGACTTCTCGGTGGGGCTTGGCTACAACAGCCGCAACAACGAGCTGGGCGCCAAGTCGCTCACCACGACGGTGCTGGGCGCTTCTGCCCCCGTGGGCGGCGGCACCATCAGCGCCTTGCTGGGCAACATCAAGGACGAAAACCCCAGCGGCCTGTCGACCCTGGCCACGCAGCTCGGCGGCAGCGCTACCGCCATCGCCATCCAAAACGCCTACATCAATGGGTTCAAACAAGACGGCAGCTTGGCCCACATCGGCTACCGCTACATCACCGGCCCCAATACCATTTCTGTGGCCTACACCCGCTACAACGACAAAACCGCTGCCAACGCAGACGTGGCCTCTTATGGCGTGGCCTACACCTACGCGCTGTCCAAGCGCACGGACTTGAACGCGGTGCTGGTTCGCTATGCCAACAAGAACACCGCGCAGGTGGCACCCGGTGGCAACGGCTACTTGGGCGGTGTGTCGGGAAGAGCCGGTCAAGACTCCACCGGCTTGGCCTTCGGCATTCGGCACCGGTTCTGAGCCCGGGCTTTGGCGCAGGGGCTCCCCGCCGGCGGTGCCCCTGCCCATAATCCGCCCATGAACACGCCCCACCCCACCCGCAACCGCTCACCCATCGACGCCTGGCTGATGGCAGCAGACACGACGCTGCGCACTTTGCTGGCACCAGCCCAGGCTTCGCGGCCATGCCCCACCGTGCCGAATGAGCCGACGCAACTGTCGGCGGCAGACAAAGCGCTGTCTGGGGCCCTGATGCGGGTGAACCACGTGGGCGAGGTGTGCGCGCAGGCGCTGTACACCGCACAGGCATTGAGCACGCGCAGCGAATCACTTCGCCAGCACTTCCATCAAGCGGCCCGCGAAGAAACAGACCACCTGGCTTGGACGCGTCAGCGCATGGACGAGTTGGGTGCCCGGCCCTCGCTGCTGAACCCGCTGTGGTTTGCTGGCGCTTTTGGTATCGGGCTGGTGGCCGGACGGTTGGGCGGAGACCCGGTCAGCCTGGGCTTCGTGGTGGAAACCGAAAAGCAGGTGGAAGCGCATTTGCAAAGCCACCTGCAGCGCCTGCCAGCGCACGATCACGCCTCACGCGCCATCGTGGCGCAAATGAAAGACGACGAAGCGCGCCACGCCGTCGATGCGCAGAAGTCAGGCGCAGCGCCCCTTCCCGCGCCGGTGCAGCAGGTGATGCGAATGGCGGCGCGCGTGATGACGACGGTGGCGCAGCGGGTGTGAGCCGCTCGATTACCTCTCCACCACCTCAAACCCGGTCGTGATTTCCGCTGTTTTGGCCAGCATGATGCTGGCTGAGCAGTATTTCTCGTGGCTCATGGCGATGGCGCGGGCCACGGCTTCTGCTGGGATGTTTTTGCCTGTGACCGTGAACTGCATGTGGATGCGGGTGAAGACCTTGGGGTCTGCTTCAGCCCGCTCGGAGGTGAGCTTGACGCTGCAACCGCGCACGTCATGCCGGCCGCGCTTCAAGATCAGCACCACGTCATAAGCGGTGCAGCCGCCGGTGCCAGCGAGCACGGTTTCCATCGGACGCGGTGCGAGGTTTTGGCCGCCGTTCTCGGGGCGGGCTGCATCGGGCGCGCCATCCATCATCAACACGTGGCCGCTGCCGGTCTCGGCCAAAAAACCCATGCCCGATTTCGCGCCGGTGGCGCCGGTCCAACTGACGGTGCATTCCATGTGGTGTGCCTGCTGTGAATGAAGGGGCCGCCAGTGTGACATCTGGCACGTGTTGAGCTCTGGAGGCCGAGCGCAGATGTTGCACTGCACCAATAAGTCGGTAGACTGCTCCTGCGTTGAGCGAAATGAGCCTTGAGCGAAGGCCGTTGCACTCAACACCGTTTGTCTCCTCCACCAACGGCTAAGTCGGTGGATTAAGCCCCCGGCCGCAAGGCCAGGGGCTTTTTTTCTGGCACCTATCATCCTCGGCCATGACTGCTCGACCGCTCAAGCCCGCCGATTACCTGCAAAAAATCCTGAACGCCCGCGTCTACGACGTGGCCCAAGAGTCAGCGCTGGAGCCGGCCCGCGCCTTGAGCCAGCGGCTGCACAACACGGTGCTGCTCAAGCGCGAAGACCAGCAGCCAGTGTTCAGCTTCAAGCTGCGCGGGGCCTACAACAAGATGGCGCAACTGACGCCGGCACAGTTGGCCAAGGGCGTCATTTGCGCTTCTGCCGGCAACCACGCACAGGGCGTGGCCCTGGGCGCGCAAAAGTTGGGCACGCGGGCCGTGGTGGTGATGCCGGTCACCACGCCGCAGTTGAAAGTAGACGCGGTGCGCGCCTTGGGCGGTGAGGTGGTGCTGTTTGGTGACAGCTATTCAGACGCTTACGCCCACGCGCTGACGCTGCAGAAGAAGGGCGGCATGAGCTTCATCCACCCGTTCGACGACCCCGACGTGATTGCCGGCCAAGGCACCATCGCCATGGAGCTGCTGCGCCAGGTGCAGACGCTGGGCCTCGGCAAGGCGCGCCAAAAGCTCGACGCGGTGTTTGTAGCCATTGGCGGCGGCGGGCTGATTGCTGGCGTTGCCAACTACATCAAGGCGGTGCAGCCCGACATCCGCGTGATCGGCGTGCAAATGAACGACTCGCAAGCCTTCATGCAGTCGGTGCAAGCCGGGCGGCGCGTGGCGCTGGCCGACGTCGGCTTGTTCTCTGATGGCACCGCCGTCAAACAAGTGGGCGAAGAAACCTTTCGTGCAGCGCGCGGGCTGGTGGACGAATACATCACGGTGGATACCGACGCGGTGTGCGCCGCCATCAAAGACATCTTCGTGGACACGCGCAGCATCGTCGAGCCCGCCGGTGCGCTGGCGGTGGCTGCCATCAAGCAATACGTGGCCGCGCACAAGACCAAAGGCGAGACTTACGCGGCCATCCTGTGCGGTGCCAACATGAACTTTGACCGCTTGCGCTTTGTAGCCGAGCGCGCCGAAGTGGGCGAAGAGCGCGAGGCCTTGTTCGCCGTGACCATTCCTGAGGAGCGCGGCAGTTTCCGGCGCTTTTGCGAGTTGATTGGCCAGTTGCCAGGGAGCGCGCCACGCAGCGTGACCGAGTTCAACTACCGCATCAGCGACGCGCAGGTGGCGCATGTGTTCGTGGGCCTGAGCACGCAAGCCAAGGGCGAGTCGGCCAAGATTGCCGCGTCTTTTCGCAAACACGGTTTCGACACGCTGGACCTCACGCACGACGAGTTGGCCAAAGAGCACGTGCGCCACATGGTGGGCGGGCCGTCGGCATTGGCGCAAGACGAGCGGCTGCTGCGCTTTGTGTTCCCTGAGCGACCGGGCGCGCTCATGAAGTTCTTGAGCCTCATGCGCCCCGGCTGGAACATCAGCCTCTTTCATTACCGCAACCAGGGCGCGGACTACGGGCGAATTTTGGTGGGCTTGCAGGTGCCGCGTGCAGACCGGCGCGCTTTCAAAGAGTTTCTCGACACGCTGGGCTACCCGCACGTCGATGAAACCGAGAACCCGGTCTACCGCCTGTTTCTGCGACAGGCTTGAGCGCCAGGGCTTGGCACATGAACGCGCTTCGCCACTTTCTTCTGGCGGTGCAGTTCTTCACGCGCGTGCCCATCACAGGTGCTTTGGCGAACTGGGTCGGCTTCAGCCCGGCCATGTTGCGCGCCAGCGCGGCGCATTTCCCGGGCGTGGGCTGGCTGGTGGCGGGTGTGTCTTGCGGCGTGGCAGCCTTGGCGCTGTGGGCCTTGCCCGACTCACCGTATCGACCCTTGGTGGCTGCAGTGCTGGCCACGGTGGCCAGCGTGTGGCTGACGGGCGGCTTTCATGAAGACGGGCTGGCCGACCTGATCGACGGCCTGGGCGGCAGCATGCAGCGCGAGCGAGCGCTCGAGATCATGAAAGATTCGCGCATCGGCGCCTTCGGTGCCATGGCGCTGGTTCTGGCGCTGATGGCCAAGGTGGCGCTGCTGGCCTTGCTGGGCAGTTTGTCGGCGCCGGTGATGCTGGCTGCGCTGGCTGGCGCCCATGTGGTGTCACGCGGCCTGCCGCTACTCATCATCTGGCGCATGCCGCATGTGGGAGACAGCGCCTCATCCAAGAGCAAACCGCTGGCCGACGCCATCAGCGCGCCAGCGCTGGCTGCCGCTGCACTGTGGGTGTTGCCCGCAGTGATGCTCATGGTCTGGGCCTTGGGCTGGTGGCCAGCCGCTGGCGGTGTGTTGGCAGCGGTGGCGGCGCTGGCCTACATGGCACGCTGGCTGTGGCAAAGGCTGCAAGGCTTCACGGGCGACGGCTTGGGCGCTGTGCAGCAGGTGTGCGAGATCGCGCTGTATCTCGGCGTGGCTTTGTCTTGGGGCTGGAAGTGAAGCTGGGAGTGAAGCATCCCCGCGAGCTGGGGCTGGGAGTGAAGCAGCCCCGCGAGCTATGGCTGGTACGACACGCCATGCCGCTGATTGAGCCCGGCATTTGCTATGGGCAACTCGATGTGCCCGCTTGTCCGCAAGACACAGCCCAAGCTGCTCAGAGCTTGGCTGGGCTGTTGCCGCTGCATGCGGTGCTGTGGGTTTCACCGCTGCAGCGCTGCTGGCAATTGGCCTTGGCCTTGCAGCAACACCGAGCAGACCTGCGCCCTCGCGCTGATGCGCGCTTGATGGAGTTGCGCTTTGGCGCGTGGGAGGGCCAGTGCTGGGACGACATTGGCGCAGCCCGCACCGACGCCTGGGCACGCGATCTTTGGCAGCACAACCCCGGCGGCGGTGAGTCCTTGGCCGCGCTGATGGCGCGCGTGGGCGCAGCCTGGGACGACTGCCTACAGGCAGCAGAGCCCACCGTGTGGATCACCCACGCAGGCGTGGTGCGCACGGCCAAGCTGCTGTCGAAGGGCCAGCGCGGACCGCTGGCTGCCGCTGGCTGGCCGCGCGATGCCGTGGGCCTGGGCGAAGCGCTGTGCCTGACCATGAACAGCGCAAGCCGCTAGCCGCGCAGGCGGCCTGTGAAGAGCACCTGCGTGATACAAGCAACGCGGTTCGTGTTCTGAGTGATTTTTGACAACTGGAGGAGTTCCCATGGGCCTGTCGCTCGAAGGCAAATTGGTGGTGGCGATCTCCTCTCGCGCGCTGTTCGATTTCGAGGAAGAGAACGCGGTGTTCGAGCAGGGCGACGACCGCGCCTACATGAACCTGCAGCTCAGTCGGCTGGAAGTGCCGGCCCGCCCCGGCGTGGCGTTTTCGATGGTGCGCAAGCTGCTGGCTTTCAATGATGTGCAGCCCCCGGACGCGCAATCCACGCCCATTCAGCGCGAGACTCAATCCACGCCCGTTCAACGCGTGGAAGCGCAATCCACGCCCATTCAGCGCGTGGAGGTGGTCATCCTCTCGCGCAATGACCCGGTCTCGGGCATGCGCGTGTTCCGCTCGGCGCAGCATTACGGCCTGCACATTGGGCGTGGCACCTTCACGCGCGGCCAGTCACCTTGGCGGTACTTGCGGCCACTGAGTGCCAATCTGTTTTTGTCGACGCACTTGAGCGATGTGCGTGCAGCACTCGACGCCGGTGTGCCAGCAGCGCAGGTGTATCCGCGCTCGGCTTTGGCGTCAGACGCCCACCCCAGCGAAGTGCGCATTGCTTTTGACGGCGACGCGGTGCTGTTCTCCGACGAGGCCGAGCGCGTTTATCAAGATGACGGGCTGCGCGCTTTCCAGCAGCACGAAACCGACAAGGCCGGCTTGCCCTTGCCCGCCGGGCCTTTCAAGCCGCTGTTAGCAGCGCTGCAACGCTTGCAGCAAGAGGGCACGCCGCACATGCGCATCCGCACCGCGCTGGTCACAGCGCGCAGCGCCCCAGCGCATGAGCGCGCCATCCGCACCTTGATGAACTGGAACGTGGAAGTCGACGAAGCGATGTTTCTGGGCGGGCTGGACAAGGGCGCGTTTTTGCGCGAGTTCGAGCCCGACTTTTTCTTTGACGACCAGACCGGCCACGTGCGCTCGGCAGCCGAGCATGTGCCTTCCGGACACGTGGCCAGTGGCGTGCGCAACCCTTGATGTGAGAGCCGCCCATGACCAACACCGCCAACACCGCAGCCCAGCCTGCCCTGCCCACCAGCCCGAGTGCCGTCGCCTCACCAGCAGACCCACCAGCTCACGAACAAGCGCGCCCCCGCGGCTGGGCTGGCTTTGTGGACGTGATGAAGCGCAGCACCGCGCTGGCCCTGCCCTACTTCCGCTCCGAGCAGCGCTGGCAAGCGCGCGGGCTGCTGGCCGCCATCGTCGCGCTCAACCTGGGTGCGGTCTACATGCTGGTGCTCATCAACGACTGGAACCGGCTGTTCTACGACGCGCTGCAAGACAAGAACCAACCCGTGTTCTGGGAGCAGTTGCTGCGCTTCACCTACCTGGCTTTCGGCTTCATCGTGATCGCGGTCTACCGCTTTTACTTGACGCAAATTCTGGAGATGCGCTGGCGCGCCTGGATGACGGACAACTATCTGAAACGCTGGCTCAGCCAACACGCGTTCTATTTGCTGGAGCTGCGCCGCTACTCACAGGGCGGCTCGCCCGACAACCCCGACCAGCGCATTCAGGAAGACCTGAACCTGTTCACGAGCTACACCGTCTCGCTCAGCATGGGCCTGCTCAACGCCGTGGTCACCTTGGTTTCTTTTGTGGGCATTCTGTGGGGCTTGTCGGGCAACTTCGCTTTCACTTTGGGCGGCACCGAATGGGACATTCCTGGCTTCATGGTGTGGATGGCGGTGCTGTACTGCGTGGTCGGCAGCGTGCTCACGCACTACATCGGCAGACCGCTGGTGGCGCTGAATTTCGAGCAACAGCGCCGTGAGGCGGACTTCCGGCACCACCTGGTGCGGGTGCGCGAGTACAGCGAATCCATCGCGCTGGACCGCGGCGAGGCCGTTGAAGGCGCGCACAGCCGCATGCGCTTTTCTGCGGTGCTCAAAAACTACCTGCTGTTGTTGCAAGCGCAAAAGCGGCTGACCTGGTTCACCGTGAGTTTTAGCCAAGCCGCGGTGGTGTTTCCTTTCATCATTGCTGCGCCGCGCTTTTTCAGCGGGGCCATTCAATTGGGGCAGTTGATGCAGATCGCCTCGGCCTTCGGACGCGTGCAAGATTCTTTGAGCTGGTTCGTGGACAACTACGACACGCTGGCCCGCTGGCGCGCCACGACCGACCGCCTCTCCAGCTTCGACGCCGCCATGCGCGCGCACGAAGCCGAATCGGCACCATCGGCTTTGCAAAGCAGCAGCACCGCCTCCGCAGACCAAGCACTCGACCTGCGCGGTTTGGCAGTCAGCCTGCCCGACGGGCGTTTGTTGCTGCAGGCCGACGCACTGACGCTGAAAGAAGGCGAACGTGTGTTGCTGCAAGGGCCATCGGGCAGCGGCAAGTCGAGCTTGTTTCGGCTGGTGGCCGGCATCTGGCCTTTCGCGCAAGGCTCGGTGGCTCGATCGCCCGATTTCCTGGCGCGCGCCATGTTTTTGCCGCAGCGGCCTTACCTGCCCAACGGCCCACTCCGTGAAGCCCTGGCTTACCCAGAGCCTGTCGATCGCTTTGACGACGCTGCCTTGGTGAAGGCTTTGCAACAAGCGCAGTTGCCGCACCTAGCCCAGCAATTGGACGTGTCCGACGCGTGGGGCCAAAAGCTCTCTGGCGGCGAGCAGCAAAGGCTGGCAGCGGCGCGCGTGTTTTTGAAGCAGCCACGCTGGCTGTTTCTGGATGAAGCCACCAGCGCGCTCGATGAAGCCGCTGAAGCCGCGCTCTACCAACAACTGGCCGAGGTGGTGCTGGCGCAGCATGGCGCGCTGGTGTCGATTGCCCACCGCCCCGGTGTGGCCGCTTGGCACAGCGGGCGTTGGCAAGTGCAGCCGGGTGCTGCGGGAATGCCTGCGCAGGTCAGGTCAAGCTGATGAAATAGCCCTGTGCGCTGTAGCACCCGAGTTGGAGCAGCGCGTTCTACGACAGGAAACGGGTGAGTGCGGGCTGTGTCCGGCGCGAGTAGCAGTTCGTCCGGTGGCGGGCTGGCTAAATGCTGGTGAATGCGGCAGCGGCGTCGATGGGGCGGGGCCCACGGCTGACCGGTAGGGGCTCGCTCGATGGCGTCGTTTGAACGGGTGCGCCATTGTCCAAGCGGGATGTGCCCGGAGGTGACGGCTCGGCATCGGTGGATCGAGGTGGGCGAACCGGGTCGCCCGTGCGGCGGGCATCGCTGGCGGCCTGCAGCCCTCGCTCGCGTGCAGAACTGCTGGCATTGCTATCGGTTGTCGGTGCGGTGGCAGCGCCGCCACTCTGGGCCGCGGCCCCCGCAGCCGATGCGTTGCCAGCGACCAAGCCGGGATCGGTGCTGATGCTCTCCAAACGGCGCTCCAGGGCTTGCGCCTGCTCGCGCTGCGCCCGTTGAATTTGGCGCTCGTAAGTGGCCTCTTCGGACTGGACTGCGAACAAACGCACCAAGGACTCGGTGTCCGCACGTTCGCGGTCGGTGGCCTCGCCGTCCGGGCCATTGGTGTCGACCTCGGCCACGGGCTGCGGCCGCACGGTGGCCACTGCTGGCGACAGCGCCGCCAAGGACAACTGCTCCGCGCCCAAAGGGCGGAACGCGGCGATTCGGTCGGTGGGTGGTACTTGCATGGCGCGGTCCTCCAGACATGAGGCGGCGCCTAGAAAAAGGCTAAAAACCGCCCCTACACGGAACTTATCGGCCGGTCTTGAGCCAACTTGAGTGCTGTTTTAACTCTTTTTCAGCAGGACGCAAGCCGCTTCAAGCAGCTTCACGGTCCAGCCCGTGCCAGCGTTCCGCCAAAACGCCTGGTTCTGAAGGCTCGGTCCCCAACAGCAAATGCCCCTCCAAAGCGCTGGCATGCAACAAAACCCAACGGCGAAATGTCTGCCAGATCAGCTCATGAAGCTGCATTTGCTGCTGCCGGGGAACTGAATACAGCGGCACATAAGGCACTTCGCCTGCGTCGATACGCGCCTCCCCGACACAAATGTGTGCGCCCGCTATCGTTAAAGGCAAGGCCAAGTCGACGCTGCTGCTTTGAAACATCTGCGCAGATGCTGGGCACGCTGTGCGCCCCTGGACCAGCACATGCACTTGTGGGCGCTCGGCGTGCCCCTCTAGCCAAACCACCACCCGCCAGCCCTCTTCGTTGTGTCCAACTGCCCGATCGCCTTGCTCAACAGTCACGTTCATCGTCATCACTCCTTGTGCGCCACCGATCGGGCTTGGGGAATGTGGCGGCGTCGGGCATCGCCCAGCGTTGGGTTTGTTGAGCACGGGACATTCTTGAAGCGGCCTTTACCTCGCGCCAGGTGTCGGCGTCCTGTTCGTTCTCCGGCCCACGCAACGGTTGATTCACGCCTGCACCTCGCGCCAGGTGTCAGTGTCCTGTTCGGTCTCCGGCCCACGTCTCGCTTGATCCACGCCTACACCTCGCGCCAGGTGTCGGCGTCCGGCTCGTTCTCCGGCCCACGCTCGCGGGCGGCTGTTCTTGGTGTGCTCGGGTTGCTGCGTTAACTACGCTTGCGGTGCGCTTGCGTGCTGGCAACCGCGAATGGGGCCTGCGCCCGACTCCAGCCACCGACCCCTGTGAGTGGCGAAGTAGAGCGCCTGCTGGTGCGCGCCGGAAGCGCTGCAGCGCGGAGCCGGGGTTGCTCGCTAGCGCTGC
>JAIXUC010000043.1 GCA_027483665.1 Comamonadaceae bacterium | reverse complement strand
GTTGATGGTCAGCTCGGCCTGCTCGAACAGCGGCTTGGTGCCGCGCATCAGGGTGAGTTGTTGGAGGCGGATCATGGATGGGTATCAGGGGTGCGGCGATGGGTCCCAGCTTTCGCTGGGACGACGATAATACGGTTGGCAGCTTTTGACTTGTCATCCCGGCGGAAGCCGGGATCCACGTTTACATCGCGACTACAGCTGATCAGCTGTAAGCAGAAACACCGCCTCATCCCCCGCACTCGTCGACAGCCAGGTCAGCTCCCGGTGCGCAAACGCCGCCTCCGCATACGCAAACTCGTTGCCGATCTCAACCACCAGCACGCCTTCCGGCGTCAGCCTGTCTTTCGCTCCTGCAACGATCCGTCGCACCAGATCCATGCCGTCCTCGCCGCCGGCCAGCGCCATCTGCGGCTCGGCGCGGTACTCTGCCGGCAGCGTCGCCATCGATCCGCTGTTCACATACGGCGGGTTGGTGACGATCAGGTCGTATCGCTTTGCCGGCAGCGCATCGTACAAGTCCGAATGATGCAGCGTGATCCGGTGCTGAAGCTCGTAATCGGCGACATTTTTCCGTGCAACCTCGAGCGCATCGGTCGACAAGTCCACCGCATCGACCTGCGCATTGGGGAAGGCATCGGCGAGCATGATCGCAAGGCAGCCCGAGCCGGTGCAGAGTTCCAGCACGTTCATCACGGCTTCCGGATCGTCGACCCAGGGCTGGAACTGTTCGGGAATCAGCTCGGCGATGAAGGAGCGCGGCACGATCACGCGCTGGTCCACGTAAAAACGATAGTTGCCGAGAAGCGCCTCGTGGGTCAGGTAGGCGACCGGCACGCGGTCTTGAGCACGGCGCTCGATCAGCGCGAGCAGGGTGCTGATTTCCTGCTCGGTCAGCCGCGCGTCGAGGAAAGGATCGAGCCGGTCCAGCGGAAGTTTCAGCGTGTGCAGCAGCAGGTAAGCCGCTTCGTCGAAGGCGTTGTCGGAGCCGTGGCCGAAAAAGAGTTTTTCGGTGTTGAAGCGCGTGACGGCGTGACGCAGCACATCGCGCAGGGTCTGGAAAGGGACGGGCATTGCGGCTGCCCCCGGAGGGGCGCGAAGGTTCAAAACCGCAAGGATACCGGATCGGCAGGGGGGACGGAACTGAAGCCTGCTGAGTTACCGGTCGCACATGAAAATCTACACCAGCAGATTTTCCAGCGTGCGCCGATAGATATTCTTCAGCGGCTCGATCTCGGAGACGGCGATATGCTCATCGATCTTGTGGATGCTCGCATTGGTCGGGCCGAACTCGACCACCTGCGGGCAGATCTGCGCGATGAAGCGCCCATCCGACGTACCGCCCGAGGTCGACAGCTCGGTCGCGATGCCGGTCTCGGCCTCGATAGCCGATGACAGCGCATTGCTCAGTTCGCCGCGCGGCGTCAGGAAGGGCAGGCCGCCAACGGTCCATTTCAGGTCGTAGTTCAGGTCATGCCTGTCGAGCACCTCGTGCACACGCTTTTGCAAGCCCTCGACCGTGCTCGCGGTCGCGAAACGGAAGTTGAAGTCGACCACGCACTCGCCCGGAATCACGTTCGACGCGCCGGTGCCGGCGTGGATGTTCGACATCTGCCACGACGTCGGGGAATAGTATTCGTTGCCCTTGTCCCATTCGATGGCGGCCAGCTCGGCCAGCGCCGGCATCGCCAGATGAATCGGATTTTTCGCCATGTGCGGGTAGGCGATATGCCCTTGCACGCCCTTGATGACGAGCTTGCCGGACATCGTGCCGCGGCGACCGTTCTTGATGGTGTCGCCGATCTGCTTCACCGACGTCGGTTCGCCGACGATGCAGTAGTCGAGCTGCTCGCCGCGCGCTTTCAGCTGGTTGCAGACGATCACGGTGCCGTCGATCGCCGGGCCTTCTTCATCGCTGGTGATCAGGAAGCCGATCGAACCTTTGTGGTCCGGGTGCGCGGCGACGAACTCCTCGACCGCAACGACCATGGCGGCGAGCGAGGTCTTCATGTCGGCCGCACCGCGACCGTACAGCTTGCCGTCGCGGTGCGTCGGCGTGAACGGATCGGAGCTCCAGCGCTCGAGCGGACCGGTCGGCACTACGTCGGTATGGCCGGCGAACACCAGCAGCGGATGTGCATTGCCGCGCCGAGCCCACAGGTTGGTCACGTCGCCGGAGGCAATCGTTTCGCATTCAAAGCCCAGCGGCGACAGTCGCTCGGCCATCTTCAGCTGGCAG
This sequence comes from Comamonadaceae bacterium, assembly GCA_027483665.1. Taxonomy (GTDB): domain Bacteria; phylum Pseudomonadota; class Gammaproteobacteria; order Burkholderiales; family Burkholderiaceae_C; genus JAIXUC01. The sequence continues at coordinate 1,197 of JAIXUC010000043.1, read as the reverse complement.
CCGCCGTCGGCCGGCGTGACGGAATGCAGCGAGATCAGTTCTTCGGTCAGCGCAAGGGTTGGGCTCATGCTCGCAGGGTCTTCTCAAAGAGGGCAGGGTCGAAGCCGACCAGCACCTGGTTGTTCGTGCAGAGGACAGGGCGCTTGATCACGCTGGTGTTCTCCAGCATGAGTTGGGTCGCGCCGGCGGCATCGACGACGGCGGCCTTCGTGTCTTCGGGCAGGCCGCGCCAGGTCGTGCCTTTCTTGTTCACCAGCATTTCCCATGGTACCTGTTTCAGCCAGGTGGCGACGGTCGCCTGATCGAGGCCGGCCTTCTTGAAGTCGTGGAAGGTGTAGGCGACACCCTGCGTGTCCAGCCACGCGCGGGCTTTCTTCACGGTGTCGCAGTTGGGGATGCCGTAGAGGGTGATCATGGTGTAAGACGGCGGATTTCGCCTCGCTCTATCCGCCCTGCGAACTTGCGAGAAGTCGTAGGGTGGATAGAGCCGAAGGCGAAATCCACCATGAAGAATCAATCCCGCAGCAACTCGTTGATCGACGTCTTCGCGCGCGTCTTCTCATCCACGCGCTTGACGATCACGGCGCAGTACAGGCTGTACTTGCCGTCGGCCGACGGCAGGTTGCCGGACACAACGACCGAGCCTTCGGGAATGCGGCCATAGCTCACCTCGCCGGTGGCGCGGTCGTAAATCTTCGTCGACTGACCGATGTACACGCCCATCGAGATCACCGAGTTCGCCTCGACGATCACGCCCTCGACGACTTCCGAGCGCGCGCCGATGAAGCAGTTGTCTTCGATGATGGTCGGGTTCGCCTGCATGGGCTCCAGCACGCCGCCGATGCCGACACCGCCGGACAGGTGAACGTTCTTGCCGATCTGCGCGCAGGAGCCGACGGTTGCCCAGGTATCGACCATCGTGCCTTCGTCGACATAGGCGCCGATGTTCACGTAGGACGGCATCAGCACCACGTTCTTGCCGATGAAGCTGCCGCGGCGTGCGACCGCCGGCGGCACCACGCGGAAGCCGCCCTTGGCAAAGTCGTCGGCACTGTAATTCGCGAACTTGGTCGGTACCTTGTCATAGAACTGCATGCCGCCGCCGCCCGGAATGGCGACGTTGTCTTCAAGGCGGAAGGACAGCAGCACGGCTTTCTTCACCCACTGGTTGACGACCCAGCTGCCGCTGTCTTTCTG
>JAIXUC010000018.1 GCA_027483665.1 Comamonadaceae bacterium | reverse complement strand
TCGGTGCTCCTGCACCATGCGAACAGCGCGCTCGCGAACCTCGGGTGAAAACCTGTTTGACTTGTTCATGGCTCAATCCTCTCAGAGAGTTGAGCCTCCTCAAAACCCGGGGCGGTTCAGTTTCGAAACCAAGTTCCTCCTTGCGCTGCCGCTGAGTCCAAGGAGGATGTTCTTTGCCTACAACGACAACCAAATCTTCGAGAACGTTAAGGGCTTGGACGACATGGCCTTCGTTCGGGCGGCCAACGTGAGCGCCGTGTCATCAGCAGAGCGATACGTCTATGCGTCGAATACGGTGCAAGAGCCATTGGTCAAGAAGCTGCTGCGCAAGCCGTAGTTGATATGCGTCCGGGATCCGTGGCAAGCGCCAGGTCTTGAGGACTCTGCGCGACCGCAACGGGTTCAGTACAGACGCCTGACTCTCTCTCAGCTAAAACTTTGGGCCAGGAGCCGTCAGTCGGTGCGCTGGTCGAATGGCGCTTTCATTGGGCGCTTCCGAACCCAGGGTGGGCAGACAAGTTTTTTATACTTTCTTCATACCCGAAACGAAAACGGCACCAGAAGGTGCCGTAAGTGTTTGATTCTATTGGTGGGTGATGCAGGGTTTGAACCTGCGACCCCTGCCGTGTGAAGGCAGTGCTCTACCGCTGAGCTAATCACCCGTTCGGATGCCGCTGCCAATGCAACGCGACACCTCAATCGAAGCCCTCGATTGTGCCACAGGGCACGTGGCGCATCAGGCTGCAGCCGTGTAGTCGCGGCCCTGACGCCAGATGGTTTGGCCCGCGCTGGCTTTGTCCAGAGCTTCGAGCAAGGCCTCGTGCGCTGCGCACTCGGCTGTGTTGGCCTGTAGCACCGGCAAAACCAAAGCAGATAAGTCCCTGGCCTGAACCGCTTGTGCGCTGACCTTGGCCGGCTCATCGTCTGCGAGCAGGGCCTCTTGTCCGCGTGTCATCTGGATGTACACGTCAGCCAGCAACTCGGCGTCGAGCAGAGCGCCGTGCTTGACTCGGCTCGATCGGTCCACATCCAGCCGATCGCACAGCGCATCCAGCGAGTTGCGCTTGCCGGGGAACAGCTCTTTAGCCAGCACCAGCGAGTCGAGCACGCCGGCCACCCACTCCACGACCGGCGGCTTGCCAACCAGCGAGAACTCGCGGTTCAAAAAGCCCAAGTCGAAAGGAGCGTTGTGGATGATGAGTTCTGCGCCCCTGAGATATTGCTCGATCTGCTCTGCGACCTCGGCGAACTTGGGCTTGTCCAACAAAAAAGCGTCTTGAATGCCGTGCACCGCCAGCGCACCTTCTTGGCTGGCGCGCTCCGGATTGAGATAGAAATGCAGGTAATGGCCGGTGGGCTTGCGTCCGATCAACTCGACACAGCCAATTTCGATGATCCGCTCGCCCGCTTCGGCCGAAAGGCCAGTGGTTTCCGTGTCGAGCACCACTTGGCGCACAGCGGCTTTCATGTCAGTGGTTCTCGCGAGCGTGGTTGATCGTGTAGCGCGGAATCTCAACCGTCAGATCTTGTTGTGCCAGGATGGCTTGGCAGCTCAGGCGGGATTGCGGCTCGAGGCCCCACGCGCGGTCCAGCAAGTCTTCTTCACCTTCTTCCAAGGGGTTGAGCGAAGCGAACCCTTGACGCACGATGACGTGACAGGTGGTGCACGCGCAGCTCATGTCGCATGCGTGCTCGATGGCCACGCCGTGATCTAGCAAAGCCTCACACACGGAAGTGCCAGCAGGTGCCTCAACAACTTTCCCCTCGGGGCAGAACTCAGGGTGCGGCAGGATTTTGATGAATGGCATCGCCAGATTCTCGCCTTGCCCGGTATCGCTACTGCAGCCCGCCCCGGGCTGGTCACATCGACGAGATGGTCTTGCCCGCCAGCGCTTGCTGAATACCGCGGTTCATGCGGCGTGCGGCGAAGCCTTCGGCTTGCTGAGCCAGCGCCAGTGTGGCGGCCTCTATGGCGGCGGCGTCCTCACCCGCCATGGCGAGGCGCAGCGACTCGGCGCAACTTTGCAGCTTTGCAGCTTCACCCGCTTCCAGTAAGTCCGGGTCTGCGGCCGTTGCGCTGGCGACCGCCAAAAGGGTGCGGTCTGCATCTACCCGGGCTTGGGCCAAGGCGCGCGCCTGCATGTCAGCTTGCGCAGTGGCAAAGCCTTCCTGCAACATCCGCGCGATGTCGGCGTCGGACAAGCCATACGATGGCTTCACCGTAATTTGAGCCTCTACTGCGCTGACTTGCTCGCGAGCCGAGACCGACAGCAGCCCGTCAGCGTCCACCGTGAAGGTCACACGAATTCGCGCAGCGCCCGCAGCCATCGGCGGAATGCCGCGCAACTCGAAGCGGGCCAGACTGCGGCAGTCGGCCACCATGTCCCGCTCGCCCTGCACCACATGCAAAGCCAGGGCAGTCTGGCCGTCCTGGTAGGTGGTGAAGTCTTGCGCCATAGCGGTCGGAATGGTCTGGTTGCGCGGCACGATGCGCTCAACCAAGCCGCCCATGGTCTCGATACCCAGAGACAGAGGAATCACGTCCAGCAGCAGCAAACCGTCAGCAGCATTTCCTGTCCGATTGCCCGCCAGCTGATCAGCCTGAATAGCTGCACCCAAAGCCACCACCTCGTCAGGGTTCAGGTTGACCAGTACAGGCCTGCCAAACAGTTCGGCCACGCGGCGCTGCACCTGCGGCATGCGCGTCGAGCCACCGACCATGACGACACCTTGAATGTCTTGCATGCGCAGACCCGCGTCACGCACTGTCCGACGAGATGCCACCAAACTGCGGTGCGTCAGGTCCTCGGTAGCACTTTCGAACTCGGCTCTGGCAACGACCTGCACGACCTGACCGGACGAAACCACCGCAGAAAACACTGCCTCGTCTTGGCTGGACAAAGCTTCCTTGCAAGCCCTTGCAGCAAGCCGCAAGGCAGGACGGTCCGCCTGGATCGGCTGACCCATCGCCTTCTTGGACAACACCCACGACACCAAAGCATCGTCATAGTCGTCTCCACCCAGGGCGGAGTCACCGCCAGTAGCCAGTACCTCAAAAACGCCGGCAGCCAAGCGCAAGATCGAGATGTCGAAGGTGCCGCCGCCCAAGTCGTAGACGGCATAGACGCCCTCACTGGCATTGTCCAAACCGTAAGCAATGGCAGCAGCGGTGGGTTCATTGATCAGACGCAGCACGTCCAGGCCAGCCAGCCGCGCCGCGTCTTTCGTGGCCTGACGCTGGGCGTCATCGAAGTAGGCGGGCACCGTGATCACAGCGCCGAAGATATCCTGATCGAAACTGTCCTCTGCGCGCTGGCGCAAGCTGGCCAGCAACTCTGCACTGACCTCGATCGGGGTTTTCGCACCATCTGCTGTGTGGATGCGAACCATGCCGCCCTCTGGCGATGCATCTGCAAGCGCATAGCCCAAGCGTTCCCGGTTTTGAATGTCGGCCAGCCCACGGCCCATCAAACGCTTGACCGACGTGATGGTGTTGGCCGGGTCCTGAGCAATTCCTGCCAAGGCCTCGTGACCCAACTGCCTGCGCCCTCCGGGCAGATACCGCACGGCCGAAGGCAAGATGACCCGGCCCTGCTCGTCTGGCAAGCACTCAGCGTGGCCGTGGCGAACAGCCGCGACCAGCGAATGGGTGGTGCCCAGGTCGATGCCAATGGCCACACGGCGCTCGTGCGGTGCCGGGGCTTGGCCGGGTTCGGCGATTTGCAATAAGGCCATGCTGAAAACTCAAACGCGATTCAGGAAGAGCACATCAGGCGGGGTGCAACAAGGCGTCGATTCGCTCATCCAAGTCCTGCGCGAAACGGCCGATGAACATCAACTGTCGAACGTGAATGGCAGCTTGCGCAGGGTTTGAATCGCCGTCCAGCGCTTGTGCGCAAGCGCACAACGCCTCTTCACGGGCTGCTGCCACTTCCGCGGCCAGGGCCTGCAAGGCGTCCAAACCAAGCGCCTCTTCCACAGCCTCACGCCAGAGCATTTGTTGGGTGAGAAATGCAGGGGTCAGCGCAGGTGCTTGCGCGCCGTCCACCGGGTGGCCGCGCAAAGCACAGAGGTAGGCGGCGCGTTTGACCGGGTCCCGCAGCCGCGCGTGGGCTTCATTGATGCGCACGGCGTACTGCATCGCCAAACGCTGTGCGCTGCCGCCATGGCTGGCGAACTGGTCCGGGTGGGCTTGGCGTTGAAGTGCCTTCCAGCGGCCCTCGATGTCGGCCAACTCCTGGGCGAAGCGCGCTGGCAGTCCAAAAAGCTCGAAGTCGTCCGATTGAGGATTCATGGCATTCGCAACGGTCGCCCATCAGGGCCGGTGCGTGCTGGTTTCAGACGCGGAAGCTCTCGCCACACCCACAGCGGTCGCGTTCATTGGGGTTGTTGAAACGAAAGCCTTCGTTCAAACCCTCGCGCACGAAGTCGAGTTCAGTGCCGTCGATGTACGCCATGCTCTTGGGGTCAACCATCAACTTCACGCCGTGATCTTCAAAAACCACATCTTCCGGGGCCAAAGCGTCGGCGTATTCCAAGGTGTAGGCCAAGCCGGAACAACCCGTGGTTTTCACGCCCAGTCTGACGCCCACACCCTTGCCCCTTCGGGCGATGTAGCGCGATACGTGCCGTGCAGCGGCCTCGGTCAAGGTCACGGTCATATCAGTGCGCGTGCTTCTTTTTGTAGTCATCCACTGCTGCCTTGATGGCGTCTTCCGCCAAGATCGAGCAGTGAATCTTCACAGGGGGCAGCGCCAGTTCCTCGGCGATTTGGCTGTTCTTCAGCGAGGCCGCTTCATCCAGCGTGCGGCCCTTGACCCATTCGGTCACCAAAGACGAGGAGGCAATAGCCGAACCGCAGCCATAAGTCTTGAAGCGGGCATCTTCAATGACGCCCGTCTGTGGGTTCACCTTGATCTGCAGCTTCATCACGTCGCCGCAGGCAGGCGCGCCCACCATGCCGGTGCCGACCGAGTCATCGTTCTTGTCGAAAGAGCCCACGTTGCGAGGGTTCTCGTAGTGATCCACGACTTTTTCTGAATAGGCCATTGAGGTACTCCAGTGAAACTGCTGAGGCTGCTCAGTGAGCCGCCCATTGAATGGTGCTGATGTCCACGCCGTCCTTGTACATCTCCCACAGAGGGCTCAGCTCTCGCAGCTTGGCCACGTTGTGTTGGATGGTTTGTACGGCGTAGTCGATTTCTTCTGTCGTTGTCCAGCGGCCGATCGTCATGCGCAAGCTGCTGTGAGCCAGCTCATCGCTTCGGCCCAAAGCGCGCAAAACGTAGCTCGGCTCCAAGCTGGCAGACGTACAGGCCGACCCGCTGGACACCGCCAAACCCTTGATACCCATGATGAGGGACTCGCCCTCGACGTAGTTGAAACTCATGTTCAAGTTGTGCGGCACACGGTGCTCGCTGCTGCCATTGATGAACACTTGCTCGATCCCGGACAAGCCATGGAGCAAGCGCTGTTGCAGAGCCTCGATGCGCTTGTTCTCTTCTGCCATCTCTTCCTTGGCGATCCGATAGGCCTCACCCATGCCCACGCACTGGTGTGTGGGCAGCGTCCCCGACCGCATGCCGCGCTCGTGTCCGCCGCCATGCATCTGCGCTTCGATACGAATCCGAGGCTTGCGGCGGACGTACAGGGCCCCTATGCCTTTCGGTCCGTAGGTCTTGTGCGACGTCAGGCTCATCAAGTCAACCGGCAGGGTCGCCATGTCCACGGCAACGCGGCCTGTGGCCTGAGCTGCATCGACATGCAATATGACGCCTCTTTCGCGGCAGATGCCGCCGATGGCAGCGATGTCCTGGATGACGCCAATTTCGTTGTTCACGAACATGACGCTGGCCAAGATCGTGTCTGGGCGCAATGCATCTTTGAATCGGTCCAGATCCACCAATCCGTCTTCCTGGACGTCTAGGTAAGTCACCTCAAAACCCTGCCGTTCGAGTTCTCGGCAGGTGTCCAAGACGGCCTTGTGCTCCGTCTTGACCGTGACGATATGGCGGCCCTTGGTCTTGTAGAAATGCGCTGCGCCCTTGATGGCGAGGTTGTTTGACTCGGTTGCGCCGCTGGTCCAAACAATCTCCCGTGGATCAGCACCGATCAGCGCGGCTACCTGGTCTCTGGCGCGCTCCACCGCCGCTTCTGCTTCCCAACCCCAAGCGTGGCTGCGCGAGGCTGGGTTGCCGAAGTGCTCACGCAGCCAAGGGATCATGGCGTCAACAACCCGCGGGTCGCAGGGGTTGGTAGCGCTGTAGTCCAAGTAAATAGGGAAATGCGGGGTGGTGCTCATGTGACGGTGACGCAAAGAAAGTGGGGCTGAACCAAGCGCTGCGGGCAACGATCAGGGCTTGGCAAACATCGCGCCCAAAGCAAACACCGAATTAGGGGCGTTGACACGGATGGGCTTGACGACCGGGACGGCGGAAATGGCCCGCTTCACCATCGGTTTCATTTCGATCTGCACGCCCTTGGCCAGCTGCTCGTCGACCAGCTTCTGCAAAGTCACCGAATCGAGAAACTCCACCATGCGGGTATTCAACGAAGCCCACAGCTCGTGCGTCATGCAACGCCCGCCGTCGCCCAAGCAGTTTTCTTTGCCACCGCACTGCGTAGCGTCGATCGGCTCATCGACTGAAACAATGATGTCTGCCACCGTGATGTCAGCCGCCTTTCGCCCCAGTGTGTATCCACCGCCCGGGCCTCGCGTGGACTCGACCAGCTCGTGTCGGCGCAGTTTGCCGAACAACTGCTCTAGGTAGGACAGCGAAATCTGCTGACGTTGGCTGATGGCTGCCAAGGTGACTGGGCCACCGTTCTGCCGCAGTGCGAGGTCGATCATCGCGGTGACCGCAAAGCGGCCTTTGGTTGTCAGACGCATGTTGATGCTCCTTATTGGCCGCCCGCACGATCGTGTTTCGGTTCGTACAGTTGGCTGAAACCACAGCCCGACAGCTCAGCACTGTCGGGTACTCTCCCTCACCCCTCACTCGCACCGCCGTCGGTCACCCTCAGCAGTTGTTCTTGAGCGAACGCTTCGACTATACGCGAAACCCAAATTAATTGGTCAAGTAACTATACCGTTGAGTTCTATTCTTGCCTGGTGCGACTAAATCTCTACTAATCAGGTCGCAAAGACGCACTTTTCAGTGACGTCCACCGGGTACGAGCACAGCCAAGTTGTCGTTTCCACGGGCTCCAAAAGCCTGCTCGCGCAGCAAACCCAATTGGTCGCGCACTTGAGCGGCCTTCTCGAACTCCAAGTCGCGGGCGTGCTCAATCATCAGCTTCTCTAGGCGTTTAATCTCGCGCGCCACGTCCTTCTCACTCATGTCTTCAAACCGAGCGCGCTGCTCGGCCGCAGATGCCAGACGTTGCGCGTCCCGCCCAGCCTTCTCGCTGTAGACCCCATCGATCAAGTCGCGTACTTGCTTGACGATGGTTCTCGGAGAAATGCCATGTTCTGTGTTGAAGGCCAGCTGCTTGGTGCGGCGTCGCTCGGTTTCGTCGATGGCGCGTCGCATGGAATCCGTGATGCGATCAGCGTACAAGATGGCCCGCCCATTCACGTTACGCGCGGCCCTGCCGATCGTCTGAATCAGGCTGCGCTCGGCGCGCAAGAAGCCCTCCTTGTCGGCGTCCAGGATGGCCACCAGCGACACCTCTGGAATGTCCAAGCCTTCGCGCAACAGGTTGATGCCCACCAGCACGTCAAAAGCACCCAAACGCAGATCTCTCAGAATTTCCACACGCTCCACGGTGTCGATGTCGCTGTGGAGATAGCGCACCTTGACCCCGTTGTCCGACAGGTAGTCGGTGAGCTGCTCGGCCATGCGCTTGGTGAGGGTGGTGATGAGCACGCGCTCGTGCTTTTCCACACGCAGGCGAATTTCTTGCAGAACGTCGTCAACTTGATGCGTGGCTGGGCGCACCTCCACCTGGGGATCTACCAAGCCGGTTGGGCGAACCACTTGCTCGACCACGCTGCTGGCGTGCGTCTTTTCGTAATCCGCCGGCGTCGCCGATACAAACACCACTTGCCGCATGCGTTGTTCGAACTCGTCAAACTTGAGCGGGCGGTTGTCGAGCGCGCTTGGCAGGCGAAATCCGTATTCGACCAACGTCGTTTTGCGCGCCCGGTCGCCGTTGTACATGCCACTCAACTGACCAATCAGCACATGGCTTTCGTCCAAAAACATCACGGCATCGCGAGGCAGGTAGTCGGTCAGCGTCGCGGGGGGACTGCCAGGGGCAGCACCACTTAAATGTCGGGTGTAGTTTTCGATGCCCTTGCAGTGTCCGATTTCGCTGAGCATTTCCAAATCGAACCGGGTGCGTTGCTCGAGGCGCTGCGCTTCAACCAACTTGCCCATGCCCACCAGTTCTTTGAGCCTTGACGCCAGCTCGATCTTGATGGTTTCCACCGCCGCCATCACGCGGTCGCGCGGCGTGACGTAGTGGCTGCTCGGGTAGACGGTGAAGCGTGGGATTTTTTGCCGCACACGGCCAGTGAGCGGGTCAAAGAGCTGCAGCGATTCGATTTCATCGTCGAACAGTTCGATGCGTATGGCCAGCTCGCTGTGCTCTGCCGGAAAAACGTCAATGGTGTCGCCACGCACACGGAACTTGCCGCGCGAAAAGTCTTGTTCGTTGCGCTGATATTGCATGCGGATGAGCTGGCCAATAAGGTCGCGCTGGCCGCTTTTGTCACCCACGCGCAGGGTCATGACCATCTGGTGATAGGCCTCGGGCTCGCCGATGCCGTAGATAGCGGAGACGGTAGCGACGATCACCACGTCACGCCGCTCCAAGATGCTTTTGGTGCAACTCAGGCGCATCTGCTCGATGTGCTCGTTGATCGCAGAGTCTTTTTCAATAAACAGGTCGCGCTGGGGTACGTAGGCCTCGGGCTGGTAGTAGTCGTAATAGCTGACGAAGTACTCCACTGCATTTTTTGGGAAGAACTCTCGGAATTCGCTGTAGAGCTGAGCCGCCAGTGTCTTATTGGGTGCAAACACGATGGCGGGGCGGCCCAGGCGGGCAATCACGTTGGCCATGGTGAAGGTCTTGCCAGAACCTGTGACGCCCAGCAGCGTTTGAAACACTTCACCTGCTTGAACGCCCTCCACCAACGCATCAATCGCACGCGGCTGGTCTCCGGCCGGGGCATATGGCTGAAACAGCGCAAAGGGAGAGCCTTCAAACTGTACGAACTGCCCGTCTGGCTGGGTGTTGTCCACCAATCCCAAGGCTGGTTTCGCGGCGACGGGGGCTTGCGGTTGGGTCATGTGGAGCTTTCGATCAAAGAAACCGGCCTGAGTTCAGTCACTAGAATTCCAGACAACCCACAAGCCTAACTGACCTCTATGTTTGCCCGCTGCAGGCACCTTGGAGGCTCTCTTGCAAGGACTTCCCATGTCAATGTTTTCGGCCGTAGAAATGGCCCCGAGAGACCCCATTCTGGGTTTGAACGAGCAGTTCAATGCCGACACCCGGACCCACAAGGTGAATCTGGGCGTGGGGGTCTACTACGACGAAGACGGCAAGCTGCCTTTGCTGAAGTGCGTGAGAGCAGCCGAACAGGCCATGTCAGCCTCGCCCAAAGCCCGCGGTTATCTACCCATTGATGGCATTGCTGCCTACGACAGCGCCGTACAAGCCTTGGTGTTTGGTGCCGACAGCGAACCGGTCAAAGCGCGGCGCGTCGCCACGGTGCAGGCCCTGGGTGGTACGGGCGGCTTGAAAATCGGCGCTGACTTTCTAAAGCAACTCAACCCCGGCGCCAAGGTGCTTATCAGCGACCCCAGTTGGGAAAACCACCGCGCCTTGTTCACGCGTGCCGGGTTCCAGGTCGAGTCCTATCCGTATTACGACGCCGAGCGGCGCGGACTGAACGTGCCAGGTATGTTGGCCGCTATTCGCCAAGCGCCTGCTGGCACGGTTGTGGTTTTGCATGCTTGCTGCCACAACCCCACGGGCTACGACATCACACCAGCCCAGTGGGATGAGGTCATAGCAGCCGTCCAACAAGCTGGCTTGGTGCCATTCTTGGACATGGCCTATCAAGGCTTTGGGCACGGCATCGCGGAAGACGGTGCCGTCGTGGCAAAGTTTGTTAAGTCAGGCATGGACTTCTTTGTCTCTACCTCGTTTTCCAAAAGCTTTAGCCTGTACGGCGAACGCGTGGGTGCGCTGAGCGTCTTGTGTCACTCCGCAGAAGAGGCCCAGCGGGTGTTGAGCCAGCTCAAGATCGTCATTCGCACCAACTATTCCAACCCGCCCACGCACGGCGGGACCGTTGTGGCAGCCGTGCTCACGACACCAGAACTTCGCAGCCAGTGGGAGGGCGAGCTCTCCGCGATGCGGGTGCGCATCAAGTCGTTGCGGCAACAACTCGTGGACGGTCTCAAGGCCGCCGGCGTCAAACAAGACATGGGTTTCATCACCCAGCAAATCGGCATGTTCAGCTACTCGGGCCTCAGCAAAGAGCAAATGGTTCGTCTGCGCGAAGAGTTCGCCGTGTATGGCACCGACACAGGGCGCATGTGTGTGGCTGCGCTGAACAGCCGCAACATCGCACACGTTTGCGCATCGATTGCTTCTGTTTGCACCTGACTTTGCAGGGCTGCAGTGGGGAGACTGGTGTTTTGGCAGGCGAATGGGCGGTCAAAACAATGAAAAGAAGGGCAGCAGTGAAAGACGCCGCTGCTATATTGCACTGCAACAAACTCAGGTAGCGCCATGCTGTACCAAATATATGAAGCCCAGCGTTCGCTGATGGAGCCTTTTGCAGACTTTGCAAAGGCGGCGGCAAAGCTTTACGGCAATCCGCTGACTCCCCTCGGACAGGCGCCAATGGCGCAGCGCATCTCGGCTGGTTACGACCTGATTTACAGGCTCGGCAAAGACTACGAAAAGCCTGAATTCGGCATCAAGACGGTGGATGTCGGTGGCACGGAAGTGGCCATCCATGAGCGCATCGAGATTCAGCGACCGTTCTGTGAGTTGCGACGCTTCAAGAGGTTTTCAGACGATCCCGAGACCCTGCGGCAAATGAAGGCACAGCCCGCCGTACTGGTGGTTGCACCACTGTCTGGACACTACGCCACCCTTCTGCGCGACACCGTCCACACGCTGTTGCGCAACCACAAGGTGTATGTCACCGACTGGAAAAACGCCCGCACGGTGCCACTCGAACAGGGCAACTTCCACCTCCATGATTACGTCAACGATGTACAGAGCTTCATCCGTCATCTTCAACTGACCTACGGCCGCTGCCATGTGATCAGCGTCTGTCAACCAACGGTGCCGGTGCTGGCCGCGGTTTCGCTGATGGCCAGCCGAGGCGAAGCCACTCCGATCAGCATGACGATGATGGGCGGCCCCATTGACGCCCGCAAGTCACCGACCGCGGTGAACAATTTGGCAATGAACAAAAGCCGCGAGTGGTTTGAAAGCAATGTGATTTACCGCGTGCCCACCAACTTCACCGGTGCCGGACGGCTGGTTTACCCCGGCTTTCTGCAGCACACCGGCTTTGTGGCGATGAACCCAGATCGCCACATGAGCAGCCACTACGACTACTTCAAGAACCTGATCAGGGGCGACGACGTGAGCACCGAAGCTCACCGCAAGTTCTACGACGAGTACAACGCGGTACTCGACATGGACGCCCATTACTACCTGGAAACCATCGAGACGGTTTTTCAGGAATTCAAGCTGGTGAAGGGGACTTGGGACGTCGCTAACCCGACCGGGGAATTGGAGCGGGTGCGCCCTGCAGACATTCAGCACACGGCCCTTTTGACGGTCGAGGGCGAGCTCGATGACATTTCGGGGTCGGGCCAAACACGCGCTGCGCACGACCTGTGCACGGGCATTCCGCAAGCGCACAAGATGCACTTGGAAGCCCAAGGCGCTGGGCATTACGGCATTTTCAGCGGGCGGCGCTGGCGCGAGGTCGTCTATCCCCAAGTCAGTGCGTTCATTGCTACGCATCACGCAAAGCCGTTGATGGCCGCCAAGGCCCAGCCTTCCGGCAAAGCAAGCGCGCAGGCAAAGACAGCCCTGACTGAAAGTAAGCCGGCAGCCAAGCGGCCCCGCGCTGCGGCCCCAGTTGCCCGACGCCGTTGACTGAAGCCGCCAAGCCAAAAGACTTGGCTCAGCGCTTGCTCGACGCGCTGCCCCAGACGCAGTGCACCCGCTGTGGCTACCCGAACTGCGCCGCATATGCCCATGCGATGGCGACGGGTCAAGCCGATATCAATCGGTGTCCACCGGGAGGCCAGGCGGGCATAGAGCGGCTTGCGGCCATCACTCAACGACCGCCTATTGCCCTTGACCCAGCGCACGGAGACGAAGTCCCTCGTGCTGTTGCGTGGGTGGACGAAAACTGGTGCATTGGGTGCACCTTGTGCATCAAGGCTTGTCCCACCGACGCCATCGTCGGTAGCCACCAACGCATGCACACCGTGGTGGAGACTTATTGCACTGGGTGCGGCTTGTGCGTTCCAGTGTGCCCGGTGGATTGCATCGTGATGGAGCCAGTGAGTGGGCAAGCCACCGGCTGGAGCGCATGGTCACAGGGTCAAGCCGATGAGGCACGAGTCCGCTACGAAAGTCGGCTGTCCCGCTTGGCCCAGAGCGAGAGGGCACGTACCTTGCACCACACTCAGGAGCTTGAAACCAAGCTGATCAACCTGGCAGCGCACAGCCGAATCACCGATACAGACGAGCTGGCGCGCAAACAATCTGTGGTGGCCACAGCCTTGGCCAAGGCCAAGGCCCGAAGCAGCGGCCAACCCTAGAGGCCTAAGCCGCAAGCGACATGTAGACCCCACAACCCACGTACAGGTCATCCACACGGGTCACATAGGACATCTTGCGTTGCACCTTCCCAGTGGCCGGGTTCGTGATGTCGTACTGCACCCAGCCATCACCGAGATCGGCTTGTTGAACGATCGAGTCCAGCAGGCCCTGGCCATCAACACCAGGGATGTCCTGCACCCGGGTCCCTAGCTTGGCCGGGTTGCCGGCAAAGGCGCGGTAGGTTCCCGTGCGATCCAACGCGAAGACATACATGTCGCGGTCGTGGAAGCCACCGTCCTTGACGGTGATGGCATCCAGAAACGCTTGCCCTCGTTTGCTTTGACCCAGCGCCTGGGCTTTTTTGATGAGCTCTGTGGCCTCATCGGCCGTGCCTTGCTTCAGCCTGAATGATTGAACCGCGTCCGCCAGGGATTCGGCCCGAGCTTCCAACTGTTGGGCCTGCACCACCGCAGACTCCACCATCTGGGCGTTCTGCTGCGTGATTTGGTCGAGTTGCTGAATGGCAGAAGACACCTCAGTCAGGCTGGTGCTTTGCTCGTTGCTGGCTTGGGCAATGTGGTTGACGCTGGCAGCCACGCTGCGAATGCCTTCGACCACCGTCTGAATGCTGCCCCCAGCGGCCTTGATGCCTGCGACGCTGGTCTCCACCTGTTGCGCCGAGGTTTGAATCAGCGCGCGAATTTCCTTGGCTGACTCAGCGGAGCGCTGTGCCAGCGAGCGCACTTCACTGGCAACCACAGCGAAGCCCCTGCCCTGCTCACCGGCGCGGGCTGCCTCCACCGCCGCATTGAGAGCCAAGATGTTGGTCTGAAAAGCCAGGCTGTCGATGACGCCGATGATCTCGTTCATGCGCCGCGCGCTTTGCTGGATGGCCTCGACCGAGTGGATGGCTTCAACCATTGCAGCAGCGCTGCCCTCAGCTTCAGTACGAACCTGCGTGGCGCGTTGGTCTGCCTGAGCAGCGGTTTCTGCGTTCAGACGCACGGTTTCTTGAAGGTCGTGCATGCTGGCCGATGTCTGCTCCAAATTGGCCGCCTGCTGCTCCGTGCGATCAGCCAAGTCGCGGTTGCCGCGCACCAAGTCACTCCCAGAAAAGGCCACCAGGGCAGAACTGCTGCGCACCTCGGCCACCATCGATGAGACACGGCTGGATGTCTCCTGCAGGGTTCGCAGCATTTCAGCCAACTCGTCTTGGCCATTGGGCTGCAGGTTCAGCTGCAAGTCGCCGGCGGCGATGCGGTCGAGCGAGCGGGTGACGAATCGCATGCCGCCTATAAAGCTCTGGAAAAAAGCCGCCATCAGGTAGG
Source organism: Comamonadaceae bacterium (assembly GCA_027483665.1). Classification (GTDB taxonomy): domain Bacteria; phylum Pseudomonadota; class Gammaproteobacteria; order Burkholderiales; family Burkholderiaceae_C; genus JAIXUC01. The sequence continues at coordinate 55,394 of JAIXUC010000018.1, read as the reverse complement.
CCACCAACCCGATGCCTGCCAACGTGACGCCAATCACCAACCAACGCTCCCATCGCAGCGCGTCGGCCCGCGTCTGCAGCTCGAACAGCAGGTAGTCGGTCAGGGACTGCCGCGCTTTCAGCACCGCTTGTTGGGCTGTGGCAGCCAGGGCCATATCTGCCAACGTCAACCGGGTTGACCCACTTTCGGCCAGTGGGCCGCCCAGCTTCTCGACCAACGCACCAGAAGCGTCGAGCGCGCTGCGAAATTCCGCAGAGTCCAGCCCGTGGCCCCGCATCACCGGGTCCAACTGGCGCATGTCGGCCACCAAGGCGCGCAGGTCACCCAGGCGGGCCCTCAACATCGCCAGCGCGGCCACATTGGGCTCAGGCCGCGATGCTTCCAACAAACCCTGAACCTGAATCTGTCCCACCAGGTCGGACCACACCAGTGTCCTCGCAGACACTTGCTCCATGGCCAGATAAGGCCCAGCGACGGGCTCGAACAACAGCTCACTCGCATTGGCCACCTGGTAGTTGAACCGCCGCAGCTCCGCCGCCAGATCGGTGTGGAGCGCGAGGACTGCCGCCGTGCTGCCTGCTGCATCCAACGCCGCGCCGAGGCCACCCAGCTTTTGGCCAAGGGGTGCCCATGCGCCACGCAGGCCCAGGTGATCGGCTTGGGCTACAGCGCGCTCAGCCGCCACCACCAAGGGCTCCAGAGCTTGGCGAGTCGACGCCAACGCTGCCTTGGCGGAGGCATCGCCCTCTGCGGCAAGGCCCGCTTGCAGCCTGTGTTGTTCCAGTTGGCCAAAAGCGAGGTTGACTTGGCTCAACACCAAAACACCAGAGATCTCGTTTTCCGTGGTCGCCAAGAGTTGCCCGACGTTTCGCACCAGCAGCACGCTGGACACGAGCAATGGCACAAACAACACCAGGCTGATGGCCGCCAGCTTGGGCACCAGGCGCACTCGATGCATGAAACGCACACCAGGCGTCAAAAAGTTCACGAACATCCGTCGGTCTCCATCTCGTTGGCTTGGGTTCGCCGCTGCTCAAACGCCGCTGTCATTGTGTCGCAGCGAACAAAAGCAAACGCTAGGGTTTGAACGGTGATGACGGCAGCGCCAACCCCTTGAACCAAGCCACCACTTCTGCCGGTGCTTGAACCAGTTCGATCAACACACCTTCCCCGCCGATGGGCGCAGCTTCGTTGCCCTTGGGGTGGATAAAGCACACATCGTGGCCGGCGGCACCGCGGCGAATACCACCTGGGGCGAAGCGCATGCCTTGCTCAGAGAGCCAATGCACGGCCGCTGGCAAGTCGTCCACCCAAAGCCCGATGTGGTTGAGCGCCGGTGAGTGCACCGCCGGCCGGGCGTCGGCGTCAATAGGTTGCATCAGGTCCACCTCCACGGCTTGCGGGCCGATCCCCAGCGTGCAGATGTCTTCTTCCACGTTCTCGCTGGCGCTGCGGAAGTGGCCGCTCAGCGTCAGGCCCAGCAGGTCCACCCACAGCCGCCTCAGGCGCTGCTTGTCCAGCGCACCGATGGCAACCTGCTGCAACCCCAGCACCTGGAAGGGCCGCGCGGTCTCAGCACGGGTGCCCATGGAGAGTCCCTCGGTGCTCATGCCGCAAACTCCACGATGGGTTGGTCTACGCTCAGGCTGTCGCCTTGGGCCACCAACACCTTGGCAACCACCCCGTCGGCTGCAGCGAACAGCACGTTTTCCATCTTCATGGCTTCGATGACCGCCACGCGCTCACCGGCCTGCACCTTCTGCCCGGGCTGCACGGCCAGTTGAACCAGCAAGCCCGGCATGGGCGACAGCACGAAGCGGCTCATGTCGGGCGGGGCCTTGTGCGGCATGAGGCGGTGCAACTCGGCCATGCGCGGCGAGACCACCAACACGTCGGCGCGCAGGCCACCGTGCTGCACCACCAAAGCCAAGGGGTTGGCGGGGCTGCCGCGTTCCACCTGCGCTTGAAACGCCTCGCCATTGACGGTGCCCCGGATGGCGATGTCATTGAGGCGCGAGCGGCTGTGGATCTCGTGCACGCGCTCGCCCGCATCGGTCTGCACCAGCACCCGGGCCACGCCGGGCTGACCCGCGGGCTCATCGACCTGCACCGGCGTGTAGCGGTGCTGGCCATCGGCTGCCAACTCAACGACCACGTAGCGGCTGCCCACGTCCACGCCATAGCCTGGCAACTGCCCGCTGATGCCCGCTGCACGCTCGCGCGACTTGCGCCGCACAAATGCCGCCAATGCCACCAGGAAGCTGGGGTCTGGGTGCGCCACGGCCTGCGGCGAAAAGCCGCTGGCGTAGTGCTGGGCGATGAAGCCGGTGTTGAAGTCGCCCGACTGGAACTGCGGGTGGCCCAGGAGCGCCGCTTGGAATGGGATGTTGCTGCTCAGGCCCCGCACCACAAAGCCATTGAGCGCGTGGCGCATGCGGGCGATGGCGTCTTGCCGGTCGCTGCCGTGCACGATGAGCTTGGCGATCATGGAGTCGTAGAACATCGGAATGTCGCCGCCTTCCTGAACCCCGGTGTCCACGCGCACACCCAAAGCCTCAGAGGCTTGTCCCGCAAACAAGCTGGCTTGGGGCGGCGCGAAGCGCACCAAGCGCCCGGTGGAGGGCAGAAAGTTGCGCACCGGGTCTTCTGCGTTGATGCGGCACTCCATGGCCCACCCCACGCGCTTGACGTCGGCCTGCTTCAAGGGCAACGGCTCGCCAGCCGCCACGCGAATCATCAACTCCACCAAGTCGAGCCCGGTGATGCACTCGGTCACAGGATGTTCCACCTGCAATCGGGTGTTCATCTCCAAGAAGTAGAAGCTTTGGTCGCGGCCCACCACAAACTCCACCGTGCCTGCGCTTTGGTAATTCACGGCACGCGCCAGAGCCACCGCCTGCTCGCCCATGGCGCGGCGCGTGGCCTCGGTGATGAAGGGCGAAGGTGCTTCCTCGATCACCTTTTGATGCCGCCGCTGGATGGAGCATTCACGCTCGTTGAGGTAGACGATGTTCCCGTGGGCGTCGCCCAGCACCTGGATCTCGATGTGGCGCGGGCTCTCGACAAATTTCTCGATGAACACGCGGTCGTCACCGAAGCTGTTGCGCGCCTCGTTGCGGCAACTGGCAAAACCTTCCCGGGCTTCCACGTCATTGAAGGCCACGCGCAAGCCCTTGCCGCCGCCGCCCGCGCTGGCTTTGATCATCACGGGGTAGCCGATGTCTCGAGCAATCTGCACCGCACGCTCGGGCGACTCGATGGCCTCGTTCCAACCAGGAATGGTGTTGACGCCCGCTTCGATCGCCAATTTCTTCGACGCAATCTTGTCGCCCATTGCCGCAATGCTGGCGTGCTTGGGGCCGATGAACACAATGCCCGCCTCTTCAACCTGCCTGGCGAAGGCTTCGTTTTCCGATAGAAAGCCGTAGCCTGGATGCACCGCTTGAGCGCCGGTGCTTTGGCAAGCCGCAATGATCTTGTCGGCACGCAAGTAGCTGTCTCGGCTGGCCGCAGGCCCGATCAACACCGCCTCATCGGCCATGGCCACGTGGCGTGCTCTGGCGTCTGCCTCGGAGTAAACCGCCACCGTGGCGATGCCCATGCGCCGCGCCGTGGCCATCACTCTGCAGGCAATCTCGCCTCGGTTGGCGATCAGTATCTTGGTGAACATGTCAATTTCCTTGGGACGGACTGCTTGGCTCAAAGCGGAATGTTTCCGTGCTTGCGCCAGGGGTTGTCGAGCTTTTTGTCTTTGAGCATCACCAGCGAGCGGCAAATGCGCTGGCGGGTTTCGTGCGGCAAGATGACGTCGTCGATGTAGCCACGCGCACCCGCCACAAAGGGGTTGGCAAAGCGCGCCTTGTATTCAGCCTCGCGCTCGGCCAGCCGCGCTGGGTCCTTCTTTTCTTCGCGAAAGATGATCTCCACCGCGCCCTTGGCACCCATCACTGCAATCTCAGCGTGCGGCCATGCGAAGTTGACGTCGCCGCGCAGGTGCTTGGAGGCCATCACGTCGTAGGCGCCGCCATAAGCCTTGCGCGTGATGACCGTGATCTTGGGCACCGTGGCCTCGGCGTAGGCGTAGAGCAACTTGGCCCCGTGCTTGATGATGCCGCCGTACTCCTGCGAGGTGCCGGGCATGAAGCCAGGCACGTCGACAAAGGTGATGACCGGGATGTGGAAGGCATCGCAAAAGCGCACAAAGCGCGCCGCCTTGATGCTGCTCTTGATGTCCAGACAGCCCGCCAGCACCAAGGGCTGGTTAGCCACGATGCCCACGCTCTGGCCGTCCATCCGGGCAAAGCCGATGACGATGTTCTTGGCGTGTTCAGGCTGTAGCTCGAAGAAGTCGCCGTCGTCCACGGTTTTGGTGATCAGCTCCTTCATGTCGTAGGGCTGGTTGGGGTTGTCTGGCACCAGCGTGTCCAGGCTGCGCTCGGCGCGTCCGGCCGGGTCTCCGCTGGGGCGCACAGGCGCGCGTTCCCGGTTGGACAGCGGCAGGTAGTTGTAGAGCCTGCGCAACATCAGCAGCGCTTCGACGTCGTTGTCCAGCGCCAGGTCGGCCACACCACTGCGCGTGGTGTGCGTGATGGCGCCACCCAGCTCCTCTGCCGTCACCTCTTCGTGCGTCACCGTCTTCACCACCTCGGGCCCGGTCACAAACATGTAGCTGCTGTCTTTGACCATGAAGATGAAATCGGTCATGGCAGGCGAATACACCGCGCCGCCGGCGCTCGGCCCCATGATCAGGCTGAGCTGCGGAATGACCCCTGATGCCAGCGCGTTGCGCTGAAACACCTCGGCGTAACCGCCCAGCGAGGCCACGCCTTCTTGAATGCGTGCGCCGCCAGAGTCGTTCAAGCCGATCACGGGTGCGCCCACCTTCATGGCTTGGTCCATCACCTTGCAAATCTTCTCGGCGTGGGCCTCGGACAAAGCACCGCCGAACACCGTGAAGTCTTGGCTGAAGACGAACACCAGTCGGCCATTGATCATCCCGTAACCAGTGACCACACCGTCGCCCGGCACGCGCTGATCGGCCATGCCGAAGTCGGTGCAGCGGTGCTCGACGAACATGTCCCACTCTTCAAAGCTGCCTTCGTCCAGCAGCACTTCCAGCCGCTCACGCGCAGTCAGTTTGCCTTTGGCGTGTTGGGCTGCGATGCGCTTGCCGCCACCACCCAAGCGGGCTGCGGCGCGTTTGGTCTCGAGTTGTTGAAGGATGTCTTGCATGGTTCGTCTTCAGTTGTCGTTGGAAGGGCCTGCAAACCCGTGATCGAGCACGGGTCGTGGTTCATAAAGAGACAACAATCGCCGCGCTGCGGTGCTGGCGGGCAGGCGCCCGGCCAACACGTCGGCGTTGGTTTGTTGCAAAGCCGTACGCACCAGCGGGTGATCTCTGAAGCGTTGCTTCAAGGCGGCGTCGATGCGCTCCCACATCCAGGCTTGAGCTTGTTGTTGCCGGCGCGCCGACAGCTCACCGTTGCTGCTTTGCAGCACGCGATATCGCTCGACCTCCGCCCAAAACGCGTCAATCCCCTGCGCTTGCAGCGCGCTCAATTGCATGACGGTCGGCTGCCAGCGCGAGGTGTCGTGCGCCGCGTGTTCTGGCCTGCCGTGCTGCCCCAGCACGCGCAGCGACGAGGTCAGCATGGCGCGGGCACGCGTGGCGGCGTCGGCGTCGATGTCGGCTTTGTTGATCACCACCATGTCGGCGCGCTCCATCACGCCGCGCTTGATGGCCTGCAAGTCGTCACCGGCGTTGGGAAGCTGCATCAGCACGAACAAATCGGTCATGTCGGCCACCGCCGTTTCTGATTGGCCGACACCCACCGTCTCGACGATGACCAGGCCGTAGCCCGCCGCTTCGCAAACCAGCAAAGCCTCGCGGGTTTTCTCGGCCACGCCGCCGAGCGTGCCGCTGCTGGGGCTGGGGCGAATGAAAGCGCGCTCGTCCATGGACAAGCGTTCCATGCGGGTCTTGTCGCCCAATATGGAGCCGCCGGACAAGGCGCTGGACGGGTCAATGGTGAGCACAGCCACCCGATGTCCCTGCGCCATCAGGTGCAGGCCCAAAGCCTCGATGAAGGTGCTTTTCCCAACGCCCGGCACACCACTCAAGCCCAAACGAAAAGCCCGGCCCGTGTGCGGCAGTAAAGCCGTCAACAAGGCGTCGCCCTGCGCCCGGTGGTCGGCCCGGGTGGACTCCAGCAGCGTGATCGCCTTGGCCATGGCGCGCCGCTGCCGCATGCCTTGGCCGTGCACGATGGCGTCGGTCAGAGCAGCCACCGAAATGGAGCCGGTGCTGTCCAAAGCCTGCTCCAGTGCGCCGCTTGGCTCAGGCACCTTCCACCGCTTTCCTGATTTGCTCCAACACGTCTTTGGCGCTGGCCGGTATGGGCGTGCCCGGGCCGTAGATGCCTTTGACGCCGGCTTGGTACAGAAACTCGTAGTCTTGGCGAGGGATGACGCCACCCACGAACACGATGATGTCGCCCGCGCCCTGACGCCGCAGCTCATCGATGATGGCGGGCACCAGGGTTTTGTGGCCGGCTGCCAAAGTGCTCACACCGACCGCATGCACGTCGTTCTCGATCGCTTGGCGCGCGCATTCCTCGGGGGTTTGAAACAGCGGGCCGATGTCCACGTCGAAGCCCAGGTCGGCGAATGCCGTGGCCACCACTTTGGCGCCTCGGTCGTGGCCGTCTTGGCCGAGCTTGGCGATCATCACGCGCGGGCGTCGGCCTTGTTGCTCGCCGAAAGCCGCAATCTCTGTTTGCAGCTTCTCCCAGCCTTCGGCGCTGTCGTAGGCGGCGGCGTACACGCCGGTCACCTTTTGCGTGTCGGCGCGGTGGCGCCCAAAGACTTTCTCCAATGCATCGCTCACCTCCCCAACCGTGGCCCGCAGCCGCATGGCATCGATGCTCAAGGCCAGCAAATTACCTTCGCCGCTTTCTGCAGCTTGCGTCAGAGCATCCAACGCAGTCTGCACCGCGGCGCCATCGCGGCTGGCGCGAATGTGCCGCAAGCGCTCAACCTGCTCTTCGCGCACGCGCACGTTGTCCACTTCCAAGATGTCCACCGGCGATTCCTCGGCCAGGCGGTACTTGTTGACGCCCACGATCACGTCTTGCCCAGAATCGATGCGCGCCTGCTTTTGCGCAGCGGCCGCCTCGATCTTCAGCTTGGCCCAGCCGCTGTCCACTGCGCGGATCATGCCGCCCATGGCTTCAACCTCTTCCATGATGGCCCAGGCCTTATCCGCCATCTCTTGCGTGAGCGACTCCATCATGTAGCTGCCAGCCCAGGGGTCGATCACGCGTGTGATGTTGGTTTCTTCTTGGATGATGAGCTGCGTGTTGCGCGCGATGCGCGAGCTGAACTCGGTGGGCAGCGCGATGGCTTCGTCAAAGCTGTTGGTGTGCAGGCTTTGCGTGCCGCCAAACACCGCGGCCATGGCTTCGATGGTGGTGCGCACCACGTTGTTGTAGGGGTCTTGCTCGGTGAGCGACCAGCCCGAGGTTTGGCTGTGCGTGCGCAGCATCAGGCTCTTGGGATTTTTCGCGCCAAAGCCCTGCATGACGCGGCACCACAGCAAGCGCGCTGCGCGCAGCTTGGCGATTTCCAAATAGAAATTCATGCCGATGGCCCAGAAGAAGCTGAGCCGACCGGCGAACTCGTCCACATCCAGGCCCGAGTCGACGGCGGTTTGCACATAGGCCTTGCCATCGGCCAAGGTGAAGGCCAGCTCCAAAGCCTGGTTCGCACCGGCCTCCTGCATGTGGTAGCCAGAGATCGAGATGGAGTTGAACTTCGGCATGTGCCGGGCCGTGTAGCCAATGATGTCGCCGATGATCTTCATGCTCGGCTGGGGCGGGTAGATGTAGGTGTTGCGAACCATGAACTCCTTGAGGATGTCGTTCTGAATGGTTCCGCTCAACTGCGCCTGCGAGACGCCCTGCTCTTCGGCTGCCACCACGTAGCCCGCCAACACCGGCAAGACCGCGCCGTTCATGGTCATGGAGACACTCACGCGGTCCAGTGGAATGCCATCAAAGAGGATCTTCATATCCTCCACGCTGTCGATGGCCACGCCTGCTTTGCCCACGTCGCCGGTCACGCGCGGGTGGTCGCTGTCGTAGCCGCGATGCGTGGCCAAGTCGAAGGCCACGCTGATGCCCTGCCCACCCGCAGCCAGCGCACGCCGATAAAACGCGTTGCTTTCCTGGGCCGTGGAAAAGCCGGCGTACTGGCGAATGGTCCACGGGCGTACCGCGTACATCGTGGCTTGCGGGCCACGAATGAACGGTGCAAAGCCGGGCTTGGTGTCGGTGTGAAGCAGGCCCTGCAGATCGGCCGCGGTGTAGAGCGGTTTGACGACGATGCCGTCTGGCGTGTGCCAGTTCAAAGCACCCAAGTCGCCGCCGGGCGCGCTGCGGGCAGCCGCTGCAACCCATTGATCGACAGAGACTTCGGGGAATGGGGGGCGTGTCTGGCTCATGGTGGGTGGGGGTGAGCTGTGGGGCAGCGTTGATGCAGTGGCAGCGGTTGGAAATCACGCGCAGTTTATGTCATTCATAATTATTGATGCAGAATCTCAGCGCTTCGCTTCACACCCACCCACCATGTCCGATACGTTGGCGCCCCGCGCCCTATATGAAGAAGTAGCAGACCGGCTGCGTACCAGCATCTTTGACCGCGAGTTACCCCCTGGTGGCTGGATCGATGAGCTGAAGCTGGCCGAAGCTTGGGGCATCAGCCGCACCCCCCTGCGCGAAGCGTTGAAAGTACTGGCTACCGAAGGTTTGGTGACGATGAAGGTGCGCCGGGGTGCCTATGTCACGGAGGTCAATGAACAAGATCTGCGCGAGGTCTACCACCTCTTGTCGTTACTGGAAAGCGATGCCGCTGCGCAGGTGGCAAAAAATGCCAGTGACAAAGAGTTGGTTGAGTTGGGTGGTCTGCACGCCATGCTGATAGACGCTGCATCGGATCGGGCGCGCTTTTTTCAGATCAACGAGACATTTCACATGCGCTTGCTGGCCATCGCCAACAACCGCTGGCGCGTGCAAATGGTGACGGACTTGCGCAAGGTCATGAAGCTCAACCGCCACCACTCGCTGCTGAAAGTCGGCCGGGTGCAGGAATCCTTGCAAGAGCACCAAGCCATCATGAACGCGCTGACAGCCCGCCATGCAGCTGCGGCCAGCGCCGCCATGCAGCGCCATTTCGCCAACGGCCTTCAAGCGGCGGCTTGAACCTCATCAAGCGGCGGCTTGAACCTCAAACAAAGCCAACTGGCCCAAGCGGTGGACTTCTTGGGCAGGCAAATGCTTCAGGCGGTGGTCGCTCCACACCTGACGCCAACGCCGGGCCCCGGCTTGCCCATGGCGCAAACCCAGCATGTGCCGAGACACCGCGGACCAAGGCGTGCCATCTTGGGCAGCGCAGCGCTCCATGTAGGCCACCATCTCGGCCTCCACCGCGTCTCGGTCAACGACTCCGGCTTCAGCGCCAAAAAAAGTCGCGTCCCACTCAGCCAGCCACCAGGGCCGGTGGTAAGCCTCGCGGCCCAGCATGACGCCGTCCAGAACGCCCACCTGAGCCAGCACCTGATCGGTTGAAGACAGCCCGCCATTGAGGACCACCGTCAACTGAGGGTACGCCGCCTTGAGCTGGTGTACCAACTCATAGCGCAGCGGCGGCACTTCGCGGTTCTGCTTGGGCGACAAACCTTGCAGCCAGGCACTGCGCGCGTGCACGATGAACACCGAGCAGCCCGCTTCGCTGACACGCCCGACAAAGTCGCTGACAAAGCCAAAACCCTCTTGGTTGTCCACGCCGACGCGGTGCTTCACGGTCACCGGCAAGTCGCAGGCATCGCGCATGGCGCGCACACAGTCGGCCACCAGTGCCGGTTCGTTCATCAGGCAAGCACCGAAGGCCCCGCGCTGCACCCGCTCACTGGGGCAACCGCAATTCAGGTTGACCTCGTCATAGCCCCATTGCTGGGCCAAGCGCGCACAAGCCGCCAAGTCGGCAGGTTCACTGCCGCCCAGTTGCAAAGCGAGCGGGTGTTCCTGTGGGTTGAAGCGCAAGTGCCGCGGCACATCGCCATGCAGCAAGGCTCCGGTGGTCACCATCTCGGTGTACAGCCGTGCGTGCCGGCTTAGCAAGCGATGCAAGTAACGGCAATGCCTATCGGTCCAATCCATCATCGGCGCGACGCAGGCACGCCAGGGGGACAGGCTGGGCGTGCTGGCTGCTGCAACAGCGGTTGAGATGGGTTGGCTGGACATGGGCGGTCGACATTGTCGGCGGCGGGTGAATGTTCACCCAAGGACGCGGGTGCTTGGAAACATCAGCAATTGAGCAAACACTGAATTGTTAGCTCCTCGACAGTTCCCCTTCCTGCCCCTGTTACCGAACCTGTTCCCGCCCCTGTTCCCGCCCCTGTTCCCGCCCCTGGCCACACTGCTTCGCCGCTCCGTACTGGATTCTCTTGACCACCAACAACCCAGCCCCGCATGAGGCAAATCCCGGCTTCGACGCTGACGCTGAACCGGCGACGGAGGATGTAGACCCTGGCCTGGCCTGCTTGGTCGCGTTGGCTCATTTCCACGGCATCGCCGCAGATTCGCAGCAACTGGCGCACAGCTTTGTTGCCAACGGACAGCGCATCGACGCGCAAGGCCTGCTGCTGGCGGCCAGGCACCTCGGGCTGCACGGGCGGTTGGTTCAACCCAAACCGGAGCGGTTGAACAAGATGGCCCTACCAGCCATTGGCCTGCAGGGCGACGGTGGCTTTTTCGTGCTGGCTCGGCTGGACGGCGACCCGCAGCAACCGACCCGCCAGTTCCTGCTCCAAGAAGGCGACAGCGGGCGAATGGTGCAGGAGGACGCAGAGACGTTCTCTGCCCGCTGGGACGGGCGCTTGATCTTGCTGGCGTCTCGCGCTTCCATCCTGGGCGAGCTGGCCCCTTTTGATTTCAGTTGGTTCATTCCGTCGATCGTGAAGTACCGGCGTCTGTTGGGCGAAGTGCTGCTGGTGTCGCTGGTGCTGCAGCTCTTTGCGCTGGGCACTCCCTTGTTTTTTCAGGTTGTCATGGACAAGGTCTTGGTCAACCGGGCCTACCAGACGCTGGACGTGGTGGCGTTTGGCTTGTTGGTGGTGGTGGTGTTCGAGGTCGCCTTGGGCTTTCTGCGCACACACGTGTTCACCCACACCGCGAGCCGCATCGATGTGGAGCTGGGCGCCAAGCTCTTTCGCCACATGCTGGCGCTTCCGGTGGCCTACTACCAAAGCCGCCGCGTGGGCGACTCGGTGGCCCGCGCACAAGAGCTGGAAAACATCCGCAGCTTCCTGACGGGCCAGGCCATCACGGTGCTGCTGGACATTGCATTTGCCGTGGTTTTTCTGGGTGTGATGCTTTGGTACAGCCCAGCGCTCACGCTCTTCGTGGTGGTGTCTTTGCCTTGCTACGTGGCTTTGTCGGTGCTGATCACGCCAGAACTGCGCCGCCGGCTGGACGAGAAATTCCGCCGCCACGCGGAAAACCAGTCGTTTTTGGTGGAGTCCGTCAGCGGCATCGACACCATCAAAAGTCTAGCGGTGGAGCCATCCTGGATGCGGTGCTGGGAACAGCAGTTGGCGGCTTACGTGAAAGCCAGCTTTCGCACCGCCACCATCGGCAACGTGGCCGGCAATGGCGTGACGCTCATCAGCAAGCTGGTCACCGTGGCCACCATGTGGCTCGGTGCGCACTTGGTCATTGAGGGCCAGCTCACCGTCGGTCAGTTGGTCGCCTTCAACATGCTGGCCGGGCACGTCTCCGGCCCGGTCATTCGGCTGGCCCAGCTGTGGACCGACCTGCAGCAAGTCGGTGTGTCGGTCAAGCGCTTGGGCGACATCTTGAATGTGCGCACGGAGGTGTCTTCTGCGCGCAGCACCATGCCGCCCTTGAGCGGGCGCATCACCCTCGACCAAGTTCTGTTTCGCTACCGCCCCGACGCACAGCCCGCCCTGCGCGGCTTGAGTGTGGACATTGCACCGGGCGAGGTGGTGGGCGTGGTGGGGCGCTCAGGTTCAGGCAAAAGCACGCTGGCTAAGTTGGTGCAGCGGCTCTACGTGCCCGAGGCCGGACGGGTGATGGTGGATGGGCTGGACCTGGCCTTGATCGATGCCTCTTCTTTGCGCCGTCAGATTGGCGTGGTGCTGCAAGAAAACATGCTCTTTGGGCGCAGCATCCGAGACAACATCGCTTTGACAGACCCCGGTGTGGCGCTCGATCGTGTGATGGCTGCGGCCAAGTTGGCCGGCGCCCACGAGTTCATTGCGGAGCTGCCAGAGGCTTACGACACGATGGTGGGCGAGCACGGCACGGGCTTGTCGGGCGGCCAGCGCCAGCGCATAGGCATTGCGCGTGCGCTGATTGGCAACCCGCGCATCTTGATCTTTGACGAAGCCACCAGCGCGCTGGACTATGAGTCCGAGCGAATCATCCAGGACAACATGCGCGACATTTGCGCCGGGCGCACGGTGGTCATCATTGCGCACCGCCTATCTGCTGTGCGCGATGCAGATCGCATCTTGGTGATGGACCGCGGCGACATCGTGGAGCAAGGGCCACACGCGCAACTGCTGGCCCAGGGCGGCATCTATGCACGGCTTCATGCCATGCAGCAAGGTTGAGCCGTGATCGCCTTCGCCCCAATTTCCCCGGATTTTTCCTCGCAAGCCTTGATGGAGCGCAGGCCATGACTTGGATGCTGCGCTTGGCCGCACTCCAAGAGTTCGGCGCCCGCCACGGCCGAGTCTGGGCACAGGCCTGGGCGCAGCGCCACCGCATGCCCGTGGATCAGTTCAGCGCCGATGAGGCCGCTTTTCTGCCAGCAGCCTTGTCGCTCAGAGAAACACCGCTGTCGCCTGCGCCACGCGTGGCGGTGTGGCTGCTGCTCAGCTTCGCTGCCATCACCTTGCTGTGGTCACTGGTGGGTAGGCTCGATGTGGTGGTGATGGCACAGGGCAAGGTGGTGGGTGGCGAGCGCAGCAAAACCATCGCCGCACTGGACACAGCGCAAGTGACGCGCATCGCTGTGCAAGATGGACAAGCCGTGCGTGCAGGCGATGTGTTGATTGAACTCGACACCACTGCCAGCCAAGCCGACGTGGAGCGCCTGCTGGCCGCTTGGCAGGCCAGCACTGCCACAGCGCTGCGTCACCGGGTGGTTCTGGCCTCGTGGGAGCGAGGGCAAGCGCAAAGTGGTCCTTGGAAGACACAGGCCAGTGGCTTGACGCCCGAGCGGCTGGCAGAAATTCGCCAACTGGCTGATGGGCAGCTGAGCGACATTCGGGCGCGTCAAGCACGGCTGATGGCAGAGGCGCAGCGCCGCAGTGTGGAAGTGCAGACCGCACTTCTAGGCATTGAGCGCTTGGAGATCGGCAAGCCTTGGGTCCAACAGGCCAGCGAAGACTACGCAGCGCTGGCCCAAGGTGGGCATGTGGCCCGCCACGCCTCAGATGAACGCCGCCAACGGCTGGCCGAGCACGAGGCCGAGTTGATGCTGCAACACGGGCGCATGCAAGAAGCCCGCGCCGGTCGGGGCGAAGCGCAGGCGCAAGTTTTGGCTTTTGCGGCCGAGACCCGCCGCACCCTGTTGGAAGCCGCGGAAGAAGCCGACCAACGCGCACGCGAATTGGCCGAAGAGTTGGCCAAGGCGCAGGGGCGCAATCGGCAGATGGCGCTGCGCGCGCCAGTGGATGGCGTGGTGCAGCAGTTGGCCGTCTTCACCGTGGGCGGCGTGGTGACGCCCGGCACACCGCTGCTGGTGGTGGTCCCGAAGCAAGCCGGTCTTTTGGTGGAAGCCAGCATCGAAAACAAAGACATTGGCTTTGTCCAAGCTGGGCAGACAGCAGCCGTGAAGGTCGAGACCTTCTCCTACACCAAGTACGGTTTGCTGGAAGGTCAGGTGCTGCATGTATCAGCCGATGCGGTCGCCGATGAGCAACGCGGGTTGGTGTACACGGCGCAGATCAGCCTGCCCAGGAGCCAGTTGGGCCAAGGCGAACAGAGCCTCGCGTTGGGCCCTGGCATGGCGGTGTCGGTGGAAGTCAAGACCGGCAGCCGACGCGTCATCGAATACTTTTTGAGCCCGCTGCTGCAGTACGGGCACGAAAGCTTGAGGGAGCGCTAAGGTGGCGCGGTTAGCCGTCAAACCTTTGAGCAGCCGCATTCGGTGGGCGTGCCTTGGCTTGCGGGTGGCAGCTTTTTCTTTGATGGTCGGACAAACACACGCTCAAGTGCCAGCAGTGGCCAGGGCTGTGCAGGTGGAATCTGCGCTGGCGAGCCACTGCGTACCGGCTGGACAAGCGCCCACAGCGGACGACTTGCTGCAGTTGGCGCGCTACGCCCTTTGCCATCAACCGCGCTGGCTTCGGGCACAGGCGCAAACACGGCAGAGGGCTGCAGAACTGGGCCAAACCCAAGCCGCTTGGTGGCCCAACGCCCAGCTCTCGCTCAGCGGCCAGCGGGCCACACCTGCTGCATCCATCTTCAGCGAACCGCGGACCGACCTCGACCACACCCGCAGCCAAACGCTCTCCCTGAACTGGCGCTTGCTCGATTCGGGCCAGCGCAGGCACGAGCACCATGCGGCCGCTGCCAATTTGGAGAGCAGCGTGTGGCAGGCGCAGGCGGCGTATCAGGCGCTGCTGTTGGGTGTGGCTTTGCGCCACGGCGAGGCGCAGTCCGCAGCACGCAGTGTGCTGGCCGAACGCGCTGCGGCTCAGGCCGCTGAAGAAACCGCCCGCACCGTGCAAGCCCGACTGGCTCGGGGCATCAGCTCCGGTGCCGACCTGGCGCAGGCACAAGCCGCGTGGCAAGAGGCCCAATTGGCCTTGCAGGCTGCAAGCATGCAGCGTCACATGGCGCTGCTGCAACTCGGTCTGGAGATCGGCTCTGAAGTCGCCTGGGACGCTGAGCTGAGCGGCCCTCTGGTCGCGGGCCACACGGTCGAGCAGCCCATCGGTGTGGCTAGAGCGGCGCGTGTGGAAGCTGCGCCCGATCACGTGGACATCGAAGCGCTGTCCAGCGTGCGGGCGGCAGTGTTGGCATGGCAGTCCGCGCGGGAGCGTGTCTCGGCTGCAACCGGCGCGCTCGGTCCCACCTTGGATTTGTCCCTTCAGCGCATCTTGTCACAGTCTTCTGTGGGTTCAACCAGCCCAGACAGGCCCCGCGACACGCGGCTTAACCTGACGCTGCAAATCCCACTCTTTGACGGAGGGAGCGCCCAGTACCGCGCTGCCGCGGCGCAGGCAGAAGCCAGAAAGGCTGAACTCGATCTGGAAGAAGCGCGACTGCAAGCGCGGGCAGAACTGTCGCTGTCAGACTTTCAATGGGGGCAAGCGGCGCGCGCCACCAAGCTGGCTGAAGCACTGTTGCAGGAGCGACAAAACGTGCTGGCTTCAGCCCAACAGCGCCTGCGGCTAGGCGCTGCAGACCTGATGGAAGTGCTGCAGGCGCACCGCGAGGTTGCCGAAGCTCGGCGGGCGTGGATCAGGGCGAGATCAGAGGCCACGCAAGCACATTGGCGGCGCCTGGCTGCTGGCCAGAGACTGTCTTTCGGCGCACTGGCTGCCGGCGGCCCCTGAGAGGCTGCGCCCGCTCAACCCCTGAGCCGCTGCGCCCGCTCAACCCATGTGCAAGCCGCCGTTGACTGAGAAATCGGCACCGGTCGAGTAGCCGCCCTCTTCTGACGCCAACCACGAAATGATGGAGGCGATCTCAGAAGGCATGCCCAAGCGCTTCACCGGAATCGTCGCCACGATTTTGTCCAGCACGTCTTGCCGGATCGCGCGAACCATGTCCGTGCCGATGTAGCCCGGGCTGACCGTGTTCACCGTCACACCCTTGTTGGCCAACTCCTGCGCCAACGCCATGGTGAAGCCGTGCATGCCTGCCTTGGCGGCGGAGTAGTTGGTCTGCCCGGCTTGGCCCTTTTCGCCGTTGACCGAGCTGATGTTGACGATACGACCCCAACCGCGCTCGACCATGTCACCCACCACCTGCTTGGTCACATTGAACATGCTGTTGAGGTTGGTCTCGATCACCGCGTCCCAGTCCTCCCGCGTCATCTTGATGAACATGCGGTCGCGCGTGATGCCCGCGTTGTTCACCAAGATGTCGATCGGCCCGTGTTCGGCCTTGGATTTCCCGAAAGCCTCCACTGTCGATTCCCAGGAACCCACATTCCCGACAGAGGCGTAGAAGCTGTAACCCTGCGCCTTTTGGTCGGCCAGCCACTTGCTGTGGTCACGCGTGGGGCCGCAACCCGCGATCACCTTGAATCCGTCGGCATGCAGGCGCTGGCAAATGGCCGTTCCGATACCGCCCATGCCACCGGTGACGTAGGCAACTTTCTGGCTCATGCTGGTCTCTCCTGTTGGTAGTTGTTGGTTATTGGTTGCTGGTTGTCGGCAGCTGGCTGGGTCAACGTTCGATGGTGAGCGCCACGCCCATGCCGCCGCCGATGCACAACGAAGCAATTCCCTTCTTGGCGTCACGCCGCTGCATTTCGTGCAGCAGCGTCACCAAGATGCGACAGCCCGATGCGCCAATGGGGTGGCCAATGGCGATGGCGCCGCCATTGACGTTCACCTTGGCCGTGTCCCAGCCCATTTCTTGGTTAACGGCACAGGCTTGCGCTGCAAAAGCTTCGTTGATTTCCAGCAGGTCCAAGTCGGCCGAGGTCCACCCGGCACGACGCAAAGCTTTGGTGGACGCTGGCACCGGACCCATGCCCATGAACGCGGGGTCTAGCCCCGAGGTCGCAAAGCTGGCAATGCGTCCCAGCGGCTTCAAACCAAGTGCGCGGGCCTTGTCGCCCGACATCACGACCACCGCAGCTGCGCCATCGTTCAAGCCCGATGCATTGCCCGCGGTCACGCTACCTGCTTTGTCAAAGGCTGGACGCAAACCGGCCAGCGCATCACCATTGGTTTTGCGGTTGATGAACTCGTCGGTGTCGAACACCAGCGGGTCGCCCTTTTTCTGAGGCAACAGGACGGGAACGATTTCGTCCTTGAACTTACCCGCGTCTTGCGCAGCAGCTGCCTTTTGCTGGCTCGCCAGAGCGAAAGCGTCCTGCACTTCGCGGCTCACGCCGTACTTCTTGGCGACGTTTTCTGCGGTGATGCCCATGTGGTACTGGTTGTAAACATCCCACAGACCATCGACGATCATGGAGTCCACCATCTTCCAGTCGCCCATGCGCTGGCCGTCGCGCGAGCCTTGCAAAACGTGAGGCGAAGCACTCATGTTTTCTTGCCCACCAGCGATCACCACCTCGCTGTCGCCCGCATGAATGGCCTGTGCCGCCAACATCACGGCTTTCAGGCCAGAGCCGCACACGGCATTGATGGTGAGGCCCGGTGTCTCGCGTTCTAGAGCCGCTCTGATGACGGCTTGACGAGCCGGGTTCTGGCCCGAACCTGCGGCCAATACCTGGCCCAATATGACCTCGCCGACTTCTGCTGTGGCCAAGCCCGTGCGCTCCATCAGAGCCTTGATGACCAAGGCGCCCAGTTCAGGCGCTGGCGTCTTGGCGAGCG
Source organism: Comamonadaceae bacterium (assembly GCA_027483665.1). Lineage (GTDB taxonomy): Bacteria > Pseudomonadota > Gammaproteobacteria > Burkholderiales > Burkholderiaceae_C > JAIXUC01. The sequence goes on along the minus strand of JAIXUC010000018.1, from coordinate 37,786 downwards.
AACCTCCAAACTTGCCAACCGGGGTTCGGGCAGCAGCAACGATGACGATGTCTTGCATGGGCTTCTCCAAAAAAAGAGGCGCTGGACTTGACCAGCTTCAAACAGCTTTTTGACGCACGTAGCGCCCCGGCGCCGGCTCAATGGCCGAGTAGGCGTTGCCGCGCCCGTATTGACGGGGTGCCGCAACCGATGAGCCACTATGGGCTTCTAGCCAATCGGACCAGTCAGTCCACCAGCTACCGGGCTTCTCGGTGGCGCCACTCAGCCAGCTTTCAAGCGTGGCTGGAAAACGGCCTGCTGCCAATCGGTCTCTGACCCAATGGCTGCGCTTTTTCTTGGCAGGCGGGTTGATGACACCTGCGATATGGCCAGAGGCACCCATCACGAAACGCTTGGGACCTTTGAGTAACTGGGTGCTGGCGTAGGCACCGTTGATGGGCACGATGTGGTCTTCTCTGGAGCCGTATATGTAAGCCGGCATCTTGAGCTTGCCAAGGTCGAGCGATTCGCCGCAGACCGTGGTGCCGCCAGGTTTGCACAAGCGGTTCTCCAGATAGGTGTTACGCAGGTACCAGGCATACATGGGGCCGGGTAAATTGGTGCTGTCGCTGTTCCAGTACAGGAGGTCGAATGGCGGAGGGGTTTCGCCCTTGAGGTAATTGCCCACCACGTAGTTCCAGACCAGCTCGTTGGGCCTGAGAAAGCTGAAGGTCGACGCCAATTCCTGGCCTTTGAGGATGCCGCCCTTGGCGAACTGCATCTCGCGCAACCGAACAGAAGCCTCGTCGATGAAGATGTCGAGCACCCCCGTGTCGCTGAAATCCAGGAACGTGGTGAGCAAAGTCATGCTCGACGCGGCCTGCTCGCCACGCGCCGCCAGAACGCCCAAGGCTGTGGCGAGCAGGGTGCCTCCCACGCAAAAGCCCAGGGTGTTGATCTGGCGCGAGTTGGTAATGTTCTGCACCGTGTGAATAGCCTCGATGACGGCCTTCTCGACGTAATCGTCCCAACCGGTGTCAGACAGCGACTCGTCAGGGTTGCGCCAGCTGATCACAAAAGTGCGGTGCCCCTGCGCTACTGAATAGGCCAACAGCGAGTTGTCAGGCTGCAAGTCCAAGATGTAGAACTTGTTGATACACGGCGGCACCACCAGCAGTGGTCGCTCGTAGACCTTGGCAGTTTGGGGTTTGTATTCAATGAGCTGGAACAACTCGTTTTCGAAAACCACGGCACCTTCGGAAGTGGCCACGTTCACGCCCACTTCAAACTGCTGCTCGTCGGTCTGACTCATGTGGCCTTGCCGCAGGTCGTGCAACAAGTTCTTCAGCCCACGCGTGATGCTTTCGCCTTGCGTGTCGACGGCTTTCTGCTGGGCTTCTGCGTTGAACGCCAGAAAGTTGCTGGGTGCCGTCGCGGCCAGCCATTGCTCCAGGGCAAACCGAATGCGGTTTCGGGCCTTTTCATCCGTCTCGACAGAGTCGACCAAGCCCATCAGCGCGCGCGCATTCACGAGATAGGTGGCTGCTGCAAATGAAGAGATGGGGTTGGCTGCCCAAGGACCAGCGCTGAAACGCCGATCATTTAAAACTGGCGAGCCCTTGACGCTGTCGTTCCACAACTGCGTGGCTTCGCTCAGGTACTGCCGCTGCACAGCCTCGAGGCGCTCGGGGTGAAACGACAGCGATGGGGAGCCGGAAGCGCCCCCTTGCGCCGACGCCAAGCCGCCAAAAGCCTGAAGTGCCTTGTTCCAACTGTCACCAAAGGTCTGCTGAAATTGCTCAGCCGACTTCGTCCAGAAATCAGGAAAATCGGTGCTCACCCTTGTCTCCTCCTTCGCTCGGTCGCTCAAGTGGCGGCGCTCTTCGGCGAGGTCGGTGCAGTATGCGGCATTTTCCGCACATCACTCTGATGCAGATCAAGATTCAGCATGTACCTTCTTGTCATTGGATGGCTCTACGTCGCTTTCATGATGGCCATAGCCGAGGCCTTTCATGCCAACGGCTCCGTGCTTGGCGCGATCGTCACTTTCGTGATGTACGGACTATTGCCCACCGCCCTGGCTGTCTACCTGATGGGCAGCCCTTCGAGGCGTCGCGCCGTCAAAGCCAAAGAGGCTGAGCAAGCCGCCGCTGCGGCCCTGGCGGCAAAAGCAGTTTCAAGCCAGCCAGACGCAGGCAGCCATTCGCCCGCCAGTGCTGCCCAGCCGGACGCCATCTCGCCGGTGGGAGAAAAACCGTGACGTCTGCGTGAAAGTGCACCAAACGGAAGAGCCGTCGTTGCCGTTGATGTGAATCACGCCAAGGTCACGCAACTTTTCGCGTGCAAGCAGCGGTAAATTGCCGAGCCACTTGCCAGTCCCGTTTGGCACGAACGAGGAGTCCGCGTTGGAGAAGACTCCCCGGACGTCGTCTCCCACCTCAAAGCGACCGGGGCCGATGCAAGGGCCCAGCCAAGCCACCACCTCACAGCGTTCCCCGGGCCCGCTCAGGGCCGCAACGGCTGCTTCCACAACCCCTTTTCCGCCCACGCCAGCCAGCCCCCGCCACCCGGCGTGCGCTGCGGCCACTGCAGTGCCGTCGGCTCGCGCCAACAAAATGGGCAGGCAGTCAGCTACCAGCACCGTACATGCTAGCCCGCGGGCGACCGTGACGCATGCATCTGCGGTGACTCCGTCCAGTTGTTCTTCTCTCAGCTCTGGCCCAAGCGAGGCCACAGCAGTACCGTGAACTTGGTTCATGAAGACCGGTCTGGCCCCCAGATGTTGGGCCAGCTTGCGTCGGTTGGCATGGACCGCTGCGGCATCGTCTCCCACATGCGTGCCGAGGTTCATGGATGCCCAAGGCCCGTTGGAGCAGCCCCCGAGCCGGGTCGTCATCAGGGCACGCACACCCTCAGGGGCTGCCCATTGCGGGCTGATGAACAGGTTGGGCTGCTCCTGCGCAGACGCGAGGTGGGTTGGCTGCACGGCGTTGACCGGCTAGGCCTGAGCGTCTGGGCAAGCCGACGGCTGTGCTTTTTGAAAAGCCGCCAGGGCCATGCAGGCCTCGAATGCCGCCATGGTCTTGGGCAAGCCGTCGAAAGAAACGTCGAAACGCTTTCCGTTGAAGATCTGCGGCACCAGCAGGCAGTCGGCCAAGGTTGGCGAATCACCCCAGCAAAACGGGCCAGCTGCATGGGTTGACAACTGCTGCTCAAAAGCTTCAAGCCCTGTGCGCACCCAGTGCCGATACCAAGTGTTCTTCTCTTCTTCCGGGGTTTTGAGATCGTTGACCAGGTACTTCAGGACGCGCATGTTGTTGAGGGGATGGATCTCGCAGGCGATGGACTGCGCCAAGGCCCGAACGCTGGCCCGGCCAAAGGGGTCGGCAGGCAGCAGGGCCGGGCTTGGATAGCGTTCGTCCAAGTATTCAATGATGGCCATGGACTGGGACAACCTGTAGCCATCGATCTCGAGCATGGGTATCAAGCCACTGGAGGCCAGCGCGAGGTAGCCCTGTGTGCGTTGCTCGCCACGGCCCAGGTGAACCGGCACGTATTCATAGGGCAGCCCTTTTAGCTCTAGCGCGATGCGGACCCGGAAACTCGCTGAAGATCGAAAATAGTTGTACAGCCTCATGCCACGAAGAATAGCAAGGCGCCAGCGCGGTGAGGAGGCCACACAGTGGCGCATCACCCAAGTGTTCGCAGGGTGTTTTCGGTGTGGTTCGAGCAGTGGCGATTTACTATCCATCCCCAATTCACTTGGAGACGACTGATGATTCTTGAGATCGCAGACATACGGATCCTCCCGGGGCAGCATTTGGCTTTTCGTGAAGCCATAGAACACGGCTTGCGCAGCGTGGTCTCGAAGGCCAACGGCTACCTCGGGCATACCGTGCACCAAAGCATGGAAACGCCTGAACGCTTTGTGCTGCAAATCCGCTGGAACACCCTGGAAGACCACACGGTGGGCTTCAGGCAGTCAGCCCTGTTTACCCAATGGCGTGCCATCGTTGGCCCATTCTTCGCGGCGCCGCCCGTGGTGGAGCACTTTGACTGGGTGGCTGCAAGCGCATGACGGCCCAACTTCCAGCGCGGGCCGACCAGTCTGCAACGACGCGCCACACCAGACGCCGCGTGCTGGTGGGCGCAGCCGCTGGTCTGGGCTTGACGCGTGCCTGGGCTCAAAGCGCAGCCCCCATCACGCTGAAGTTCCACACGTTCATGTCGCCGCAGTCCAACGTGTGGCTGAGCATGCACAAGCCATGGATGGATCTGATCGAAAAAGACTCGGGCGGACGCCTGCGCTTCGAGCCTTACCCGTCCATGCAGTTGGGCGGAAACCCAGCCCAGCTCTACGACCAGGTGAAAGACGGCGTGGTCGATGTGGCATGGACTTTGCCGGGTTACACCGCCGGTCGCTTTCCCAGAGCCGAGGTTTTCGAGCTGCCTTTCATGATGACCGACGCTCAGGCCACATCACGCGCTTTCTGGGAGTACATCCAGAGCAGTGCCCCCGATGAATTCAAGGACGTGCGCGTGCTGGCACTGCACGTTCATGGGCCAGGTGTGATCCACACGGTGTCGCGTGCTGTGCGCTCCGTGGCCGATCTGCGCGGCCTGAAGTTGCGCGGGCCGACTCGTCTGGTCACCCGCCTGCTGGCTGCACTGGATGCGGTGCCCGTCGGGATGCCGCTGCCTGGAATTCCAGATGCCTTGAGCAAGGGCACCATCGATGGCTGCGTGATCCCATGGGAGGTGGTGCCATCGATCCGGGTACACGAACTGGTACGTCACCACACGGAGTTCGCGGCCAACGGGGGCAGCCTCTACACCAACACGTTCATTTTGGCGATGAATCCAGCCCGCTACGCCCAGCTACCCACCGATCTGCGTGCTGTCATCGACCGCCATTCCGGGCTGGCCACCTCGGCCTGGCTGGGCAAAACTCAGCAAGCCAACGACGCGCTTGGACGTCAAGAGGCTGTGAAACGCGGCAACAGCATTCACACGCTCGACGCCGCCGCATCGCAAGAGTTTCGGCGCAGGGCACGCCCGCTGGAGTTGCAGTGGACCGACGATTTGGACAAGCGCGGCTTTGACGGCAAGGCGCTGTTGGCTACAGCCCGCCAGCTCATCGACAAACACAGCCGCGCTTCGCGCACGGGATGAGCCGCACCCCGCGACCCTTGCCTTGGCTAGAGGCCGGCGACGACTTTCCGCCGGCGACCCAGGCTTGGGCCGAGGGCGACCCCGCACCAGGCTTGCTGGCAGGCGGTGGTGCGCTCGACTTGGCCACGCTAGAGCGCGCTTACAGCGAAGGTATCTTTCCCTGGTTCAGCGATGGACAGCCCGTTCTTTGGTGGAGCCCAGCCCCGCGAATGGTGTTGCCTTGCGCGTCTTTTCGCCTACACCGATCGCTCAAACAGGCGCTACGACACTTTCGCGCGCAACAGGGCTGCGAGATTCGAATCGACAGCGCCTTCGATACGGTCATCGAAGCGTGCGCGCAGGCACCGCGCGCGGGGCAGTCCGGGACGTGGATCAACCCGCAAATGCTGGTTGCCTACCGCGCGCTGCACCGGCACGGCTTGGCGCACAGCGTAGAAACTTGGGCAGACGGCAGCTTGGTCGGCGGGCTCTACTGTGTTGCAGTTGGGCGGGCTGTTTTCGGAGAGTCGATGTTCGCCCGCAAGACGGATGCCTCCAAAGTGGCGCTCTCGGCCTTGGTGGCGTTTTGCCGGGCGCATGACATCGAGTGGATCGATTGCCAGCAGCAAACCCAGCATCTGGCTTCGTTGGGGGCAGTGCCATGGGCCCGCGAGCGGTTTCTCGACGAGCTTGCCCGGGCCCGGGTCCGTCCATCCGTCCAGAGTTGGCGCTTTGACCCCATATACTGGAATGACCTGTTTTAAGGCCATGAGTCCCTCGCGTGACGCACCTCAAGGACCTTCCGCTCTCCACGCTGCAGTTCTACGCCACTGCGCCGTACCCTTGCAGCTACCTGCCTTCGCGCTTGGCACGCTCTCAGGTGGCCACGCCCAGCCACCTCATTCACAGTGACGCCTACTCTGCGCTGGTAACCAACGGGTTTCGCCGCAGCGGCATGTTCACCTATCGGCCTTATTGCGACGGATGCCGCGCCTGCATTGCGTTGCGAGTCAAAGCCGCAGAGTTCAAACCCGATCGCAGCCAACGGCGTGCATGGCGCCAGCACCAGTCGTTGCAGGCCCGTGTGCTGCGACTCGGGTTCTTGCCCGAGCACTATCAGCTCTACCTGAAATACCAGAATTACCGCCACCCAGGCGGTGGCATGGACCACGACAGCATCGACCAATACACCCAGTTTTTGCTACAAAGCCGCGTCAACTCCAGATTGATCGAGTTTCGCGAGCCGTCGCCTGCAGGGGGTCCGGGCGAGCTACGGATGGTGTCCATCTTGGACGTATTGGGCGATGGCCTGTCGGCCGTCTACACCTTTTATGACCCCATGCCAGGGGCAAGCTTCGGAACCTTCAACGTTCTTTGGCAAATCGAGCAGGCGCGCGAACTGGGGCTTGAGCACGTCTACTTGGGGTACTGGATCAACGAAAGCCCCAAGATGGCCTACAAGGCGCGCTTCAAGCCCCACGAACTCCTCGGCCCACAGGGTTGGGCCAGGCCAGAAGCAGGCTCATGAAGAAAGCAGACGACGCTCAAAACGCGGCTTCTGTCCCTGCGCCATCCATTCAGGTCTTGGAGCGCATGTTCTCCATCATTGATGTGCTTTCCACCCGCGACGAGTCGATCAGCCTGAAGGAGGTCTCTGAGAGAACCGGTCTGCACCCTTCAACGACGCACCGCATCCTCAACGACTTGGCATTGGGCCGATTTGTCGAGCGCCCAGAAGCTGGCCACTACCGCCTGGGCATGCGCTTTTTGGAGTTGGGCAACTTGGTTAAGGGGCGGTTGAGCGTGCGCGACGCAGCCCTGCAACCCATGCGCGAACTGCACAAGCTCATTGCGCAACCCGTCAACCTGAGCATGCGCCAAGGCGATGAGATCGTCTACATCGAGCGGGCTTACAGCGAACGCTCGGGTATGCAAGTCGTCAGGGCCATCGGCGGGCGAGCACCGCTCCACCTCACCTCTGTAGGCAAGCTGTTTTTGGCAGCAGACGACCCAGCTCGGGTGCGCGCTTACGCCACCCGCACGGGCCTGCACGGACAAACACGCAACAGCATCACCCAGTTGGCCACCCTGGAAAAAGAGCTGTCTAAGGTTCGGCAAACCGGTATTGCGCGCGACAACGAAGAGTTGGAACTGGGTGTTCGCTGCATGGCCGCAGGCATCCACGACGACCAAGGCAAGCTGCTGGCGGGTCTATCGATATCGGCACCTGCCGATCGCATCAACGAATCATGGCTCGCCAAACTGCAGGCATGCGCCAGCGAAATATCGCAGGCATTGGGCCATGAACCCAGCAAGCCGGGCTAAGTCAGCCCTTGACGGGCTCTAGAACGGGCTGTGTCTCAGACCGTCCGTTGTGCTCAACCCAACGGCGCACGCGCTCGGCGTCACCCAAGCGGCTCAGTTTGCCGGCGGAATCCAAGAACACCATGATCAGTTGACGCCCGGCAACACGCACTTGCATCACCAAACAACGCCCAGCCTCGGAGATGTAGCCGGTCTTCTGCAAGCCAATGTCCCAGTCGGGGTGCTTCACCAATCGGTTGGTGTTGTTGTACTGGACCACCCGCTTGCCCACCTCCACTTGGTAGCCGTGAGAGGTGGAGAAATCACGCAATACAGGGTCGAGCGCGGCCACCGTGACCAGCGTGGCCAGGTCATGTGCACTGGACTGGTTAGCGCTGGATAGACCCGTGGGCTCGACATAGCGGGTGTCGTTCATGCCCAACTGCCGCGCTTTGAAGTTCATGCGCTTGACAAACTCGTCCATGCCGCCGGGAAAGCTTCTGCCCAAAGCGTGCGCAGCGCGGTTCTCACTGGACATCAAGGACAGGTGCATCAACTCGGCGCGGGTCAAGCGAGTACCCACCCGCAGCCGAGAGACGCTCCCCTTTTCAGTATCCACGTCGGCCTGCGTGATGGTGATCACCTCCTCGTCAGGCAGCTGCGCCTCGCGCACGACGATGGCCGTCATCAGCTTGGTGAGCGAAGCGATGGGCAAAACCGCTTGATCGTTCTTGCTGTAGAGCACTTCTTGGGTTTCCTGATCGATCACCAAAGCGACGGCTGATTTCAGTTCCAAAGAATCCGTGCTGGTATGAAGCCCAGCGAGTTGCGCGTGCGACAAGCGCAAGGGTGCCGGAGCAGCGCGGGCAGCGGCAAGAGGGCGCGGACTTGCAGCACGATTGGCCTGCAAGGTTCGCTTCACACGCTGTTTAGGGTTGGCCATGGGGCGCGCTTTGGCGACCGGTTTCGCCTTGCTGGCAGAGGATGTAGCTTTGGCCTTCACCGCGACTTGTTGGCGCTGGACTTTGGATCCTGCAGTGGCCTTAGGTCTGGAGGAAGCCGCGGCCTGCGACGATCCTTTGCGCTCCGCAACGGGATGGCTGGCAGCCGCCTGCACGCGCGCTGAGGTCGCACCACCCAACACCAGGCAAGCCAAAAGCAGCGGGCCCAAGAGCTTTTCAAGAGTTGGGCGCCCCTGCTGACCGACACACTCACCGGCTGGTGAATGACGTGCTTGGCAATGCATGGGCGATGCTCCTTGGTGCTGACGAATGCGGCGCAGTGTACTCACCTGATAAAACTTACGCAATATCAAGCACTTGCGCAGCTTTCTTCACAGAGCTGCTGAAGCACAGTTCAGAACTGGTCGTTAGCCTTGGGCAGCCACCCGATCCGCCTTGCTTTGCAGCTTGTTCAGGGCACTCAGATAAGCCTTGGCAGATGCCACGACGATGTCGGGGTCCGAGCCCACCCCGTTGACCACCCTGCCGCTGTTTTGCAGACGAACCGTCACCTCGCCTTGGCTTTCGGTGGACCCACTGATGGCATTCACCGAATACAGCACCATCTCTGCGCCACTTTTCACTTCGGCCTCGATGGCCTTCAGCGACGCGTCCACTGGGCCGTTGCCATCCGACTGGGATTGCACCTCGCGCCCTTCCACTGTGAAGACGATGCTGGCGTGTGGCCGCTCTCCGGTCTCGCTTTTCTGAGACAGCGAAACAAACCCGTACTGCTCGCGCTCAGCGGTGACGCTTTCGTCATTGACCAGAGCCAAGATGTCTTCATCGAAAATTTCGCTCTTGCGGTCTGCAAGCTCTTTGAAGCGTGCAAATGCGGTGTTCACCTCTACCTCGCTGCCCAGCTGCACGCCCAACTCCTGCAGGCGCTGCTTGAAAGCGTTGCGGCCACTGAGTTTGCCCAACACGATCTTGTTGGCGCTCCAACCCACATCCTCGGCACGCATGATTTCGTAGGTGTCGCGTGCCTTGAGCACACCGTCTTGGTGAATTCCAGAAGCGTGTGCAAATGCATTGGCGCCCACCACCGCCTTGTTGGGCTGAACCACAAAGCCCGTGGTTTGGCTAACCATGCGGCTGGCCGCGACGATGTGGCGCGCATCGATGCCGACATCCAAGCCGTAGTAGTCCCTGCGCGTTTTCACCGCCATGACAACCTCTTCCAAGGAGCAATTTCCAGCGCGCTCGCCCAGGCCGTTGATGGTGCATTCGATTTGCCGAGCCCCGCCAATCTTCACGCCTGCCAAGCTGTTGGCCACAGCCATACCCAGATCGTTGTGACAGTGAACCGACCAAACGGCCTTGTCTGCGTTTGGAATTCGTTCGCGCAGCGTCTTGATGAAGTGTCCATACAGTTCTGGTACCGCGTATCCAACCGTGTCCGGAACGTTGATGGTGGTGGCACCCTCGTCAATCACGGCCTCCAACACCCTGCACAAAAAGTCGACGTCACTGCGGTAGCCGTCTTCTGGACTGAACTCCACGTCAGCCACCAGGTTGCGCGCAAAGCGCACTGAAAGCTTGGCCTGTTCAAGAACCTGGTCTGGCGTCATGCGCAACTTCTTTTCCATGTGCAGGGCAGAAGTCGCAATGAACGTGTGAATGCGGGCTCGGGCTGCGCCTTTGAGTGCCTCAGCAGCTCTGGAGATGTCCCGATCGTTGGCTCTGGACAAGCTGCACACCGTTGATTCTTTGATGTGGTTGGCAATCTGCTGGACTGCCTCAAAGTCGCCGTTGGAGCTGGCAGCGAAGCCAGCCTCGATCACATCGACCTTCAGCCGCTCGAGCTGGCGCGCAATGCGCAGCTTCTCGTCCTTGGTCATGGATGCGCCAGGCGACTGCTCGCCGTCACGCAAGGTGGTGTCAAAAATGATGAGTTTGTCGGACATGTGCTCTCCTTTGATGGGTCAATCAACACAAAACCCGCAGCTTGAAAATCCGAACCCCAAAGCAAAAGGCCCGCTGCGGGTGCAAACGGGCCTTAAGAACTGAAGAAGCGCGCGCTACCAAGTTCGCCCGTGACGGCGTAGCAGTAGTGCGGCTAGTTGGTTCAGATTCATGAGTTCAATGTAGCACAGGCATCTGCGCAAACAACACCGGGGTGAACCCCAGTCAATGCAGGCCGCGCTCATCCGGGTCATCGGTGGAGGTGCTGATCACGCTCACCTGCTGCCCTTTGGACCTGCGCCAGGCATAGACCACATAGCCGCTGATGCCGTACGCCACGAACAAACCAAACAGGACGGTGGGAGGGTGAATGTTGATCACCGCAATGATCAGCGCGATGAGCACGATCGCCGCAAAAGGCACCGTCTTTTTCATGCCCAGGTCTTTGAAGCTGTAGAACGGGACGTTGGTCACCATGGTCAAGCCCGCGTAGAGGGTGACACCAAAAGTCAGCCAGCTGATTTGAGTCCAGGTCAGCCACTCGGTGTCTTGGCGACGAACATCCAGATCGGTCACTATCCAAATCAAGCCCGCAACCAAGGCCGCTGCTGCTGGCGACGGTAGCCCCTGAAAGTAACGCTTATCGACCACGCCTGTGTTCACGTTGAAGCGGGCTAATCGCAAAGCTGCACAAGCGCAGTAAACAAAAGCGGCGATCCAGCCCCATCGCCCCAGCCCTTTGAGGGACCACTCGTACGCGATCAAGGCTGGCGCAGCGCCAAACGACACCATGTCAGCCAACGAGTCCATTTGCTCGCCAAACGCGCTTTGTGTGTTCGTCATGCGAGCCACACGCCCATCGAGGCTGTCAAGCACCATGGCGCAAAACACACCAACTGCCGCCAAATCAAAGCGACCGTTCATCGCCATGACCACCGAATAAAAACCGCCAAAAAGCGCTGCCAAAGTAAACAAGTTCGGCAGCACGTAGATGCCCTTGCGCCTGGGGCGCACCGGGCCCTCATCTGGTTCAGGACTGGGATTCGGGGTCATGGAGTGTCCGGCGAGCTCGGCGCTCAGTTGCGCGACTGATCAACCAGCTTGTTCTTGGCGATCCACGGCATCATCGCGCGCAGTTGAGCGCCAACCACTTCGATGCTGTGCTCTGACGTGTTGCGCCGACGCGCCGTCATGCTGGGGTAGTTCAGCCTGCCTTCTTGGATGAACATCTTGGCGTAGTCACCGTTCTGGATGCGTTTGAGAGCCGCGCGCATGGCAGCACGCGACTGCTCATTGATGACCTCGGGGCCAGTCACATACTCGCCGAACTCCGCATTGTTGGAAATGGAGTAGTTCATGTTGGCAATGCCGCCTTCGTAGATGAGGTCCACGATGAGCTTGAGTTCGTGCAGGCATTCAAAGTAGGCCATCTCGGGCGCGTAACCCGCCTCGATCAGCGTCTCGTAGCCCATCTTGATCAGCTCTACGGCGCCGCCGCAAAGCACGGCCTGCTCGCCAAACAGATCGGTCTCAGTCTCTTCTTTGAAGTTGGTTTCGATGATGCCGGCCTTGCCGCCACCATTGGCCATCGCGTACGACAGCGCCAAATCTCTGGCCTTGCCGCTCTTGTCTTGGTGAATGGCCACCAAATGCGGAACTCCGCCGCCCTGGGTGTAGGTGGAGCGCACCGTATGACCAGGCGCCTTGGGAGCCACCATCCAGACGTCGAGGTCAGCGCGGGGGATGACTTGGTTGTAATGCACGTTGAAGCCGTGCGCAAAGACCAATGAAGCGCCTTGCTTGGCATGAGGCTCGACGTTGTTGCGATAGACCTCGCCGATCTGCTCATCAGGCAGAAGAATCATCACTACATCGGCGACCTTGACCGCGTCATTGACTTCCATCACCGTCAAACCGGCCTTGCCCACCTTGTCCCAAGAGGCACCACCCTTGCGCAGGCCGACCACCACTTTGACGCCACTGTCGTTGAGGTTTTGAGCATGCGCGTGGCCCTGCGAGCCGTAGCCGATGATGGCCACTGTCTTGCCCTTGATCAGGCTCAGATCACAGTCTTTGTCGTAGAAAACTTTCATGGTCTCGTTCCGTTTGTCGTTGTGGATGATTGGCTATCAGAAAGGCGGCTAAGCGTGAGCAACCAGCATTCAGGCGCGCAAGATTCTCTCACCGCGTCCAATGCCGCTGGAGCCGGTGCGCACCGTCTCCAGAATGGCTGCGCGGTCGATGGCCTCGAGAAACGCGTCATTCTTCGACTGATCTCCTGTCAGCTCGATGGTGTAGCTTTTCTCGGTCACGTCGATGATGCGCCCGCGGAAGATGTCTGCCATGCGCTTCATCTCCTCGCGCTCTTTGCCCACGGCACGCACCTTCACCATCATGAGTTCGCGCTCGGTGTAGGCGCCTTCGGTCAGGTCCACCACCTTCACCACTTCGATGAGCCGGTTCAGGTGCTTGGTGATCTGCTCGATCACGTCGTCCGAGCCGTGCGTTTGAATGGTCATTCTCGACAGGCTGGGGTCCTCGGTGGGCGCCACCGTCAGTGATTCGATGTTGTAGCCCCGCGCAGAAAACAAGCCAACAACGCGCGAAAGTGCCCCCGGCTCGTTTTCGAGCAGCACAGCAATGATGTGTTTCATGGTGAGAGTTCGGCCCCACTCTTCCGAGCCCTCCCCGCCAGGCGGTAACCCAGCGGCTTGGCTGCGAATGGAAGGGCCTGCCTTAAAGAATGGTTGATCAGAGGTCTTCGGCGCCCAAGAGCATCTCGGTGATGCCCTTGCCCGCTTGGACCATGGGGTAGACGTTTTCAGTGGGGTCGGTGCGGAAGTCCATGAACACCGTGCGGTCCTTCAATCGGCGTGCTTCACGCAGAGCCGGTTCGACGTCTTGTGGTCGCTCAATGAGCATGCCCACGTGGCCGTAAGCCTCTGCCAGCTTCACAAAGTTGGGCAGTGCGTCCATGTAGCTGTGGCTGTAGCGGCCTTCGTACTCCAACTCTTGCCACTGCCGCACCATGCCCAGATAACGATTGTTGAGCGACACGATCTTGATCGGCGTGTTGTACTGCAGGCAGGTGGACAGCTCTTGAATGCACATCTGTACCGAGCCTTCACCCGTGACGCAAAACACCTCGGCTTGGGGCTTGGCCAGCTTGATTCCCATGGCGTAGGGAATTCCCACGCCCATCGTGCCCAAGCCACCGGAATTGATCCATCGCCTGGGTTCGTCGAAGCGGTAGAACTGCGCAGCCCACATTTGGTGTTGGCCCACATCCGACGTGACGTAGGTTTCTACATCTTTGGTCATGTTCCAGAGCGTTTCCACCACGAACTGCGGCTTGATCACGTCTTTGTTGCCGCGGTCGTAGCGCAGGCAGTCGCCGGACCTCCAAGCTTCGATGGTCTGCCACCAATCCGCGAGCGCGCGGGCATCTGGCTTCAAAGCGCTTTCGCGAGCCATGGCAATCATCTCGGTCAGCACGTCTTTGACATCACCGACGATGGGCACGTCGACTTTCACGCGCTTGCTGATGCTGGATGGATCAATGTCGATGTGAATGATCTTGCGCTCGTTTTGCGCAAAGTGTTTGGGGTTGCCAATCACGCGGTCATCAAAGCGTGCGCCGACGGCCAAGAGCACATCGCAGTTCTGCATGGCGTTGTTGGCCTCAACCGTGCCGTGCATCCCCAGCATGCCCAAAAACTTGCGGTCGCTGGCGGGGTATGCCCCCAAGCCCATGAGGGTGTTTGTGCACGGATAGCCCAGCATGTCCACCAGAGTGCGGAGCTCTTGCGTGGCGTTACTCAACAGCACGCCACCGCCTGTGTAGATGTAGGGACGCTTGGCGGTCAGCAACAACTGCAATGCCTTGCGAATCTGACCGCCGTGGCCTTTGCGTACCGGGTTGTACGAGCGCATTTCCACGGTTTCCGGATACCCGTGATAAGGCGTCTTAGCAAAGGAGACGTCTTTCGGAATGTCCACCACCACAGGCCCAGGCCTGCCGCTGCGCGCTATGTGGAAGGCCTTCTTCATGGTCTCGGCCATCTGGCGCACGTCTTTGACCAGGAAGTTGTGTTTGACGATGGGTCGGGTGATGCCGACCGTGTCGCACTCTTGAAAAGCATCGAGACCAATGGCGTGTGTTGGCACCTGCCCCGTGATGATCACCATGGGGATGCTGTCCATATAGGCCGTGGCGATGCCAGTCACTGCATTGGTCACACCTGGCCCGGACGTGACCAGGGCTACACCAACCTCCCCGGTCGCGCGGGCAAAGCCGTCGGCCGCGTGCACAGCTGCTTGCTCGTGGCGCACGAGCACATGCTGAATGGTGTCTTGCTTATAGAACGCGTCGTAGATGTGCAAAACCGCGCCGCCGGGATAACCCCAGACGAATTTCACGCCCTCGGCTTGAAGTGCTTTAACAAGGATTTCGCCCCCCCGCAGTTCTGGTACCGCATGGGTTGGTGGGGCAGAAGACAGTGATGCAGAAGCTGCGGAGATGAGTTCCGCTTTGGAGATTTCCATGATGAACCTTTGCGAATTTCTCTAACGAAAAACCTTGGGTGCTCCTGGGCAAGTCCTTGTGGGACCGCTTCGGAACTTGAGGCCAACAACATGGGCGAGCAGATGAGCCGCCGGATGTTGACCCGTTTGCCTGTGTGGATGCAACTGCGGATTATTGCACTCGTCCCTTAAGCCTCACTGGGCAAGGCACGACCAACGATGGCCGATCAGCAGCGCCGTGACACAATTTCAACTCGTTTTGCGTTGCCCCTCGTCCTACGAGCAACCGTCTTTTCGTTGTCGTCAGACCCGCATGTCTTCAGCTCACGCCCAAGATCTCTCAGCACCAAGTTTGAAGCGCAGAATGGCCTGTTGGCTATACGAAGGCATGCTTTTGTTTGGCGTGTTGTTCATGGCCAGCTACCTGTTCAGCTCATTGAGTCAAACCCGACACGGCCTGGATAACCGCAACCTCCAACAAGCCTTCTTATTCGTCGTGCTGGGCATTTATTTCACGTGGTTTTGGGCTAAGGGCCAAACGCTCGCCATGAAAACATGGGACGTGCGGGTGGTGGATAGACACGGCCAAGCTCTCAGCCAATGGCGTGCCATGGCCCGCTACGTGTTGAGTTGGTTGTGGTTTTTGCCGCCGCTCGCAGCGGTGTCATTCTTTTCCTTGTCGCCCGCAGAAGTCGGCCTGATCGCCTTTGGCTGGGTAGTGGTCTACACCTTGCTGAGCAGGTTCCATGCTGAAGGGCAGTTCATACACGACGCTTTGGCGGGTACGCGATTGGTTTCCACACAAGCAACGCTGCAAAAGCCCGCGCCGTGAGCCCTCCAAGTCAAGCAGCGCCGTCGGTGGTCAACCCGCAAAAGCAAAGACGGGGGCTTTCCCGTGTGTGGCACGCAGCCGGCTATTCGATTCAAGGTCTGAAGGCAGGATGGGGCGAGCCGGCCTTCAGGCAGGAAGCCGTTGCAGCCGTGGTGCTGTTGCCGAGTGCCTTTTGGGTGGGGCAAACGTGGATAGAGGTTGTGCTTCTGTGCGGGGTGGTGGTGCTGGTGATGGTTGTCGAGTTGCTCAACACGGGAATCGAGACCGCCATTGACCGGATTGGCCCTGAATGGCACGACCTCTCCAAGCGTGCCAAAGACATGGGAAGTGCTGCCGTGCTGTTGAGTCTGCTTCTGTGTGGCGCAGTGTGGATTGCAGCCATTTGGCACCGGTGGCTGGCATGAGCGCGGCGTTCAGCCTTTGTGTCTATTGCGGCTCACGCCCAGGGGCAGACCCACGCTTTGCGCAAGCGGCTGAGGCAGTCGGCCAATGGATCGGGCAGCACGGTGGGCGATTGGTCTATGGGGGCGGACGCAGCGGTCTCATGGGCATGGTGGCAGACGCAACCTTGGCCGCAGGCGGCACTGTTCTGGGCGTGATACCCGAAGCGCTGGTCGAGCGAGAGTTCGCACACACCGGTTGTAGCGAGCTGATCGTGGTTGCCACCATGCACGAGCGCAAACGCCTCATGGCCGAAGCAGCGGACGCCTTTGTGGCCCTGCCCGGCGGCATCGGAACGTTCGAAGAACTCTTTGAAGTGTGGACCTGGCGCCAACTGGGCTACCACGATCGGCCCGTAGGCCTGTTGGATACGGCGGGCTACTACCAGCCGCTGCTGGGGTTCTTGCAGTCCGGGTTGCAGGCAGGTTTCATGACAACCACGCAAATGGACATGGTGCGGGTTTCACAACACCCTGCCCTGCTGTTGCCAGAGTTGATCCAGGCAGCTGGTTTGACGCTGGCCGAAGGCCTGAACCAGCTCTGAAGCCGGGGGCCTTCGACCACAACCGAGTGAGTCGGTCGACCTTAAACCGCGCTTTCGTCTTGCTCGCCGGTGCGAATGCGAACCACCCGCTCAACCGCAGTCACGAAGATCTTGCCGTCGCCAATCTTGCCGGTTCGCGCGGCCCGAACGATAGCGTCAACGCAGCGCTCGACCTCGTCCGTTCGAACGGCCACTTCGACCTTGACTTTAGGCAAAAAATCGACCGCGTACTCGGCTCCTCGATAGAGCTCTGTGTGCCCTTTCTGCCTGCCAAAACCCTTCACTTCTGTCACCGTCAAACCGGACACCCCGCATTCGCTCAACGCCTCGCGAACTTCCTCTAGCTTGAAGGGTTTGATGATGGCGGTGATGAGCTTCATGGGGTGATCTCCAGTCGGTTGGTCACAGGATAGCGCCAGTCCCGCCCGAAGCCTCGCGGGCTCACGCGAATGCCAATCGGCGACTGTCGCCGCTTGTACTCGCTCAACTTCACCAGCTTGGCCACTTGCACAACCACAGCCTCATCGAAGCCCGCAGCCATGATCTGCGCAATCGACTCGTCACCTTCGACATAACGTTGCAATATCGCGTCCAGCATGTCGTAGGCAGGCAGGCTGTCTTGGTCGGTTTGGTCTGCCCGCAACTCTGCACTAGGCGGGCGCGAAATGATGCGCTGCGGAATGGGGTTGCTGCCCATCCCAAAGGGGTCGTGCGCGTTGCGCCAGCGTGCCAATTCGAAGACCGTTGTCTTGAAAACGTCCTTGATCACGGCAAAGCCGCCCGCCATGTCGCCATAGAGGGTGCAATAGCCCGTGGCAATTTCCGACTTGTTGCCGGTAGTCAACACCAGAGCGCCGTGCTTGTTGGACAGGGCCATCAGCAAGGTGCCGCGCACGCGCGCCTGCAGGTTTTCTTCTGTGGTGTCGTCAGGAAGACCAGCGAAGTCGGCAGCCAAGGTTTGGCGCAGGGCGGAAAACGCAGCGACGATCGGCAGCTCGTCGTACCGCACCTTCAAGCGGCCCGCCATGTCGCGTGCGTCAATCAGTGAAATGTCTGCGGTGTATGGCGACGGCATCATCACCGCGCGCACGCGCTGCGGGCCCAAGGCGTCCACGGCAATGGCCAAGACCAGCGCGGAATCGATGCCGCCAGACAAGCCCAAAAGCGCGCCGGGAAAGCCACCTTTGTTCACGTAGTCGGCGACCCCCATGACCAGTGCATTCCAAAGAGAAGCCAGTGGATCGGGCGGGGGAATCAGTTGGCCCAGCACCTTGGGAGGGCCTGCGCTCTGAGGCACCAGCTCCACTGATACCAGACTTTCTTGAAACAACGGCCCGCGCACCACGGTCTGGCCCTGTTCATCGACTGCAAATGAGCCACCGTCAAACACCAACTCGTCTTGCCCACCCACCATGTGGGCATACACCATCGGCAGGCCCACCGATTGCGCGCGCTGGGCCATGCGCCCCTCGCGCTGCTGTGCTTTACCCAGGTGAAAGGGCGACGCGTTGATGACCAGCAGCGCCTGAGCGCCTGCCGCAAGCGCCTGCCGAGCAGGCCCTTCAAACCAAGCGTCTTCGCATATCAACAAGCCCAAGCGCACGCCATCGACTTCGAACACACAGGGAGCAGAGCCAGGCGTGAAGTAACGCCGCTCATCAAAGACTTGGTAATTGGGCAGCTGTTGCTTGGCGTAGGTATGCAGCACCTGCCCGGCGCGTATGACGCTCGCGCAGTTTTGGCGTTGAACCACCGACACCGAAGGCGAACGCTCATCTTGACCTGCAGGATGACCGACAACCACCGTCAGCTCAGTTAACCCTGCCAGCTCATGCGCAAGCCAGCGCACGGCATCATCACAAGCGCTGATAAACGACGGGCGAAGAAACAGATCTTCCGCCGCGTAGCCGCAGATCGACAACTCTGGCGTGAGCAAGACACGGGCACCGCGGTCGTGGGCTGTTCTGGCAGCTTGCGCAATGCGGCGGGCATTGCCCATCATGTCTGCGACCACCAAATTAAGCTGTGCGATGCTGATGAGCAAGGACATGAAGGATGAGCCCAGACACTGTGGCGGCCTGAACATGAAATGGGTGAGGGCAGTTGCTCAAGTGGCGCCAGGCCAGTGGCGCACGCCGTGATGAACCGAGCCCGACAACATCAACCGACGGACGCCAGCGTAATGGATTATCTCCTTGAGGTTTCAGACGATCCGCGATCAGTTGACCCCGCAACCTGGGATGCACTGCTGCGAGCGCAGGGCGACCCAGGACCGTTCATGCGCCACAGCTACTTGTGCGCCTTGCACGAGACGCTGTGCGCAAGCGCGGCGAAGGGCTGGACCTTGCGGATATTCACGCTTTGCCTGAAAGAGGAGCTGGTGGCGGCTTGTGTGGTGTATTTGAAGGATCACTCCTACGGAGAGTACGTGTTCGACTGGGCTTGGGCCAACGCCCACGAACAGCACGGCCTACCCTACTACCCCAAGGCGCTGGTCGCTGTGCCCTTCACGCCGGTGCCTGGCGCGCGCCTGCTGGCCACAGACGACAACGCCCGCCTGGCCCTGCTGCAGGCCTTGGTCGGTTGGTGCGGCCAGCAGCAGCTGTCTTCGTTGCATTTGTTGTTCATCTCAGGCGAAGACCGAGCCGCCTGCGAGTCCGCTGGTTTGTTGCTGAGGCAGACGATCCAGTTTCACTGGCAGCAGCCCGACCCGCCGTGGACCAGCTTTGACGACTTTTTGCATTCGCTCACCCAGGACAAACGCAAGAAGATTCGCCAGGAAAGGCGCAAGGTAGCGGACGCGGGCGTGCGATTCCGTTGGGCCCAAGGTTCCGAGATTTCGGCGCAAGACTGGGACTTTTTCTACCGCTGCTACGCCCAGACCTACCGGGAGCATGGCAACCCGCCCTACTTGAACCGCGCCTTCTTCGAGCGCATGGCGCAGGACATGCCAGAGCACTGGCTGTTGTTCGTGGCTGAGCGCGATGCGCCCGAGTTGCCCGGCGGCGTGAAGCCCATCGCCTGCAGCCTGATCGCGCTCGGCTCACCCGATGCCAGTGGTCGCATCGGCACGGCTTATGGGCGCTACTGGGGGGCCGTCGAGCGCGTGGACTGTCTGCACTTTGAAGCCTGCTACTACCAACCCTTGCAGTGGTGCATCGACCACGGCGTGCAGCGTTTCGAAGGCGGCGCACAAGGTGAGCACAAGATGGCCAGAGCGCTGTTGCCGGTGCGCACCGTCTCTGCACACTGGCTGGCTCATCCGGCCTTCGCCGACGCGGTGGAAAGGTTTCTGAACCGGGAAGGCGAAGGCGTGGCGGGTTACCTTGTCGACCTGCAAGGACGTAACCCGTATCGCCAGTCTCAGCCCTGAGACTGCCGGTTGTAGGCAGCGATGCCGTCCATCACTTCCTTGCGCGCGGCATCGACCCCTTCCCAGCCCAGGATCTTCACCCACTTGCCTGGCTCAAGATCCTTGTAGTGCTCGAAGAAGTGCGCGATGGTCTTCAAGCGCAGGATGTTGATGTCCTCCGGCTTCTGCCAGTGCGAGTAAATGGGGAGGATCTTGTCGGTGGGCACGGCCAGCACTTTGCCGTCGTCGCCAGCTTCGTCCTGCATGCGCAGCAGACCCAGTGGACGGCACGTCACCACCACGCCGGGAATCAGCGGAAATGGCGTGATCACGAGCACATCCACCGGATCGCCATCGCCGCTGATGGTCTTGGGCACGTAGCCGTAGTTGGTCGGGTAGTGCATGGACGTGCCCATGAAGCGGTCCACGAAGATGGCACCCGAGGCCTTGTCCACTTCATACTTGATCGGGTCGGCGTTCATCGGGATTTCGATGATCACGTTGAATGCATCGGGAACGTGATCGCCGGGGGTGACGTTATCGAGTGACATGGGGACTGTTGAGAGAGTGGGTAAAAGGCTTGCAACGTGGCACGCCGAGGCAAGAGCGGAAAGCCAAGCAGCCCTCGGGAGTTACCCTGAGTTTACTTTGGCGCCCATCGCGGCCTGCAGGGCCGAGCGGTTTTCGCCCGTATATTCCCGGCGTTGGCCAATCGTTGCTTGCCTGAGTGGCTTGTGCGCGAGGAAGCAACGCAGTGGAGCCGCCAACCTGCGTTGCGGCTCCTTGTGGGCAGAAAACCAAATCAGGAGAAACCTTTATGACTGGCAACTCGGCGCTGATCTTGGCGCTTGTCTGCGGGCTGATCGCCGTGGTCTACGGTTTATGGGCGCGCAGCTGGATCCTCTCTCAAGATGCAGGCAACCCCCGTATGCAAGAGATCGCAGCGGCCATCGAAGCCGGCGCGGCTGCCTACCTGTCTCGACAGTACCGCACGATCGCCATCGTGGGCGTCGTCCTCGCGGTGCTCATCGGCCTTTTCCTGGATGTCCGATCTGCCATTGGTTTCGTGCTGGGGGCGGTGCTGTCTGGGGCATGCGGGTTCATCGGCATGAACGTATCGGTCAAGGCCAACGTGCGCACCGCCCAGGCGGCCACGCGTGGCATTGGTCCGGCGCTCGATGTCGCCTTTCGCGGAGGCGCCATCACGGGCATGCTGGTGGTGGGGCTTGGCCTGCTCGGCGTAGCCGGCTTTTTCTGGATCCTGTTGGGCAGCGGCGTGGCGACAGGCCAGAAGCTCTCCGACGTGCTCAACCCGCTGATCGGCTTTGCCTTCGGCTCTTCGCTCATTTCGATCTTCGCCCGACTGGGTGGCGGCATCTTCACCAAAGGCGCGGACGTGGGTGCCGATCTCGTGGGCAAGGTGGAAGCCGGCATCCCTGAGGATGATCCTCGCAACCCGGCGGTGATCGCCGACAACGTGGGCGACAACGTGGGCGACTGCGCCGGCATGGCTGCCGACCTGTTCGAGACCTACGCGGTCACGCTGATTGCCACCATGGTGCTGGGCGCCCTGCTGGTGACTGCTGCCCCCATGAACGCGGTGCTCTATCCGCTGGCGCTTGGCGGTGTTTCCATCATCGCGTCCATCATTGGCTGCTTCTTCGTCAAGGCCACGCCTGGCATGAAGAATGTGATGCCAGCGCTCTACAAGGGGCTGGCCGTGTCGGGCGTGCTCTCGCTGGTTGCCTTCTATTTCGTGACCACCTGGTTGATTCCGGACAACGCGCTGGGCGGAACGGGTGCGCAATGGAAGCTCTTCGGTTCCTGCTTCGTGGGTCTTGCCCTCACGGCCGCGCTGGTGTGGATCACCGAGTTCTACACCGGCACGCAGTACTCGCCGGTGCGTCACATCGCGCAGGCATCCACCACGGGCCATGGCACCAACATCATTGCCGGTCTGGGTGTGTCCATGCGGTCGACCGCTTGGCCCGTGATGTTCGTGTGCGTGGCCATCCTGAGCGCCTACAGCCTGGCCGGTCTGTTCGGCATCGCCATCGCTGCAACGGCCATGCTGAGCATGGCTGGCATCGTGGTGGCCCTGGACGCCTATGGCCCGATCACCGACAACGCAGGCGGTATTGCCGAGATGGCCGAGTTGCCAGCCAGCGTGCGCGATGTGACCGATCCACTTGATGCGGTGGGCAACACCACCAAGGCAGTCACCAAAGGCTATGCCATCGGATCGGCGGGCCTGGCAGCGCTGGTGCTGTTTGCCGACTACACGCACAAGCTGGAGGTTTACGGCCGCGCCATCAGCTTCGACCTCAGCGACCCGATGGTGATCGTGGGCCTGTTCATCGGAGGCCTCATTCCCTACCTGTTCGGCGCTATGGCCATGGAAGCCGTGGGGCGTGCGGCAGGCGCCGTGGTGGTGGAGGTGCGCAGACAGTTCCGCGACATCCCGGGCATCATGGAAGGCACCGCCAAGCCCGAGTACGGCAAGGCCGTTGACATGCTGACGACCGCAGCCATCAAGGAGATGGTGATCCCCTCGCTGCTACCCGTCGTGGTGCCCATCGCGGTGGGGCTTTTGCTCGGACCCAAGGCGCTTGGCGGCCTGCTCATGGGCACCATCGTCACTGGCCTTTTTGTGGCGATCTCCATGTGTACCGGTGGCGGGGCCTGGGACAACGCCAAGAAGCTGATCGAAGACAACTTCGTCGACAAGGACGGCGTGACGCATCGAAAGGGCGGCGAAACGCACAAAGCTGCGGTCACTGGTGACACGGTGGGCGATCCCTACAAGGACACTGCCGGGCCTGCCATCAACCCCTTGATCAAGATCATCAACATCGTGGCCTTGCTCATCGTGCCGCTGGTGGTGAAATTCCACGGTGGTTGATGGTTTCCTCCTGAAGGCCGTCGTGTCTGATGCTCTAGAGATGGAGAAGCCCCTGGCGTGAAGACGGCGCGCGTGATCCCCTTGGTGCAGCAGCGGCCCGCAGGCCCGCTGTTGCCCGAGCACTCGCCCGGCACGTTTGCCGACGCCGCGGGTCTGGTGCGCGACCAGATGGCAAGGCCGCTGCGCGACCTGCGCATCAGCGTGACCGACCGCTGCAACTTCCGCTGCAGCTACTGCATGCCCAAGGAAGTGTTTGATCAGCACCACCGCTACCTGCCGCAGTCCGACCTGCTCAGCTTCGAAGAGATCACGCGTGTGGCTGCGCGCTTCGTCGAGCTCGGTGTGCGCAAGATCAGACTGACAGGTGGCGAGCCCCTGCTGCGCCGCGGCATCGAGACGCTGGTGGCACAACTGGCCGCGCTGCGCACGCCGCAAGGTGAAGTCTTGGATCTCACGCTCACCACCAACGGCGCTTTGTTGTCGCGCAAAGCACAGGCCCTGCGTGATGCCGGACTGCAGCGCATCACCGTCAGCCTCGACGGCCTGGACGATGCGGTGTTTCGCAGCATGAACGACGTCGATTTCCCGGTGGCCGAGGTGTTGCAGGGCATTGATGCAGCCGTCGCTGCGGGCCTCGGGCCGATCAAGGTCAACATGGTGGTCAAGAAGGGCTGCAATGAGGGGCAGATCCTGCCCATGGCCCAGCACTTCAAGGGCACTGGCGTGGCCTTGCGATTCATTGAGTACATGGACGTCGGCAGCACCAATGGCTGGCGCATGGACGAGGTGCTGCCTTCCTCCGAGGTGTTGGCCCTCCTGCGCAGCGCCCACGTGCTGCATCCCGTGGCAGGCACCCACAGTGGCGAGACGGCCGAGCGTTTCGTCCATGCCGGTGCGCTGGGACAGGCCGATGCAACTCTGGGTGAGATCGGCCTGATCAGCAGCGTCACGCGGGCTTTTTGTGCCGATTGCAACCGCGCCCGCCTGTCCACCGATGGGCGCTTGTTCTTGTGCCTGTTCGCAAGCCAAGGCATCGACCTGAGAGCGCTGCTGCGCCAGGGTGCAAGCAACGAAGCCCTGCGCCAGGCGGTGGCATCGGCCTGGTACGGGCGAGATGACCGCTATTCGGAGCTGCGCTCGCAACTGCCCACGGCCCATGCGCCCAGTGGTCAGCGCATCGAGATGAGCTACATCGGCGGCTGAGCCCTGGTCGTCGTGGTGAACACCAGCGAAGTCACAGGGCTGGTGCTGGCTGGAGGGCGCGCGAGCCGCATGGGCGGTGTGGACAAAGGCCTCCAGCTTCACCAAGGCCAAGAGTTAGCCCTGCATGTGCTGCAGCGCCTGCGCCCGCAGGTCGGGGCGGTGGCGATCAGCGCCAACCGCCACATCGAGTGCTACGCGGCCTGGGGCGCGCCGGTCTGGGTGGACACGCTCGATGGCCAGATCGGGCCTCTGGCGGGCATTGCCACGGCGTTGCAGCAATGCACCACGCCTTGGCTGCTGGTGGTGCCATGCGACGCGGTGCGCCTGCCCCTGGATCTGTGCACTCGGCTGCAAGCCGCTGCGACCACCCAGAACTCGGCACTGGCAGTGGCACGCAGTCCGGTGCGCGGCACGAATAGCGCCCCTATCGGCTCTGGCGGCCCGCCTCAGCTCGAGCCTCAACCCGTGTTCTGCCTGGTGTCGACCGCGCTTTGCGACAGCACTTGGCAGTTTGTCCAGGGCGGCGGGCGGCGGGTCGGCGAATGGGTGGCACAGAACCAGCCCGCCTGGGCCGACTTCCATCTGCCCCAGGATGACCCGTGGGCATTCTTCAACGCCAACACGCTGGACGATCTCCAGCGGCTGGATACCGCCTTCCCCGCATCAGCACTGAAGAGCGAGCCATGAAGGCTCAGGCTCCCGAAGTCAGGTGATCAAATTCAAACGCCCTCGGCGACCGTGCCCAGCGTGGGCTCCTTGTTGGGACCTGGTGCATCTCGGCGCGCCAGCAAGGTGTACATGGTCGGAACCACAAACACCGTGAGGAAGGTGCCCAGGGTCATGCCACCCACGATCACCCAGCCAATTTGCTGGCGGCTCTCGGCTCCTGCGCCACTGGCCAAAGCCAGCGGCACTGCGCCCAACACCATCGCCCCGGTGGTCATGAGGATGGGCCGCAGCCGTTGACGCGCAGATTGCCGGATGGCACTGAGCGTGTCGTGGCCTTCTTCACGCATCTTGTTGGCGAATTCGACGATCAAGATGCCGTGCTTGGTGATAAGCCCCACCAGCGTTACCAAGCCGATCTGACTGAACACGTTCAAGCTGCCGCCACTCCATTTCAGCGCCAGCAAGGCACCTGCCATTGACAGGGGCACGCTGAGCATGATGACCAAGGGGTCGACAAAGCTCTCGAACTGCGCTGCCAACACGAGAAAGATGAACAGGAGCGCCAACGAGAACACCAATACCAACGAGTCTGAAGAACTGCGGAATTCGCGGCTTTGGCCGTTCAAGTCGGTGGTGTAGCTAGCCGGCAGAACCTGAGCCGCGATGTTGTCCATCCTGTTGAGCGCTTGCCCTAAAGAAAAGTCTGGCGACAGATTGGCCGTGATGGTGGCAGAACGCCTTTGTCCGAAGTAGTTCAACTCGGTCGGTGCCACCACCTCGCGCACCTTCACCAGCGCGGACAGCGGAATCATGGCCTCGTTGCGACCGCGCACGAAGATGCGCTCGATGTCGTCCGGCGTGTCCCGACCCAATTGCGTGGTCTGCAGCACCACGTCGTATTGCTCGCCACCGCGCTTGTAGCGGGTCACGATGCGCCCACCCAGCATGGTTTCCACCGCGCGGGCCACAGCGTCCACACCCACGCCCAGATCGGCGGCTCGCTCGCGATCAACTTCCAGGCGAATCTCAGGCTTGTTCAACCGCAGGTCTGAGTCGACCTGCAAGAAGCCGGGGGTCTTGGCCATTTCGGTCTGGAAGTCACGCACCGTGCGCGACAGGTTTTCATAACTGTCCGAAGTGCTGATGACATAGCTCACGGGGCGCTGATTGAAACCTTGGCCCAACGAAGGCGGTGTGACCGGGAAGGCCTGCACACCGGGCAGCCCAGCGACCCGTGGCGTCATCAGACGCGCCATCTCTTGCGTGGTGCGCTCTCTGTCCTCCCAGGGAACCGCACGAAAGAAGACGTTGCCCTGCGACACGGTGGGGTTGCCCACCGTTGCAAACACCCGATCAAACTCAGGGTAGTCGCGGCCCAGAGCTTCGATCGCCTTTGAATAGCGGTCGGAATAGTCCAGCGTCGACCCATCAGGCGATGTCAAGCGAACCAGCACGACGCCTCTGTCTTCAATGGGCGCCAGTTCGCTTTTGATGCCTTGCACCACCCACCAAGAAACGCCACCACTGGCCAGCATGACCAAGACCACCAGCCATCGGCGGGCCAGCGTCCAGTCCAGTACGCGCCCATAGGCGTTGGTTAACCCGTTGAGCGAGCGCTCCATGAAGACATCGAAGCGCGAAGGCTTGGGGTTGTGGCGCAAAAGCTTGGAGCACATCATGGGCGACAAAGTCAGCGCCACGATGCCCGACACCAGCACGGCGCCGGCCAAGGCCAGCGCGAACTCCGTGAAGAGCCGACCGGTACGCCCGGGCGTGAAAGCCAGGGGCAGATAGACAGCTACCAGCGTGAGCGTCATGGCGACCACGGCAAAGCCCACCTCGCGGGCCCCTTTGATGGCCGCCTGGAAAGGCTCCATCCCTTCTTCGATGTGGCGGTAGATGTTCTCCAGCACCACGATGGCGTCATCCACCACCAAACCAATGGCCAGCACCAAAGCCAGCAAGGTCAGGGTGTTGATGGAAAAACCGAACAAGGCCATCAGAGCAAAAGCGCCGATCAAAGACACCGGTATCGTGACCAGCGGAATGATGGAAGCGCGCAAGGTGCGCAAGAACACAAAGATGACCAGCGCCACCAGCACCACCGCTTCTGCGACCGTGGTGTAGACCGCTTTGATAGATCGGTCGATGAAGACCGAGTTGTCGTTGGCCATCTCGATGCTCACGCCGGCGGGCAGGTCTTGGCGCACCTTGCCCAGCAAGGCCGTGACACCGGCTGACAGTTCCAGGGGGTTCGCGGTGGACTGCCGCACGACGCCTACAGCCACGGAATCCCGCCCGTTGAGCCGCACGTACTGGCGCTCTTCTTGCGGGCCTTCGCGCACCTGAGCCACATCGGCCAGGCGAATGGGCAAGCCGTTGACTGAACGGATGACCACCTGCGCAAACTCTGCTGGCGTTTGCAGGTCTGTCGCAGCGGTCACGTCGAACTCCCGCAGCGAGCTTTGAATGCGTCCTGCAGGCACTTCCAAGTTCGAGCGCCGCAACGCGTCTTCCACGTCTTGCGTGGTCAGTCGGTAAGCGGCCAGTTTGTCCGGGTCCAGCCAGATGCGCATGGAGAACTTGCGCTCGCCAAATATGTTCACCTCGGCAGCACCCGGTGCGGTTTGCAGCACAGGCTTGACGATGCGATTGGCCATCTCCGACAACTGCAAGGCGCTGTGTGTGTCAGAACTCAGCGCCAAAAACACAACCGGGAAAGACTCGGACTCGACTTTGGCGATCACTGGCTCATCGATGCCTTGCGGCAAGCGCTGCCTGACGCGCGAGACCTTGTCGCGCACATCGGCGGCGGCAGAGTCGGGGTCGCGCGTGAGGCCGAAGCGAACATTGATCTGGCTGCGCTCGGGGCGGCTCGACGAGGTGATGACGTCAACGCCCTCGATGCCGGACAACGAGTCCTCCAACACTTTGGTGACTTGCGACTCCATGACCTCGCTGGAGGCACCGCCGAAGCGCGTGGTGACCGACACCACTGGCTCGTCGATGCGCGGGTACTCACGCACCGTCAGTCGGTCGAACGCCACCAGTCCGACCAGCACGATCAAAAGTGAGATCACGGTCGCCAATACGGGACGGCGAACCGAGGTTTCTGCAATCTTCATGTGTGCTCCTGAAAGAAGGCTACGCGAGCACGCTTCAGCGGCTGGCTGTAGCGGGCGCTGAACCGGCGGCAGCTGCGCCCGAAGCACCCCCTGCCGGTGCCCCTGCAGCGGGCCTGCCCGCCTCCACCACCCGCACTGGGGTGCCGTCGCGCTGCAAGCGCTGTTGACCAGCGACCACAACCGACTCCCCCGCGACAACGCCATCCAACACCTCGACCTTGCCCTGACGGCGCAGTCCCAGGCGCACCTCTTGCCGCTTGGACACCGTGCGAACGTCAGCAGGCAGGGCCGGTGCAGATGCCCCGGCCGCGGCTGGAGGCAGGCTCTCAGGGGCCACCACCTTCACAACAAACTGACGACCGCCCTGAGGAACGATGGCTTCTTCAGGCACTACCAACGCCGACTCGCGCACTGACAGGACAACATTGACCCGGGCGAACATGCCCGGGCGCAAGGGCCCTAGCCCCGATGCAGGCCGCAGCGCCGCTGCTGCACCCAGCCTTGACGCATCCGTTGAGGTCGCCCGCGATGGTGCGGAGGCGGCGGGCGCCGCTCCAGATGCAGACACGGGCCCAACGGAAGACGCGGTGCCGGGCGCTGTGCCAGGCGTTGTGCCCGGCGCAGTGCCCGGCGCTGTGGCCCGCGCAGTGACCGGCCGCGCAAGTCCACCGGTATTGGGCAGCGTGGCACGCACGGACACCGAGCGGCCGTCCGTGTCCAGCAAGGGGTCCACCGCGCTGATTTGTGCTGTGAACACACGGCCTGGCAACGCGTCTAATTCGAGCTGCACCGCCTGCCCACGAACGAGTCGCGTTTGATAGCGCTCTGGCAAGCGGAAGTCCACGAACATGGTGGCCAAGTCTTCGATGTTGACCAGGTCAGCGCCGTCTTTGACGTAGTCGCCGACGCTCACCTGAGCAATGCCCGCCACGCCATTGAAGGGGGCAAGGACGCGCATGCGGTCAAGCCGAGCCTGAGCCAAAGCCAGTTGAGCCTGAGCCACTTGCAAGTTGGCAGCGGCCTCGTCCAACACTTGCTTGGCCACGAAGTTTTGCGCCACCAGTTCTTGGTTGCGGCGGAAGTTAGCCTGTGAAATAGACACCTGCGCTTCGGCCTGCTTGAGTTCAGCGCGCTGCAGGGTGTCGTCGAGTTGCACCAAGACCTGACCTTGTCGGACCGCTGCGCCATCCGAGAAACCCACGCGCACGATGCGTCCAGCCACTTCCGGACGCAACACCACGCTTTGGCGGGAGCGCAAGGTGCCGACCGCCTGGGCGTCGTCTTGCAAACGAACCGCTTCGACTTTGGCCACCTCAACGCCCGCTGGTCGGCCGGGGCCGCCGCCCTGCCCGCCAGCGCCTAGCCGGGCACCGCCGCCGGCTTGCGCAGTCGCACCCGAGGTGGCACCTGAGTTGGTGTTGTTGCCCGCTGCAGCCGATGCACCCGGTTTGCTCTGAACCCAGTAGGCCAGTGCGCCAGCACCCAAAATTCCAGTGACAGCGACAAGCGTGTAGAGCGGTTTTTTAAGCATCAAGGCAATGTATCAGCCCAACAGCAACAGGCCGTGACACTCGGACTCTGAGGGCCGCGAAGCGGCCGGTCTGGCACGCGCCGCAGGCCTTCAATTGCCCATCATGGCGACGCCGCGGTTGGCCAAGGCATCGGCTCGCTCATTGCCCTCGTTGCCCGCGTGGCCCTTGACCCAGCGCCAGTCGATGACATGCCCGGAGGATGCGACCAGTTCATCGAGCCGCTGCCAAAGGTCGACGTTCTTGACCGCTTGCTTGCCGGCAGTGCGCCAGCCACGCGCCTTCCAGCCGTGGATCCACTGCGTGATTCCTTGCCGAACGTACTCGCTGTCTAGATACAGCGTGACCTCGCAGGGCCGCTTCAGCGCAGCAAGGGCCTCGATCACCGCGGTCAGCTCCATGCGGTTGTTGGTGGTTTGCGACTCTCCACCAAACAACTCTCTTTGCGTCCCACTGGCCAGCAGCAATGCGCCCCACCCGCCAGGCCCGGGGTTGCCTTTGCAAGCACCGTCGGTGTAGATCTCGACTTGGTTCATGGCGCTTTCGCGCCGGTGTCTGGTGCACCCACTACCCGAGCCCCCGCCCTGTTTTGCCCGCGCTGAGACACGCCTACCGGCGCGCCAGCCAATCTCCGGGACGTCTTCCAAGCAGGGCTCAAGAGGCGCATGCCCGGCATTCGCTTGACGGCAACAACGCAGTAAACCGCACCCAGAATAGGCCACCATTTCGAGCCCGCGCGTTCCATCCAGGCGAAGCGCTGCAGCCAAGTTTCGCTGCGTACAGCCGGTCTGAAACAGCCGAACTGGCCGGACTCGACCTCGAAGTTCAACAGGCGCAGCCAGTCGCGAATGCGCCAATAACCCATGAACTCGCCGGCCTCTGGCAAAAACAGGCTGCCCAGGCCCACGCGTCGCATCAGCCGAGCGCGGCGCTGTCGCCAAGACCAAAGGCTCATGGGGTTGAGTCCACAAATCACAACCCGCCCTTCTGGAACCAACACCCGTTCAACTTCGCGCAATGTGGCGTGCGGGTCAGGGCTTAGCTCCAAGGTATGGGGCAGCACCACCAGATCGATACTGCCGCTGGCAAATGGCAAAGCTGCCATGTCGGTCACGATGGCCACCTGAGGGTGTGCCGCATCCTCTGGGGTTTGCGCACCCACGAAACGGTGCGGCATGCGGTTGGCGCCTAAGGCATCGATGCTCGGCAAACCAAGCTGGACGGCGTGGTAGCCAAACATGTCTGCCACGGCTTGGGCCAGTCGCTCGGTTTCCCATTGGGCCAGGTAGCGCCCGGACGGGGTCTCTAACCAATCCCTCAAACCTATAATTTCAGCAGTCATGCATCTGATTCCGATACCCGCCTTCAACGACAACTACATCTGGTTGTTGCACGACGGGAAACAGGCCTTGGTGGTGGATCCGGGCCAAGCAGAACCGGTGCTCCGGTTGCTGGATGAATCGGGCTTGAAACTCACCCGGATTCTAGTGACGCACCACCACCGTGACCACGTGGGCGGGGTCAGCGTTTTGCACCAGCAGACCGGCGCACAAGTGTTTGGCCCTGGTCAAGAAATCATTCCCGAACCATTGCACAGAGTTTGTGAGCCCGATGCCGTGCTGTGGGCTGGCTGGCGCTTTCAGGTGATCGATGTCCCGGGACACACAGCAGGGCACATCGCTTTTTATGCGGCCGGGCCATTGGAAGCCGATGGCTCTTGGGCGCAAGCGCCCATCGATGCGCTGCCGCCACACAGCGGCGTGCTCTTTTGCGGCGACACCCTGTTTTCGGGCGGCTGTGGGCGCCTGTTTGAAGGCACAGCAGAACAAATGCACCATTCGTTAAGCAAGCTCGCCGCGCTGCCGGCAGACACTTTGGTTTGCTGCGCGCACGAATACACCTTGTCCAACCTCCGTTTTGCGCGTGCTGTGGAACCAAACAACGCAGAGTTGATCTCTCACGACATGCACTGCCAAGCATTGCGCCAAGCGGGGCGCCCAACACTTCCGAGCACCATTGGCTTGGAAATGCGCATCAACCCCTTTCTTCGCACGTCGCAAGCGCAGGTTCTGCTGAGCGCCCAGAGGCACGATCCCCATTCGCACAACCCGCAGACTTGCCTGGCAGCGCTGCGGAACTGGAAAAACAGCTTCGCATGAACCCCCACTTCAATTTTCAGATCCGATGGCGTTCGGTCGGTGCGCTGGCCCTGGCACTTGTGCTGTCAGGTTGTGCCAGCCTTCCCTCAGACAACACCGCCGTGGCCATTGCCAACCCGGTGTCTGCCGTCATCGCCGAGCAGAACCCACCCGGTCCCCGCGGGGAGCCCGCTGCCAACTTGGGCGCGCGATTGCCTCCAATGGCATCGGCTGTTCCTCAAGGGCCTCTGTCAGCCATCGTCGAGCAGCAGGCACAAGCTTCGCCCGTCGCAGCCCTGGTACCACCGGCTGACCTTTGGGAGCGCATCCGCCAGGGCTTTGCCATGCCCAACCTGCAAGGCGAGCTGGTCAGCGACCGCGAGCGCTGGTACGCCAGCCGGCCCGAGTACATCGGACGCATGACGGAGAGGTCGCGCAAGTACCTGTTCCACATCGTCGAAGAACTGGAGGTGCGCAACATGCCCACCGAGCTGGCGCTGCTGCCTTTTATCGAGAGTGCTTTCAACCCGCAAGCCGTATCGACCGCGAAGGCAGCCGGCATGTGGCAGTTCATCCCCAGCACCGGCAAGTACTTCGACTTGAAGCAAAACGTGTTTAGAGATGACCGCCGTGATGTGCTGGCATCCACACGCGCTGCCTTGGATTACCTTGAAAAGCTTCACGGCATGTTTGGTGACTGGCACTTGGCACTGGCTGCCTACAACTGGGGTGAAGGCAGCGTGCAACGGGCTCTCGCTCGTAACCGGCGCGCTGGCCTGCCCCTGAATTACGCCGACCTCACCATGCCCACGGAGACGCGCTTTTATGTGCCGAAGCTCCAGGCTGTGAAAAACATCATCGCCCAGCCAGACCGCTTCAGTGCTCGGCTTCCCGTGATCGAGAACCACCCTTACTTTCAAACCGTCACCATCCAGCGCGACATGGACGTTGAGCTGGCAGCACGTCTGGCAGAAGTGCCCTTGGGCGACTTCAAGGCGCTCAACCCGCAGCTCAATCGGCCCGTCATCTTGGCTGCGGGCACGCCACAGATTCTTCTACCTTGGGACAACGCAGAGGTCTTCACGACCAACCTGTTGGCACACGGCGAGATGCGCTTGGCATCTTGGACCGCCTGGGTCGCCCCTGCCACCATGAAGCCCGCGGATGCTGCTCAGCGAGTCGGCATGAGCGAGGAAGATCTGCGCGATGCCAATCAGATTCCGCCACGAATGCTCATCAAGGCGGGCTCAACCTTGCTCGTGCATCGAACAGGTCGCCACGGTAACGACGTGACTGGCCATCTGGCAGACAACGGACAAATGGCACTCGCGCCAGAGGCCAACGTGCGAAGGCGCGTCGTGAAAGCCAAAAGCGCCGACACGGTGGCCAAGCTGGCTCGCCGCTACGGCGTCAGCCCGGGCAGTGTGGCCAGCTGGAATCAATTGAGTGTTTCCGCCAACTTAGCCCCTGGCAAAGCGGTGGTGCTGTACCTGCCAGCCCCAAAGCCGGCTAAAGCCACCGCCAAAAAAGCCAAACCACCTGTCAGAGCCAAGGCCAAAAGTACCCCCGCTGCAACGGTGCGCAAAGCTGCTCAGAAAGCTACCCGCCCAGCTCCTGTTTTGAAGTGACCCATCAGGCACCGAAACGGGCCTTCGCGCGCAGCACCAACTCATTGGTGAAGGCACGGTCAGCGACTATTCGGTCCAGGGTCACAGCGCTGTCCGCCTCAGCCGCAAAGTTGACAGCAACGCGCACGCTTTCTGGGGCCACCAAGCCGTCGGTTGACAGGGCTTCCCTCAGGCGGGCAAAGGCGGCCAGGTAGAGCGCCCGGTCTCCTCCAAAAAACGGCTCCGGCACGGTTCGAATGAGATCAGATGGACCAGCGGTCCTGAGCCACTTCAAAGATCGCACGACGCCGTTGACCAAAGACTGACAGGCAGCCGGACGGCTCCTGAGAAATGACTCTTTGACCATCAGGCAGCTTCCGGGCAAATCACCACCCATCGCCGCCACTGTGCCCCTGATCGTTCGCGTGTCCGCCAACACACGCACCTCGCCACGCTGCTCCAGTTGCGTCATCCAAGGGTCCACCATGCACAAGGCGTCCACCTCACCGGCACGAAGGGCGGTCAGCACACTTTCTGGGGTTGGATGCGCCGTGAATTCCAGTCTGTTGGCTTCAAGACCGGCTCGCACCAAGGCCGCCTTGGCCAGGCTGTAGGCGGCAGAGCCCAATTCAGGCACCCCGATTCGCAGACTGCGCAGCCCGCGAAGCCCTCTTGGACCCAAGGTGGCCCGGCTGGCCAAAGCCAAGACCCACTGCGGCGAGCGCCCCAGCAACGCCACTGAGCGAACAGCCACCCCACTGGCCTGCAGCTGAAGCACTTGATAAAAAGGCACGATGGCGATGTCTGCAGTGGTCGAAAGCGCCTGCGCCACGCGAGACTGTGTGGGCAGATCCAGCCACTCCAACTCCAAGCCTTCTTGCTGGAGGTAGCCCAACTGCTCCGCCAGAATTGCCGGCAAATTCATGGGCCAGGCGCGATGGGCCAAAGCCAGCCGAAAGCGAGCAGATTCGTCCTGCGCAAGTACAGAGTGCACACCGCAACCGGCTCCCACCGTGCCCACTACCACCGCGCGCAGTGCTTCTCTGCGGCTCCAGCCCATGAATCCTCCTGGAAGTATCTCCACGCGTGCAATCGACAACCAAAAAAGCGGCTGTCGCTACGGGATTGGGAGAAAGCTTAAAGGCCGGGGGTGGAAAACGGCATCGGGAACATCCCGCTCAGGCTTTCACCCGAGTGACGGCTGGCCTCAGCGGTAGCCGATGAACAAGATGACCACGTTGATGCTGAAGGCCAAGGTCCAGGCGATGGTTCTGACCAGGGCTACATCCGTGACGTACATCATGATGAACAGCAAGCGCATGACGATGTAGACGAAGGACAGCACGTCGAGCGACATTTGAGGTGCGCCCAGTTGGTGCGCGATCACCACGGCTCCGATGAAGAACGGCAGTGCCTCAAAGCTGTTGGCCTGAGCCGCGTTGGCGCGGGCGCGCCAGCCAGTCTGGTTGGCCAGCCATTGGCGCGGCAAATGGTTGTCAAAACCGCCTTCGCGCCTAGGCTTGCCAAAAGTGCCCCACTTGGCTAGCCCCGCGCAAAAGATAGGCAACAAAGCAGCAAGAAAAACACACCAATACGCGAATGTGAAACGGGTCATCTTGAAAGCTCCGGTGGTCTGCAGACCCCGCCCGCTGCGCGCGAGGGTCTGAGGCGTGGAAATAGAACGACAGCGTCTGCTCGCTGCATGAAGCTGGGCTTCTTAACGACGGTCGGCCAGTGCATGCGCTATGGTGCCCAAGTCGACGTACTCCAATTCGCTGCCAGCGGGGACGCCTCGGGCCAAACGCGTGACTTGCAAGCCGCGCGTCTTCAAGGCCTGCGCCAGCACGTGCGCCGTGGCCTCACCCTCACCCGTGAAATTGGTCGCCAGAATCACTTCGCGCACCAAGCCATCAGCCACGCGCTCCATGAGGCCTGCGACGCCAATATCACCCGGACCAACGCCATCCAGCGGGCTGATGCGGCCCTGCAGCACGTAGTAGAGGCCACGGTAGGCGGCGGTGCGCTCCATCGCAGACTGGTCAGAAGGCGTCTCGACCACACAAAGCAAGCTGGCGTCTCGCTTGGGGTCTAGGCAAGTGGCACACACGGGGGCTTCGGTGAAGGTGTGGCAACGCTGGCAGTTTTGCACCCGGTCAACCGCTTCGGTAAGCGCCTGCGCCAAGGTGCGCGCACCTTGAGGGTCGTGCTGCAACAAATGAAAGGCCATGCGCGAGGCACTGCGCACACCCACGCCGGGCAAGCGGCGCAAAGATTCAACCAACTGCGCCAAAGCGGCGGGCTGTGCCATGAGCCAACGTGCTTCAGAACGGAAGCTTCATGCCCCCGGGCAGGCCGGGCATGCCGGCGGTGATCTTGCCCATGCGCTCTTCCGATACTTCTTCTGCGCGGCGCACCGCTGCGTTGAAGGCGGCAGCCACCAGATCCTCCAGCATGTCTTTGTCGTCGGCCAGCAGACTGGCGTCGATGCTGACGCGCTTGACGTCGTGCTTGCAGGTCATCGTGACTTTCACCAGGCCTGAACCTGATTCACCGCTGACCTCCACATGCGCGAGCTCGTCTTGCGCCTTCTTCAGGTTGTCCTGCATGGCCTGGGCCTGCTTCATCAGGCCGGCCAGTTGTCCTTTGTTGAACATGCGCTTCCTTGGTCGATTTAAATGGGTTGAATGCTGCCGGGAATGATTTTCGCCCCGAACTCCTGAACCATCCGCTGCACGAATGGATCTTCAAGAATCGAGCGTTTGGCTTGCTCGAGCCGCTCCGATTGCGCCGCTGCCAGCCTGCGCGCTGGCGAGTCGGTGACAGGGCCGACCTCTACCGTTACCTTGACGGCGTGGCCCAAACCGGCCAACGCGACCTGCAATCGCTCTTTGCTGCCTGCCTGGTTCAACATTTCACTCTCGACCCGAAGCAGCCAGTGGCCGACGTCCCGCGCCATCAACTGGCTTTGCAAAGCAAGCTCGCGGGCCAAAGCCGTGATGGCTTGCGCGTCCACCAAGGAAGTCACGGTCTCGTGCCAAAACTCGGCGTCATCGGCGCTGGCAAAGCTGACCGCAGCCTCGGCAGATGCTGAAGCCACGCGGCGCGGCTCCGTGCGCAGGCTCGGTTCAGTGGCGACGCGCAGCGGCACCTGGAGAACCCCTTGCGGCTGGGCTTGCGGCTGGGCTTGTGGCTGGGCGGGCGGGTGTTCTCTAGGCTGCGCTTGGGGCCTAGGGCTCAGGCTTTTTTTTTCTGTGGTTTCGGCAGACTTGGCAAACGCCATGAAACGCAATAACACCATCACCAAAGCCGCGTACTCATCGGGTGCCAAGCCCAGCTCTGCGCGGCCATGCAGACACAAGCTGTAGAGCAGCTGCGTTTCGTCGGCGTCCAACTGCTGTGAGAGGCTGGCCAGGCTGGCCTCATCGTCGGCTGCGTCGGCTGCGGCGTCTGCCCCGTCAAGGTCTGGCTCGGCGCGGCCTGTGGCCTGCCACACGGCCATGCGCTGCAGCACGGCGGCCATTTCTTCGAGCGTGGCGGCCGCACTCAGGCCGTGTCGCCTGAGACCGTCACACAGCTCGACCACGGCACTGCCGTCCGCACGCCCAAGCGCCTCGATCAGCTGCCTGGCGTGCGCCTCATCGACGCTGCCCAACATTTGCCGCACCGCCCGTTCACTGATCGCACCACCGCCAAAAGCGATCGCTTGGTCTGCCAAGGACAAGGCGTCGCGCATGGAGCCCCGGGCAGCGCGAGACAACAAGCGCAAGGCGCCCGTCTCGCTCGGCACAGACTCCTGGCCCAAGACCAGCGCCAAATGCGCCTGCAAGGTGCGCATGGCCATGGGCCGCAAATTGAATTGCAGACAGCGCGACAAAACCGTGACCGGCACTTTTTGTGGGTCGGTCGTGGCCAGCACAAACTTGAGGTAGGCCGGAGGCTCTTCCAGCGTCTTGAGCATGGCGTTGAAAGCGTGCCCGGTGAGCATGTGAACTTCGTCGATCATGAAGACCTTGAAGCGCCCTTGCACCGGTTTGTAGACCGCCTGCTCCAACAGGGCTTGAACTTCATCCACGCTGCGGTTGGATGCAGCGTCCAACTCGGTGTAGTCCACGAAGCGCCCGCTGTCGATGTCTGTGCAAGCGGCGCACACACCACACGGCTGCGCCGTGATTCCACCCTGGCCATCGGGCCCTTGGCAATTGAGCGACTTGGCCAAGATGCGGGAAACGGTCGTCTTGCCCACGCCGCGCGTGCCCGTGAACAAATAAGCGTGGTGCAAGCGCTGCTGGGTGAGCGCGTTGCTCAGTGCCTGAACCACATGCTCTTGCCCGACCAACTCATCGAAACGACGGGGGCGATATTTGCGCGCGAGCACCAGGTAGGACATGCGTTTGATTCTACGGGTGGGCTTTTTTGCGAAGGGGCTCGCTGGAGGCTCTGAACATGAGGGCTCTGAACCAGTGCCTCGCCTAGAATCCACCTCGACGGGCCTTCCCGCATGGTGAAGCGGCCAACCGGGTCAGGTGGGGAACCAAGCAGCCCTAACTGTGGAGTCAGTGCCGGGGTCAAGGCTCGTCAAC
>JAIXUC010000036.1 GCA_027483665.1 Comamonadaceae bacterium | reverse complement strand
GCGGGCAGCGAGGCGCGGATGTTGGCCTCGGAGAAGCGCTGCTCGCCTTCCACCCGCACGCTGCCCAGCTTGGCCTCGATCACCTGCAGCGCCACCACGCCGCCTTCCACATCTTGCTCGGGCACCACCACCCGCACCGAGCCGTAGCCCGCATCGAGGTAAGCGCGCTCCAGCGCTTCCAGTG
Source organism: Comamonadaceae bacterium (assembly GCA_027483665.1). Classification (GTDB taxonomy): domain Bacteria; phylum Pseudomonadota; class Gammaproteobacteria; order Burkholderiales; family Burkholderiaceae_C; genus JAIXUC01. Next base: position 45,139 of record JAIXUC010000036.1, on the reverse strand, counting down.
CTTGCTGAATCGTCTCGAAGCGGCTTTGCGGGCCGACGAAGGGCGCCACCGCAGCACGCACGCGGGCCTCGGGCAGCAAGGTGTTGCCTGTGATGCGGTAGTCGTTGATGGCAAACACTGGCTCTCCAAGGTTGGCTGCTGCGGGCGCTGCAGTGCGGGGCGCAGGACCGGGGGGTGATTGGGCGTTGGCGCTGCACAGAGCCAGCACGCCACAAAAGAGGCCGCAAGCCCTGCCGACGCGGCGAAAGTGCGTAGCCCATTCCTGTCCAAACCCGAGCCGAAGCTTGGGCACTGCCGTGGCGGTCAAGTGCAACTCCTTTCAACACGCGGCCGCTTATTCGGCAAAGTGTTCACCCATGGATATTTTGGATTGCTCAGTTGCAATCAGCAACAGCGAAAACCTCTGTCTTTGATCGACTTCAGTCGCGCAGGGAACCTGACGCACAAAGGAAAGGCAGTGCAACGCCAGCCATAAACGCCCATGTTGGTGCGTGCTTGCGCTTTTTCACGCCGCTGTCATACGGCGGGCCTAGGCTTTTCGGTTCATCCAACTTCTGGCGCTTACATGTCAACTTCCACCACGTCGCGGCGGCCCCTGAATCCACTCGTCGGATTCGTCTGGTTTTCGGCATGCATGGCCTTGCCGTTTGCCGCCACAGCCCAAACTGGCAAAACCCAGGTTTTCAACCGCATCGCCACCTTCGAGGCGGCCAGCAACGTGCCCGCAGGGCGCAACGTCAGCAAGAAGTCGGTGGCGGAAATCGTGGCGGCATCGCCCGATGGCCGCACGCTGGTCTATACCGACGGCGAGCAGCAGGGCCTGGGGTTCATCAACCTCGCCAACCCGGCCAAGCCGCAACCCGGCGGTTTTGTGGCTGTCGACGGCGAGCCGACCTCCGTGGTGGTGAGCGGCGGCGTGGTGCTGGCCGGTGTGTCCACCACCAAAGACTTCACCAAGCCGGGCGGCTTCGTGGTGGCCATTGATTTGAAGACGCTCAAGGTGCTCTCTACCTGCGACCTGGGTGGCCAACCCGACGCGCTGGCCCTGGACAAGGGTGGTCGCGTGCTGTCGGTGGTGATCGAGAACGAGCGCGACGAGCGGCTGAACAAAGGCGTCATTCCGCAACTGCCCGCGGGCAACCTGACGCTCATTCCATTGAGCGCAGGCCGCCCAGACTGCGCGGCCAAAAAGGTCGTGGCGCTCACCGGCATGGCGGCTGTGGCACCCACCGACCCAGAGCCCGAACTGGTGAAGGTGAACGCCTTGGGTGAGGCCATCGTCTCGCTTCAGGAAAACAACCACTTTGCCGTGGTCAACGTCGCCACCGGCGCGGTGGTAAAGCACTTCTCCGCAGGCACAGTCGACCTGATGGGCATTGACCGCAAGCGCGATGGCCAGATCAACCCGGTGGACTCTGCCACCGGCCTCAAGCGCGAGCCTGATGCCGTGGCCTGGCTGGACAACCAACGCTTTGTGAGCGCCAACGAAGGCGACTACGAAGGCGGCTCGCGCACCTTCAGCATCTTCAACAAGAACGGCACCTTGGAATGGGACAGCGGCGCGCTGCTGGAGCACATCGCCATGCGCCACGGCCACTACCCAGAGCACCGCTCGGGCTCCAAGGGCACCGAGCCCGAGGGCATCGAGGTGGGCCGCTTCGGCAACGACAACCTGATCTTCGTGGGCCTGGAGCGCGCCTCGCTGGTGGTGGTGTTCAAGGACATGGGCGCGGGCAAGCCGCCACAGTTCATTCAGGTGCTGCCTGCCGGCAGCGGCCCTGAAGGCCTCACGGCCATCCCGCAGCGCAACCTGCTGGTGGTGGCTGCAGAGAACGACGGTGCTGCGCGCAGCACGGTCATGATCTACCAGCGCGGCGCTGCCCCTGCTGCATACCCGCACTTGGTGTCGGCCGATGTCAATGGCTTGCCCATTCCCTGGGGCGCCATCTCCGGCCTGGCCGCAGACCGCAAGACACCGGGCCGCTTCTATGCCGTGACCGACAGCGCCTACGCCGTGACGCGCGTGCTGGAGATCGACACGACCCGCCGCCCAGCCGTCATCACCCGCGCTTTTCCGCTGACGAAGGCCGGCCAGCCGGTCGGCTTCGACGGTGAGGGCATCGTGCAGCGCGAAGACGGCGGCTTCTGGATTGCCTCAGAAGGCGACCCGGAGAAAAAGCCCAACCCTGTGCGCGACCTGCTCATCCGCGTGTCCGCCAACGGCGCAGTGCAAGAAGAAATCGAGCTGCCGGAAGTGCTTCGCCAGCAGGCCGTTCGCTTTGGCCTGGAAGGCGTGACCACCACGGGTAGCGGCGCCAGTGAAACCGTTTGGTTAGCCGTGCAGCGCGAATGGAAGAACGACCCCAAGGGCATCGTGAAGATCCTGAGCTACCAAGTGGCCACGAAGACCTGGGGCATGCTGTACTACCCACTCGATGTGCCGGCTGAGGGTGCCTGGATGGGCTTGTCGGAAATCACGGCCGTCGGACCCAACAGCTTCATCGTCATCGAGCGCGACAACACCTTTGGTGCCAATTCGCGCAAGACGCTGCACATGTTCTCGACCGCTGGCATCACGCCTGCCGTGGTGGGTTCCAACACCACCGTGCCGACGGTGGCTGCCAAGCGGCTGATCATGGATCTCAAGCCCATCATGCTGACGGGCAACGGCTACGTGCTCGACAAGGTGGAAAGCTTTGCCATCGATGCGGCTGGCGAGGCGGTGTTCATCACCGATAACGATGCGGTGGACGGCTCCAATGGCGAAACGCAGCTGATTCGCCTGGGGCGCCTGAACCTTCCGGCGCGTTGAGCGCAGGCTTGGGCTGGTGCAGCCCGGGTTGCTGAGCCCGATTGGGTCACCCCGAGCTGTTCAGCCCGAGCTGTTCAGCCCGCGGACCGTGCCTCGGGTTGGGGCGCGGTTGAACGGTGTGCGCCCATCACGCGGCCCAGCGTCGTGCCCATGGCCTGTGCAATCTGGCCCCAGCCCAAACCACTGGTGCGCTGGGCCAGTACGCCGGGCTTCACCACCACACCCGAGGGTGTGCTCAGCGCGCCGCCGTTGAGCACGGTGGACCATTGCTGGGCACTGGGTTGGCTGATGCCGGACTGGGCCAGGCTGGCGCTGGCAAGAGCCAGTGCGGCCTCTACATCACCCCAAGCCATGGCGCGGGTGGCAGGCATGAATTCCACTTCGCCTTGTGCGTCTGCCAAGTGAATGCGCTGGCCCAAGCGCAGCCCCTGAACCAAAGACCTTGCGTTGTCTGCGGACCCCGCCGCAACCAAGTACTGCGCGGTCAAGCGTTGTGCCGGGTTGGTGGCCGGGTGCGCTGTCTGTGTTGAGCGCTGGCCGGGTTGCACATCTTGCGCCTGCCCCGTCAGCGGGCTGCTGGCAAGCCCCACCGTCAGGGTTGCCAGTGCTGCCAGACGCGGACGCGCCACGCCGGGTGTCGGCTTGGCAGATGGGCGCCAATCCAGGTGCATCTGAAAAGTGCTGGCTGTGCTGAGCATGGCGGCTGCCTTTTTCTACAAAGTTGGTCTGGTCACTGCATGGCTGCGAGAGGACGAAACAAAGCCTCATCACTGAGCAAAATGCTAACAACGCAAGGTCATCAAAAACCACCTTCGTATGTAACGCTAGGTAAAAGCCAGCACCGGCTTTGCGGCGCAATTTTCAAAGGACAACACCCCATGGCCGAGACCCGCAGCTTGCACACCATCGAGGCGACCACCGGCGATGCCGTGGACGCCAGCATCATCTGGATGCACGGACTCGGCGCTGACGGGCGCGACTTCGTGCCACTGGCCCAAGAGCTGGACCTCTCTGCCGTGGCTGTGGTGCGCTATGTGTTTCCTAACGCGCCGGTGATTCCGGTCACCATCAACGGCGGCATGCCCATGCCGGCTTGGTACGACATTCGGGCTGCCGACTTGGTGCGCCGCGAGGACGAGGAAGGCCTGCGCCGCTCTTGTGCCGACATCAGCGCCTTGATCGACCGCGAAGTGCAGCGCGGCGTGCCGGCGCGGCGCATTGTTCTGGCTGGCTTCTCGCAAGGCTGCGCCATGGCGCTGATGGCGGGCTTGCGCTACCCAAGGGCCTTGGCAGGCATCATGGGTTTGTCGGGTTACCTGCCGCTGGCCGAAACCACTGCAACAGAACACAGCGCCGGCAGTTTGGGCACGCCCATCTGGATGGCCCACGGCGAGCACGACGGCATCGTGCCCATGGCCCGCGCAGAAAGCTCAGCGGCCTTGCTGCGCGGCCTCGGGTACACCGTGGGCTGGAAGCAATACCCCATGGAGCACAGTGTTTGCCCGGCCGAAGTGGGCGACATCGAAGGCTGGCTGCGCTCGGTGCTGGCGCGGCCTGGCCCCTGATCTGGCCTTTACTTTTCGTCCGCGGGGCCCTTGGCCATCCACGCGATCAGCGAGGAGCGCATGGCCTCTTCGACGCTCATGGCGATGGGCGTCACCCACTCGCGGGGCACGAACACGGTGTAGCCACCAATCATGTAGCCCATCGGCAAGTACACCGCGACGCGGTCGCCGGGCTGAAAGCCGGGTGGCAAGCCCGCCGTGCCCTGGCGCGTGACCAAGCCCACCACCTCCAGTGGATGGCCCGGCATGCGCAAGATCACCACCTGCTGCGGCCCGTTGGCGCTGTTGGGTGAGAAGTAGTCGGCAAAACTTTTCAGCGAGTTGTAGATGCTCTTGACCACCGGCAAATTGGTGAAGGGCAGCTCCAGCCAGGCCAGCAGGCGCCCAACGCCGCGCTGCGACAGCAAAAAGCCCACGATGGCGATGCCTGCCACGCCAATCAGCAGCCCCATGCCCGGGATGTAGAAACTGCCGACAAAGGGCCTGATGACTTGCAGCGCCAGCGACTCGCTCCAGGACAAAAACAAATACAGCAGGTAGACCGTCAGGCCCAAGGGGAGCACGGCCAAGAGGCCGCGCAAGAAATAACTGACCAGGTGTTTCATGGGGTGTTTTTCAGTTTGCTGTGTCGGGCGCTTGGCTGTGGGGTTTGCGTGTCAGGGCATAGGCCAAGGCCTCGGGCGCTGGCAGCGGCCGGCTGAAAAGAAAGCCCTGCAGCAACTCACAGCCATTCATCAGCAGGTAGTTGCGCTGCACCTCGGTCTCCACGCCTTCTGCCACCACCTGCAAGTGCAGCTTGTGCGCCAGCGCAATGGTGGCCGAGCAAATGGCGGCGTCGTTGCCTTGCAAGCCAATGTCCTTCACGAAAGACCGGTCGAGCTTCAGTCGCTGGATGGGCAGCAGCTTCAGGTAGGCCAGCGAGGAATAACCCGTGCCGAAGTCGTCAATGGCCAGACCTAGACCCAAAGCGCGCAGTTCGTGCAGCGTCTGCACGGTCTCGGCGGGGTCTTGCATGGCAGCGGACTCTGTGAGCTCGAGCTCGAGGTCGCTGCCTTTCAGACCGTGGCGCAGCAGCACGGCACTGACCTGCTCTGCCAAGTCGCGGTGGCGCAACTGGTGGGCCGACAGGTTGACCGCCATGTAAACATCCGACAAGCCTTGCAGGCGCCACTGCGCCAGGGTGCGACAAGCCTCGTTCATCACCCATTCACCGATCTCGCTGATGAGCCCCACCTCTTCGGCCAGCGCGATGAAATTGACCGGCGGCACCATGCCCCTGCTGGGGTGCTGCCAGCGCACCAGCGCTTCCATACCGACCACGGCCCCGGTCAGCGCTTGCACTTGCGGCTGGAAGTGCAGCAACAGCTCGCCCTTGCGCACGGCGTCGCGCAGATCGAGCTCGAGCTGGCGGCGTGCGCTCAGCTCTTGGCGCAGCGTGGCCGTGAAGAACTGCAGCACGTTGCCACCTTGCTTCTTGCCGTGGCTCATGGCGGTATCGGCCGCTTGCAAAAGGCTGGAAGCGTCTTGCCCGTCCATCGGGAACAGAGCCACCCCGATGGTCGGTGTGCAGGTAAAGAACTTGCCCTCCAGTGCGTAGGGCTCCGACAGCGCCAAGCGCAGCTGCTCTCCCACAAGCTCTGCCTGCGCTGCGTCAGTGCGTGGTACCAACAGCGCGAACTCGTCGCTGCCCAAGCGGGCCACGCTGGCGTTGGCACCCGCCTGCTGCTTGATGCGCTGCGACACCGTCAGCAACAAGCGGTCGCCCGCTGCGTGGCCGAGTGAATCGTTGACGCTCTTGAAGCGGTCCATGTTCACCATGAAGATCGCGCCTGGCCAACTGTTGCCCAAAGCCTCGGCCAGTTCGGCTTGGATGAGCTCACGAAAACGGGCGCGGTTGGGCAGGTCTGTCAGCGCGTCATGGCGTGCCAGATGTTCAATGCGCGAAGCCGCTTGCTCTTGGGCCGTGATGTCTTCGACCATGGACAAAATGGCCACCGCCTCGCCCTCGGCATTGCGCACGGCGGAGTTGGTCCAAGAGCACACCAGCTCGTGGCCGTCGCGGTGTCGGTTGCGGTTGACGCTCTTGGCCACGCTGGCGCTGCCTATCAGGGCCAGCCGCACATCTTCCAGCAAGCCATGAACCGCGGGGTCTGCCAGCACCTTCGCGTGCTGTCCCAGCATGTCGGCACGGCTGTAGCCAAAGATGCGCTCCGCTGCGCTGTTCCATTGGGTGACGCGGAATTGCGTGTCCCACTCGATCATTCCGAGTGGGCTTTGCTCGAAGATCGAGGAAAAGCGCTGCTCACGCTCGGCCGCTTTGCGCGCTGCCACTTGCGCCGGCGTCACATCGCGGTTGATGCCCCGATAGCCGGCAAAGCGTCCTTGGCTGTCGGTGTAAGGCACGCCGCTTTTGGACACCCATAGCTCGCGCCCAACCTCTTGCGCGCTGAAGAGAAAGTCGTGGAAGGGCTCGCGCTGTGCGATGGCTCGGTCCACAGCCGCAGCAGCAGCGGGGTCGGTGCCGGGCTCGCGGTGCATGAAGTCCAGGCGCTTGCCCAGGTACGCGTTGACCGGCTGGCCAGTGACGCGTGTGATGCTCTCGGAGACCCAGATGTAGTTCAGGTCGGCGTCGGTCTCCCACATCCAGTCGCTGAGCGCATGGGCGAAGTCGCGAAAGCGCTCCTCGCTGAGCTTCAAACCCTGCATCGCGCGCCGACGCGCCGTGACTTCGCGACCAAAGCCGTGATAGCCGATGAAGTTGCCTTGCGCGTCGAACAAGGGCTCACCGGTGGTGCTGTGCCAGCGGGCATACCTAGTGCCGCCACTGGTGTCGGGCACCAGGTATTCCAGGTCTTGGAAGGGCTCGTGCGCTTGCAACACGCGTTGGTGCTCGGCCCAGAAGGAAGCCGGCATGAGGTCGGAGATTTCCCAGCGCGTGCGGCCAAGCCAATAAGCCGGGCCTTGCCCCGTCGATTCGATGATGCGGGACACCTCGATGAAGCGAAACTGGGCGTCTTGCCTCCAGTACCAAGCCACGCCCAAGCGCAGCAAGGTCGACATCTGAACCTCGGCGCTCAGGCTCTGCGGCGCGTCCTGCGGTGGAGTCTGCAACAAGCCCTGGCTGCTGAGAGGTTGCGGCACAGGAGCTGGGGGCATGAATGGAAGGGCGGTTTTCGGGTGAGGCTTCGAGCCTACTCGATTCAAGTTTCGCCCCGCTTGCAGTGCCGCCGCCAAGGCTCCTGGCTGACTGGCTGTGTAAGCTTGCAGACACGTTCTATCTGCACACCCATGAGCACAGCCACCTTTGCCGCCCCTTGGACGCCAGCCACCCCGGGGCACCGCTATGCGCGCGTTCTGAGCATTGCTGGTTCGGACAGCGGCGGCGGCGCTGGCGTACAGGCCGATTTGAAAACCGCCGCTGCTCTGGGCTGCTTCGGCATGACCGCCATCACCGCCATCACCGCGCAAAACACCGTGGGCGTGCGCGCCGTGCATGCGCTGCCGCCCGAGCTGTTGGTGCAGCAGATTGACGCGGTGGTCGAAGACATCGGGGTCGACGCGGTCAAGATCGGCATGCTGCACGACAGCGCGGTGGTGCGCGCTGTGGCCAGCGCCATCCAGCGTCACCGCCTGGCCCCCGTGGTGCTCGACCCGGTGATGGTGGCCACCAGCGGCGACCGCTTGATCGAGGCCGACACCGCCGCCGTGATCGTCTCCGAGCTGTTTGCCTGGGTGGATGTCATCACCCCCAACCTCGATGAGGCCGCCTGGTTGCTGGGCCGCCCCATCACCCAAGCGCAAGACCTGGAACCCGCAGCGCGCGCGCTGCAAGCCATGGGCGCACGCGCCGTGCTGCTGAAAGGCGGGCACTTGGCCGGGCCCTTGGTGCACGACGTTTTGCTGCTGCCCATGCCGGACACCGACACCGCCCTGCTGCCGGCGCAGGCCGTCCACTGGGAAAGCCCGCGCATCGACAGCCGCAACACGCACGGCACCGGCTGCACCCTGTCCAGCGCCATTGCCTGCCACCTGGCGCTGGGCAGCACGCTGGCCGAAGCCTGTCACCGTGCCCGCGCCTATGTGCAGCAAGCCCTGGCCAGCGGCGCGCACTTTCAGGTTGGCCAAGGCCACGGCCCGCTCAACCATGCCTTTGCGCCTGAAGCGGCCCGGGCCATGCCGCTTTGAGCGGCTGCAGCCATGACTTCCGTTCCACCTGCGCAGCAAACCTTGGCCCACACCTGGCTGGACGATGGACAGGCGTTGGTGGCGGGTGCTTTGTTTGTCTCTCTGGGCATGACCATGTTTGCCCACGCAGGCCTGCTGACCGGCGGCGTCGCTGGCGTGGCTTTTTTGCTCAGCTACGCCAGCGGCTGGAACTTGGCGTTGTGCTTCTTTGTGCTGAGCCTGCCGTTTTTTGGACTTTCTTGGCGCTGGCTGGGGCCCGAGTTCACCTTCAAAAGCTTGGGCGCAGTCAGCTTGGTGTCTGTTTTCACGGCGCTGGCACCGCAAGTGGTGCGCTTCGAGCTGCTCAACCCATGGGTGGCGTCCGTCTTGGGCGGTTTTTTGGTGGGCTTTGGTTTGCTGGCGCTGCTGCGCCACCGCGCCAGTGTGGGCGGGGTGAACATCGTTGCGCAGTGGTTGCAGCAAACACGCGGCATCAGCGCGGGCAAAGTCCAGATGTCGGTGGACGTGCTGGTGGTGCTGGCCGCCTTCGCCATCGTGCCGCCGGTGCGCGTGGTGCAGTCGGTGGCTGGCGCAGTCGCCATTGGCCTGATCTTGGCGCTGAACCATCGGTCGGGGCGTTACTTAGGGGTTTGAGATCGCCGAGCGAGGCGCGACGACGTTAACCCCCACAAAAGACAGCTTTGTCGGGCTAGCCCGATCCAACCAGGAGATGCCATGTCCGTGACAGCACCACACCCGATCAGCCGATTTCCAGTGCCCGAGCTCACCGAGCTGCCCGAAGACATCCGGGCGCGCATTCTGGCGGTGCAAGAAAAATCGGGCTTCGTGCCCAACGTGTTCTTGGTGCTCGCGCACCGGCCTGATGAGTTCCGGGCCTTCTTCGCCTACCACGACGCCTTGATGGACAAGCCTGGCGGCTTGACCAAGGCCGAGCGCGAAATGATCGTGGTGGCCACCAGCAGCGCCAACCAGTGCCAGTACTGCGTGGTGGCGCACGGGGCCATCTTGCGAATCCGTGCCAAAAACCCTTTGCTGGCTGACCAAGTGGCGGTCAATTACCGCAAGGCCGACATCACGCCGAAACAAATGGCGATGCTTGATTTCGCCATGAGGGTGTCGTCGCAGTCCTACGCCGTCGGCGACGCGGACTTTGCCAGCCTGCAGCAGCAGGGCTTCAGCATGGACGACGTGTGGGACATCGCGGCAATTGCTGCCTTCTTTGGCATGTCTAACCGCATGGCCAACGTGACCAGCATGCGACCCAACGACGAGTTCTACACCCTAGGCCGCTGAGGCAGTTATCTGCAGCCGCAGGGCATGTGCCCTTGAACACCCGCAGAAAACCATCTCTTAAAGCACGAAGTCATGACCGTCGGCAGACCACGCGGTAACAGTCTCTGACATTCGCGCGTCGGGGTGGTGCTTTCGGCCACAAGCTGACGGTGATCAAGCGAGAGAGCAGTCAATCAGGTGGTGAAGTCAGCGCGTCGAAGACAGGTCATTCAAGCAGCGGCAGACCGAGTGGCCGCTGTTGGCTTCGACGGCGAACTGGGTAGTCCCGGCCAGGAGCCGACACCGCCATCAGCACCGGCCGCAGGGCAGCAATAGAACGCATTGGAGTGGAATCGGGCTGTATAGGCTACTTGCTACCTCGGCTACATGTTGAGTCTGGTAGCTATACTAGTTTTAACTAAGATTTTCTTAGGGCGGAAAGAGTAAATCTTTATGACCAAAACCACTCATTCCACTGACGAGATCGAGCCCGGAAGATTTAAGCCACATGGGCGAGTTGAATATGAAGAGCAAGGCAATATCCTTTTAACAAAGGCTTGGGGGCCGTTCAACGTACAGCTCGTGGACTCCCTGGAAACGCTGGTCCGAAACCTCTTTCCTGTCATGGCTTCAAAAGGCGTATGGGTAAATATTGCCGTGTTTGAGCAAAGTGCACTTGCTTCTCCTGAGGTTCTTCGGGCGTTCGGCGAAATGGTCAAACAAGTGGTTCAATTGAACATAGCCCCCGCCTGCGTTGCCTTCGTTCTTCGACCAGACGTTGAAGGAGCCAGATTAATGGCTCCGCTATATGAGCATTGCGTTACTGGTGGAGGGTTGCCGTGCAAGGCATTCCCAAATTCAGAGCTAGCTGAAAAATGGGCCATATCTTTTATCAGTCAGGCAGACCATTAGTCTGGCCGTCAGCAGTCGCTCTTGACGCGTCTTCCAAACGGCGCAGTGAGGCTCTCCTTTAGTAGTCTGCCGCTGCCCCATCAGATCTGGCGAAAGTCTCCTTAGGGTTGGCACCGCGGTCTGACACTTTCTCTGAACTCACACTCCCGGCCAGTAGCGGACCTCCGGTAAGGCTCATCGACCTGAGCGCCAGCGGCCGGTTACAGCTCTTAGCGATCCGTGGTGTGGTGGTTGGTGAAGGACATCGTTGGCTACTGAATGAACGCAGGCCGAACGCTCGCGAGCGACCGCTAGGCCCAGACCGCATGTCTCGGTCGTTCAGTTAGCCGAAAGGGTTGGAATGGAACGGTTCACAAGCGACAGCCGCTTGCTCAGACAGAGGCGACTGACCAGCAACCCTGCTGCCCGGCGTGATTCGTGACTTCAGTCTTGCAGCGCAACTTCGCACGGGCACCGAATGCATGTCCGCCGCACGGGACGTCCGCGCAGCGGGGCGTCAAACGACCACCAGGCGCGCCGCCAGAAAGTCGAGCAAGGTGCGAACGTTGGCCGGCTGCAAGCGCGAAGTCATCACGGCGTGTAATGGAAGCCGTGGCGCGGCCCACTGGGGCAGCACCTGCAAGAGTCTGCCTTGAGCCAGTGACTCGCGCACTAGGGATGGGTCCAGCACGGCGACGCCCATACCGCGCTCGGCCAGAACGCGCATCAGGCTCACGTTGTTGACCATGAAGCGCCCCCGCACCACCGCTTCGGCCATGTCGGTGTCGTTCTGTAGCCGCCAGAGTGCCTGCCGCTGCGCATTGCGAAGCAGGATGCATTCATGCTCGACCAGATCGGCCGGCTGCGTGGGTATGCCGCGCAGGGACAGGTAGGCGGGTGCTGCGAACAGCCGTTGTTCCAGACTGCCGATACGGCGCGCGACCAGTTTCTCGTCCCTCACGGCACCCAGCCGGATCGCCACGTCAACGCTCTCTCCCACCAAATCCGTGTTGCGTGGTGACAGATCAAGATCGAAGCTGATGCCCGGGAACTGCCGCGCAAAGTCGGTCAGCAGCGGGCCGATCACCGTCACACCGAGATCGACGGGCATCGATAGGCGAACATGCCCGCTGGGCTGCGCTGCGACTTCGCGCAGCGCTTCCTGAGCCAGCCGTGCTTCGTCCACAAGATGCCCGCAGCGTTCGAAGTAGCGCCGCCCTGCTTCGGTCAGCTCGACATGCCGCGTCGTGCGGTTGAACAGGCGCACGCCGAACTCTCGCTCAATGGCTGCAATTCGCCTCGACAGCGTGGCACCCGGCACGCCCAGGTTTTGGCTGGCGCGGCTGAAGCTCGCGGTGCGCGCCACTTCGACGAACAGCGTCATGTCGTGGAGCGCTGACAGGTCACTCATAAAAATCAGTCTATTCCATGAATGGAAAGACCATTGCCACTTTGCCCCCTTCTCCGGCGCGGCGACGCCCAACACAATCTGGTCTCTGCGGGTCTTTTCGGCCTGTGGCGAACACGCACTGTTGCTCATCGTGGCCCGGGCAATGGGCAGGCCGCGCTGAAGACCAGTCATCAGGAGATCAATGCATGCGTAAGGTGGTTTACAGCCGCTACGGTGGCACCGAAGTTCTGGAGATGGTCGAGCAGCCCAGTCCAACGCCTTTGCTCGGCCAGGTTTTGATCGACGTCAAGGCCGTGGCGCTGAACCCGCTCGATTGGAAGATCTACGAAGGTCAGATGGCCTTCGTGACCGGCTCCAAGTTCCCGCGCGGGATTGGAATCGAGTTTGCTGGCGAGGTTGCCAAAGCAGGCCCTGCCGTTGGCCGCTTCAAGCCAGGCGACCCGGTGTTCGGCATGTTGGATCCTTTCAAGGGCGATGCGCTCGGGGACCAAGTCATCGCCAGCGAGCAGCAGATCCACCTAAAGCCGCCGACCTTATCGTTCGAGCAAGCGGCAGCGCTGCCCATCGGGGGGCTCTCTGCATTGCAAATCCTCGACGACCTGGCGCAGGTCGGCAAGGGAACCGAAGTCCTGATCAACGGCGCGACGGGCGGCATCGGCACCATGGCCACACAGATCGCAAAGCGCCGCGGCGCGATCGTCACCGCCGTCGTCGGCAAGCGTGGCGTACCACTGGCCATGAGATGGCGTTGCGATCACATCGTCGACCGCTCAAGCCAAGATGTCCTGGGCCTGAACCGGCGCTTTGATGTGATCATTGACCTGTCCGACAAGCTGCCGTTTGCCGCCTCGAAGCCCTTGCTGAAATCCAGATCGGTCTATGTGAACGCCTACCCCAACCCCAAGGACATCCTGCTCGGGTACATCCACAACGCCGTCTCACAACGCAAGCGGCGGATCCTGATGATGAAGCCCAACGCCGAGCGGCTCGAACTTCTTGGCCGGCTGGCGGGCGATTGGCTTGAGGTCGTCGTCGGCACGACCTTCCCGATGAGTGACTTCAGACGTGCGTATTCGGAAACCAAGGCCAACGGCAGCGCGGGCAAGACGGTCTTCGTTGTCACCTGAGCCTTGCGCAAGCTGATCCGAGTTACAGCTTTGCGGTAGCGCCGATCCTTCGCGATTCGCTCAGCCAACGACAGCCACATGCGCAGACCCGCCAAACGGGGATCGATCGGACCAAAGACCGCAATGGGTCGATTTCTGCCGCCCGCCGGCCAGCAGGGGAACGGCCGCTTCGACCGACAGCGGGCGTTCAGAAGTTCGCAGGACAGTCAGAGCACGAAGTCGTAGTCGATGCTCAGCGGCGCATGGTCCGAGAAGCGCTGAGTCTTGAAGATCTCGGCGCGCAATGCCGTTTGCGCGAGGGCCGGGGTGGCGAGGTGGTAGTCAATGCGCCAGCCTACGTTCTTGGCGTAGGCCTGTCCTCGGTTGCTCCACCAGGTGTAGGCCTCGTCTGTAGCTGCCGGGTGGAGTTGGCGGTAGACGTCGCGCAGGCGGGTGCTGGCGAACAGGTGCGTGAGCCAAGCGCGCTCTGCGGGCAGAAAGCCGCTGTTTTTCTGGTTGCTCTTCCAGTTTTTCAGGTCGATGGCGTGGTGGGCGATGTTCAAGTCGCCACACACGATGAGTTCGCGCTCTGCTTGCAGCCGGGCCAGGTGCGGGTAGAAAACCTCCAGAAATCGGAACTTCGCTTGTTGGCGCTCTTCGCCGCTGGAGCCGCTGGGGAAGTACACGCTGACGATCGACAGGCGGCGCGCCGGGGTGTCGAAGCGCAGTTCGACGAATCGGCCTTCGTCGTCGAACTCGGGCGAGCCAAAACCTGCAATGGCGTCGCTGGGCTCGTGTCTGGTGAAGACGGCAGCGCCCGAGTAGCCTTTTTTCTGCGCAAAGTGGAAGTAGCCCTGCATGCCGGCCAGCACGTCTAGCCGGTCTTGCACGTCTTCGCGCTGGGCTTTGACCTCTTGCGCACAAATACAATCCGGCGAATTCGCGGCAAGCCAGGGCTCCAGCCCTTTTTGGGTGGCCGACCGGATGCCGTTGAGGTTGAGGGTGGTCAGTCTGAACAAGGGAAGCTTTCGGTGCAAGGATTAGAAAAACAAGCCGGCCTTCAGGACGCTGCGCTGCAAGTGTCTGCCGCCCCAGCAGCTGCCCCAGGAGCTGATGCGCCTGACACGCTGGCTCTGGATTTTGTTCGATTCGCCCTGGACGTTGGTGCTCTGCGCTTCGGCGAGTTCGTCACCAAAGCGGGCCGACTCTCCCCCTATTTTTTCAACGCTGGTCTGTTCAATGACGGGGCCAAGCTGGGCCGTCTGGCGGGCTTTTATGCGGAGCGGCTCATTGCCAACGGCCTAGGCTTCGACATGATCTTCGGGCCCGCCTACAAAGGCATTCCTTTGGCGTCAGCCGTGGCCATCGAGCTGGCGCGTCGTGGCCACAACTACCCGTTTGCCTACAACCGCAAGGAAGCCAAAGACCATGGAGAAGGCGGCACTTTGGTGGGCGCTGCGCTGCAGGGGCGCGTGCTCATCATCGATGACGTCATGTCGGCTGGCACGGCAGTCCGGGCGTCTGTGGAGTTGATCGAAGCAGCTGGCGCGCAAGCCCATGCCGTAGCCATTGCGCTCGACCGTCAGGAAATGGCCACCAGCGAGGGAGTCGATGTCCCCTACAGCGCGGTTCAGTACGCCAGACAGCAGCTGGGAATGGTCGTCAGTCCGATTGCGCGTCTGCAAGACTTGCTGCAATATCTCAGTATGAACAATGCAGGTGCTTTAGCGCCACACTTGGAGCGCGTGCAGGCCTACAGAACGCGTTACGGCACCTGACTTTATGAGCACTTGTCCCGCCCCCCTCTCCAGCATTTTCCGGAATCAACTTCGGAGTTTGTTGGTGGGCGCTTGGTGTGTCGGCGCCGCGGGCACTGTCATGGCGCAGGGCATCTACACCTGCATTGATTCCAAGGGTCGCCGCCTCAACTCGGACCGCCCCATTCTCGAGTGCAACGACCGGGTACAGAAAGAGCTGAATGCCAGCGGCACGCTTCGCCGCGAGATCGGCCCGTCGCTCACTGCAGAAGAGCTGGCTGTGAGGCAAGAGCTTGAGCGCCGTCAAGCCATCGAGCAGGCGCGACAGCTCGAAGAGCGTCGACGCGACCGGGTGTTGCTGGCGCGGTACCCGAGCCGGGTGGCCCACGACCGCGAGCGCAACGACGCGCTGGCGCAAGTCGACATCGTCATCGAGGCTGCCAATCGGCGCACCAGCGAACTGCACGGCGAGCGTCGCAAGCTGGAAGCTGAAGCCGAGTTCTATGTAAAAGACCCGTCCCGCATGCCGGCGGTGCTCAAGCGGCAAATCGAAGAAAACCGCGACAACATCGCAGCGCAAGGGCGCTTTTTGCAAGCGCAAGACGCCGAGAAGCGCCGCATCAACGAGCGCTTTGACGAGGAATACACGCGCCTGGCCTCGCTCTGGGCCATGGGGCAATCCTCCAGGCCGGCACCCGCCAGCGCGTTGCCCATCAGACCAGCTTTGCCCTGAGCAACTCGCTGACCTGAGCCGGGTTGGCTTTGCCCGCGCTCTTCTTCATCACCTGCCCCACCAGTGCATTGAAGGCCTTGTCTTTACCGGCCTTGAATTGCGCCACGTTGTCCGGGTTGGCGGCGATCACCTCGTCGACCATTTGCGCCAAGGCTGCGCTGTCGTTGAGCTGGCGCAGGCCATTGGCTTCGATGTAGGCCGCAACGGCTTGGTCAGCCTCTTCAAGCGAACCGCCTGCGAAGAAGGCTTTCCCAGTCCACAGCGCCTCCAACACCTGCCGCGCCGCGTTGTGCGAAACAGCGCCCTCGGTGATTTGCCGGATGACTGCCGCCAGCGCCACGGGTTGCACCGGTGCTGCAGCAATGTCCAACTCTTCAGCGTTGAGTTTGCGCGAGACCTCGCCCATGATCCAGTTGGCCGCCAGTTTGGGCTCTGCACCAGCGGCCACGGTCGCTTCGAAGTAGTCGGCCATGGCTTGGCTTTGGGTGAGTGTGGTGGCGTCGTACTCCGACAGGGTGTGGCTCTGCGCCAGACGCTGCGCGCGCAGGCGCGGCAACTCCGGCATCTGTTGCCGAACCTCGTCGACCCATTCGGCAGAGACCACCAGCGGGGGCAAATCTGGGTCTGGGAAATAGCGGTAATCTGCAGCGTCTTCCTTGGTGCGCATGGCACGGGTTTCGCCAGTCTCGGGGTCGAACAGCACGGTGGCTTGTTGAATGGCCAACCCGTCTTCCAATTGCTCGATCTGCCAGCGCACCTCGAAGTCGATGGCCTGCTGCATGAACTTGAAGCTGTTCAAGTTTTTGATCTCGCGGCGCGTGCCCAAAGGCTGGCCCGGTCGGCGCACCGACACGTTGGCGTCGCAGCGGAAGCTGCCCTCTTGCATGTTGCCGTCACAAATGCCAATCCAGGTGACGATCTTGTGCAGCTCGCGCGCGTAAGCCACGGCCTCGGACGAAGAACGCATGTCGGGTTCGGTCACGATTTCCAGCAGCGGCGTGCCGGCGCGGTTCAGGTCGATGCCGCTCATGCCCACAAAGTCTTCGTGCAGCGATTTGCCCGCGTCTTCCTCCAGGTGCGCGCGCACCAGGCGCACGGTCTTGTGCTCCTCGCCCAGCCAAAACGACACGGCACCGCCTTGCACCACCGGCACTTCGTACTGGCTAATCTGGTAGCCCTTGGGCAGGTCGGGGTAGAAGTAGTTCTTGCGGGCGAACACGCTGCGCGGTGCAATGTGTGCGCCCACCGCCAAGCCAAACCGAATGGCGCGCTCGACTGCGCCACGGTTCATCACCGGCAACGTGCCGGGCAACGCCAAATCCACCGCGCAAGCCTGCGTGTTGGGCTCGGCACCAAAGGCTGTAGAGGCGCGGCTGAAGATCTTGCTGACGGTCGAGAGCTGCGTGTGCGTCTCGAAGCCGATGACGACTTCATAGCCGCGCACCAGCAGACCAGTGGGCTGCTGGCGATCAGCATCTGTGGCGACTGCCGCGGGTGCGCTTGCTGCGCTGAGATGTGTGTGGGTCGTGGGCATGGCGGTGGCGTCAGGCTTGGTCATGCGGGCTTGCGTTGGTGCCAGTCGGTCGCTTGCTGGAAGCGGTGCGCGGCCTGCAACAGCCGCGATTCTTCGAGGTAATTGCCAATGAGCTGCAAGCCAACGGGCATGCCGGCCTCCCCGAAACCGCAGGGCAGGCTCATGCCGGGCAGGCCTGCCAGTGAGGCGGGCAGGGTGAAGATGTCGGCCAGGTAGTTGGCCACAGGGTCGTCGGACTTTTCGCCCAGCTTCCATGCCACCGTAGGCGCGACTGGACCTGCGATCAGGTCACATTGGGTGAAGGCGCGCTGGAAGTCGTCGGCGATCAGGCGGCGAATCTTTTGCGCTTGCAGGTAGTAAGCGTCGTAGTAGCCGTGGCTCAGCACATAGGTGCCGATCATGATGCGCCGCTGCACCTCAGCACCGAAGCCTTCGCTGCGGCTGCTTCGATAAAGGTCGGCCAGATCTTTCGGGTTGGCGCTGCGGTGTCCGTAGCGCACGCCGTCGAAACGGCTCAGATTGGAGCTGGCCTCGGCAGGGGCAATGATGTAGTACACGGGAATGGCCAACTCGGTTCTGGGCAGCGTGATCTCCACAACGCGCGCACCCAAATCCTCAAAGGTTTGCAGTGCTGCCTGCACCGCAGCGCGCACATCACCCGATAAGCCTGGCCCGAAAAACTCAGTCGGCATCCCAATGCGCAGTCCGTCCAGCCGCTCTGGCGTGGCTTTCAGTGCTGCGCTGAAATCAGGGGTTGGGTCGTCCAGCGAAGTCGAGTCACGGTCTGGGTCTGGCCCGCACATGGCCGAGAGCAGTAGCGCGCAGTCCTCGGCACTGCGGGCCAGTGGCCCGGCCTGGTCGAGGCTGGAGGCGAAGGCCACCATGCCGTAGCGCGAAGCGCGTCCGTAAGTGGGCTTGATGCCGGTGACGCCGCAAAAAGCAGCAGGCTGGCGAATGGAGCCACCGGTGTCGGTGCCGGTGGCCGCTGGCGTGAGGCGCGCGGCCACAGCGGCTGCGCTGCCGCCGCTGGAGCCACCTGGAACACGTTGGTGGTCCCATGGGTTTTGCACCGGTCCGTAAGCAGAGTTCTCGTTGGAAGAACCCATGGCGAACTCGTCGCAATTGAGCTTGCCCAAACTGACCATGCCAGCGCCAGTCTGCACACCCAAGCGCTGCACCACCGTGGCATCGAACGGGGAGCGGTAGCCCTGCAACATTTTCGAGCCTGCCGTGCTGGGGAACTCTCGCGTAACGAACACGTCTTTGTGTGCCACTGGCACACCCAGCAGCGGTGCGCTGTCACCAGCGGCCAAGCGGGCGTCGGCTGCTGCCGCTTGAGCCAGCGTGACAGTCTCATCGGTGGCCAGGAAGGCCCCCAAGTTTGGTTGAGCGTGAACTCGGCCCAGAAAGTGACGAGCCACTTCAACGGCAGAGGTCTCGCGCCGGCGCAGCAGCGCTGCCAATTCGGCCACACTCAAGTCGTGTAAATCGTTCATGGTGCTGCGCGCCTTACTCGATCACACGGGGCACGAGGTACAGACCGCGTTCGACCAGCGGCGCGCTCTGTTGGTTGGCTTCGCGCTCGTTGGGCTCGGTGGCTTTGTCTTCGCGCAAACGCAGGGCGATGTCGCGCACGGTTTCAATGGGGTGAGCCAGCGGCTCGACGCCTGCGGTGTTCACTTGGCCCATCTGCTCGACCAAATCGAAGAAACCATTGATCTGACCCAGCATCAGCGATTGCTGTCGGTCGGTCAGGTCCAGTCGGGCCAGTTGTGCGATGCGGGCGATGTCGCCGGGTGTGAGGGCCATATGGGGAGGGTTTGGAAACCAGGTGTAACGGGAGCGATTGAGGGTGCAAAACACCGCAAAACAAGGCTTTTTCAGAGAGCGCTCGGTTATTATCCGGCCTTTGCTGAAGGCACTGATTCGGTGCAAGCCAGCCACCCCCGACCATCCGATGCCCACCCCCGACCCGCTGGCTCGCGCCAGCCAGACCATCCGCGTTTGGCCACCCGGCCGCGCTGCATGCGTCGAGAGGACCCCCCATGCTTGGTGATATCCGCCGCTATTTTTCGACCGATCTGGCCATTGACCTCGGCACAGCCAACACACTGATTTTTGTGCGCGATAAAGGCATCGTTCTGGACGAGCCTTCTGTGGTCGCCATTCGCCACGAAGGCGGGCCGCAGGGCAAGAAATCCATCCAGGCGGTGGGCCACGAAGCCAAGGCCATGCTGGGCAAAGTGCCGGGCAACATCGAGGCCATTCGCCCGATGAAAGACGGCGTCATCGCCGATTTCACCGTCACCGAGCAGATGCTCAAGCAGTTCATCAAGATGGTGCACCCGCGCAGCCTGTTTCGGCCCAGCCCCCGCATCATCATTTGCGTGCCTTGCGGCTCCACCCAGGTCGAGCGCCGCGCCATCCGAGAGTCGGCCCTGGGCGCAGGCGCTTCCGAGGTCTACCTGATCGAAGAGCCCATGGCCGCGGCCATCGGGGCTGGCTTGCCGGTCAGCGAGGCCTCCGGTTCGATGGTGGTCGATATCGGCGGCGGCACGACCGAAGTGGGTGTGATTTCGCTGGGCGGCATGGTCTACAAAGGCAGCGTGCGCGTGGGCGGTGACAAGTTTGACGAAGCCATCATCAGCTACATCCGCCGCAACTACGGCATGCTCATTGGCGAGCCCACGGCAGAGTCCATCAAGAAGCAAATTGGGTCTGCCTTCCCCGGCAGCGAAGTGCGCGAAATGGAAGTGCGCGGGCGCAATCTGTCCGAAGGCGTGCCGCGCAGCTTCACGATCTCCAGCAACGAAATCTTGGAAGCGCTGACCGATCCGCTCAACAACATCGTGGGCGCCGTCAAGAACGCTTTGGAGAACACGCCCCCCGAATTGGGTGCGGACATCGCCGAGCGCGGCATGATGCTCACCGGTGGCGGCGCGCTGTTGCGCGACTTGGACCGCCTGCTGGCCGAAGAAACCGGCTTGCCGGTGTTGGTGGCCGAAGACCCGCTGACCTGCGTCGTGCGGGGTTGCGGCATCGCGCTGGAGCGCATGGAGCGCCTCGGCTCCATCTTCACTTCCGAGTGACGCGCCCACGGCTCACCGCCTAAGCCGCGCCCAGTCCCGGGTCTTGAGTCCACCAGCGCGCCATGCCACTCGGGACCCTCGACCGAACGCCGCCGCCCTTCTTCAGACAGGGCACCTCGGCTTTTACCAAGTTGGTGCTGTTCAGCGCAGCAGCCCTTTTTCTGATGGTGGCCGATACCCGGCTGGGTCTGAGTGGGCCGCTGCGCGGCGCTGTAGCCGCCGTGCTCTTTCCCATTCAATGGGCCGTGTTGCAGCCGGTGCGTTTGGTGGCTGGCGGCGGCGACTACCTGCAATCGCTGGAGTCGGCGCAGGAGGCCGAGCAAAGCGCCCGATTGGCTTTGGCGAGATCAGCGGCGCGCACTCAGCGGGTGGAACAACTGGAGCTGGAGAACCGCCGCCTGCGGTTGTTGTTGGGTCTGCGTGAGCAGCAGTTCGCGCAGGGCCAGGCTGCTCAGGTCCTGTACGACGCGGCTGACCCGTTCACGCGCAAAGTGGTCATCGACTTGGGCCAGCTGTCGGGTGTGCAGGCTGGCTCGCCGGTGATCGACGAGTCGGGTGTGGTCGGCCAGGTCACGCGTGTCTACGCCTTGGTCAGCGAGGTCACGTTGCTGACCGATCGCAGCCAGGCCATTCCCGTGCTGAACGCCCGCACCGGCGAGCGCAGCGTGGCTTTTGGTGACCCGGAGACCCTCGGTGGATCGCTCGAGCTGCGCTTCATGGGGACCAACGCCGATGTGCAGGACAACGATTTGCTCACCACCAGCGGTGTCGATGGGGTCTATCCACCCGGCTTGGCTGTGGCCCGCGTGACCCAGGTGGAGCGCAGAGCCGAGTCGTCCTTTGCACGCATCCACGCGCAGCCTCTGGCTTTGCTGAGCGGGGTACGACAGGTGATGGTGCTGGCACCCTTGTCGCAGTCGCAACCGGCGCGGCCTGAAGCGTCGGGTGCGCTGGGCGAGCGGCCTGTGGGTGGCCAAGCAACGCCCAACACGGCGCAGGCATTGCCCGCGCCAGGAGCACCCGCATCAGCGCTTACACCGGCGCCAGCATCGGCCATGGCTGCGCAGCGCACAGCCAACCCTGCGGGGGCCGCACCATGATCATGCGACAAGGCCAGCAGTTGTTGCTGCCCGCCAGCCCGGTGTTCATCTGGGCCAGCTTGGTGGCCGCGCTCATGCTGAATTTTTTGCAGAACATGGGGCTTTGGGGGCGTGCCGCATGGGCGCCCGATGCAGTCGCCGTGGTGCTGGTTTTCTGGTCGATTCACCAGCCGCAGCGCATTGGAGTCGGTGTGTGCTTTTTGTTCGGCATGTTCATGGACGTCCATCAAGGTGCCATGTTGGGCCAGCACGCGTTGGCCTATTCGGTGCTGGGTTACATCGCGGTCAGCATCCACCGCCGGGTGCTGTGGTTCACGCTGTCTTCACAGGCCCTGCAAGTGCTGCCGCTGTTCGCCGTGTCGCAGTTGTTGGTGGTGCTGGTGCGCTTGCTTGCCGGAGACGGCTTTCCGAGCTGGTCGCTGGTGCTGGCGCCCTTTATTGAAGCTTTGCTCTGGCCTTTGGTGACTGCTGTGCTGTTGGCGCCGCAGCGCCGCGCACCAGACCCAGACGAGAACCGCCCCATATGACGCAACTGCGCGACATCGAGTCCGACTTGGCGCAGTTCAGGCTGCGCGTGCTGGTGGTGGCTGGCGTGGTCTTGTTCGCTTTTGTGCTGCTGCTGGCCCGCTTGGTTTACTTGCAAGTCTGGCGTCACGAGGCATTGGACCAGCAGGCCGAAACCAACCGCACCGCCATCGTCCCCGTGGTGCCCAACAGGGGTTTGATATTCGACAGAAACGGCGTGGTGTTGGCCACGAACTATTCGGCCTACACGCTGGAGATCACGCCATCGCTGGTGGCTCAGTCGGTTGATCAGACCATTGACGAGTTGGCGCAGCTGGTCAGCATCGATCAGCGCGACCGCAAGCGCTTTCGCAAGTTACGCGAAGAGTCCCGCAATTTCGAGTCCATCATCATTCGCTCGCGTTTGAGCGACGAAGAGGTGGCACGCTTTGCGGCGCAGAGTTTTCGTTTTCCCGGCGTGGAAATCAAGGCCAGGTTGTTTCGCAACTACCCGCTCGGTGAGACCGCCAGCCATGTGGTGGGCTACATCGGCCGCATCAACCAAGCCGAGAAAGAGCGCCTGGAAGAGTCGCCCGATGCAGCCAACTACCGGGGCACGGAGCACATCGGGAAACTGGGTGTAGAGCAAGCGTTCGAGCAAGCGCTGCACGGCACGACCGGTGTCGATCGGGTTGAGCAATCGGCTTCAGGCCGTGCAGTGCGCCGACTGGCCAGCTCCCCGCCAGCGCCAGGTCACTCGGTGGTGCTGAGCATCGATGTGCGCTTGCAGAAGATGGTCGAAGACCTGTTCGGCGAGCGCCGCGGCGCACTGGTGGCGCTGGACCCCAAGACCGGCGAGGTGCTGGCCTTTGTCAGCAAGCCCACGTTCGACCCGAACTTGTTCGTGGATGGCATCGATGTGGAGAGCTGGCAGGCGCTCAACGAGTCGCTGGACCGTCCGCTGCTCAACCGGGCGCTGCGCGGCACCTATCCGCCAGGCTCGACCTACAAGCCCTTCATGGCACTGGCAGCGCTCGAGTTGGGCCGCCGCAGCCCGCAAACAGTGGTCAATGACCCAGGCTTCTGGATGTTCGGCAACCACCGCTTTCGCAGCCACGGCGACGAAGGTCTGGGCAGCGTGGACATGTACCGCAGCATCGTGAAGTCGAGCAACGTTTACTACTACTCGCTGGCCAACGAGTTGGGCGTGGACGCCATGCACGACTTCATGCGTCCGCTGGGCTTTGGGCAGATCACCGGCATCGACATACCTGGTGAAGTGCGCGGCGTCTTGCCCAGCCAAGAATGGAAGCGCAACACCTTCAAGCGCCCGGAACAACAGCGGTGGTACGCCGGCGAGACCATTTCTTTGGGCATAGGCCAGGGCTACAACACCTTCACCATGCTGCAACTGGCGCTGGCCACAGCCACGGTGGCCAACGGCGGCACACGCCACACGCCGCGCTTGGTGCTGGCCACGCGCGACCCGGTCAGCCAAGCGCGCACAGCGACACAGGTGGCAGCGCCTCAGCCCTTGGGCTACAAGCCCGAGCATGTGGCGGTGATCCGCGACGCCTTGGTCGGCGTGACGCAAGAGGGCACTTCGGCCCGCGTCTTTGCAGGCGCGGGTTACCTGAGTGCAGGCAAGACCGGCACAGCCCAGGCCGTGACCATCGGCCAGAAAGAAAAGTACGACGCGCGCAAGCTGGAAGAGCATGAACGCGACCACGCGCTGTACATGGCCTATGCACCTGCCACCGACCCCAAGATTGCGCTGGCCGTGGTCGTGGAGAACGCGGGCTTCGGCGCCCAGCACGCGGCCCCCATTGCGCGGCGTGTGTTCGATTACTGGCTGATGGGGCAGTACCCCAGCGAGCAAGACATCGCTGCCTCGCAAAAGGGTGAGGCAGCAGCGCCCTTGGGCACGCCGCGTCGCGCAGTCGATGTGCCGCTGCTGCCCGGCACAGCCGATTTGGCGCGCTCTGCAACGACCTCGCCGGTGCCTGTGCCTGCGCGTGTGCCTGTCGCTGCACCTGCGCCGGTTCCTGTGGGCGCTGGCGTTACGCCCGTCGCAGCCGAGCGCTCCGAGCGCAGCAGGCCATAAGACGCGCCACGGCCGCCGCGCAGCATGAGCGGCCTGCTTCAGCGCAGAAAAGCGTCGTAGCTGGTCTTCAAGATGAGCGCACCGACCACGACGATGAACATGGCGCGAACGAAACCCGCACCGTGCTTGAGCGCCAGCCGTGTACCCAGCAAGCTGCCCACCACATTGGCCACAGCCAGCACCACGGCGTAATGCCACCACACGTGGCCCTTGGCCGCGAACAGCCCCAAAGCGGCGAGATTGCTGGCGGTGTTGATGAGCTTGGCACCGGCTGAGGCGTGCAAGAAGTCGTAGCCCAGCCAGCGCACCAGCAAAAAGACCAGAAAGCTCCCAGTGCCGGGGCCAAAAAAGCCGTCGTAGAAACCAATCACCCCGCCCACGGTGCAGGCGGCCAGCGCCTCGGTGCGCCCCGAGAAACGCGGTTGATGCGCACGCCCCAAGTCTTTTCGCCACAGGGTGTAGCCCAAGACGGCCAGCAAGATCAGGGGCAAGGCTCTGCGCAACAAGTCTGGCGAAATCACCGTGACAACCCAAGCACCGAGCATCGCCGTGCAAAAAGCCACTGCCGCGGCTGGCAGCAGCGTGGCCCACGGCATGTGCACCCGGCGGCTGTACTGCCAAGCGGCGATGCCTGTGCCCCACACCGAAGCGCTTTTGTTCACGCCGAACAACGTGGCCGGGTGGGTGTTGGGGAACACGGCGAACAAGGCCGGCACAAAAATGAGCCCGCCGCCGCCCACGATCGAATCCACGAAACCCGCCGCCAACGAGGCCAGCGCAACGACGAACAGCTCCATGTCGGCATTGTGTCAGCGCCAACCCAGGCGCAGAGACGGGCTGCGGTCTTCTGCGCTGTTGGCACAAGACCTGCTAGCAGTGCCCGGGGCGAGCGCCATCGCACCTGTTCTGAACAGACGCCTCGCCCGATCCGATCGGCACTGGACACGGAGTGAGCACCCATGCATACAAAGCACACGGACGAAGGCCAAGAGCGTGGGCCCTCCCATCGCAGCCAAACCGCTGGCAGTGCCTCGAATGAGCGACTGTCCCGACAATGGCCGGTTGGAATGCCAGCGCCGCTGAAGGGCGGCATCGCGGTGTTGGCTGGCCTGTTCTGGGCTGCTACTGCCAGCGCTCAAACCGCCTCGGCCGTGGCCCAGACGCCTGCGCCATTGCCCGCACCGACACCCGCTGTCCTGGCCGCGCCTGGCATGGTGCCGATCTCGCAAATCAGCGGTGCCGACACCGCCTGGATGCTGACCTCCACTGTTCTGGTGTTGTTGATGACCCTGCCCGGCATCGCGCTGTTTTATGCCGGCATGGTGCGGCGCAAGAACGTGCTCAACACCATGGCCAGCGTGCTGGCGATTGCGGCACTGGTCAGCCTGCTGTGGTTTGCGCTGGGCTATTCCTGGGCCTTCACGCCAGGCAATGGCTGGTGGGGCGGCTCAAGCCGCATCGCCTTTGAGGGCATGGACTACCTCAAGGCGGCGGGGCAAGTGGCTGTGAACCACTTGGCACCGGCTGTGCCGGAGTCGGTGTTTGCCATGTTCCAGCTCTCGTTCGCCATCATCACGGCAGCGCTGATCGTGGGCGCTTTGGTGGAGCGCATGCGCTTCAGCGCGCTGCTGTTTTTCATGGGGCTGTGGAGTCTGCTGGTGTACGCGCCCATTGCGCATTGGGTTTGGGAGCCCAGCGGCTGGATCTTTCAACTCGGTGCCCTGGACTTCGCCGGGGGCTCGGTCGTGCACATCAACGCTGGGGTGGCCGGCTTGACCTGCGCTTACTTTCTGGGTGTACGGCAAGGCTACGGCCGCGAACCCTTTCAGCCCTACAGCCTGGCGCTCACGATGGCAGGAACCGGTTTGTTGTGGGTGGGCTGGTTTGGTTTTAACGCGGGCTCTGCGGTCGCTGCAGATGGCCGTGCCGGCTTGGCAATGCTGGTCACGCACATTGCGGCTTCGGCCGGTGCGCTGGCCTGGCTGGTGACCGAAGGCGTGCTGCGTGGCAAGCCCACGCTGCTGGGCTTGTGCTCGGGCGTGGTCGCCGGTTTGGTGGCCATCACACCAGCGGCTGGTTTTGTGACGCCGGGCGCTGCCCTGGTGATCGGCTTGTGCGCAGGCGTGGCTTGCTACTGGGGGGCTACAGCCCTCAAGCGCCTGCTCAAGGCCGACGACTCGCTCGATGTTTTTGGCGTACACGCCATCGGCGGTCTGGTGGGTTCCTTGCTCACGGGCTTGTTTGCCAGCAGCGACATCTCTGGCGTGACGGGGAGCGTGGTCACGCAGGCCATTGCTGCTCTGGGCGTGGCGGCTTACAGCGCCGTGGCGACCTTGCTGCTGCTGTGGCTCACGTTGCTGGTGGTGGGCATGCGCGTCAAGCCCGAGGCCGAGCAGCGCGGCCTCGACCTCGCGCTGCACGGCGAGCGGCTGCCCGACTGACAGCCAGCCACCGCTGCGCAACGCACCCATGTCCCCCGACCGCATTGCCACCGCTGCGCACGTTCACGTGCTGCTGCGGCGCAAAACCGGACGTGTGACCGACACCGAATGGATGGCCATCAACGCCGATTACGCTGCAGAAATCGTGCGCTTCTGCCGCGAAAAAGCCGCCTCTGATGGGCACACCGACCTGGCCGAATGGGCCGACCGACTGGAGCGCGTCATGGCTGTGCCGGTGAAAGCACAGCAGGTCCCTTTGGCGCAAAAGGCGGCCAACGCATTCAAAGAACATATGCACCAAGCGCGCCCGACGCCCAGCACGGGCGGCTGGCCGATGGGCTCGGGTGCGCCGGTGCCCGCCGGCCATCAGGCGAAGAGTGCTGCTACTGGACTGGAATCCACAGACAACCCCGGCAGCGGCGACAAGACTGGCGCCGCCGACGGCTTGGACAGCTCCAGCGATGCGCGCTACATCGGCCGTCTGCGCTGAAGCCTGCATGCTGCGTTGAACCCATTACTTCGGCGATCACTCGCCTCACACTGCCGCCCTGCCTGACCGCCTAGAGCACCCGGCGACAGCTCGGTGGTGGGGAAACTGGCTGCTAGCCCAGCATCCAGGCAGCGGCCTTCTCGGCCACCATCAAGGTGGGACTGTTGGTGTTGCCCGAGGTGATGCTGGGCATGGCACCAGCATCCACCACGCGCAAGCCCACAACCACACCCGCGCGTCCATCGCGCACGCGCAAGTGCGCGTCCAGAACGGCCATGGTGTCACCCTCGGGGCCCATGCGCGTCGTGCCTACGGGGTGAAAGATGGTGGTGGCGATGTCGCCTGCGAGGTGCGCGAGTTCTTGGTCAGTTTGAAATTGGATACCCGGCTTGTGCTCTTGCGGCGCGTAAGCTGCCAAGGCGGGTTGCGCCACGATGCGGCGTGTCAGACGCAGCGAATCTGCAGCCACTTGGCGGTCTTCGGGTGTGCTGAGGTAGTTCGGTGAGATCGCCGGTGCGTCTTGCGCACGCGGGCTTCGCAGGCGAACCCGTCCGCGGCTGCTGGGGTTGAGGTTGCACACGCTGGCGGTGAAGGCCGGGAAGCGGTGCAGTGGTTCGCCGAAAGCATCCAAGCTCAAAGGTTGCACGTGGTACTGCAGGTTCGGCCAGAGCTGCTCTGGCGAACTGCGCGTGAAAGCGCCCAGTTGCGAAGGCGCCATGCTCATCGGGCCGCTGCGCGACAGTGCGTATTGCGCCGCAATGCGCAACTTGCCCCACCAACTGTTGGCCAGCGTGTTGAGCGTGGGCACGCCCTGTACTTTGAACACGGCGCGAATTTGCAGGTGGTCTTGCAGGTTCTCGCCGACGCCAGGCAAATCCGCCACGCAAGCGACGCCATGGGCCTGCAGCAGCGCCGCCGGCCCCAAGCCAGAAAGCTGCAGCAAATGCGGGGAACTCACCGCACCGGCACACAAGCTCAACTCACGCTCGGCCTTGACGGTGATTGCTTCACCATGGCGCAGCACCTCCACGCCCGTGCAGCGCAATCTGCCGTCGGGCAGGCGTTGGTTGGTGAGTCGCTGCGCCTGGGTGTGCGTCCACACCTGCAAATTGGGCCGGTGCCCAACGGGGCGTAGAAAAGCTTTCGCCGTGTTCCAACGCCAGCCCGCGCGCTGATTGACTTCAAAGTAACCCACGCCTTCGTTGTTGCCGCCGTTGAAGTCGGGTGTGGCTGGAATGCCAGCCTGCTGCGCGGCCTGTGCAAAAGCATCCAGGATGTCCCAGCGCAGGCGCTGGCGCTCGACGCGCCATTCACCACCACCTCCCAAGCGACGGTGCCCGTGCAGCGCTTCGAAGGCCGCATCGGCTTGGCTTGGCTCATCGAGCCGCCAGTGCTGTTCATGGCGGCGAAAGTCGCTCAGGCAGGCGGCCCAGCGCCAGTGGTCTGCGCCTGTGAAATCAGCCCAATGCTCGTAGTCGCGCGCTTGGCCGCGCATGTAGATCATGCCGTTGATGCTGGAGCAGCCGCCCAAAGTTTTGCCACGCGGGTAACGCAAAGCGCGGCCATTGAGGCCAGCGTCCGGCTCGGTGCGAAACATCCAGTCGGTGCGTGGGTTGCCGATGCAATAGAGGTAGCCCACGGGAATGTGAATCCAGGGGTGGTTGTCTGGCCCACCTGCTTCAATCAGCAGCACGCTGCGCCGGGGGTCAGCGCTGAGTCGGTTGGCCAGCAAGCAGCCCGCCGTACCAGCGCCAATGATGATGTGGTCAAAGCTCAGCTCAGCCATGGTCTGCGTCGTCAGACAGGGCAAAGTCGCCGCGCTCGAAAGCCGCCAACACCTGCCGCCCTTCGGCCAGCCACCGCTCGGGCACCAACAGGCGTACCGGCACGGCGCTGGCCAGCAAGATGTCGCTCTGCAGCAGGTGTTGGTCTGCCAGTGCAGCAGGCACGCGAGCAGCGTGCAGGCAACCCATCAGCAGGTGCGCTTGTGTAGGGGAAAAACAGCTGTGCAGGGTGACCCAGTCGCCATCACGCTCGGGGTCGTAGTCGTGCATGGGCTCACTTGGCGGTCGGCATGACGAACTCTGCGCCTTGTCCAATGCTCTCCGGCCAGCGCTGCATGACGCTCTTTTGGCGGGTGTAGAAGCGCACACCTTCTTCGCCGTAGGCGTGGGTGTCGCCAAACAGGCTCTTTTTCCAGCCGCCAAAGCCATGCCAGGCCATGGGCACCGGAATCGGCACGTTGATGCCCACCATGCCCACCTGCACACGCCGCGCGAATTCACGCGCCACGTTGCCGTCGCGCGTGAAGCAGCTCACGCCGTTGCCAAATTCGTGTTCGTTGATGATCTTCAGCGCTTGTGCCATGTCAGGCACCCGCACGCACACCAGCACCGGGCCGAAGATCTCTTCGCGGTAGATGGTCATGTCGGTGTTGACGTGGTCGAACAAGCTGCCGCCCATCCAGAAGCCGCCCTCGCAACCGGCACCCACTTGAGCCCCGCCGAAGCCGCGGCCATCCACCACCAACTGCGCGCCCTCAGCCACCCCTTTGGCGATGTAGCCGCTGATGCGCGCGTGCGCTGTGGCCGTGACGATCGGGCCCATTTCTGCGTCCAGCTCGCGGCCGTCTTTCACCTTGAGCGTGCGGGCACGTTCGGCCAGCAGCGGCACGATGCGGTCACCGACGTCGCCCACCAGCACCGCCACAGAAATGGCCATGCAGCGCTCGCCGGCAGAGCCGTACGCGCTGCCAATGAGCGCATCGACCGCCTGCGCCATGTCGGCGTCGGGCATGACCACCATGTGGTTCTTCGCGCCACCCAAGGCTTGCACGCGCTTGCCATGGTGCGCGCCAGTCTCGTAAATGTGGTTGGCGATGGGCGTGGAGCCTACGAAGCTCACCGCGCGCACATCGGGGTGTTCCAGCAAAGCATCCACCGCCGCCTTGTCGCCTTGCACCACATTGAAGATGCCGTTGGGCAAGCCCGCGTCGCGCAGCAGCTCGGCCATCAGCAGGCTGGGGCTGGGGTCGATCGGGCTGGGCTTGAGGATGAAGGCGTTGCCCGCTGCAATAGCCAGGGGGTACATCCACATGGGCACCATGACGGGGAAGTTGAAAGGCGTGATGCCAGCGACCACGCCCAGCGGCTGGCGCAAGGTCCAGTTGTCGATGCCGGTGGAGACCTGGTCGGTGTAGTCGCCTTTGAGCAATTGCGGAATGCCGCAAGCGAATTCGACGATGTCGATGCCGCGCGAGACCTCGCCCTGCGCATCGGTGAACACCTTGCCGTGTTCGGCGGTGATGAGGCGTGCCAAGTCGTCTTTGTGGCGGTTGACCAGCTCCAGAAACTTCAACAACACCCGGGCGCGTCGGATCGGCGGCATGTCGCCCCAGGCCGGTTGGGCGTTGCGGGCACTGGCTACTGCAGCGGCCACGTCGGCGGCGTGGGCCAAGTGAACACGCCCGGTGACGGCACCGGTGGCGGGGTTGAACACATCCTGGGCACGCTCGGAGGAGCCAGCTTGAATCTGGCCGTCGATGAAATGGGCAATGGTGGAGGTCATGGTGTGAAGCTGATCAATGTCTGGGGCATTGTCCACAAATCGTCACATTCACTTGTGCGTTTGACTGGTCCATGCCAAGCCGAAGTGCGACGTTGCCCTATACGATTCCGACCAAGGGCACGCCTCGTGCTAGCTGTCGTGCTAGTTGGCATCTCACCACCGGAGTCCATATGAACCTGTCGCGTCTGCGCATTTCTACCCGGCTAGCCTTGGGATTCGGGGCCGTCATCGCGCTGATGGTGGTCATGGCGCTGAGCGCCGTGGTCAACCTGCGCCTCGTGCGCGCTGAATTCGTCGGCGTGATGGATGTGGTGTATCCCCGCCTCGCAGCGCTCAAGCGGGCGGATGCGCTGACACGCGAAGCCAGTTTGGCGCTGACCAGTGTGTTCGTGCTGGCCGACTCTGAGGTCATCAAGCGGCAGTACGCCAGGATTGATGAGATCGGGCGCGAGGTCGGCCAAATCCTCCAGCAACTGCCGCCCGAGACGCTGTCACCTGACAGCCGCCCGCTGCTTGAGCGCATGCTGCAGGCGCGAGCGACCTATGTGGCCGACAGAAGCGCCGTCATCGCCAGCATGGGTTCCTACCAGATTGACGCGGCCCGCAGGACGCTGCTGGAGGGCGTGTTCCCCAAGCAGGAGACTTATCTCAAAGCCATCGAGCAGTTCATCGCCGAAGAGGAGCGCTCTATGCAGCAGGCCGCACAGGCCGTGCGCGATGCGGCCGACCGCGCGGTGCTCACCACTTTGGTACTGCTTGCCGGCGCAGCGGTCGGCGCCTTGCTGCTATCGCTGGCTATTCTGCGCTCCATCAAGCGCCCGCTCGACCAAGCCGTGCAGGCCGCCCGTGCGGTGGCCGAGGGCGACCTGCGCCAAGCGGTCCAGGGCCATGGGCGCACCGAGACAGACCAGCTTCTCGACGCACTCGGTCAGATGCAGACCAGCTTGGCTGGCGTGGTGCAAAACGTCCGCCAGAACGCCGACAACGTGGCCGCCGCTGCGGTGCAAATCGCAGCTGGCAACAACGACCTGTCCGCCAGAACCGAGGAGCAGGCCTCGGCGCTGCAGCAAACGGCCGCTTCCATGGAGCAGCTCACCTCCTCGGTGTCCGGCAATGCGGACAGCGCCCGCCAAGCCAGCGAGATGGCCCGGTCGGCGCGCGAGGTGGCTGAGCGCGGCGGTGCCGTGGTGGGCGATGTGGTCCAGACCATGCGCGGCATCAACGAAGCCTCGCGCAAGATCGCCGACATCATTGGCGTGATCGACGGCATCGCTTTCCAGACCAACATCCTCGCGCTCAACGCCGCCGTCGAGGCGGCCCGTGCCGGCGAGCAAGGGCGTGGCTTTGCTGTGGTCGCCAGCGAGGTGCGCACTTTGGCTGGCCGCAGTGCCGAGGCGGCCCGGGAAATCAAAGGCCTCATCGGGGCCAGCGTCGAGCGCGTGGCGCATGGCTCGGAACTGGTGGACAAGGCTGGAAAAACCATGGGTGAGGTGGTGGCCGCCATTGGCCGCGTGACCGATCTCATCGTCAACATCAGCGCCGCTGGCAGCGAGCAAAGCGCCGGTGTCTCTCAGATTGGTGAAGCGGTCGCGCAGATGGACCAGACCACGCAGCAAAACGCGGCCCTGGTCGAGCAAAGCGCTGCAGCGGCTGAGGCGCTCAAAGCCCAGGCACAAGCGCTGGTGCAGACCATGGCGGTATTCCAAGTGCCCGGCGACGTGCGTGCCGATGCCCACCGCCGGGAAGCCAAGGCGCCTGATTCAACAGCGACGAGGCAGGTTGAGCATGGTGTTGGCGAGCTGCCGAGATTGGCGCGTTGACCGCACGAGCTGTTTAGAGCAGATTCATCGGCCGCCACTCACATCCAAAATGGCGCCCGTGGTGTAGCTGGCCTCTTCTGACAGCAGCCACAGCACCGCTTGGGCCACTTCCTCGGCTCGGCCCGCGCGCAGCAGCGGGATGCCTGTGGCCGAATCCCTGGCTTTGTCGGGCTGGCCGCCGCTGGCGTGGATGTCGGTGTCGATGATGCCCGGGCGCACCGCGTTGACGCGGATGCCCTCAGCCGCCACCTCGCGCGCCAGCCCCAAGGTGAAGGTGTCGATGGCGCCCTTGCTGGCGGCGTAGTCCACATACTGCGCGGCCGAGCCGATGCGCGAAGCCGCGCTTCCGATGTTCACTATCACGCCGCCCTGCCCGCCCGAGTGGCGCGACATGCGTCGCACCGCTTCCCGCGCGCACAGCATGGGGCCCAGCACGTTGATGCGCAGCATGCGCTCAAGGCGTGCGCTGTCCATGTCCTGCAACTTGGCGACCTGGTCCACCACGCCCGCGTTGTTCACCAAGCCGTCTAGTCGGCCGAAGTGCTGACGGGTCTGCTCAAACAAAGCCAACACGCCGGCTTCGTTGGATACATCGGCTTGAATGGCCACAGCTTCGCTGCCCGAGGCCACGACATGGGCGACCACAGCTTGGGCTTCTTCTGCACGTGATTGGTAGTTCACCACGACGCGCCACCCGCGCTGTCCGGCCAGCCGCGCAGTGGCCGCGCCGATGCCTCGGCTGGCACCCGTGATCAACAGCACCTGTTCCACAATCGAACTCCTTGGTTGATAGACCTTAGCCGATGGCTAGCACCTGTTGGGGCGTCCAACAGGAGGCGCTGTCGCCTAAGGCCCGAAGTGAATCATGACACCGCCAGCCCCCGAGCTGGCCAAACGTAACTCTCTCCAATAGGAGCGCACCCATGGGACAGTCGATCCATCTCACTGCAGCAGACGGAACCCCTTTTGCTGCCTACGTTGCCCAGCCCCCAACCCCACTTTTTGCCAAGCCGCGCGGCGCTGTGGTGGTTCTGCAGGAAATCTTCGGCGTCAATGCGCACATTCGAGCGGTTGCCGACGGCTATGCCCAGGAGGGTTATTGGGTGATCGCGCCCTCCACTTTTGCGCGGGTGAAGCCGGGGGTGGAGCTGGGCTACACCCCCGAGGACATTGGGGTGGGCTTTGGCTTGAAGGCAGCAGTAGAGGCGCTGCCCGCGCCCGGTGTGCTGCAAGACATTCAAACCGCTGTAGACCACGCCTTGCAGGCCAGTGCCGGGCGGGTGGCGGTGTTGGGCTACTGTTGGGGCGGCCTGCTCACTTGGCGCAGCGCCTGCGAGTTGCAGCGGATCTCAGCGGCTGTGCCCTATTACGGTGGCGGCATGACCGAACCCGGCGAGGCTGAGCGCATGCCGCGTTGCCCGGTGCTGGCGCACTTTGGCGACCGAGACCCTTACATTTCCAACGACAGCGTGGCCGCATTTGCTGCCAGCCACGCCAAGCACGGCGTGCAAGTGCAGGTGTACAGCGCCAACCACGGCTTCAATTGCGACCAACGCGCCAGCCACGACGCCGCTGCTGCGGCTTTGGCCCGTGAGCGCACCTTGGCTTTCCTGGCGCAACACATTGGTTGAAGCCATGCGTGCGGCCTTGAAACTCCAGCGTGGGGTGCTGGTTTTTTGTCTGGGTGTTGCAGGGCTGCTGCCCTTGGCAGCCAAGGCGCAAAGCGCGGCGGTTGCGCCTTACAGCGGCCCCATCTTCGACGCGCATCTGCACTACAACGACGATGCCCAATCAGCCTTTCCTTTGGACGCCGTGTTGCGCCTGATGCGCGACAACGGTGTACGCGGCGTACTCGCCAACTCCAGGCCCAATGACGGCACCCGCACCCTGGCCAGCGCACAGCGCGAAGCAGCCGCGGCTGGCGTGGTGGTGGTGCCTTTGGTGCGGCTCTACCGCAACCGGGCTGACTACACCGGCTGGTTTGCAGACGCCAGCATCGAGCGGATGGTGGCTGACGAGTTGTCGCGCGGCACTGCCGCGGGCCCTTATCGGGGCATTGGCGAGTTCCACCTCTACAACAACGCCGACGCCGACGGGGCGACCGCTGCTCGGTTGATGGCCTTGGCCGACCAGCGCGGCTTGACGGTGCTGGCGCACGTGGACGACATCGCCATTGACCGGCTGATGGCGCACACACCCTCGCGTGGCGCATCCACCTCGCTCATCTGGGCACACACGGGGATTGGCGGCACGCCCGCTGCTCGGGTGGCCGAGCTGCTGCAGAAGTACCCGCGCTTGATGGGCGAGTTGTCCTACCGCCCCGGCCTGACTTGTGACGACGGCTTGTTGTGCCCGGAGTGGCGCGCGCTGCTGTTGCGCTACCCCGACCGTTTTCTGATTGGCTCTGACACCTGGGTGAATGCGCGTTGGTCGAGCTATGGCGCTTTGATGCAAGGCTACAGAACCTGGCTGGGCGCGCTGCCACCCGATGTCGCGCGCCGCATCGCTTGGGGCAATGCAGCGCAACGCTTTGGGCTGGCCGAGCCTGGCCCTCTGCGCTGAGGCCTTGGACTTCAGCGGTTGCGTCCTTGGCCGCGCCCGACGTAGCCCTGGCGCCAGAACCACATCAGCAGCCCCACCACGACGCACAGCATGAAGGCACCCACCCACCAAACGCCTGAGCTCAGGTGCAGCAGCGGCATGAACTCGAAGTTCATGCCGAAGTAGCCAGTGATGAGGTTGAGCGGCAAGAAGATGGCCGTCAGCACGGTGAGCGTGCGCATGATGTCGTTGGTCCGGTTGCTCTGAACAGAAAAATGCATCTGCACCGCGGCTTCTGCGCTGTTTTCTAGACGGCGCACGTGGTGCACGACGCGCTCGATGTGCTCCAGCACATCCCGGCTGCGCACCATGAGCAATTCGCGCTCGCGCGCTGCTGCAGGCGTGTCGCCATCCGGCCAAGTGGCCAGTGCGTCGATCCAGTCTTGCACCGCGGCGCGCTGGTCTTCGCAGATTTCGTCCAGTTGGTGCAGCGAGGTGCGCGCGTCCAGAACCGCAGACCAGTTGCTGAAGCGCGTGCGCGGGTTCAGCAGCTCCAGCTGCCAGTGGTCGAGCTGGCGGGTGAGCTCTCGGCGCAGCTCGAGGTAGCTATCCACCATCGTGTTGACGATGCGCAGCATCAGATCGGCGGGGTTTCCCGGCAGACGCACACCAGCAGCGCGGGAGTCTGCAGACATGGCGCTCAGCAGGCGTGCCGCGAAAGCGTCGCGCACCGCGCAATCGGTCGGGTGAACGGTGAGCAGCACGTGGTCGAACACGGCAAAGCCGACCGGGCTGGTGTCGATGCGCCGCAGCACGGGCGGGCCCACCCGGCGCGGCGCGACGTGCAGGGGCGAGCCGGGCTGCGATAAATCGGTCTCGGAGTTGCCCGCTGCCAGTCGGCGAAACACCAGCACGTCGTACTGCGAGGTGAAGTCGTAGTGCGAGGGCAGTTGGTTGCTGAGCAGGTCTTGCACGTGCAGGTCAACCAAATGCGTACCGGTGAGCGCCGTGAGCATGGCCTGTACCTGCGGCAGATGCACCTCGAATTCGCGTCTGGCGCAAGCCACCCAGACAAAGCCGCCGGTGGCCACGCCGGTGGGCAGCACGTCGCTCTCCACCACCCCAGTGCTGTCAAAGCTGAAGACGCGCATGCCTTTGCCCCCTTCAGCTCTGCGCGCGCAGATGCTTCGCCACGTCCATGGCGAAGTAGGTGAGCACGCCGTCTGCACCAGCCCGCTTGAAGGCGAGCAGGGCTTCCAACATCACCGCGTCGTGGTCGAGCCAGCCGTTGGCCGCCGCTGCCTTGAGCATGGCGTACTCGCCGCTGACTTGGTAGGCAAAAGTGGGGACGTGAAATTCGTCTTTGACGCGGCGCACGATGTCCAGATAGGGCATGCCGGGTTTGACCATCACCATGTCAGCACCCTCGGCAATGTCGAGTGCCACCTCGCGCAGGGCCTCATCGGTGTTGCCCGGGTCCATCTGGTAGACCTTTTTGTTGCTTTTGCCCAAGTTACCAGCCGAGCCGACCGCATCTCGGAATGGGCCGTAAAAAGCACTGGCGTACTTAGCGCTGTAGGCCATGATGCGTGTGTGTACCAGCCCGTGCGACTCCAGCGCTTGGCGAATGGCGCCGATGCGTCCGTCCATCATGTCGCTGGGCGCCACGATGTCTACGCCCGCTTCGGCCTGAACAAGCGCCTGCTGCACCAGCACCGCGACTGTCGGGTCGTTGAGGATGTAGCCGGTGTCGTCGAGCAAGCCATCTTGTCCGTGGCTCGTGAAGGGGTCGAGCGCCACATCGGTCATGACGCCCAGTTCGGGCACGGCAGCTTTGAGGGCGCGCACGGTGCGCGGCACGAGGCCGTCCGGATTGAGCGCCTCGCGGCCATCGGGCGTTTTGAGCGAGGCGTCGATGACCGGGAACAAAGCCATCGCCGGTATTCCTAAGCGAGCGCACTCTTCGGCCACGGGCAGCAGCATGTCCAAGCTCAAGCGCTCCACGCCGGGCATCGATGCCACGGCTTCGCGTCGGCCTTGGCCATCCAAAACAAATACCGGGTAAATCAGGTCGTGCACGCTCAGGGCGTGCTCGCGAACAAGGTCGCGGCTGAAGGCGTCGCGTCGCAACCGGCGAGGCCGGGACATGGGGTATAGAGCAAGGGGGGCAGGGTGCGTCATGTTGAAAATTGTGCATGAGGCCCTGCCAGCTTGCCGGTGTCCATTTGAGCGGGTGCCTTCGTGGGTGACGGCGCCTAGAGTTTTCTGGCCTGGGCCTGCGCGCCAGGGTTTGCTGCTCGAGGGTCGCTGGCTACACTGCCCCGATGCTTTGGGTGAAGTCTTTCCACATCTTGTTTGTTGCCAGTTGGTTCGCCGGCCTTTTCTATTTGCCGCGCATTTTTGTGAACTTGGCGATGGTGGCCCCGGAGTCCGTTGCCGAGCGTGAACGCTTGCTCTTGATGGCGCGCAAGTTGATGCGTTTCACGCACATCTTGTCGGTCCCGGCGGTGGGCTTTGGCGCTTGGCTTTGGTTGGGTTACGGTATCGGCTTCGGGCCTGGCAATGGTTGGATGCATGCCAAGTTGGTGGTCGTAGCCTTGGCCTTGGCCTACCAACATGTGTGCGGCCGGATGCTCAAGCAATTTGCGCGGCACGCCAACCGGCACAGCCATATTTGGTATCGGTGGTTCAACGAGTTGCCGGTGTTGATGATGTTGGCGGCCATCGTGTTGGTGGTGGTCAAGCCGTTCTGATGCGGCGCTTGGCCAAAAGCAGTCGATGCAAAAGACCTCGGCTTGGCCACTCGCGCTGCTCTATGCCGCGCTGATCGCCTACGCCAGCCTCTACCCTTTTTCCGACTGGCGAGACCAAGGCATGTCGCCTTGGGCTTTCATGTATGCCGACTGGCCGCAGTACTGGACGGGCTTCGACGTGGGGGCCAATTTGGTGGGTTACGCGCCGCTCGGCATGCTGCTCACCCTCGGCTTTGTGCGCAGTCGATTGCTGCGTCCGGTCCTAGCGCCTGTTGCACTCGCCACGCTGCTGGCCTCGCTGCTGTCGCTCGGTTTGGAGACGGCCCAAGCCTACCTGCCGATGCGGGTTCCATCCAACCTCGACTGGCTGCTCAACAGTGCAGGGGCAGCATCGGGTGCACTTTGGATTGGCTGGCTGTTGCGTCGCGGCACCGTGGATCGCTGGCGCTGGCAAGCCGATCGGTGGTTTGTGCCCGACGCCAGGGGCGTGCTGGTCTTGTTGGCCATGTGGCCAGTGGCACTGCTTTTCCCGGTTGGTACGCCTTTTGGCCTAGGGCAGGTGTTCGAGCGCTCCGAGGCGCATCTGCTGGAACTGTTGCAGGGCACCCCCTTCATTGACTGGTTACCCCTCAGAGAGCAAAGCTTGCTGCCCATGCAAGAGGGCACTCAGGCGCTCTGCGTGAGCTTGGGGTTGCTGGCCCCGGTCTGGCTGGGTTACGCGGCGGTGCGCAGTTGGTGGCGTCGTTTGGTGGTGCTGTTGTCCTTGATGCTTTTGGGCGCAGCCGTGACGTCTTTGTCGGCCGCACTGAGCTACGGCCCCGTCCATGCCTTGGCATGGGCCACCGCACCCGTTCAAGGGGGCTTGGTGCTTGCTTTGGCCTTGGCCTTGCTGACCTTGGGGCTGCGCATCAGGGCATTGATGGCATGGCTGATTCTGGTGCTGGCCGTGCAATTGGTTTTGGTTAACCAAGCCAGCGGTGACGTTTACTTGGCACAAACCCTCCAAGCCTGGGAGCAAGGCCGATTTATTCGGTTCAATGGCCTCGCACAGTGGATCGGCTGGATCTGGCCATTCGCCGCACTGGTCTTGGTTTTGGCAAGGGCGTCGACGCGCGACCCCAAGGCGTGAGCGCCCTTGGCCCAGGCCCGAAACACGCGGGCCGTCCTTAAAATCGCGACATGACCTCGCCATCACCGGCAGCCACGTCTCTACCCGACGGCGGCGAGCCCAGCTATTACCAGCGCCACATCTTCTTTTGTCTGAACCAGCGCGAAAACGGCGAAGCAGCTTGTGCGCAGCACGCTGCGCAGGCCGCTTTTGATCACTGCAAAGCCAAGGTTCGGGCGCTGGGCTTGGCTGGGGCCGGGCAGGTTCGGGTGAACAAGGCGGGCTGCTTGGATCGCTGTGCTGCTGGCCCCGTTGCCGTGGTTTACCCAGAAGCCGTTTGGTACACCTATGTGGACCAGCAAGACATCGATGAGATCGTGGAGTCTCATTTGAAGAACGGGCGGGTCGTCGAGCGTCTGCTGACGCCAGCGGGCGTGGGTCGCTGAGCGCAACGCGACATGAACCTGGCGACCCGGGCCGTCACCATCGAAGGCCCTGCCGGAATCTTGCAGTGTTTGGTCGACGAGCCAGCGGCGGACACGGTGCCTCAGGGCGTCGCAGTCGTCGCCCATCCGCACCCTTTGCACGGCGGCACCATGGACAACAAAGTCGTGCAGACGCTGGCACGCGCTGCGGTGCAAACTGGTTGGCGCAGCGTGCGCTTCAACTTCCGCGGGGTGGGCGCCAGCGCCGGCGCTTACGACGAGGGGCGCGGCGAGTTGCAAGACCTGCTGGAAGTCGTGCAGCAAATGGCTGGCGGCCAGCGCTTGCTCATGGCTGGCTTTTCGTTCGGCGCATTTGTCACGGCTGCAGGCGTCGCCGCCCTCGGTGCGCAGCGCGAGCCCGATGCCATCGTGCTGGTCGGCACGGCAGCCTCCCGCTTCGCTGTGCCACCACTGGCCGAACACCTGCACGAGAGAACTCTGGTGATCCACGGCGAAGATGACGACACCGTGCCGCTGTCCTCAGCTTTGGAGTGGGCGCGGCCGCAGCGCCTGCCAGTCACCGTTGTTCCCCAGGTGGGGCACTTCTTTCACGGACAATTGCCCCTGCTGCGGCGCTTGGTGGTGCATCACCTGCACGCGCAGAACGCGCCGGACTGAGGGCACATGCATGGGCCCACATCGAAGGCCTTTTTGTCAGCCCGATACCCGCCACGCTCGGACCACAAGGCTGCATGCGAGGCCGGCATGCTCGTTTGGCTTCGCTGAACCTCCCTCTCTTTGAAAGTACCCCGACCTTCATGAACGCCGCCCGGTTTTTGCAGATTGACTTGCCCGTCGCGCTAGAAGATTCACGCAAACCTGCCGTCATCCGCGCCCTGCGTGTTCTTGGCAACATCGCGCGACTTTTGTGCTTGGCTGCAGGTGGTTTCTTCGGCGCGGTCGTTTTTGCTCAGGCGCCAGCCCCTCTGGTGTCTCCCCCCGAGGTGGCAGCTCGTTCCTATGTGCTCGTTGATGTCACGGCGCAGCAAGTTTTGGCTGCCAAAGACATGGACATGCCGGTGGAGCCCGCATCGCTTACCAAGCTGATGACCGCCTATCTGGTGTTCGATGCTTTGAAGTCCGGCAAGCTGTCACTGCAGCAGCGCCTAGCGGTGAGCGAGCGCGCCTGGAAGATGCCAGGCTCGCGCATGTTCATCGAGCCGCGCATGCAGGTCCCGGTGGAGGACCTCATCAAAGGCATGGTCGTTCAGTCCGGCAATGACGCCACAGTCGCCCTGGCAGAAGGTGTCGCCGGCTCAGTCGAGGGCTTTGTCGACCTCATGAACCAGCAGGCTCGGGCCTTGGGCCTGACCGCAACCAGCTTTCGCAATCCAGAAGGTCTGCCTGCGCCGGGCCACTTGAGCACCGCGCGCGATTTGTCCACCTTGGCTGTGCGGCTCATCAGCGACTTTCCAGATCGCTTGGGCTACTACGCCATCCTGAACTACCGCTATCCCGGCACGCCTGCAGCCAACGATGCCAACCGCAACTTGCTGTTGTTTCGCGACCCCAGCGTAGACGGTTTGAAGACCGGTTTCACTGAAGCTGCAGGTTACTGTCTGATTGCCACGGCGCGGCGCAGCTATCCGCACTTGGGCGACGCCAGCATGCCTGGCGGGGGAACCCGTCGGCTGCTGTCGGTGGTCCTGGGAGCTGCCAATGAGGCGGCGAGGGCGTCCGAATCTCAAAAGCTGCTGAACTGGGGTTTTACAGCGTTTGAGCCCATCAAGCTGTTTGAGGCCGACCAAACGGTTGTCAGCCCATCCGTGTGGAAGGGCACTTCCAGCAGCGCGCGTTTGGGATCGCCGCGTCCCATCGTGGTGGCGGTACCTGCCGGACAAGCGCAGCGCCTGTCAACCCAGGTAGTCCGCCAAGACCCGATGATTGCGCCGTTCCTCAGAGGCCAGCGCATGGCGACCTTGGAGATTCGCTTGGGCGACCGAGTTGTTGCCGATGTGCCTTTGGTGGCGCTTGAGGATGTGGAGCAGGCGGGCTGGTTGGGGCGCACTTGGGATTCGATTCGTCTTTGGGTCAAGTAAGTGCGCGCACACATCAAAGAGTCTTTTCCTTCGACGCACCGGTTGACGGGCCAGTTGACGCGCCATCTCCGCTGGCTAAATTTGCCGCTCTAGGACGGCGTAGCTATACTGGAAGGCTTTTCGGTTCGCCAACCGACAAAGATTTTTGCTTTCTGGTGCTGGTGCTTTGGCCGTTAGCCGGTTCAGCACGGAGCAATTTCTGACGATTTATTCAGACGTTTAGGGACGTTTTTCATGCCAACCATCAATCAACTGGTGCGTCACGGGCGCGAGGTCGAGAAGACCAAGTCCAAGAGCCCCGCGATGCAAAACTCGCCACAGCGACGCGGTGTGTGCACCCGCGTGTACACCACCACTCCCAAGAAGCCGAACTCCGCACTGCGCAAAGTAGCCAAGGTTCGTCTGACCAACGGTTTCGAGGTTATCTCGTACATCGGCGGCGAAGGCCACAACCTGCAGGAGCATTCCGTGGTGCTGGTGCGTGGCGGCCGCGTCAAGGACTTGCCAGGCGTGCGCTATCACATCGTTCGCGGCTCGCTAGATTTGCAGGGCGTCAAAGACCGCAAGCAATCGCGCTCCAAATACGGCGCGAAGCGCCCCAAGAAGGCCTGATCCACCGGCGCAGCCCGCGCCGCGGATTATTTTGGTGCCCCAAGGGTTTGGCGACCCGAAGAGCACCACATGGCCCCAAGCACAAATCCTTGTGCCGGCCAAGTAAGTGAAGGCCCTCATGGCCTTCAGGGTGCCGCAAGGTGCCAACTGAAGCAAAAAGGAAGAGAACATGCCACGTCGTCGCGAAGTCCCTAAACGTGAAATCCTGCCGGATCCCAAGTTCGGCAATGTCGAGCTGGCCAAGTTCATGAACGTGATCATGCAAGGCGGCAAAAAGGCGGTTGCCGAACGCATCATTTACGGCGCGCTTGATCAAATCGAGAAGAAGGTTCCGGGCAAAGACCCGATTGAAACTTTCAGCATTGCCATCAACAACGTCAAGCCGATGGTGGAAGTGAAGTCCCGCCGCGTGGGCGGTGCCAACTACCAGGTGCCCGTTGAGGTTCGCCCAGTTCGGCGTCTGGCCCTGTCGATGCGCTGGATCAAGGAAGCCGCCAAGAAGCGCGGCGAAAAGTCCATGGCGTTGCGCTTGGCTAACGAACTGATCGAGGCCACGGAAGGCCGCGGCGGCGCCATGAAAAAGCGCGACGAAGTGCACCGCATGGCCGAAGCCAACAAGGCCTTCTCGCACTTCCGCTTCTGACCACCGGGCGTAACAGGAAAGGCGCAGCGCTTTTCCTGTTTTCGTGACAAGCGCTTGTCACGGTACCCCCATACGCTGTGGGTCGGCCGCTCAGTGCTGACCAAACCGTTGCGCCACTGTGGCGCCGCGTACGAATTCGGACGATCAACCAAGGATCCATCATGGCTCGCAAGACTCCCATTGAGCGCTATCGCAACATCGGTATTTCGGCGCACATCGACGCTGGGAAGACGACGACTACCGAGCGCATCTTGTTCTACACCGGCGTGAACCACAAAATCGGTGAGGTTCACGATGGCGCTGCGACCATGGACTGGATGGAGCAAGAGCAAGAGCGCGGCATCACCATCACATCGGCTGCCACGACTTGTTTCTGGAAGGGCATGGACCTGTCTTTTCCAGAGCACCGCATCAACATCATCGACACACCTGGGCACGTCGACTTCACCATTGAAGTTGAGCGCTCCATGCGCGTGCTCGATGGCGCTTGCATGGTGTACTGCGCTGTCGGCGGCGTGCAGCCGCAGTCCGAGACGGTTTGGCGCCAAGCCAACAAGTACCGTGTGCCACGTCTGGCCTTCGTCAACAAAATGGACCGCACGGGCGCCAACTTCTTCAAGGTCTACGAGCAGATGAAAC
Organism: Comamonadaceae bacterium; assembly: GCA_027483665.1. Classification (GTDB taxonomy): domain Bacteria; phylum Pseudomonadota; class Gammaproteobacteria; order Burkholderiales; family Burkholderiaceae_C; genus JAIXUC01. The sequence continues at coordinate 1,938 of JAIXUC010000036.1, read as the reverse complement.
TGCGTCTGAAGGCCAACCCCGTGCCAATCGTGATTCCGATCGGCGCGGAAGAAAGCTTCAAGGGCGTGATCGACCTCGGCAAGATGAAGGCCATCTTGTGGGACGAGGCTTCACAAGGCATGAAGTTCGAGTACCAAGAGATCCCTGCGGACCTGCTGGCCAGTGCCAAAGAGTGGCGCGAGAAGATGGTCGAAGCCGCCGCTGAATCATCTGAAGAGTTGATGAACAAGTACCTCGAAGAGGGCGACTTGACCGAAGCCGAGATCAAGCAGGGCCTGCGTACACGCACCATTGCTGGCGAAATCCAGCCCATGCTGTGCGGAACGGCTTTCAAGAACAAGGGTGTTCAGCGCATGTTGGACGCCGTCATCGAGCTCATGCCCTCTCCTGTTGACATTCCCCCGGTCAAAGGAACCGACGAGGACGAGAAGGAGACCAGCCGCAAGGCCGACGACTCCGAGAAGTTCTCGGCTCTGGCATTCAAGCTGATGACGGACCCGTTCGTGGGTCAATTGACATTCGTGCGCGTTTATTCGGGTGTTCTGACCAAGGGCGACAGCGTGTTTAACCCGGTGCGTGGCAAAAAAGAGCGCATTGGGCGCATCGTGCAGATGCACGCCAATAACCGCTTGGAAGTTGACGAGATTCGAGCGGGCGACATCGCAGCCTGTGTCGGCTTGAAGGACGTCACCACGGGTGAAACTTTGTGCGACCCCTCGGCGATCGTTATGTTGGAGCGCATGGTGTTCCCTGAGCCGGTGATCGCGCAAGCTGTGGAGCCCAAGACCAAAGCCGACCAAGAAAAAATGGGTATTGCGCTGAACCGCTTGGCCCAGGAAGACCCATCGTTCCGCGTGCGAACCGACGAAGAGTCAGGCCAAACCATCATTGCGGGTATGGGCGAGCTGCATCTTGAAATCATTGTCGATCGCATGAAGCGCGAGTTCGGCGTCGAGGCCAATGTGGGTAAGCCGCAGGTGGCCTACCGCGAAACCATTCGTAAAACGGTGGAAGATGCCGAGGGCAAGTTCGTTCGCCAGTCAGGCGGTAAGGGCCAGTATGGGCACGTGGTGCTGAAGATCGAGCCCAACGAGCCGGGCAAGGGCATCGAGTTTGTAGATGCGATCAAGGGCGGTGTTGTGCCGCGCGAGTACATCCCGGCCGTCGAAAAGGGCATCAACGAGGCGGTAACCCAAGGCGTGCTGGCGGGCTACCCCGTTGTGGATGTCAAGGTCACACTGCACTTTGGTTCTTATCACGACGTGGACTCCAACGAGCTGGCTTTCAAGATGGCTGCCATCTTTGGCTTCAAAGAAGGTGCAAGAAAAGCCAGCCCGGTCATCCTCGAACCCATGATGTCTGTTGAAGTGGAAACGCCTGAAGACTACGCCGGCAACGTCATGGGCGACTTGTCTTCTCGCCGCGGTATGGTGCAGGGGATGGACGACATGGTGGGCGGCGGCAAGGCCATTCGCGCGGAGGTACCTCTGTCAGAAATGTTTGGCTACTCCACCACGCTGCGTTCCATGTCACAGGGCCGGGCGACTTACACCATGGAGTTCAAGCATTACTCCGAGGCTCCGCGAAATGTCTCCGAGGCCATCATGGCCGCTCGCGCGAAATAGACCACCCCGAAGCGGCTTCGCCGCCTCCCCTCAAGGGGCGCAGCCAGCGGCCCGGCAGAGCCGGATCCGCGGCTGCAGCTGGAATCAGTTCCCTGTCTTTGGCGCCACGACTGTGGTTGGCCCGCTGCCCGTGGCGCGGCCTCTGCTGGAGACGTTAAACCGTCACGGGCATTGTTCTTTCTCAAGGAGTTGAAATGGCAAAAGGCAAGTTTGAGCGCACGAAGCCGCACGTGAACGTGGGCACGATTGGTCACGTGGACCATGGCAAGACGACGCTGACGGCGGCGATCACGACGGTGTTGTCGGCCAAGTT
>JAIXUC010000044.1 GCA_027483665.1 Comamonadaceae bacterium | reverse complement strand
TAGAGCTGTGTACCGACAACGGCGCCATGATCGCGTTGGCCGCAGCCATGCGCATTCAATCGGGCCGGCAGGCCGCAGCCTACGATTTCAACTTTGCCGTGCGCCCTCGTTGGCCGCTCGATGAAATCGACCAGCCGGTGCAGCCCACCGCGCGCTGCACCGGCTGAATCCAGTCAGCAATGACTCTTCTTCAGTTCACCTGCAGCCGAGTCATTCGGCTGACAGGCAGCTGCTTGACCAAGCGCAAAGTCAGCACGCCATCAGCCAAGCGCGCTTCGCTGGCGCTGGCGTCGAGTGCCACGGGTAACTCGTAGACGGCGTGGTAACGGCGCAGTGCGCCCTCGACAGTGCTGACCCGCAGTTGCTGGTATTCGATGCCGATCTCGAGCTGCTCGCGCGAGACGCCAGGCACATCCAAACTCAGCGTGTAGCCCTGCTCATCTTGCTGGATGCTTGCACTCGGGGCAGCCAGTGCCGCTGGCTGGGTGATGGCGCTCTGAATGAAACGCTCGAAGCCGCGGTCCATGTCGGTGTCCATGTTGCAGACTGCAAAAGGAGCGCCTGTTCGTATGCGGCGGCTGACCAGTGTGGTGTGTGGTGAAAAGTACATGCTGATCTCCTTGGCGTTGAAGTTGGTTGACCCGGCTGGGCGAGCGGTGCAAACACCCCATACCCCTCCGATACACTGCGCCGCTCGGTCCGTGTCGCCTGCGCCGCATGCATCAGAAACTGGGCCTGGTGCCTCCCATTTCAAGTGACTTCTTTGCAGCTTTCTGTTTCATCTTCCCTCTTGAAAAGGAGCACCTTTGACCCCAGCCGCGGGGGACTCAGGGGCTCTCGGCCACCTGCGGTGAGGCGTTGGTTGCCCGCGCTGATCGCCTGGCTGCTGATCAGCGCGGGGTGGTTGTCATCGTCCTTTGCCTGGGCTCAAGGGGCGGCGGGGACAGCTGCTGCCACTCCTATTCGACTGGCCCTCATTGAGGGTTTGAGCGGAGGCAACGCCAACGGCGGAGAAGCCGTGTTTCGCAACCTGGTGTGGGCGACCGAGCGCGTGAACGGCCGGGGTGGCGTAGCCCTGCGCGGTGGCGCGCGGCCGCTGGTGCTGACCCGCCACGACAGCAAAGGTCAGGTCGAGGAGGCGCTGTCTTTGCTGCGCGCTGCCATCGACGACGGGGTGCGCTTCGTTCTACAGGGCAACTCCTCTGCGGTTACCGCCGCGCTGATCGAGGCCATCAATTTGCACAACCAGCGTGAGCCACAGCGCCGGGTGCTGTTGCTCAATTACTCGGCTGTGGACCCCATCCTCACCAACGAGCGGTGCAGCTTTTGGCACTTTCGCTTCGACGCGCATGCCGACATGCGCATGTCGGCCCTGATGTCGGTGCTGCGCGACGACACCGCCGTGCGCTCGGTCTACCTGATTGGCCAAGACTACAGCTTTGGACAGGCGGTGCTGCGCGAAGCCAGGCGCCAGTTGCCCCTGCAAAGACCCGATGTGCGCGTGGTAGGCGACGAGTTGCATCCGCTGCTGCGCATCAAAGACTTCGCGCCCTATGCCGCCAAGATCCGCGCCAGCGCAGCAGATGCTGTCATCACAGGCAATTTCAGCAGCGACCTGACCTTGTTGGTCAAGGCCGCCCGGGAGGCGGGCTTCGAAGGAAAGTTCTACACCTTTTATGGCAACGCACTGGGTGCGCCCGCAGCCATGGGTGATGCAGGCCTGGACCGCGTGATCGCTGTGGCCGACTGGCTACCCAACGTTCAGACAGCAGGCTCCGAGGCGTTTTACAAGGGTTTCAGGGCTCGCTATCCGAAGCCCGAGGACGACTACGTCCACATGCGCATGCACCTGATGATCGAGGCGTTAACCCAAGCCATTGAAAAAGCGGGCAGCGATGAGCCCGTAGCTGTGGCGCGGCAACTCCGACAGGCGGATGTGACCTTGTTCGGCCAGCGTGGTCGCATGCGGGCTGACGACCATCAGTTTCAGCAGCCCTTGGTGGTCGGCGTCATGGGGCGCCAAGGCACCCCTGGAATTGCGTTCGATGTAGAAGGTTCAGGCTACGGCTTTCGCGTGGTCCGTCAAATCAGTGCCGAGCAGGCTCAGCAGCCGCACCGCTGCCAGATGCAATTGCCCCCGTGATGCTGGTGCGAGCATTCAGCTCGCCTCCTCCAACTTTTCACAAGCGCAGCCAAGCTGCCTCCTCACCATGCCACCTCATTTCATGCGCGAAGCCGTTGCCCACCTAGAGGAATCGCGCATCCGTGAGGTGGCCAATGCCGGCATTGGCAGGCAGGACGTGCTGCCTTTTTGGTTTGGCGAGAGCGATGAGGTAACCCCTGATTTCATCCGCGATGCAGCCATCCGCTCGCTGCAGCAGGGCGAAACCTTCTATTCCCACAACTTGGGGCTGCCAGAGCTTCGGGAAGCCATTGCGCGCTACACCAGTAGCTTTCATCCGGCCATAGGGGCCGGCCGAATCGCGGTGACTGCCGGCGGGGTGAACGCGCTGATGCTGGCCATGCAGGCGCTGGTGGACGCTGGCGACGAAGTGGTTGTACTCACACCAGTCTGGCCCAACCTCACGGCCCAGCCGCGCATCTTGGGCGCGCAGTTGCGGTGCGTTTCACTGGTGCCTGGCAATGGGGGTTGGGCCTTGGACCTACAGGCTCTGCTGCGGGCGATCACGCCCAACACGCGCTTGGTGGTGCTCAACTCCCCCAACAACCCGACCGGCTGGACTTTGAAGCGCGAAGAGCAGGAGGCCGTGCTGGCGCATTGCAGGCGCACGGGCACCTGGATCTTGGCTGACGAGGTGTACGAGCGTTTGTATTTCCAAGGCGACACCGCCAATGGTTGCGCGCCCAGTTTTCTGGATATTGCCCACCCTGAGGACCGCTTGGTCGTCGCACACAGTTTCTCGAAAAGTTTCTTGATGACGGGTTGGAGGTTGGGCTGGCTGGTGCTGCCCGAGGCTATGGTTGCTTCTGTGGGCAAGCTCATTGAATTCAACACCTCGTGTTTGAGCGTGTTCACGAAGCGAGCTGGTCTGGTGGCCGTTCAGCGCCATGAAGAAGTCACGCCTGCACTGGTGGCCCACCTGCGGCAATGTCGCGACGCTTTGGTGCCGCAGTTACAAGCTTTACCGGGCATTGAAGTCTCCCCTGCCCCTGGCGGCATGTATGCCTTTTTCCGTGTAGCGGGACACCTTGACTCCCTGGATTTAGCCAAGCGTTTGGTAGTCGAAGCGGGCTTGGGTTTGGCGCCGGGCAGTGCGTTCGCGCCCGAGGCCGAGGGTTGGCTGCGCTGGTGCTTCGCCTCGCGCGACGTGCAACGACTGGATTCTGGGGTGGCTCGGTTAAGGACTTGGTTGCGCCTATACTCCGACGGTTTTGCGACTTGAGATAACCCTATCCACCGGGGGAAGAGAGTTGCCAAACGCACGCCAACAGCAGTTCCAGCCGCTGGCGCAAGTCAAACCATTAAGGAATCTCCATGACCGCTCTTGTCAAGGCCGAGGTCGTCAAGGCCAATGCCCGTTCTGCCACCGACACCGGCAGCCCAGAAGTTCAAGTGGCCTTGCTGACCGCACGGATCAATGAACTCACCCCCCACTTCAAAACCCATGCCAAAGACCACCACGGCCGCCGTGGTTTGTTGCGCATGGTGAGTCGGCGCCGCAAGCTGCTTGACTACCTCAAAGACAAAGATGCGGAGCGTTACTCGGCTCTGATCGTCAAGCTGGGCCTGCGCAAGTAAGCCCGCTTTCATGAATAAACGCCTGAGTTAGTCCGCTGGCTCAGGCGTTTTCACTTCGGAGACAGCCCTCAAGAACACACGCTGTGTCATTCCAAAAAGCCATGTACGGCAGGCACGCCGTGGCTTTCTGGGATGGCATCGTGTTCGACCTTGGCTCCGGGCACCAGGCGCAGCCTCATGCGCCCACCAACTGGAGAACTCACCATGTCCATGTTTAACAAAGTCACCAAAACGTTTCAGTGGGGTCCGCACACGGTCACCATGGAAACCGGCGAGATCGCACGCCAAGCAACGGGCGCTGTCTTGGTCAACATCGACGACACCGTGGTTCTGGCCACAGTGGTGGCCAGCAAGTCGGCCAAAGCCGGTCAAGACTTCTTTCCGCTGACCGTCGACTACACAGAGAAATCCTACGCAGCGGGCAAGATCCCCGGCAGCTTCTTCAAGCGTGAAGGCCGGCCCAGCGAACTGGAAACCCTCACGTGTCGCTTGATCGATCGGCCCATTCGCCCACTGTTCCCTGAAGGGTTCTACAACGAAGTGCAGGTCATCGTTCACGTCATCAGCCTGAATCCAGAAGTGCAAGCCGACATCGCCTCGCTCATTGCGACCTCGGCTGCCCTGTCCATCAGCGGCATTCCTTTCAACGGGCCGGTTGGCGCAGCCCGCGTGGGCTATGTCAATGGCGAGTACGTGCTCAATCCCGGTCAAACCCAGCTCAAAGACAGCCAGCTTGACTTGGTCGTGGCGGGTACCGAGGCGGCTGTCTTGATGGTCGAGTCCGAGGCCAGCCAGTTGTCCGAAGAAATCATGTTGGGCGCAGTGGTGTTTGGCCATGAGCAAGGCAACATCGCCATTCAGGCCATTCACGAGTTGGTGCGCGATGCCGGAAAGCCGGTATGGGACTGGCAGGCGCCTGCTAAAGACGAAGGTCTGATCGCCAAAGTGGGTGAATTGGCGGAAGAAAAGCTCCGTACCGCTTACCAAATTCGCAACAAGCAAAGCCGCACCCAGGCTTGCCGCGAAACCTACGCCGCTGTGTTCCAGGGCCTCAAAGAGCAGGGCGTCGAGTTCGACAGCGTCAAAGTCGAGACCATGCTGTTTGACATCGAAGCGCGCATCGTGCGCGGGCAGATTCTGGCCGGTGAGCCGCGCATTGATGGCCGGGACACGCGCACCGTGCGCCCCATCGAAATTCGCAACAGCGTGCTGCCGCGCACCCATGGTTCGGCCCTTTTTACCCGTGGCGAAACTCAAGCCCTGGTAGTCGCCACCCTGGGCACTGAGCGTGACGCGCAGCGCATCGATGCCTTGGCAGGTGACTTTGAAGACCGCTTCATGCTGCACTACAACATGCCTCCGTTTGCCACTGGCGAAGCAGGCCGCTTCGGCACACCCAAGCGCCGTGAAATCGGCCATGGCCGACTGGCCAAACGCGCTTTGGTGGCCGCTTTGCCCAGCAAGGAAGAATTCCCGTACACGATGCGCGTGGTCTCTGAGATCACCGAATCGAACGGCTCTTCTTCCATGGCTTCGGTTTGCGGTGGTTGCCTGGCCCTGATGGACGCAGGCGTTCCCATGAAAGCCCACGTCGCGGGCATCGCCATGGGTCTCATCAAGGAAGCCAATCGCTTCGCGGTGTTGACCGACATCTTGGGCGATGAGGACCACTTGGGTGACATGGACTTCAAGGTGGCCGGCACCACCAGCGGCATCACCGCTTTGCAGATGGACATCAAGATCCAAGGCATCACCAAAGAAATCATGCAGGTCGCTCTGGCCCAAGCCAAAGAAGCGCGCATGCACATCCTGGGCAAGATGCAAGATGCCATGGGCGAAGCCAAGACAGAGGTGAGCAACTTCGCGCCCAAGCTCTTCACGATGAAGATCAACCCCGAGAAGATTCGTGACGTGATTGGCAAGGGCGGTGCTGTCATTCGTGCGCTTACCGAGGAAACCGGCACGCAGATCAACATCGACGAAGACGGCACCATCACCATCGCCTCGACCGACGCTGCCAAAGCCGACGAAGCCAAGCGCCGCATCGAGCAAATCACTGCCGAGGTGGAAGTGGGCAAGGTCTACGAAGGCCCGGTGACGAAGATTCTGGACTTCGGCGCGCTCATCAACCTGCTACCCGGTAAAGACGGTCTGCTGCACATCAGCCAGATCGCCCACGAGCGCGTCGAGCGCGTGTCTGACTACCTCAGCGAAGGGCAGATGGTTCGCGTCAAGGTCATGGAGACCGACGACAAGGGTCGTGTCAAGTTGTCGATGAAGGCGCTGGCCGAGCGCAATGCGCCAGCCGCCGAGCCAGCGGCATCGGAATGATCGGTTGAGCCCGGGCCTGGACCCTCGAAAGTCCTGGCCCAGGCAAGCAGGCTTCGCATGAACGCCATCGAAATCACGCGCTTCGGCCCTCCAGAGGTCTTGCAGCTTTGCGAGCGCCCCGTGCCCGTTGCCGGGCAGGGTGAGGTGTTGCTGCGCGTCGCGGCCAGCGGGGTGAACCGCCCCGACGTTTTGCAGCGTCAAGGCCACTACCCGGCGCCAGCGGGGGCTTCTGACTTGCCGGGGCTTGAAGTTGCCGGCGTGATCGAGTCGGGCGATGCGCAAGCGATGGCGTCAGTTGGCTTGTCCGTCGGTCAGCGGGTGTGCGCCTTGGTGTCTGGCGGCGGGTATGCGCAGTGGTGCGTGGCACCCGCGGCGCAGTGCCTACCGGTGCCTGACGGACTGAGCGACTTGGAGGCGGCCGCTCTGCCGGAAACCTTCTTTACCGTTTGGTCCAACGTGTTCGAGCGCGGGCGCCTGCAACCTGGGGAGACCCTCTTGGTTCAGGGTGGAACCAGCGGCATTGGTGTGACGGCCATTCAACTGGCCAAGGCCATGGGTTCGCGGGTCATAGCAACGGCTGGTTCAGACGACAAATGCAAAGCTTGCCTGGCGCTGGGGGCAGATGAAGCCGTCAACTACCGCTCGCAAGACTTCGTGGAATGCGTACGAGCCTTCACCAGTGGTCGCGGCGCAGACGTCATCTTGGACATGGTCGCTGGCGACTATGTGGCGCGCGAGATCGACTGCCTGGCTGACGATGGGCGGCTGGTCATCATTGCAGTGCAAGGCGGGACCGACTGCCGCATGAATGCAGGTGCTGTGCTGCGTCGGCGACTCACCATCACCGGTTCTACCTTGCGTCAAAGGCCCGTCGCGTTCAAGGCGGCATTGGCGCGCGCTTTGCAGCAACGCGTCTGGCCTCTGTTGGTCAGCGGAGCAGTGCGGCCTGTGATTTTTAGGGTGTTTCCAGGGGCCCAGGCAGCACAGGCGCATGAACTGATGGAATCCGGCCATCACGTGGGCAAGATCATGCTGTCTTGGTCGGAGGTGGTTTCATGAACCAGCCGTTGGCGGGTAAACGCATCGTGGGCAACTGGAAGATGAATGGCGACCTTGCTGCCAACGCTCAACTTTTGCGCGCCTTGGTCGACGGCCTGCAACAAGCCCCGACTTCCCATGTTGGGGTTTGCGTGCCAGCACCGTACTTGTCTCAAGCCGCCCAACTGTTAGCAGGCAGCCCCGTTTGCTGGGGGGCGCAAGACGTCTCCGCCCATGCGTCTGGCGCTTACACCGGCGAAGTGTCGGCGCATATGCTGCGCGACTTCGGTGTGCGCTTCGTCTTGGTCGGTCATTCTGAGAGACGGCAACATCATGCGGAAAGCGATGCCTTGGTCGCTACCAAAGCGCAGCAGGCGCTGGCCGCAGGCATCACGCCCATCATCTGCGTCGGCGAAACCTTGCAAGAGCGGGAGGCTGGCCTGACTGAATCTGTGGTGAGACGCCAGCTGGCAGCTGTCATTCATGCCAACGGAGCCTGTACCAGCGAGGTTTGGGTCGCCTACGAGCCAGTTTGGGCCATCGGTACGGGGCACACCGCGACACCAGAACAAGCGCAGCAAGTGCACGCTGTATTGCGTGCCCAACTGCGTGCGGCTGTCGATCGTGCAGACCGCGTGCCGCTGCTGTATGGCGGCAGCATGAATGCGTCTAACGCGGCGGCGCTGCTTGAGCAGGCCGATATTGACGGCGGGTTGGTGGGGGGTGCGTCGCTCAAAGGCGCCGATTTTTTAAGCATCATCGCTTCGGCTAACAACGCCGCAGCTACTTACTGATTTTTGGAGATGAACACATGAACATCCTGCTGACCCTGATCATCACGGTCCAGATTTTGTCAGCCTTGGCCATGATCGTTCTCATCTTGGTGCAACACGGCAAGGGCGCTGACATGGGCGCTGCATTTGGCAGTGGCGGTGCTGGTAGCTTGTTCGGTGCCAGTGGCAGCGCCAACTTTTTGTCGCGATCCACTGCGGTGCTGGCCGCGGTCTTCTTTTGCTGCACGTTGGCGCTGGCTTACTTTGGCAACCGGGCCCCCGCTTCTTCTGGCAGTGTGCTGGAGGGCAGCGTGTTGCCCGCCGGGCCCGAATCGCAGATTCCAGGCACCAGCCCAGTGAACCCGGGCACGGGGCTGCCAGCGGCTGCACCTGTACCTGCACCGGCACCGGCACCTGTTGTCGGTGCCTCTGGTGCTGCACAAATCCCTTCCAAGTAGGCCGCCTGGTCAAGCGCCATGCTTGGATATCTGGAGCTGTCTCTACCGCTGGAGTTGATTCACGAAGTTCCTCTTGTATCGCCTTGAAGGGCGCTGATAAACAGAACCCCATCGGTGAGTTGCACGAGGTGATTACGGGTAGACTCAATGGTGTTCGGACAGGCTGCACATCACAAGGTGGCTGTACAGAAAGCCCAGAACAACAATGCCGTCGTGGTGAAATTGGTAGACACGCTATCTTGAGGGGGTAGTGGCGAAAGCTGTGCGAGTTCGAGTCTCGCCGACGGCACCAAAAAAACAGGCAGCCATGAAGTCTCAGGGCTGCGAAAGCGACCCTTCAGAATTGCATCATGGACCTCGCACAGTACCTTCCGGTTTTGTTGTTCATCCTGGTGGGTATTGGGGTGGGTGTAGCCCCCCAAGTACTAGGGCATCTGATTGGGCCCAACCGACCGGACGCTGAAAAAAACTCCCCGTACGAATGTGGCTTCGAGGCCTTTGAAGATGCCCGCATGCAGTTCGATGTGCGCTATTACCTGGTTGCCATCCTCTTCATCTTGTTCGACCTCGAGATCGCGTTTCTGTTTCCGTGGGCTGTTGCTCTCAAGGATGTTGGCGCTACGGGGTTTTGGGCCGTGATGATGTTTCTGGGTATCTTGGTTGTCGGCTTCATTTACGAGTGGAAGAAGGGTGCTCTGGACTGGGAGTGAACCCCCGCACCCATCGAGCACCACTTTGAGGACAAACACACCATGGCCATTGACGGCGTTCTGAAGGAAGGCTTTGTAACCACCAGCGTGGATGCGGTGGTGAACTGGGCGAAAACAGGCTCTTTGTGGCCTATGACGTTCGGACTGGCTTGTTGTGCAGTTGAAATGATGCATGCCGGTGCAGCGCGCTACGACATCGACCGTTTCGGCATGTTGTTTCGCCCCAGTCCACGTCAGTCCGACCTCATGATCGTGGCCGGCACCCTGTGTAACAAGATGGCGCCTGCCTTGCGCAAGGTCTACGACCAGATGAGTGAGCCGCGCTGGGTTTTATCCATGGGTTCCTGCGCAAATGGTGGCGGCTACTACCACTACAGTTATTCGGTCGTGCGCGGCTGCGACCGCATCGTTCCGGTGGATGTTTATGTTCCTGGTTGCCCACCGACGGCCGAGGCCCTGCTGTATGGCGTCATTCAGTTGCAGCAGAAGATTCGGCGCAACAACACCATCGCTCGCGTGTGACACAGACTAGCCTGAGCAGGACAAGCCCATGAGTGAATTCGCTGTTCATCCGCAAGCCTTGCGAGACACACTCGTCGAAGCACTGGGTGAACTGGCTCATCAGGTGGTGCTGCGCTTGGGCGAGGTCACGGTTCATGTGAGCCCGTCCAACTACCTGCATGCTGCCCAAGTACTGCAGACCCACGCCGCGTGTCGGTTCGAGCAATTGATCGATCTGTGCGGCATGGACTACAGCGAATATGGTCAGGGGCGAGACGACGGTCTCCGCTATGGCGTGGTCGTTCACTTGCTCTCGGTCAGCCTCAATCAGCGCGTGCGCCTTCGCGTGCGCTGCGCCGACGACAACTTCCCCGTGCTGCCCTCGCTCACGCCAACCTGGAATGCGGCGAACTGGTTTGAGCGCGAGGCGTTTGATCTGTTCGGCATCGTGTTTGAGGGGCATGACGATCTGCGTCGCATCCTGACGGACTACGGTTTCATCGGGCACCCGTTCCGCAAAGATTTCCCCACATCGGGCCATGTCGAAATGCGCTACGACCCGGAGCAACGCCGGGTCATTTACCAGCCGGTGACCATCGAGCCACGCGAGGTGACGCCGCGCATCATTCGCGAAGACCACTACGGAGGACTCGGCTGAGCTGCATAGCTCCTTTGGCCGAAGCCCGCACATGGCAGACATCAAGAACTACACCCTGAACTTCGGGCCGCAGCACCCAGCGGCGCACGGTGTGCTGCGTTTGGTGCTGGAGTTGGATGGTGAAGTCGTCCAGCGCGCCGACCCGCACATCGGCTTGTTGCACCGCGCCACAGAAAAGTTAGCTGAGAGCAAGACCTACATCCAGTCGTTGCCTTACATGGACCGCTTGGACTACGTGTCCATGATGGCCAACGAGCACGCCTATTGCCTGGCCATCGAGAAGTTGATGGACATCGACGTGCCCGAGCGCGCGCAGTACATACGGGTCATGTTCGCCGAGATCACGCGGCTGCTCAATCACCTGTTGTGGTTGGGCGCTCATGGCTTTGATTGCGGTGCGATGAACATCCTCATCTACTGCTTTCGCGAGCGCGAAGACTTGTTCGACATGTACGAGGCGGTCTCCGGCGCGCGCATGCATGCGGCCTATTTCAGGCCGGGCGGTGTGTACCGCGACCTGCCCGATCAGATGCCGCAGTACCAGGCCAGCCGCATCAAGAACGCGCGCGCCATTCAGGAGCTCAACGCCAACCGCCAAGGCTCTCTGCTCGACTTCATCGACGACTTCACCCGGCGTTTTCCGGCTTTGGTCGACGAGTACGAAACCCTGCTGACGGACAACCGCATTTGGAAGCAGCGCACGGTCGGCATTGGCGTGGTCACGCCAGAGCGGGCGCTCAATCTTGGATTTACCGGCGCCATGTTGCGGGGCTCGGGTGTGGCGTGGGACTTGCGCAAAAAGCAGCCCTACGACGTCTATGACCGGATGGACTTCGACGTACCCGTGGGCCAGACCGGTGACTGTTATGACCGCTACCTGGTGCGCATAGCCGAGATGCGGCAGTCCAATCGAATCATTCAGCAATGTGTGCAGTGGCTGCGCAGCAACCCTGGGCCTGTGATCACCAGCAACCACAAGGTCGCCGCGCCCAGCCGTGAATCCATGAAGTCCAACATGGAAGAGCTGATCCATCACTTCAAGCTCTTTACCGAAGGCTTTCATGTGCCCGAGGGCGAGGCTTATGCGGCAGTCGAGCACCCCAAGGGTGAATTCGGCATTTACCTGGTCAGTGACGGCGCCAACAAGCCCTACCGCCTGAAGATCCGTGCGCCCGGTTTCGCCCACCTCGCTGGCATGGACGAAATGGCCAGAGGCCACATGATCGCGGACGCGGTCTGCATCATCGGCACGATGGACATCGTTTTTGGGGAGATTGACCGATGAGCACACCGGCTGCGCCATCCACCGCTTTTGTTTTAACGGACGCCACGCGCGCCCGTTTCGATCGCGAAGTGGCCAAGTACCCGGCTGACCAAAAGGTCTCTGCGGTGATGGCTTGTCTGGCCATCGTGCAACAAGAGCAAGGTCATGTCAGTGCTGAAGCCGAACGCGTGGTCGCTGAGCATTTGGGCATGCCGCCGATTGCCGTGCACGAAGTCACGACCTTCTACAACATGTACAACCAGCGTCCGGTTGGCCGCTTCAAGCTCAACGTATGCACCAATCTGCCGTGCCAACTGCGCGATGGCAGCAAGGCGCTGGCATACCTCGAGCAGCGGCTGGGCGTCACGATGGGTGAAACCACGGCAGATGGTTTGTTCACATTGCAGCAAAGCGAGTGCTTGGGCGCTTGCGCCGATGCGCCAGTGATGTTGGTCAATGACCGCGCCATGTGCAGCTTCATGTCCAACGACCGGCTCGACCAGTTGATTGATGGCCTGCGAGACGCCGCAAATCAGGAAGCCCAGCGATGAATGTCGACCAGCTTTTGTCTCAGTTCCAAGCCACCGGGGTGCAGAGTTGCTTCCACGGGCGACACATCAACCCGCAGATTTATGCGGGGCTGGATGGTTCCAACTGGCGTTTGAAGGACTACCAGGCGCGAGGCGGCTACCAGGCGCTGCGCAAAATTCTCGGGTTAGACGGCGAGCCGGCTCTGGCGCAAGACCAAGTCATCGCCACGCTCAAAGAATCGGCTCTGCGCGGGCGCGGCGGCGCGGGTTTCCCGACCGGCCTCAAGTGGAGCTTCATGCCGCGCCAGTTCCCGGGGCAAAAGTACCTGGTGTGCAACTCGGATGAGGGGGAGCCGGGCACTTGCAAAGACCGAGACATCCTTCAGTACAACCCGCACATCGTCATTGAAGGCATGGCGATTGCGGCCTACGCCATGGGCATCAGCGTGGGCTATAACTACATCCACGGCGAGATCTTCCAAACCTACGATCGGTTTGAAGAGGCCTTGGAAGAAGCGCGGGCTGCCGGGTTGCTCGGCAACAACATTTTGGGCAGCAGCTTCAGTTTCCAACTGCACGCGTTTCACGGTTTCGGCGCCTACATTTGCGGCGAAGAAACAGCCCTGCTCGAGTCCTTGGAAGGCAAGAAGGGGCAACCCCGCTTCAAACCACCGTTTCCCGCGAGCTTCGGGCTCTACGGCAAGCCCACCACCATCAACAACACCGAAACCTTTGCGGCGGTGCCTTGGATCATCCGCAACGGCGGCGCGGCTTACCTGGCTTGCGGCAAGCCCAACAACGGCGGCACCAAGATCTTCTCCATCAGCGGTGACGTCGAGCGGCCAGGCAATTACGAAATCCCCATGGGAACGCCTTTTGCCAAGCTGCTCGAGCTGGCCGGCGGCGTGCGAGGCGGACGGGCATTGAAGGCGGTGATTCCTGGTGGTTCCTCGATGCCGGTGCTGCCGGCCCACATCATGATGGCCACCGACATGGACTACGACTCCATCGCCAAGGCGGGCTCCATGTTGGGCTCTGGTGCTGTCATCGTCATGGACGAGACTCGCTGCATGGTGAAAAGCCTGCTGCGTTTGTCTTACTTCTACATGCACGAAAGCTGCGGCCAGTGCACGCCTTGCCGCGAGGGCACTGGCTGGCTGTGGCGCATGGTCAACCGCATCGAAAACGGCCAAGGGCGGCCCAGCGATCTGGACTTGCTCAACTCGGTGTCCGACGGCATTCAAGGTCGAACCATCTGCGCGTTGGGCGATGCAGCGGCCATGCCGGTGCGCGCGATGATCAAACACTTTCGAGCAGAGTTCGAGCACCACATCGAACACAAGACCTGCATGGTGCCGGTGTATGCCTGAGCTACACCCTTACTGGTTTCACGGATGAATGCCCATGGTTGAAATCGAACTGGACGGCCGAAAAGTCGAGGTGCTTGAAGGCAGCATGATCATGCATGCGGCTGAGAAGGCGGGCACTTACATCCCGCACTTTTGCTATCACAAGAAACTGTCCATTGCGGCCAATTGCCGCATGTGCTTGGTCGACGTCGAGAAGGCCCCCAAGGCCATGCCGGCCTGCGCCACACCGGTCACGCAAGGCATGGTGGTTCGCACCAAGAGCGACAAGGCCATCAAGGCGCAGCAGTCGGTGATGGAGTTTCTGCTCATCAACCATCCCTTGGACTGCCCCATCTGCGACCAGGGCGGTGAGTGCCAATTGCAAGACTTGGCGGTGGGCTATGGCGGCTCTTCTTCGCGCTACGCCGAAGAAAAGCGCGTGGTGTTCCATAAAGACGTGGGTCCGCTCATCTCCATGGAGGAGATGAGCCGCTGCATCCACTGCACACGCTGCGTGCGCTTCGGGCAAGAGATCGCAGGCTCCATGGAGCTGGGCATGTCGCACCGGGGCGAGCACGCCGAGATCGAGACCTTTGTGGGCGAAACGGTGGACTCCGAGTTGTCGGGCAACATGATCGACATCTGTCCGGTCGGTGCACTCACCAGCAAGCCCTTTCGCTACCAGGCCCGCACCTGGGAGCTGTCGCGCCGCAAAAGTATCAGCCCGCACGACAGCACGGGTGCCAACCTGATCTTGCAGGTCAAGGGTCAGAAGGTGTTGCGCGTGGTGCCGCTGGAAAACGAAGCAGTCAACGAATGCTGGATTGCCGACCGCGACCGCTTTTCCTACGAAGCCCTCAGCAGCGAAGACCGGCTGACAGCGCCCATGCTCAAGCAGGGCGGCCAATGGCGTACCGTGGACTGGCAGACGGCGCTCGAGTACGTGGCCAACGGTCTGCAGCAAATCAAAACGCAGCACGGCGCTTCTTCGATCGGCCTGGTGGCCTCGCCGCACAGCACCTTCGAAGAGTTGTTTTTGGCGGCTCAGTTCATGCGCGGGCTGGGCAGCGACCACATCGACACCCGCTTGCGTGCGGCGCAGTTTGGCGTTGAACCGGGTGCGCGTTGGCTTGGCATGCCACTGACTGAGTTGTCCTCGCTGCAGCGTGTGCTGGTGGTCGGCAGCGACTTGCGCAAAGACCACCCGCTGATGGCTCAGCGAATTCGCCAAGCGGTGCGTCATGGCGCTGCAGTGCACGCCTTGGTGGACCAGGCGCGCGACTGGGCGATGCCGCTGGCTTCACGCACCGTGCGGCATTCGGGGCAATGGGTGCAGGCGCTTGCCGAGTTGGTGGCTGCTGTTGCACAACAGGCTGGTGTCCCTTCGCCGGTGTCCGCTCAACCCACAGATCTTGCCTTGAGCGTCGCCAAGTCTTTGCTGGGCGGCGAGCGCAAGGCCATCTTGTTGGGCAACGCCGCAGCGCACCATGCCAGAGCCGACAGCTTGTTGGCGTTGGCCCAGTGGCTGGGCGAGCACACGGGTGCCAAAGTCGGTTATCTGTGCGAGGCCGCCAACACCGTGGGCAGCGCGGTGGCCGCAGCACGGCCCCAAGCCAGTGGCCTGAACGCCGCAGCCATGGCCCGCCCCGGTGCGCTCAAAGGCGCTGTGTTGCTGAACTGCGAGCCAGCGCACGACATGGCAGCGGGGCGTGCAGCGCAAGAGGGTCTGGGCACGGCGCAAATGGTGGTCACGCTCAGTCCATTCAAAACCAACTTGGATATCAGCGATGTGCTGCTGCCCGTGGCACCGTTCACAGAAACCTCGGGCAGTTTTGTCAATGCAGAAGGCCGCATTCAGAGCTTCCACGCGGCCGTCAAGCCCTTGGGCGAGACGCGACCCGCCTGGAAGGTGTTGCGGGTGTTGGCCAACCTGCTGGCGCTGCCAGGTTTCGACTTTGAGGGCACGCCACAAGTGATGGCTGCTGCTGGTCTGGCCGGTTTGTCGCACGTGCCGCCCGAACGTTTGAGCAATGCGTCGACCTTGTCTCTTGCCGAACTCGATTTTTCAGAGCCTGCTGCAGAGCCTTGCGTAGCCAGTATTTATCAGCTGGATGCGTTGGTGCGCCGCTCGCCTGCCTTGCAGCACACGGCCGACGCCCAAGCTGCCTCGCCGCAGCCAGCGACGCAAGAACAAGGGGCGCCCGCATGATCGACGCGCTCTACAGCGGTGGCTTGGGACTGGTCGAAGCATCTTGGTGGGCCAGCATCGCATGGCCTGTGCTGTGGACCTTGGCCAAGATCGTTGTGGTGTTGCTGCCGCTCATGGGGTGCGTGGCTTACCTCACCTTGTGGGAACGCAAGGCCATTGGCTTCACCCAAATTCGCCTGGGACCCAACCGAACCGGCCCTTTCGGTTTGTTGCAACCCATTGCTGACGCACTGAAGCTGCTGACCAAAGAAATCATCACGCCGGCGGCTGCCAGCCGCGGCTTGTTCTATCTCGGGCCGGTCATGACCATCATGCCGGCGCTGGCTGCTTGGGCCGTGGTGCCCTTCGGCCCCGAAGTTGTCTTGGCCAACGTCAATGCCGGGTTGTTGTTTTTGATGGCCATCACCTCGCTCGAGGTGTATGGCGTGATCATCGCGGGCTGGGCCTCTAACTCGAAGTACGCCTTTCTCGGGGCCATGCGCGCGTCAGCCCAGATGGTGAGTTACGAAATCGCCATGGGTTTTTGCCTGGTGGTGGTGCTGATGGTCTCGGCCAGCATGAACATGACCGACATCGTCATGGGTCAAGACAAAGGCATGTTCGCCGACATGGGCTGGAACTTCTTGTCCTGGAACTGGCTGCCGCTGTTGCCCGTGTTCGTGGTGTATTTCATTGCCGGACTGGCTGAGACCAACCGCCACCCCTTCGACGTGGTGGAAGGCGAATCGGAAATCGTCGCCGGCCACATGGTCGAGTACTCGGGCATGTCGTTTGCCATGTTCTTCTTGGCCGAGTACGCCAACATGTGGTTGGTGTCCATCTTGGCCGTGATCATGTTCTTGGGCGGCTGGCTGCCACCATTCGAAGCGTTGTCTTTCATTCCTGGTTGGGCATGGCTGGCCATCAAAACCTTTTTGGTGGTGACCATGTTCCTGTGGGTGCGCGCCACCTTCCCCAGGTTCCGCTATGACCAGATCATGCGTCTGGGCTGGAAGATCTTTATCCCGGTCACCTTGGTGTGGCTGGTTGTTGTGGGTGCCTGGATGCAGACACCCTGGAATATCTGGAATTAATTGGAGCTCCCATGACCTCCATCACTGCACCTGCCACCGTCAAAAGTTCGGTGTCCTCATCTGCGGCTGGCCCCGGCTTTTCACTGCGTGATTTCCTCTCCAGCTTCATGCTGTTCGAGCTGTTCAAGGGCATGGCGCTGACCGGCAAGTACATGTTCCGGCGCAAGATCACGGTGCAATTCCCGGAAGAGAAGACGCCGCAAAGCCCGCGCTTTCGCGGTCTGCACGCGCTGCGTCGCTACGAGAACGGCGAAGAGCGCTGCATCGCTTGCAAGCTGTGCGAAGCGGTTTGCCCGGCATTGGCCATCACCATCGAGTCTGACGTGCGTGCCGACGGCAGCCGCCGCACCACGCGCTACGACATCGACCTCACCAAATGCATCTTCTGCGGCTTTTGTGAAGAGAGCTGCCCCGTCGATTCCATCGTCGAGACGCACATTTTTGAGTACCACGGCGAGAAGCGCGGCGACCTCTACTTCACCAAAGACATGCTCCTGGCCGTGGGTGACCGCTACGAGGCCGAGATCGCAGCCCGCAAGGCAGCTGACGCCCCTTACCGCTGACAGCAGCCCCAGACCGCTCAAGCCCTGCCTCTGAAAGATTTGTCTATGGATGTGTTGACCGGCCTGTTCTACCTGTTTGCGGCCGTGCTGCTGTTTGCTGCTTTCCGCGTGATCACTTCGCGCAACCCGGTGCATGCCGCGCTCTATTTGGTGCTGGCCTTTTTCCAGGCCGCCATGATCTGGATGATGTTGCGCGCCGAATTTCTGGCGATCACCTTGGTGTTGGTTTATGTGGGCGCGGTGATGGTGCTGTTCTTGTTCGTGGTCATGATGCTCGACATCAACCTCGACGAAATGCGCGCTGGCTTTTGGAAGCATTTCCCGCTGGCCGCAGCCGTGGGTGCACTCATCACCTTCCAGATGGCTTCAGTGTTGATGGGGGGCTTTCAGCTGGAGCAGCCGCGCGCTGCACCGCCAGAGGTCGCAGCCATGCCCAACACCAAGGCTCTGGGCATCTTGCTCTACACCGAATACTTGCACCCCTTGCAAGTGGCGGCAGTGCTCTTGTTGGTGGCCATCATTGCAGCCATTGCGCTGACCCTGCGCGAACGCAAAGACAGCAAACACATGGACGCAGGTGATCAGGTGCGGGTACGCGCAGCAGACAGGCTGCGCATGGTGCAAATGCCGGCCAGCAGACCAGCGCCGCCCCCCGAGCCGCCTGCGGTTGTCGATGGCAGCGCAGCAGTGTCCAAGCCCGCGACAGGAGACCGCGCATGACCGGACTGAGCCTGGGTCACTTTCTGGTGCTGGGTGCAGCGTTGTTCACCTTGTCCGTGGTGGGCATCTTTTTGAACCGCAAAAACCTCATCGTGTTGCTGATGGCCATCGAGCTGATGTTGCTGGCCGTGAACATGAACTTTGTGGCCTTCTCCTACTACCTGGGCGATTTGCACGGGCAGATTTTTGTGTTTTTCATCCTCACGGTGGCAGCGGCAGAGTCGGCCATTGGCTTGGCCATTCTGGTGCTGCTGTTCCGCAACCTCTCGGGCATTGGGGTGGACCGCCTCAACACCCTCAAGGGCTGACCCATGAGCCAGACCCTCCAGTCATCGACCCTCCTCACCATTGCGTTGGCCCCCCTTGCCGGGGCGGTCATGGCCGGCGTGCTCGGCACCCAGTTCGGCGGCAACCGCATCGGTCGGCGCGTTTGCCACAGCATCACCATCTTCGGTGTGCTCCTGTCCTTTGTTCTGTCAGCGATCACATTGAAGAGCGTGGCCATGGATGGCGCGCGCTTCAATGAAACGCTCTACACCTGGATGGTGGTGGGCGGTTTGAAGATGGAGGTGGGCTTCCTTATCGACGGCCTGTCGGCCATGATGATGTGCGTAGTCACCTTCGTGTCGCTCATGGTGCACGTCTACACCATCGGCTACATGGAGGAAGACGAGGGCTACAACCGCTTCTTCGCTTACATCTCGCTGTTCACCTTCGCCATGCTCATGCTGGTGATGAGCAACAACCTGCTGCAGCTGTTCTTCGGTTGGGAGGCGGTGGGCTTGGTGTCTTACCTGCTGATTGGCTTTTGGTACAACAAACCCAGCGCGGTGTTTGCCAACATGAAGGCCTTCTTGGTCAACCGGGTGGGCGACTTCGGCTTCATCCTGGGCATCGGTCTCATCGTCGCCTACGCCGGCACGCTCAACTACACCGAAGTGTTTGCCAAAGCGGGCAGCTTGGCTGGCCTGACCCTGCCAGGCACCGAGTGGATGCTGGTGACCGTGATCTGCATTTGCCTGTTCATTGGTGCCATGGGCAAGAGCGCGCAGTTCCCCTTGCATGTGTGGCTGCCAGACTCGATGGAAGGCCCCACGCCCATTTCTGCACTGATCCACGCGGCCACCATGGTGACCGCAGGCATCTTCATGGTGGCGCGCATGTCACCCATGTTCGAGTTGTCTGACACGGCCTTGAACCTCATCTTGATCGTGGGCGCCATCACCGCCTTGTTCATGGGCTTTCTGGGCATCATTCAAAACGACATCAAGCGCGTGGTGGCTTATTCGACCTTGTCGCAGTTGGGCTACATGACGGTGGCCCTGGGCGCGTCTGCTTACTCGGTGGCGGTGTTCCATTTGATGACGCACGCCTTCTTCAAGGCCTTGCTGTTCTTGGCGGCAGGCTCGGTCATCATGGGCATGCACCACAACCAGGACATCCGCTGGATGGGCGGCGTGCGCCGCTACATGCCCATCACCTGGATCACCGCTTTGCTGGGTTCTTTGGCCCTCATCGGCACGCCGCTGTTCTCGGGCTTCTATTCCAAAGACGCCATCATCGAAGCGGTGCATTTCAGCACTTTGCCCGCTGCGGGCTTGGCGCACTTCGCGGTCTTGGCGGGTGTTTTCGTGACGGCGTTCTACTCTTTCCGCATGTACTTCTTGGTCTTCCACGGCCCTGAGCGCTACGACCAGAACCCCGATGCACACCACGAGGACCACGGTCACGCCGATCACGCCGATCACGGTCACAGCCACGCGGCCAAGCCGCACGAGTCGCCTTGGGTGGTCACGCTGCCTCTGGTGCTACTGGCCATTCCCTCGGTGCTCATCGGCTTCTTCACGTTGATGCCCATGCTCTTTGGCGATTTGCTGAAAGACGCCATCGTGGTCGATGCGGCGCGTCACCCGGCCATGGCCAAGCTGGCAGAGATCATCCACGGGCCGGCAGCGATGGCGGTGCACGCCCTGTCGACAGCACCTTTGTATTTGGCGCTGGGCGGTGTGGCGCTGGCCTACTACCTCTACATCGTGAACCCAGGCCTGCCAGCGCGCATCCAGCGCAGCGTCCAACCCCTGTATACCTTGCTCGAGAACAAGTACTACATGGACTGGTTCAACGAGAACGTGCTGGCGCGCGGTGCGCGCGCTCTGGGCGTGGGCCTGTGGAAGGGCGGCGACCAAGCCCTGATCGATGGCGCTTTGGTGAACGGCTCTTGGAAGCTGGTGCGCTGGGTGTCTGGCCTGAGCCGTTGGTTGCAGTCGGGCTACATCTACCACTACGCGCTGACGATGATCGTTGGCGTGCTCATGCTCATGACCTGGTTCGTGCTGGGCCGCTGAACCCGCTCACAAGGAATAAGAACAATGGGTTTGCTGAGTCTTGCGATCTGGACGCCGATTGCTTTTGGCGTCGTGCTCTTGGCCATGGGCCGTGATGAACAAGCCAACGCGGTGCGTTGGCTGGCGCTGATCGGTGCGGTGTCTGGGCTGCTGATCACCTTGCCGCTGTATGGCGGTTTCGAGTTGGGCAGCGCTGCCATGCAGTTCGTGGAGAAGGCCAGCTGGATCGAAGCCTTCAACGTGAACTACCACCTGGGTGTTGACGGTCTTTCCCTTTGGCTGGTTCTGCTGACTGCGTTCATCACGGTCGTTGTGGTGATAGCGGGATGGGAGGTCATCACCGAGCGGGTGGGGCAGTACATGGGGGCCTTCCTGATTCTCAGTGGCCTGATGATTGGCGTCTTCAGCGCCCAAGACGGCCTGCTGTTCTTCGTTTTCTTCGAAGCCACGCTGATTCCGATGTACCTCATCATCGGCATCTGGGGCGGGCCCAACAAAATCTACGCGGCCTTCAAGTTCTTTCTCTACACCTTGCTGGGCTCGCTGCTCATGCTCGTGGCGTTGATCTACCTCTACAACAAGTCGGGTGGCAGTTTCGACCTGGCCACTTGGCACGCGTTGCCTTTGGGCTCCACCGCGCAGACCCTGCTGTTCTTCGCATTTCTCGCTGCCTTCGCCGTGAAGGTGCCCATGTGGCCTGTGCACACCTGGCTGCCCGACGTTCACGTCGAGGCACCCACGGGTGGTTCTGCTGTGCTGGCAGCCATCATGCTGAAGCTGGGTGCTTACGGTTTCCTGCGCTTTTCCCTGCCGATCGCGCCCGACGCTTCCCGTGAATGGGCCTGGCTCATGATTGCGCTGTCTTTGGTGGCCGTGGTCTACGTGGGCTTGGTCGCCATGGTGCAAAAGGACATGAAGAAGCTGGTGGCTTACTCGTCGGTTGCGCACATGGGTTTTGTCACCTTGGGATTCTTTCTCTTCAACCCGTTGGGTGTGTCGGGCGGCATCGTGCAAATGATTGCGCACGGCTTTGTGTCCGCCGCCATGTTCCTTTGCATCGGCGTGCTCTACGACCGCGTGCACTCGCGCGACATTGCTTCTTATGGCGGCGTGGTCAACACCATGCCCACGTTTGCCGCTTTCTCGTTGCTTTTCACCATGGCCAATTGCGGCTTGCCTGCCACGGCGGGTTTTGTGGGCGAGTGGATGGTCATCCTCGGTGCAGTGCAGGCCAACTTCTGGGTCGGGCTGGTCGCCGCATCGGCACTCATTTTTGGCGCTGCCTATTCTTTGTGGATGTACAAGCGGGTGTACCTCGGGCCCGTGGTCAACGACCAAGTTCGTGCGCTCACCGACATCAACGCCCGCGAATTTTTCATGCTCTCTTTGCTGGCGATCGCCGTACTCGTGATGGGCATCTACCCCAAGCCCTTCACCGATGTGATGGACCCTTCGGTTGCGGCCCTGCTCAAGCACGTGGCGGCGTCCAAGCTTTGAACCGACCCGACTGCACACCATGATCGATCCCAACAGCTGGTTCACCGTCATTCCAGAGCTGGTGCTGCTGGTCATGTCCCTGGCCATCGTGCTCATCGACCTTTATGTGCGCACCCCGCTGCGCAGCCTGACCTATGTGTTGACGCTCGGTACTTTGGCCGTGGTTGCCGTGATGCAGGGCCTCTATGCCATGGGCGGACAAACCGTCTATGGCTTTGGCGGCATGGTCATCAGCGACCCCATGGGCAATTGGCTCAAGTGTTTCTCTGCGCTCGCCATGATGGCCACCATCGTCTACGGCAGGCGCTATGCGGCTGATCGCAGCATGTTGCGTGGCGGCGAGTGGTTCACGCTGGGCTTGTTTGCGCTGCTGGGCATGTTCGTCATGATCTCGGGCGGCAACTTTCTGGTGATCTACCTCGGGCTCGAGCTGCTCACACTGTCCAGCTACGCCTTGGTGGCTTTGCGGCGCGACCATGCCGCATCCACCGAAGCCGCCATGAAGTACTTTGTGCTGGGCGCGCTGGCCAGCGGCTTCTTGCTCTACGGCCTGTCCATGATTTACGGGGCCACCGGCACGCTGGACATCAACGGGGTCTACGAGGCCATTGCAGCCCGAACCATCCAAGCGCAAATCTTGGTGTTCGGCGTGGTGTTCATCGTCGCTGGCTTGGCCTTCAAGCTGGGCGTGGTGCCGTTTCACATGTGGGTACCAGACGTCTACCACGGTGCGCCCACAGCCGTCACGCTGATGATTGCCGGCGCGCCCAAGCTGGCAGCCTTTGCCATCTTCATTCGCCTGTTGGTCGAAGGCCTGCTGCCCCTGGCATGGGACTGGCAACAAATGCTGGTGGTGCTGTCGGTGGCCTCGCTCTTGGTGGGTAACTTGGCGGCCATCGCGCAGACCAATCTCAAACGCATGTTGGCCTACTCCACCATTTCGCAGATGGGCTTCGTGCTGCTGGGCTTGCTGTCTGGCGTCGTCAACGGCAATGCCCTGTCTGCTGGCGCGGCCTACAGCGCCTCCATGTTTTATGTGGTGACTTATGTGCTGACCACGTTGGGAACGTTTGGCGTCCTGCTGCTGCTGTCGCGGGATGGTTTTGAGAGCGAAGAAGTGGCGGACTTGGCGGGCTTGAACCAGCGCAGCCCGTTGTACGCGGGTGTCATGGCGGTGTGCATGTTCTCGCTGGCGGGCATCCCGCCGCTGGTGGGTTTTTACGCCAAGCTTTCCGTGCTGCAGGCCTTGGTCTCGTCGGGGTCTGTGGGCTACCTCGCGCTGGCCATCTTTGCAGTCTTGATGTCTTTGGTCGGCGCCTTCTATTACCTGCGGGTGGTGAAGGTCATGTACTTCGATGCGCCCATACAAACTGCCGCCATTGCCCCAGCCACAGACGTGCGCGTGGTGCTGTCCTTGAATGCAGCGCTTGTTCTCGGACTGGGCCTTTTGCCCGGCGGTCTGATGGCACTGTGCGCCGACGCCATCGCTCGCAGCT
This sequence comes from Comamonadaceae bacterium, assembly GCA_027483665.1. Lineage (GTDB taxonomy): Bacteria > Pseudomonadota > Gammaproteobacteria > Burkholderiales > Burkholderiaceae_C > JAIXUC01. The sequence continues at coordinate 26,901 of JAIXUC010000044.1, read as the reverse complement.
TGGGCAGTTGAGCCTGGCCGTGCAGCAGACCTGCGCATAGGAGTCGAGTCGTGACGCAAGCCGCTTCGGTTTGGACAGTGATCGTCTTGGCGGCACTGGCTGCCAATTTGCCCTTCTTCAGCCAACGTTTCTTGGGCGTTTGGCCACTCAAGATCCGCAAGGGCCTAGGCCTTCAAGCTGCAGAACTGCTGCTGCTTTATCTATTGGTCGGAGGTATCGGCATGGTGCTTGAACAGCGCGCAGGGCAGATGGCCCGCCAAGGCTGGGAGTTCTATGCCATCAGCGCGACACTCTTTATCACCTTGGCCTTTCCTGGCTTTGTCTATCGGCACCTGCTGCGTCGCCATGACTGAGCGTGTCCCGCTGGGCCTTTCGGCTCGGAGCGCGGCCCCTCATCTGCTGGAGCGGCCACTGTCGCAGCAAACGCTGCTTCAAGGCCATTTCTTGCACGCGGTGCGCGACACCGTGCAACTGCCGAGCGGCGTGCCCGCGACCCGCGAGTACGTCATCCACCCGGGCGCATGCATGGTCATTGCCCTGCTGGACGACGGCCAAGTGGTGCTGGAGCGCCAGTACCGCCACCCTGTTGGCCGCGTGATGGTGGAGTTTCCCGCTGGCAAGCTGGACGCTGGTGAGCCCCTGTTGGCCTGTGCTCGGCGCGAGCTGCGCGAAGAAACCGGCTACACCGCGCGGCAATGGGCCTATGCCTGCGCCATCCACCCGGTCATTGCCTATTCAACCGAGGTGATCCACATCTGGTTTGCGCGCGGCCTGTCCCCGGGCGTTGCCAGCCTGGATGAGGGCGAATTTCTCGATGTGTTCACAGCCACGCCAGATGAGCTGCTGGCCGCCTGCCAACGCGGCGAAGTGACCGACGCCAAGACCCTCAGTGGTTTGTTGTGGCTGCAAAACGTCCGCGCGGGTCTGTGGGAACTCAGCTGGCAAGACGCCCTTCAGAGCGAGGGCGTGGGAACATCGGCGCCATGAAAGTCCTGAACCTGCAATGCGAGCACCAGCACGGCTTCGAAGGCTGGTTCGCGTCCGAAGACGATGCGCAGCGACAGCTTGCAGCCTCTATGGTCGAGTGCCCGCTGTGCGCCAGCCAAACCATTCAGCGCTTGCCCAGTGCTCCCCGATTGAACCTGTCGGGTGCGACCGCCCGAAGTGCGCAGCACGAAGAGCCAGCGCCTGCAGATGCGGCCGTTTCACCTGGACGCGAAATGGTGCCTGCGGCGCAGCAAGCAGAGTCAGCTGCTTGGGTGCCCGCGCGAGATCCGTCGCGCCGCAGCCTGGAGTCGGCGTGGCTGGCCCTGGCGCGCGAGCTGATGGCCCGCACCGAAGACGTGGGCAGCGCCTTCGCTGAAGAAGCCCGCCGCATCCACCACGGCGAGGCACCCGAGCGCGGCATTCGCGGCCAGGCCACCCGCGAAGAAACGTTGGAGCTGTTGGAAGAGGGCGTACCTGTGCTGCCCTTGCCGCTGCCAGCCGCACTCAAGGGGACGGTGCACTGAGCACAGCCGGGCTGGTCACTTGGTACTCACTGGCTTTCTTCTGTTGATTTCAGGGCAGTGCTGACCGCAGCAAATCCTCCTTTCGTTTGAGCATGTGATAGCCGCCTTCATCAGGGCGGCACATCCACGCACCAAAGGAGCAAGAAATGAGCGATGCAGCAGCGGTCACGCTGATGGAGCCAGGACCCATCGAGATGGCGTACTCCATCCGATACATCGGCGGCGACGCACAACGGCATGCGCTGGAACTCAATCAGTTGGGCATGTCCCTGCAAGGCTTCGCGAGGATCTTGGCCGTATGTGGCCACCTCGCTCGAACCGGGAGGTACAACAAGCAATACGATTCACTGTCGGTTCGGGTGTACGCTGTTCCCGTCCAAGAGCATCGCTGCTATGAAGTCTTGGCTCAAATCCAGGACGTCGCCTTGTCAAAAGAGGCATGGTCTGGATTCGGAGGCGTGGCCCTGACCTTGCTGGCACAACACGTTTTTGGAAAACGCGGTCAAGAAGAAATGAAGCACTTGAGTGATGCGTTGAAACAGTCCATGGGTCAAAACGCGGCCATGGTCGATCGCCTGCTGGGAACGGTGGAGCGCATGGCAGATGCACTCCAGCCCGCTGCCAAGCAGGCATTGGCGCCCATCGGCTCCTCTTGCGATGCCATCGGCATCTACAGCAAGGGGGCTTCCAGTCCCGAGGTGGTGTTGGACCAGCGCACCAAAGAAGCCCTCATGGGCAGCATCTCCAGTTCGATCGAAACCACGCGCGAGTACGGCGGTGTCATCTCAGAAATGGACATGGAGACTGGCAACTGCCGCGTCACTTTGGAGAGCGACCCATCTGGCGCGCGCATCAATGCCACCATCACCGACCCCGTGGGCAAAACGCCCAACAACCCCTATGCGATGGGCATGGCTCAGTTGAAGCCCTTGCGGTTTCTGGCCAAAGCAGAGATCGACGCAGAGGGCTCCATCGTCCGCCTCTACATCAGCGACATCGCCAGCCCCAAGGCTTGAGCTTCAGGCCGTGAACTGCAGCGCAGCCAGCCGCGCATAAACACCGCCCAGGGCCACCAATTCATCGTGGCGGCCTTGCTCGACGATGCGGCCTTGGTCGAGCACCACGATGCGGTCGGCGCTTTGCACCGTGGCCAGGCGGTGCGCAATGACGAGCGTGGTGCGCGCGCCGGTTCTTCTTTGCATGGCTGATTCCAAGGCCGCTTGAATCACGCGCTCGCTCTCAGCGTCCAATGCGCTCGTGGCCTCGTCGAGCAGCAGCAGCGGCGGGTTTTTCAGCATGGCGCGCGCAATGGCGATGCGCTGGCGCTGACCGCCCGACAGGCGCACGCCACGCTCGCCCAAGAAGGTGTCGTAGCCCTGCGGCAGCTCTTCAATGAACCCGTCGGCATAAGCGGCTTGTGCTGCTGCGCGCACCTCGGCGTCGCTGGCCTCGGGCCTGCCGTAGCGGATGTTGTCCATCGCGCTGGTGGAAAAAATCACCGGGTCTTGCGGCACGATGCCGATGCGCCCGCGCAGCGTGTGCAAGGCCAACGAGCGGGTGTCCACACCGTCGAGCAGGATGCGCCCCGACAAGCCAGCATCGCCTTGCGCGGGTGCTCCATCGGGATCGTAGAAGCGCAGCAACAACTGAAACACCGTGCTCTTGCCCGCGCCGCTCGGGCCGACCAAGGCCACGGTCTCACCGGCCTGCACATCCAGCGTGAAATGGCTGAGTGCCGGGTGCAGTGGCCGCGAGGGGTAGTGAAACGTCACGTCCTCAAAGCGCAGCGTGCTGCCGCGTGACAGCGCGGGCAAGGCCACAGGTTGTTCTGGAGAGGCAATGGACGAGCTGGAGTGCAGCAGCTCCATCAGACGCTCGGTGGCCCCTGCTGCGCGCAGCAGGTCGCCATAGACCTCGCCCAGCACCGCAAAAGCACCCGCCAAGATGATGACGTAGACCACCGTTTGCCCCAGGTGCCCGGCGCTGATTTCGCCAGCCATCACCGCCTGCGTGCCTTGGTACAGGCCCCACAGCAGCGCGGCAGAGGTGGCGATGATGATGAAGGCCACCAGCACCGAGCGCGCTGCTGTACGCCGCACCGCGGTGCGGAAAGCTTCGTAGGTGGATCGTTCGAAGCGCTGCGCTTCGCGCCCTTCGGCCGTGTAGCTTTGCACCACCGGAATGGCGTTGAGCACCTCGGCTGCAATCGCGCTGGAGTCGGCCACGCGGTCTTGGCTGGCGCGCGAGAGTTTGCGCACGCGCCGACCGAACACCAAAGCCGGCACGACGATGAGCACCAGCACCGCACCCACTTGTGCCATCACCCAAGGGTTGGTCCACACCAAAATGCCCAAGGCGCCTGCGCCCATGACCGCGTTGCGCAAACCCAGCGACAGCGAGGAGCCCACCACGGTTTGTACGAGCGTCGTGTCCACGGTCAGGCGCGACAGCACCTCGCCGGTTTGCGTGGTCTCGAAGAAGCCCGGGCTCTGTCGCAAGACATGCGCGTAGACCGCTTGGCGCAAATCGGCCGTGACGCGTTCGCCCAGCCAGCTCACCATGTAGAAGCGTCCGGCAGAGAACAGGCCCAAGGCCACCGCCACAGCAAACAAGGCCACGAAGTGCTCGCGCAGCGCCAGAAGCTGGTCGCCAGCAGACCGGCCCACCAGCCCGCCATCAATCAGGCTGCGCAGCGCCAACGGAAAGGCCAGCGTGGCCGCTGCTGCCAACAGCAGGAACACCAAGGCCAAGCCGATGCGTCCCCGGTAAGGCCGCAGAAAAGGCAACAGGCCACTGAGGCTCTGGGGTGATTGGGCTTTGGCGCGTTCGGTCATGGGCTTCTTCAAAAACGGATGGGTTGGGTGTAGCCGGTCATCTCCAAGTAACCCAGGCCACGCACTTGGCCAGACGGGTCGCTCAAACTGCTCAGGCCTTCCCAGTAAACAGCGCCGGTGGATCCGCTGCTGTCGAGTTCTTGGTCGTCGAGCAGGGCGCGCACCTCGAAGGTGCCTGCCGGTGTGAACACCGTCCAGTCCACCGGGTAGGTGGCCGGTGTTCGGGTGCTGCGCCAAGTGCGCCGTGGCACGAAGCGCACTTCTTGTTCGCCAAAGACGCGCAGCGCACCACCGGCACTGCGGTAAGAGCCGCCGGCCCAAAGCGCCTCACCTTGTGCGGTGCGCAGCCGAAAGGCGGTGAGGGCAGAGCCATCGTGCAGGTTCATGCCGATCCAATCCCAGCCGACCGCCAACGGGTGCAGCAGCGCTTCGCTCCACTCGTGGTCTAGCCAGGCGCGCCCGCGCACCTGCAGGCGCTGAGCTCCCAAGGCCACCTCTCCGCTCACCGCGAGTTGCGGCTGCGAGTAGTAGTAGCTGGCCTGCTGGGCTTGTGGGCCTTTGCGCGACAAACCTTGCTGGCCTTGCAGCAACACCGCTTGCGTGGTTTGGCAGTTCAGCTTCAGAGAGAAGTCTCGCGCCGCAATGTCCGCTGCATAGTGGGTGCCCGCGTGGCCTGAACTGGCCGCGCGACGCTTCAACTGCCAGCCGCGCAGCCGCACATCGGTGTCGTCATCACTGGCCTCGGCAATGCCAAAACCGGCGCGCGCCAGGCGCTGGTCGTGCAACAAGCGTCGCCCGCGCAAGTCGGTGATGGCCGCGTGCGCCAACACCAGCTGTTTGGCAGCGAATGCCGAGCCCACGGCCTGCGTGCTGGCCACGCGCGAGCGGAAGAACGTCACCTGAAAGCCGAACTGCGGGGGCGTGTCGCTGGTTGCCTTGCCCAGCGGTGCTGCACCCGTTGCCTCGCTCAAGTACCCGGTCATGTACCACCACTCCGTGCGCAGTTCCGGGTGGCTGCCGTGGTCTCGCGGAAACACCAGGGTGCGCGGCTGTAGTGCCTGCACAGCTGCGGGTACCCCCAACGCGGCCAAGGCCCCGGCTTGCCAGGCTGTGTGCAAGAGCGCGCGCCGTTGCATCAGGGCCTGTCCTGAGCCTTGGCTCGGGGCCCACCCAACTGATCAAGGATGCTTTGCTCCGCGGCAGTGCAGTCGCCAAAGCGGCCGCTTACCCAGGTGGGGTCTTGATAACTGGGCAAGTAGCGCTCGCCCGAGTCGCACAGCAGCGAGAGGATGGATCCGCTTTGGCCAGCGCTGCGCATCTCTTGCGCCAGGGTGAGCATGGCCACCAGGTTGGTGCCGGTGGACGGCCCCACGCGGCGGCCCAGCAGCGCGCCCAAGCTGCGCATGGCGGCCACTGAATCCACATCGGCCACCTCCACCATGCGGTCGACCAGACTGCGAATGAAGCTGGGCTCCACACGCGGCCGGCCAATGCCTTCGATGCGTGAACCCGGGGCCTTCAAGCTGGCGTCGCCACAGGCGTGGTAAGCACCAAAGACCGAGCCCACGGGGTCTGCCACGCACAAGCCCGTGGCATAGCGCCGATAGCGCACATAGCGCCCGATGGTGGCGCTGGTGCCGCCTGTGCCCGCCCCTACCACCACCCAGCGCGGCACCGGGTGGCGCTCGTGCGCCATCTGCGCAAACATGCTCTCTGCGATGTTGTTGTTGCCGCGCCAGTCGGTGGCGCGCTCGGCATAGGTGAACTGGTCCATGTAGTGGCCGCTGCGCTCTTGCGCCAAGGCCCGCGCCGCGTCATACACCTCGTCGGCTCGGTCCACGAAGTGGCATTGGCCGCCATAGAAACCAATTTCTGCGATCTTTTGCGCCGAGGTGCCGTGCGGCATGACAGCGATAAAGGGCAAGCCCAGCAACCGCGCGAAGTAGGCCTCGCTCACAGCGGTGGAGCCACTCGATGCCTCGACCACCGTGCACCCCTCGTGCAACCAGCCGTTGCACAGCGCATACAAAAACAAAGACCGCGCCAATCGGTGCTTCAAGCTGCCGGTCGGGTGGGTGGATTCGTCTTTGAGGTAGAGGTCGATGCCCGCTTCGGCCCAGAGCGGCAAAGGAAGGGCGATGAGGTGCGTGTCTGCGCTGCGCTGAAAGTCGGCCTCGATGCGGGCCATGGCCCATTGCGCCCACTGTGTGGACGGTGCCGACGATGCCGATGCTGCGCAAGGGCTGGTCTGGCCCGGCGCTGCGTCCTTGGGCACCGCAGGTAGATGCAAGGCTTGGGTGGACAGTGGCGCAGACATCGACGGATTGTCGCAGTCACGCTGCGACAATTTGGCGATGCAAGACCTCCACCCACCCTCCGCACGTTGGCTGACCTTGGTCACCTTGTGGCCTGCCGTGCTGGCCATGGCCGTCGTCGTCGTCGCCTCCAACTGGCTGGTGCAATTCCCCATCAACGACTGGCTGACCTGGGGCGCATTCACCTACCCCGTGGCCTTCTTGGTGACCGACCTCACGAACCGCGCCGTGGGCCCCGCTGCTGCGCGGCGCGTGGCCTGGGTGGGTTTCGCTGTGGCTGTGGCCGTGTCTTTGCTGCTGGCACCTTGGCGCATTGCGTTGGCTTCTGGCGTGGCCTTCATCGTGGCGCAGTGGCTGGACATCAGCGCCTTCAACCGCTTGCGTGCGCGCAGCTGGTGGCAAGCGCCGCTGATCGGCTCGGTCGTGGCCTCGGTGGTCGACACCCTGCTGTTTTTTTCCATCGCCTTTGCCGGCACCGACCTCGACTGGCGCATGCTGGCCGCTGGCGATTTGGGCATCAAGTGGCTCATGGCGCTGCTGTTGCTGGCACCTTACCGGGCACTCTTGCCGCGGCTGGGGTTGTGGACGCCGGGCGAGCCATCGCCGCGCTTGTAAGTCGGAGCCAAGCCCTGCGCAGCCCGGGCTGTACCGTGCCGCGCAGAGCCGCCAGGGCCACATCGGTCTGGCCTCAAGCTCAAGCCCAGGCGCTGGCGTGCTCCCGAACAAAGTCTTGCAGTCTGCGCGGTGCGCGTCCAGTGAGTTGCTGCACGTCCTGGGTCAGCCCCGCGCCCCAGCCGTTCTGAATGACGGTGTTCAGGCTCATGAGCCAATCAATCAGCACCGCTGGCGTGCCCATCGCTGCCATCGCATCCTGAGCAGCGGAGTCCGGCACGCTCTGGTAGCGAATGGCTTTGCCGGTGGCCTGGGCAATCAAGGCGGTCACCTCGTCGTCGGTGAAAGCCTGCGGTCCAGTCAGCGTATAGGCCTTCCCCGCGTGATGGGCTGGCTTCAGCAACACCTGCGCCGTGGCTTCTGCTACGTCGCGCACATCCACAAAACCTTGCGCGCCTTGGCCGTGCGCTGCGTAGAGCACGCCAGAGCGGATGGCCTCGCGCTGCCAGCCGGTGAGGTTTTGCATGAAGAAAGAAGGGCGAATGAAGGTGGTGGCAATGCCGCTGTCTTGCATGACCGCATCGATCTCGCCTTGCAGCCTGGGCAAAGACAGCGGCGAGCTGGGGTCTGCACCCGCGCCGCTGGAGCGCACGATGTGCTGCACACCGGCTGCGCGGGCTGCATCGGCCACATGGCGCGCCAGGCTGAGCTTTTCAGGCACCAGCGGCAGCAGCACGAACAAGGTGTGCACGCCTTCAAAGGCGCGGGTCAGTGCGGCCTTGTCTTCAAAGCGGGCCTGCCGCGCGGGCACACCCTGGGCTCGGTCTGGCGAGGCCAGCACCTCGACGGGCGCGCCCGCCGCTTTCAATGCAGCCACCAAAGGCTGGCCAATGTTGCCGGTGGCACCGGTGATGAGAATGGTCTGGGACATGTGAGGCTCCTGAAGGATGTTGCTGGGTTGATGGGCCGAATTCTGGGCTTCAAAGACATGCTTTAGAAGACACAATGGCTCACATCATCTTCAACCTGAAGTTGTCAAAAGGGGTGCCGCATGAAGGGTTTTCAGCACACGCTCTCGGGCTGGGTTTGCGCGGTGCAAGCGGCCGACAGCGGCAGCTTCACGGCCGCCGCCCGCGTGTTGGACCTCACGCCCGCAGCGGTCAGCAAGAACGTGGCAGCGCTGGAGGCGCGTTTGGGCGCGCGCCTGTTCAACCGCACCACGCGTCAGTTGTCGCTGACCGATGAAGGCCGGCGCTTCGTGGCGCAAGCGCGCGCCGGCTTGCAGCAACTGGAGGCCGCCGGTGCAGCCGCGCGCAACGACGACGAGCCTGAGGGCCTGGTGCGCTTGTCTTGTGGCCACGGCTTTGGGCGGCGTTTCGTGCTGCCCTTGCTGCCCGCGCTCTTGCAACGCCATCCGCGCCTGCGCGTGGAGCTGAGCCTGTCCGACGCCCGCGTGGATTTGGTGCGCGACGGCTTTGATGTCGGCATTCGCGGTGCAGCAGCGCCGCCCGAGGGCATGGTGGCGCGACCGCTGTGCAGCATTCCCCTGGTACTGGTGGCCACGCCCGAGTACCTGTCGCGCGTGCCGGAGCCGGCCGACTGGCGCGGCTTGGCGGCGCATCAACTGGTGGGCGTTCGCTTTGCCTCAGGCCACGTGGCGGCTTGGTCTTTTCGCGAAAGTGGGCAAGTGCTGGCTTGGCAGCCGCAGGCCGCGCTGATGCTCTCTGACCCCGAGGCCGTGCTCGACGCCGTGCTGGCGCACATGGGGATCGCGCAAATCGGGCTGCACCATGCTTGGCCTGAGCTGCAAAGCGGCGCCTTGAAGCAGGTGCTGGCGCGTCAGCACGAAGGTGGCCTGGTCGAGATGGCCTTGTTTTACCCACACCGCATCGGCTTGGCGCCGCGCGTGCGGGCGCTGGTGGAGCACCTGGTGCAAGGACTTGGCACACTGCCAGAGTTGCAGGTTCGCCTGAGCAGCAGCGGTCGTATCCAGCCACCCATACCCGGTGCGCGCAAGGCGCAGCTGACGGCCCAAGCCCGCAGCAGAATGCCCACTCGCACGCCCCGCCGCCCGTCCAAACCCAGCGCCCCATGAGCAAGCTCTATTTCCGCTACGCCGCCATGAACGCCGGCAAATCCACCGCTTTGTTACAGGTGGCGCACAACTACGAAGAACGCGGCATGCGCGTGATGCTCTTCACCGCAGCCCACGACGACCGCGCAGGCCCCGGCGTGGTAGCCGCGCGCCTGGGCCTGCAGCGCTCAGCTGACACCTTCGGCCCCGACACCGAGTTTGTCCGTGAGCACCTGCCAGCAGACCTGGCCTGCCTGCTCATTGACGAGGCGCAGTTCCTCACGCCGCAGCAGGTACACCGCCTGCACCGCCTGGCGCACGTGGACCACCTGCCGGTCATTTGCTGGGGCCTGCGCAGCGACTTCCGCGGCGAGCCCTTCCCAGGCTCGGCCATGCTGCTGACCCTTGCAGACGAGGTGGAAGAGATGAAATCCATCTGCGCCTGCGCCCGCAAAGCCACCATGAACATCCGCATCGACGCCCAAGGCCGCCGCGTGCAAGAAGGCGAGCAAGTGGAAATTGGCGGTAACGAACGCTATCGAGCGGTCTGCCCCAGTTGCTTCTACAGCGACGCCCTCAACCCGGATGACGGTGCGCCGGGCTTGTTTGGGTGATAGCGGTCAGGGGTGGTTGTGCGTCGCTTGTACTAACATCAGCGCTCCGAAATCAGCAGAGGTCCCTCAACATGGCCGCCACCCCATCGTCATCAGCAGCCGCCAGAACCGCCCGGTTCGGCCTGCGCGCTACCCCTGAGCAAGAGATCGTTTTGCGGCGGGCCGCAGAAGTGGCCCACAAGTCCCTGACAGATTTCATCTTGGACAGTGCTTGCTTGGCAGCCGAGCAGACGCTTTTGGATCAGCGGCTGTTCATGGTTTCGGGTGCCCAGTACCAGGCCCTGATGGACTTGCTGGAACAGCCCGCCCAAGCCAACGAGGGCTTGCGTGACCTGTTTTCTCGGGAAGCACCTTGGAAAAGGGCGTGAGCTTGCTTGGACCTGAGCCGCTGAGCGCCAAGCACCGCCTCGAGGGTTTTGATTGCGCCAAACCCGCACTGAATGATTGGCTGTTGCGCCATGCGCGGCAAGCACAAGGCAGTGGCTCAGCCAAGACTTTCGTGGTGGCCGAGGGCGACCGGGTTGCTGGCTACTTCAGCCTCACCGTAGGTCAGATCGACACCCTGGATGCGCCTGAGCGCATACGGCAAGGGATGGGGAGATACCCAGTACCCGTGGTTGTTTTGGCACGGCTTGCGGTGTCGTCGCAGGACCAAGGCCGCGGAATTGGCTTCGGAATGTTGCAAGACGCCATACGCCGAACGATGGTGATTGCAGAGCAGGCAGGCATTCGCGCGATGCTCACCCACCCCTTGGACGACGAGGCTGAGCGCTTCTACACGCGGTTTGGTTTTGTTGCCTCGCCACTTCGAGACAAGCAGCTGCTGTTGCTGCTGAAGGATGCGAAACGCTGGGTTTTCTGAACCAAGCAGACCTCAGTGCTCCCGGCAGCAGCCATCTAGGCGGGTGGCTTTTACTCCCGCCCACATATGGTCAGCCTCGTCACAAAAAACATCCGTGACTTCGGCGTTCGTCAGCTCGCTATTCAAGGCATTGAAGTTCAACGCCCAGACGCCTGTCTGATGAACCAATTTGCGGAAGATCCAGCGGCCATTGCAAAGGCTTTCGCTGCGCCTCGGGAAACGCTGCGCTCAGCCGCAGAGGATTTGAACCACGCGTGGAAGCTGACGGGGCGCCCAACCGCATCCCAGCCGTTCGAGCCAGAAGCCACACACCGAGCGCCAGAGCATTTCGCGTTCATGGCCCATTCGAGGTCACCAATCCTCCTTCACCGCCTGCACCGCATCGGCACTGGCAGCCCGCCGTCCACTGAGCCAGGCCGTGGCGGTGCCCGCTGCCACCACCGCCAGTGCCAGCAAAGTCAAGCGGCCCGCGGGCAGGGCCATGTCCATGGTCCAGTGGAAGCTTTGCGGGTTGACCACGTGCACCAGCACCAGCGAGACCAGCAGACCCAAGCCCACGCCAGCCAGCGCGCCGATGCTGCTCCACACCAGCCCTTCGCCGGCCACCACGGTCAGCACTTGGCGGCGCGTCAGGCCCAGGTGCGCCAACAAGCCGAACTCCTTGCGCCGCGCCAGCACCTGCGCGCTGAAGGTGGCGGCCACGCCGAACAGGCCGATGCCGATGGCCACCGCCTGCAGCCAATAGGTGACGGCAAAGCTGCGGTCGAAGATGCGCAGTGACACGGCGCGAATGTCGGCTGCACTGGCGAACTCCAGCAAGCCCTCGGCTTGAGCCCCGGCGTCGGCCACCACCACTTGGCGCACCGCTTGCTGCACGTCTTGCGCGTTGGCGCCGTCGGCCAAGGTGATGGCGATGTCATTCACACGCAGGTCGCCGGTCAGGCGCTGGTAGTCGGCTTGGTCGAGCGCCACAGCGCCGAATTGACGGGCGTAGTCACGCCAGACGCCGGCCACTACAAACACGGTGTTGCTGTCCGGCAGCAGCGCTTGGCTCAAGGCGGGCAGGGGTTGGCCGAGGCGAGCGCCATGCAAATCGACCATGGCTTCGCTGACGTAGACGAGCACCGCCTCAGCGGGCCACGGCCCACGCGACAAGTCGCCCACCAGGGGCAGGGCGGGCGCTTCTGTGGACTGCACAGCGGGGGCGAGGCTTGCTCTGGGACTGTCCGCGCCTGCCGTGTTCGAACGCTCAAACAGCGGCCGCGACACCAACACCACCGGGGGTAAAGCGGGGTCGAGCAACAAGCTGCGGCTGCGCAAACCGGTCGCGCGGGCCACGCCCGGCAGCCCCTGCACAGCCTGCAGCACCGCTGGCTGAAAGTACACCGTGTCGCCAGCGGCACTGCCTTGTGCGCTGCGCACGTACAGGTCGGCGGGCAGCACTTGGTCCAGCCACTGCATGACCGACCCCCGGAAGCTGGCCACCATCACGGTCAGCGCCACGGCCAAGCTGAGGGCCGCCACCACGCCACTGACGGCCACGGCAGCGCTGCCCTGAACGCGCCGAGCACGCTCCAAAGCCAGCAAAGCCAAAGGTCTGCGCTGACACAGCGGCTGCACCAGCGCGCACAGCGCCGCAATGAGTGCGGGCAGGGCGGAGATGCCGCCCAACAGCAACAGCGCCACCGAGGCATAGGCCGCAACCGGCAAGCCGCCCACGGGCGGAGCCAGGGCCAGCAGCCCGCCGCCTGCCAGCAACACCAAGCTGGTCAGCGCCAAGCGCTGGTCGACAGCGTTGGAGCCCACCAGCCCAGCGCCTTTGAGCGTTTGCGCGGGCGGCAAGAGCGCTGCGCTGCGTGCTGGCCACCAAGCGCCCACCAAGGCCGCCAACACGCCCAAGGCCCCGTAGGCTGCAGCCGCTGACCAGCTGAAGGCCAAGACCGGGGCCACACCCGCAAAGTAGCCGCCGCCCAAATCACCGCCCAGCAGCCGCAGGGCCAAAGCCGCCAAGCCCGTGCCCAGCGCCAAACCGGCCAAGCTGCCCAACAGGCCCAAGCCCATGGCTTCTGCCAACACCAAGGTGCGCCGCTCCAGGCCCGTTAAACCCAGCACGCCCAACAGCGCCCACTGCGGCGCACGCTGCGCCACGCCCAGGGCCATCACAGAAAACACCAAAAAGGCGCCAGTGAACAGCGCCACCAGAGCCAGCACCGTGAGGTTCACGCGGTAGGCCAGCGACAACTGGCTGGCGCGCTGGCCGTCTTGCTCTGGCTGCACGGCCTGCACGCCAAGGGGCCACAGGCCTTCGGCTTGCAGCACGGCCAGGTTGGCACCGGGCTGCAAGCGCAGGTCGATGCGCGACAGCCGCCCGACTTGGCCAAACAGCACCTGCGCCGCTGCAATGTCCATCACCGCCAGCGGCCCGCCGGGTGCCCCTGGCACGCGCCCTGCCACGTTCAGCTCGACCACTTGCAGGCCAGCTTGCAGGCGGGCAACGCGCGGCTCGTCGGCTGGTGACTCGACCAGCCCCAAAGCGCGCTCAGCCGCCGCGTTCAGAAAAATGTTCTCGGGTGCCAGCACCGCCAGCCTGGCTGATGTCGCCGCGGGGTGCGGCATGAGCGAGGGCGACAGGGCAGCCACCACCAGTGCGTCCAAGCCCACCACCTTCAAGGCGATGCGTCGGCCCGTGGCGTCGATCAAATAGGTCTGCACCTCCAGCACCGGGCTGGCCAGTGCGACGGCAGGGTGCGCTGCTGCTTGGGCGTAGATGCGCTCGTCGATGCGCCCGTTGGCGCTGCGCAGTTGCAAGTCGGCCTGCCCGCTGATGCTGCGCACCGCGCCCGCAAACTCATCGAGCGCGGAAGCGTTGATGAGGTGCACAGAAAAAGCCAGCGCCACGCCCAGTGCCACGGCCATTGCAGCGCCTCCGTGCCGCCAAGGCTGATGCCGCCACTCGGCCCAGGACCACTGCCGCAACAGCGCCAGCAAGACCAGCGCAGGTGCCCCGCTGCTGGGCAGGGCCGGAGCAGACCCGCGCATTCAGGGCTGCGCCAGCAGTTGCAGGCGACGGCCAGCCTGCTCGGCCAGTTTGGCGTTGCCTGCTTGCTGAGCCACGCGCTGCTGCACCTGCAACCAAGCCAGCAAGGGCTTGCGCCAACCCTGCGCTGAGGCCGCCTCGACCGCGGCGGCCACGCCAGCGGCGTCCAACTGGCGCGCTTGCAACAGCGCTGCTGCTGCCACCAGCCGCGCCAAGGGCTCGGTGGGCAGGCGCTCTGCGGGGAAAGCAGTAGGGGCGGCCGCGTTCAGCGCTTGCGCTACCGCCCGGTGTTGCTCAGGCAGTGCCTCGATGTTGGTGGGGCGCTGGCCTTGCAGGTATTGCGCGTAGGCCAGCTCGGGCGCTTGCGCATCGGCCCGCAGCGCTTCAAACCCAGTGCAAGGCTTGAGATCTAGAGATGCGGCTTGCACTGCGCAAGCCAACAACTCCACGCGTGCTGCCAAGGCGGGTTGCCCGGTGCTGCGCACTTGGGTGCGTGCGCCGCGCCATTCGCTCTGGGCGACGGCGCTGCGCCCGACCAGCTCAGCTGTGCTGGCGCGCTCGACGTGGCCTTGCAACTCAATGGCCCAGTCGGGCGGCGGCGGGTTGTTGGCGCAGGCGGCCAGCAGGGCCGCGCTGGCCCAAAGTGCCAGTCGCTTGAGTGCCAGTCGCTTCATCGCAGCCTCACCTGCGGGAACTGCCATTCGTTTCATGGCAGCTTCACCTGCGGGTCGCGCGCAAAAGGCCATTTGCGGTTGACCTCGTTGATCAGCTGATCCACGCGGCGCAGGCTAGCCTCGACATCGGCGCGCAGCGCGCCCAGGTCGTTGGTCGCGCTGCGTGTGTTGGCGGCAATGCCTTGCGCTTCCACCAACACCGCGTCTACTTTTTGCAGGCTGCTGCGGGCATCGCTCAGCAGGCCGCGCAGCTCGACCACGGTGGCCTGTGCTTCGGGCAGCAAGCCTTGCGCGCCAAACACCTGCGCGTCGGCCTTGGCGGCCATGCCGTCGACGCGGGCCAGCAGCGCGTTGGTGCGGTTGAGGGCTTCGACCAGCTTGCGCGCATCGGCCTCGTTGCCCATGAGCGCAGCCAACGCACCTTGTGGGCCTTTGAGCCGCTCGGTCACGGCTTGCATATTCGCCAAGCTGGTGTTGAGCGGCGCGTCAGCCGCGGTGAGCTGGCCCAGGTTGGTCAGCAAGTCGCGCACGCCGGCCATGAGCCTGGGGATTTCTGCCGAGGCATCGCCACGCAACACCTGGCGCTCTGCGGCGTCGGGCAAGGGTGGGTCGGTGAGCACGCCGCTGTAGGCGCGAATGCGCGGACCGCCCACCAAGCCGCGCTCCATGGTGAAGACGCTGCTGGTGCGCAGCCAAGCCGCGTCTTTTTGGGCCACCTCCACGATGATGCGGGCGTTGCCGTCGGGCGAGAGCTCGATGCGCTGCACGCGCCCGATGGGAAAGCCTGAGAACGTCATGTCCATGCCCACGCTCACGCCCTCGGAGTCGTCGGAAATCAGCACCAGCGTTTGGGTGTCTTCGAACACGCCGCGCGCATACATCACATAAGCCACGCTGCCCAGAACCAGCAACGCAAAAGCCAGCAACAGCAGCGTGGCGCGGCGTGCCACCCGCTGCACCTCCAGCTCGGCAGCGGCCCCGGCGTCTGGCGCGGGCGGAATCGTTGATGTGTCGGTCATGGCTATTGGAAAAATCTGGAAAACATTCGGGGTCAGGTTCGAGTTTTTCTGCTCAAGCGATGGGGCTCAGGCGTAGTTGCCCACCAAAGCCAGCACTTCCAGCGCCAACAGCAAAACGCCCACCCGCATGAGGCTGCGCAACTCGGGCGATCCACCATCGGCTGTGATTGCCTGCAAGCCGGTCTGCCCGGTCGCTGCACCGGCTGCGCCCGGTGGCCGCAAGCAGGTGGCCATCGGCACCAGCGACACCACCAGGCCAAAGCCCAAGGTTTTCAGAAAAAAGATCAGCAAAGTTGCGCCGTCGAGCAATTGGCCGACTTGCCGCGTGTAGCCGCTCCAGGCCCACGGCGACAGCCCATGCAAGTAGACATAGGCTTGCACCAAGGCAATGACCACCGCCAACGCAGCTGCCATCCACACCCCCCACATGCCCGCCAGAGCGCGCGGCAGCAGTGCATATTGCAAAGGAGAGTGGGCCGCAGGCCCGGGCAACGGGCCGCGCTCTTGGGCAGCGGCCAGAGCCGCGCCTTGCGGCAAGGTGTAGCGCATGGCCACGAAGGCGGCAGCGCCCAAGGGAATCAACTCCAGCACCAGCACGCGAATCAGCACATCGAGCGCGTAGGGAGCCAAGCCGTAACTCTCGGCCGTGGCCACCACGATGCGGATGATCACCAAGCTGACCATAGCAGCGACCAAAGCAAACCACACCAGCGCGGGCGCCACGCTCAGTACCAGCTCGTGGGCAACCGCCACACGCACGGCACGCACATGAGACGAGGGGCTCAGTGCCAAGGCTAACAGCGCTGCGCTGCGCTGCAAGGTCAGCCAGCCTGCCGCGGCCACCCGTGTGATGCCAGCGACGGCAGGGCTGGTTGCATTGCGCGCAGGACTCATCGGTTCATGATAGCGGTGGCCTATGTTTGACAGCACACCTCTGCCATCATTGGGGCAACATGGACCAACCCCCTGTGACTGCGTCGGCGCCGCCACATTCACCGCTTGCTGCGGCACGCCGACCCATGGCTTTGCTGAGGGTGCTGACGGGCAGCCTCAGCAGCCGGGTGTTACTGACTTTGGCGCTGTCGTTCGCTGTCCTCACCGCCATGCTGGCTGCCCTAGCCTATTCGGTGCAGGTGCGGGAGTTGCGGCGCGAGGCCCAGGCCGCGTTGGAGCAAAGCGCCGCAGGGGCAGCCCGGCAGTCAGCCGAGTGGGCGCAAGACGCCCAGCGAAACAACGAAGTGCTGCGCGCCCAGTACCTCAAGCGCTTGGCTGATACGCCAATTGACCAGGCGCGGCAAAACTTTCAAACCTGGTTCACCCGATACCCCGACGGGCTGGTGCGCGTGCGCCCCGAGCTCGACGACCACACCCGCTTGCCATCGGTCTATCTGCGTGCCGATGTGCCGCTGACAGACGAGGTGATGCACAACACCTGGGTGGCCTTCGAACTGCTGCGCGACTGGGGCCCACCGCTGGCCCTGCGTTTCTACGCGGTCTACTTCGACCTGCCAGGCCAGGGGCTGGTCATGTTCTCGCCGTCGGTCAATTGGGGGCAGCTCGCCGACCCCAGCACCAACAACCTGAATTACCCGCCGGCGGCGGGCTCCTCACCGCAGGCCAACCCGGGCCGAGTGAGCCGTTGGACACCGGTTTACTTCGACGACAAGGCAGGCATTCACATGGTGTCGTCGGTGCTACCCATCGACCGGGACGGTCGATGGCTGGCCAGCGTTTCGCACGATGTGGGCGTAGACCAGCTGATGCAACACACAGGGGGCAACACCCCGGTCGGTGCCCACGGGGTGGTGATCAGCCGAGAGGCAAGCCTGATCGCCCACCCCGAATTCACGCAGCGTCTGCGCGAAGCCAAAGGCGAGCTGGCGCTGGCGAGCCTGGGCGACCCCTTGCTCAATGACATTGCTGCCGCGAGGCCGCCACCCGGTGGCATGGCCGTGCGGGCCATCAGCAGCGGTGGCAGCCATCTGATTGCAGTCAGCAACATCGACGGCCCCAATTGGCTCTACGCCTCGGTGCTACCCATCCAGTCACTGACAGACCAAGCGCTGAAAACGGCCATCGTCATCTTGGCAGCCAGCGCGCTGCTGTTGCTGGTGCTGGTGCTCATCACCAGCACCGTGGTGCGCCGTGGCATCGGCGAGCCCTTGGCTCAACTGCATGGCGCGGTGCTGCAATTGCGCGATGGCCAGTACATGGCCAAGATGCCTCGTGCTGACAGACCCGACGAACTGGGCGACTTGGCGCGGGCTTTCGCCGACCTGAGCAACGCCCTGCGCCAGCGGGAGCTGGGTTTGCAAGAAAGCGCTGCGCGCTTGCGCGACCAAGCGGCGCAAACCGATAAAAGCGAACGCTTCATCCGCGCCATTGCCAACGGGCTGCCCGGCTTGGTGGCGTATTGGGGCGCGGACCAGCGGTGCTGGTTCGCCAACAACGCCTACAACGACTGGTTTGGCATTCGGCCGGCCGACATGATCGGCCTGCACGTACGCGAATTCAAAAGCGGCCCGCTCTATGAGATGGACGAGCGCTACATGCTGGGCGCTTTGGCTGGTGTGCCGCAGGCCTTCGAGCGAACACTCACCAAAGCCAATGGCGAAGCAGGGCAGTTCTGGACGCAGTACATCCCAGATGTCATCAACGACCAAGTGCAGGGCTACTTTGTGCTGTGCTCAGACATCACGGTGTTGCGCCGTGTCGAGCACGCGCAACAACGTATGCAACTTTTGCTGGAGGTTTCGCAGGAAATGTCGCGTATAGGTGGCTGGGAGGTAGACCTGCTCACCCAAGAGGTCTACTGGACGCCTGAGGTCTATCGAATTCTCGAGACCTCGCCTGAGGAGTACACGCCCACGGTGGAGACCACCCCCCGCTTTTTCGCACCAGCCACAGCACAACGGGTGCGCGAGATCATCCGCTTGGACGAGACCCAGGGACTGGGCCACG
Organism: Comamonadaceae bacterium; assembly: GCA_027483665.1. Classification (GTDB taxonomy): domain Bacteria; phylum Pseudomonadota; class Gammaproteobacteria; order Burkholderiales; family Burkholderiaceae_C; genus JAIXUC01. The sequence continues at coordinate 8,388 of JAIXUC010000044.1, read as the reverse complement.
ACGAAGAGTTCGAGATGGTCACAGCCAAGGGCAGAGCAATCGTGGTCCATTCGCGTGGCGTCATCACGATGAAAGACGGACAGCTCGTCAAGCGCACCTCGATCATTCAAGACATCACAGAGACCAAGCGCGCGCAACAGGCGCTGCGCGAAAGTGATGAACGCTGGAAGCTGGCGCTGGAGAGCACGGGTGATGGCATGTGGGATTGGAACTTGCTCACGAACGAGCGGGTGTGCTCTGAGAGCTTTGCCCAGATGTACGGCTACGAACAGCATGAGCTGCAGGGCATCGCGGCCTTGAATTTCGACGAGTTGGCCCACCCCGACGATGTGCCGCAGATGCTGCGTGCCCGAGAGGCCCACCTCAGCGGCGAACGCGCCAGCTATCGCAACGAGCATAGGGTTCGATGCAAAGACGGAAGCTGGAAGTGGATCATGACGCGCGGCATGGTGATCGAGCGTGATGCGCAAGGCAAGCCCACGCGCTTGATCGGCACGCACACCGACATCACCGAGCGCAAGCAAACCGAAGCCATGGTGTGGCAGCAGGCCAACTTCGACTTCCTCACCGGTTTGCCCAACCGCAGCATGCTGCGCGACCGCTTGCAACAAGACCTCAGGACCAGCCGCCGCCAAGGCTTGCAAGTGGCGGTGTTGTTCATCGACCTGGACCATTTCAAGGAAGTCAACGACACCTTGGGCCACGACAGCGGAGACATGCTGCTGCTTGATGCCGCAGGACGCATCAAGAGCTGCGTCCGAGAGAGCGACACCGTGGCGCGCATGGGCGGCGACGAATTCACGGTGGTGCTGTCGCAGCTGCCAGACCAAAACCGGGTGGATGGCATCGCACAACAGATCTTGGCGCGCTTGTCCGAGGCTTTTGTCATCGGCAACGAACAGGCCTTCGTGTCGGCCAGCGTGGGCGTGGCGTTGTTTCCCGGGGACGGTGAAGACATCGACACGCTGTTCAAGCACGCGGACCAAGCGCTGTATGCAGCCAAGAACGCAGGCCGCAACCGCGTGAGCTATTTCACGCCTGCCCTGCAAGAGCTGGCCCACCAGCGCATGCGGCTGGCACAAGACCTGCGCTTGGCCCTGCCCCAGGGTCAACTGCACTTGGTCTACCAGCCCATCGTGCACTTGCTCACGGGCCGCGTGGTGAAGGCCGAAGCCCTGCTGCGCTGGCAGCACCCGGTACGCGGGGCCATCAGCCCGTCGCAGTTCATTCCATTGGCTGAGAGCAGTGGCCAAATTGTGGAAATCGGCGAGTGGGTATTCATGCAGGCGGCGGCGCAAGTGCAGGCCTGGCGCGAGCGCATGGACCCGCACTTTCAGGTGAGCATCAACAAGTCGCCCGTGCAGTTCCACAGCGACGCAGGGCGACAAAAGCGCTGGCTGGAGCACCTGCGCCAGCGCGGGTTGGCTGGCCCGAGCCTGTCCATTGAAATCACAGAAGGTTTGCTGCTGGACGCCTCCGACATGGTCATCGAGCAACTCTCGGCACTGCGTGAAGCGGGCGTGCGCGTCTCGCTTGATGACTTCGGCACGGGCTACTCAGCGATGTCTTATCTGCAGCGCTACGACATCGACGAGATCAAGATCGACCAGTCCTTTGTTCGCGGCCTGCAGCCGCAGTCCAAAGAACTGGCGCTGTGCAAAGCCATGGTGGGTATGGCGCACGAATTGGGCATGCACGTGGTGGCAGAAGGTGTGGAGACCGAACGCCAGCGCGACTTGCTGTTGCAAGCTGGCTGCGACATGGCGCAGGGCTACTGGTTTGCGCGCCCCATGTCCCCGGAAGACTTCGAATCCTTCATGCAGCCCGACCTTCAGGTGCGATGAGGTCAGGGCTCCGGGCGAAGCCCGTCGGCATACAAACGCAGTACCCGGTCAGCGCCTTGGGCCACGCTAGGCGAGTGCGTCACCAGCACCAGGGCGGTGCGGCTGGTTTTGCATTGTTCGTGCAGCAGCGCCATCACGCGCTCGGCGGTGGCGGGGTCGAGGTTGCCGGTGGGCTCGTCGGCCAGCAACAGCGCGGGCTGGTGCACCAAGGCGCGGGCAATGGCCACGCGTTGCAGTTGACCGCCCGAGAGTTGCTGCGGCAGGCGATGGCCCAAATCGCCCAGGCCCACGGCTTGCAGCACTTGGGCCACGCGGGCTTCATCGGGGCGCTGTAACAAGAGCAGCGGCAACGCGACGTTTTGGGCCACGTCCAGGTGCGGCAGCACATGAAACGCCTGAAAGACAAAGCCCACGTGCGCCCTGCGCCAGCGCGCTCGGCCATCGTCATCGAGCGCGTCGAGCGACTGGCCGGCCAAGCTCACCTGCCCGCTGTCCCAATGTTCCAGCCCTGCCATGCAGTGCAGCAAGGTGGATTTGCCCACGCCCGATTCGCCCACGATGGCCACCGATTCCCCCGCGGCCACATGCAGCGAGACGCCCTCGAACACGGCGGTGTTGCCGTGCTGCTTGGCCAAGCTGTGCACTTGCAGTGCTGCGGGGTTGGTGGCTGCTGATGGCGGTGATGTGGTCATAGGTGGTGCTGCTGTAGGAGCGCCAGCATCTGCTGCACCGCTGTACGGTGGGCCTGCGGTTGATCGCAGGCTACGGTGGTGCGCTGCGGCATGCCGCGCAACCAGGTGAGCTGGCGTTTGGCCAGTTGTCGCGTGGCTGCCATGGCGGCTTGCTCGGTGGCGGTGCGCACGCTGGCCTCGTTGCCGCCTGCATCCAAGGCAGCCCAGGCTTGGCGGTAGCCCACGCAGCGCATGGAAGGCAGATCGGCGTGCAGGTCTGGGCGTTGGCGCAAGGCGCGCACTTCGTCCAAAAGCCCCGCGTCCAGCATGGCGCGCAGGCGCTGCTCGATGCGTTGGTGCAGCCAGGCCCGGTCGCTGGGTTCCAGCGAAACGATGGCCGCCACTTGGCCGCCCTGGTGCAGGCTTGGCTGATCTGTGCCAGCGGCGCGCGTTTGCAGGGAAGACAAGGTTTGCCCCGTGGCCGCGTGAACCTCCAGCGCGCGGGCAATGCGTTGGCTGTCGTTGGGCGACAGGCGCGCAGCCGTGATGGGGTCCAGCGCTTGCAGGCGCTGGTGCATGGCAGGCCAGCCAAGGCTTGTCGCTTGCGCTGCGATGTCTGCGCGCAAGGCAGGCTGCGCCGGGGGCAGCGCGTCCAGGCCCTCGATCAGCGCCTTGAGGTACATCGGGGTGCCGCCCACGAGCAGCGGCAAGCGCCCTCGTGCGCTGACCTCGGCAATCAGGCGCTGCGCGTCAAGCACAAACTCGGCTGCGCTGTAGGCATGGGCCGGGTCGCGGATGTCGATCAAATGGTGCTGCACCAACGAGCGTTCGGCGGTGGTGGGCTTGGCGGTTCCGATGTCCATGCCGCGGTAGACCAAGGCCGAGTCCATGCTGATGACTTCCAGCGGGCACACCTCGGCCAAGGACAGCGCCACGGCGGTTTTGCCGGACGCCGTGGGGCCGGTCAGTACCAAGGCGCGTGGTGGGCTGGACTGCATCGGGCCGACCGTATCAGGCCGAGCGCGGTGCGGTGGCGGTGGCGGTGGCAGTGGCATCGCCGTGCAGGCGCACCCAAGTCCATGCCACCGTGGCGATGCAGGCGCTCCAAAACCACATGCCCAGAGCCAGTGGCATCACCAACGCCGCGCCGACACCGTCGAGCCTTTGGCCCAGCCAACTGCCCACAGCAAAAGCGGCCAGCATCATCAAAAAACCATTCAGTGCCGAGGCTTGCCCTGCGGCTTGCGGAAAGGGCCCCACGGCACCGCTTTGGCTGCAGGGCTGGTGAATGCCGTGCCCCACCATGAACAGCAGCACCGGCAGCAACACGCAAAGCCCGCCATACCAAGCGCTGCCCCAGCCCACGAGTGCCAGTACACCCAAAGCACTGCCGCCGCTGAGCGACAGCACACCGGCCAGCGCCACTGCCCGGCGCACGCCCAGCCGCGCCAGCAAGCGCCTGCACAGCACCGTGCCGCCGATGTAGGCCAGCGAGGTCAACAACATCACCCCGCCGTAGGCTGTCTTGCTGTAGCCAAAAGCGCGGATGAACACAAAAGAAGAAGCTGCCAAAAACGTGAACAAGCCGGCGTAGGAGCAAATGGCCAAGGCGCTGTAGGCGCGGAAGGTGGGGTGCTGAGCGATCTGCCACCAGGTGCGGGCCAGCTGGGCTGGGCGCAGCGCACCGGCCTGTGGTGTGGGTGCTGTTTCGCGGTAGCGCCAAGCCACCAGGGCCAGCACCACCGCACCAAACACCGCCAGGGCACCCAGCGTGGCGCGCCAGCCCAGCCACTGCGCGAGCACGCCGCCCACGGGTGCAGACACGCAAGCGATCACGCCCAAGCCCGACAAAGCCCGCGACATGACCCGTGCGCCTTCGGCGGGTTGGTACAGGTCACGCACGATGGCGCGCGCGCCCATGACCGCAGCGCCCATGGCGGCACCCTGCAGCGCACGCCAGGCAATCAAGCCATCCATCGACTGCGCCGCCGCGCCGCCCACAGCCGACACCACATACACCGCCATGCCCCACAACAACACCGGCCTGCGCCCGAAGCGGTCCGACAGCGGCCCCCACACCAATTGCGAGGTGCCAAAGGCCAAAAGCAGCGCCGTCAACGTCAGTTGCGAGCGCGCCATGTCTGCGCCGAAGCCCTCGCTCAGAGCAGGCAGAGCGGGCAAGTACAAATCGGTGGTCACCGGCTGCAGGCCCAGCAGCAAGGACAACAAGATGACGACGGTGGAGGCGGGCATGGGCAAAGGGTGTGGCCGGACTGTAGCGGAGCACATGTTCCAGCTCACGCCGAGACCTGTGCGCAAGGCCCATGCGCACAAGACATCAGTGCCCAAACATCTCGGAGAGCGCCAGCCGGTATTGGTCCAGCCCGACCGAGTTGGTGTTGTGGTGGCTGCCGCCTTCCACCAGAACAAAGCGCTTGGGCTCTCGAGCGGCTTCATACAGCGCGCGCCCAAGGTCTGGCTTGATCAGCCGATCTTCGCTGCCGTGTACCACCAGCAAAGGCGAGCCGATATCGGCCACGCGTTTGACCGACTCGAAGCGCTGCGTGATGAGCGGGCCGACCGGCAGCCAGCCCCAAGGCATGGTGCGCACCACGTCGCGGATGGAGGTGAAAGTGCCTTCCACCAACGTGCCGCGCTCGTCGCCCACCTGCTGCGCCAGGCTGATGGCAATGGCGCCGCCCAGCGAGTGGCCGAAGATGTAGCGCGGTCGGTCCGGGTATTGCTGGCCGAGCCAGTCCCAGGCAGCGCGTGCGTCTTCCAGCGCCATGGACTCGGAGGGCAGGTCTGCGCTGCTCTGGCCGAAGCCGCGGTAATCCACCGCCAGCACGCCAAAGCCCAAGGACTGCATGCGCCGAATGCGGTTGGCCGAGCCCATCACGTTCCAGCGCGCGCCGTGCAGGTAGAGCAACACTGGTGCTGGCTTGGCTGGTGACGTTTGCGCCGCATCGGCCTCGATCCACAAGCCGTGCAGGTCCACCGGTTGGCGGGTTTCCCGGGACTGAAAGCGAATCCACACGTCTTGCATGCCTTCGGCGGCCCACTGCGCGCCGCCCCAAGTGCGGTTGCCGGGCTGGAAGATCCACTCACGCTGCTTCATGTCCAGCGAGGCGCATCCTGCCAAGGTGGCGACGGCCAAGAGCGACGCCAGCAGCCAGCGCCAGGGACGGGGCTTGTCGATGACTCGCGGGGGTACGGGTTGGGGCTTCATCGGCTCAGGTGTATGCATGAAACGCTGTCGGAGTGCGCTGAGCGAATCAGAGTTCAATCTGGGGCATCACAGCCTCTTCGGGCCGGCGCCTCAGCGCCCACGCATGAACAGCGCGTCCAGCTCTTTCATGCTGATTTGTCGCCATGTCGGTCGGCCGTGGTTGCATTGGTCGGAGCGCTCCGTGGCTTCCATCTGGCGCAGCAGCGCGTCCATTTCGGGCAGCGTGAGTTGGCGGTTGGCGCGCACCGCGCCGTGGCAGGCCATGCTGGACAACAGCTCGTGCTGGGCGCGTTGAATCACTTCGCTGGCATCGTGTGCGGCCAACTCGGCCAGCACACCGCGCACCAGCTCTGCCACCGGCGTGGCGCTGCCAGCCGACAGGCTGGCAGGCAGCGCCCGCACGGCCAAGCTGTGGGCCGACAGCGGGGCCACGTCCAGGCCCAGTTGCGCCAGGGCCTGCGCGTGTGTTTGAACGGTGGCCATTTCTTGTGGCGTGGCTGGAAGGCTTTGCGCAATCAGCAGCGGCTGCGAACGCAGCGCCGCGCCGTGGTCCAGCTGGGCCTTGAGGCGTTCGTAGACGATGCGTTCATGCGCTGCGTGCATGTCCACCAGCACCAGGCCCTGGCGGTTTTGCGCCAGGATGTACACGCCGTGCAGTTGCGCCAAAGCCCTCCCCAAGGGCCATTCCTCGCTGGCTTGGCCGTCGGTGGCGGGCGATGAGGCCCACGATGGGGGCGCTGCGGACAACTCGGATGCCACCAAGCCTGTGGCCGTGTCCGAAGCCGTTCCAGCGCTGTGCAACCAAGGGCTGATCGCCTCGCTGACCTGGTGCGCCGCCGGGCTTGGGCCGGGCTGCCAGCGCATGGTTTGCTGCGCCCAAGGGGGTGCTCGGTGGGGCTGCGGCGGTGATGTGCCGTCGTTGCCAAGGGCTGCCGGTTGGCTGGGCTGAGTCAAAGGCCCGAGCTCTGAGCCGCTGGGCTGAGCGCTGCGCGGCAGGGCCAGCGCGTTGTCGAGTGCGCGGCGCACGGCTTGATGCACGCTGCGGCTATCGCGAAACCGCACCTCGATCTTGGTCGGATGAACGTTCACGTCCACCAACGCTGCAGCAATTTGCAGGTGCAGCACATGCACCGGCTGACGCTGGCCATGCAGCACGTCGTCGTAGGCACTGCGCACGGCGTGCATCAGCACTTTGTCGCGTACGTAGCGGCCATTCACATAGAAATACTGCAAGTCAGCTCGGGCGCGGGCCGCGTCGGGCAGCCCCGCCAAACCCCAGACCTGTAGGGCGCCAGCAGGCGAAGGCTCTTGGGGCTTGGCCAGCAGCAAGGCCTGCGCCACGAAGGCTTCGCCCAACACGTCCGCGCAGCGCCGCTCGAAGCTGGCCGGGCGCCACTGCGCTGTGAGGCGCCCGTCGTGCCAGACGGCAAAGCCCACCTCGGGGCGCGCCAGCGCGTGGCGGCGCACGGCCTCTAGCGCGTGGGCGTACTCGGTGGCGTCGCTCTTCAAGAACTTGCGCCGGGCGGGGGTGGCAAAGAACAGCTCTTTGACCTCTACCGTGGTGCCTTGACTGCGTGCTGCTGGCAGCAACTCGCCGGTGCGCGCCTGCAAGCTTTGGGCGTGTGCCGCGTCGGCGGTGCGCGAGGTGATGCCGAGGTCTGCCACCGAGGCCACAGCAGCCAGCGCCTCGCCCCGAAAACCCATGCTGCCCACTTGCTCCAAGTCACTCAAGCTGCTGATCTTGCTGGTGGCGTGGCGGCGAATGGCCAAAGGCAGCTCGGAGGCCGGAATTCCCGAGCCGTCGTCTTCCACGCTGATGAGGCGCACACCGCCCGCCAGCAGCCGCACGGTGATGTGGCGGGCTCCTGCATCCAGCGCGTTGTCCAGCAATTCGCGCACCACCGAAGCAGGCCGCTCCACCACTTCGCCCGCCGCAATCTGGCTGATCAACTCATCAGGCAATGCGCGGATGGGCCGGCGCTCTGGGGCGAGGGGATGCGCTTCGGCGTCTTCAAAGGTGGATGGCATGGCTGTTGATGATAGGCAGCGATGCGGTCGTTGCCCTTGGATGTGCCTGCTGGCGCATCCTGCTGCACCCAGGCGGTGCCCGGCGGCGTTGGGTTCAGGCTGGCGTCGTTTGCCACGCTTGGGCTGGGCCCGGCGGCGGGCTGGATTCAAGCTGGCGCCTTTCGCCGGACCCAGGCTGTGCCCGGCGGCGCGGGCATCCGTTCTCCCGGCCTGCCTCGCGGGCGGCTGCTTTTGGTGCTCATCGGTTTCTGCGTTAACGCCTTTTGTGGCGTTCGCACGTGCTGGCAACCGCGAATGAGGCCTCCGCCCGGACACCCGCACCACCGAGCTTTGCGCAGCAGGTGTGGTGGCGGGGCAAACAGCCCTTGGGCCGAGTGAAGCAGTGGTTGCGTGCAACCCGGCTCCACGCTGCACCGCGTCCGGCGCGCACCAGCAGGCGCACCATTTCGCTACTCACAGGGGTCGGTGGCTGGAGTCGGGCGCAGGCCCCATTCGCGGTTGCCAGCACGCAAGCGCACTACAAAAAGCGTTCACGCAGAAACCTGAGCACACCAAGAACAGCCGCCCGCGAGCGTGGGCCGGAGAACGAGCCGGACGCCGACACCTGGCGCGAGGT
>JAIXUC010000015.1 GCA_027483665.1 Comamonadaceae bacterium | reverse complement strand
CCAATGCAAAAACGCGAGAAGATTTCTCCGAGCAAGTCTTCTACGCCGAACTCGCCGGTGATCTGGTTGAGCGCGTTTTGCGCCAGGCGCAGCTCTTCGGCCAGCAGGTCGAGCGCAGGCTGCGGCGCTTGCAGCACCTGCTGGGCTTGGCTCAAGTGCTCGCCCATGCGCTGCAGCGCCTGCAAATGCCGCGCTCTGGCGCTGAACAGGCCTTCGCTAGCGGCGGGCTGCCAGCCTGCCAGACGCAGCAGGGTTTGGCGCAGCTCAGACAAGCCTTCGCCGGTTAGGGCCGACAGGCGCAGCGGCGGTGCCTGTTGGGCTTGGTGATGACCGGTGTCGTGCGTCGTTGCCGCGAAGATTGCCGCCAAGAGTTGTGCGGCGGCTGGATCGGTTGAGGCCGGCGGCGCTGCGTCCAGCTTGTTCCACACCGTCAAAACGGCCGTGGTGTGCGCTGCACTTTGCTGGGCGACGAGCCGTGCAATCCGCTCGGCTATGTCTGCTTCGGCGGCTTGGCTGCTTGGCTCTTGCGCTCGGGACAGGTCGCGCAGGAAAAGCACCACGTCGGCCTGCGCCACTTCGTCCCAAGCGCGCTGAATGCCGATGCGCTCGACCGTGTCTTCGCTCTCGCGCAGGCCTGCGGTGTCGATGATGTGCAGCGGGACGCCTTCGATCTGGATGGTCTGACTGACTTTGTCGCGCGTGGTGCCGGCAATCGGCGTGACGATGGCCAGCTCTGCCCCGGCCAATGCGTTGAGCAGCGAACTTTTGCCTGCGTTGGGCTGGCCAGCAATGACGACCCGAATGCCTTCTTGCAACAACGCGCCCTGTCGCGCTTGGGCCAGCAGGGCTTCGCGCTGTTGCTGCAAGGCAGCCAGTTGGCCGCGTGCATTGGCTTGTTCGATGAAGTCGATGTCTTCTTCGGGGAAGTCCAGCGTGGCTTCGACCAGCATGCGCAGCCGAACCAGGTTTTCACGCAGCGCAGCGATGGCTTGCGAAAATGCGCCCGACAAGGACCGGCTGGCGCTGCGCGCTGCGGCTTCGGTGCTGGCGTCGATGAGGTCGGCCACGGCCTCGGCCTGCGCCAAGTCGATGCGGCCATTGAGGTAGGCGCGCTCTGTGAACTCGCCGGGCTGCGCCAAGCGCAGCCGGGGCAGGGTCGCCAAGCGCAGCCGGGGCAAGGTGGCCAGGGGAGAGACGGCGGGCTCGTCAGCCGCGGGCGCAGGCTGCGCAGCGACCTCCAGGCAACGAGACAACAGCAGCTGCAGCACAACCGGCCCGCCGTGCGCCTGCAGCTCCAGAACGTCTTCGCCGCTGTAGGAGTGTGGCGCGGGGAAGAACAGCGCCAGCCCGTGGTCCAGCGGCTGGCCTTGCGCATCGGGGAATGGCAAGTACGTGGCGTGGCGCGGTTTCAAGGCCCGGCTCAGGAGCGCTTGCACGAAAGGCTGCAAACCTCGGCCGGAAACCCGCACGATGCCCACCGCGCCTCGGCCCGGCGCGGTGGCGATGGCCACGATGGGGTCTTGGTGCCGGGCCAGCATCAAGGGCTTTCTTCGCCTTGGGCTGACCCGGGCGCTGGCCTTACTTGAACTTGGGCAGGTTGAACTGCGGCGGCACGCCCATGCGCGTGTTGATGATCCATTGCTGGGCGATCGACAACACGTTGTTCGTCAACCAATACAGCACCAAGCCTGCGGGGAAGAAGAAGAACATCACGCTGAAGATGAGCGGCATGAACCACATCAGCTTGGCTTGCAGGGGGTCTGGCGGCTGCGGGTTGAGCGCGGTTTGCAGCATGGTGGTGAGCGTCATGAGCACCGGCAGCAGGTACCAAGGGTCTGGCGCAGAGAGGTCGTGGATCCAGCCAATCCAGGGTGCGTTGCGCATTTCAACGCTGGACAACAACACCCAGTACAGCGCAATGAACACGGGGATTTGGACCAAGATCGGGAAGCAGCCGCCCAGTGGGTTGACCTTTTCCTCGCGGTAGATGCGCATCATCTCTTGCTGCATCTGCTGCGGGTTGTCTTTGAGGCGCTCGCGCATTTCCATGACCTTCGGGTTCACGGCCTTCATCTTGGCCATGCTGGCGTAAGCCTTGGCGTTGAGCCAATAAAAAGCGATCTTCAACAAAACCACCAACGCCACGATGGCCCAGCCCCAGTTGCCAATGACGCTGTGCAGCCAGTCGAGCAACCAGTACAGCGGCTTGGCCAAGATGGTGAGCCAGCCGTAGTCCTTGACCAGCTCCAGGCCGGGCGCCAAGGCTTGCAACACCTTTTCTTCTTGTGGGCCGGCAAACAGCGTGGCCTCCAGAGCAGCGGTGGCAGCGGGTGCCACTGCGGGTATCGGGGTGATCATGCCGGCCGCGTACAGATTGGTGTCGACGCGCCGCATGAACATCTCACGCGGTGTGCCTTGTGGCAACACAAAGGCGCTGGCGAAGTAGTGTTGCACCATGGCCACGTAGCCATCAGAGGCGGCCCGCTCGAACTCTGCCTTGCCTTTTTCGATGTCTGCGAAGTCGATCTTTTGGTACTTCTTGGCCTCGGTGTAGACCACCGGCCCGGTGAACGTGGAATAGAAGGCCGACTCGCCCGGCGGTTTGTTGCCGTCGCGCACCAATTGCAGATAAAGCTGCGGGTTGACGGCAAGCGGGCTGCGGTTGATGACCTCATGGCGCACCCCAATGGCGTAACTCCCGCGCTTGAGGGTGTAGGTTTTCACCAGCTGCACGCCGTCTGCCGCTTCGGGTGACTCGAAGCGCAGAACCAATTCATTCGCGCCTTCGGCCAGCTCGCGCTCGCCAACGAAGCGCATGGCGGTTTTGTGGTTGGGGAAACTGCCTCCGATCAGCCCGGTTTGTGCCAGATAAACCCGTTGTGCGCTTTCATCGAACAAAACGAAGTTGGCGTCTTTGTTTTCCAAATCCACGTGGCGCAGCAATTCGCTGCGTACCAGCGTGCCGCCCTCGGTGCTGAAGTCCAGTTGCAAAACATCGGTGCGAACGCGAATGCGCTGCGCTGCAGGCGCCGTCGACGCTGTCGGCACGCCTTCGGCCGAAGGCTGGGTTGCGCCCGTTGCCAGTGGTGGCACCGCTCCGCCCGCTGCCAAACCAGGGCTGGCTGGTGGCAATGCGCCACCAGCGGTTGCGGGGCTGGGGGCAGACGTCGCAGCAGGTGGGGCCGCTTGACCGGCGGTGCTAGCGGTTGGCGGTGCGCCGAAGAAGGTCGCTTGGCGGCCGTTGTGAATTTGCCATTGGTCCCACAACAAGATCATGGAAAAGCCAAAGATCACCCAAAGGATGGTGCGGCGGATGTCGTTCATGGGCTTTTATCGGAGGCGGGTTCTATGGAGGGGCTCGCGGGCACCGCTTGCGCGGCGCTGGCAATCAGGGTGGTGAAGGGCAGAAAAGCGCTTGGCGACGGCCCCGCGGGAGGAACCGGGTCGTGTCCGCCTGCGCACCAAGGGTTGCAGCGCACGATGCGCCGTGCCGACAACCAGGTGCCGCGCCAGCCGCCATGGGCTTCCAGTGCGGTCAGCGCATACCTCGAGCAAGTGGGCTCAAAGCGGCACTGGTTGCCGAGCCAAGGGCTGAGCAGCAAGCGGTAGGCGCGCACCAAGCCCATCAGGACGGCCGTTATGGGCGCCGGGCGAGGCGCGATTTCGGCGGGCCTCGGCGCAACAGTCTGTTGCTCAGCGGTGGGGGTTGCTGATCTCATGGCTTGATGCTGGCGCTTTGGAAAAGCAGCAAGAGTTCTTGGCGGACCGCGCTTTTGAGCGCGTCTGAGCTGGCGCTCACGAAGTGCTTGCGGTCAAAGGCAGCGCGCAAACGCACCACATGGGCGAGCGGGTGCAGCGCTTGTGCCTGAGCAAGGGCGATGTCGTAGATCTGTCTGCGAATGGCGTTGCGTGTGACCGCACGGCGGGCCCAGCGCTTGGGCACCAATGCGCCCACTACCAGGCCCTCGGCGTCTCGGTTCAATGACCTGCGGTGCATGGCGAAATGGTGGCTGCGGGCAATGACCGGGCCGTCCAGCACAGCACGGAAGTCCTCGCGCGCTTTCAGCCGAGTGAGCGCCACGGACTAAAGCGGGCGGGCCGGCTGGCACTGGACTCAGGCAGCCAGGCGCTTGCGGCCCTTGGCGCGGCGCGCGTTGATGACAGCGCGACCGCCGCGTGTCTTCATGCGAACCAGAAAGCCGTGGGTGCGGGCTCGGCGGATTTTGGAGGGTTGGTAAGTACGCTTCATGGTGTTTCCTGTGAAGAACCCCGGCGGCTGACAGCCGGGCGAAACCGCGCATTATCGCCACATCAAGGCAGATTCTTCAATTCCGCCAAGGATTTACGTGCCGTCCTGTGCGTGGCTTGGCAGCTTGCTAGGGGCTGCAGCTTTTCAGCCCCATACGGGCTGGCCCGCATGTGTGGATAAGCTTTTGACAAACTACAATGCGCGGCTTGCGAGAGACTACATATCCACAAAAGGTCAATGACCCCATGACGCAGGGCAGTCCGCGCGCCTTCATTGCGCACACCGCCTCCGATGCAGGCGCCGGCCTTTGGGCCGCTTGTTTAGAGCAACTGGCACAGGAGCTCCCTGAACAGCAGTTCAACACCTGGATCAAACCGCTTTCAGCCCAGATTGGCGAAGATTTATCGCAGGCAAGTTTGGTGGTTGCCAACCGGTTCAAAATGGACTGGATCCGCGCGCAGTACCTGGCGCGCTTGCAAGCTGTCTTAGAAGGGTTGGCCGGCCAGCCTGTTCGCGTGGAGTTGGTACTTGCTCCTCGCGAAATCAACGCCAGGTCTACGCCTAGCACGCCTTTTTCTGATGTGCCGACAGAAGCTGAACTGCCCAGCGTGGTTGAAGAGCCCGCTTTTGGGCAGTTCCGCACGCGCCTGAATACTGCCCTTACCTTTGACACCTTGGTGGAAGGAACGGCCAACCGCATGGCTCGGGCAGCCGCTATGCACGTCGCTGGCATGCCGGGGCACCTGTACAACCCGTTGTTCATTTATGGAGGCGTTGGTCTCGGCAAAACGCACCTCGTTCACGCGGTGGGCAACCGTTTGCTGGCCGACCGTCCCGATGCCAAGGTTCTCTACATCCATGCGGAGCAATTTGTCTCCGATGTGGTGAAGGCTTATCAGCGCAAGACTTTCGATGAATTCAAAGAGCGCTATCACAACCTGGATTTGCTCTTGATCGACGACGTGCAGTTCTTCGCCAACAAAGACCGCACACAAGAAGAGTTCTTCAATGCTTTCGAGGCGCTGCTGGCCAAGAAAAGCCACATCGTCATGACGAGCGACACCTACCCGAAGGGGCTACCGGACATTCACGAGCGTTTGGTCTCACGCTTTGACTCGGGGTTGACGGTAGCGATCGAGCCTCCTGAGCTGGAAATGCGTGTGGCTATCCTGATCAGCAAGGCGCGCTCCGAGGGTTCGGAGATGCCAGAAGAGGTGGCTTTCTTCGTGGCCAAGAATGTGCGCTCCAACGTGCGCGAACTGGAAGGTGCCCTGCGCAAGATCTTGGCTTACTCGCGCTTCAACCAGAAAGAGATTTCTATCCAACTGGCCCGCGAAGCCTTGCGCGACCTGCTTTCTATCCAGAACCGCCAGATCAGCGTAGAGAACATTCAGAAGACGGTGGCTGACTACTACAAGATCAAGGTAGCAGACATGTACAGCAAGAAGCGGCCAGCAAGCATCGCCAGGCCGCGTCAGATTGCCATGTACTTGGCCAAGGAGCTCACGCAAAAGAGCCTTCCTGAAATTGGCGAGCTTTTCGGGGGACGGGACCACACCACCGTCTTGCACGCGGTGCGCAAGATTTCTGCAGAACGTCAGCAACTGACCGAGCTCAATCAGCAACTGCACGTTCTGGAACAGACGCTCAAGGGGTGAATCGCATGGCGGCGCACAAGCTTGGGGATAGTTTCGGGAGAAGTACCGAGTTATCCACAACATGGGTCGGATCGCCAAAGTTGTTAGCGGACAAGTTGCACCAGGGTGGGCAGAAATCCACAGCGTTTGAAGTCAGACAAGTACTTGATAATTCAGGGAAAAATGGCACTGTCCACCGAGCAGCAGGGTCCTTATCTACTGCTACTAATTGAATAGACAGTTCTACAGAGAAGAGGTTGACATGATCGTGCTGAAGGCTACACAAGAAAAGCTGCTGCAAACCTTGCAATCGGTCGCTGGGATCGTCGAACGGCGACACACCCTTCCGATCTTGGCCAATGTGCTTATCCGGAAAAGCGGACAAGACATTCAGTTGACCACCAGCGATCTGGAAATCCAGATTCGTACAACAGCCACGTTGGATGGTGATGCCGGCAACTTCAACACCACGGTAGGCGCGCGAAAACTGATCGACATCCTGCGCACGATGCCATCGGACCAAACGGTATCGATCGAAGCCACCGCTTCCAAGCTGGTGCTCAAAGGTGGCAAAAGCCGATTCACTTTGCAAACCTTGCCGGCAGAAGACTTCCCGCTGGTTCAAGAATCCGCCAGTTTTGGCCCGGCTTTCAGCGTGCCACAAAAGACCTTGAAGGACTTGTTGCAGCAGGTCTCTTTTTCGATGGCCGTGCACGACATCCGTTACTACCTGAACGGCATTTTGTTTGTTGCTGAAGGCAAGCAACTCAGTTTGGTCGCTACCGATGGGCATCGCTTGGCTTTCGCTTCGGCCACCTTGGATGTCGAGGTGCCCAAACAGGAAGTCATCTTGCCGCGCAAAACCGTCATCGAAGTCCAGCGCTTGTTGTCCGACGTTGAAGGCGCCATCGAAATGCGTTTTGCCAACAACCAGGCGAAGTTCAGCTTCGGTGGCATGGAGTTCGTGACAAAACTGGTTGAAGGCAAGTTCCCGGACTACAACCGCGTCATTCCGAAGAACCACAAAAACGCGGTCACGCTGGGCCGCTTGCCGCTGCTGGCTTGTTTGCAGCGCACGGCCATCCTGACCAGCGAAAAGTTCAAAGGTGTCCGTCTCAACCTGGAGCCAGGCACCCTGCGCGTGGCCAGCAACAACGCCGAGCAAGAAGAAGCGATGGACGAGTTGGACATTGACTACGCAGGCGACGCCATCGAGATCGGCTTCAATGTCACCTACCTCATCGACGCGCTGGCGAACATGGAGCAAGAGATGGTGAAGCTGGAGTTGACAGACGCCAACAGTTCGGCTTTGTTCACCATTCCGGATAACCCCACGTTCAAGTACGTGGTCATGCCCATGCGCATTTGAGCTTGGTCGCATCTGACTGCGCCGCTCGCGCGAGCGGCTGCAAACCGAAAAGAACAACACCGATATGACCGATTCCAAGCCCAACGACGCCGCCGTCAACACTGGCCCGGCCAGTGAAGCCAGTTCCAACTTCCAGCCAGTCATCGACGCCCACCAGGTGGGGGCCAGCGAAGGCTATGGCGAAGGCGCCATTCAAATTCTTGAAGGCTTGGAAGCGGTGCGCAAGCGCCCCGGCATGTACATCGGAGACACGTCAGATGGCACCGGCTTGCACCACTTGGTGTTTGAAGTGGTGGACAACTCCATCGACGAGGCTTTGGCAGGCCACTGCGACGACATCTTGGTGACCATCCACAGCGACAACTCCATCAGCGTGGTGGACAACGGGCGCGGTATTCCGACTGGCGTGAAGATGGATGACAAGCACGAGCCCAAACGCTCTGCAGCAGAAATAGCTTTGACCGAGCTGCATGCCGGCGGCAAATTCAACCAGAACAGCTACAAGGTCTCGGGCGGGTTGCACGGCGTGGGCGTGAGCTGTGTCAACGCTTTGAGCAAGTGGTTGCGGTTGACGGTGCGGCGCGAAGGCAAGGTGCACCAACTGGAGTTCGCCAGAGGTTTTGTGCAGAACCGCTTGCTGGAGAAGGCTGGTGCTGCCGAGGTCTCACCCATGCGCGTGACTGGCGCGACAGAGAAGCGTGGCACCGAGGTGCATTTTTTGCCCGACATCGACATCTTCAAAGAAAACAACGACTTTCACTATGAGATCTTGTCCAAGCGGCTGCGAGAGCTGAGCTTTTTGAACAACGGTGTGCGCATTCGCTTGATCGACGAACGCAGTGGCAAGTCCGATGATTTTTCAGGTGCTGGTGGTGTGAAGGGCTTCGTTGATTTCATCAACAAAGGCAAGCATGTGCTTCACCCCAACGCTT
The DNA here is from genome assembly GCA_027483665.1 of Comamonadaceae bacterium. Lineage (GTDB taxonomy): Bacteria > Pseudomonadota > Gammaproteobacteria > Burkholderiales > Burkholderiaceae_C > JAIXUC01. The sequence continues at coordinate 13,144 of JAIXUC010000015.1, read as the reverse complement.
TTCACGCCATGGGTGACCGGCAGAGTGAGCAGTCCACCAACATCGGTGTTGAAGTGGCCATGCAGTGGAACAGCGGCTACAACGAGAACGTTCTCTGCTTCACCAACAACATTCCACAGCGCGACGGTGGCACCCACTTGACCGGTTTGCGCGCTGCCATGACGCGTGTCATCAGCCGATACATAGACGCCAATGACTTGGCCAAAAAGGCCAAGGTCGAAGTGACGGGTGACGACATGCGCGAAGGCCTGTGCTGCGTGCTGAGCGTGAAGGTGCCCGAGCCCAAGTTCTCGAGCCAGACCAAAGACAAGCTGGTGTCCAGCGAGGTGCGCGGCCCGGTGGAAGACATCGTCGCCAAAACACTCAACGACTACCTGGAAGAGCGCCCCAACGACGCCAAGATCATCTGCGGCAAGATTGTGGAAGCAGCCCGCGCCCGCGAAGCGGCCCGCAAAGCCCGCGAGATGACGCGGCGCAAAGGTGTTTTGGACGGCATGGGTTTGCCCGGCAAATTGGCTGACTGCCAAGAGAAAGACCCGGCGCTGTGCGAGATCTACATCGTCGAGGGTGACTCGGCAGGGGGCAGTGCCAAGCAGGGGCGCGACCGGAAGTTCCAGGCCATCTTGCCTTTGCGCGGCAAAATTTTGAACGTCGAAAAAGCGCGCTATGAAAAGCTGCTGACCAGCAACGAAATCTTGACGCTCATCACGGCGTTGGGAACAGGCATTGGTAACGCAGGTGCGGCCAGCGGTGACCCCAAAAGCGGGGCTGACGACTTCAACGTGGCCAAGCTGCGCTACCACCGCATCATCATCATGACCGATGCCGACGTGGATGGCGCTCACATCCGTACCCTGTTGCTGACGTTCTTCTACCGGCAGATGCCCGAGCTGGTCGAGCGCGGCCACATCTACATTGCGCAGCCGCCGCTCTACAAAGTGAAGGTGGGCAAGGAAGAGCAGTACCTCAAAGACGGCCCGGCCCTCGACGGCTTTTTGCTGCGCGTGGCGCTGCAAGGTGCTGCGGTCTACACGGGTGGAGTGAACCCACAAACCTTGGCCGGCGATGCGCTGGCTGAGTTGGCACGCAAGCACCAGGTGGCCGAAAGCGTGATTGCACGCCTGAGGGCCTTCATGGATGCAGAAGCGCTGCGTGCCATTGCCGATGGCGTGGTGATCGACCTGGAGAGTGTGGCCAGTGCAGAGGCCAGCGCGGTGGCGCTGCAAGCCAAGCTGCGTGAACTGACCACCACTGGCGTTCCAGCCGAAGTGGCCAGCGAGTTCGATGTGCGCAGCGACAAGCCCATTCTTCGCATCAGCCGCCGCCACCATGGCAATGTGAAGAGCAGTGTCATAACGCAAGACTTCGTGCATGGCGCAGACCACGCAGCCTTGGCTGATGCGGCCAACACCTTCCGCGGGCTTTTGGGCGAGGGCGCTCGCGTGACCCGTGGCGAAGGTGAGAAACAAAAGGAAGAAAAGGTGGCCGACTTCCGCTTGGCCATGCGCTGGCTGATTGGCCAGGCCGAGCACGCCGTTTCACGCCAACGCTACAAGGGCTTGGGTGAAATGAACCCCGAGCAGCTGTGGGAAACCACCATGGACCCAGCGGTGCGCCGCTTGCTCAGGGTGCAAATTGACGATGCCATCGAAGCTGATCACGTCTTCACCATGCTCATGGGCGACGAAGTCGAGCCGCGCCGCGAGTTCATCGAAGCCAACGCGCTGAGGGCTGCGAATATTGACGTTTGAGTGCGTGTAGACAGACAGGCAGGCGCCTGCATTCACTCGCCCGTCAGATGCTCATCACAAAGCCTCCAACACCACCGCCTGCGCTGCTGCCATGTGCTCAAGCACCGGCTGGCCGCGGCCGACGTATTGCGGGGGGTGCAGCTCCAGCACCCAAACCGGGCGGCGGGCTTTGGGGTCGTCATCTCGCAGCACCAATACGCGCCGAGCGTGGGGCGAAAGGCTGTGGCGGCTCAAGGACTGCAGGGCAGACAGGGGGTGCGCGTGTGCTTGGCTGTGGTGGCGCAGCTGGAGGTCCTGCCTGCCTGGGGCTTGGACCACTTCGGCTACGCGGTAGGCCGTTTTGCGCCGGGGCACTCCGATGGGCGCTTCGAACAACCCGTGGCAAGACTGTTTGAAGCCCTCTCTGACCGGCTCGGCATGGGACGGTTCGATGGGCAAGGTGGGGCTGAAGTCGCGGTTCATGGGGTGCAACCTTAGGCGGCAAAACCACCTCTTTGAGCCCAATTGCCCGCTGCTGAATAATGGTTGTCAGGAGCGCGCGGTGACAATGCGCCGATGAACTTTGTGCAAAGCAAACCGGGGCAAAGCAGCACCCAAGACAGCACGCGCATTGACGACACGCGCATCGCCGCTGTGCGCCCGCTCATCACGCCAGCGCTGTTGCAAGAGCGCTGGCCTGTACCGCCCGCGGCCGAGGCGTTGGTGGCCCAGAGCCGCGAGGCCATTGCCCGCATCCTGCGTGCAGAAGACGATCGTTTGCTGGTGGTTGTGGGCCCCTGCTCCATTCACGACCACGAACAGGCCATGGCCTATGCGCAGGTGCTCAAGGCGCAAGCGGATGCTCTGGACGATGCGCTGCTGGTGGTGATGCGCGTCTATTTCGAGAAGCCGCGCACCACGGTGGGCTGGAAGGGCTACATCAACGACCCGCACTTGGACGGGAGTTTTGCCATCAACGAGGGGCTGGAGCTGGCGCGGCGTTTGTTGCTGGATATCTTGGCTTTGGGCCTGCCGGTGGGCACCGAGTTTTTGGATCTGCTGTCGCCGCAGTTCATCAGCGACTTGGTGAGCTGGGGCGCGATTGGTGCGCGCACCACCGAGAGCCAGAGCCACCGCCAGTTGGCCAGCGGCCTGAGCTGCCCGGTGGGGTTTAAAAACGGCACCGACGGCGGCGTGAAAGTAGCGGCAGATGCGTTGCTGGCGGCCAGAGCGCCGCATGCCTTCATGGGCATGACCAAAATGGGCCAGGCTGCGATTTTCGAGACGCGCGGCAACCCGGCTTGCCATGTCATCTTGCGTGGCGGGCGCTTGCCCAACTACGACGCAACCTCCGTGCAGGCCGCTTGTGAGCTGCTGCAGGCACAAGGCTTGGCGCAGCAAGTGATGGTGGACGTGTCGCACGCCAACAGCAGCAAGCAGCACCGCCGACAGATCGAGGTAGCAGCGGATGTGGCCGCTCAGGTGGCCGGTGGCGATACACGCATCATTGGGCTGATGGTGGAGAGCCACCTGCAGGAAGGCAGGCAAGACATCGTCGCTGGCCAAATGTTGCAGCGTGGCGTGTCGGTAACCGACGCCTGCATTGGCTGGGAGCAAACCGCGCCCCTGCTGCAAGGCTTGGCCGAGGCCGTGCGCCAGCGCAGAGACTGATCACGTTTTTCAAAAGGGACCAACCATGATGATTCTGATTTTGGGTTTGCTGGTGTTTCTGGGCGTTCACTCCAGCCGCGTTTTCGCCGAAGGCTTGCGCACGCGGTTCATTGCCCAGCGCGGTGAGATGGCCTGGAAGGGTGTTTATGCGGTGCTTTCCATTGCCGGCTTTGCCTTGTTGGTCTGGGGCTACGGCCTGGCGCGCCAGCAGCCGGTGGTGCTATGGACACCGCCGGTTGCCATGCGCCACATCGCCGCACTGCTCACGTTGGTTTCTTTCATCTTGCTGGCGGCTACCTATGTTCCGGCGAATGCCATCAAGGCGCGCTTGCGACACCCGATGGTCTTGGGTGTCAAAGTTTGGGCCCTGGCACATTTGCTCGCCAACGGCACGCTGGCCGACGTGGTGTTGTTCGGCAGCTTTTTGGTGTGGGCCGTGCTGAGCTATCGGGCTGCGCGTCAACGTGACCGTGCGTCTGGCACTCAGCCTCTGCCTTCCAAGGCCATACCTACGGCGGTCACGGTGGTGGTGGGCGTGGCAGGCTGGCTTGCCTTTGCCATGTGGCTCCACCTGGCGCTGATTGGTGTGCGGCCTTTCGGCTAAACAGGGTCGCTTGAAGCACCGCTGGGCGCAGCTGCTGCTTGTTGTGGCAGCACGTAGCGGTTGCCGCCGGCTTCCTTGGCGCGGACCAAACACAGCCTGGCCAACGTGTAGAGCGAGTCAATGGCGTGGATGGAAGGGTTGTACACCGCAGCGCCCAGACTGACGGTCACGCTCACGTGCAAGCCGTCCAGCTGCATCAACGGGCGCACCGCGGCCTGAATTTTTTCGCACACCGCTTGCAGGCCTTCGAGTGTTTCGGTTTCGTGCAGCAGCAGCACGAAGTCGTCGCCTTCCAGGCGGGCAAAGGTGTCGCTGTCGCGTTTGATGTCGTCGATGCGCCGTGCCAGGGTGCGCAGCACCTGGTCGCCCACCACGTGGCCGTAGTGTTCGTTGACGCCACGCAAGCGATCCACGTCGAGCACCACCAACGCGAAGTTTTTCTTGCTTCTTTTGGCGCGCGACACCGCACCTGCAAAACGGTCGGCCAGCAAGCGCCGGTTGGGCAGGCCGGTCAGTTTGTCGTGGTAGGCCGACTCATCGAGCAAGATGCGGCTGTTGCGTGCATCGGTTTCGCGGTCTTCTACCTGCTGTTCCAGCATCAGGCTGGTGTGTTGCATGGTCTCGAGCATGTCGCTGTTGTTCGAGAGCAAAAGCTCCATGTCCATGATTTGCGCCGTGTAGACCAGTCGCTGCTGCTCGGCGCTCGCTAATTGCAGACCGATGGCAAGCCAGGTGGCTGCCAACGCGGCGAACACACCTTCCCAGGGCGCGGTGACGAGCAGCCCCACGATCAGCATGACGCACAGCGGCGCAACAGCAACTAAATAAGCGCGGGCGAAAGCATCGGTGCTGCGGGCGAGCTTGATCGAAACGCCAGCGCTCAACACCAGAACGCCCAGCCATGCGAGCGCGGTCATGCCACCCATGGCATGGGCCCACTCGGCTGGGGTGACGAGGCTCAGGCCTGCCAAGACGCCAGCGCCGACCATGAGCGGAACCAGCCGAGCGCGCAGTGGCGCATGGCGGTCTTCGGCGTGCAACAAAACCAAAGCGTAGGCGCCAGCCACCAATGCAGCCAAGCCAGCAAGCGCGCCCGAGGCTGTGACACCGGCATTGCCTGCTGGCAAGGCCCAACTGCCCGGCCGTGCCGCGACCCACAACGCCAACACGGTCAGGTAGGCCCCGCCTATGGCATACAGGCGGTCCTTTCGAACGACGCCAAACAGCAAGCTTGAAATAGCCAAGCCAGCGATGGCCCCGGTGCAGAGCAGGATGATGAGGCTGGGGGTGGGCATGTCCATCGGAGGTCTCCAAGCAGGGTCGGCGCGCCCGACCCTGCTTGAATCAGTATACGGACGGCCCTCGCTGATAGCGGCCCGTTTGCAGCACTCGGAGGCTGGGGTCAACCCGGCATTGGGTGCATGTTGTGGTTGCCGTGGCGCTCACCTTGGCGACCGCCGTGCCCTTCGTGGTCGCCGGGGCCGCCTGCGCCCATCAGACGCTGGCTGTCGAGCACTTTGCGCTGATCCGCATCGAGCACCGCATAGAGGCTCTTGACTGCGGTGGCGCGTTTGTCCATCTCGGCATGGCGCTCGTTGCGCATGGCCTGCATGCGGTCGATGCGCTCGGGCGTGCTCAACCGGGCCATTTCCTCGCGGTCTGGCCGCGCTGCTGGCTTGCCGGGTTGCATGGCGGTGGTGAACTGCAGCCAGGCGGCCTCCTGGTTGGGCTTGATCTTCAGGGCGGTTTTCAGTGCTGCCTGGCGCTCGGCCATGTGTTTCACCATCCGTTCTTGCCGCTCACCCTGTGCCTTGCCGTCGGCGGCATGTACGGCGGTGCTGATGCCCGCGCCGGCGAGCATGAGGGCCGCAAGCAGCGCGGGTGCGAAGCGGTGAGCAAGTGCGCGATGGGGGTTGTGTGCTGTGGATGTGATGGAAGGCATGCGTGGCTCCTGGGTGTGCCCGAACCCCTGTGGTTCTGGCGTATAGGCAGTCTGCGACGCACGGGTCAAGCCTTTGGGTTTGTTGCGTGAGCAAGCGGTGGCTTTATCGTAAAGATCAATGAAGCGAACCCCCCGGTGGTGGTCATGGCGCAGCTCCACCAGTGGATGTGGGGATGCAGGCACGCACAGGTTTGGAAATGAGGGTGCCGGTGAATTTGTTGGTGCTTTTGGCGGTCGTAGGGCGGTCGCAGGGCGGTTTCGGCCACGGCGGGAACCTATAGTCGTTGTGGGTTAGCCAACAGACAAAGCCAAGCGGGTGGTGGTGCAGGTTAGCCATCTCGGCAAACAGGAGAACAGCATGGAAGTCAACGGAGTGATGCGCCACTTTTCTATTCGGTTTCGCATGCTGGGTGCCATCGGCGTGGTGCTGCTTTTGATTGGCGTGCTGGGTGGGGCGGGTCTGCTGGGCATGGGGCGCATTGCTGCTTTGGGCGAAGAGTTCATGGACCACTCTTTTGCCGAAGTGCAAGAGCTGGGAGAACTCAAGTCGCACATGGGCCTGGCCCGGCAGCGCGAGAAGGACATGATCATTTCCTACGAAAAGCCCTCTGACGTGAGGAAGGCGCGCGAGGCCTGGCTCGGCTCTCTCAAAACGGCCAGCACCGTGGCTGCCTCGATGCTGGAAGGCGAAGAAGACGAAGACAACCCGGTCGTGCGGCAGCTGATCGAGCGGCTCAAGACCTATCAAGCACAGTTCGAACCGGTGGCGCAACAACTCGAGGACAGCGGCTACGAGTCGGCCACCCTCGCCAACCGCATGAGCAGCAAAGCGATTGCCGAGTACACCGAAGCCGAAAAGCTGCTGGAGCAGCTCTCGGACATTCTTCGGCGCGAAGTCGACGAGTCGCTCGCAGACCAAGCGGCCGTTTCACAGACCGTGCGCTGGGTCTTCTTGGCTTGTCTGTTGGTGGCCGCGCTGGTCGTGGTGCCCACCACCTTGGCCAACATGCGCTCTATTTGCCGCCCGGTGGACGCGGCGCGGGCCTTGGCAGCGGCCATTGCCCAAGGCGATTTGTCTCAAGCCGCGCAGGTCTCAGGGCGCGACGAGGTGGCGCAATTGCAGCGCGCACTGGCCACCATGCAAGACAGCTTGTCGGCGATGGTGGGCGATGTTCGCGATTCAAGCGAGAACATCGCGACTGCCAGCCAAGAGATCGCTGCTGGCAACCAAGACTTGTCTTCTCGAACCGAGCAGACCGCGGGCCACGTGCAGCAGACCGTGTCTTCGATTGCCGAGTTGACAGGCACCGTTCAGCAGACCGCAGCTTCTGCCCAAACCGCCAACGCACTGGCGGCATCTGCTTCGCAGGCCGCGGTGCGCGGCGGCGCGGTAACGCAGCAGGCGGTGGCGAGCATGCACGAGATCTCTGCCTCCAGCAAAAAGATCGGCGACATCATCGGTCTGATTGACGCCATTGCTTTTCAGACCAACATCTTGGCGCTGAATGCAGCGGTTGAAGCAGCCCGCGCTGGCGAGCAAGGCCGGGGTTTCGCTGTGGTAGCCACCGAAGTGCGTGAGTTGGCCAAGCGTTCTGCGCAAGCCGCCAGCGAGATCAAAGTGCTCATTCAAACCAGCGTAGGCGCGGTCAGCGGGGGCGTTCGCTTGGTAGAAGAAGCAGGCACCGTGATGCAAGACATCGTCGCCAGCGTTCAGCGCGTGAGCGACATCATTGGCGAAATCAGTGCCGCGGCCAGCGAGCAGACTGGCGGCATTGACCGAGTCAACCAAGCGGTTCAGGAAATTGACCACATGACCCAGCAAAACGCTGCGTTGGTGGAGCAATCCGCCGCAGCGGCGGAGTCGCTGCGTGAGCAAGCCGGGCGCATGGCGGAAGCGGCGCGCCGCTTTCGCACCGGCGCCACAGATGCTGCCTACGCCGCTGAAGACAGGCTGCGCCTGCGTTAGCGCGTAAGCTGTCGCTTACTTCAGAAGGCCCTCTGCCTTCATCGCAGCCTGCACAGCAGGCCGAGCTGCCACCCGCTCCATGAAGGCCGCGAGGTTGGCATATGGCTGCAAGTCCACTTTCACTAGGCGCGCCCAATTGGTCACGTTGAAGAGATAAGCGTCGGCGATGGTGAAGGTTTCTCCGGTGAGGTAGCTGCGCCCAGCGAGCAATTGGTTGGCATGAGAAAAGCGCGAAGCCAGCTTGGTGTGGGCCATCGCTTTGGTTTCTTCTGGCGTACCCGGTGTGAACAGGGGCTGGAAGCTTTTGTGCAACTCGGTGCCCAGAAAGTTGAGCAGGGACTGCAACTGATAGCGCGCCAAGGTGCCGTTGGCGGGTGCCAACTGGCTTTGGGGTGCCAGGTCTGCGATGTACTGGCCGATCGCCGGGCCTTCGGTCAGGCGTGTGCCGTCATCGAGCTCGAGCACCGGCACATAACCGAGTGGGTTGATCGCGTAGAAGTCGCTGCCGTCTTTCAGCTGGTGCGTTTTGGTGCTGACTTGGACTGCTTCGAATGAGAGGCCGGCCTCGATGAGTGCAATGTGCTGAGCGAGCGAGCAGGTGCCTGGGGCGAAGTAGAGCTTCATGGGTGCCTTGGGGGGTGGAAGTTTTGTCGATGGTACGTGCAGCTTCGGCCCTGCCGCTCGCGCGGGGCTGTCTGCTGGCCGACAATCTGAGGCATGTCTGAGGCGACCCCATCCACAACAGAAACTTCTTCAGCCAAGGCCTGGGGCTGGCGGCGCAGGCTGGTGTGGGCTGGCGCGTCGTTGATGCTGCTGCTGGCAGCAGGGGTGTGGGGCGTGACGCAATGGCTGGATTCTGCTCACTTCCGCGCACGGGTGGAGTCCCAAGCCGGTGCAGCCGTGGGCGTGCCGGTCACGTTGGGCGGCCTGTCTGTCCGGTTGTGGCCGCAACCTGCAGTGGCTGTGAGCGCGCTGGTGATCGCTTCGCGCCCTGTCATTCGCATCGAGGAAGTTCACCTGCGCCCCGATTGGTGGGCGCTGCTGAGAGGCGAAGCTGCCATACGCTCTTTGGTGGTGCGCGACGCTCGCCTGCCCCAAGAGGCCGTGGCCGGGCTGGTGGCGCTGGCTCAATCGAAGCAACGCAAGACCAAGCCCCAGCCCGCAGCGGACAACACCGGCTGGGCGCAGACAGCTCGCTGGTTGCCGCGAACAACGGAATTGCAGCGGGTCACGCTGGTTGCACCCGACGGCCAAGCCATCACGCTGGATGCGCGCTTGGTGGTGGACGAGCAGGCTTGGCCAGAGCGCCTGGACGCGCACATTCTGGAAGGTCGGCTCCAAGGCGCCAGGCTGGCGCTGCGCCCACAAGCCAACCCGGATGATCGGGGTGCCACGCGGGCTTGGGGCTTGCAGCTCTCGGTGGGCGGGGGCACGGTGGTCGGGCCCTTGCGCGTGCACGCGCCAGGGGCCATCAGCGAATCTGCAAAGCCGGTGGTCGCCGATAAGCCCGACCCGTGGCGTCTGTCCGGTGAACTGCGAACGCAGGGCGTGGAGGTCTCGGCGATTACTGCGCCGAGCAAGCCTTTGGTCGGGACGCTGGAGGCAGACACGCAATTGATCGCTGAGGCGAAAAGCCCGGCCGATTGGCTGGCGGCGCTCTCGACACAAACGCGCTTTACCGTGCGCGATGCGAAGCTCAATGGCATCGATTTGGCCCAAGCTGTGAAAACCGTGGGCTTGAACCGTGGCGGACAGACCCCGCTGGACACCTTGTCGGGCCTGGTTGTTACCCGCGGGCAAGCGGTGCAGTTGAATCAGCTGGTGGCCATCTCCGGGGCATTGAGCGCCACCGGCGCCGTGGCCATTTCACCAGCCCGACAGCTGAGTGGCCGCGTCAACGTGAGTTTGGCAGCGGGCACTTTGGGTAGTTCGGCGGTCGGGGTGCCCTTGGAGGTTGGTGGCAGCCTGGACAACCCGCAAGTGACGCTGACCCGAGCCGCGCTCATTGGTGCAGCCATTGGCACCGCTCTGATGCCCGGCGTTGGCACTGGCGCTGGCGCCGGCGTCGGCGGGCAGTTGGGCGAGCGCCTCAAGGGACTTTTTGGAAAGTGATGCAGACCATGTTCTATCCACAAAGCTTTGATGTGATCGTGGTTGGCGGCGGCCACGCCGGGACCGAGGCCGCCCTGGCCGCGGCGCGCATGGGCTGCACCACACTGCTGCTGACGCACAACATCGAGACCCTGGGCCAGATGAGCTGCAACCCGTCCATTGGCGGCATTGGTAAAGGGCATTTGGTGCGCGAGGTCGATGCGCTGGGTGGCGCCATGGCGCTGGCGACCGATGAGTCGGGCATTCAGTTCCGTATCTTGAACGGCTCCAAAGGCCCCGCTGTGCGTGCCACCCGGGCTCAGGCTGATCGCGTGCGCTACAAGGCCGCCATTCGCCATCGGCTGGAGAACCAGCCCAATTTGTGGCTGTTCCAGCAGGCAGTCGATGACTTGATCGTCGAGTCCGACGGCCAAGGCGAGCGGGTGGCGGGTGCGGTGACGCAAGTGGGCGTGGTGTTTCGGGGCCGCACCGTGGTGCTGACAGCCGGTACTTTCCTGGATGGCCGCATCCATGTGGGCCTGAATCACCACGCCGGTGGCCGCGCCGGAGACCCGCCTGCCGTGCGCCTGAGCGAGCGGCTCAAGGCGCTGCAACTGCCGCAAGGCCGGCTGAAGACCGGCACGCCACCGCGCATCGACGGGCGCAGCATCGACTACAGCCGCTGCACCGAGCAGCCGGGCGACGGCATGGCGGATGCGCAAGGCGTGGTCAGCACGCCCATGCCGGTGTTCAGTTTCATGGGGCGCGCCGACATGCACCCGCGCCAAGTGCCTTGCTGGATCACGCACACCACAGCGCAGACGCACGACATCATCCGCTCGGGCCTGGACCGCAGCCCCATGTTCACCGGCAAGATCGAAGGCGTGGGCCCGCGCTATTGCCCGAGCGTGGAAGACAAGGTGCACCGCTTCGCGGACAAAGACAGCCACCAGATTTTTCTGGAGCCCGAAGGCCTGGACACACACGAGGTCTACCCCAACGGCATTTCCACCAGCCTGCCCTTTGACATTCAATATGCGCTGGTGCGCAGCTTGCCCGGCCTGGAGAACGCTCACATCTTGCGGCCTGGCTACGCCATTGAATATGACTTCTTTGACCCGCGCGCCCTCAAAAGCAGTTTCGAGACGCGGCAGATCGGCGGCCTGTTTTTCGCGGGTCAGATCAACGGCACCACGGGCTATGAAGAAGCGGCGGCGCAAGGTTTGTTCGCCGGCATCAACGCGGCGCTTCAAGTGCGAGGTGAGCCGCCTTGGCTTCCGCGGCGCGACCAGGCGTATTTGGGTGTGCTGGTCGATGACCTCATCACCAAGGGCGTGACAGAGCCCTACCGCATGTTCACCAGCCGAGCCGAGTTCCGCCTGCAATTGCGCGAAGACAACGCCGACCTGCGGCTGACCGAAATCGGCCGCCGCATGGGGCTGGTGGATGACGCCCGATGGGACGCATTCGCCCGCAAGCGCGACGCTGTTTCACGTGAAACCGAGCGGCTGCGCAGCACCTGGGTGAACCCGCGCACCTTGAGCGAGGCCGAGGCTCAGCGCGTTCTGGGGAAAAACATCGAGCACGAACACAGCTTGGCCGACTTGCTTCGCCGCCCCGATGTGAACTACCAAGCCCTGATGGGCCTGGAGGCCGGGCGTTGGGCCAGCGCAGAGGTTTCACGTGAAACCCTGGGCGATGCGTTCGAGGCGGTGGTGGAGCAAATAAACATCTCGGCGCAGTACGCCGGCTACATCGACCGCCAGCGAGACGAAGTGGAGCGCGCCGCCCATTTTGAAGATCTGCGCTTGCCGCCCGACCTCGACTACCTGCAGGTGACGGCCTTGTCCATCGAGGTGCGGCAGAAGCTGCAAAGGCACCGCCCGGAGACGTTGGGCCAAGCCTCGCGGATTTCCGGCGTCACGCCGGCGGCGGTTTCTTTGTTGTTGGTGCATCTGAAAAAGAGCAAGTGGCGTGGGCTCCTGCAGGAAGATTCCGCGGTAGCAAGCCAGAGCCCCACCGCCGCCCATGCTGGCTGACCTGGATCTGCCCGCTGAACTGGCCGCGCTGAAGCCGCGCTTGCAGGCAGGTATTTCGGAGCTGGGCCTGTCCTTGAGCGAGGCGCAGCAGCAGGCTTGCTTGGCGCACCTGGGTTTGGTGGCGCAGTGGGGCCGGGTCTACAACCTCACGGCCGTGCGCGACCCAGCAGACATGCTGACCCAGCACCTGCTCGATTGCTTGGCGGTTGTTCTGCCATTACAGCGCCATTTGGCGCAAGCTGGGTGGACCTTGGGCACCGGTGACGCCCCGACCCAGAAGGCCGCACCCAACCAGCTGAAAGCCCAAAAGCCGCGCCTGTTGGATGTCGGTTCCGGCGCGGGCTTTCCTGGCGTGGTGTTGGCGCTGTGCCTGCCCGGCCTGGACGTGGTTTGTGTGGACACGGTGGCAAAGAAGGCCGCCTTCATTCAACAGGCCGCCATCGCTTTGCAGCTGCCCAACCTGCGCGGCGTTCATGCGCGCGTTGAAACCCTGCGCGATGCCCCCTTTGATGTGGTGACCAGCCGGGCTTTTGCCTCGTTGGCAGACTTCACCACGCTGACCCGGTTTCACGTGAAACAGCCCTCGGCAGATGCCACCGCGCCCTTGCCCGAACCGGCGCCAGGGGTGTGGATGGCCTTGAAAGGGCAGGCGCCACAGGCGGAAATGGACGCCCTTGCGCCAAGCGTGCGCCTTGAGCGCGTAGAGCCCCTGAACGTGCCGCAATTGGAAGCTCAGCGTTGTTTGGTGTGGATGTCGCCCGCCCCTGCACCTTGATTCAGCTTGGCCCGACACGTTGCCGCAGGGCTGACAATGCGGCGATGACATTCCCAACGGCCAACGCCCGCCCCGCCCCCAGCCTTCCAATCAAAGCCGGTCCCGCTTGGGCGGCGCTGCTGCTGGCCCTGGCACTCTTGGTCTCTGGTGGCCCCAGCCGCGCGCAGACCACGACCGCGGCGCCTGTTCCGTCCGCTGGATCTGGCGCAGCGCAGACCAGCGCACCCAGCCCCTTGGCGGCCGTTGCGGTCGACCTCAACCGCTACCTCGGCACGTGGTACCAGATCGCGCTCTACCCCAACATGTTCCAAAAGCAGTGCGCCTCT
>JAIXUC010000035.1 GCA_027483665.1 Comamonadaceae bacterium | reverse complement strand
TGGGGTGGCTGATGGGACTCGAACCCACGACGACAGGAATCACAATCCTGGACTCTACCAACTGAGCTACAGCCACCACGAGCCACGAAGTATATCTGTCGAGACCAGACCCCAAACCTTTGCCAAAGCGTGCGGCTTCGTCAAATGGTCAACGCTTTGTTGGGTCTGCCACTTTCACATCGACCTTGAACCTAGACTTGAGCGTCTCGTAATACGCGCTCGATTCAGCATCTGCCCACCAGCGCGTGAGTTGTTCTCGATCACGACGGCGAACGTCTTGCGCAGCTGGCTCTCGGGTGTCTAACCTGATAACCCGGACGACGGCAAAGCCAGTGCTTTGCAGGTCGACGCCAATAAGCGCTGGGAGCCTGTCTGGGTTTGCGCGCAAAACTGCGACCACAAGTGCCTGCGGTTGCCCTTGAGGATCATCTCTCGATATGCGAACAGGCGCAGGAAACTGCGCCGTCGTCGGTGCGTCCTGCCATGCTTTCAGGCTAGCTTGTCCCTGGGCTCGGGCCATCTCCGAAGCGCGCTGCGCCGTTAAAGAGACAACAACTTGCGAGCGCACATCAGCCAAAGGCAAAGTGCGTGCTGGCCGATGCTGAACAACTCGACCCGACACCAGTTGACTCGGACCGATCTCAAGGGCTTCGGTGTTGCGCTTGAGCTCCAGCGCATCAGTTCCAAAGAGGGCTTGCATAAATCTGCCGTTGGCAAAGGGGCCCACTGCACCAGGTGCAGGGGTTCGAAGCACATTCGATGCACGCTGAACCTGCAGCTTGAGACGCTGGGCGGTGGGCTCCAGGCTGTCGGACTGCTCGTAGACACCATTGGTGAACGACTCAGCCGCTTCTGCATACTTTGCTTGTGCTTGCTGCTCCCGCAAGTCAGAGACGATCTTCCCCCGGAGCTCTGCCAAGCTGGGTTGCTTGGGCACTTGAATCTCCGTTAATCGAATGATGTGAAAACCGAACTCGGTCTCGACCAGGTCACTGATTGCGCCCACTGTTTGCGAGAAAGCCACATCCTCAAACGGCTTGACCATGGCACCGCGGGCGAAGAAACCAAGATCTCCTCCGTTGGCTGCCGAGCCTGGATCTTGAGAGCTCTTGCGAGCGACGTCTGCAAATGAATCGGGCGCCCTTCGAACTTCAGCCAACAACGCCTCTGCTCGCACCCGCGCCTTGCTGCGCTCATCGGCTGGGGCACCGGAAGGCACTGTGATCAAGATGTGGCTGGCACGCCGTTCCTCTTTTGCAGAAAGAAGTGCCGCGTTTTGTTCGTAATAGGCCGAAATTTCCTGCTCTGTCGGGTTGATTCCTTGACGCAGGGCCTCGACATTCAAGACGATGTATTCGATGTCGGCTTGCTCTGGCGTTTGAAAACGCGAAGCATTCGCTTGGTAATAAGTTTCGATGTCGGCATCCGTCAGCTTGACCTGATTGGTGAAATCAGATGGCTTAAACAGCGCAACCTGTACTTCACGCCTCTCGAAAAAACGTTCAAGGACCGAGTCAGCTTGCGCGTTGGCCAACAGCCCAGTCGCAGCGATCCCTTGCAATACCTGGGAGGCCGCCAGATCCGAACGAACGCTGGCCTCGAACATCTCGGGCGTCATCCCTTGGCTACCGAGAAGTTGTCGGTAGCGTTCCAAGTCCAGCTTTCCGTCAGGCCCACGCAGGCCAGCAATGACTTCGTTGGCTTGAAGCTCCCGCGCCAAGCGGGCATCACTGACCAACATCAAGCTCTTGGTTGCTGCCGCAGCCAGTACCCGGTCCCTGACCAGCCGCTCCAACGTTGCATAGCGGGCCTGATCTGAGTCGAGCAGAGCGGGGTCAAGGCCGGGCACTTGCGCCCTCACGCGGTCCGACTCACGGGAGTGAAGCTCATCCCATTGCGCCTTGGTGATCTTTTGTCCAGCGACCCGTGCGACTTCCTCGGTTTCCTCGTTTAACTGGGTGTAGCCCTCCAAGCCAAACAGAACAAACGAAGGGATGATCAACAGGACCAACAGCCCCATGAGGATCTTGGTGTGTGAACGAATGAACTCAAACATGTGGCGGGCCAGTCAGATCGGGCAGATAAGGGGCTGCAGAGCCCCGTGTTCAAGGAAGGTTCGCGCTGCAAAGCTGCGTGGTGGGTGGTGGGTGCTGACGGGCTCGAACCGCCGACCTACGCCTTGTAAGGGCGCCGCTCTACCAACTGAGCTAAGCACCCCACCTAACGAAACTCAATTAAGTGCGTCCTTCAACGCCTTGCCCGGGCGGAACTTCGGGACCCTGGCAGCCGCAATGTTAATAGCGGCTCCGGTTCTTGGGTTGCGCCCGGTGCGCCCTTCCCTCGTTCCGACAGCAAAAGTGCCAAAACCAACCAGAGAAACACTGCGATCGGCCTTCAGTGTTTCCACCACCGCCTCCAGCGTGGCGTCAAGGGCTCGCGTTGCAGCCGCTTTGGAGATGTCTGCTTGCTTGGCGATGTGATCGATGAGGTCAGTTTTATTCACAGGAGATCCTTGTAAGGGCTAGCGGCTGCCGCATACGCCTTGATGTGAGTGACGGACAAACCAGGGAGTCGGCAAAGGGTTGAACGAATGACTTTTAGCGATGCCAAGTCAGATGGCCTGATTGGATCGGGGCAGCTGTTCGGGTGATTGGATACCAGCGGTTACTCGATTGCATGTGCGGGCTTTCAGCGCTGTCAACTAAAGCAATTTCAGCGCCTGTTCGATGGCAAGTCCGAGGTCTTGCGTACTGGCTGTGCCGCCGAGGTCCGGCGTTTTGGGGGCGCCGCTGTTGGGCTCGAGCACCAGTTCGATAGCACGCACAACGGCATCGTGTGCTGTTTTGTAACCGAGATGGTCGAGCATCAGTGCGCCGCTCCAGATTTGGCCGATCGGGTTGGCCACGCCCAACCCAGCAATATCGGGCGCAGATCCGTGAACTGGCTCGAACAGGGACGGGTAACGCCGATCGGGGTTGAGGTTTGCACTCGGTGCGATGCCGATGGTGCCGGTACATGCTGGACCCAAATCGCTCAAGATATCGCCAAAAAGGTTGCTGGCCACGACAACGTCGAAGAAATCGGGGCGCTGCACAAAGTGCGCAGTGAGGATGTCGATGTGAAAACTGTCGACCCTTACATCGGGGTAGTGCCGGGCCATTGCGGTGACCCGCTCGTCCCAGTAGGGCATGGTGATGGCGATCCCGTTGGACTTGGTGGCACTCGTGAGGTGCTTGGCTGGCCGAGAGCGAGCCAATTCGAAAGCAAACCGCAGCACGCGGTCAACACCGATGCGCGACATGACTGTCTCTTGCATGACGATTTCGCGCTCGGTGCCCTCGAACATGCGCCCACCCACAGAGGAGTACTCGCCTTCTGTGTTTTCACGCACGATGGCCATGTTGATTTCGCCCGGTAGACGAGCGGTGCCGTCTCGCCGCACCACTGGCGCGGTAATGCCTGGCATCAATCGCGCAGGACGCAAATTAACGTACTGATCGAACTCGCGTCGAAACAGCAGCAAAGAGCCCCATAGAGAAACGTGGTCCGGGATTTTTTCTGGCCAGCCCACTGCACCGAAATAGATGGCGTCGTGGCCACCGATCAGGTCTTTCCAGTTCTCGGGGAGCATGCGCCCATGACGCTCAAAGTAGCGCCAGCTAGAAAAGTCGAAGTGGTCAAACGCCAGGTCGAGGCCGTAGCGATCGCCAGCAGCCTGCAGTACGCGCAATCCTTCTGGCATCACCTCTTGGCCGATGCCGTCGCCGGCGATAACGGCGATCCGGTGTTTGCTAGTCATGTGGCCAGCTCCTTGTTGGTGGGTATCACCGCAGCCTTGAGCACCAAGGCAACGCCTGCAGCAGCCAAGGCTGTGCCTGCCAGCGTGGCGGGGGTCAGTGCTTCTCCGAACAGCGTCCACGCCATCAACGCAGTGGTGGGCGGCACCAGATACAACAGACTGGTGACTTGGGTGGCACCGCCACGCACCAGCAGCAAGTACAGCAGAGAGCTTCCGCCAAGCGTCAGCACCAATACTGCCCAAGCCATGGACCACAGCACGGGCGCGCTCCAGACGCCCGGTCCTGGGTCACCCACAAAAAGCCGTTCTGCCAAAGCCAGGGGCAGCGTGACGACCAAGGCCGCCAACTGCTGCACGATGACGACACTGCGCACATCGCAAGGCGCCACGTGCCGCTTTTGGTACAGAGTCCCGAAGGTGATGCTCAACAACGCCAAAGCAGCACAAGCCAAGTTAAAAGCACTGGCTTCTCCGTGGCCCAGCTTGGCAGACACAACCAACGCCAAACCCACCAAACCCAGGCACAAGCCCAACCACTGACGCCCGGACACGCCAGCGCCAGTGCGCGACATCCATACCGCTGTCAGCACGGGCTGCAACCCCACCAGCAAAGCCACCATTCCAGACCCCATGCCAGCTTTGACCGCCACCCAAACGCCACCCAGATAACCAGCGTGCATCAGCGCCCCGGTCACCCCCAAGTGAAACCACTGGCCGGAGCTAACTGGCCAAGGAACACGCGCAAGCCACACCCAGGGCAGAAAACACAAGGCCGACAAAGCGTACCGAACCGCCAGAAACCCTAAGGGAGGCGCGTGCGGCATCGCATACCTCGCCACGATGAAACCAGTGCTCCAAATCAACACAAACACGGCCGGCATCAACTTGAAAGCCAGAGGCGTACCACTCATCGGACTTTGGCGCGAATTTCTGGCAGCGCGCGCTTCAGGTAGTACACCATCGACCAGACGGTCAGCACGGCGGAGGCCCAAATAAGCACTTGTCCGATGGGACCGGTATGCACCAAGCCCAGCAACACGCCGTCGAACAAAAGGAAAGGAATGGCCGTCATCTGCACCGCCGTCTTCACCTTGCCAAGCATGTGAACCGCCACGCTGCGCGTCGCGCCAATCTGCGCCATCCACTCCCGCAATGCAGAAATGGCGATCTCACGGCCGATGATGATGAGCGCCACGAACACATCAGCGCGGTTCAGGTGGACCAACACCAGCATGCTGGCGCAGATCAGGAACTTATCTGCCACTGGGTCCAGAAATGCACCGAATGCCGAGGTCTGATTGAGCTTTCTGGCTAGGTACCCGTCGAGCCAATCGGTGAGCGCAAACACCACAAACAAAACCGTGGCAATCAGATTGCGCTGCTGCATCGAAAGCGCCCATTGGTCGGGCACGTAGAACACCCCCAGGATGAGCGGGATGGCCACGATGCGGGCCCAAGTGAGCAATGTCGGAACCGTTAAAAACATACATTTCATTGTGGCATGCACGTTGTGGTGGCCAGCGCTTGAATCAGCGCACCCAGGTCAACGCAGTGCCCTGTAGATCTCTTCGGCCAAATCGCGAGAGATGCCGTCCACTGTCACCAAATCAGCGATGCTCGCTGCAGCGACGCCGCGCAAGCCGCCAAAGCGTTGCATGAGCTTGGCGCGGCGCTTCGGCCCCACGCCCGGAACATCTTCCAGCTTGCTGGAGCCAGTGCGTGTTTTGGCCCGCTGCGCACGCATGCCAGTGATCGCAAAGCGGTGCGCTTCGTCGCGAATTTGCGCGACCAGCATCAGCGCCGCAGAGTCGCGCGCCAAAGAGACCTTGTCGCGGCCATCGGCAAACACCAGCTCCTCCAGCCCCACTTTGCGGCCCTCGCCCTTTTCAACGCCCACGATGCGCGAGATGTCCAGGCCCAGCGTCTCGAACACCTCGCGAGCCACGGTCACCTGTCCTTTGCCGCCGTCTACCAACACCAGGTCTGGCAGTCGCGCTTGGGCGCTGGGTGTGCTGCCATCTCCAGCAGCTCGCTGCGCTTCGGCCACCTTGCTGTAGCGGCGCATCAGAACTTGGCGCATGGCGGCGTAGTCGTCTGCCGCGGTGATGCCATCGATGCCGTAGCGCCGGTACTCGGCTGCCTGCATCTTGTGGTGGTGAAACACCACACACGATGCCTGCGTTGCCTCACCCGAGGTGTGCGAAACATCGAAGCATTCGATGCGCAGGCTGTCCAAGTCGTCAGGAGCCAAGTCCAGCGCATCCACCAAAGCTCGGGTGCGCGCTTGCTGGGAGCCCTCTTCTGCCAGCAAACGGGCCAGAGCAATGGCCGCGTTTTTCTCGGCCATCTCCAACCAAATGCGACGCTGCTCACGCGGCTGGGTCACGCAGTGGATGCGCAGCCCTGATTGCTCTGACAACGCATCGATGAGTTCGGGCTCTACCGGCGTGTTCACGACCAACACCGGCGGCACAGGTTGACCCACGTAGTGCTGCGCAATGAAGGCCCGCAACACCAACCATTCGATGGCCGGGGCTTCACCCAGTTCAACGGCTTGGTCGACATGCACAGGGAAGTAGGGGCGGTCGCCCAAGTGACGACCACCGCGCACCATGGCCAAGTTGACGCAGGCGCGTCCACCCTGGACCTTCACAGCCAAGATATCGGTGTCCAACGCGTCAGCCGTGTCCACCGACTGTTGATGCAGCACGCGGGACAAGGCGCCCATCTGGTTGCGCAGGTCTGCAGCTTGCTCAAACTCCAAGCGGTCTGCGTGGGCCATCATGCGCGCCTGAAGTCCGTCGATCACATCTTGCGCGCGGCCCTCGAGGAAGCGCTTTGCCTGCGCCACATCTGCTGCGTAGGCTTGCTCGTCAATCAGGTCAACGCAGGGGCCCGAGCAACGCTTGATCTGAAACAGCAGACAGGGCCTCGTGCGATTGCGAAACACCGACTCTTCGCAGGTGCGCAGCCGAAACACCTTTTGCAAAAGCTGGATCGTTTCCTTCACCGCCCATGCACTGGGGTATGGCCCGAAATACTGGTGTTTTTTCTCCACCGCACCGCGGTAGTAGCTGACACGCGGTGTGACCTCCGAGGTGATCTTGAGATAGGGATAGCTTTTGTCGTCTCGAAACAGAATGTTGAAGCGCGGATGCTGGGTCTTGATGAGGTTGTTTTCGAGCAAGAGCGCCTCGGCCTCAGAGCGCACCACGGTCGTTTCCATGCGCGCAATCTTGCTAACCATGTGTCCAATGCGCGTGCCGCTTTGGGTTTTCTGGAAGTAGCTCGAGACACGCTTTTTCAAGTCGCGCGCCTTGCCAACGTAGAGCAGTTGTCCCTGCGCGTCGAAATAGCGGTAGACGCCCGGCAGACCCGGCAGAGCCGCGACCTCAGCCAGCAAGGCTGGCCTATGCGGATGGGAAGTTGACGGTTCGGGCGCATCGGCCGGTGTGGATAACGCCTGCACGGACGCTGAACCGGGCTTAGCAGATGCGGGGGTTGGCGTCACCATGAGATACCGTGAAGGGGTGGAGGCAGTACGACCAGCATGCACAGCGCCCATGTGTGTGCGCCGAGCTTCTAGCCGCATTGTGGACAATCTTGCCGATGCACCCAGCATTGCCAACAGCCCCTGCCGGGACACCGGCTTTGCTGTGGGATATCTACTGCCGCGTCATCGACAACTTCGGCGATATCGGCGTTTGTTGGCGCTTGGCGCGCGACTTGGTGAACCGCGGCCAACGGGTGCGTCTTTGGACAGATGACGCCCGACCACTGGACTGGATGACGCTTGGTGGTGAGCGAGGCAGCCTGCAGGTGCTTGATTGGCCAACAGCCACGATGCCTTCGCCGCTGCCAGAGCTGGCGTGCGGCGATGTGGTGATCGAAGCCTTTGGCTGCGAGTTGCCCACCAACATCCAGTGCGCTCTTGCAGAACGGCATGCACAAGGCAGAGCCGCCCGATGGATCAACCTGGAGTACCTCAGCGCCGAGCCGCACGCCAAGCGAAGCAATGGCCTGCCCTCCCCCGTGATGAGTGGCCCAGCCAAAGGACTTTTCAAAACGTTTGTCTTTCCGGGCTTTGAGCCCGGCACAGCCGGTCTGCTGCTGGAGCAGGGCTTGCTGCAAGCCAGGGCTGCGCAACGGACCGTCGAGGCAGTCCAAACCTGGCGCAGCCGGTGGGGCATTGCGCCCGGGGAGCGCGTCATCAGTCTGTTTTGTTACGAGCCCCCCGCACTCGAGCGCTTGCTGCAGCGTTTGTCCTGTTGTGCCGAGCCGGTGGTCTTGATGGTCACTGCGGGCCGGGCACAGCAAGCGTTAGCCCAGGCTTGGCAGCAGTTGGGATGGCCACCGATCACATCCGCCTTCAGCGGCAACGAAGGGCACCCGCCGGCAACCACCATCGCTCGACACCAAGGGCTTCGCTGCGTCAGTCTGCCTTGGCTGACGCAGCAAGGCTTTGACCAACTGCTGTGGCACTGCGACCTCAATTTCGTGCGCGGCGAAGATTCCCTGGTGCGTGCCTTGTGGGCGGGCCAGCCCTTTGTTTGGCAGGCTTACAGGCAGGATGGCGGCGCGCACCATGCCAAAGTGCAGGCATTGATGGATGTTCTGCACGCACCCTCAGCCGTGAGGCAATGGCATGGCTGGTGGAACGACGATGCCTTGGCTGCGCCGTTTCCAGAAATCAGCAGTTGGCCTTGGGATCAGCCGGGGTGGTTGCGATGGATATCAAGCCAAGTGGGGAGCTTGTCGCAGTGGTGTGATTTGTCCCAGCATCTTTTGCAGCTGGTCAGTGCTGACCTTGACAAGACAGTCGGCTCGCGCGGCGAAGCCGTGCCGGTTGACAGGTTCAAGGGCTGAACGTGGCTAAAATCGCGGGCTTTGCGCGGCGCGTTCAAGCACCGTCAAGACCTAGGAAACACCTATGAAAATCGCTCAAGAAATTCGTGCCGGCAACGTCATCATGCACGGCAAAGACCCGATGGTCGTGCTCAAAACCGAATACAGCCGAGGTGGCCGCAACTCCGCCACTGTTCGCATGAAACTCAAAAGCCTGTTGAACAACTTCGGCACCGAAGTTGTTTTCAAGGCGGACGACAAGATGGACCAGATCATCTTGGAGAAAAAAGATTGCACCTACTCCTACTTTGCGGACCCCATGTACGTTTGCATGGACGGCGACTTCAACCAATACGAAGTTGAAGCAGAAAACATGGGTGACGCCTTGAGCTACCTTGAAGATGGCATGTCGGTGGAGGTGGTTTTCTACGAAGGCAAGGCTATTTCTGTGGAGTTGCCCACCAGCGTGGAGCGCGAAATCACCTGGACAGAACCCGCCGTGAAAGGCGACACCTCTGGCAAAGTGCTCAAGCCAGCCAAGATCGCCACCGGCTTCGAGATCGGCGTACCCATCTTCGTCGCTCAAGGCGACAAGGTGGAAATCGACACCCGGACGGGCGAGTACCGCCGTCGGGTCTGAGGGGCGGGGCCAACAGGCAGCTCGTCTGCCTACGGCCGGCCACCCATGCCGCACTTGGCGGCTCTGACAACAGTCGGTATGCACCAACGCCAGCAGCCAGTTGATTTGTGCGGGCTGCCTGTGCCCTTTCGCATGCAGCCAGGACTGTCCAAGCTTGCACCAGGCTTCCCAGCGGCCATATCCGCCTTGGGTTCAGACGAACCGCTGTTTCAAGAGCGCCGACGGGTGGTGGAAAGCGGCCAAGCCATTCATGCGTTGCCAGGCACTGACCCCACGCCGCTGCTGCAGACCTTGTTGCATCACGCTTCGCGCAGCCCCGTTTGGGAAAACAGCTTCGCCAACCTGCCGAGCGCTGCCGCGAACGACCTATGGGCTTGGCCGCTGGCCATTCGGGAAGACTTGGTGTGGCTCGATGGTCGCCCGCGCTCTGATGGCTTGCCGGGTTGTCTGCGTTGGCTGTGCGTGTGCAACCCCTCGCACTGGGCTCCTGAAAACAAGCCAGGCGCGAGCTTCACGGAACTGCATGCGCCAGTGGCCGACAACGCGCTCATACAGTCCGCGGCCCACCATCTGGTGCGCTTGGTCACTGCAGGCGATGCTTGGGAGCGCACCGTCTGGACCATCACCCCGCAAGCGCAGCACGACCAGCACCCGCAGCGATCGGTCCCTAGGCGGTGGCCAGACTCGTCGGACCTCGACCACTTTGCAGCCCTGTGTTACTGGCGGACTGAACGTCAAGTC
Organism: Comamonadaceae bacterium; assembly: GCA_027483665.1. Taxonomy (GTDB): domain Bacteria; phylum Pseudomonadota; class Gammaproteobacteria; order Burkholderiales; family Burkholderiaceae_C; genus JAIXUC01. Next base: position 36,035 of record JAIXUC010000035.1, on the reverse strand, counting down.
TTCTTGCCCTTCACCTTCGGGGCAGAGCCGAATCAGGCGGTGTTTTGCATCCGCGTGGACGTGAACCCGCTGCATTCGGTTGTCGAGTCCGCTGCAGGCGCTGCGCGCCTGCACGACTGCTTGGCGTCGATGAGTGATGCTGTGTTGACTTATCGAGGTCTCGGCCAAGCCCGCGCGCCCCTGCTGGCATGGCTGCGTGCACGGCAACAACGTGGCGGCTGACTGGCCTGGACCGACCCTGAATTCTTGCTGCGCCCCAAGACGCGCGGTATTCGATTGCAGTTGGCGCTGCGGAAGCTAGACGTGGGGCAACAGGCCCAGGGCATTCACAACACCGTGGTGATGCAGGGGAAGTCGGCCCGGCATCATGGAAGCGGCCAACCCCTACTTCACTGCGGCGGCGGCTCAAGCACCGCAGAGCCACTGACCACGGGCACAGACAAATGCCTGCGAGCGTGCTGTAGTTGCCAAGCAGGGCGCGAGCCAGCAGCTACGGCGACGCCCGTTGCCCAGAACACCGCGCCAACCCCCACCAACGCGCCAGCAGAGCCAAAAAGCAGCGGCATCAATACGCTGGATGCGTTGATGACCATGAGCCTCAAACCAATGGCCTCGCCGTGTCGATGCTCGGGCGTGATCTGGTGCAGCATGCTCATGACCATCGGCTGGACCGAGCCCAGTGCCACACCCAGCACGACCGAACACAAACCCATGCTCCAAGGGCTGTACAGCAAGGGGTAAACAGCAAACATCGAAGCCGTCACCAGCATGGCGGTGGTGATGACCTTCCACTCGCTCAAGCGTCCGGCCAGCGCAGGCAACACCAGTCGCACGGCTGTCGCAGCCACCGCAAAAGCACCCAGCAAAGTGCCGATGACCGAGGCCGACAGGCCCCGCTCATGACCCAGCAGCGGCACCACAAAGGTGTGCACGTCCCAGCACGAAGACAAACACCAGTTCACGATCAGCAGCCTGCGAAACGATGCATCGCGCAGCAAATCCCAGGCGCGCTGGCCTTCTGCTGCAGGAGCATGGGCTGGCGCTCGTTCATCGCGCACCCGGCCAACAGCCCACAAGCTGATGAGCGGCAAGGCAGCCAACGCGCCGAATGCCACTTGATAGCCCAAGGCATCGCCGGCGCTGCGCCCGGCAAAGTCGATCAACAAGCCGGCGCCTAGTGGACCGATGAAGTTGGACACCGCTGGGCCGATCGCGAGCCAAGAGAACAACCGGCGCAGCGCTTCGGGCTGCTGCGCCATGCGCCCGGCTTGCCTTTGAACAGCAATCACCGCCACGCCCGTGGCGCCACCTGTCATGAGTGCTGCAAGCGCCAACACACCGAAGCTTGGGAAAAACACCGCCAACAAGGTACCCGCCATGGCCGCCAGGGCAGCCAAGCGAACCGGCAGGCGAAAACCATGGCGGTCGACGAACCGACCCGCTGGCAAGCCCAAGACCACTTGCATCAGTGAAAACAGCGCCAGCAGCACGCCCACGGCCAAGGGGCTGTAGCCCATCTTCAAAGCCAGCAAAGGCACGGCCAACCTCACACCCGCCATGCAAGCGTGCAAACAAAGCTGACTCAGGATGAGATAGAACAGTTGCGGCGACATCAACAGACGCCAGCCTCAGACCGGGGGCAAAGTGGACGGCAACGGCTTGCCCTCGGGCGCATCAACCTCAGCGTCTTGGCTGGCCAGCAGCAAATCGGCTTGCTCTTGCGGCAGTGCCTCGACCTTGCGCAGGGCGCGCTGCATCTGGCGCGTGCGGGTGTCGGCGCGGTCCAGCGTGTCGGCGGCCTTTTGCACCTGCTCGCGGATACGGGCCACCCACTCGCCGTAGCGATCGAACTCGGTTTTCACCGCGCCCAGCACGTCCCAAACCTCGGAGGCGCGTTGTTCCAGAGCCAGCGTGCGAAAGCCCATCTGCAAGCTGTTGAGCATGGCCAGCATGGTGGTGGGGCCAGCCAGGGTAACGCGCCAATCGCGCTGCAAGCTGTCCATCAAGCCGGGGCGGCGCAAAACTTCGGCGTACAGGCTTTCAATGGGCAAGAACAGCACGGCGAAGTCGGTGGTGTGTGGAGGTGCCAGGTAGCTCTCGGAGATGGTGCGCGCCTCAGCGCGGATGCGAGCCTCCAGCGCTTTTCCGGCCACTTCCACGCCCAAGGCGTCAGCGCGTTCGTGCGCGTCCAGCAAACGCTCGTAATCGTCGCGCGGAAACTTGGCATCTATCGGCAGCCAGACTGGTGTGCCGTCAGCAGAGCGACCCGGGAAACGGACCGCAAAGTCCACCCGCTGGTTGCTGCGCGGGCGAGTTTCGACCTGACGCGAAAACTGCTCGGTGGTCAGCACCTGTTCCAAGAGCGACTCCAACTGCACCTCACCAAAGATGCCTCGGGTCTTCACGTTGGTCAGCACGCGCTGCAAATCACCCACGCCTTGCGCCAAGCCTTGCATGGCCCCTAGGCCTTGGTGCACCTGCTCCAAGCGGTCGGCCACTTGCTTGAAGCTCTCGCTCAGGCGCGCCTGCAGCGTGGTTTGCAACTGTTCATCAACGGTGCGTCGCATGTCATCGAGCTTGGCCGCGTTGGTCTGCTGTAACTGCGCCAACTGTGCTTCCAACGTTTCGCGAATCTCCACCATGCGCCTGGCGTTGGAGTCGGCGAGTGACTGCAGCTGCAGCGTGAGCGTGTCGCCCAGAGACTTTTGCAACAAGTTGAGCTGCTGGGCGGACTGCTGCGCGAGCGCGTCCAACTGGGCGTTGTGGGTGCGGGCTGCTTCGGCCATCTGCTGCGTGAGCGTTTGCTGGAACGCAGCCAAACCCGATTGCTGCTCCAAGCGCCCGCTGCGGCCCGCTTCGGCAATCTCCAAACGCAGCTCGCGCTCGAGGCGTTCATTGCCTTTTTGCAGCAACTCAAAAGCCTCCGAGGGGCCTTGGGTTTGCGCTGCAGCCGCCTGGCTCGACAAGCGCCACAGAAGCACCAGCGCCGCCAGGAGCGCCAGCAGGATCAGGCCAGCGAGGACGAGCAGTGAATCAGCGCCACTCATCCACGGGCCGCCGGCACCAGCGTGTCCAGGTTCACTGGGGTGAGGGCTTGACCTCGGGTCAGGTAGCCGATCAGGTTGTCTGCTGCCAAATTGGCCATGGCCAAGCGTGTGCCATGCGTGGCGCTGGCAATGTGCGGCGTGAGCACCACGTTGGGCACGGTCAGCAAATCGGGGTGGACGGCTGGCTCGCCCTCGAACACATCCAGGCCGGCGGCTGCGATGCGGCGCTCGCGCAGCGCCTGCGCCAGCGCAGCGTCGTCCACGATGCCGCCGCGCGCGATGTTCACCAAGGTGGCGGTCGGCTTCATCTGCGCCAGCTCCGCCGCCCCGATGCTGTGATGCGCCGCTGGCGTGTAGGGCAAGACCAAGACGAGGTGGTCGGCTCGGGCCAGCAAATCGCCCTTGGACACATAGCTGGCTTTGCAGGAAGCCTCGGTGGCCGCGTCCAACCTTGATCGGTTGTGATAAATCACTTGCATCCCAAAACCATGCGCGCCGCGCCGGGCAATGGCCTGGCCGATGCGCCCCATGCCCAGCACGCCCAAGGTGCTGCCATGAACTTCCGCGCCGCAAAACATGTCAAAGCGCCAACTGTTCCATTCACCCCGGCGCAAAAAGTGCTCGCTCTCGGCCACGCGCCGCGCGGTCGCCATCAGCAAGGCAAAGCCAAAGTCGGCAGTGGTTTCGGTCAGCACGTCCGGCGCATTGGTACCCAACACGCCGCGTGCGCTCATGGCCGCCACATCGAAATTGTTGTAGCCGACACCCATGTTGGCGCAGATACGCAGCTTCGGGCAGGCCGCCAGCACCGCCTCATCCATACGCTCACTGCCGGTGGTGAACACACCATCCATGCCTTGCAGGCGAGCAATCAGCTCATCGCGCGTGAAGACGCTGTCTTCTTGGTTGGCGTGCACCTCGAAGTGCTGCCTGAGACGGTCCAGCACTTCGGGGTAGACAGCGCGCGCGACCAGCACGGCGGGGCGGTGAGCGAGGGTCATGGCAGGCAATCAGAAAAAGATGAAGGTCATGGCTATGAACAGCGGCACCAAGATGGCGCCTGACCACAACATGTAGCCAAAGAAGCTCGGCATGGCCACACCACGGTCCTCTGCAATGGCTTTCACCATGAGGTTGGGCGCGTTGCCAATGTAGCTGTTGGCCCCCATGAACACAGCGCCTGCCGACACGGCTGTGAGCGTGGTGGCCAAAGAAGTCATGAGCACTTGCGGGTCGCCGCCCGCGGTGTTGAAAAACACCAGGTACGTCGGCGCGTTGTCGAGGAAAGAGCTCAATACACCGGTGGCCCAGAAATACATGGCTGGGTTGGGCGTGCCGTCAGGGTTGGTGACCAATCGCACGACGGCCGAGAAAGGACCATCGAGCCCGGCTCTGAGCATGGCGATCACGGGAATGATGGTGAGGAAAATGCCCGCGAACAGCTTGGCTACCTCCAACATCGGTGCCCAAGAAAACTGGTTGTCGGCATGCACTTTCTTGGGCGTGAGCCAAAGAGACGCCAGCGTGACAGCGATCAGGCCGATGTCGCGGCAGATGCCCTGCAGCGGCACATCAGTGCCCAAAACCTGCCAGGAAATACCGGGCTTCCAAAGACCGCTCATCAAGACCAGGGCAATCGCTGCGCCCAGCAACACAAAGTTCACGGTGCCATCAAAACCAATGCGGCTGGTGTCGGGTGTTGGATCAACCGGCAGCACGCCCTCCTGCTTGTAGAACCAGCGGTCAAGCAAATAGAAGATGACCAACAAGCTGCCAATCAGAAACAAGGCGTCGGGCAGCAGGTGTTTCAGGGTCCAAAAGAAATCCACACCTTTGAGGAAGCCCAGAAACAGCGGCGGGTCGCCCAGCGGTGTCAGAGAGCCCCCAGCGTTGGACACGATGAAGATGAAGAACACCACCACGTGGGCTTTGTGCTTGCGGTTGTCGTTGGCGCGAATCAAGGGGCGGATCAACAACATCGAGGCGCCTGTGGTGCCCATGAAGCTGGCCAGCACCGCGCCGGTCACCAAAATGGTGACGTTGGTCATGGCACTGCCGTGCAAGTTGCCTCTGATGAAAATGCCACCGGCTGTGGTGAACAAGGCGGTCAACAAGATGATGAAGGGGATGTACTCCGCCAACAACGCATGCGCCACACCGGCTGCCGCCGCGCCAGGCCCAAACATCAGCGCAAAGGGCAGCAAGAATGCCAGCGCCCAGCCCGCTGCCACTTTGCCGTAGTGGTGATGCCAAAAGTGCGGGGTCAGCAAAGGCATGAGCGCGATGCTCAACAAAATGCCCGCAAAAGGCACGCCCCAAAGCGCGGTCAGCTGACGGCCATCGAAGTCCGCTGCCTGTGAACTTCCAGCGGCGATCAGCAAGGCCATACCGACCCACCAGCGCCCGATGCCCGCTGAGCGATGGCCTGGTCCGGTTGAAGGGCGGTTGAGAAAATCCGGGTTGGGGGTTGGGTTCATGTTCGGTCGGTGGCGAGAGAAGAAGGGTAGTCAGCTGGGCTGGGGGTCAATCTCGAAGACTTGGCGCAGGTAGGCCAAATAGTTCACGTCGTCACACAGGTTCTTCGATGGCGTGTCGGACAGCTTGGCTACAGGCTGTCCGTTGCAGCGCACCATCTTGATGACGATTTGCAGCGGCGTATGGCCGGGCGGGTCGCCCAGATCGTTGGTGAGGTTGGTGCCGATGCCAAAAGCCAACTGCGCGCGACCCTGAAAGCGTTGGTAGAGCTCAATGGTGCGGGGCACGGTCAGGCCGTCACTGAAGATGAGTGTTTTGGTGCGCGGGTCGACGCGGTTGGCTTTGTAGTGGGCGATCAGGCGCTCACCCCAGTCGAAAGGGTCTCCGCTGTCGTGGCGGGCACCGTCGAAGAGCTTGCAGAAGTAGAGGTCGAAGTCGCGCAGGAAGGCGTTGATGCCGTAGACGTCGCTAAGCGCAATGCCTAGGTCGCCGCGGTACTCGCGGGCCCAGGACTCGAAGCCGAACACTTGGCTGTCGCGCAGGCGCGGGCCCAAAGCTTGGCAGGCTTGCAGGTACTCGTGCGCCATGGTGCCCAGTGGGGTCAGGCCCAGTTTCATGGCGTAGAGCACGTTGCTGGTGCCAGCCAGTTGTCCGCCGATGCGCCCCTCGCCCGTGCGCGGGTCGCGCACCGAGCCCAAACGGCCTGCCAGCACCCGCAACACTTCTTGATGCCAGGCCGCTGAAAAACGCCTGCGCGTGCCGTAGTCGGCGATCTTCAGGTCAGACAAGCCGTCGCCCTGCAACTGCGCGATCTTCATGTCCAGCCGCTGGCGACCTTGGATGAAGTCCGGCACCTCCACCGTGTTACGAAAGTAGACCTCGTTGACGATGGCCAGCACCGGGATCTCGAACAAGATGGTGTGCAGCCAAGGCCCGCTGATGGTGATGTCCAACTGGCCATCGGCCGCAGGCTGCACGGCGATGTATTTTTCGTTGAGGCGAAACAAGCCCAGGAAATCAACGAAGTCGCTCTTGATGAAGCGCAGGCTGCGTAGGTAACCGAGCTCGGCGTCCTGGAAGCGCAGCTCGCACAGCGCCCTGATTTCGTCGCGAATCTCCTGGGCAAAAGGTGCCAACTGCACACCCGGCGTTCGGCACTTGAAGCGGTACTCCACCTGCGCGCCCGGAAAGCGGTGCAGCACCACCTGCATCATGGTGAATTTGTAGAGGTCCGTGTCCAGCAGGCTGGTGATGATCATGGGGAAGGCTGGAGTGGCGCTAGTCGCTTGATTTTTTGGACCGATTCAGCCCAGCCAGCGCGTGAACGTGGCGGCAGATTCACGCGGGGTTTGCAGTTCATTGACCTTCGCCTGCGCATCTGCCCAGCCCAAGGACATGCCGCAGACCAGCATCTCTTCAGGGCCAGCGCCTATGTGCGGGAGGATGATGCTGGCAAACGAGTTCCACGCCGCTTGAGGGCAGGTGTCGAGGCCGCGAGCGCGTGCCGCGACCATGATGTTTTGCAAGAACATGCCGTAATCCATGAGGCTGCCGCGGCCCATCACGCGGTCGATGGTGAACATGAATCCCACGGGCGCATCGAAGAAGCGAAAGTTGCGCTGCTGCTGTTCATGCATCTTGTCTTTGTCAGCGCGGCCAATACCGAGCAAGCCGTAGAGACTCCACCCGTTCTCCCGCCGCCGATCGATGTACGGACTGACCCATTGCGCAGGGTAGTAGTCGTAGGCCTCTTGAAACTGCTGCGCCAGGCTCGGGTCAGCACGCAGCGCATCGTGGGCCGAGCAAACCTTGTCGACCAAGCTGTCGCGGGATGCACCGGTGAGCACATATACCTTCCAGGGCTGCGTGTTGGTGCCCGAGGGAGCCCGACTGGCCACAGACAGCAAAGCCTCTATGTCGCCCTGGGGAACCGGCTTGGGCAGAAAAGCTCTGACAGAACGCCGTCCCAAGATGGCCGAATCCACAGCTGCTGCGACGGATATCCTTGAACCATCAACAGCCGCAGGGCCGAAGCTTGGTATGCCAGCCTCTGGCGAGGAAGTGGGGGGATTCATGGCGAAGGTCCTGTGTGAGAGGCGGCCACAGAAAGATCTGACCGGCCCGTTTTCATTGTGCCAGCGGGTCAACGCCAGCCCAGAACAGGGACCAGCCCAGTCTCAGGATCGGCTGCGCCAGCGTGCTGCGTAACCCAGGGCCACGCGAAAGGTGTTGACCTGCGCTTGAACGGTGTCCCCTATTTGCAGGCCATATCCCCCTGCCATGCAAAAGGCCAGTGGGATTTGGCGCTCCCAAGCCCACGCAAACACCCGCTCGTCGCGTGCCAGCAAACCCGCATGCGACAGCGCCAGGCGGCCCAGCCGGTCGCCTTGCAGGGGGTCTGCTCCGGCCAAATAAAGAATGAGTGCCGGCTTGAAGCGGCGGCCCATTTCTTCCAGGGCCTGGTCCAAGGCCAAGAGGTAGTCGTGATCGGTACATCCGTCGGGCAGGTCGACATCCAAGTCGCCCGGCTCTTTGCGAAAGGGGAAGTTGCGCTCACCATGGAGAGACAAGGTGAACACGCTGGGGTCTTCGCGAAAGATGTGGGCCGTGCCGTTCCCTTGATGCACGTCCAAATCGATCACAGCCACCGGCAACGGGGGCGAGCCAGGCGCCGAACGGCGCGCACACTCCGCCTGCATCAACCTGGCAGCGACGGCCACGTCGTTGAAGACGCAAAACCCGCTGCCGCGATCAGCCTTCGCATGGTGGGTTCCGCCCGCCAAGTTGGCGGCCACGCCCTGCTGTAAGGCGATGCGCGCCGCAGCCACGGTCGCGCCCACCGACCGCCTGGATCGTTCCACCATCGCAGGACTCCAGGGAAAGCCAATCTCCCGCATCTGCCCGGCATCCGCAGCACCGGTGACGATGGCTTGCACATAAGCTGGGGAGTGAGCCAAGGCCAATTCACCGTCGGTAGCAGCCGGGGCTTCTGCCAGAACCACGTCGGCCAGTTCATTGCGCAAGCGGTCCCGCAGCAAACGGTACTTGGCCATCGGAAAACGGTGGTTCGCCGGCAAAGGCAGAACAAAGTGATCGGCGTAGAAGGCGTGCACGGTTGGGTATTGTCAGACCGCAGGCGCATCCGCTTCCCGCACCCGCCGGCCCCAAGTGGCAGTCCTTGGTCGGGCGACAAACCCGCTGCCATCGGCTTAGACAAGCAGGTCGCGACGCTTTGGCGCAGCACAAAAATAGGGTGAGCGCCTCAATTTGTTGCATTGCAGCAAAAAAGGCTTGCGCTGGGGATTTCATTCCCTACAATTCGCTCATGCTGCAGTGCAACATAAATGCACGACCAGAAGTTCGGTGCAGCAGGTGCCCTTTCATCAACTTTTGGAGATACACATGCTGACCGCTGAACAAATTCAAGCCGCTCAAAAAGCCAACCTCGAAACCCTCTTCGGCCTGACACACAAGGCTTTCGAAGGCGTGGAAAAGATGGTTGAGCTGAACCTCAATGTGACCAAGGCAGCTCTGGGTGACGCCGCCAACCACGCCAACTCGGCCCTGAGCGTCAAAGACGTTCAGGAATTGCTGGCTTTGCAAGCTGGTTTGTTTCAGCCCTTGGCTGAGAAGGCCGCCGCTTACAGCCGCCACCTGTACGACATTTCCTCGGGCACCACGGCCGAGTTCGGCAAAGCCTTCGAATCGAAGACCGTCGAAGCGCAGAAGGCCTTCTCTGGCGTGGTGGACAACATTGCCAAGAACGCACCCGCAGGCTCCGAAACCGCTGTGGCTGTGATGAAGAGCGCCGTGGCCGCTGCCAACAACGCATTCGAGTCAGTCCACAAGGCAGTCAAGCAAGCCACCGATGTGGCTGAGTCCAACTTCAACACCATGGCAGCAACGGCCGTGAGCGCCACCAAGGCCACCACGACCCGCAAGCGCTGATCAAAGAAACCTGGCAACGGCGTTGAGCCGTTGCCTAACCGGTTGTCTCCTCGGGTCTTTTAGAGCCGCAGGGCTCAGGGATCCATTGGGGCTGGTCGAAAGACCAGCCCCTTTTTTTGTGCGCTGCCGGCCTATCGCGGTGCCATTGCTTTGTGCAGTGCGGGCAAGGCCTCCCGCATCGCGCTACGCCCGGCTTCAATCGCACGCTGCCGCTGGCTGAAGTCAGCGCCCCCCACACCCTGCAAAGCCGGGCGAACGATCACGTCGGCATCGCGTAACGAATAGCGGGTGATGCTGCGCCCCATCACAGCGAAGGTCTGCAACAAGACCTGCAAGGTGCCGTCGACGGCATTGCCTTCTGGGGCACTGGAGATGTCCACTGCCAGCACGACCTCCGCCCCCATCTCGCGGGCCTGCAAGACGGGCACCGGTGCCACAAGACCGCCGTCCACATGGTCTCGGCCAAGAATTCGAACAGGCAAAAACACAGCGGGAACGGCGCTCGACGCCCGCACGGCCGTCCCCGTGTCGCCTCGCCTGAACAACACCGCCTCGCCAGTGGCGAGGTCGGTAGCGACGATACCCAGCGGCAATGGCATTTGTTCGATGGTGCGCCCGCCCACCTGCTGGCTGACGTAACGGGCCAAAGCCTCACCGCGCAACACACCACGCTGAAACCACGGCAGGGTCCAGTCAGCGAAGGCGACTGCCTCCATCCCATCAGCCAGGCGCTGCAGCTCTGCCCCACTGAGGCCCGATGCGTACAACGCTGCCACCAAACTGCCCGCCGAAGTGCCCGCGACCAACTGTGGGCGATAGCCCGCTTCCTCCAAAACCTGAATCACACCCACATGAGCGAAGCCGCGTGCAGCCCCTCCGCCAAGTGCCAGGCCGAGAACCGGCAGCCTCGTTGGTGGCGCTGTGACTGCTGTCGGCTCGGGCATCACGGGGGCCGGTCCGCTGGGCGCGGGCGCCATGCCAGCACAACCCGACAAAAGAAGCAGCGCACCCAGCACAGAGCTGGGGCGCGCTGGGATGAATCGCCAGTGACAACCTCTGCCACTTCCCCAATCCCGCCAAGCATTCAATATGCTATTGCGAATGGTTCGCATTTGCTTTACGATTGAGCTTTTCAAACCAACCTCCAAACCGCCATGAACTTTTCGCCCCGTTGGACCCTTGCACTGCTCGCCGCCAGCCTGGTCACTGCAGCATCCGCCCAAGACAAGGTGCTCAACCTGTACTCAGCCCGCCATTACCAGACCGACGAGGTGATGTACGACACCTTCACCCGCACGACCGGAATCAAGATCAACCGAGTAGACGCAGACGACGCGGGCATTGTCGCAAGGCTGCGTACCGAGGGCGCTGCGTCGCCCGCCGATGTGGTGATGCTGGTGGACGCGGCCCGCTTGGCGGCTGCCGACGCACTGGGCCTGTTCCAACCCATCAAGTCGGCCACGCTCGACCGAGCCATCCCGTCCAACCTGCGCGCTGCGGCCACGCCCGAGGGCGTCACCTGGACCGGCTTCTCGACCCGCGCCCGCGTGGTGGTCTACGACCCAGCCCGTGTCAAAGCGCAAGACGTTGCCACCTACGAACAACTGGCAGACCCCAAACTGAAAGGTTTGCTTTGCACCCGCTCGGGTTCGCACCCCTACAACCTGTCGCTGTTTTCGACGGTGGTGGACCGGTTGGGCGACCAGCGCGGCGAGGCCTGGCTCAAGGGCTTGGTCGACAACATGGCGCGCGCACCAAAGGGTGGCGACACCGACCAGATCCGCGCAGTCGCCAGCGGGGAATGTGGCGTGGCATTGACCAACACGTATTACATGGCCCGCTTGGTGGGCTCGGACAAGGCCGAGGACCGAGCCGTGACCGACAAAGTGCGCGTGGTGTTCCCCAATCAAGCCACCAGCGGTACGCACGTGAACATCGCAGGCGCTGCCGTGGCACGTCACGCCAAAAACCGTGAGAACGCCATCGCCTTCATGGAATTCCTGGCCAGCACCTACGCCCAGGGGTACTTCGCCAACGGCAACAACGAGTACGCGGCGGTGCGTGGCGTGAAGATCGACAACCCAGCACTGAAGGCCATGGGAGGCGACAGCTTCAAGGTCGAAAACATTCCGCTGGCGGCAGTGGCCAAAAACCAGGTCAAGGTGCAGCAAATGCTGGACCGGGTGGGCTACAAGTAAGCCGTGGCCGGTGCTTTTGCTGGTGCCAGCGCTGGCCCGGTAGTTGGTACTGGAAGACAACTTGCGCCGGGGGGCGGCGTCCTGTTCGTTCTTCGGCCCACGCCTTGGTTCATGCTGGCCTAGACCTCGCGCCAGGTGTCGGCATCCTGTTCGTTCTCCGGCCAGCGCCACTTTTGATTCATGCCTGCACCTCGCGCCAGGTGTCGGCGTCCGGCTCGTTCTCCGGCCCACGCTCGCGGGCGGCTGTTCTTGGTGTGCTCAGGTTTCTGCTTAAACGCTTTTTGTAGAACGCTTGTGGGCTGGCAACCGCGAATAGGGCCTGCGCCCGACTCCAGCCACCGACCCCTGTGAGTGGCGCAGTGGCGCGCCTGCTGGTGCGCGCCGGACGCAGTGCAGCGTGGAGCCGGGGTTGCTCGCTAGCGCTGCTTCACTCGACGCCCTACACGGCGGGCGGGCAGTTCTCAGCCCAACAATTTCCTGTCGGGCACGCGGGCTGTTTGCCCCGCCACCAAAAGCGCTGCGCAAAGCCCGGTGGTGCGGGTGTCCGGGCGGAGGCCTCATTCGCGGTTGCCAGCACGTGAGAACGCCACAAAAGGCGTTAACGCTGAAACCGATGAGCACCAAAAGCAGCCGCCCGCGAGGCAGGCCGGGAGAACGGATCCCGCGCCGCCGGGCACCGCCTAGGTGCAGCGAACGGCGCTAGCCTGAACCCGGAGCACGGCCGGGCACTGCCTAGGTGCAGCGGTAGGCGCTAGCCTGAACCCTCGCGCCCCCGGGCACCGCCCCAGCAAAGCCCTTAGCGCTGTCCAACCGGAAGGGTGTGACACCTGCCAAGCGCTGAATAAGCATCGCTAGACTGCAAGGAAGGGCGCATCCAAGCGCCGCATCACCCGAAAAGGATCAACCCATGGACATAGCAGGCAAGGTATTCATCGTCACTGGCGGCGCATCCGGTTTGGGGGAAGGCACTGCGCGCATGTTGGCTGCGGCGGGTGGGCAAGTGGTGCTGGCCGACATGCAGGTCGAAAAAGGCGAGGCCGTAGCCCGCGACATCGGTGGCGCGTTCGTCCGCTGCGATGTGAGCCAGGAAGCCGACGCACAAGCAGCAGTGGCACGCGCGGTCGGCATGGGCAAACTCATGGGATTGGTTAACTGCGCTGGCATTGCTCCGGCTGAGAAGACCGTTGGCAAATCAGGCGCACACAGTCTGGCGCTGTTTGCCAAAACGATCACGGTCAACCTGATCGGCAGCTTCAACATGATTCGACTGTCTGCCGATGCCATGGCCAAGAACGAGCCGGAAGCCACTGGCGAGCGCGGTGTCCTCATTTCCACGGCGAGTGTGGCCGCTTATGACGGGCAGATTGGACAAGCCGCCTACAGCGCATCCAAGGGAGGCGTTGTCGGAATGACGCTACCGATCGCGCGCGATTTGGCACGCAATGGCATTCGCAACATGACCATTGCACCTGGCATCTTCGGAACACCCATGCTGTTCGGCATGCCCCAAGAGGTGCAAGACGCACTGGCGGCCAGCGTCCCCTTCCCCAGCCGACTGGGCACGCCCCAAGACTATGCGCGGCTGGTACGCCACATTTTTGAGAACGACATGCTCAACGGCGAGGTGATTCGCCTGGACGGCGCGATTCGCTTGGCGCCACGGTAAGGCGCGCCATGACCACCGAGCGATCCGGCCTGGTCAACGAACCGACCCGTGGTCGCTGGTTGGCGCTTCTGGCTTGCTGCTTGCTTTGGGCCTGCGCCCAAAACGGGCCGCCCTCAAGCACCCAGGCAGCAGCGCTTTCAGCACCGCCGCTTTCGCCCGAGGGAGCGTCGGGCCTGTCTGCCAAGCCCGGCTGGGCGTTCCAGCGCCAAGCCGTGGCCGCGGCCAACCCATTGGCGGCACAGGCGGGCTTGCAAATGCTGCGCGCTGGCGGCAGCGCGGTGGATGCAGCCGTGGCCGTGCAAATGGTGCTTACCTTGGTCGAGCCGCAGTCCAGCGGCATTGGCGGTGGGGCTTTTCTGCTGCATGCCGACGGCGCAAAAGTGCAGGCTTTCGACGGCCGCGAGGCAGCACCTGCAGCGGCGGACGAATGGCTATTTCTTGGAACCGACGGCAAGCCGATGGCGTTTTACGAGGCGGTGGTCGGCGGGCGCTCGGTGGGTGTGCCGGGCACTGTTGCGATGCTGGCCCTGGCGCATCGACAACACGGTGTGCTGCCTTGGGCTCGCCTGTTTGAGCCCGCGATTGCCTTGGCCGAGCGCGGCTTTCCCGTCAGCGCGCGCTTGCATGCATTGATCGCTGCCGACCCGCATCTGCGGCGCGACCCGACCGCTGCTGCCTACTTTTATGACCCGTCGGGCCAGCCATGGCCAGCAGGTCATGTGCTGCGCAACCCGGCGTTGGCCGAGGTGCTTCGCAGCCTGGCGCGCCAAGGACCGTCCGGTTTGCATGAAGGCCCGGTGGCGCAGGCCATCGTGGACAAGGTTCGCTCACACCCAAGCAACCCTGGCACGCTTTCGATGGCCGACATGGCGGCCTACTCGCCCCGCGAACGCGAGCCCCTTTGCCACATCGTCGTCCTGAAAGGCCGCAGCTTGAAGCTGTGCGGCATGCCACCTCCCAGTTCAGGCGCCCTCGCAGTAGGACAAATTCTGGGCATGCTCAGCGGGTCTGCCAGCTGGGCGCAGCCCGACTCCAGCGGCCTGCCAAGCGCACATGCCCTGCACCTCTACGCCGAAGCATCCCGACTGGCCTTTGCTGACCGGGCGCTCTACGTGGCAGACCCCGACTACACCCCTGCGCCGGCGGGCCGCTGGGAAAGCCTGCTTGACGCGGCGTACCTCGCAGACCGCGCCCGGTTGATCGGCCCACGACGCATGGCGACAGCACCAGCGGGCGAGCCCGGCGGCGTGCGCAGCAGTGCTGCTGCCATGGCCGAGCAGCCCGAGTTCGGCACTTCACACATCAGCATCATTGATGCGCAGGGTCGTGCTGTGGCCATGACCACCACCATCGAAGACGCCTTCGGTGCGCGTCAGATGGTGCGTGGCTTGCTGCTCAACAACCAGCTCACCGATTTCAGCTTTGCACCCACAGATGCACAGGGCAAACCGGTCGCCAACCGCGTTCAACCCGGCAAGCGCCCGCGCTCTTCGATGTCGCCCTCCTTGGTGTTCGACGCAAAAAGCGGCGCTTTGCTGATGAGCCTGGGCAGCCCGGGGGGCGCGCAGATCATTCACTACACAGCGAAAACCTTGCTTGCCACGCTGCTTTGGGAATGGGACGTTCAGCGTGCCATCGACTTGCCCAACTTTGCCTCTTTGGGCGGGCCTGTGCTGCTGGAAGAGCGCCGCTTTCCCGCAGCCACCGTGCAGTCGCTGCGGGATAGGGGCCACGAGGTGCGCGAGTCCGCCATGACCAGCGGCTTGCAGGCCCTGCAACGTCAGCTCGAAGCCAGCGCGTCTTCGTGGTTTGGCGGCGCAGACCCGAGGCGCGAGGGCGTCGTCATGGCCGACTGAAAAGCGGCGCAGGGCTACACTCGAACGGCGCCTTCAAGAACCGCTGACCCGTACCTTGCGGGCCGCCTTCACTCACCCGCTGACGCGACCCATGCCCGACCGCAACGCATCAGAAATCGCCCGTGAAACTCTCAAGCTGCTGACATCCCGGCGGCTGGTGCCGTCGCCAGAAAACTACCAAGCACTCTGGCACGAGATTTCAGGCACACGCGTGTCCGCGCCTTTTCCAGATGAGCACTTGCAGCGCATCTCTGAAGCGCTGCCGGCACAACAAGGCGGACAGGCTGAAGCGGTCGGCGAGTTGCAGCGCGCCATCGCAGCGCGCAACTGGATCGCGGTTCAGAAAGCACTGGTGGCTTACTCGAGCTTGGCCAATACGGCGCTGTCCGCAGCCCCGGAACGCCAACCCAGTTTGCCCCCGGCCATCACACAGCCCTTGTTCAGCGGTGAGCTGCGCGAGCAGATTGCACGCTTGATAGATACGGTGCTGCCCGCGGTGGGCGGCGACGACACCCGCATCGCGGCACAAGCCAATGACCTGTCGGCCTATTTGCGCCAAAGCGCGCCAGAAACCGCCGTGTTGAAGTCGATGCTGGGCAACTTCAGCTTTCGGCTGGATTTCGTGGCCGAAGAGCAAACCACCGTACGTCAGATGCTGCTGGAAGTGTTGCAGCTCATTTTTCGCAACATCGCCGAGCTTTCGGTAGACGACCGATGGCTCAGCGGCCAAGTTGAAGCTTTGATGGCTGCGGCTACCCCGCCCGTGACGGTGCGGCGTCTGGACGACCTGCAGCTGCGCTTGAAAGACGTGATCTTCAAACAGTCTCAGGCCAAAGACCGTCAACTGCAGGCGCAAGCCGAGATGAAGCAGATGCTGGCCACCTTCATCGAGCGGCTGTCGTCCATGACCGATGCCAGCAGCCTCTACCAAGGCAAGATAGAAAACTGCGCTCGTCAGATCGAAGAGGCCAAGCACCTCAGCGACATTGCACCTGCGCTGCAAGAAGCGCTGGGTGCCACCCGTGCCATGGCCAAGGAAGCAGGCTTTGCCCGCGACGAGTTGCGCCAACTGCGCGAGCGCACGACCCAGGCCGAGCAAGAGGTCAATCGGCTCCAACAAGAGCTTGATCGGGCCAGCACGCAGGCCCGCCACGACCCACTGACCGGTGTACTCAACCGCAGGGGCATGGAAGAGACCTTGCTGCGTGAGGTCGCCGCCGCCCAGCGCCGTGAGTTGCCGCTGTGTTTGGCGATGCTGGACATCGATAACTTCAAACGCATCAACGACACGCTGGGTCACAGCGCAGGCGACGCGGCATTGGTTCATCTGGCCGACGTGGCGCGAAGCTGCCTGCGCCCGCAAGACCTGCTGTCGCGTTTTGGCGGTGAAGAGTTCGTGATCGTCATGCCCGACACCACGCTGGACCAAGGCATCGAGGCCATGACACGCCTGCAGCGCGAACTGACCAAGCGGTACTTTTTGCGCGACAACGACAAGCTGCTGATCACCTTCAGCGCGGGCGTCACGCAGTTGGCGGCCGACGAAAAGAGCAGCGATGCCTTGCGCCGGGCCGACGAAGCGATGTACCTGGCCAAGCGCGCGGGCAAGAACCGTGTCATGGGCGGCTGAGGCTCGGTCTTGGCCATTCCCCAAGGCTTTCTACAAGACCTGATCGCCCGCGTCGATGTGGTCGAGCTGATCGGTCGCCACGTTCAGCTCAAGAAGACCGGTGCCAACTACAGCGGTTTATGTCCTTTCCATTCAGAGAAATCACCCTCCTTCACGGTCAGCCCGACGAAGCAGTTTTTCCATTGCTTCGGATGCGGCAAAAGCGGTGACGCCATTGGCTTCTTGATAGAGCACAGCGGCATGGGGTTCATGGAAGCCGTCGAAGACTTGGCGGGCTCGGTCGGCATGGTGGTGCCAGACGACGAGCGCTCGCCGCAAGACAAAGCCAAAGCCCAAGCCGAACGCGAACGCCAGACCAGCTTGTTCGACGTGCTGGAAAAGGCGGCTGCGGCCTACCGATCACAGCTCAAGGCAGCGCCAAGAGCCATTGACTATCTGAAAGGCCGCGGTCTCTCGGGCGATATCGCCAAGCGCTTTGGCATGGGCTACGCGCCGCCCGGCTGGCGCCACCTGGCCAGCGTGTATGCAGACTACGCCGATGCCCGATTGGTCGAAAGCGGCATGGTGATCACGGGGGAAGAAGGCGACGCGGACAAGCGCTACGACCGCTTTCGCGACCGCATCATGTTCCCCATCCGCAACGTCAAGGGCGAGTGCATTGGCTTCGGCGGGCGCGTGTTGGGCGACGACAAACCCAAGTACCTCAACTCCCCGGAGACGCCCGTGTTCAGCAAGGGGCGCGAGCTCTACGGCTTGTTCGAAGCGCGTCAAGCCATCCGAGACGCAGGCTACGCTTTGGTCACGGAGGGCTACATGGATGTGGTGGCCTTGGCGCAGTTGGGCTTCGAGCAGGCCGTCGCCACGCTGGGAACGGCCTGCACAACAGACCATGTGCGCAAGCTCTTTCGCTTCACGGACAGCGTGGTGTTCAGCTTCGATGGAGACACGGCCGGCAGACGCGCTGCACGCAAGGCCTTGGACGCTGCACTGCCATGGGCCACCGATACGCGCAGCGTCAAGTTTCTTTTTTTGCCACCAGAACACGACCCCGACAGCTTCATCCGAACGCACGGCGCAGAGGCTTTCGCGCGCTTCGTGAGCGACGCCACGCCACTGAGCCGCTTCTTGATCGACTCGGCTCGCGAGGGCTGCGATTTGTCTTCTGCAGAAGGACGCGCATTGCTGGCCAGCCAAGCCAAGCCGCTGTGGCAGGCGCTGCCGGATGGTGCGCTCAAGCGCCAACTGCTGGGGGATATCGCCGAACTGGTGCAATTGCCCAATCGAGAGCTTCAGGAACTCTGGGGCGCCTCTGCCGCAACCGCCGCCTACTCGCCCGAGCGCGCGGCTTCCAAACGCCCCTACGCTGCACTGCCCAAACGCAACCCCAGAACCAGCCCCAGCAGCCGAGCCGACCACGCCTGTCGTCTGCTGTTGACCGAGCCACAACTGTGGCAGCACCTATCGGCGCAAGACCACGCCTTGCTGGGCGAACTGCCTGCGCCACACGGACCCTTGTTGGCCTGGCTAGAAGGCCAGGTACAAGAACACGGCCCGCTGAGCTGGCGAGCTTGGCGCGAGGGGCTGCGAGGCCAGGCGTTCGAGGCGCTCGCCGTTAAATTAGCCAGTGACCTCGCCGAGCCCGCTACCGAGGAGGATCCGGTCTCGACCAACGACCGAGGTTCCCTAGAAGAGCTTCGTTCGGTGCTCAATGGCCTGTTGATGGAGCAGTTGGAACATCAGAAAAGCGAAGCCATAGCTTCCATCTCAAGCGACCCCAGCGCACTCAAGCGATACCAGGAGCTCGACGTCTTGTGGCGTCAGCTAAAAACGCCGAAGGTATAATCCGAGCGTTGATCCGGCACGCGCGGCACTGCTGCAGTTTTTGCGGACCCAGTCCGAAGAACACGCGTTGACCGGCGGGCTGCGGCTCTCACCGATCTTGCTACGGCAAGCCAGTGTCTCCCACCTCTCGCTGATCGCTCGCCCCCTTGCCTCAACACACTGCCCCTGAATGCTCGGGCGGTACCCGTGACCTGACAGCGTTGACGTGCCGCCGCGACTGTCGGTTTTTCTGATTGTTTGACAAAGGTCCTTCCATGCCCGCGCAACAGACGAAGAAGCCTGCCACGCCTGCCTCTAAAACCTCCGGCAAGACCGCTACCAAAGCCCCCACCAAGGCTGTATCGAAAACCACTGTGACGACACCAAAAAACACCGACAAGCCCAGCGCAGCCGCCGCAGCAAAAACCGCAGCTGCAAAGAGCACCACCGCCAAGCCAGCCGCAAAGGCTGGGGCTGCCAAGCCAGCAGCGACCTCCAAAAAAGCCAGCACCGCTACCGAGGCACGCGCCAAACCGGGTCGCCCGGCCAAGGCAGAGGCAGCCACCGACAAGCGCAACGCCAAGGGCAAGCCAGCAGAGCCAGCTGTCATCGAAGAAGAAATCGACATGGAGGCAGAGTTTGCGGAAGAGCCCGCTGCTGCCGGGGAAGGCTCCGAGAAGGTCAAGCCTCTTCGCATGAAGATCAGCAAGGCCAAAGAGCGCGCCCTGATGAAGGAATTTGGTCTGGACGAAACGGTGCTGTCCGAAGAGGACATGGCCAAGCGCCGCCAGCGGCTGAAGGCGCTCATCAAACTGGGTAAAACCCGTGGATACCTGACGCACGGCGAAATCTCCGACCACTTGCCCGACAAGCTGGTTGACGCAGAGACCATGGAAGTGGTCATCACCATGCTCAACGACATGGGCGTGGCCGTCTACGAGCAAACGCCCGACGCGGAAACCCTGTTGCTCAACAACACCGGGCCGACCGCAGCCACCGAAGAAGAAGCCGAAGAAGAGGCAGAAGCCGCGCTGTCGACGGTGGACAGCGAGTTCGGCCGCACGACCGACCCGGTGCGCATGTACATGCGCGAGATGGGCACAGTGGAGCTATTGACGCGTGAAGGCGAAATCGAGATCGCCAAGCGCATCGAAGCCGGTCTGCAAGACATGATGGCCGCCATCAGTGCTTCACCCGCCACCATCGCGGAAATTCTGCATCTGGCCCAAGACATCCGTGACGGCAAAGTCGTCATCTCCAGCGTGGTCGACGGCTTCTCGAACCCGAACGAGGCCGACGACTATGTGGCCGAAGAAGACTTCGACGAGTTCGACGCAGACGACGACGACGACGGCAACGGTGGCTCCAAGGCGCTCACCAAAAAGCTCGAAGAGTTGAAGACTCAGGCGCTGGAGCGCTTCGAGCGCATGGCTGGCCTGTTTGAGCGCGTCCACAAGACCTACGACAAAGAAGGCTACGGCACCCCTGCTTACGTGAAGGCCCAGGCCGCACTCAGCGAAGAATTGATGACCGTTCGCTTCACCGCCAAAACCATCGAACGCCTGTGCGAGATGGTGCGTGGCCAGGTAGATGACGTGCGCAAAAAAGAACGCGAGCTGCGCCGCATCATCGTGGACAAGTGCGGCATGCCTCAGGAAGTCTTCATCAAGGACTTCCCGCCCAATTTACTCAACCTGAAGTGGGTGGAAAAGCAGGCAGCTTCTGGCAAACCATGGAGCAATGTTCTCGCCCGCAACGTTCCGCCGGTGCAAGAGCTGCAGCAAAAGCTGATCGATCTGCAATCACGCGTGGTGGTGCCGCTCGACGAGCTCAAGGGCATCAACAAGCGCATGAATGAAGGCGAGCGCAACTCTCGCGAAGCCAAGAAGGAAATGATCGAGGCCAACCTGCGCTTGGTCATTTCCATTGCCAAGAAGTACACCAACCGTGGCCTGCAATTCCTCGACCTCATCCAAGAGGGCAACATCGGCCTGATGAAGGCGGTCGACAAGTTCGAGTACCGCCGCGGTTACAAGTTTTCCACCTACGCCACGTGGTGGATTCGCCAGGCCATCACCCGCTCGATCGCTGACCAGGCGCGCACCATCCGCATTCCGGTGCACATGATCGAGACGATCAACAAGATGAACCGCATCAGCCGCCAGCATTTGCAGGAGTTCGGCTTCGAGCCCGACGCCTCGATCTTGGCGGCCAAGATGGAAATCCCAGAAGACAAGATCCGCAAGATCATGAAGATCGCCAAAGAGCCGATCTCCATGGAAACGCCGATCGGTGACGACGACGATTCGCACCTGGGTGACTTCATCGAGGACACGACCAACACCGCGCCGATTGAGGCCGCCATGCAGGCTGGCCTGCGTGACGTGGTGAAGGAAATCCTCGACGGCCTCACGCCGCGCGAAGCCAAGGTTCTGCGCATGCGGTTTGGTATCGAAATGTCCACCGACCACACGCTCGAAGAAGTGGGCAAGCAGTTCGACGTGACCCGTGAACGCATCCGCCAGATCGAGGCCAAGGCGCTGCGCAAGCTCAAGCACCCCAGCCGTTCGGACAAGCTGCGCAGCTTCATCGACTCGCTCTGAGTACGGTCTTCATGGGCGTCAGCGCCCATGCCTGAACCCACGCCAGCTTGAACGTCCGCGTGAACGTCGGAACCAACGCCCGCGCGAACGTTCGCGGCATGGCCGCCATGTCTTCGGCCATGGCGGCCTTTCTCATCAATGACGCGCTGGTCAAGCGCGTGAGCGAATCACTGCCCACAGCCCAGCTCATTTTTGTGCGAGGCTGCATGGCCACGTTGCTGTTGTTGGCCTTGATATGGGCCACCGGGCAATGGCAAAGCCGCCAAGCCTTGGCGCATGTGGTGCAGCCCCGGGTTTTGCAGCGCTCGGCCTTCGATGCGCTGGCCACCCTGGTCTACCTGACGTCTCTGTTCAACCTGCCCATTGGCAACGCCACGGCCATCAACATGGCTACGCCGCTGGTCATCACGGTGCTGGCCATGTGGTTGCTGGATGAGCGCATCGCTTGGGTGCAGTGGCTGGCCATTGGCACGGGGTTTCTGGGCGTGCTGCTGATCGTGCAACCCTCCAGCAGCGGCTTCAACGCCTATGCGCTGCTGTGTCTGGCTGGCACCTTGCTGCACGCGGGACGCGACATCACCACCCGCACCATACCGGCCAGCATCCCTTCGCTGTTCATCACACTCAGCACCGCCATCGTGGTCACACTGCTGGCCGGTGCCTGGAGCCTGACGCAGGTCTGGGCCCCCATGACTTGGAAGCAACTCGCCTTGCTGGCGAGCGCCAGCGTGTTCCTTTGCGCGGGCTACTTTTTGCTCATCACCGGCACGCGCGCTGGCGACATGGGCGTGATCGCGCCGTTCCGCTACACCGCCATCCTCTACGCACTGCTGCTGGGCTGGTTGTTCTGGGACGAAGTACCCAATGCGCTCGCGCTCACGGGCATTGCCTTGCTGGTCGGTGCAGGCGTTTACGTGCTGCTCAGCGAGCGACGCCGCGCCCATCTGGCGCGCGAGGCCTTGGCCTCAGCCGCCGACTGAATCCTGCAAGGCTCGAATCAGCCACCGCCTGCGGCGCGCGGTGTATCGGCCACAAGCCATCGATGCATGGCTTCGGACACCGACCCCGGTGCCTCCATCGTCGCCATATGGCCGCACTCGGGAATGATTTCCAAGGCCGCATGCGGCACCAGCGACTGCATGGCGCGGTGCTGGGCCGGCGGGCTCCAGCTGTCTTGCTCACCGCACAAGATCAGGGTGGGACATCCAACAGCGGCCAGATCGGCGCTGGCATCAGGCCGGTTCAGCAGCGATGTCTGCTGGGCCCAAAACTGCGCCGGGCTGCTGCGCCCGATCATCTGCACGATGGCCTCGAACAACTCGGTGTTCAAGTGCCGCGGGTGCACCATGCGCTGCGCCCATTGCGCGCCCATGGCCCGCATGCCTTCGCGCTGCGCCAGGCCCACCAGGGCCATGCGGCCCTCGCGCTCAGCATCACCTGCGGTGCCTCCAGGCAAGGGGTGCACACCAGTGTCCAGCAAGGCCAGGAGCTCGACGCGCTCGGGCGCCAGTCGCATCACCTCCAGCGCCACGCGACCACCCATCGAATGCCCGGCCAAGGCGAAGCGAGGGGATGCGGTCTCGTCCAGCACCTGCTGGGCCATGGCGGTGAGTGAATCGCGCAGGCCCCAATGCATCACCTGGCAGAAACGCAAACCCGCCAAGGCCTGCACCTGTGGTGCCCACACCGCGTCGTCGCACACCAAACCAGGGCACAAGATGAGAGGTGGGGCTTGCCCGCTCAAGCAAATTCCTCGGTGTCCACTTCACGGTTGCCCTGCTCGTTGTAGCGCGAGCCCTGCACCGCGTCTGGGGCAAACAGCGCGTCCAGGCGCTGCATCACTTCATCAGACAACACCAAGTTCAGCGCGCCCAAGTCGTCATGCAGGTGCGCCACTTGTGTCGTGCCTGGGATGGGGATGATGTGCTCACCACGCTGCAACACCCAAGCCAGCGCCAACTGCGCGGCGCTGCACGACAGCTCACGCGCGATGGCCTCGAAGGCGGCCAGCAGCTTCAGGTTGTGGGCATAGTGCTCGGCGCTGAAGCGCGGCATGGTGCGGCGGATATCGCTCGCGTCCAGTGCCGCCGTGTCGATGGGGCCACACAGAAAACCACGACCCACCGGACTGAATGCCACAAAGGCCACGCCCAACTCTTGGCAGGCCTGCAGCACGGCAATCTCGGGGTTGCGCGTCCACAGCGAGTACTCG
Source organism: Comamonadaceae bacterium (assembly GCA_027483665.1). Classification (GTDB taxonomy): domain Bacteria; phylum Pseudomonadota; class Gammaproteobacteria; order Burkholderiales; family Burkholderiaceae_C; genus JAIXUC01. The sequence goes on along the minus strand of JAIXUC010000035.1, from coordinate 12,579 downwards.
GTTTGCAAGGCGGCAATCGGGTGCTCGGCGTGGGCTCGGCGCAGGGTGGCCGCAGAGACTTCGCTCAAGCCGACGCTTCGTATGTGCCCGCGGCGAACCAAGTCGCCCAAAGCACCCACGCTTTCTTCGATGGGCACCGACTTGTCCCAACGGTGCAGGTAGTACAGGTCGATGACGTCGGTCTGCAAGCGGCGCAGGCTGTCTTCGCAGGTGCGGCGCAGGGTTTCGGGGCGCCCGTCGATCACGCGCACCAGCTTGCCGTCGCCTTCGCGGTCCACGCCCTGCATGCCGCACTTGCTGGCCAGCGTGAAGCGCTGGCGGTGCGGCTTCATCACGCGCCCAACCAGCGTTTCGTTGGCACCAAAGCCATACAGCGCCGCGGTGTCGAACAAGGTCACGCCGGCGTCCAAAGCGGCCAGCAACACGCGCTCGCCTTGCTCGTAGGACACGGCCTGCCCGTAGCCGTGGTTGAGGTTCATGCAGCCCAAGCCGATGGCACTGACTTGGAAGGAGCCGAGGGGTCTGGTTTTCATGTTGATCCATCCATGGAGTGAAGCGGTTGCAAAGGCCTTAAGGGCTAGGCAACAACTGCTGCTCCAACCCGTGCAGCACCTCGTAGCAAGGCAACACCTGCGCCACGCTGGCCTGGGGCTCGCGGCCTTCGCGGATGGCGGCGAAAAACTCGCGGTCTTGGAGCTCGATGCCGTTCATGGACACCGCCACTTTGGACACGTCGATGGGGTTTTCTTTGCCGTCTTTGCTGGACTGCCACAGGTCGTCGTAGCGGGCGATGTAGGTGGCGCTGTCGCCGATGTAGCGAAAGAAAGTGCCCAGCGGGCCTTCGTTGTTGAAGCTCAGGCTGAGCGTGCAGATGGCGCCGTTGGCACTTTTGAGCTGGATGCTCATGTCCATGGCGATGCCCAGCGTCGGGTGGATCGGCCCTTGAATGACGTTGGCCTGCACCACGGGGCTGCCGCACTGCCAGGCGAATAAATCGACCGTGTGCGCAGCGTGGTGCCACAGCAGGTGGTCGGTCCAGGAGCGCGGCTGGCCCAGCGCGTTCATGTTGCTGCGGCGAAAGAAATAGGTCTGCACGTCCATCTGCTGGATGTGGAACTGACCCGCCGCGATGCGCTGGTGCACGAACTGGTGGCTGGGGTTGAAGCGGCGCGTGTGGCCGCACATGGCCACCAACCCACTGCGCTGCTGCTCGGCCACCACGGCCTGGCCTTCGCTCAACACGTCGCACAGCGGGATTTCCACCTGCACGTGCTTACCCGCGCGCAGGCAGGCCAAAGCTTGGCTGGCGTGCATTGGCGTGGGCGTACACAGAATGACCGCGTCCACCTCGGGCAGGGCCAAGCTGTCGGAAAGCTCGGTGGTGACATGGCCAATGCCGTACTTGGCCGCCACTTCGCGCGTTTTCTCCAGGTCGCGGCTGATGAGCGAGACCACCTCCACGCCCTCAATCTGCGCGATGGCGTCGAGGTGCTTGATGCCGAAAGCGCCGGCTCCAGCCAGCGCGGCTTTGATGGTTGTCATAGGTTTATCGGGCAAACAGATAGGTCACCAAACCCAGCACCAAGCTTGGGAAGAACAACAAGGCCAAGGTGCGCAGCACGTCAGCGGCCAAGAAGGGGAACACGCCCTTGTAGGTTTCGCTCATGGGCACGTCTCGGGCGATGGAGTTCACCACGTAGACGTTCAAGCCAATGGGCGGTGCAATGAGCCCAATGCCCACCGTCATCAACACCAGCACGCCGAACCAGATGGCTTTGTATTCCTGCGACAGGCCCCACAGGTCGAGCGCCATCACGGCCGGAAAAATCACGGGAATGGTCAGCAGCAGCATGGACAGCTCGTCCATCACGCAGCCGAGCAGCACGTACATCAACAGAATGGCGCCCACGATGGCCAGCGGCGGCACGTCCAGGTGCCCCACCCAGTTGGCCAGGACTGCCGGCATTTGCGTGAGCGCCAGCGAGGCGTTGAGCATGTCTGCGCCAAGGAAGATCATGAAAACCATGGCGCTGGTCTCGGCCGTGCCCAACAGGCTGCGCTTGATACCGGCCCAGCCCAATTTGCGCTGCGCAATGCCCGCCACGGCCGCCAGCACAGCGCCCACGCCAGCGCCCTCGGTGGGCGAGAACACGCCACCGTAAATGCCGCCGAACACCACCAAAAAGATCAACAGCACTGGCCACACGCCCAGCAAGGCCGCGCCCCGGTCGCGCCAAGCCACTGGGTCGGCACGCGTGGCCAACTGCGGCTTGAAATGGCACAGCAAGCCAATGACCAGCATGTAGCTCAGCATCGCGGCGATGCCGGGCACCATGGCCGCAGCAAACAGCTTCGCAATGTTCTGCTCGGTCAGGATGGCGTAGACCACCAGCGGCACCGAAGGTGGAATGAGGATGCCCAGCGTGCCGCCAGCAGCCAGCGTCGCGGTGGACAAACTGCCCGCGTAGCCGTGCGCCTTCATCTCCGGGTAGGCCACTTTGGTGATGGTGGCCGAGGTGGCCACAGAAGAACCACACACCGCACCAAAAGCGCCAGCAGACAACACCGATGCCATGCCGAGCCCGCCGCGCACGTGGCCCACAAAAGCAGAGGCCGCGCGAAACAGCGCGCGGCTCAAGCCGCCTTCGGTGGCGAACTGGCCCATCAATAAAAACAGCGGAATGACGCTCAGGTCATAGACCGTCAGGCGCGCCACGGCGCTGCCTTTGATCTGGTTCAAAAACGCCATGTCGTTGGTCATGGCCCAGTAGCCCACTGCGCCTGGAATGAACATGGCAGCAGCAATCGGCACACGCAGGCCCATCAAGCCCAACATGGCGACGAACATCAGCGCGCCGATCATGCCGGGGCTCATCGCGCAGCCTCCGGTGTGTGCGCTGCTTGACCGCTGCCATCGACCGCGTTGGATTCAACGGACACCTCCAGCACGGCATCGGGGTCGGGGTTGCGGCCCAGCATCAACAAAACCGTCTGGTACAGCGCAATCACCGCGGCCAGCGCCAAGCCGGGTGCCAAGGACACGTAAGCCCACCACATGGGCAAAGACAAGATCATCGAGGTTTCACCGGCTTGGTAAACCGACCAGCCACCCACAGCGGTGCGCCACGACAAGAGCGCACACATGGTGCCTAGCAGCAAAGTGCCCATGGCATCAAGCCTGGCGTTGGCCGATGCAGGGAGCCTTTGGGTGAAGAAGTCCACGATGATGTTGGCGCGCACCCATTGGCACCAGGGCAGGCACAGCGAGATGCACAGGGCAATGCCAAATTGCGTCAGCTCCACATCGCCCTGAATGGGCTTCGAGGCGTAGTTGCGCCCGATGATGCTCACCACGGTCATGGCAGCAACCGCCAAGGCTGTGGCGCCGCCCAGCAGGGCAAACAGCCAAGCCAGCTTCTTCAGAATCCAGGCCATAAGGCTTCCGTTGCGCTGAGCGCACCGCCCAGCCTTGTCACCCAAAAAACGCGGACGGCTTTTCCACCAGAGTGGCATCCGCCCGCCTATGAGCAGCCGGCTCAGGGCAGCTAAACCAGCGCAGGCTGGTCGCCGCCCTGGACCAGTGGCCCAGCCCTCAGCGCCGGTACTTCACCAGCAGGTCACGTGCTTCTTGCAGCATGGCCTTGCCGTTGAGGCCGCGCTTGTCCATGTCGGCGGTCCACTCGTCGAAGAGGCCAGCCGAGGCCTTCACCCAATTGTCCAATTCGGAATTGGGCAAGGTGTAGAAGGTGTTGTTGGCAGCGCGTGCAGCGGCACGACCAGCAGCTTGGCTGTTGTCCCACACCTTGCCGATCTGCTGGGACAGGCCAGCGCCGCTGTTGCGGTCGATCACGGCCTTCAAATCGGCTGGCAGGCTGTTGTACTTGGCCTCGTTCATGGCAAAGATGAACACCGCGCTGTAGAGCGCTGGGCGGGCTGGGTCGGTCTCGGTGTGGAACTTCACCATCTCTTGCAGCTTGAGCGAAGGCATGACTTCCCAAGGCAGCATGAAGCCATCGATCGTGCCCTTGCTCACTGCGTCTGGAATGGCTGGCAGCGGCATGCCCACGGGCGTTGCACCGAGCGCCGCCAGTAGCTTGTTGGTTTGGCGTGTGGGCGCGCGCATCTTGAGGCCCTTGAAGTCGGCCAGGGTTTTGATTTGGCGGTCTTTGGTGTGGACGTAGCCCTCATCGTGTACCCAAGTCGCCAACAGCTTGGTGCCAGGGAACTCTTTGAGCGAGTATTTCTGCATGTAGTCCCAGGTGGCGCGGGCACCACCTTCGGCAGAGTTGGTCATGAAGGGCAACTCGAACACTTCAGTGGTGGGGAAGCGGCCAGCGGTGTAGCCCGGCAGGGTGATGACCACATCGTCCACGCCGTCCTTCACGCGGTCCACCAGTTGCGGTGGCGTGCCGCCGCCGGACATGGCGGGCAAGATCTGGCACTTCATGCGGTTGCTGGACTCGGCTGCGATCTTGTCGCACCAAGGCGTGATGACGTTCACCGAAGCCATGGCTTGCGTGTTCCAGATGTGGTGGAACTTGAGCGTGACTTCTTGCGCTTGAACTGCGGTGCTGCCCAGTGCGGCCAGTGCGCCAGCGGCCAACAAGTGGCCAAGGGCCGAGCGGCGATGCGACCGGGCGGGTGATGTCGAGTGGGTTTTCATGAGGGAGGTCTCCTGTGGGTGGGTGAGGGCAATAACAGATCAGGATAGGCGGGCAAGTTCAGCAGCGCATCGGCGCAACTACCGAGAGGCCAGCACGAGGTGCCCCACCGCCGTGTTGCTGGCGGGCACGTGATAGAAGCGGTGCACCACATCGGGGCGTGAGCCCGCGGCGACATCCGCCGTCGCACCACGCGCGACATCCGACATCGCACCCCTCGCAACATCGGACATCGCACCGCGCGCGACATCCGACATCGCACCGCGCGCGATGAGCCACATCACCAGCTCGATGCCTTCGCTGCCGGCTTCGCGTACGTAGTCGATGTGCGGAATGCGGGCAGCGGCTTGCGGGTTTTCGATGAGCAGGTCCATGAAGCGGTTGTCGAATTCGCGGTTGATGAGCCCGGCCCGCGGGCCCTGCAATTGGTGGCTCATGCCGCCGGTGCCCCAGATATGCACATTCAAGGGCTGGTCATAGGACTCGACCGCCCGCCGTATCGCTTGCCCCAGCGCAAAGCAGCGCGCACCGCTGGGCACGGGGTACTGCACCACGTTCACGGCAATGGGAATGACCGGGCAAGGCCAAGCCTCGCGCACCGGGTCTTTCGGCCCGCACATGAGCGACAGCGGCACGGTCAGGCCGTGGTCCACGTCCATCTTGTTGACGATGGTGAGGTCAAAGTCTTGCTGAATGACCGATTGCGCGATGTGCGCTGCCAGCGCCTGGTGCCCTTGCACCACGGGCACTGGGCGCGGCCCCCAGCCTTCGTCGGCCGGCTGGTAACTGGCCGCAGTGCCGATGGCGAAGGTGGGAATGAAGTCCAGACTGAAAGCGGTGGCGTGGTCGTTGTAGACCAGCAAGACCACATCGGGCGTGTGTTCGCGCATCCACTGCTTGGAGGGCTCGTAGCCCGCGAACACCGGCTGCCAATAAGGCTCTGCGGTTTTGCCCAAGTCGAGTGCGGCGCCAATGGCCGGCACATGCGAGGTGTAGACGCTGGCGGTGATGTGGGCCATGTCAGGCTCCCTTGCTGGAGTGGGCGACACCGGCGCCTACGCCCGCCGCACCCTGTGGCTGTCGGTGGGCTTGCGCATCACCGTCTTCGCCTACGTAACGGTTGCCCTGCACGCTGCGACCACCTGAGACCATCATGGCGCGGTACTCGTCTTCGGTCATGCCGGTCATGGAGCCTGCCATTTGCTGAAAGCTCTTGCCATCGGTGGCACCAATCTTGGCCAGGAAGTAAATGTTGCCGCCCAAGCCGATGCAGCGGTTGAGGTCGCGCGCCAGCACAGCTTGCTTTTGCTCTTCGGTCATGGCCCATTCGTCGAGGTAAGCGCGCTCGTTGGCTTTGAAGCGGGCGCGGTTCTCAGCCTTCATGAGCGACATGCAGAACTGGTTGAGCCAGTAGCCCTTGCGGCTTTGATCGGCATCGAAAATGGTGGTGCCGGGCACGTCTAGGTAGGGTTTATCCAGCGCCATGGGTTTCCTCTGGCCAGTACAGGCGCATGGGGTTGTCCACCAGCAACCGGCGCTGCAACTCTGGCGTGGTGGCGATGTGGGGGATGAAGTCGACCAGCAGGCCGTCGTCGGGCATGTGGTCTTTCAAGTTGGGGTGCGGCCAGTCGGTGCCCCAGAGCACGCGGTCTGGGAAGGCCTCCACCACGCGCCGGGCGAAAGGCATCACGTCGCGGTAAGCGCCCAGCGCTTCGCTGTGCTGCCCGCCCTGCCCCCTCGCCACGTCCGCCACGGTCGGCAAAGCAGCTGGGCCGCTCAGGCTCAAGCGCTCCGGGCAGCTGACCTTGCTCCAGACGTTGTCGTGCTCACGCATGAAGCGCATGAACAGCGAGAACTCCGGGCCGTCGATGGGCTGCGCCACGTTCGGGCGGCCCATGTGGTCAACAACGACCGTGGTGGGAAGTGCCGTGAAAAAGTTCCACAGCTCGGGCAGGTCCACCGCCTCGAAATAGATGACCACGTGCCAGCCCAAAGGCGCGATGCGCGCGGCGATTTCCATGAGTTCGTCGCGCGGCGTGAAGTCCACCAAGCGGCGCACGAAGTTGAAGCGAACGCCGCGCACACCGGCGGCGTGCATGTCGGCCAAGGCTTCGTCAGTCACGCTGCGCCGCACCGTGGCCACACCGCGGGCCAGCCCACCGGCGCAGCGGCAGGCGTCCAGCAGGGCGCTGTTGTCTGCACCGTGGCAAGTGGCTTGCACGATGACGTTGCGGGCGAAGCCCAAGTGGTCGCGCAACGCGAAGAGCTGATCGGCGCTCGCATCACAAGGCGTGTATTTGCGCTCAGGCGCAAAAGGAAATTGCGCGCCTGGCCCGAACACGTGGCAGTGCGCGTCGACGCTGCCGGGTGGCACTTGGAAACGCGGCTTGCTGGGGCCATCAAACCAGTCGAGCCAGCCCTCGGTTTTGCTGAAGCCGCCGGAGGTCGGGCGGGCCAGCGGCTGCTCTGCCAGGGTGGAGGCGGTGTTCATACGCTCAGTCGATGTAGCGCAAGCCGGCTTTTTGCAGCGGCTCGCGCATGCTGTACATGTCCAGCCCCAGCACACCGGAGGCCAGCTTGGCGCGCTTGGCGGCTTCGTTGGCTTCGCGGGCTGCAGCGGCTTCGGCCACTTGGACCACCTGCGCCGCTGGGACCACCACCACGCCATCATCATCAGCCACCACCGCGTCGCCGGGTTGCACCGACATGCCAGCGCACACCACCGGAATGTTCACCGAGCCCAGCGTGGCCTTCACGCAGCCTTTGCTGCTGATGGCGCGGCTCCACACCGGGAAGCGCATCTCGGTGAGCGTTTTCACATCGCGCACGCCGCCGTCGATGACCAGCGCGCAGGCACCGCGGGCCTGGAAAGACGTGGCCAGGAGGTCACCAAAAAAACCGTCGGTGTTGTCGGCAGTGAGGGCTGCCACCACGATGTCGCCCGGCTGAATCTGCTCGGCCACCACATGCAGCATCCAGTTGTCACCGGGCTGCAACAGCACCGTGACCGCTGTGCCTGAGACCTGCGCGCCTGGGTAGATGGGCCGCATGTAGGGCTTCATGAGGCCCACGCGGCCCATGGCTTCGTGAACCGTGGATGCGCCAAATGCGGCCAGCCGGTCGGTGGCAGCGCGCTCTGCGCGCTGGATGTTGCGGTAGACCACGCCCAGTTCGTGCATGTCATTTCCCCTTGGCTTTGAGGGATGCGTCCAGCCTGCTGAACACGCGCCGCGCATTGCCCTCGTACACCAAGTGCCGCTCGGCATCGCTCAGGTTCGCAGTGGCTTCGATGTAGCGCTTGGTGTCGTCGTAATAGTGGCCGGTCTGCGGGTCGATGCCGCGCACCGCGCCAATCATTTCGCTGGCAAACAAGATGTTTTCCACCGGAATCACTTGGGTCAGCAAGTCGATGCCCGGCTGGTGGTAGACGCAGGTGTCAAAGAAGATGTTCTTGAGCAGGTGCTCTTCCAGCAAGGGCTTTTTCAGCTCCTGCGCCAAACCACGAAAGCGCCCCCAGTGGTAAGGCACTGCGCCGCCGCCGTGCGGGATGAGGAACTTCAGCGTCGGAAAGTCCTTGAACAGCTCGGACGTGAGGCACTGCATGAAGGCTGTTGTGTCGGCGTTCAGGTAGTGCGCGCCTGTGGTGTGAAAGCAGGCGTTGCAGCTGGTGCTCACATGAATCATGGCCGGGATGTCGTGCTGCACCATCTTCTCGTACAGCGGGTACCAGTGCCGGTCAGACAGCGGCGGGCTGGTCCAGTGGCCGCCGGAGGGGTCGGGGTTGAGGTTGATGCCGACAAAGCCATAGTCGCGCACGCAGCGCTCCAGCTCTGGGATGCAGCTTCGCGGGTCCACGCCGGGCGACTGCGGCAGCATGGCCGCTCCAATGAAGTGGTCTGGAAAGAGCTGGCTCACGCGATGGCACAGCTCGTTGCAGATGGCAGCCCAGGTGCTGGAGACCTCGAAGTCGCCGATGTGGTGCGCCATGAAGCTGGCGCGCGGGCTGAAGATGGTGAGGTCGCTGCCGCGCTCGCGCATCTTGGCGAGTTGGTTGGCCTCGATGCTCTCGCGCAGCTCGTCGTCAGAAATGCGCAGGTCGGCCACTCGGGGCTTGAGCGCTGGGTCTGTAATGCCCGCGATCTGCTGGTTGCGCCAGGCTTCCAGCGCCTTGGGGGCGGTGGTGTAGTGGCCGTGGACGTCGATGATCATGCAGAGTTCCTGTTTGGCGAATGGCTGCGGTGTTGTGTGGTGTGGGCCGCTCAGACCGGGTCCATGCCATGCTGGCGCTTGACGTCAGTCAAGCCCTCAGAGGCCAAAAAAGTCAGCACTTGGCGCGCAGCATCGGCCTGTGCCGTGTGGATGCCAACCGCCCCTGAAAAAACCGTGGTGATGCGAACCTCCGGCGGCATCAGCCCGGCGACCTGTATGCCCGGCTCGCCCATCAGCTCGGCGAGTTGCTGAAAGCCCAGGGCCGCCTGCCCGCTGGCCAAGAGCGCCGCCACCGGCACGCCCGGCGGCGCGACCACCGTGCGGGCTTTCATGACCGCGCCCATGCCCCAACGCTCGAACAAGGCTTGCACCGCCACGCCGCTGGGCCCGGTGGAGTAAGACACCGTGGGCGCGGCCAACACCGCCTCGCGCAAAGCCGATTCACTGCGTAAATCGGGCCAAGCAGCCCCCTCAGGCACAGCGACAGCCACTTCAGAGCGCACCAAATCCACGCGGCTGCCTTCTTGCAAGTGCCCACTGGACAACAAACGATCGATCGCATCCGATGCCAAAAAAACCAGGTCGACCGGATCACCTGCCTGCACCCGTCGCAACACATCCACCCCGCCCAAAGACTCCACATCCAAGGCCGTGCCGACGCCGGGCGCGCACAGAGGCGCCAAAGCGGCCAACAGCCCGCGCGTGGCCATCGAAGACAAACCACGCAAGCGGACCCCAGCGAAGCTCTCGGCCTCGGCGGCTGATGAGTGGGCAGCTGCTGCAGTCATGTCTGCATTGTCTGAAGCCATCAGATCAACAAACAGCAAGAAGGCGCACCATCAGTTATCGCAAAATGGCATAGGCATACCCAGAATTAAGGGTTAACCCTGCGTCTTTGCTCGAACACACCATGGATCTCAAGCAACTCGAATACTTTGTGCGCGTCGCCGAGCTGGGCAGCTTCACCCGTGCAGCGCAGGCCCTGTCGGTGGCGCAGCCTGCGCTGAGCCGGCAGGTGCGCTTGCTGGAAGTGGAGTTGCGGCAAAACCTGTTGGTGCGCAACGGCCGTGGAGCGAGCACCACAGAGGCCGGCAAGCTGATGCTGGAGCACGCGCGCGGCATCCTGCACCAAGTGGCCCGTGCCCACGAAGAGCTGGGCCGTGTGCGCGGCTCGTTGGCCGGGCGCGTGGCCGTGGGCATGCCGCCAAGCGTGGCGCGCATGCTGACCGTGCCACTCACCCGCGCCTTCCGCCAGCGCATGCCGCAAGCGCAGTTGTCGGTGAGCGAAGGGCTGACCGCCACGCTGCAACAGGGCCTGCAAAGCGGTCGCCTGGATATCGCAGTGCTCTACAACGCCGACGCTGCAGCAGAGCTGGACATTCGCCCGCTGGTCATGGAAGAGCTGGTGGTGGTGCGCCAGCGCGGCGCTGATGCGCTGGCCGCTGAACTGAGCATGGCCGACTTGGCCGCCCTGCCCTTGGTGGTGCCCAGCCGCCCCAACGCCATCCGCATGTGGCTGGAGCAGTCGGTGGCGCGCGCTGGGCTGCGCTTGAAGGTGGTCTTGGAGATCGATGGCGTATCGGCCATCCTCGATTTGGTGGCCGATGGCGCCGGTTGCGCCGTCCTGCCGCGCCACGCCGTGCTGCACAGCGCTGCGCCCGCACAGTTCGTGCTGCAGCCGTTGCAAGCGCCGGGCCTGCACATCCCCATGTCAGTGGCGGTGAGCGCGCAGCGCCCGGCCACCCTCACCCAGCGCGCCATGCTGGAATTGCTGCAAGAAGTGGCGCTGGAGCGGCTGGCGCATGGAGGAACGGCCAGCGGTCACATCGCCCGCTAGATGGCGCGTGCCAGCGCTTAGCATCCACCCCAGACTGCGCGGACAGACCCATCCGCAGCACCCGCACCCGCACCCGCACCCACAACCACAAGCCCCACCGGAGACCGTGATGACCGCCACCCCCCGACTGCCCGCCCGCTTCGACCATGTCGGCAGCTTCCTGCGCCCGGCCTACCTGCTCGAAGCCCGCGAGCAAAAGGCCAAAGGAATCATCAGCGCCGAGGCGCTGCGCCAAGTGGAAGACAAAGCCATCGCCGAGATCGTGCAGTTCCAGCAAAGCGTGGGCTTGAAGTCGATCACCGACGGTGAGTTCCGCCGTACCTACTTCCACATCGACTTCCTCGACCAACTCGGCGGCGTGAAGACGGATGTGCCCGTGACCATCGTCAAGCCAGATGGCACGCAAGAGTTGGCACCGCCGGTGATGCGCGTGGTCGACAAAGTGCGGCATGTGCGCGACATCCAGCGCGCCGACTACGAATTCCTCGCCTCCCAGGTGGCCGCTGGCAACACGCCCAAAGTCACCATCCCCTCGCCCACCATGCTGCACTTTCGGGGCGGGCGCGCCGGTATCAGCCGCGAGGCCTACCCCGAGCTGGAGCCCGCCTTTTACGAAGACGTGGCCGAAGCCTACGGCGACGAACTGCGCTCGCTCTACGCGGCAGGTTGCCGCTACGTGCAGATGGACGACACCAATTTGGCCTACTTGTGCGACGAAAAAATGCGCGAGGCAGCCCGCCAACGCGGCGACGACCCGAACGAACTGCCGCACCGCTACGCCCACTTCATCAACCGCGTCGTGGCGCAAAAGCCGCCCGGCATGCTGCTGGCGATGCACCTGTGCCGGGGCAACTTCAAGAGCACGCACGCAGCGGCTGGCAACTACGAGCCGGTGGCCGAAGCGCTGCTATCGGAAATGGACCTCGACGCCTATTTCCTCGAGTACGACGACGACCGCTCGGGCGACTTCAAGCCGCTGCGGCACCTGCCCAAAGGCAAGACCGTGGTGCTGGGGCTGGTGACCACCAAGTTCGGGGAGATGGAGTCCAAAGACGATCTCAAGCGCCGCATCGACCAAGCTGCCCAATATGCGCCGCTGGAGCAGTTGGCCCTGTCGCCGCAGTGCGGCTTTTCCAGCACGGTGCACGGCAACAACATCGCGGTGGAAGCGCAACGCGCCAAGCTGCGGCTGGTGGTGGAAACCGCTCAAGAGGTTTGGGGCTGAACCAGCGTTTGGCCATACTCCGGCTGCGCCAAGCACCTTGGTGCCCTCCGCGCTCTTTTGAATTCACCTCCAACCAACCCCATGACCACCACCCCCTCTGGATTGCGCATCGAAGACACCCAAACCGGCAGCGGCGACACGGCAAAGGCCGGCCACCAAGTGTCGGTTCACTACACCGGCTGGCTGTTTGACCAAGGCGTGCGCGGCGCCAAGTTCGACTCCAGCCTGGACCGCCGCTCACCCTTCAATTTCGAGCTGGGCGCAGGCATGGTCATCCGCGGCTGGGACGAAGGCGTGGCCGGTATGCAAGTCGGCGGAAAACGCACCCTGACCATCCCGCCAGACCTGGGCTATGGCGCGCGTGGTGCGGGCGGCGTGATTCCGCCCAATGCCACTTTGGTGTTTGAGGTGGAGTTGTTGGCCATCAGGTAGGTTTTTTCTCTCCTTGGCGGAGGGCTCTTTCTCCTGCTGAGGGCTCTTTCTCCTGCTGAGGGCTCTTTCTCCTTGCCGGAGGGCTGATGTCTCCTGGCCGGAGAGGGGCTTGGCCGGGTCTCGCCCCGGCGGGCGACCCTCTTTCTTTTGCGTCGCCAAAAGAAAGAGGGGAAAGAAAAGGCGACCCCGAGTCCGCGACCCCGTTGCCTTGGGGC
>JAIXUC010000002.1 GCA_027483665.1 Comamonadaceae bacterium | reverse complement strand
TGCAGGCTGGTCGTGTTGCCCTGCAAGCTGCCAGCGGTGACCGTGGTGCCGCCGCTGTAGCTGTTGCTGCCGGTCAGCGTCAACGTGCCCGCACCCAGTTTGGTCAAAGAGCCGGTGCCCGACATCGCGCCAGCGTAGGTGCCGTCCGTAGCTTGGTCGAATGCCACAGCGCCGTTGTTGGTGATGTTGCCTTGCAGGCTGGCACTGTTGCCCTGCAAGGTACCGGCGTTCACCGTGGTGCCGCCGCTGTAGCTGTTGGACCCAGTCAACGTCAGGGCCGCCACACCGTTTTTGATCAGCGCACCGGTGCCAGAGATGGTGCCGGCAAAGTCGCCCGTCGTCGCCTGGTCAACGGTCAGCGTGCCCGCACCGAGAGCGATTTCGCCGCCGGTGCCGCCGAGGTTGGTCACCGTTCGGCTGAAGCCGTTGAGGTCGAGCGTGCCGCCGTTAACGGTCAAAGCGGTCGCGGTTGGCAACGCCGCAGCTTGGCCCAGTCGCAGCGTACCGGCCTGGAGGGTGGTGCCGCCAGCCCAGGTGTTGGCACCGTTGAGGATCAAGGTCCCGCCGCCGACCTTGGTCAGGGCGTTGCCGCCATCGACGACACCATCCAGGGTCAACTGGCTTGCGGCCTCGACCCCGATGGAGGCGTTCGCGGCGGTCACCGTGCCACCCGCCCAGCCGATGGTCACGTTGCCGTTGAGGATGTTGTTGCCGGAGAAGTTGCGCAAGGCCCCGGCCCCGCCGTTGCCTGTTCCGTTCAGAAACATCCGCTCTGCGACCGTGATGTTGTTCGACAGCTCGATCGACCCCGTGCTGTACGCGAACGTGGCGTTGTTGATGCCGGCCGACACCAAGCCGAAGGCCGAGTTGCTGGCTGCGCGCACGCTGCCATCGCTCACAAAAGTGCGCGAGGCGTATGTGTTGGCGCCAGACAGCGTGAGCGTGGACGCGCCGGATTTCAGCAGCCGCCCACCGGCGTTTGGGTCGGCAGACGCGTTGGCAGCGCCGCCTGTGACGAGGCCGCTGAACGTCGTGTCGCCGCCAGTCCCAGTGATCCCGAAGAGCTGGGGAATGAGGCCGTTCATGCGCAACTCGCCGCTGCCGCTGACGGCAGACAGGCGCACGATGCGTCCATTGGCCTGAGAGAGCAAGCCGTCGGAGGCGATCGTCACATTCAGGGCTTGCGCAGTACCTATCGCAGCGTCCACGTTGAGCAGCGCACTCCCCACGGCACCGATGCCATCGCCAACCGTGACCAAAGAGGCAGCAGGAATCCCGCCCGACACGTTGTAGGTCAAGGTGCCGTTGTTGATCTGCGTCGCCCCTGTGAAGCTGCCCGCTACAGAGTTGATCAGCAGCACGCCACCACCGTTCTTGATCAGTCCGCCTGTGCCAGAAAGCCCACCTCCGAGCCTGAGCGTTCCAATCGAGCCCTGGTCGATCGTGAGCGTGTCATTCAGGACGATCGGGCTCAAGATCGTGTGGGCGGCGCTTCCCGAAACATTGATCGCTGCGTTCCCGGAGGAAACGTCAAAGGTGAGCGCGTTGGCGCCGCTGACGGTGTATGCAAAGCCGCCGGACAGGTTCAGCGACCCGATGGTGGTGGGCGCGCCGAGCGTGATGGTCCGCGCGGCGGTGATCACGGTGCCGAGCGTGGCAGCGGCATCGATGGCGTTGGGTGCTGAAGCGGGTGTCCAGTTGGTACCGACACCCCAGACGCCATTGGCGTTGACCGCCCAGGTTTGCCCGTGCGCGCCCGGTGCGCAAGCGAGCGCCGCCACGGCCACCGCAGTGGCCGAGCAAAGTTGCGCTTGTGCACGCAGGCATACAGGCAAGCGCGTGGGAGGGTCGGGTTCGGTCAATTGGTCCGAGAACTCCAGAACGATCGTCAAGGGAGGCGTTGAGGTATCCGGCGCAGGGCTGCGCTGCAGTGGGCCAGATGGCCGCTATTCAACAAGCGGGAGCTTACCTACAGTCACGCAAACGTAACAGTAGAAAACATACGAAAACCCAATGAATTCAGAACTTTATGACGCTTTTCGGAAGTTTTACCTGAGCTTATGGGGTTCAATTCGGACATCGTATTGGGCCGATCGAGGTTTTCACGGGCCCTTCGACAAGCCCAGGAAGACCGGACACCCAGCCACCGCTTGCGTGATTTGTTCAGAGTAATACCATCCGTCACACACCCGTCACGCCATGTCCACCCTCTCCGTCTCGCCCATCAGCCGCGCAGCCCAGGCCTTGGCCCAGGCGCAGCAGCGTGTGCAGGCAGACCGCCGTCAGGTGCAGGACGACGAGCAACAGCTGCGGGACAGCGAAGCCGCTTTGGCGAAAAGTGAGGACGCGCTCTCGGCTCAAAGGGGTGCAGCCAATCGACCGCCGGGCGATGGCGGTGCTTCCTTGCTGGCGCTGCAGCGGGGCGGTGGTGGCGCCTTCGGCACGTTGAATGCCGCCAACACCACTTTCACCGAAGTGACCAGTGCCCCGCGCCTGGGACAACGCCTGAACGTGCAGGCCTGAACCCGCTTTCTTGCCAGCCCAAACCAGGAGCCCGCCATGACAGACGCCATCAACCGCTACACCGCCAGCAGCCGCTCAGCAGCACAAGCGCGCACCCAACAAGCCAGCGAAGCGGCCTCGGCGCAGCGCGCCAACGAACAGGCGCGTCAAGAGCAAGCGCGCGCCAGCGCCCCGCGGCCTGAGCAAAAGCCTTCTCAGCCGCAAGAGGTGGTCAATGGGCAAGGGCAACGGGTGGGTGGGAACTTGAACACCAGTGCTTGAAAAGTACACTGAAGCAACTGTCTTTTGGAGCATCACGTGCCAGACCTTGCCACCGTCTTATCCGCCCAAGCAAGAGCGCTCCCTCCTGAACAGCGGGCGCGGCTCGCTGAAGAGCTTCTGGCCAGCCTCGACCCGCACGACACGGAAATCGACGCTGCTTGGGACGCAGAAGTTCGTCATCGCATCGATCAGATTGAACTGGGCACGGTTGAATTGATACCAGCCGACCGGGCTTTTTCCCAAGTCAGGCTCGCCATCGGGCGGTGAAGGCTGCAGTCTTTCATCCTGAAGCGCTGATTGAGCTTCAGGAGCAGGCCGTTTTCTACGAAGAACGCGGCACCGGGCTCGGTGAGAAGTTCACCAGCCAGATAGATGCTGCAATCCAGCTAGCGGTATCGATGCCGGGTATCGGCAGCCCTCATCTACACGGCACGCGCAGAGTTTTCCCCAAGGATTTTCCGCACGCTGTCGTGTATCTGGAAACCGCAGACAGGCTGGTCATCATTGCCGTCGCACCATTCAGGCGAAAACCAGCCTACTGGCGACAAAGGAAGTGACGGTTATCGCTGTAACTCCGACCGACTGGGCTTGACCCGCCCCGATGGTCAACTCAGCCGGCTCCTGGACGGGTTTCCAAACCCGCCTCCATCTCCGCCACCATCCGCGCCAGTCGATCAGCCAGTTTCTCAGTGGATAGGCGTTCGCGCAGGCGCTCGACCATGAGGGGCAAGCCCATGGGGCTGGGCTGGCGCAGGCTCACCACATCCACGGAGTAGGTGCTCAAGCGTTCCAGCGTGCTCTGCAGGCTGTCCACGGCCAGTTCTTGGCTGAGCACTTCGCGCTCGGCTTGGCCAAGGAGCAGGTTGCCGGCGTCGTACTGGCGAAACACTTCGAAGAACAGCGCGCTGGAAGCTTGCAACTGGCGCAGGCTTTTGGATGCGCCGGGGTAGCCGGTGAACACCAAGCCGGCGATGCGGGCGATTTCTCGAAAGCGGCGCTGCGCCAACTCCGACGCGTTCAATGAAGCGAGGACGTGGGCCAGCAGGTCTTGCGGCGAAAGCAGGTGGCCTTGGGCAATGGCTTGGGCATCGATGAGGTCTGCGCTCAACAACTCCAGGCCGTAGTCGTTGACGGCCAGGCTGAAGGTTTGGGGCCGGGCTTGGGCCAGGCGCCAGGCCAGCAGGCTGGCCAAGCCGGTGTGCACCGTGCGTCCGGCAAAGGGGTAGAGCCAGAGGTGGTGGCCTTCGCGGCTGGTGTAGGTTTCCACCAGCAGACGACCCGGCAGCGGCAACTTCGACAAGGTGGCCTGGGTTTCCAGCAGCGCCTGTGCCGCTCGCAGCTCGGGCTCTGCGTGCTGCGCCAAATCACCGCGGACCAAAGCGGTTTGGGCCTCTTGCAGGCGCTCCAACACAGCGTCTGCCATTTCGGTGGACAAGGGCATCTTGCCGCCTTGCCAAGTGGGCACGGTACCGCGTTGGCGGGTGGCTTTTTTGACGTAGGCCGAGAGGTCTTTGACGCGCACGAACTCCAGCAAGCGCCCGGCAAACACGAAGCAGTCGCCCTTGTTCAATCGGGCGATGAAGCCCTCTTCGACCGTGCCGATGGTGCCGCCGCTGAGCCACTTCACCTGCATGGCCGCGTCGGACACGATGGTGCCGATGCCCAAGCGGTGGCGTCTGGCCACGGTGCGGCCTTGCGGGTTGTCGGCCACGCGGTAGATGCCGGTCTCGTCGGGCTGAATGCGGTGGTAATCGGGGTAGGCGTGCAGGCTGTCGCCGCCGCGCTCGCAAAAGGCCAGCGCCCAGTCGAAGCTCTCGCGCGGCATGGCGCGATAGGCCCAGGTGCTGCGCACTTCTTGCCACAAGGCCTCGGGCTCAAAGCCGCCGCCCAGCGCCACGGTCACGAGGTGTTGCACCAGCACATCCAGCGGCTGCTCTGGGCTGTGGCGCGGCTCGACGCGTTGCGCCAAGGCGGCTTGGCGAGCGGCTGCGGCTTCGATGATTTCCAGCGTGTTGGTGGGAACCAGCGTGATGCGGCTCGGGCGCCCCGGCGCGTGGCCGCTGCGGCCAGCGCGTTGCAGCAGCCTAGCCACGCCTTTGGCTGAGCCGATCTGCAGCACACGCTCCACCGGCAAAAAGTCCACCCCCAGGTCGAGCGAGGAGGTGGCCACCACGGCGCGCAATCGGCCGGCCTTCAAGGCCTGCTCGACCCAGTCACGCACGGCGTGGTCGAGGCTGGCGTGGTGCAGGGCAATCTCTCCGGCCCAGTCGGGGCGGGCCTGCAGCACCATTTGGTACCAAATCTCGGCCTGCGAGCGGGTGTTGGTGAACACCAAGGTGGTTGAGCTGTTCGCCAACTCATCCACCACCGGCTGCAACATGCGCGCGCCCAAGTGCCCAGCCCAGGCGTAGCGGCCGGGGTCGGTGGGCAGCAGCGTGTCGATGAGCAAGGTTTTGTCGGTGTGACCGCGCACCAGCAGCGGCTGCGCACCCACACCGCACAGCGCCTGCGCGGCCTCTGGTGCGTTACCGAGCGTGGCGCTCAAGCCCCACACCACCAAGCTCGGCTGCCAGCTTCGCAAACGAGCCAAGGCCAGTTGCACCTGCACGCCGCGCTTGTTGCCCAGCAGCTCGTGCCATTCATCGACCACGACATGGGTCACGTGCCCCAACTCTGCTGGCGCGTTCGAGCGCGCCAACAGCAGGCTCAAAGACTCTGGTGTGGTCACCAAAACCGTGGGCAAGCGCCGGTCTTGCCGGGCGCGTTCTGCGCTGGGTGTGTCGCCGGTGCGCAGGCCCAGCGTCCAGGTGGGCTGCAGGTCTGCGAGGGGTTGTGACAAAGCCCGCAGCGTGTCAGCGGCCAGGGCGCGCATGGGCGTCACCCACAGCACCGACAGAGGCGCTTTCGCAGGCTGGGCCACCTGCAAGATGCCCAGCCAAACCGCCAGCGTCTTGCCGGAACCGGTGCTGGCGTGCAGCAGACCACTGTGGCCTTGGGCGATGGCCTGCCAGACCTCGCGCTGAAAGGCGGCGGGCGTCCAGCCGCGCTGGGTCATCCATTCGGCTGCGGCCCCTGCATCACCGCTGGCTGACGCCTCGCCCTTGAAGGCCTGCGCGTGGACGGCGCCCGCCGCCCCCTGTTCAGCCGCCACCGCTGCCCGTGCGCCTCGAAGGCTGTGTGGTGTGCAGGTAGCGGGTGAACAAGTCACGCGGCGGCGCCACCGACAGGCTCTTGAGCACTTGGCCGACATTGCCCCGGTGGTAGGCGCCGTGCGTGATGACGTGCAGCAAGATTTCTTCGCGTGACATGCGCCCGCTGTCACCATCGGTGAACTGGAAGCTGAGGGCCTCGCTCAATTGCTGGGCCGACGACTGCGCCACCTGGTCTTCGTACCAACGGTCCACCGACAAGACCTGGCTGCGCAGTTCGGCCAGCGTGGGGGTCTCTGGCGTGTTGGTGGCTGCATAACCGTGTGGCTGGCCCATCCAATGCGCCTGAAAGATGCGGTCGACCACGTGGATGTGGTTGAAGGTGCGCGTGGCGGCATGCAGCGCCGAGGCGACATCGACACCCGGCTGGGTCGGCGGCGCTGCGGCCAGTGCATCGAGTGCGTCCAGCAGCTCGGTGTCTGACCAGGTTTTTTGGGCGAACAAGAGGGCGAGGCTGGTGCTCATGGTTGCTGGATGGGGTTTTAGGGGCAAGTTGCTTTGGGGAACATACCACCGGGCCAGAGCTGGCGTGATCGGCGCATGCACCTTGCGCAGATACCTCGTGCCCACACCTCGCGCCAGGTGTCGGCGTCCGGCTCGTTCTCCGGCCCACGCTCGCGGGCGGCTGCTTTGGGTGCTCATTGGTTTCTGCGTGAACGCCTTTTGTAGAACGCTTGCGTGCTGGCAACCGCGAATGGGGCCTGCGCCCGACTCCAGCCACCGACCCCTGTGAGTGGCGAAATGGTGCGCCTGCTGGTGCGCGCCGGACGGCACGCAGCGTGGAACCGGGTTGCACGCAACCACTGCTTCACAGGGCGCACGGGCTGTTTGCCCCGCCATCTCCAATGCTCCGCAAAGCCCGGTGGTGCGGGTGTCCGGGCGGAGGCCCCATTCGCGGTTGCCAGTACCTGAGCGAACCACAAACGTTGTTCACGCAGCAGCAGTCGAGCACCAAGAGCAGCCGCCCGCGAGCGTGGGCCGGGAGAACGGATCCCGCGCCGCCGGGCACCGCCCAGGTGCTGCGTTAGGCGCTAGCCTGAACCCTAGTGCCACCGGGACCGCCCAAGTGCAGCGAGCAGCGCCATCCTGAGCCTTGGCACCGCCAGACATCCAACACCCGCGTGGTAGCCTTTTGCAAGCCCGCTTTGCCACAGTCCAATGCCTTCCAAGCAAGCCAACCATCCGCGCCAACGCTGCGTTGACCACCCTCATCGCCCCAGCGTCTTTTGGACACGGGCGCTCACCTGCTGGCCCAAGAGCCGCTCGGTCTTTTGGTTTTTGGCTGTCTGGTTGGCAGCAAGTTTCAGCCTGTCCCCTGTGGCCAGGGCCAACAGCTTTGACCCGGTTCCAGCGCTGCATTCGCCAAGCCAGACGCCGCAAACACTGGTTCTGTTTAACCGGCCCATTGCAGAGCTGCGCAGCAGCCTCGGCGGGCTGGACGCCGAAGAGCGCGTCGCCAGGGCGCAGCGGCGTTTTGCCGATCTGAGTGCAGCCGAACGTGCGGGCCCCGTGACCACCGCCAGCTTCAGCCACGGCGGAGAACAAGGCGTGAGCCTGCTGGTCGGCGAGCGGCCCATTTTTTCTTTGATGCCCCAAGACCTGGACCCGGAAGACCACCTCAGCCTCAACGGTGCTGCAGAACGAGCGCAACGCCGCTTGGGCTTGGCACTTGCGGCACAGCGAGCCCAAGGCGACCCGGCCGTTGTCCTGCAGGGTCTTGGCGTGAGCTTGGCCATCGCTGTAGCAGCCGGTCTTTTCTTGATGCTGGCCCTGCGCCTGCACCAGCGCCTGGACGCCGCAGCGCGCGCCCACAGCGGCACTTTGGAGATTGGGGCACGCGCTTACCTGCGCCTGCTTTGGTTGCGCCTTACGGCCAGCGGCGTGTGGTTGCTGTTGGCTGGCCTGTGGTTTGCAGCGGCTTTGGGCGTGCTGAACGCCTTTCCATGGACACAACCTTGGGCGGCCAGCATGGGCGAGTTCGTGCGCGATCTGGGCGGCTGGACTTTGGCTGGCATCACAGGGGCGATACCTGGTCTGCTGACCATCGCCTTGGTGCTGCTGATCGCGCGCGCTGTGCAAGAGGCACTGGCGATGTTCCTCTCGCATGTGCAAAGCGGGCGGCTACGAGTGCCGTTTATTCACCCGGAAACCACCGGGGCCACGCGCCGCCTGCTCAACGTGCTGGTCTGGGGCACTGCCTTGGCCGTGGCTTACCCATACCTGCCGGGAGCAGAGAGCGCGGCCTTCAAGGGCGTGTCGGTGCTGTTCGGTTTGATGATCACGCTCGGCTCTACGGGCTTGGTGTCTCAACTCATGGGCGGCTTGGTGGTGGTGTATTCGCGCTCGCTCAAGCGCGGCGACTTCGTAGCCATCAACGGTGTCGAGGGCGTGGTGAGCGAGGTCGGCGCGCTGGCGGTGAAGATCATCAATATGCGCAACGAAGAGATCACGCTACCCAACAGCGTCATCACTTCCAGCGCCATTCACAACTACTCCAAGCTGGCCGGCGAGCAAGGCACTTTGGTCTCGACGCAGGTCACCATCGGCTACGACACGCCCTGGCGGCAAGTGCATGCGCTGCTGACCACGGCAGCGCTGGCCGCACCGGGCGTGCGCCATCAGCCGGCACCCTTCGTTTACCAACGTGGTTTGAACGATTTCTACGTCACCTACGAGTTGTTCGCGCACATCGACCGGCCGCTGGAGCGTGTGGCCATCCTGTCGGCGCTGCACGCAGGCATTCAAGACGAGTTCAATCGTTACGGCGTACAGATCATGTCGCCGAATTTCTACGAGCAGCCTGCGCAGCCCGTGGTGGTGCCGCCGGGGCAGTGGTTTGCAGCGCCAGCTCGGGCGACTGATGTGGAGTCGCCCACGCCGAAGCAGTCCTGAAGGCGGACAAAGCCCAACGGGTCGGCGTCCGGCTCGTTCTCCGGCCCACGCCTCGACTCATGCAGGCACAGACCTCGCGCCAGGTGTCGGCGTCCGGCTCGTTCTCCGGCCCACGCTCGCGGGCGGCTGCTCTTGGTGCTCGACTGCTGCTGCGTTAACTACGTTTGTAGAACGCTTGCGTGCTGGCAACCGCGAATGGGGCCTGCGCCCGATTCCAGCCACCGACCCCTGTGAGTGGCGAAGTGGTGCGCCTGCTGGTGCGCGCCGGAAGCGGTGCAGCGCCAGAGCTGGGTCGCACGCAGCCGCTGCCTCGCTCGACGCACGGGCTGTTCGCCCCGCTACCTCAAACGCCCCGTAAAGCCCGGTGGTGCGGGCGTCCGGGCGGAGGCCCCATTCGCGGTTGCCAGCACCTGAGCGAACCACAAACGTTGTTCACGCAGCAGCAGTCGAACACCAAAAGGAGCCGCCCGCGAGCGTGGGCCGGGAGAACGGATCCCGCGCCGCCGGGCACCGCCCAGGCGTAGCGAACGGCGCTAGCGTGAATCCAGGCACCGCCCAGGTGTGGCGAACGGACCTAGCGTGAATCCTGGCACCGCACAGGTGCAGCGAGAGGCGCCAGCTGACCATCCAACCTCAGGCGCTGACGATCCAGCCCTCAAGCGGGTTGGTCTGCGGCGACAGGCCCCAAGGTCGCTCGTGGTTGTTGCGCTGCTGGTAGCCCCACGCCGCCTGCGCCATGCACAGCACCGCGTCAAGGCAGTCGCCGCCCTCGTCGGCCACCAGTTCACCTGCCAAGGCCACGCTCAGCTTCAGACGCAGGCCCAAGGGGTTACGGCCCTGTTCCAGTGCTTCGACGATGTCCTTGCGGGCAATCAAACGCTCGGCGCTGGCGTCGTTTTTGTAAGACCGCCTGCCGATCAGCGCGTGGGCCAGCAAGCCGGGGTAGGCCTCCAGCGCCACTTGCTGCCCATCGCCCGGTACCAGCGCAGGCACGGTGAAGCCGGCGCGCACCAAGCGAGAAAAGCCTTCGTAGTACATGAAGGCCACGGGCACATAGCGGGTTTGCAGCGGGCTGGTGCTGGAGACGCCGGTCGAGGCGCGGTCGGTGGCGCGGTGCAGCAGGCGCTGGCCAGCTGGGCGGGTGTTGCCCCAGGCGTCGATGCCAGCGCGCCAAGCCATGCGGCTGGGGTAGAGGCGGTGCACCGAGCGCACCACGTCGGCGGCGTTGGTGCCTAAGTCGAGTGACTCGACAAAAGCGCGGGGCAGCCCAAACGGAAAGTCGAAGCCGCCGACCCAGGCCGGGATGGCCGACAGTGCTTGCTGCCAAGCATCCAAATCGACAAAGGTTTGCAGGCGCTCCAAGGCCAAACGCTGGCCCTGCAGACGGCCGTGGGCCACAACCACCGGCTTGCGGCGAGTGGGCACGCTGGAGAAATCGCAGCCCAGCAACAGGGGTTCGCTCACGGTGCTGAACGGCTGAAAACGATGCTTGAAACTCAGGCCGCTGTTGTTGACCGCGTGCGGGTCCGTCGCTCAAGCGGCGTGGAGCGACGCCTCAGGCGCGACCGATGATGGAGGCGGTCGCCATCAGCTCTTCCAGCAGCGCCAGCGACACCCGGCCCGAGACACCGTAGGGGTCTAGCTCTGGCCGCTCGGCGTATTTCAGCAAGATGGAGGTGTTTATCTTGGCGACGTTGACCTGCCCCATGGTCCAACCGCCAAAGCGCCGCTCGGTGATTTCTTCGTAGTGCAGCAGCACCACGTCTTTGTGGCGCGGGTCGCGTTGGATGATGCCGTAGAGCTGGCTGACTGGCATGCGCCCGCCTTCGATGGCTTGCAAAAAGATGCCGCCGCCGTAGCACAAGATACCGGTGATGCCGCCACTGGGGTTGTGGCTGCGCGACTGGGCCAAGATGCCGTCGATGGCTTCGGCGCTGTTGTCAACCGCGCGGCTGGCGTAGAGAAGGCGTACCAGCATGGTGTGTCAATCTTTCTTGGGAATGAGCGAGAGGAATTCGCGGCGCAAATTGGGGTCCTTGAGGAACACGCCGCGCATGACCGAGTTGATCATCTTGCTGTCCATGTCTTTGACGCCGCGCCAGTGCATGCAAAAGTGGCTGGCTTCCATGACGATGGCCAAGCCGTCGGGCTGGGTTTTTTCTTGAATCAGGTCGGCCAGTTGCACCACGGCCTCTTCCTGGATTTGCGGGCGACCCATGATCCATTCGGCCAGCCGCGCGTACTTGGACAGGCCGATCACGTTGGTGTGTTCATTGGGCATGACGCCAATCCACACGCGGCCAATCACCGGGCAAAAGTGGTGCGAGCAGGCGCTGCGCACGGTGATGGGGCCCACGATCATCAGCTCGTTGAGGTGGCCGACGTTGGGGAACTCGGTGATGTTGGGTGGCTTCACATAGCGGCCACGAAACACCTCTTGCACATACATCTTCGCCACGCGGCGGGCGGTATCGGCGGTGTTGTGGTCGGCGTCGGTGTCGATCACCAAGCTGTCGAGCACGCCCTGCATTTTTTCGGCCACTTCGTCGAGGATGCTTTCCATTTCACCGGGCTGCAAAAACTCTGCGATGTTGTCGTTGGCATGGAAGCGGGCGCGCGAGGCCCGAAGCCGCTCGCGGATGCGAACCGAAACTGGGACGCCCTCTTCGGCCAGCACGGGCTGGGTTTGGATTTCATTCTTCATGGGCCGGCCATCGTAGCAGCGCCAGGTGGCAGCAAGGCTTGGAGGTCGCCCAGTACATTGGCTTGGTGCAGGGGCTTGTCGTGGCGGATGCGCAGCATGCGCGGAAAGCGCAAGGCCACGCCGCTGCGGTGGCGCCCACTGCGGTTGATGCCTTCAAAACCAATCTCGAACACCAGGCTCGGGCGCACCGCGCGCACCGGTCCGAACTTGTTCACCGTGTCGCGCCGAATGACCGCATCCACGGCTTTGAACTCGGCGTCGGTGAGCCCGGAATAAGCCTTGGCAAAGGGCACGAGTTGCAGGGCAGCAGGGTCGCTGGGCGGCTTTTCGCCAGCGGCGATGGCCTGCACGCAAGCCTGCGCCTCGGCGGCATCTTTGGGCGGGCGGTTCCACACGGCGAAGGTGTAGTCGGTGTAGACCGAGGCGCGCCTGCCGTGCCCGGCCTGGGCATGAATGAGCACGCCGTCCACGGTGAGCGGCTCCAACTTCCACTTCCACCACAAGCCCTCGCCCCGCGTGCGGCCAGCGCCATAAGCACCGACCAGCGACTTGAGCATGAGCCCCTCGACACCGCGTTCGCGGGCCAAGGCGCGCTGCTCGGCCAGCCCTTCCCAGGTGTCGGCTTGCAAGGCAGGCGACAGGCGCACGCCGCCATGTTGTGCCACCAAGGTTTGCAGGCGCTCGCGGCGGCTGAGCAGTGGCTTGGCGCGCCAGTCTTGGCCGTCGCAGCGCAACAGGTCGTAGGCCAGAAAAACTGCCGGGTGTTCGGCCAGCATGCGCTTGGTCAGCGTCTTGCGGCCTATGCGGCGCTGCAACTCGGCGAAGGGCGCGGGGTGATCGGCTTGCGGGTGCCAGACCAGCACCTCGCCGTCGAGCACGGTGCCCGCTGGCCAGGTCGACAAGGCCGTCTGCAATTCTGGAAAGCGATCAGTGATGAGCTCTTCGCCGCGTGACCACAACCACAGAGTGGGCTGGGTCGGCTGGGTGGGCTGAACGGCCAGCACGGCCTGCGCGCGGATGCCGTCGAACTTCCATTCGGCCAGCCAGTCTTGCGGCGCGCCCAAGGTCTGCGACAAGTCCGCCTCGGGCAGCGGGTGGGCCAGAAAAAACGGATAAGGCTGAACCCCGAACTGCGCGGCACTGCTGGCGTCTGCTTCGCCCGCGGCGGCGGCTGGTGCCAGCACGGCTTGCAGGCCTTGGGCACTGGGTTGCTGCTGCCCGTCGAGCGTGCCCATCATGCGTTCGGCCACCAGTTTGGCGTCCAGGCCGGCGTGGGCGGCCAAGGCGCGCTGTACCAGCATGCGGCTGACGCCCACCCGAAAGCCGCCGGACATCAGCTTGGTGAGCAAAAAACGGCGCTGCGTGTCGAGCGTGTCCCACCAAGCCGCTAGGTTTGCACGGCGCTGCTCGGCAGACAGGCCGCGCAAGGGCAAGAGGCGCTGCTGCATCCAGTCGGCCAAGCCGGTGTCGTCGTCGCCTTGCGGCGGCGGCAGCAACAGCGCGGTGGTCTCGGCCAAGTCGCCCACGGCCTGGTAGCTTTCTTCAAAGAGCCACTCGCTGACACCGGCTTGCTCCATGGCCAGGGCGCGCAGCTCGCGCGTGGGCATCAACTGGCGCGGCTTGGCCCCACACAGCAGGTGCACCGCCCAGGCTGCATCGGCCAGCGGTGCATCGGCCAGGTAGCGCTGCAGTGCGGCCAGTTTGGTGGTGGTCGCGGTGCTGGCGTCCAGCTCCGCATACAGCTGGGCGAAGCGCTTCATGCGGTCGGTGTGTCGGGCGCAGCGGGTGGCGTCACCGTGGGTGCGGGTTTTGTCGCTGGCGCGGGCACCGGTTCTGGCGCGGCACCGGGGGCACTGCCATCACCGGCTTCGTTACCGTCTTCCTTGCCATATTCGGTGTCGAAAGCGCTGGCCTGCAAACCCAGCTCGGTGAGGTGGCGCACCATGACAGGCACTTGGCCGTGCGTGACGATGACGCGCTGCGCACCGGTGGCGGCGATGGCCTGCAAAAGACCCGGCCAGTCGGCGTGGTCGCTCAGCACGAAACCGCGGTCGTAGCCGCCTCGGCGGCGTGCGCCGCGCAGCCGCATCCAGCCACTGGCAAACGCATCACTGGCTTCCCCGAAGCGGCGCGCCCAGGCAGAACCCAGCGCCGCCGGTGGGCACAGCACCAGCGCACGGCGCGCCTCATTCGCAGGCACTTCGGCGGCCGCCACGGTGGGCGGCAGCACCACGCCTGCTGCGCTGTAAGCGGCATTGAGCGGTTGCATCGCGCCGTGCGCGACGATGGGGCCGATGCTGGCGTCGAGCCCGCTCAAGATGCGTTGCGCCTTGCCAAAGCTGTAGCAGGCCAGCACGCTGGCACGGCCCAGGGCTGCATTGGCGGCCCACCAGCCGTTGATGTCGGCGAACACCTGCGCATCGGGCGCCCAGCGGTAGATGGGCAAGCCAAAGGTCGACTCGGTGATGAACACATCGCAGCGCACCGGCTCGAAGGCAGCACAGGTGCGGTCGGGCGCCACCTTGTAGTCGCCGCTGGCCACCCAGACCCGGCCTTGGTGCGCCAGGCGCACCTGAGCCGAGCCCAGCACGTGGCCCGCCGGGTGCAGCGACAGCGTCACGCCGTGGTGGTTGATGGTCTCGCCGTAGGCCAGGGTTTGCAGGGCGATGGCACCCAGCCGCGCGCGCATGACGCCCGCCGCAGGCGCAGCGGCCAAGTAGTGCTGGTGGCCCCACCGGGCGTGGTCCGCGTGGGCATGCGTGATGACCGCGCGCTCGACCGGCCGCCAGGGGTCGATGTAGAAGTCACCCGGCGGGCAATACAGGCCCTGCGGCCTGTGCACGATCAGGTCTTCATGCATCGGGTTGCAGACGGATGGGCATGGTCAGCTCGGGGCATTTCAGTAACGCTTGCCCATGACCAAGAGCGACAGGCGCATGACGGCCCATGCCAAACCGTCGAGCAGACGCTGGACGAGTGATCGCGATTGCAGCGCTTGCAGCGACAGCAGCCTTCCGCCATGGGCCATGGCCAGCTCCAGCCGCTGTCGAAGTTGCCGGGCAAACGCTGCGTCGTCGGTCACCAAGTTGGCTTCTCGGGCCAGCAGCAAGCTCAAAGGGTCTAGGTTGGAAGAGCCCACGGTGGCCCAAGGCTTGGTGGTTTGCGCGTCGATAACAGCCACCTTCGCGTGCAAAAAGCTGGCGGCATATTCATGCACTTCCACGCCTGCGCCCAGCAATGCAGCCATCACGGGGCGCGTGCCATGGAATTGCATGAAGTACTCGTACCTGCCTTGCAGCAGCAAGCGCACCTGTACGCCCCGCCGAGCGGCCAGCACCAAAGCGCGCTGCATCCTCACACCGGGCAGAAAGTAGGCGCTCGCGATGATGATTTCCTCCCGCGCACCAGCGATTGCCCTCAGGTACGCGCGCTCGATGGTGCGGCGGTTGCTCAAGTTGTCGCGCAGCAGCAAAGCGGCGTGCGTACTGGCGGCACCAGCGTCCGCTGCCCCGAGCGGCGCAGCCCCCGCAGCCGAGCCACGGCGCTGCAGGCGCGCCCTCAAGGCCTGCCGCGCACTGCGCCAAGCGCCGCCCAAGTCGCGGCCTCGGGCTTGAGATACCGCTTGCAGCCGCCACCACAGCTGCGCTGTCGCATGCCAAATGTCGTCTGCCACCGGGCCCTGCACCTGCACCGCGAAGTCGAGTCGAGGCTCCTCGAGAGGACCGTGGTTGGGGTCGATGCGGTCGTCGAGCAGGTTGATGCCACCACAAAAGGCAGTGTGTGCGTCCACAACGCACAGCTTGCGGTGCAGCCTGCGCCAGCGGCTGGGAATCAAAAGCCCCCAACGACCCAGCGGCCGATACACACGCCACTGCACACCGGCATCCATCAAGGCCTGTGGCCAGGGCTCGTCGAGCTGCGGCGTGCCCACGCCATCGGTCAGCAGGTGAACCGCCACGTCGCGGCCAGCAGCGCGCAACAGGGCATGCAACACAAGAGCCGGTGCACCGCTGGTGTCCAAAATGTAAGTCTCCAGCCGCACCTCCCGCTGCGCCGCGTCGATGACCTGCACCATGGCTGCGAACAAGGCGTCGCCGCCTTCCAGCAGGGTCAGGTGATGCCCGCCCTGCATCGGCTTGCCCCTCAAGGCTGGGCTCCCAGCCTGAACTCGGTCACCAGCGGTAGGTGGTCCGACATGCGCGACCAGGCAGCCCCGCGCGGCACGTGCGCCGAGACCGGCTGCAGGCCCCGCGCATAGACCCGGTCCAGGTGCAGCAAAGGCAGGCGCGCCGGAAAGGTGGCCAAGCGCAGGCTGTCGAAAGTGTGCAACCCCACGTGGGCCAATGGGCTGTGCAAGCGCTCGGCCCAGTCGTTGAAGTCGCCCGCGACCACCATCGGGCAATCGGCTGGCACCGCGCGCTCGATGTAGCGCGCCAACTGAGCCACCTGGCGTTCGCGGCTGGTGTGGATAAGGCCCAGGTGAACGACCAGCACGTGAACCGCCTGGTTCTCGATATTCAGCTCCACGTGCAGCAGGCCACGCTGCTCGAAGCGGTGGTCTGACATGTCTTCGTGTGCCACGCGCAAAACCGGCCAGCGCGACAACAAAGCGTTGCCGTGCTCACCATGGCGGGTGATGGCGTTGCTGCGATAGACCGCTTCGTAGCCCTCGGGTGCCAGGTAATCTGCCTGCGGCGCCTCGGGCCAGCGCGCGAACTGGCGCGGGCCTGGGCGATGCACCGAGCGCACCTCTTGCAAGCAGATGCAGTCTGCGTCGAACTGCTCGACGGCGTGGCCGATGTCGTGAATCTCCAGGCGGCGCGCTGGCCCCAGGCCTTGCACGCCTTTGTGGATGTTCCAGGTGACGATGCGCAGTGGATGGGCTTGATTCACCGAGCCGATTGTGGCTGCATGCGCGGCAGGTGCAGGATGGCCTCTGCATTGGAGGCAGAGCTGCAGCATGCAGCTGCTTCCACGTAAGGCAGCCAAACGAACTGCGTGTGCTCACGCGGGCTCAAGCGCACGTGTGTGCCCTCGGGCACGCTCAAGCCCCAGACGCGCTCGGTGTTGTGGCTTACCCCAGGCGCATAGCGGTGCAGCCAGCGCGGGTAGATGGGGTAGGTGTTCTCGAGCCCCCAGTCGCACAGGCCCTGCGCCAACGCGCAGCCAGGGCGGGCGTCGATGCCGGTTTCCTCCAGCACCTCACGCGCTGCGGTCTCGACCCAGTCCTCCGCCAAGTTGTCCTTGGAGCCGGTCACCGACTGCCAAAACTCCTCACCCGGCGGGCTGTCGGCGCGCTTGAGCAGCAGCACTTGCAGAGACGGTGTGTGCACCACCACCAGCACCGACTGCGGGATCTTCCATGAACCACTACTCAAAACGACTGCTCCAGATAGCACAAAGAAAAAAGCCGCTCCAAGAGCGGCTGTGCGAACGGCTGTGCGAACGGCTGTTTGAGAGGCAGGGTGAGTTGCTTGCGGGTGCCCTGCACTGCAGCATCACTTGAACTTGGACTGCGGCACCGTCTTCAACTCGCCCGGCAGGCTGCCGATGTAGTTCGCCATGGCCTTCAATTCGGCGTTGCTGAACTGCTTGGCGATGCCGCCCATGATGCCGTTGGCGCGACCTGCGTTGTTGTTGCCTTCCAACTTGTAGGAGCGCAAGGCCACGGACAGGTAGTCGGCGTGTTGACCGGCGATCTTGGGGTAGGTGGGGGAAAGCGGCTTGGAGAAGTTCTCACCGTGGCAAGAGGCGCACGCGCCCTTTTGCAGCAGAGCAGCCACTGCAGCGGTGGGCTGGCGGGCTGGCTGGGCTGGCAAGACGCCGTCGTCTTTGCCGTGTGCTTCGTAGTAGGCCGCCAGATCCGCCATGTCTTGCTCGGTCAGGTTGTCCGAAATGCCGCGCATGGTGGGGTGCCTGCGCTCGCCCTTCTTGTACGCATTCAGCGCGCTGACGATGTAGGGGGCGCTTTGCCCGGAAATCATGGGGACCCGGTGAACTTCGGGAAAGCTGGCTTGGTAGCCCTTGATGCCGTGGCAGCCGATGCAGGTGGCTATTTTTTTCTCACCGGCCTTGGCATCACCCACGACGGCCTGGGCATGAGAGGTTGCGGCTAGAAAGGCAAGGCTCAGGCACAAGAGCGAGGACAAGAGCGGGGACAAGAGCTTCGTCATTTGAGGGCAGAATCCAAAGAGGTTAGCCAGCGGCTTCATTGGCCAGCTTGTCAGTGCAGAAAACGAGCACCGGCGAGCGAAAAAGCCAGTTGGAGTATAGCCAGCGACCTCCCCTGTTTTGCCCTGTTATTGGCCTGTACGCACACCCCGTGACAGCCCCACCTCTCAGCCTCTGGACACCCCCATGCGATTTGAAGGTTCTCCCCATTACGTCGCCACGGCCGACTTGAAGCTGGCCGTCAACGCAGCCATCACCCTGCAGCGGCCGCTGTTGGTGAAGGGCGAGCCCGGCACCGGCAAGACCTTGCTTGCAGAGGAGGTGGCGAAGTCTTTGAACTTGCCCTTGCTGCAGTGGCACATCAAGTCGACCACGAAGGCGCAGCAGGGCTTGTACGAATACGACGCGGTGAGCCGCTTGCGCGACTCTCAGATGGCGGGCCTGGACGGTGGTGAGCGCGTGAAGAACATCCACAACTACATCGTCAAAGGCGTGTTGTGGCAGGCGTTCACGGCAGAGCAGCCGGTGGCCCTGCTGATCGACGAAATCGACAAGGCCGACATCGAGTTTCCCAACGACCTGCTGCGCGAGCTCGACCGCATGGAGTTCTGGTGTTACGAGACCCGAGAGCTCATCCGCGCACGGCACAGGCCCTTGGTGTTCATCACGTCGAACAACGAAAAAGAGCTGCCCGACGCTTTTCTGCGCCGCTGCTTCTTCCACTACATCCGCTTCCCCGAACCGGATACCCTGGAGCACATCGTTCGCGTGCACTTCCCCAAGCTCAAAGGCGACCTGCTGGCAGCGGCCATGAAGACCTTCTACGAGGTTCGCCAGCTCCCGGGCCTGAAGAAAAAGCCATCCACCTCCGAGCTGCTCGATTGGCTGCGCTTGCTGCTGGCCGAAGACATTGGCGCCACCGAGTTGCAGCCAGAAGGCCAACCTATGGGCATTCCACCGCTGGTGGGTGCTTTGCTGAAGAACGAACAGGACACGACGCTCTTTGAGCGGCTGGTGTTCATGCAAAACCGCAACCGCTGAAAACCCGCAGCACGCACCATGGCCTTTGCCGAACCCCTCACGCTGACCGGACAGCATGTCCGGCTTGAGCCACTGGGCCAGCACCACCACGACGGCTTGTGCGAAGCAGTCGCCGACGGTGCGCTCTGGCGTCTTTGGTACACCGCCATTCCCACGCCGCAGGGCATGGCCGCCGAGATCGAGCGCAGATTAGCCCTGCAGACCAGCGCCAGCATGCTGCCCTTTGCCGTCATTGCACCGGCGGCAGGAGGTAGGCCCGAGCAAGTGGCCGGCATGACCACCTACATGAACATCGACGCGGCCAACCGGCGCGTAGAGATCGGCTCCACCTGGTATCGGCGCGCGGTGCAACGCACGCCCTTGAACACCGAGGCCAAAGCCCTGCTGCTGGCCCACGCCTTCGAGGCGCTGGACTGCATCGCCGTGGAGTTCCGCACGCACTTCTTCAACCATGCCAGCCGCCGCGCCATCGAACGCCTGGGCGCCAAGCTCGACGGCGTGTTGCGCAGCCACCAGATCAACCGCCACCCCGATGCGCATGGCGCGCTTCGCGACACCTGTTGCTACAGCATCATCGCCAGCGAATGGCCCAGCGTGCGCAGCCATTTGGCGCACCAGTTGAGCCGAATGTCTGAATCCCCAGGACACTGAACCATGAGCACGGCAGCGAGCAACTTGGGCAAAGTGGGCAACTCAAGCAACCGGCGCGCCGTGCTGTCTGGCTTTTTCTATTCCTTGCGTGAAGCGAAGTTGCCGGTGTCTGTGAAGGAATATCTGGTGTTGCTGGAGGCGCTGCAAGCAGGGCTCGTAGGACCGCTCAGCGGTGCTGGCGAAGAAGGCCCGCAGAGCGGAGGCGGCGGGGCGCCGGCTTGGTCGCTCGACGACCTCTACCACCTGAGCCGTCTCATCTTGGTGAAGGACGAACGCCATTTCGACAAGTTCGACCGCGCTTTTGCCGCTTACTTCCATGGTGTGCAAAGCTTGCCCGCCGACATGCTCGATGTGCCAGCAGACTGGCTGCGCAAGACCTTGGAGTCCGAGTTGACCCCAGAGCAAAAAGCCGAGATCGAAGCCTTGGGCTGGGACGAGCTGATGCGCACGCTGCAAGAGCGCTTCGAAGAACAGACAGGCCGTCATGAAGGCGGCAGCAAGTGGATCGGCACCGGCGGCACTTCCCCCTTTGGCCACGGCGGCTACAACCCGAGGGGCATCCGCATCGGCGGCAAGGGTGGTGGCAAGAGCGCCGTGAAAGTGTGGGAGCAACGCGCCTACCGCGACTACGACGACAGCCAGGAATTGGGCACGCGCAACCTGAAGATGGCACTGCGCAGACTGCGCCGTTTTGCCCGTGAGGGCAGCGCCGAAGAGCTGGACTTGCCCGACACCATTCGCAGCACCGCAGCCAATGCGGGCTGGCTGGACATCCGCATGGTGCCCGAGCGGCACAACCACGTGAAGGTGCTGCTGCTGATGGACGTGGGCGGCACCATGGACGAACACGTGGCGCAGGCTGAGGCGCTGTTTTCTGCGGCCAAAGCCGAGTTCAAGCACATGGCTTTCTATTACTTCCACAACTGCGTCTACGACTTTGTGTGGAAGAACAACCGCCGACGCACGGTGGAGAAGATGTCCACCTGGGAGCTGCTGCGCACCTACCCGCGCGACCACAAGCTCATCATCGTGGGTGATGCCACCATGAGCCCTTATGAGATCTTGCAGCCTGGCGGCAGCGTGGAGCACCACAACGAAGAAGCCGGGGCCGAGTGGCTGCAACGCCTCACGCGCCACTTCACCCGCTACGCCTGGATCAACCCCGAGCCGCAAGGCGTGTGGGGCTACCGACAAAGCATCGACATCGTGCAGCAGCTCATGGGCCAGCGCATGTACCCGCTGACGCTCAAGGGCCTGGAAGACGCGATGCGCCAGCTCAGCCGCTGAAAGT
The DNA here is from genome assembly GCA_027483665.1 of Comamonadaceae bacterium. GTDB lineage: Bacteria > Pseudomonadota > Gammaproteobacteria > Burkholderiales > Burkholderiaceae_C > JAIXUC01. Next base: position 129,430 of record JAIXUC010000002.1, on the reverse strand, counting down.
GCTCGTTGCCCGGGGGCCAAACCCGTGGCCAAGGCAGCGGGCGCGGCGCGCGGGAGCCAGCAGGCGGCACCTAGAATTCACGGGGGTTCGGGGTCAGGCTCCTCCCGCCGTAGTTCAATGGATAGAACGGGTGCCTCCTAAGCGCCAGATACAGGTTCGATTCCTGTCGGTGGGACCATGCTGACGCCAGCGCGCGCGCACCGCCACGCGCTCCCCGACTTTGGCTATACATTGCGGCTATCGGTAGCAGCCACGGGGAAACACCATGTTTGCAATCTTGCGGCGTTTGTTCCAGCGCGATGCCGGGCCGACCGACATCGGAGCGGTTGTCGCGCACATGGACCTCGAAGAGCGCATGGCCTGGCGCCGCGAAATGCTCTACCGCTCGGTGCGCGAGAGCATGGCCACGCTGGAAGTCCTCTCGGGCATGTACAAGTTCAAGGTCAGCCGGGTAGACGACCGAGGCCATCGCTACGTCGTGATGGTGGACGTGGCGCAGAGCTTCGCGGTGGGGCGCAGCAGCCCCATTCGGGGCTTTGGCGGCATCGAAGCCATGATCAAAAAGAGCGCCTACGACCGCTATGGTTTGGTCGTGATGGGCATGTACTGGCGCACCAACGACGAAGTGAATGTGTTTGAGCGCCAGAGCCGTCGCGGTGATTCGCCTTCTTTGGCACAGGCCGTGCAGTCAGGGCAGTTGCCAGCCACTGCCTCGAGACAGGGCGGGGCCGCTCTCTCTCGTAACCAGTTTCAGCCGGTCAGCCAGGACGAGGCAGCAGCATTCATGGCGGCCTTGGAAAAAGGCATGCGCCCGCCAGCGGTTCATGTGGGCGAGAAGACCTACCAGTCCGACATGGCGCCGCTGTCCGACGACGGCATCATGATCGGCGGCACGCAGTACGGCGAGCTGCGATAGGGACGCTCCAGCGGAGCCCGGCGGTTCAGCGCACGCGCAAGGTGCGGCTGAGCAGCACCACCGGAATCAGCCCTGCCAGCACCAGCGCCAATGAGGGCAAGGCCGCTTCGCCCAGCCGTTCGTCACGCGCCATTTGGTAGGCCACCACGGCCAGCGTGTCGGTGTTGAAGGGCCGCAGCACCAGCGTGGCGGGTAGTTCTTTCATCACGTCCACAAAAACCAGCAGGCCGGCAGCTGTCAGCGAGCGCTTGAGCAAGGGCGCGTGAACCGCGCTCCACAAAGTCCAGCCACTGCGCCCCAGCATGCGCGCCGAGTCGTCGAGGGTGATGGGCATGCGCGCGTAGCCGCTTTGCACCGACTGCAAAGCCACGGCGCAAAAGCGCACCAGGTACGCCCAAATCAAGCCCGCCACCGTGGCCGTGAGCCACACCCCTGCGCCGCTGGCCGGGGCCACCGCCTGCAACCAGCCCAGGGGCAGCAACAAGCCCACCACGATGACCGCGCCCGGCACGGCATAGCCCAGACCCGCCAGCTGCACCACGCCCCGCGTCAACCGGCTGGCCTGGGTGCGCGAGGCAAAAGCCAAAGCAGCTGCCAAAGCCACGGCCAACAGCGCCGTGCCAGCGCCCAGGCTGACGCTGTTGAACGTCCACTGCACAAAACGCGACCAGGGCAAGGTCTCCCAATCCGAAAACAGGGGTCGCAGCATGAACAGCACTGGAGCCACAAAACCAGCCAACACCGGCAGGCTGCAAGCCAATACGGCCAAGGCTGCGGATCGACCCCGCAACTGCAGGGGAGCGCCGACTGGACGCCCAGCAGCCCCGCGTGAAGTGGCAAAACGCATGCGGGCCTGCGCCCTGGACTCCAGCCACAAAAGCAGGGCGACCACGGCCAGCAACAAGGTGGCCAGCTGCGCCGCAGCCACGCGGTTGTCCATGGACAACCAGGCTTTGTAAATGCCGGTGGTGAAGGTTTGGATGCCGAAGTAGCTCGACACCCCGAAGTCGGCCAGTGTTTCCATCAATGCCAGCGCCAGGCCAGCGGCCATGGCCGGGCGCGTCAGCGGCAGGGCCACTGACCAGAGGCGCCGACCCATGGGCGCCCCGAGCATCCGGGCAGCCTCCATCAGGTGTACGCCGCGCTCGGTGAGTGCAGTGCGCACCAGCAGGTAGACGTACGGGTAAAGCGCAAAGCTGAAAACCCAGGCGGCGCCGCCGACGCTGCGAATCTCTGGCAACAGGCGACCTTGCAGACCCAGCGGCCACAACCAGCCCTGCGGGCCGAAAGCCGCGCGCAGCCCGGTTTGCAGCGGACCACTGAATTGGAAAAAGTCGGTGTAGCCGTAAGCCACCACGTACGCCGGCATGGCAAGCGGCAGCAGCAGCAGCCACTCGAACCAACGCCGCCCCGGAAAATCGAACAGGCCAACCAGCACTGCAGTGCCAGCGCCCACCAGCACCGTGCCCAGGGCCACCCATAGGCACAACCACAGGGTGGTCGCCACGTAGCCGGGCAGCACGGTGCCCGCCAATTCACGCCAGATCGAGAGGGCCGAGGCGTCCCAAGACAGCCACGAGCCGACCACCGCCAGTACCGGCAACAGCAACAGGGCCACCAGCAAAACCAGCACGGCCCGGCCCAGTCGACTGGGCAAGCCCCGTGCGCCGCGCACCCCGGCCACAGGTGGCCACTTGAAGCTGGACGGGTTCTGGTTCTCCAAACTCATCGGGGAATTCGTCGCGCGGGGGAGCGCTGTGCTGGCAGTGGCAAGGATGTGGACGAGGAGGTCGGTGCGCCGGGTCGCCCGGGCGGGCAGAGCACCTCAAAAAGCGAATGCGAATTGTAGGCATCTAGAATTAGAGTTGATGTTTCTACAGATCGAACACCTGAGCGTGCGCTACGGCGACAAAGCCGCCACCGGTACCGGTGTGGCCGACGCCGTCACCGACGTGTCGCTGGGTCTTGCACCGGGCGACATTGGCGTGCTGATCGGGCCCTCAGGCTGCGGCAAGACCACTTTGCTGCGCGCTGTGGCTGGCCTGGAGCCTGTTTTTCAGGGGCGCATCAGCTTGGGCGCAGACGTGGTGAGCGAGCCTGGGCGCTTGATGCCGCCTGAACAGCGGCGCGTGGGCATGGTGTTTCAGGACTACGCACTGTTTCCGCACCTCGACGTGGGCCGCAACGTGGCATTCGGCCTGCACGCATGGCCGCGCGCCGGGCGCGCAGCGCGTGTGGCCGAAGTGCTGCGCTTGGTGGGCTTGGGCGGCAGCGAAGCGCGCTTTCCACACGAACTATCTGGCGGCCAGCAGCAGCGCGTGGCGCTGGCGCGGGCGCTGGCACCACAACCCCGTTTGCTGCTGCTCGACGAGCCTTTTTCCAATTTGGATGTAGACCTGCGCGAGCGCTTGGCCCACGAAGTGCGCGGCATCTTGAAAGCGGCGCAAGCCACGGCGCTGTTTGTGACCCACGACCAAATGGAAGCCTTTGCCATTGGGGATGTGATTGGCGTCATGAACCAGGGCCATCTGCACCAATGGGCCGATGCCTACACGCTCTACCACCGCCCGGCCACGCGCTTTGTGGCCGACTTCATCGGGCACGGTGTGTTTGCCCCAGCCACGGTGCACGAGCGCAATGGCCAGGTGGTGGTGGACACGCCACTCGGCCCGCTGACCGACCTGCACCAGTCACCCCGAGCCTGCACCGCGCAAACCTCCAGCTGCGAAGTGCTGCTGCGCGCCGACGACATCGTCCACGACGATCTGGCGCCGGTCAAAGCGCAAATCGTGCGCAAAGCTTTCCGCGGCTCCGAGTTTCTCTACTCGCTGCAGCTCGAAGGCGGTCAGCCCCTGATGGCACACGTTCCCAGTCACCACGATCACAAAGTGGGCGAGTGGATTGGCATTCGGGCCGAGGTCGACCACGTGGTGACGTTTCAGCGCGCTTGCCCTGAAAACGGCTCTGGCATGTGCCAAATGCCTTGCACCTTGGGCGCAGCGCCTGCAGACCCTGCCGAGCGCACCGTGGCCATGCCGTCGGCCCTTGGCGCGCAGGCCACTTCAAAGCAGCCCATCACGGCTGCCAGCACCAGCGCGGTCTGAAATCAGCACTGGCCTGACCGCCGGGCGACTCACAGCAGCTCGCCACCCTCACGCAGAGCCAGTACGCGCTGGCGCAAATCGACCGACCAAGCGCGTCGTTCACGGCCTTGAGCGAGCTCCGGCTTGCCAAAACGCACCTGCGCCGTGATGGCGCTGGCGCTGAGCGTTCGCCAGAGGCTGGCCACCAAGGTGTCATCGCCCACGTAGATCGGGGCTGGGCTGCGCAGGCCGGTGGCGCAATCGACGTAGTCGATCGACACCGGCTGTGCTGGCGCATGGGTCGCCACAGCCGCCTGCAGCAAATTGGCGTGAAAGGGCAACAGCGTTTGACCGTCGCTGGTGGTGCCTTCTGGAAACACTGCCAACACTTCAGCGGCTTGCAGGCTGGCCGCCATCTGGTGCACCACGCGCAGCGCATCGCGCCGGCTTTCACGCTCGATGTAGAGCGTGCCGGCGGCTGTGGCAAGTGAGCCGATCAAGGGCCAATCGCGCACATCCGACTTGGACACAAAGCGGCAGTGCCCGGTGGCGTGCACCACCAGGATGTCCAGCCAAGAGATGTGGTTGGCCACCAACAGAACGGGGCCGGTGGCCGGTGGGGCGCCCTGCACTTCCAAACCAATGCCCATCACCGACAGAGCCTGCTGTGCCCAAGCTTGCACCGTCTTGGCCCGGGTGGCTTCATCCATGCGCGGGAAATGCCTGCGGATGATCCACAAGCCGCGCAGGATGTGCGCCAGCGTGGCCAGCAAACGGGCCACGCCGCGCAGGCGGCCACTTCTAAACACGCGCAGGCGGCCACCTCCCAGCCCGCGCAGGCGGCTACTCACAGAACCACCCGCCCGGCGCTCACGAACCCTCGGCTGCGCTGTAAGCCACCACGCCACCAACCAAAGTGGCGCGCACCCGACCTGGCAGCTCTTGCCCCAGAAACGGCGTGTGGTGCCCGTGGCTGCGCAAGGCCTCGGCGCTCACCCGCCATCGCGATTGCGGGTCGAACACGCACACATCGGCCACGCCGCCTTCCACCAGCCGTCCCAAGCTGGCCTGCAAGCTGCCCAAAGCGCCACCCAGCACCTGCACCGGTCGGTGCGTGACGCTGCCCAAAGCTTGTGCCAGTGGCAAACCTTGCTCTTGAGCCCAGCGGCAAGCCACACCCAGCAGCAGCTCCAAGCCCGTGGCACCGGCCTCGGCTTCTGCGAACGGCAAGGTCTTGGCGTCGTCGTCCACCGGGTTGTGGTCGGAGACCAGCGCGTCGATGGTGCCGTCGGCCAGGGCTTCGCGCAGCGCGTCGCGGTCGCGTGCTTGGCGCAACGGTGGGTTCAGGCGCGCGCGGCTGTCAAAGAAGCCAATGTCCATGTCGGTCAGGCACAGCGAGTTGATGCTCACATCGCAGCTCACGGGCAATCCTTCAGCCTTGGCTTGGCGCACCAGCGCCACGCCGGCTGCGCTGCTCAGGCGGCACAGGTGAACACGCGCACCCGGCCCGGCACTGCGCTGTGCGCGCATCAACTCGAAGATGGTGTGCAGCGCAATGGTCTCGGCAGCCGCGGGTACGCCGCTCAAGCCCATGCGCGTGGCCAGCGGGCCGCTGGCTACCACGCCTGTGCCCAAGTGCGCGTCCAGCGGACGCAGCCAAGTGGTGTAGCCAAAGGTGGCTGCGTATTGCAGCGCACGGTGCAGCACCAGGGCGTTGAGCAAGGGCGTGTCTGCCTGAGAAAACCCCACGCAACCAGCCTGCGTAAGTTGCACCATTTCGGTCAAGACCTCGCCGCGCAGGTTGCGGGTGAGCGCGCCCAAGGGGAACACGCGCGACTGGTGCTGGCGTTCAGCCCGAAATCGCAGCATCTCGACCAAACCGGGCTCATCTAGCACCGGGTCGGTGTCGGGCGGGCAGACCACGCTGGTGACGCCACCGGCCACGGCAGCGGCCATCTCGCCTTCCAACATGCGCGCGTGCTCTTGCCCGGGTTCACGCAGCCGAACGGCCAGGTCGACCAAACCGGGCATGACGACGCAGCCCGACGCATCGATGGTTCGCTCTGCTGAAAAGTCTGGCGGCGCTTGCCCAATGGCCAGGATGCGGCCACTGGCCAAAGCCAAGTCGCCGGGCGCGTCCAGACCGCTTGCAGGGTCGATCAGGCGTCCGCCCTGGATGAGGATGTTCATGCGTGCTCTCCCGTGCAGCGTGCAGGTGTGTTCATGCGTCGTTACCTGCCACGATGCCCATCACCGCCATGCGCACGGCAATACCAAAACTCACCTGCGGCAAGATCACGCTCTGCTGCCCGTCGACCACCGCCGAGTCGATCTCCACACCGCGGTTGATCGGGCCTGGGTGCATGACGATGGCGTCTGGCTTGGCCCAACGCAGCTTCTCAGGCGTCAGGCCGAAGCTCTTGAAGTACTCCTGCGCCGAGGGCAGCAGCGCGCCGCTCATGCGTTCGTTCTGCAGCCGCAGCATGATGACCACGTCGCAATCGCGCAGGCCCTCTTCCAGGTTGTGGCACACGCGCACGCCCATGGGCGCCATGTCGGCAGGCACCAAGGTGCGCGGGCCCACCACGCGCACTTCGGCGCAGCCCAAGGTGGTGAGCGCGTGGATGTCGGAGCGCGCCACCCGCGAGTGCAGCACATCGCCCACGATAGCCACCGTGAGCGCACGGAAGTCGTGCTTGTAGTGGCGAATGGTGTACATGTCCAACAGCGCTTGCGTGGGGTGCGCGTGTCGCCCATCGCCAGCGTTGATGACGTGCACGTGCGGCGCCACGTGCTGCGCAATCAGATAAGGCGCGCCCGATTCGCTGTGGCGCACCACGAACAAATCTGCCGCCATGGCCGAGAGGTTGGCGATGGTGTCGAGCAGCGACTCGCCCTTGGCCGTGGAAGAACGTGCGATGTCGAGGTTGATGACATCCGCGCTGAGCCGCGTGGCAGCGATCTCGAACGTGGTTCGCGTGCGCGTGGAGTTCTCGAAGAACAGGTTGAAGACGCTCTTGCCGCGCAGCAGCGGCACCTTCTTCACCTCGCGGTCGTTGACGCTCACGAAGTTGGTGGCGGTGTCCAGGATGTGGGCTAGCACATCGGCGGGCAGGCCTTCGATGGACAGCAGATGAACCAATTCGCCATGGGCGTTGAGTTGCGGGTTGCGATGCCGCGAAAAGGATGGCGCCATGTCAGCAGGCCTCCACTTCAAAGTGCAGCCGCTCTTGCGCGTCAAGCGCCAGGGACAGGCTTTGGTCTGCCGGCAGCCAGACACGCGCTGCTGCGAAATCGGCCTGCACGGGCAGCTCGCGCCCGCCCCGGTCCACCAGAACGCCTAATCGCACGCGGGCCGGGCGACCGAAGTCGAACAGCTCGTTGACCACGGCGCGAATGGTGCGCCCGGTGTAGAGCACGTCATCGAGCAAGACGATGTCGGCACCAGTCACCTCGAAGGGCAGGCGCGTCTGAGCAGATGCCGCCAGACCACGGCGCGCAAAGTCGTCCCGGTGCATGGCAGAAGAGATAACGCCACTCGCCCCTGTCAGCCCCAGGTCTGCCTGAAGGCGTTGCGCCAGCCAAACGCCGCCCGAAGCGACGCCTACCAAGCGGGTGTCGGGGGACAGCAAAGCGCGTACACCGCGCAGCAGCTCGGCATACAGCGCCTCGGCATCGAGCACCAACGCGCCGGGTGCGGGGGGCAGCGATGTGGCCGGCGCAGTTGGTGGGGTGGTCGGCAATGGATTCAAGGAAGACTCCTCAAGAACTGATCGAGGATGACAGCCGCTGCTGCTGCATCGAGCGAGGCCTCGCTGGCTCCGCTCGAGCGTGCTTCAGTGGTGGTGTAGCGCTCATCCACTTCGAACACAGGCAGACCAAACCGCCCTTGCAGTTGGCGTGCAAACCGCTGAGCCAGCGCGGTGTTCTCGTGGGCCTGGCCATCGGGGTGAAACGGGACGCCGACCACCAGCGCATCGGGCTGCCAGTCGCGGATGTGGCGGGCCACCTGGTCGAAACGTGCAGCTGCGGAATCGGCCCGGATGGTGCCCTGAGGCTGCGCCTGTCGGAGCAGGCGGTTGCCCACGGCCACACCCGTGCGGCGAGCGCCAAAATCGAAAGCCATGAAGGTTTGCAGGCGCTCGGGGACCGCGCTTGCCTCGGTCATTCAGCCATGCCCCACATCGGGCGACAACATCCAGGCTTGCAGACCGAGCAAAGCAAGCGCTCGGTCGTAACGCTGCTCCAGCGGCGTCGCAAAAATGATGTCGGGGTCTGCTGCCACAGTCAGCCACACGTTCTCCCCCAATTCGGACTCCAGTTGACCCTCACCCCAAGCCGAGTAGCCCAGACTGATGACGACCTTGCGCGGGCCAGCGCCTGTCGACAGTGCCTCGAGCACGTCTTTGGAAGTGGTCATGCCCAGACCGCCAGGAATCATGAGCGTGGACGCGTAAACCGACTCCAGTTCAGCGGGTACCGTGCTGTCCTGAGAAAGATGGATGAAGGGCTCATGAAGAACAAAACCGCGCTCGGTCTGCACCGGCCCGCCCTGCAACACGGGGGTGTTGCGCAGGTCGGCCCGCCCCAGCGGGAGGTCGACTTTCTCGAACAGGCTTTGCAAGTCCATGTCGGTGGCCTTGTTGATGACCAGCCCCAAAGCACCGCGTTCGGAGTGCTCGCACAGGTAGATGACGCTGCGCTGGAAAACCTCATCTTCCAACCCCGGCATGGCGATCAGGAAGTGGTGCGTCAGGTTCATGCGGGCAGAATCTGAAGCCATGGGTCAAATTCTAGCGGCGGCCTCTGCGCCGAACGCAACGTCGGCGGCAAACGTTGCACTCTCCCGCCAGGGCAGGGCTCTGGTTTGGTTGCGCCGTGACCTGCGCTGCCACGACCACGCCGCACTGCACCAGGCCCTGAGCCGCCACGCCCAAGTGTGGGTGGCCTTTGTCTTTGACCGCAACATCCTGGACCCTCTGCCCAGACGAGACCGGCGGGTTGAGTTCATTCGAGAGTCGTTGCTGCAAGTGGACGCTGGTTTGCGCCAACTCGGCGGCGATCGTCCAGGGGTTGGGCTGATCGTTCGTCACGGATTCGCACGCGAGGAAATCGTCGGGCTGGCCCATGCGCTGGCAGTCGATGCGGTGTACGCCAGCCACGATGACGAGCCGACCGCACTGGCGCGCGATGCCGGCGTTCGGGAGGCCCTAGCAGCAACTGGCATCGCCCTGCACACCATGAAAGACCACGTGGTGTTCGAGCGGCAAGAAGTGCTTACCCAAGCGGGCCAAGCCTTCACGGTTTTCACGCCCTACAAAAACGCATGGCTGCGCAAGGTCAACGAGTCTTACCTGTCCGCTTGGCCGGTGGCACCTTTTGCCGATGCGCTGGCCAAGGTGCCCGAGGGACTGCGACAGCCCGTGCCCTCACTGGCCGACATGGGCTTCGAGCAGAGTAACTTGGCGCAGTTGGGGGTACAGCCCGGGATGCAAGGCGGCCAGGCCTTGTTTGAAGATTTTTTGGAGCGCATGGACCGCTACGACGAGCAGCGCGATTTTCCAGCCATCAAAGGGCCCAGCTACCTGAGCGTGCATTTGCGCTTTGGCACCGTCTCCATTCGCGAGTTGGCACGCGCTGCCCATGCGCGCATGACCCAAGGCAGCGCAGGAGCCCAGGTGTGGCTGTCGGAATTGATCTGGCGCGACTTCTATGCACAGATATTGGCCAACTTCCCGCATGCGGCCCACAGCAGCTTCAAGCCGGCTTACGAAGCCATTCAATGGGAAAGCGGCGACGAGGCGCAAGCCTTGTTGGCCGCTTGGTGCGAAGGCCGTACCGGCTACCCCTTGATAGATGCTGCGATGGCGCAAATCAACCACAGCGGCTACATGCACAACCGGCTGCGCATGGTGGTTGCCAGCTTCTTGGTAAAGGACTTGGGGCTCGACTGGCGCTGGGGCGAGCGTTACTTCGCAGAGCAGTTGATTGACTTCGACCTGTCGGCCAACAACGGCGGCTGGCAGTGGGCCGCGTCCAGCGGGTGCGATGCCCAACCTTACTTTCGCATCTTCAACCCCAGCAGCCAGAGCGAGAAGTTCGACGCTCAAGGCAAGTTCATTCGCCGCTACCTGCCGCAACTGAGCGCCCTGCCCGACTCTGCACTGCACGCGCCTTGGCTGGCTCGCCCGGTGGATCTGACGGCTTCTGACCTGCGGTTGGGCACCGACTACCCGCTGCCCATCGTCGACCATGCACAAGCGCGTGAGCGAACCTTGGCTCGTTATGCGGTCGTGAAAAAATCAGCGCAGTAGTGCCGGACCAAGCGCAGCAGATCTTCCTCGGAATAGGGCTTGCCCAGATAGTGATCCACGCCCAAGGCCTTGGCGTGCTCGCGGTGCTTTTCGGCGATGCGCGAGGTGATCATGATCACTGGCAGGTCTTTCAGACGCTCATCGGCCCGGATGTTGCGCACCAAATCGAAACCGTCCATGCGGGGCATTTCAATGTCTGACAGCACCACTTGAGGCCGCTCTTCTTGCAGCCGCTCCAGTGCCTGCAAGCCGTCGGCTGCCATCACCACCCGATAGCCCTCGCGCTGCAAGAAGCGCTGCGTCACGCGCCGCACAGTGATGGAGTCATCGACCACCAACACCAGCGGCACCTGGGGTGCCAGTTCTGCCACCGGAGTGCCTGCGTCTGAACCTGCAGTCTCGACCACCGGCTGATCGAACAGCTGCTGCGCCGACTCGCCATACACCGTGGCCAGCGCGACCGGGTTGTAGATCAGCACGACAGCACCCGAGGTCAGCACCGACATACCGGTCAGTCCTGGCAGGCGTGACAACTGCTGACCCAGGTTTTTGACCACCACTTCCTGGTTACCCAGCACTTCATCGATATGCACAGCCACGCGTTGCGCTGCGCTTCTGAAGATAGCGACGGGTGTCGTTCTGGTTGGCGGCTGTGTACTGCGCGCCGAAGCCTGCAAAAGCGCACCGCTCCAGAAAAAGGGAATTTGCTCGATACCGTCATCGAAGGTGTGGCTGCTGTAAGAGCGCGCCAGCTCTGTTTCGGGCACACGGCGCACCACCTCGACCAAGTTGGCGGGCACGCCGAACGACAAGTTGCCCGACCGCACCATCACCACCTGCGTCACCGCCGTTGTGAGGGGCAAGATGAGGCGGAACTCCGTGCCCTGCCCGGCGACGGTCTGGGTTTCGATGCGCCCACCCAGCGCATTCACCTCGGAGCGCACCACGTCCATGCCAATGCCTCGGCCAGCCAGTTCGGTGACTTCGCTGGCTGTAGAGAAGCCGGGCATGAAGATCAGCTGAGCTGCTTCTTCGTCTGAAATGGCTTGGTCGGCCGGAACCAGACCCTGAGCCACGGCTTTATCGCGGATGCGGGTCAGGTTCAGGCCAGCGCCGTCGTCGCGGAAGCGCACCGACACGTCGTTGCCGTCTTGCTGCACAGCAATCGAGATCAGGCCCGTGCTGTCCTTGCCAACGGAGACCCGCTGCTGCGCGGCCTCGATGCCGTGCGCCACGCAATTGCGCAGCAAATGCTCGAATGCTGGCGTCATGCGCTCCAACACGCCTCGGTCGATTTCAATGGAGCCGCCAGCGATATCCAGACGCACCTGCTTGGCCGCGTCTTTGGCAGCTTGGCGCACCACGCGGTACAGGCGCTCGGAGATGCCTTCGAACTCCACCATGCGCGTCTTCAGCAGGTCACGCTGCAGCTCACGCGCTTGACGGCCTTGCGCCACCAAGTTGTCTTCGGTGCTTTCCACGGCACGTTGCAAGGTGCGCTGAACCGTGGCCACGTCGTTGACTGACTCCGCCATCATGCGCGTGAGTTCTTGCATGCGCGTGAAGCGGTCGAACTCCAGCGGGTCAAAGCCAGCCGCGTTTTCCTTGGATTGCGCCAATCGCGACTGCATTTGGGTCTCGGCCTGCAGCTCAACATCGCGTAGCTGCTCGCGCAGCCGGTCCAAGTTGCCTGTCAGGTCGGTGAGCGAGCCACGCAACTGACCCATTCCCGCCTGGAGCCTGCCGCGCGTCATCATGACTTCGCCAGCCTGGTTGACCAAGCGATCGAGCAACTGAGCCCGCACCCGCACGGCTTGCACGCCAGCACCAGCTCCACGCGCTGGCGTAACAGTGGACATCGCCGCGTTGGGCATGGGTTTGAAGGGCGGTGCGCCAACCAATGCCAGGCCGTCCATCCCCTGCGTACCGCGCGCAGCTGCATCGAGCAAAGCGGCGTTGGCTGCAGCACTGGTGTCGCTCAGGCTTGGCTGTGTGGTTGAGGCTGGCGCAAAACCCGCGCCAGAGTCTGCCTGACTGAAAGTGCCCGCTTCAGCGCGCGGTGCGGCCATTTCGACTGGCTGGAGTGCTGCCGCCGCCAGGTCGACTTCGCCGAGTGCTTCGAAAGCCCCGTTGATCTGGTCCACCCGCCCCAGCAAGGGTTCGATCTGCTGCGCTTGCAAACCTTCATGGTCCAGGCTTTCGATGGCTGATTCCATGCGGTGTGCCAGCTCACCAAGGCGCAATGCACCAGCCAGCCGAGCGCTGCCCTTGAGGGTGTGCAGGTTGCGCAACACCTCGGCACGCGCCCCTTGGTTGTCTGGGCGACCCACCCACTGGCGCATGGCACTGGCCAACTGGGGCAACAGTTCGCGGGCTTCGTCTTCGAACACCGGCAGCAGGTCAGGGTCGAGCGCGTCCTGCACGTCGAACTCTTCTTCGAGGTGCCGCTCTGTGGTGATCACGGAGGCAGCCGGTGCCACCAAGTTCATCTCTAGCGCTTCAGAGGCTGTATCGGTTGCTTCGACGATGGCGCTGTCTTCGATGGCCTTCAACGCTTCGATCAGACCTTCCGACGGCTCCTTCAGGAAACCAGCAGCGAACTGGTGCAGCAGGTGGCGAATGTCATCGGCGGCCTGCATGAACACGGTGGCTTGCTGCGGCAAACCTTGGGCTTGACGTTGTACGTGCAGCAGCGCGTGCTCCAGTGCTCGGGCCAATCCAGACAAAGCACCAAACCCGACAGTGGCCGACGCGCCAGCCAAAGAATGCGAGGTGGCAACGGCGGAGTCCGGCACGGGCTCGTGAAGCTCGAGCGACCACTCACCCAAGTCCGTCACCAACCGGCGAGACCACTCATCGGCTTCGTTCAGGTAAACGTTGTAGAGCGCGATGCCGATTCGCAAGTCACCAATGACCTTGACTTGGTCTTCTGCGTCTGCATGCTGTGACGCAGCATCGCTCGGCGAGCCAGCTTCAGTGGGCACTGGTTCAGGCAGTTTCGAGTTGGAAGCGTCGGCCAATGGGCCATTGCGCTGCCCCAAGGCGTCAAAGTCAAATTCCGCATCGCCAAGCAGCGGGACAGACTCGACAAAGTGCGGCTGATCGACCAAGAATGCGTTGATATCCGTGGCCGCGAAGTCGGGGGCTGCAGCAAACTCGGTCGGGCTGTAGGGCGCAGCAACATCAGCCGATGCGTCCAATAGCCCCGCGCGGCTGTCTTCCAGAATTTGGTCCAGCGCAGCCAGGTCTTGCAGTGAGGTCTGCAAGCTGTTGCCCTCATCCGGGCTTGTGGCGCTTGTGGCGCTTGTGGCGCTTGTGGCGCTGGATGCGGAGGCGTTACCGGACACACGCGCCAAACTTTCAAAATCGATGTCGCGGATGGGCATCAGTTGGGTGGCAGCGTTGGACGATGCGCCGTTGTCCTCGGGGTAGACGCTCGGCACAAATTGCAATTCGGTGTCGGAAAACTCGGCCAACAGGCGTGTTTGGTCTGCATCGCTGCCCGCTTCGGCAACGGCCAAGCCGTCGAGCGACGCGACCTCGGTGCTTTCCCAAGACGGCACACCATCAGACCCAGCGCGGCCGCGCATGCCGCTGTCGGCTTCGAACAAGGCATTGAGCTGCGCCAACTGCGCTGCGCGCTCGGCCGCTGCGTCCAGCGGTTGCTGCGAAACAGGGGTGGCCGGTGGCGCGGTAGCGACCAACCCGCGGTCAGTCTCAGGCAGCACAGGGCCGCCAAGGGACGGCAAGGGCCTGCCCTCGCGGAACGCCAGTGCAGCAGCCTGAAAGGGCGCTGCTGTCCAGCCTTCGGCCTGGTCAAGGGCAAGGTCTTCTACCCAACGACCAAACGCAGCCATGGTGCTGTTGGCCAACTCGCAAAGTTCAGGTGTTGCAGGTTTTTGCTCTGGCAACCATGCGTTGAAGACTTGCTCCAGCGCCCACGCCGCGTCTCCGAAGGTCTCTAGACCCACCATGCGAGAGCTGCCTTTGAGCGTGTGGTAGGCCCGGCGCAGTGTGGCTTGAACCGCCAGATTGGCGGGGTCTTGCGCAAGCTCTGTCAGCGCCTGGGTTGCTGTCGCCACCACCTCCCGAACTTCGTCCAGGAAGATGCCACGCAGGTCGTCTTCGTCCAAGTCCAGCGCTTGCATGCCGCTGTCCAGCGGCGGCGGGGCGACAGCCTGAAACGCAGAGGCCAGTCCAAGAACAGCAGCACTGGCGCCTTGCTGCGTGGCCGTCAGTGAAGCCGCCCGCGCAGCGCGCGCCAACTCGTTTTGCTCGGCCAGTGCTGCATGGATGGCCAAAGTGTCTAACTGCTCAGTGATGGCTCGCTGGCTGCCGGCCTGATCAGCGGTCTCCAGCAGGTCTTTACTGATCGTGACCGCCGAGACCGCGTCCGTGTGCGCGTCTGAAGCACGCCCCATGAGGGGTTTAAGTTCGTCTGCTTCTTCATCAAAAACAAACAACTTGCGCGCCAATGCGGGCTGGTAGTTGAGCATGTCGATCATGAAGCCCAGAGCACCCAGGCTGTTGCCCAACTTCTCAAAGGTGCCCGTGGCCCGCGCCTGCTCGACATTGATCTCGGTCACCAGCAAACCTTCGACGCGGTCGCGCATCGACTGAACGGCCGTGGAAGCCTGGTCCAGGCCCAGCACCGACAACACACCGCGCATTTGCGCCAACTGGCTGGGCACATCGCGCAACGAGGTCTTGTTGCCAGGGTCGCGGAAGAAGGTGTCGAGCGACTTTTCGAGCTCGTGCATGGCGGCGCGCAACTCGCCGACCACGCTGCCCATGGTCTGGCGGTCGCTGACCTGGCGGTAGAGCTCCTCCATCCAGGCGTCCAGCGCCTCCGGCTCACCGCCTTGCCGGGCACGCTGCAAGCGTTCGGCCAATCGCATCATGCGCGCCGTCAACTGAGAGTCAGCCAGGTCCAAATCCGCAAAGACTGCCTCGAGATAAAGCATGGACGTCGCCACTTCCATGGCCAGACCGGTGGGCGGCACAGCATTGGCCGCTTGCGTGTCTTGCATGGCCGCACTGAGGGCTTGCGCCAAGGGCTTGCTGTCGGGATGGAGGCGCAGCAGTGAATCTCCGACCAGGCTGAACGCGTCAGTGGCGGCCTTGATCTTGCCCACATCGCCGCCCGATAGAGCCGACCAAGCTTCTTTTGCCGACACGATGCGCTTGCGCGCTTGCGCCACCACCGCCGGATCGAAGCGACCGAACTGCGGCTCTTCGTAAGCCACGGGCCGATGCCTGGCCAGGCCGTAGGCCAGTCGGACGGCGTGCAGCGGCGAGGAGTCCAACGGGCTCAAGGGCACGGACTGGGCACAGAAGAACAGCAGGTCACGCCCAAGACGGTCAGAAACAGCCACCTCGCCACGGGCCAAGGTGCTGTACTGAAGCAAAACGCGCGACACCGCTCGCTTGGCGTACAAGTCCAATGGCCACAACCCACTGGCCAAGGCTTCAAACACGCCTGCTGCCAATTGCCAAAACACCTTGGGCTGCACGGCGTCTTGCGCCAAAGACATACCCACACACATCTCACTCAGGCGTACCGCAGCGCTGGTGTCGCCCAACTTGAACAAACGCAGCACGTCGAGGTCCATCTTTTTACGGATGGATAGGTCATAGGCAACAGGGGTGAGGGCAGATTGCAAGCCAGCATCGATCCACCGCCATTCTTGCGACCACAAATCGGCTGGGTGCACCCGATCTGCGCCGGCCAGCGCCTGCACGTCTCGGTACTGAGAAAAGAGGCCCACCGCAGACACTGGCCGACCGGCAATGACGCCTTCGAGGTATTCCACCAAAGCAAAGCCGGCACGTTCGACCTTGGCCACGGCCTCGGCGCTGCACAGTTCGGGACGCGCAATGAACTTTTGTGCCAGTGCCTCCAAGGCCCTCAGCATCAAAGCTGGAGCCGATTGACCCACCATCTCCAAAGCACCCACACCTTGATAGAGCTGTTGGCGCGCGATGCGCAACTGGCTGGCATCGACGTTTTCGAGGTCGGTGCCTCGCGCTGCCTCGGCGTCACGCACAAAGCGGCGGAAAGCTTTGACTGCGCTGTCGAGCGACTTGCGCAGCTCGTCCATCACCCAGGCCAACGGCCCTAAGTCGTTGCTGGACAAATCGAGGTCGGGCGACGCACCGGTGTTCTGGCTGGGCATACGGGGCCTTCGCTGCGAGGGTTCGGGCAATCAGGAAATTTTGAAACGGGCGACCGACTGGCGCAGCTCTTCAGCCATCTTGGAGAGGTCACGCACCTGCTGCGCCGTGGAGCGGGTGCCCTCACCGGTTTGTTCGGTCACAGCGAAGATGTGCTGAATGTTGCTGGCCACTACGTTGGCCGACTGCGCCTCACTGGAAGCAGCCATGGAAATTTTTTCAATCAGCTCGGCAAGTTGCCGCGACACGCGGTCAATCTCGGACAGTGCAGAACCAGCGTTATCGGACAGCTTCGCCCCTTCAACCACGCCTTGGGTCGATCGCTCCATGGCACCCACCGCGTCTTGGGTGTCGGTCTGAATGGTTTTCACCAATGCTGCAATTTGTCGCGTCGCGTCTGCGGAGCGCTCGGCCAGCCGCTGAACTTCTTCGGCCACCACCGAGAAACCGCGCCCGGCTTCGCCAGCAGAGGCCGCCTGAATGGCAGCGTTCAGTGCCAGCACGTTGGTCTGCTCGGTAATGTCCGAAATCAGCTCGGTGATTTCACCGATCTCCTGAGAAGACTCGCCCAGCCGCTTGATGCGCTTGGAGGTGTCTTGAATCTGGTCACGGATGGAGTTCATACCGCCAATGGCGTTTTGCACGGCTTGCAAGCCGGATTCGGCAGCCTTCAATGACTGGCGCGCCACCTGCGCTGATTGCTGTGCCTGCGATGACACCGAGTTGATTCGGGAAGCCATGTCCAACACCGATTGACCCGTGTCCCGAATTTCACGCAACTGCTCATTGGAAGCGGCCAAGAGTTCGGTTGACGTGTTCTCCACACGGGCCGTGGTTTGCGCCACCTTGGCAGCTGTGGCCTGCACGTTGCCCACCAGCGCGCGCAGTTCTTCCACCGTGTAGTTCACCGAGTCGGCAATAGCGCCGGTGATGTCTTCCGTCACCGTGGCTTCCTGGGTCAAGTCGCCTTCAGCAACCGCCTGCAGTTCGTTCATCAGCCGAAGAATGGCAGCCTGGTTGGCGTCGTTCACGCGCCGAGCCTCCTGCTGATCGCTTTCGGCATTCACCCGCTGGAACTCAGCGATCGACTGGCGCCGGCGGCTGTCTTGCAGCTGCACAAAGCCCAGGCCGCCAGCACACAGCAAGGCGAAAACAGCAGCGACGACAAGCACCACGCCCTCGCCCAAGCCCAAGCCGGCCTGCGTGGACAAGCGCAACTGCAGCTGCTCAAGCTCTTGCCGCAAGGGCTCGCTATCGGCCACCACAGCTGCCTGTGCTTCGCGCGCAGCCACCAGGCCTTGCAGGTTGGACAAGATTCCGCCGGCGTCTTGACGAGTCCTCTCGAACAACTGCAGCAGTTCTTGCAAGCGAGCCCGAACCTCTGCGTCACGCGATGCGCTCAACCGCAGTTCCGGGCTTCCGTCGAGCAAGCCTTGGGCGATCTCTCGAAATGAGTTCAGGTCTTTACCCAACAAGAAGACGGCCTCAGGACTCACCCCTTCAACTGTCAAAAACTCGTTGGCAGATTTGCCAATGCGCTGCGTCAGCATCACCAGCTGGCCCGAAGCGGAAACCTCAGTGGAAGCCGCGCCCTGTTGCAATTTGAGCGAAGAAATGCTTTCTGCAACTTCCAACAGATCGGAGGATTGGCGGTTGATCTGGCGAAGCGCAGCACCGACTTCCGTCAGCACCCTTTGCTGGCCCACCACGGTGTTGGCGTTGTTCAGCGCACGCTGTGCCAGCGGCGTGATCTTGTCGAGTTCGCCTTGAAATTCGGGGCCCAAGGGAGCGAGCCCTAACGCTTCGTCTCCTTGCTTCAAGCCTTGCACCGTTTGCGTCAGCACGTCAGCGCTTTGGCGCACTTCGGCAAAAGAAGAAGCGTTACCCACCAAGGCTTGAGACACCGATTTCGCCAAGCGCTGCGACTGCATCAGAGAGTTACCGATGCCTGCGGCTTGCTCACTGGTTCGCACAGCCAAAGACAACGTGAAGAAGGTCACGCCGGCCAAAACCACCAGAGCAAAACCGAGCAAGATGAACAAAATCCGCTGATGGTCGGCAGCCGGTCGGCGACCCAACAAAGGAACCGAAACCGAGTCACCCAGATCACCGAGCGCGGGATCAACCACACTGTCCGACTCAGTGCCAGCCGTCGAGGTCCCCATGCTTTGCTGCGACTCTGACGGACGCGACGGGGAAATGGTGTCACCCGAATCCAGCGGGCTTTTGCGGCGCTGCACGAGGGCTTTGATCTGATCTACGACGGACATGGTGATGCCTCTCGGGGGGTTGTGCCTAAACGCTGATGCTCAAAAACCTGGGTTGCTGAGACAAAAGCTGCAGGTTGATTTCTTGCCATCCTTGGCCGTCTGAGTCGGTGTATCGACTCCCGAAGTAATCGGGCGAGCCGGCGGGCGCCTGCGAAGACGAAGTAAAGGTTTGCGTCCCGCGAAGTCCCGCGAGGCGGTCGACGAGCAAAACGCAGTTGATGTCCAGCACGGGGTTGAAAGCCACCAACCGGGCTTCGTCGCGCGTCATGTCCGCTCGCTGAATTGGGCCAGAGTCGCTGATGAAAGAACCGACATCGACAACCCCAAAAAGCGCGCCACGCAGGTTGCAAACACCCAGAAACCATCGTTGGGTGTAAGGCACTACCTGCGGCGCAGCCAAGGGGAAAATTTCGCCGGCCTGACTAAGCGGCAACAGATACCGCTCTCCGGCCGCTTCAACAGCCAACCACGACGCCGACGCCGCACCAGTTTTGGCCTCCTGCAGGCGTGCTGCCAGTCGGGTTTGTAACTCGCGAAGCGCTTCTCGATTTGCCATGGAGCGGGGGTGTCGATCAGCCCAAGGCTTTGATCTTGGTCATCAATTCACCAGCGTCCACAGGCTTGGTGACGTAATCTTTGGCGCCCTGGCGGATACCCCAAACGCGGTCTGTTTCCTGATTCTTGCTGGTGCACATGATGATCGGAATGTCCGCGTAGGCCGGATCCCGAGAAATCGCGCGGGTGAGTTGAAACCCGTTTTGGCCAGGCATGACCACGTCCATCAAGATCAGGTCTGGCTTTTCTTCAGCTAGCCTTTTGAAAGCATCGTCGGCGTTTTCCGCTGTGCGCACTGACATGCCATTTTTTTTCAACACATCCGTCAGGTACATCAACTCGGTTTTCGAGTCATCCACGACGAGCACTTTTTGAATCGCCATCACGCCACTCCTGATTGAATCGAGCCGAACTGCGTCACCGCTTGCAGCAGTTGGTCTTTGGTGAAGGGTTTGGTCAAGTACTCTTGGGAGCCGACCATGCGCCCACGCGCCTTGTCAAACACGCCGTCTTTGGACGACAACATGATGACCGGCACGCTGGAAAACTTGGCGTTGCGTTTGATGATCGCGCAGGTTTGATAACCGTCGAGGCGCGGCATCAAGATGTCGCAAAAGATAAGCGAGGGTTTGAAATCGTTGACTTTCGCGAGGGCGTCAAATCCGTCCTCTGCGAGCATCACTTCATGTCCCCCTTGTTTCAGGAAGATCTCGGCGCTGCGCCGAATAGTGTTGCTGTCGTCAATGACCAGAACCCGGTACGCCGATTCGGTTTGGCTCACGATGAAACACTCATGGATGGATGCTGGGAAGGAACCCGGCGGGATCGGCGGGAAACTGTGTTTCGACCACCGTCAGATTTGAACCATTTCAAAGTCTTCTTTGCGCGCACCGCACTCAGGACATGTCCAATTCATGGGCACCTGCGCCCAAGGCGTCCCTGGTGCAATGCCGTGGTCTGGAGCCCCGGTGGATTCGTCATAAATCCAACCGCAAATAAGACACATCCAAGTGGTGGTATCGGTCACAGCTTAAAGCGCCTTCTCATAGAATGCAACGATTGTACTGAGCCGCCTGCACCGCTTGAGAGGCTGGTTTAGCCTCAGCGACATTCAGGTATTTGCTCTCTCGCATCGCCATGGCACAGCCCGGTCCTCCCCTCCCCCCGCCTGAAGTGCCCGAAGACAACCCAACAGACGAAGCGCGCCCCGCTTGTGTGATGGTCTTCAACGCCAGCGACCCATCGGGTGCAGGCGGCTTGGCTTGCGATGTCATCACCGTGGCCTCTGTCGGAGCGCACGCACTGCCGGTCGTGTGCGGAGCCTATGTTCGCGACACCGCCGAAGTATTCGGACATGTCGCCATGGACGACGAGGCGGTGACTGAACAGGCAGAAGCGGTGTTGGAAGACATCGAGGTGCAGGTCTTCAAAGTCGGGTTTGTGGGTAGCCCTGAGAATTTGGCCGCCATTGCGGAGCTCGCCTCCGACTACCCGACGGTGCCTATGGTCACGTACATGCCAGACCTGTCTTGGTGGGACATGGAGCGAATCGAGGCCTACCTGGAAGCCTGCCAAGACCTCCTATTGCCACAGACCACGGTGTTGGTCGGTAACCACAGCACCTTGCGTCGCTGGTTGTTGCCAGACTGGTCTGCCGAGCGCCCACCGTCAGCACGAGACTTGGCCAAGGCAGCCAGTGCTTTTGGTGTGGCCTACACGTTGGTCACCGGTACACCGCACGCAGAACAGCATTTGGAAAACACCATTGCGTCGCCTCAAGCCGTCGTGGGCAGCGAGCGCTTCGAGCGCTTCGATGCCACGTTCACCGGGGCTGGCGACACCTTGTCAGCAGCCTTGGCTGCGTTGCTCGCCACCGGCTGTGACTTGGCTGAAGCCTCCAGCGAAGCGCTGAGCTATCTGGACCATACGTTGGCAGCCGGCTACCGACTGGGTATGGGCCACGTTGTGCCGGACCGCATGTTCTGGGCGCAGTCCGACGAAGACGCCGAGGACTCCTCGGATGACCCCGATCCCCTCTCAGACGACTCGCCCGATGCAGCCCACTCCGACAACAGCGACACAGTGACCACTGCAGCCGACCCGTCGATCTTCATCAAACCCTTCATTAAATTGCCCGGAAATGACACCCAGCACTGACCGCAACGCCCAACTGTTCGAACGAGCCCGTCACGTCATTCCCGGAGGCGTGAACTCCCCCGTTCGGGCCTTCAAGGCGGTGGGTGGCACGCCACGCTTTGTCGCTCGTGCAAAGGGCGCGCATTTCTGGGACGCCAACGACCAACGCTACATCGACTACATCGGCTCTTGGGGGCCCATGATCCTCGGGCATGGCCACCCGGAGGTGGTGGATGCAGTGCAGCGCGCTGCCTTGGAAGGCTTTTCTTTTGGCGCGCCTACCGAGCGCGAGGTGGAGTTGGCAGAGCGCATCTTGGCGCTGGTGCCATCGATGGACATGGTGCGGCTGGTGAGTTCTGGCACCGAAGCGGCCATGAGCGCCATTCGCTTGGCGCGTGGCGCTACTGGCCGCAGCAAGCTGATCAAGTTTGAGGGCTGCTACCACGGGCATGCCGACGCCCTGCTGGTGAAAGCAGGCTCTGGATTGGCGACCTTCGGCAACCCCACCAGCGCCGGCGTGCCGCCCGAAGTCGTGCAGCACACGCTGGTGCTCGAGTACAACAACCTGCAGCAACTGGAAGAAGCTTTCGCCCAACACGGCAGAGAAATAGCCTGCCTCATGATCGAGCCCATCGCCGGCAACATGAACTTTGTGCGGGCCAGCGTGCCTTTCATGAAGCGCTGCCGCGAGCTGTGCACGCAATACGGCGCTCTGTTGGCCTTCGACGAGGTCATGACTGGCTTTCGCGTCGCCTTGGGTGGCGCGCAAAGCGTGTATGCGCAGCACATCCCAGGCTTTGAGCCCGACATGACGGTGATGGGGAAGGTGATCGGCGGCGGCATGCCACTGGCCGCCTTTGGCGCGCGCCGCGCCGTCATGGAGCAACTGGCCCCGCTGGGCTCGGTCTACCAAGCCGGCACCTTGTCCGGCAACCCGGTGGCCACGGCTTGCGGGCTGGCCACGCTGAACTTGATCAGCCAGCCAGGTTTCTTTGATCGCCTGGCCACCACCACTGCCTCGCTGGTGCAAGGGCTGCGGGGCGCGGCGCGACGCGCGGGCATTCCCTTCAGCGGCGACTCTCAAGGCGGCATGTTTGGCTTTTTCTTGTTGCCCGAACTGCCGCAAAACTACGCCACGGTGATGACCACCGACGGCGCGCGTTTCAACCACTTCTTTCACGGCATGCTCGATCGTGGCGTGTACTTTGCGCCCGCTCTCTACGAGGCGGGCTTTGTCAGTGCCGCCCACACGGCCGAAGACATCGCTCACACCGTGGCTGCAGCAGACGAAGTGTTTGCCGAAATGGCCAAAGGCTGAGACGCCACTGATCCTCGGCGGACCCGCCCTTTCCGCCATTTGACCGGGTAAGCGAGCGACGCCATCAGCCCCTGTTCGGCCCCTGTCTGGCAACCTGGTTGGCGCCAGGGTTGGCCGTTCAGTGCCTGAAGTGCCGCACGCCAGTGAACACCATCGCCAGCCCGCGCTCGTTGGCAGCGGCAATCACCTCTGCGTCGCGCATCGAGCCGCCGGGCTGAATGACACACTCCGCGCCCTGGTCTGCCACCACATCCAAGCCGTCGCGAAACGGAAAGAAGGCATCGCTGGCCACGGCTGAGCCTTTGAGCGACAGGCCCGCGTGCCCGGCCTTGATGGCGGCGATGCGCGCCGAGTCGAGGCGGCTCATTTGGCCTGCGCCCACTCCCAAGGTCATGCCGCCTGCGCAAAAGACGATGGCATTGCTTTTGACGTACTTGGCCACCTTCCACGCGAACATCAGGTCTTGCAGTTCTGCGGGCGTTGGCTGGCGTTGGGTGACCACCTGCAACTCTGACAAGGCCAGCTCGCGGTTGTCTGCGGTCTGCATCAGCAGCCCGGAGCCCACGCGTTTGACATCCATCAGGTTGCGGCCCCGAGCCCAATCGGTGTCGCCACCCGGCGGTAGCGCGATTTGCAGCAGGCGCACATTGGCCTTGGCCTGGAAGATGGCCAAGGCCGCTTCGCTGAAAGCCGGTGCCATCAAGACCTCGACGAACTGCTGCGCGACGGCCTGCGCTGCGGCCTCGTCGAGCGGCCGATTGAAAGCGATGATGCCGCCGAAGGCCGAGGTCGGGTCGGTCTGAAAAGCCTTTCTGTAGGCGCCCAACGCGTCTTGCGCCAAAGCGACGCCACAAGGGTTGGCGTGCTTGACGATGACGCAAGCAGGCTCGTCAAAGCCCTTCACGCATTCCCAGGCTGCGTCAGCGTCTGCGATGTTGTTGTAGGACAGTTCCTTGCCTTGCAACTGCTGCGCTGTAACCAAGGAGCCGGGCGCGGGGTAGAGGTCTCTGTAGAACGCGGCACTTTGGTGCGGGTTCTCGCCGTAGCGCAGGTCTTGCAACTTCACGAAACGGCCATTGGCCTGCCCAGGGAAAGCGCTGCGCGTGCCATCGGGCTGCAGGGCCGAGAGGTGGTCGCTGATGGCTGCGTCGTAGTTGCTGATGCGGTTGAAAGCAGCCACGGCCAAAGCAAAGCGGGTCTCTCGGCTCACAGCACCCGATGCGCGCAATTCGCCCAGGACGGCCTCGTACTGCGAAGGGTCGGTCAGCACCGCCACATCGTTGTAGTTCTTCGCGGCACTGCGGACCATGGCCGGCCCGCCAATGTCGATGTTCTCAATGGCCTCCTCCAGCGTGCAGCCGGCCTTGGCCACCGTCGCTTCAAAGGGGTAGAGGTTGACGACCAACAGGTCAATGGGCTCGATGCCATGGGCCTCGATGGCCTTCACGTGCTCTGGCAGGTCGCGCCGCGCCAACAAGCCACCGTGAATCTTGGGGTGCAGGGTTTTGACTCGGCCGTCGAGCATTTCTGGAAAGCCGGTCACATCGGCCACTTCGCGCACCGGCAGACCCGCGTCTTGCAGCAAGCGCGCAGTGCCACCTGTGGACCACAGGTGAATGCCCAGGGCGTGCAGGCCGCGGGCCAAGTCAAGCACGCCGGCCTTGTCGGAAACAGAAATCAGGGCATTCACAGACGAACTTCCTCAGGGCTTGAGCAGCTTGTGCTCAATGAGCTTCTTGCGCAGGGTGTTTCGGTTCAGGCCCAACCACTCGGCGGCGCGGGACTGGTTGTGCTGTGCCTCCTGCATGACGGCCTCCAACAGGGGCTTCTCGAGGACGTGGATCATCATGTCGTACATGCCGTGGGGCTCTGCGCCTTTGAGGTCGCGGAAGTAAGCCTCCAAGCTGGTGCGCACGCAATCTTCGATTTGTTTTTTGCTCATGCGATGGTCTCCCGGCCCAGCTCCTCATTCGCCACAGGCACAGCGGCTGCTGGCATGCGGTCCATCTCTTGGGCCAATTCTTTGAAGTAATGATGCACCGCCAGCCACTGCTGGTCGGCGTCGTCGATGGTGTTGATGTCCCTGCGCAGCGCATCGCCGCCCGGCAGTCCGTGCACATACCAAGCCACGTGCTTGCGCGCACTGCGCACGCCAGCGTGGTGGCCGTACAGGCCGTAGTGGTCTTGCAGATGGTCGAGCAGCAAGCGGTGAACCTCAACGACCAAGGGCGGTGCCAGCAACTGGCCTGTGGCAAGAAAGTGCGCCACCTCCCGAAAAATCCACGGCCGGCCCTGAGCGGCTCGGCCAATCATCACAGCGTCGGCCCCGGTGCTGGCCAACACGCGCTGGGCTTGTTGCGGCGAATCGATGTCGCCATTGGCCACCACCGGAATGCCCACGCTGCGTTTGACTTCAGCGATCGTGTCGTACTCGGCGCGTCCGCTGTAGCCCTGCTCGCGGGTTCTGCCGTGCACCGTGAGCATTTGCACACCCACGGCCTCGAAAGCCCGCGCCAAGGTCGGTGCATTGCGCTGGCCCGCAGCCCAGCCGGTGCGCATCTTCAAAGTGACGGGCACGCCGTGCGGCGCGCAAGCCTCCACCACGGCCGCAGCAATAGACACCGCCAGCGGCTCGTCTTGCATCAGGGCAGAACCAGCCCATTTGTTGCAAACCTTCTTGGCCGGGCAGCCCATGTTGATGTCGATGATTTGCGCACCACGCGCCACGTTGTAGCGCGCCGCCTCGGCCATCATGGCTGCATCGGTGCCGGCGATCTGCACCGCAATCGGCGCGGCCTCGCCCTCGTGGTTGGCCCTGCGAGATGTTTTCAGGCTGTCGCGCAACTCGGGCCGCGAGGTGACCATTTCGCTCACCGCATAGCCCGCACCCAAGCGCTTGCACAACACGCGAAAAGGCCGGTCGGTCACCCCAGCCATGGGGGCCGCGAACACGCGGTTCGCCAAGGCGTGGTGGCCGATGTGCATGGGTGAAAGGCGAGCGGCCGGGTGGTCGTGTGGAATCAGCGCGGAAGTGGCGAAGGGCTCAATTGCCGGTGCAAGGGCCCAAGCGTTAACGTGCTGAAAAATGAGGCACGATTCTAGCCACGAGCCAGCGTGCGTCTTCATCATTTGCGCATCCTGTCGACCGCTGACTTGTGCCGTTGTTCACACCAAACGCTGCTGCGTGCAGCGGGCTATGCTGATTCACATGGACGCTTGGTTTGCTGATCTGTTGCACTGGCTGGCCCTGCCGCAAGTGGGCTTGAGCACGGTCTTTGTGGTCGCCTTCCTCTCTGCCACCTTGCTGCCCATGGGTTCCGAGCCTGCGGTGTTCGGCCTGGTCTCCATCAACCCCGCGTTGTTCTGGCCTGCGGTGCTGGTCGCCACAGCGGGCAACACCCTGGGCGGCGGCGTGAGCTGGTGGATGGGCCGAGGCGCACGCGGCATCGTCGAGCGGCGCATGGGCCGACCCACCGAACAACGCGCCCTGCAATGGCTGTCCCGCCTGGGACCCAGAGCCTGCCTGCTGAGCTGGCTGCCCATCATCGGTGACCCCCTGTGCGCCGTGGCCGGCTGGCTGCGCCTGCCCCTGTGGCCCTGCATGGCCTACATGGCGGTGGGCAAATTCCTGCGGTACGTGACGATGACCGCTGCCTTGGTTTGGGTTTGGCCGAGGTTGGGGTGGGGTGGGTAGTCCTTGCCTCAGGGCTTGCGCCGCAGCGAAGCCCAGATGGGCAAGTGGTCAGAGCCCACCTTTGGCCCGGTTCCACAGTCGTTCAGCAACCAGCCATCAGTTGCCAAGATATGGTCAATACCTATCCCCAATCCAATAGATTGAGACGTCACAGCAGGCCAGGTTGCCGCAAGTCCACAAACACGTCTGAGCCCAAGCGGGGCGAGTCTTCGAAAGGCAGTGGTCCAAACGGTGGCGTTGAAGTCCCCGACGAGCAGGCCTGGAACGCCTATCGCCCATCCCCCCGCCAGCCAATCTGCTTCCATGAACAACAACTCATCGCGAGAGGCGCGCAATTCGGGCGAGAGCGGCGGGATGGGGTGAACTGCGCTGATCCGAAAGTTTCCTGTGGGGCTCGTCACTTCAATTCGGAGCGAAGAACCGGCCAACCTTTGAGGACGAAAAGCGGGCGCGTTCGCTGATTTGGCCGCTCCGCTCAACCCCACTTGTTCGTTTGCCAAGCGGATGGGGAAGCGGGATAAAACTCCAACGCCGAAGGGGTTGTCACTGGGATAAAGCGCGCGGTGAGGAAGGTGCGCAAACACCTTCGCGTTCAGTTGCACGTCCGGCGACAACTCGTGAATCACGAGAACGTCAACCGGCATATCCACAAGCCAGCGCTCCAAAGCCGTTGGGTCGGTGTTGGTGAAGTGAAGATTGATGTGGGCAACGCGCAGCTTGGCGGCGGTAGTGTCAGAAGCTAAACCAGCAGTTGAATCGATAGCTTCCCGTGGCGCATCTGCTACTGGTGGGCCGGGCACTGCAGCCCCAAGGCCAAACAGCGGAAGAATTGCCAACGGCAGGAAGACCAACGGCACCCAGTGCCAAAAACCCACTCGGCGAGGCGCACAGAGGCAACGGAAAAACCACAACACTCCTGCAATAGCTGCGGTCAGGGAAGCGAGCGATTGCCAGTTGGCGGCTAGGTCCAAAAGCCAGACAAGCTGAGCCACCAGACTATTCGGCTGGGTCACCACTGACTCAATCAAGACTGAAAACCAAGGTGCAGCCAGAACCAGACAGGCACTGAGGCCCAAGATCGTTAGTCGTACTAGTGCAGCGTGATACCAAGTTGAATTCACCACTTGGTCCAGCAATTTGTAGAAGGGCATCAGGGAGTACAGCCTGGGCCGCTACTGGTTATTACCACCGTCGAACTTCCGCTATGGGGCAGGTAATTCGCGAATCGGGGAACCCGGACACCAAATCGCAGCGGTTTGATCCCCCAGTGGGTACGCATTAGCTGATAGGTACTCTGCCCCCACCCAGCAACAGATCAAGGCGTCCAGCACATCCTCAATAGGTTTGAGTGCAGCCAGTGTTGTTGCCTCATTGATGGGTTGCTCGAAATCTG
The DNA here is from genome assembly GCA_027483665.1 of Comamonadaceae bacterium. Lineage (GTDB taxonomy): Bacteria > Pseudomonadota > Gammaproteobacteria > Burkholderiales > Burkholderiaceae_C > JAIXUC01. The sequence goes on along the minus strand of JAIXUC010000002.1, from coordinate 101,577 downwards.
GAATTCCTTGAATGTGTTCATCAAGGGCATTGCGGATGTTTGCAAACTCTGCTGCAAGCAGCCCTATGCGCTCTCGTACTGCAACACCTTTCCAGTACTTGGCCGCCTTACTGATTTTGTAAGGCACCCTGCGGTCCCGGTTTAGAAGAGTCAACAGCGCGGGATGCGGATAGACCTCAACAAGGCAAAAGGGGGTACCGGGGCGGGTACTCGAGGTAGCAACGGGCAAGCCAAGAGCTTCAAACTGACGGCTTAAATTGAAGCCAAGCGGGCCTGGGCGGACAGGCCCGGGGGAATGCGCCGAACACCAGTTCGCCCAAAATTTTTTGGACACAGCTTGGTCCGCCGCGCGCCGCGTGTCGAAGGGCACTGTTGACACAGGCATGTCAACCGTGACCAAGGAGACCGGCTCCCCAAGGAGCCTACGCGCAGCCTCCAACAGGACAGCAGCATTTGCCTCCGAACCACTGGCGCGTCTTGACCAATCAACAGTTTGCCCGTTTGCAAGGCCCACAAAGCTGCTGTAACTGGGCGCAACGGCGACGCAGCGCCAAGAATGGCCTGTGCCTTGAATAAGCGCGACGCCGCTCGGCTCTGAAGGTGTCCACGCTGCGTCAATTCCAAGGACTGCTGCCAATTAGATGAGCCTCTGACTGTGCGGAGTTCGAAGTGAAGAGCTTCAGCCTTGCGCGGAGACCACCCAACTGTCTAACGGGCTCAAATGAAGGTCATCAAACATTGAACAAGAAATTCAACACGTCCCCATCCTTCACCACGTATTCCTTGCCCTCGCTGCGCATCTTGCCGGCGTCTTTGGCGCCTTGTTCGCCTTTGAGGGCGATGTAGTCGTCGAAGGCGATGGTCTGAGCGCGGATGAAGCCGCGTTCGAAGTCGGTGTGGATGACGCCTGCTGCTTTGGGCGCGGTGTCGCCGATGTGGATGGTCCAGGCGCGCACTTCTTTTTCGCCTGCGGTGAAGTAGGTTTGCAGGCCCAGCAGCTTGAAGGCGGCGCGGATGAGGCGGTTCAGGCCGGGCTCTTCCTGGCCGATTTCTGCGAGGAACATCTGGCGGTCCTCGTCGCTCATCTCGGCCATTTCTGCTTCGATCTTGGCGCAGATGGCCACCACGGGCGCGCCTTGTTCGCTGGCGTAGGCGCGCAGGCGGTCGAGGTAGGGGTTGTTCTCGAAACCGCTTTCATCCACGTTGCCCACGAACATCGCGGGCTTGGCCGTGATGAGGCACAGGGGTTTGAGCAAAGCGGCCTCGTCGTCTGAGAGTTTCAGCGAGCGCGCTGGCTTGCCTTCGTTCAAAGCCGCTTGCACGCGGGTCAACACCGCGACCAATTTGGCTGCCTCTTTATCGTTGCCCGATTTGGCGGCTTTGGTGTAGCGCTGCAAGCCCTTGTCCACCGTGCTGAGGTCGGCCAAACACAACTCGGTTTGAATGACTTCGATGTCGCTCACCGGGTCCACCCGGCCTGCCACGTGGATGACGTTGGCGTCGTCGAAGCAGCGCACGACATTGACGATGGCGTCGGTCTCGCGGATGTGCGCCAAGAACTGGTTGCCCAGGCCTTCGCCCTTGCTGGCGCCAGCCACCAGACCGGCGATGTCCACGAACTCGACGATGGCGGGCACCACGCGCTCGGGCTTGACGATGGCAGCCAAGGCACCCAAGCGCGGATCGGGCAACTCCACGATGCCCACGTTGGGCTCGATCGTGCAGAACGGATAGTTTTCTGCGGCGATGCCGGCTTTCGTGAGGGCGTTGAAGAGGGTGGACTTGCCGACGTTGGGCAGGCCGACGATGCCGCATTTCAAACTCATGGGGGTGTCTCTGGCTGAGGGCTTTTGGGAGGGCTGGCAGTGTATGCGGGGGGTATGTCCTCTAGCCTTCAGTCGAAGCGCCACTGCGCAGACATGGCTTGGCCCACGGCCAGCTCGCAGCCCTGGCCCGACAAGATGATGGCGTTCATGCCGAAGGTGAAACCCGGCACGATGGCGCTTTGCCGGTAGCTTTGCAGCATGTCGCCGACCTCGGGGCTGGAGCGGCCGGTCGCCGGGTCCACATTGGGGATGGGGCAGCGTGGGCAGGGTTTCACCAGCTTCAAACGCACCTCGCCCTGCGGGGTGGCGATGTGCAGCACGTCCAGCCGGTCTTCGTCGAAGGCGTCCACGCCGTCGATGACCACGTTGGGCCGAAAGCGCGCCATCTCGACCGGGGCGTGGCCTGCTGCGGCGAGGCGGGCGTTGAGGTCAGCCAACGAGGCGGTGCTGGTCACCAACACAGGAAAGCCATCGCCGAACTGGTTGGGGGCGTCCACATCGCCAGTCCACTGCTTGGACGACAGGCGCTGCACGTCGGGGTCAAAACGCACCAAGCGCAAGGCCCCTAGGCTGGGCTGTCCGTGCGCTGCAGGTTGCAGGAAGTCGTTGAACCATTGGGCGGCCAAGTCGCCCATGTCCCAGGCGTCTATCTCGTCATCCCACACACGCACGCGGGCGCGGGCCTCGACCCGCTCTCCGTGCAGGTGCAGGGCCAGCATGCCCGGTGCGCGCAGCACCGCTTCGCTGCCGCGCAGGGTTACGCTGACCAGAGCCATGCGGGGCAGCTCGCGCTGGCTGACGAACTCGCCATGCTGGTCCACCACCATCCAGGTGCGGTCCCAGTCGAGGCCGGTGTCTTCCAGGCGGGCCGAGGACAAAGCCACGCCAGCGCAGGATTTCACGGGATAGACGGCGAGTTGGGCGATTCGGGCAGATACATCCATGGAATAGTCCTGTAGGGGCTTCAAATTGTGCCCGGCTCCTACAATCTTCCGCATGATTTTGGCCTTTGACGTCTGCGTTCGCGGTGCCGGTGTGGTGGGTCACGCTGTGGCACTGTTGCTGGCGCAAGAGCGCTTGCGGGTGGCGCTGGTGGACGCAGACCTCACCCGCACGGCGACAGCGCCCGACGTTCGCGCGTACGCCCTCAACCAACAGTCTCGCGCCTTGCTGCAAAGTCTGCGCGCTTGGCCGCCAGCGGACTTGGCCACCCCGGTGCAGCGCATGGATGTGCGCGGCGACGCGGGCGGCTCCATCGGTTTTGATGCCACCAGTCTGGGTGCAGAAGCGCTGGCCTGGATCGTCGATGCGCAGGCACTGCTCGAGCGCCTGAAACAGGCGGTGGGGTTTTCATCGTTCATCACGCGCGTGGCCGAGCCGGTCAAGGCAGGCGTGCATGTCATCACCGAAGGCCGTATCAGCCAAACAAGGCAATCGCTGGGCGTGGTTTTTGATGCACAGCCTTACCTTCAACACGGCGTGGCAGCACGGCTGGACAGCGACCAGCCTCACCGAGGCATCGCTCGCCAGTGGTTCCACCAAGGCGAGATCGTGGCCCTGCTGCCCACGGGTGGTGAACACGGGCAGTCTTATGCCTTGGTGTGGTCCATGGCGAGCGATCAGGCTGCGCCGCGCATGCAGGCCACGCCTGAGGAATTTCTGACGGATCTGCGTCGCACCACCCACCAGACAGCCCCGACCGGGCCATCGGATGCTGACCTGGGAATGCCCTTGGGCAACCTGTCCCTGCAGTCGGAGCGCAGCGCTTGGCCCTTGCAGCAGGCCCAAGCGGATCACTGGTGCGGCACTGAGGCCGGGCAGGCCTGGGTGCTGGCTGGTGACGCGGCGCACAGCGTGCACCCTCTGGCGGGTCAGGGCCTGAATTGGGGTCTGGCCGACGCACAGTGTCTCTCGCGTGTCCTGTGCGGACGTGACTACTGGCGCAGCGTTGGCGACATGCGGCTGCTGAGGGCCTATGAACGCGAACGCAAAGCGCACTTGCTGCCTTTGGCTCTGGGGGTGGACGGCTTGCAGCGCTTGTTTGCGCACCCGGCACCGCTGCTGGGGCGGTTGCGCAACTGGGGCATGCAGCGCGCCGACCAGACCGCAGGCCTCAAGCGTTGGGCTGCGCGGCAGGCCATGGGCACGGCCAGCGCGGCTGGCTCTTCTAACCAGGCGCCAGGAACTTCAACTGAAGACCGGGCCTCCACCACGCATCCTGGCTAACAGGCCCACCATCGAGAAAGCCCCCATGACCTTGAACACCCCCTCCGATGCAACCCGCGCTTGCAGCCTGCGCATGCCAACAGCGCTCGGCTGGCGTGCAGGCTTCGTGGCGCTCGTATTGGCCTTCACCGGCTTTTCAGCCACAGCGCAAGAAGCCGCGATTCGCAAGGCGCTGACCGAGCGTTTGCCCAACTTTCCGGCCATCGAAGAAATCAGCCGGTCGCCGATGCCGGGGTTGTGGGAAGTGCGCGTCAACGGCAGTGACATCTTCTACACCGACGTCGAAGGCAACTTTCTGATCGAAGGCTCGTTGATCGATACCCAGCGCCGACGCAACCTCACGGAAGAAAAGGTGGAGAAGCTCAACGCCGTGAAGTTTGAAGACCTGCCCCTGAAAGACGCCTTCACGCTGGTGCGTGGCGACGGCAAGCGTCGCATTGCGGTTTTTGAAGACCCGAACTGCGGCTTTTGCAAACGCTTCGAACGCGACATGCTCAACGTCAACAACGTCACTGTCTACCTCTTTCTCTACCCCATCTTGGGACAAGACTCGGTCGATAAATCGCGCAACATTTGGTGCGCCAAAGATCGCGCCAAAGCCTGGAACGACTGGATGTTGCGTAACCAAGCACCGGCCGCTGCCAACTGCGACACCGCAGCGCTGACGCGCAACGTCGAGTTCGGCAAGCGCTACCGCATCACCGGTACACCCACCACCATTTTCGAGAGCGGCCAGCGCGTGCCCGGTGCAGTGCCAGCGCAGCAGATCGAAAGCCTGATGGCAACAGCCAAGAACTGAGTGCGCGCACTGCCAGCGCCACCCTGAGCGATGAAGCCGATCCATCTGGCGGGACCGAGTGCGCTGGTCAAGGCTCTGGGCTACGCAGGCCTGCTGCCCTACGTGGCCTTGGCTGCGGCCTTGTGGTTCACAGCGCCAGAGCAACAAGCCCGCTTGGCGATGGCGCTGGTGGCCTACGCCGCGCTCATTGCGTCTTTCTTGGGCGGCATTCATTGGGGGTTGGCTTTGGGGCAGGGTTTGAGCGCCGCAGACGCCAAGCCGCTGTTGGTGTGGGGCGTGGTGCCCTCGCTGCTGGCCTGGCCCGCGCTGCTCATGCCCCCGGTGGCTGCGCTGCCATGGTGCGCTGGCACCTTGATGTTGTGTTTCATGGTGGATGCCTGGGTCTGGCCCATGCGTGGCCTGGGGCTGTGGCTGAGCCTGCGCGGGCAGTTGTCGGCAGTGGCTATCCTGAGTTGTTTGCTTGGCGCGGCTGCCTTGTAAGGTGCCGCCCCACTGCCTACGTTTCCACCATCACCATGAACCCCCAGAACACCCCCCATTCAGCAGCGCCCGTGCAGTACCGCGTGGAGTTGCACGACCTCCACGCGCACCTTTTTCGAGTGGTTTTGAGCTTTGTTGCAGACAGCGACCGAACACTGCTGTCGCTGCCGGTCTGGATTCCGGGCAGCTATTTGGTGCGCGAGTTTTCCCGGAACCTGCAAGAAATGAAGGCGCGTCAGGGGCGCAAGGCGCTGAGCGTGCAGCAGATCGATAAATCCACCTGGTCTGTGCAGACGACCCCGGGCGCTGCGGTCGAGGTGTCGGTTGATGTAGCGGCCCGGGACGCCTCGGTTCGCACCGCTTGGCTGGACGCCGAACGTGCCTTTTTCAACGCCACCAGTTTGTGCCTGCGCGTGCAGGGTCAAACGGAGCGCGCGCACACCCTGCACATTCCCAAGCCAGCGCAGGCCTGCACCCAGCGCTGGAAGCTGGCCACCGGCTTGCAGGCCATCAAAGCAGATGCGCGAGGCTTCGGGCAGTACGTGGCCGCGAACTACGACGAGCTGGCCGATGCACCGGTGGAGATGGGTGACTTCTGGGAGGCGACGTTTGAAGTGCTGGGTGTGCCGCACCGCTTCGTGGTGTCGGGCGCACCAGCCGCTTTCGACGGGCAGCGGCTGGTGCAAGACACACAGGCCATCTGCGAAGCTGAAATGCGCTTTTGGCACGGTGATCTGCCTGTGCGCGCCATGCGACGGGCTTTGCCTTTTGAAGGCTACACATTCCTGTTGCATGCGGTGGACGATGGCTATGGTGGCCTAGAACACCGCAACTCCACGGCCCTCATCTGCACCCGGCGCGACCTACCCCGAGCCGATACGCCCACCCGCAACCCTGGCGAGGGCTACACCACCCTGCTGGGCCTCATCAGCCACGAGTATTTCCACACTTGGAACGTCAAGCGCTTGCGGCCAGCAGAGTTCGCCCCCTACCGCTACGACCAAGAAAACTACACCGAGCTGTTGTGGTTTTTCGAGGGCTTCACCAGCTACTACGACGACCTCCTGCTGCACCGCGCCGGGCTGATTGACGAGGCGCACTACCTCAAGCTTTTGGGCAAAGGCATCAACCAAGTGCTGCAAACGCCGGGGCGGCTGGTGCAGTCGGTGGCAAAAGCCAGCTTCGATGCATGGATCAAGTACTACCGCCCAGACGAGAACACGCCCAACGCCACGGTCAGTTACTACAGCAAAGGCGCGCTGGTGGCCTTGTGCCTGGACCTGACGCTGCGCCGTGAAGGCCGCACCACGCTGGACGCCGTGATGCGTGCACTTTGGACGCGCACGCAGGGCGGCCCCATGACCGAGCAGGACTTGGCGGACGTGCTGCAGACCTTGGGGCAACGCTCTTACGCCAAAGAAATCAAAGCCTGGGTTCACAGCACGGCCGAGTTGCCCCTGCGAGAACTTTTGCAGGCCCACGGCGTGGCCACTCACGACGATCCGGCACAACTGGCCCAGCGCTTGGGGCTGAGGGTCAGCGAAGCACAGGGATTGGTTGTCAAGACCGTGCTGCGCGGCGGCGCGGCAGAGAAGGCGGGCATGGCGCCGGGTGACGAATGGCTGGGCGTGCGCTTGCCCAGCGACAAGGCGCAAGCGGGCGGCTGGCGCTTGAACAAGCTCGATGACCTCTTGCTCTACGCGGGCAGCGCACGCAAGCTGACCGCCTTGGTATCGAGGGACCGACGTCTGCTGGAGTTGCCCTTGGTCATGCCGCAGGGCGTGACCACGTGGAGACTGGTCACTTCAGATGCCAAGCGGCTGGCCGCCTGGCTCGGCGGCTGATTGCGCACACCCTTCAACCACCCGCAGCACCCTTGCCGCACTCTCCTGAGACCGAACACCATGACAGCTGAACTCATCACCATCTCGACCGAAGCCGAACGCGTGGGCATCGTCACGCTCAACCGACCCAAGCAACTCAACGCCCTCAACGATCAGCTGATGGACGAGTTGGGGGCAGCCCTGCAAGCCTTCGATGCCGACCCCGCGATTGGCTGCATGGTCATTACTGGCAGCGAGAAAGCCTTTGCTGCCGGTGCCGACATTGGCGCCATGGCCAAGCTGGGTTTTGCCGATGCCTACAAGGGCGACTTCATCACCCGCAATTGGGAGCGCATTCGCGGCGTGCGCAAGCCGGTGATTGCAGCCGTGAGCGGCTTTGCCTTGGGTGGCGGCTGCGAGCTGGCGATGATGTGCGACATCATCATTGCGGCAGACAACGCGCGTTTCGGTCAGCCGGAAATCAAGCTGGGCATCATTCCCGGCGCGGGCGGCACGCAACGTTTGCCGCGCGCCGTGGGCAAGGCCAAGGCCATGGACCTCGTGCTGACTGGCCGCATGATGGATGCGGAGGAAGCCGAGCGCTCGGGTTTGGTCAGCCGGGTGGTTCCCACCGAGCGGCTGATGGAAGAAACGCTGGCAGCGGCTTTGGCCATTTGCGCCTACTCGCAGGTGGCGGTCATGGCGGCCAAGGAATCGGTGAATCGGGCTTACGAAGGTGCTTTGGCCGACGGCGTGATGTTCGAACGCCGCCTGTTCCACGCGCTGTTTGCGACCGAAGACCAGAAGGAAGGCATGGACGCCTTCGTGGCCAAACGCCAGCCTGTGTTCAAGCACCGCTGAAGCGCTGCGCTGCGTGGCTGAGGCCCGTCCTCGGCCCATATAATTTGTGGCTTTGGCGCTTTAGCTCAGTCGGTTAGAGCGATGGAATCATAATCCACAGGTCCGCGGTTCGAATCCGTGAAGCGCCACCAAAACACAGGCCCGCTGTCATCTGACAGCGGGCTTTTTTGTTGCCACCTTTTCACCCCACGCAGCGAGCGACGCGGTGTGCAGGACATCAGCAGCGTCAAGGGTGCGCCTACACTGCCGGCACTTTCAGCCTCTGGACACACACCATGAACCGCTGCTCGGTTTTTCGCTTGAAAAATCCTTCTTTCCTGCACCGGTGCGCGATTTTTCTATTCCTACTGGCTGTGGTCGCTACTAGCCCGATTGCCCTCGCCCAAGTGCGCAGCTTTCCGCCCAACATCCTGCGCGGAACACTGGAAATCGTGCAACCGCCCATCGCGAAGATGGACGGCAAAGAGGCTAGGCTTGCACCGGCCGCCCGCATTCGCAATACGCAGAACATGATCGTCATGAGTGGCGCTTTGATGGGCCAGCGCCACACCGTCAACTACACGCGGGACGCCAGCGGTTTGCTGCGCGATGTCTGGATATTGACCGAGGCTGAGGCAGCAATGAAAGTGCCTTCGGCAGACCCGCCGGGCTATCGTTTCGAATCGCAGATTGACCCGACCGTGCGCGACGACGGCAAGATTCCCTACAACCGGCTGCCCGGTTTGTACGGACAGTGAGGAGCGGCCATGAGTAAAAAGGTATTCATCAAAACCTTTGGCTGCCAGATGAACGTCTACGACTCCGACAAGATGGTGGACGTCCTGCGCGCAGCCGAGGGCTATGAGCGGACCGACGACGTGGAACAGGCTGACCTGGTGCTGTTCAACACCTGTTCGGTTCGCGAGAAGGCGCAAGAAAAGGTGTTCTCCGACCTGGGGCGCGTGAAGCACCTCAAAGAGCGCGGCGTACTCATTGGTGTGGGCGGCTGTGTGGCCAGCCAGGAAGGCGAAGCCATCGTGCAACGCGCGCCTTATGTCGATTTGGTGTTCGGCCCACAAACCCTGCACCGCCTGCCGCAAATGATCGAACAGCAGCGCCTGCAGCGGCGGGCCCAGGTGGACATCCGATTCCCGGAGATTGAAAAGTTTGACCATCTGCCGCCGGCACGTGTCGAAGGTGCAACGGCCTTCGTCAGCATCATGGAGGGCTGCTCCAAGTACTGCAGTTATTGCGTGGTGCCCTACACCCGAGGCGAAGAAGTCTCTCGCCCGCTGGAAGACGTGTTGGTCGAAGTGGCTGGCTTGGCTGAACAAGGCGTGCGCGAGGTGACCTTGCTGGGGCAAAACGTCAATGCTTGGCGCGCCCCGATGTCGCGCGAACAGAGCGACGGCGAATTGGCCGACTTTGCTTTGCTGCTCGAGTACGTCAGCGACATTCCGGGCATCGAGCGCATCCGCTACACCACCAGCCACCCCAACGAGTTCACACCCCGACTGATTGCAGCGTATGAGCGCCTGCCCAAGCTGGTGAGCCATTTGCACTTGCCGGTTCAGCACGGCAGCGACCGCATCTTGATGGCCATGAAGCGCGGCTACACCGCCATGGAGTACCGCAGCATCGTCAAGCGGCTGCGTGCCGTGCGGCCAGACATGGCGATCAGCAGCGATTTCATCGTCGGCTTTCCTGGAGAGACCGATGAGGACGCCGAGCAACTGATACGATTGATTGAAGACGTGGGCTTTGACAACAGCTTCAGTTTCATCTTCAGCCCGCGTCCGGGCACACCTGCGGCCAATTTGTCAGATGACACGCCGCATGCGGTGAAATTGGCGCGGCTACAGCGTGTGCAGCAAACGATCGACGCCAACATGCGCCGCATCAGCGACGCCATGGTGGGCCAAACCCATCGCATCTTGGTGGAGGGCCCGGCGCGGCGAGCTGGCGTTGCACTGCCTTTGAAAGCATCGGGCCTGTCCGAGTTGATGGGTCGGACCGAGTGCAACCGGGCGGTGAATTTTCTCGGCACCAGCCGCTTGGTGGGTCAGTTGCTGGATGTGCGCATCACAGAATCGTTCAGCCATTCGCTGCGCGGCGAGGTGCAAGTTGAGCCAGCGAGCGCGGCCGTCTCGACGATTTAGGCAGGCGCAACCCACGCAGCCAGATTGAGCCTGATGCAAGGAGGAGGCTCAGCCGATGGGCCTCAAAACGGCATGCCCGGCATGCCTTTGCCGCCGCCCATGCGTTTCATCATCTTCATCAGGCCGCCGCCCTTCATCTTCTTCATCATGGTCTGCATTTGCTCAAACTCGTTGAGCAGGCGGTTGACCTCTTGCACCTGAACACCGGCACCCGTGGCGATGCGGCGTTTGCGGGTGGCCTTGATGAGGTCTGGCTTGCGACGCTCCAGCGGCGTCATGCTGCAAATGATGCCTTCCTTGCGCCGGATGTCGCGCTCGGCACGGTTCATGTCGACCTGCCCCGCCTTGGCCGCCATTTGCGCGGGCAGCTTGTCCATCAAGCTGGCCAAGCCGCCCATGCTCTTCATTTGCTGCAGTTGGGCCAGAAAGTCGTTGAGGTCAAAGCCCTCCCCGCTTTTCACCTTGGCGGCCAGCTTCTGGGCGGAGGCCAGATCGACATTGGCCGTGACCTGCTCGACCAAAGCCACGATGTCGCCCATGCCCAGCACTCGCCCAGCGTGGCGCTGTGCGTCAAACACCTCCAAGCCGTCGATCTTCTCGGACACGCCGGCAAATTTGATGGGCACACCCGTGACATGGCGCACCGACAAGGCAGCGCCGCCGCGTGAATCGCCATCGGTCTTGGTGAGCACGATGCCCGTCAATGGCAATGCCGCGCTGAAGGCCTTGGCCGTGTTGATGGCGTCCTGGCCTTGCATGGCGTCCACCACAAACAAGGTTTCCACCGGCTTGAGTTCTGCGTGCAGCGCACTGATTTCACGCATCAGCACCTCGTCGATGGCCAAGCGACCCGCCGTGTCGACCAGCAGCACATCGAAGTAGTGCCTGCGGGCGTGGTCCAGCGCCGCCCGGGCGATGTCGATGGGCTTTTGGTTGGCGTCACTCGGGAACCACTCGGCCCCGGCCTGCGCCGTCACTGTCTTGAGCTGCTCGATGGCCGCGGGTCGGTAAACGTCTGCTGATACCGTGAGCACCTTCTTTCGGCGCTGATTGATGAGGTGGCGAGCCAGCTTGGCCGTGGTGGTCGTCTTGCCTGCGCCTTGCAAACCGGCCATCAAGATGACTGCAGGCGGCTGGGCCTGCAGGTTGATGTCGCTCACGCCCTCGCCCATGAGGGCCGCCAACTCTCGGTTGACGATGCCCACCAAGGCTTGGCCTGGGGTTAGCGAGCCCAGCACTTCTTGCCCAAGTGCCTTGTCTTTCACGCTGGCAATAAAGTCCCGCACCACGGGCAGGGCCACGTCGGCTTCCAATAGCGCCATGCGCACCTCGCGCAGCATGTCTTGAACATTGCCCTCGGTGATGCGGGCTTGGCCGCGCATCTGCTTGACCAGACGGGAAAGGCGGTCGGTGAGTGCAGAGCTCATGGGCAGGGCCGAGGTAAGGGAGAGGTGAGAGCCGAGTAGGGTGGCTTGCTGCCAACGGAAATGCCGTGGAGCAAGCCTTCTATCGAGGGAGCGCAGGCTAAACTGCTGTGATGATTTTAGCCAGTGGGTCCCCTGTGCTGTTGGCGCTGTCCGTCGGTGCCGCCCTTTGCTATGCCTTGCCCGCCGCTGCAGCGCGCTTCCTTTCTGCGCCCTTGGCGCGCGGCACGTTGGTGGTGGCTTGGGTGGCGCACGCGGCTGCGCTGGGCGCTGCGCTCTTGGGCGATCAACCCCATTTCGGTTTTGCCACTGCGCTGTCGATCACAGTTTGGTTGATGCTGCTGGTCTATGCCATTGAGCTTCAGTTGCTGCCAAGACTGCCCGTACGCTGGGCCCTGGCTGGTCTCGGTAGCGCGGCAGTGGTGTTGGCGACTGTGTTTCCCGGAACGCCCATGCACGCCACCGCTTCGGCTTGGCTGCCGCTGCACCTGGCCCTGGGTGTGGCTTGCTACGGGTTGTTTGGCGCTGCGGTGGTTCACGCTTGGTACATGACCCGGGCAGAAAAGCGCTTTCGCCAAGCCGCAGACCCAGACAGCGGCGTGCCTCTGCTGACACTTGAGCGCCTGACTTTCCGCTTCGTGGCCAGCGGCTTTGTCCTGCTGACCGCCACGCTTTTGGCCGGCTGGCTGTTCGGCGAACTGCTCTACGGCACGCAGGGCGGCTGGCGCTGGGACCACAAAACGGTGTTTTCCGTTTTGTCCTGGCTGGCCTTTGCCACACTGCTGATCGGCCGAGCCCGGTTCGGTTGGCGCGGTCGCCGAGCAGTAGGCATGCTCTACCTCGGCACGGCCCTGTTGCTGCTGGCTTATGTCGGTTCGCGCTTCGTGAGCGAAGTGATTCTGGGTCGACTGGCATGAAATACCTGCTGGTTCTGGCGGTGGTCCTGGTAGCCGCCTATCTGTGGCGCTCGGCCAGAAGGGATGTTCGCCACCAAGCACCGCCCTCCATGCCCAAAGCGCAGTCAGCACAGGCACCGGCCCAAGAGATGGTCACCTGTGCCGAATGCGGCATCCACGTGCCTCAATCAGAGGCCACCCAGGGCGTTGAAGGGGTGTACTGCAGTACATCCCACCGACAATTGCGCGAGGGCTGATGCGCCCAGCTGCACAGCAGCCCGCTTGGCTCAATCCCTTGAGCCAAGACTTCTTTGGCCCGGTGACCGACCCCACACCAGCGCGGATGTGGCGCAGCTTCATGGCCGCGCGCGTTCTGGTCGCTGTTGTTTTGCTGACATCGCAATTGGTCAGTCTGTCGCGCGACGCCAGACACAGCGGATGGCTGGTGACCTTGTGCGTCTTGTATTTGCTGGCTTCTGTGGCCTTTGCCCTGATGGCCAAGCCTCAGGCCAATCTGCGATTCGACGCCCAATGGCTGCCAACCGCTGGCGTCGATCTGGTCGTGTTTGGCGTGTTGCAGGTGTTCCAGGCAGGCACGCTCAATTACAGCCCGCTATTGGCGCTGCCCCTGCTGATGGCATCGGTCATGGGCTCGTTCACCGTCGCTTTGGCAACCGCTGCGGCTGCTTCGCTGCTGCTTCTGGGAGAGGCCTGGTTGTACAGCCAGCAAGCAGGCAACACCCAAACTGATCGCTTCTTTCAAGCTGCCCTGACGGGTACCGGTTACTTCGTGGTGTCGGCTTTGGTGCATCAGCTGGCGGTACGCCTTGGACGGGAAGAGCAGCTGGCTCAACGCAGCCAACTGGTGGCCCGCCAGCAGGGCGAAATCAACGCGCTGGTGATCGAGACCCTCAGCGAGGGGGTTTTGATCATGGATCGACTAGGAACAGCCCGTGCCGCCAACCCGGCGGCCATGCGCCTGCTCAGCAACGGGCTATTTCAGCCATCCCACAGCCAGTCTTTGATGGGAGACCCGGCGTTCAAGCCGCTGGTGCAATTGGCGCAGCGCAGCTTCATGCGAGGTGCGCAAGAGTCGGGGGAAATCATCATCGAGCGCTTGGGCCAAAACATGCAGCGCCTGCAAGCCCGCACCCGGCTGACAGGCAACGCTGGCGCCGCCGATGAGGTGCTGTGCGTGCTCTTTCTACAGGACTTGCGCGACATGGAGCTGCGTCTGCACACTGAGCGCCTTGCTGTGATGGGGCGCATGTCGGCTGCAGTGGCCCACGAGATTCGAAACCCGCTGGCTGCCATCAGCCAGGCCAACGCGCTGCTGGACGAAGAACTTCAAGACCCGGCCCAAAGACGCCTGACCAACATGGTGGCGCAGAACGCGCAGCGACTGTCAGCCATCGTCGAAGACATCCTGCAAGTGGCGCGCGTGCAGCAGAGTCTGCCGCAGCTGCCCCAACGAGCGCTGCCGCTCGACGACACCGCACGCGCCATCGCATCGGAGTGGGCTGGTCAGAACGGTGCTGGAAGGCGCATGACACTCGACTTGGCAGCAGCGGATGTCGCGGTGTCCTTCGACGCTGACCATCTGCGCCGCGTCTTGGTGAATTTGTTGGATAACGCGTTGCGCTACGCCAGCCCCCTTCGGGACGCCATCGTTGTCAGAACGCGGCGCTTGGGGCCGCACAACGCGCACTTGGCCGTCTGGAGCGATGGTCCTCTGATCAACGACAGCATTCGTGCTCGCCTGTTCGAGCCGTTTTCCTCTTCGGACAGCCGCTCCAGCGGGCTGGGGCTGTACATCTGCCGCGAGTTGTGCCAACGCCACGGGGCTTCGGTGGCCTATCGGGTCATGGAGCACGAGGGCAGGCAAGGCAATGAGTTCCACATCAACCTGCGCGCCGAGCTGATCAAGGGTCAGCCGACCTTGTTGTGATGGCCCAGACACGGGGACAATCGCGGGCATGAACACGGCGACTCCTGCGCGCATCCTGGTGGTCGATGACGAGCCCGACCTGCGCACGCTCTACGAGCTGACCTTGCTGCGCGAGGGACACAGCGTGGACTGCGCGGCCAGCGTCGGCGAAGCATGGCGCACCATGCAGACAGAGCGATTCGATGTGGTCATCACCGACATGAGGCTGCCCGACGGCCTGGGGCTGGAGCTGCTGCAACGCATGAGCGAAGAGCAAAGGCCAGAGCGCTGCATCGTGATCACGGCGTATGGCTCTACAGAAAACGCCGTGGGCGCGCTCAAAGCCGGGGCCTTCGACTACCTGACCAAACCGGTCGACCTCAAGCAGTTCAGAACGGTCGTTGCCTCGGCGCTGGATGGTGCGCGCGCCACCTCGCCACGCTCGGCACGCGGAGCGCCAGCGGGCATTCAGGCTGGCGGGCTGGGCGCGCTGGCCCTGCTGATCGGCGAGTCGATGCCGATGCGGCAAGTCAAGCAGCGCATCGCGCGCGCTGCTCGCAGCATGGCCCCAGTTTTGGTCCGTGGGGAGTCGGGCACGGGCAAAGAACTGGTGGCCAGAGCCTTGCACGCATGCAGCCACCGACAGGCCGGGCCTTTCTTGGCGGTGAACTGCGGGGCCATCCCGGAAAACCTGCTGGAAGCCGAATTCTTCGGAGCCCGCAAAGGCGCATTCACAGGCGCCGTTCAAGACCGCGAAGGCTACTTTCGAGCGGCAGGTGGTGGCACCTTGTTCCTGGACGAAATAGGCGATCTGCCGCTGGCCATGCAGGCCAAGCTGCTTCGGGTCATTCAAGAACGCACCGTGCGTCCACTGGGCTCTTCACAGGAAGAAGCGGTGGATGTACGCATCGTGAGCGCCACACACAAAGATTTGGCCGCGCTGGTGCAGCAGGGACAGTTTCGCCAAGACCTTTTCTACCGACTCAACGTGATCGAGATTCTCATGCCAGCGCTGCGCGATCGTCGGGAGGACTTGCCCGCCCTTTGTGAGCACTTGCTGGCGCGCATCGCAGGCGACAGTGGGACCACGCTGCCACGCCTCAGTGCAACGGCGCTGGGCAGTCTGCTCGAGTTGCCTTTGTGGGGCAATGTTCGTGAGCTGGAGAATCTTTTGCACCGGGCCATGGCCTTGAGCGATGGCGACGAGTTGATGCTGGAAATCAACCACGGGCCGAACAGTGGCCACTGGCAAGCAGAGGTTGCGCCGGGCGATGAGGTGCAGGACACCGCACGCATGCCACTCGACCCGCTGGAAGCAGCCAGCGAATCGGTGGAATCACCAAGCAGTTCGCCGCCTTCAGAGCCCGCCAACGTGTTGTCTTCGGGGTTGCCAGACAGCGCCGTGGGCGACCTGCTCAGCGCGTCGCTTCGGCAAGCGCCGCCGTCGCTGCCCATTGAGCCACCGCGCGACCTGCAGGCTTACCTCGATGCGATTGAACGAAACATATTGGTGAGCGTTCTGCAGCAAACCCAGTTCAACCGAACTGCAGCAGCGGCACGACTGGGTTTGAGCGCCCGACAAATCCGCTACCGAATTGACCGACTCGCCATCGCTGTGCCCAACCACGAAGTGGATGGACCAGACGCAGACAGCGCATTGGGAGCGAGCAACCAGCCAGCTGGCTCACGCTGAGCCGCTCGGGGCCTTTGCAGCATCACATGCCTGAAGACGGACTCTCGCCCAACGAAGGCAGCGAACTGTCAGAGCGCGCTAGCGCAATGGGAGAGCGCGCGAGCGCAATGGGAGAGCGCGCGAGCGCGCCGGGCAGGCACGGCGGCGCAAGAAGCAGCCACAGCGCTTGGCAAGGTGGATGGCTCACGACGGCTTGCCACCACCCATCGCCCAATCACGGCGAGCGGCCGGCGGGCGCACTGATCGACCTGATCGTCATTCATTCGATCAGCCTGCCACCAGGCGTTTTTGGCGGAGACGAGGTGCTGCGTCTGTTCGACAACACACTCGACTGGGGTGCGCACCCCTACTTTGAGCAGATCCGCGGCATAAGGGTCTCGGCGCACTTCTTGATCCGCCGCGATGGCAGCCTGATTCAGTGCGTCGATGTGCAAGCGCGGGCTTGGCATGCGGGGCCATCGTTCTACAGAGGCAGGGGCGACTGCAATAACGACTCAGTTGGCATCGAACTCGAAGGCCTGGAAGGCGGCAGCTTTGAAGCCCAGCAGTACGAAACGCTGATTGCCCTGTGCGCTGATCTTGCACAGCGCCACCCCATCGCACACGTGGCCGGGCACGAACACGTCGCCCCCGGCCGCAAGGCTGACCCTGGAGCGGGGTTTGACTGGCCGCGGCTTCAAGCAGGGCTGCAGTGGCCAGCGGAGCGGTTTCCGCGTTCCGTCATTTGAGTGAGCCGGTGCCGGTTTCGGTGCGTCGAGTTCGCTGTTCTTGGCTTGCTTCAACCAACCACAGCAGCGGTAAAAGATAAATAGTGCCAGCTTAGCGAAAACACCATGGGTAGTGGCTTGTCACCCAGACACACGCTAGCTATAGTGTGTGCACCCGATCCAGAGCCCAGCGTCCCACACCGTGATTGAGCTGGGTTGGGCCCCGTGCGCTGCCCTGTTCTGCCTGTCGACTCCATGACCTGTGCAACAGGCAGCCCCACAGATTTCGAAGACTTCCCAGCCCCAAGAGGTACACATGCAAATTTCCCTGAACGAAGCCAGCCCCGTCGTACACGCGCGCAGCAGCGTGGCCGAACAAGGCACAGCCGATGTGCATCTGGCGCAGTACCAGATCATCCGCAGAAACGGTGCAGTGGTTTCGTTCGAGCCCAGCAAGATCGCCGTTGCCCTCATGAAGGCTTTTTTGGCAGTGCACGGCACGCAAGGTGCTGCTTCTGCAAGCGTGCGCGAAACGGTGGACGGCCTCACGCAGTCTGTCGTGCGCGCCCTGATGCGTTCACGCCCAAGCGGCGGAACCTTTCACATTGAAGACGTACAGGATCACGTCGAACTCGGCCTCATGCGCAGCGGCCACCACGAAGTGGCAAGGGCATATGTGCTCTACCGCGAACGCCGTGCCCAAGAGCGCGCCAGCAAAGCCACGCAAGAAGCGCCTGTTGCTGCTGTGCTGCACGTCGTCGATAACGGACAGCGCGTACCGCTGGACATCGATGGCCTCCAAACGCTAATCCGTTCCGCTTGCGAAGGACTCGGGGCAGACGTGCAGGCCGAACCGATCTTGGCCGAGACCATGCGCAATCTGTATGACGGCGTACCCATCGACGAAATTCACAAAGCCTCGATCCTGGCCGCCAGAACGCTGATCGAGAAAGACCCCGACTACACCTACGCCACTGCGCGCCTGCTGCTGCACACCATCGTGCGTGAAATCATGGGCAAGACAGTGGCACAAAAGGACATGGGCCAGGCCTATGCCGACTACTTCCCTGGCTTCATCAAAAAGGGCGTGGATAACGAACTGCTCGACGAGCGACTGATGCAGTACGACCTGGCACGCTTGGGCGCGGCACTGAAGGCCGAGCGCGATTTGCAGTTCGACTATCTGGGCCTGCAAACACTCTACGACCGCTACTTCCTGCACGTTCGCAAGTCGCGCATAGAGCTGCCTCAGGCGTTTTTCATGCGCGTGGCGATGGGCCTGGCCTTGAACGAGATCGACCGCGAAGCCCGGGCCATCGAGTTCTATGAGGTCTTGTCCTCCTTCGACTTCATGAGCAGCACGCCCACCCTGTTCAACAGCGGCACCCTGCGCTCGCAGTTGTCGAGCTGCTACCTCACGACCGTACCCGACGACTTGGACGGCATTTACGAGTCCATCAAGGAAAACGCGCTGTTGTCGAAGTTTGCTGGTGGCCTGGGCAACGACTGGACGCGCGTGCGTGCGCTGGGCAGCCACATCAAGGGCACCAACGGTGAGTCACAAGGCGTGGTGCCCTTCCTGAAGGTAGTCAACGACACCGCTGTGGCGGTCAACCAGGGCGGCAAGCGCAAAGGCGCGGTCTGCACTTACCTGGAGACTTGGCACCTCGATATGGAAGAGTTCTTGGAACTGCGCAAGAACACGGGCGACGATCGCAGGCGCACGCACGACATGAACACGGCCAACTGGATTCCCGACTTGTTCATGCGCCGAGTCATGGAAAAAGGCGAGTGGACTTTGTTCTCGCCGTCTTCTGTGCCCGATTTGCACGACAAGTTCGGGCAAGCCTTCGAAGACGCCTACACAGCCTACGAAGAGAAGGCCCGACGCGGCGAGATCAAGCCCGCCAAAACGCTCCAGGCCAGCGACCTGTGGCGCAAGATGCTCACGATGCTGTTCGAAACCGGGCACCCTTGGATCACCTTCAAAGACGCCTGCAATGTGCGCTCCCCACAGCAGCATGCGGGTGTGGTGCATTCATCGAACTTGTGCACCGAGATCACGCTCAACACCAGCGACACCGAAACCGCGGTGTGCAACCTGGGCTCGGTCAACCTCATTCAGCACCTGAAGGACGGCCCCAACGGCAAGGAAATCGACCACGACAAGCTCAAGCGCACCATCACGGTTGCGATGCGCATGCTCGACAACGTGATCGACATCAACTACTACGCGGTCAAGAAGGCGCGCGACTCCAACTTGCGGCACCGCCCGGTGGGCTTGGGGCTCATGGGCTTTCAAGACGCTCTGTACGAGTTGCGCATTCCGTATGCGTCGAACGAAGCAGTTGAATTTGCCGACCGCTCCATGGAAGCCATTTGCTACCACGCCTATTGGGCATCAACAGAACTCGCCCGCGAGCGTGGCAAGTACTCCACCTACAAAGGCTCTTTGTGGGACCAAGGCATCTTGCCCTTGGACACACTTGATCTTTTGGCAAAGGAGCGCGGTGGCTATCCCAGCCATCAAAGCAGCACTGCTTCACCGTACGTTCAGGTTGACCGCACCGTCACGCTCGATTGGGATGCACTGCGCCGCAAAATTGCTGCCGACGGCATGCGCAACTCCAACTGCGTGGCGATCGCGCCGACCGCCACCATTTCCAACATCATCGGCGTGGATGCATCCATCGAGCCCTGCTTTGGAAACCTGTCGGTCAAATCGAATCTGTCGGGCGAATTCACAGTGATCAACCACTATTTGGTGCGTGACCTCAAGCGCCTGGGTTTGTGGGACGACGTGATGGTGATGGACCTCAAGCACTTCGATGGCTCACTGCGCCCGATTGACCGCGTGCCACAAGAAATCAAGTCGCTCTACGCCACCGCCTTCGAAGTCGAGACCGTCTGGCTGGTCGAGGCGGCAGCGCGTCGTCAAAAGTGGATTGACCAAGCGCAGTCCCTGAACATCTACATGTCCGGTGCCTCTGGCAAGAAGCTCGATGAGACCTACAAATTGGCTTGGCTGCGTGGCCTTAAGACCACTTACTACCTGCGCACTGTTGGCGCGACCCACGCAGAGAAATCAACCGTCAGCGCTGGGCAAATGAACGCCGTTTCGTCTGGCCAAAAAAGCAGTGGCGCCATGGGTGCTGCTGGCTCAGTGAGCGCACTTGACGCGGCAGCAGCGAAGGCGCGATCTCAAGCAGCGGCCGAACCCGCAACAGACATCAAGTTTTGCGCCATCGACGATCCAGGCTGCGAAGCTTGCCAATGAGTTGTCGTGCCTCATTGGTGAAAAGCAGAACAGTCGATGCCATCACGCAACGAAATCGTCGGACGAGACACGCCGATGTGAATGAACACTTTTCATTTCATCGCCTTCATTTCATAATTACGACACTGGAAACACCATGCTGACCTGGGAAGAAGAAGCCAAGCCTTCGCTGCAAAGCGCCCTGAATGCTCAAACCGCCGACGGCTCTGCCCGCTCGGTGGCGGATTTCCCTCCCTCCTCTCCTTCGCTTCCGCGGGCCATGCCCACAACCACCCGCGTGCTCAATGACGGCGCGGTGGTGTCCACCCCTCTCGGTGAGCAGGCTGCGCCTGTTGTCAAAGCAGTCGTGAGTGCTCGCCGCGTTCGCGCCGACGACAAGCGCGTGATCAACGGTCAGACCGACGTCAACCAACTGGTGCCCTTCAAATACAAGTGGGCCTGGGAAAAGTACCTGGCCACCTGCGCCAACCATTGGATGCCGCAGGAAGTGAACATGACGCGCGACATCGCGCTTTGGAAAGACCCCAACGGGTTGACCGAAGACGAGCGGCGCATCATCAAACGCAACCTGGGGTTTTTCGTCACCGCTGATTCGCTGGCCGCCAACAACATCGTGTTGGGCACTTACCGCCACATCACGGCGCCTGAATGCAGGCAGTTTCTCTTGCGCCAAGCCTTCGAAGAGGCCATCCACACCCACGCTTACCAATACATCGTCGAGTCTCTGGGGCTGGACGAGAGCGAAATATTCAACGCCTACAACGAAGTGCAGTCGATTCGGGACAAGGACGAGTTCCTCATCCCGTTCATCGAAGCCATCATGGACCCGAACTTCCACACGGGGACACCACAAACCGACCAGACCTTGCTTAAAAGTTTGATTGTGTTTGCCTGCCTCATGGAAGGTTTGTTCTTCTATGTCGGCTTCACCCAAATTCTGGCTTTGGGTCGGCAAAACAAAATGACGGGCGCTGCAGAGCAGTACCAGTACATCCTGCGCGATGAGTCCATGCATTGCAATTTCGGCATAGACCTCATCAACCAGATCAAGCTGGAGAATCCGCACCTGTGGACGTCTGAGTTCAAGGCAGAAATCAAGGCTTTGTTTAACCAGGCGGTGGAGCTGGAATACCGTTACGCCGAAGACACCATGCCGCGCGGCGTCTTGGGCTTGAACGCCTCCATGTTCAAAGGCTATCTGCGCTACATCGCTAACCGCCGTGCCCAGCAAATTGGCTTGGAAGCACTCTTCCCCAACGAAGAGAACCCGTTCCCCTGGATGAGCGAGATGATCGATCTGAAGAAAGAGCGCAATTTCTTCGAGACCCGCGTCATCGAGTACCAATCTGGCGGTGCACTGTCTTGGGATTGATCCCTCCAACCTGTGACAGACACCCCAAACCACGCCTTGATGACTCGGCCAAAGAGCCGGGCAGCAGGGCGTGTCCTGTGTTCATGCGGCTGGGCTGGGCCCCAACCGCATGGATCGCTTTGCGCTGCCCAACTGGCGTGAAGTGCTCTTTGTAACTTGATCAAGGAGAAATAAATGGCAACTGCGAAAAAACCGGCCGCTAAGAAGGCCCCTGCGAAGAAGGCAGCACCTGCGAAAAAGGCAGCTGTGAAGAAGGCCGCTCCGGCCAAGAAGGCACCTGCTAAGAAGGTCGCCGTGAAGAAGCCAGTGGCCAAAAAGGCACCGGCGAAGAAGGCAGCACCTGCGAAGAAGGCACCTGCGAAGAAGGCAGCACCTGCGAAGAAGGCAGCGGCTAAGAAACCAGCGGCTAAGAAAGCTGCACCGGCGAAAAAAGCCGCAGCTAAAAAGGCTGTAGCCAAGAAGCCAGCAGCCAAAAAGCCAGTCGCCAAGAAAGCAGCCAAGAAGCCGGCCGCCAAGAAAGCCGCGAAAGCACCCGCTGCCAAGCCTGCACCGGCTCCAGCGGCACAAACCACGCTGAATCCGCAGGCTGCGTGGCCTTTTCCAACGGCCAGCAAGCCCTGATCTCAGATCAGCGTTTGACTAAAACCCGGCACTCACGTGCCGGGTTTTTTTATGGCGTCACCACTCAAGGGTAGAAGGCGAGCAGCCGGTAGCCAGCCACACGGCCATCGAGTTCACCAGACACAACACTCACAGACCATTGCCCGCTCCACTGCCCGCGTGGTGCCATGACGGCTGGCGAGCCTGGCAGGTCAGAAGAGCTCAGAACACGCCGAGCCAACACGCGATCCTGCTCGTCGGTAAGCGTGAGCTCCATGTGGGGTAGTTCCAGCGGCAGCTCGGCACCACTGTTGACTGTGAAAGCCAAGCGGTAAAAATCACCGCGAATCTTATTGAAGGTAGAGCTATCGATGCGGATCGATGCGATGTCACGCGGTGGGCCAATGACACAGTTCAAGGCTTCACACATCGGTGTGAGCAAAGCCAACGCCTGCGGCTGCGCCGCAGCCAGGCGATGACGTTCACTCACCAGCACTTGCAGTAAAAAAGCCGCCAACAAGACCAGCGAAACAAACCCCCAAACCATTCGGCTAAAGGGACTTTGCGCGCGCCTGTGCTGTCGCGCCAACTGCAGAAAAGAGGGCGCAGGGTCTGCAATGGTGGCTTGCGCGGGGAGCGCGGGGAGCTCTTGCGGTTGTGACGCGATGTGGCTCTGCTCGGCATGTGCCATCTCAAGTTCGGCCGGCTTGTCATCAGCAAGTTGGATAGCAGGGTAACTTTCAACGAGCTCAGTGTTCTCGGTGGGCAAAGCCGCCTCGTCCGTCGCATCGCCTAGAGCACCGGGTTGTGTCACGGGGGTATCTACAAAGGCCGCGTCCTGGTCAGCCTCTGGCAACGTTGCACGCTCGTGCGACGCCATTGAGGGCGCAGCACCCGCAGAGGGCTGGGTTGCTGGTCCTCGCCAGCGGCGGCTGCGTGCCACTGGCGGCGGCGAAACCGCGCCCGCCTCTGAAGAACTCACCGACGTTACGGGAGCGACGGCAGCCACAACTGCCTGCGGGTCTTGCAGGTTAGCCTGCGCGTCGAACACCTCTGAGCAATGTCCGCACCGAACCCATCCTTCGGACAGACGCAGTTGGTCTGCGACCACGCGGAACATGGTCGAACAAGCGGGGCAGCGGGTGATCAGGTTCATCGGGGCAACGCGGCGCACTCAAAGGCTGCCAAAAGAATAACTTAGAGCGGCCGCTGCGCCGTCATCAGCACCCAGCCGTCCAGGCTATCGGACACCTGCAAGGCCAAATAGGGTGCATAAGCTTCTTGGAGCTCCGCGACTTGGCGCTCCAAAATGCCAGCCAGCACCAGATGACCCCGCACCGCCACGTGTGCGCTCAACAACGGAGCCAGCACCTTCAGGGGAGAGGCAAGGATGTTGGCCATGACGGTCTGGTAGGCCCCCTGAGCCAAGTCAGGCAGGCCCATCCGCAGATCGACCCCGTTGGCATGCGCATTGAACCGGGTTGACTCGACAGCAGCCGGATCGATATCGACAGCGTCAATGCGGCTGGCACCGAACTTGGCTGCACCAATCGCCAAAATGCCCGAACCGCAGCCGTAGTCCAGCACCGACTCCAATGGACGGGCAGCCAGCCAACGCAGACACATCCGGGTGGTGGGGTGTGTGCCGGTACCAAAAGCCAGACCGGGGTCTAGGCGAATCACGGTTTGAGCCGAAGGCGGTGCCTCATGCCAACTCGGCACGATCCAGAAAGTGGGTGTGATCTCGACGGGGTCAAACTGAGACTGCGTCAAACGAACCCAGTCTTGGGCGGGTACCGCCCGTATCGCGATCAGCGAACAGGGCTCGAAGAAGGGCTGCGCCTGTAGCAACCGCAAAGCCTCTTTGGCAGCGCTTTCATTGGCAAAAAGAGCGGTCAGGCGTGAGCGGTCCCAAGCCAAGGCGGGGGCTGGCATGCCCGGCTCACCGAAGAGCGCCCGCTCAGCGTCGGTGTGGGCATCCGCGTCTTCGACTCCCACACTCAAGGCGTCAAGGGCGTCGAGGGCGTCGCCCACGGCATCGACCTGAGCTTCTGGCACCAAGACGGCCAACTCGAACAGGTCCTCCATGCTCAGCGCTTGTGCCGTCCGAGCCACTCTTCCAAGTAGTGGATATTGGTGCCGCCTTCCATAAAGCGTGCATCAGCCATCAACTCGCGGTGCAGCGGGATGTTGGTTTGAATCCCCTCCACCACCGTCTCGGCCAATGCGGTTCTCATGCGTGCCATGGCCTGATCGCGGGTGTCACCGTGGACGATGATCTTGCCCACCATGGAGTCGTAGTTCGGTGGCACGAAATAGTTGGTGTAGATGTGGGAGTCAACGCGCACGCCCGGCCCGCCTGGAGCGTGCCACATGGTGATGCGGCCTGGCGAAGGCGTGAATTTGTAGGGGTCTTCTGCGTTCACGCGGCACTCAATGGCGTGGCCCCGCATCACGATTTGCCGCTGGGTGAAGGGCAGCTTTTCCCCCGCAGCCACCATGATCTGCGTCTTGACGATGTCCACGCCCGTGGTCAGTTCGGTCACTGGGTGCTCCACTTGGACGCGGGTGTTCATTTCGATGAAATAGAACTCTCCGTCTTCGTACAAGAACTCAAAGGTGCCAGCCCCCCGGTAACCAATCTTCTTGCACGCGGCTACGCACCGCTCACCGATGCGATCGATCAGGCGGCGCGGAATGCCTGGTGCCGGCGACTCTTCAATGACTTTCTGGTGGCGCCGCTGCATCGAACAGTCGCGCTCGCCCAAATAGACCGCATTGCGGTATTTGTCGGCCAAGATCTGAATCTCGACGTGACGCGGATTCTGGAGGAATTTCTCCATGTAGACGGCCGGGTTGTTGAATGCTGCACCCGCTTCTGCCTTGGTCATTTGCACCGCGTTGACCAAGGCAGCTTCGGTGTGGACAACCCGCATGCCGCGCCCGCCGCCGCCGCCAGCCGCCTTGATGATGACCGGGTAGCCCACCGTCTTGGCGATGCGCTTGATCTGCACAGCATCGTCCGGCAACTCGCCTTCAGAGCCTGGCACACAAGGCACGCCCGCTTTGATCATGGCCTGTTTGGCAGACACTTTGTCGCCCATGATCCGAATGGCTTCAGGCGTCGGGCCAATGAATTGAAAGCCGCTCTTCTCCACGCGCTCGGCAAAGTCTGCGTTCTCCGAGAGGAAGCCGTAGCCAGGGTGGATGGCTTCTGCATCGGTCACCTCGGCGGCAGAAATGATGGCCGGCATGTTGAGGTAACTCTGTGGCGATGGCGCGGGGCCAATGCACACCGCCTCCTCGGCAAGCTTCACGTACTTGGCTTCGCGGTCAGCTTCCGAATAAACCATGACGGCCCTGACGCCCAGCTCACGGCAGGCCCGCTGAATGCGCAGAGCGATTTCGCCACGGTTGGCGACCAGGATCTTTTTGAACATGGGTGGGCGTCCTCAGGCGGACGTCACTCAATGACGAGCAAGGGCTGGCCGTACTCCACTGCCTGCCCGTTCTCGCACAGGATCTGGCGCACCGTACCGCTTTTGTCAGCCTCGATCTCGTTGAGGATCTTCATGGCCTCGATGATGCAAATGGTCTCGCCTTGCTTCACCGTGCTTCCGATTTCTACAAAAGCCTTCGCACCCGGGCTGGCAGACCGGTAGAAAGTACCCACCATCGGCGACTTGACGGTGTGCCCTGCGGGCTCGGCTGCGACAGCCGCCGCCGGTTCGGCAGCCAGGGCGGGGGCCGCGACGGGCACTGCGGCGGTGGCGACCGGGACGACCGCCACCGGGACGCCACCCACCGGACCTTTCACGATACGCACCTTGCCTTCGGCTTCGGTGATCTCCAGTTCCGACACATTCGACTCCGACACCAAATCAATTAGCGTCTTCAGCTTTCGCAGGTCCATGCACGCTCCGCAGCAAATGACAAGGCCGGGAATGTACCCGAAATGTTTTTAACCACCGGCTATTGACAGCTACGCGATTTATTTGCTGTCTTTTAAGGTATCGCCCAGCTTCCAAGGCGAAAGGTGGGTGGGTCGCTACTTGTGACAAAAGTCACACTGTCGGCGGGGCTGCGTCGAGGCGATGGTCAACGTGAGGACGGTCAGCTAATAGAGACCCAAGCTCTTAAGTCATCGGGACTGACTGCGCCCATCTTACGTTGGGCAATCTGCGCGTCACGATCGAACACCACTGTAAACGGCAGACCGCCGGTGAGGTTGCCCAAAGACTTTCCCAAGGCAGTGCCTTGAAGGCCGGCCAAACCAATGGGGAACTGTACGGGAACGCGGGCGAGGAACTGCCGCACGGAACTGGGCTGATCGATGGCCAAGCCTAGAACTTGCCAGCCTTTGGCTTTGTTATCGACATGAAACCGATCGAGCAGGGGCATCTCTTCGACGCAAGGCGGACACCACGTGGCCCAAAAATTCAGCACCAAAGGGCCGCTTTTGAAGTCAGACATGGCCACTGTTTCGCCTGAAGGCCCCTCAAAGCTCATGCTCCAAAGCGACGCTAACGCAGCTGCATCGCCCGGGGCCTTGGTTGGAGACAGCTGAACGGATGGGCGCTGCAGCACAGACCACGTCAGGCCAGCAGCCGCTGCTACAACCGCCACGCCACCCACCAGCAAAGCTTGTCGCCGACTGGCCGCTGGGCCAACGGGCGATGCGACCGATGGCTTTTCGTTGTCTGCACGCGTGACCTGATCGGTTGTGTTGGGTTCTGACATGGATCTGACTTAAAGAACAGGAAATAGAACAGGAAATCGAAATGAGCGCTCAGCCTCTGCCAACCGAAAGATCATCGAGCGTCCGCCGACAACAAGCGTCGCAAAGCATGGATGTCACCACGAGGGGGGCGGCCTTTGCGATCGGACACCAGCGCGCCACGTAAATCGTCGGCGTCGTAGATGACCAAATGCAGCCCGACCATGGTCTGCAGCGGCTCACAACGCATGCCGAGAGTGAGCGCTGGGACCGCTTGTCCCTTGAAGCCGCGAACCTCCGACACGTCGTAGCTCACCTGGTGGTCGATGAGTGTCAGCTCCGCGGACTTTGGATCGTCACAGAAAAGCTGCAAATGGACGTCTGACTGCCGAGTTGCTGTCCCGTGCCATACGGCCCCTGCCACGTGCGGGCGAAACTGTTGCAGACGCTCCATCCACAACAGCGCCAGTTCGCGCAAAGCGTGCAGTTCGGCCGGTTGTGTGTCTGCGCAAAACAGTTCGATGTACTCCCGCACCGAATCTTCGAGCTCTTCGTTGTCGGGCAGCGGGGCCCGAGCGCCCAGGCCGAGCTGGCGCACGGCTTGCTTTTTAGCGGGGCCATATTCCAAGCCTTCTTCGACCACGAAACGTGCCGCAGTGTGGGCAATTTCTTCACGGATGCGGCTCTGGGTGTCGTCCATACCGCCGATTGTGCCCAGCCAAACAGCCCCGCCTAAAATTTGAGCATGCACATTCACATCCTGGGTATCTGCGGCACCTTCATGGGTGGCGTAGCAGCCCTGGCCCGAGAAGCGGGCCACCGAGTCACTGGCTGCGACCAGGGCGTCTACCCCCCCATGAGTGAGCAACTAGAAGCACTGGGCATCGAGCTCATCGAAGGCTTTGGCGTGGATCAGCTAGCCCTTCGACCCGATGTTTTCGTGGTGGGTAATGTGGTGGGCAGAACGCGATTGCCGGACGGTAGCCCCAAGTTCCCGTTGATGGAGGCCATTCTGGATGCTGGCCTGCCCTACAACAGCGGACCGCAGTGGCTGGCAGAGCACTTGCTGGCTGGGCGCCACGTGCTGGCAGTGGCTGGCACCCACGGCAAAACCACGACGACATCGATGCTGGCTTGGGTGCTGGAGCACGCCGGCTTGAGCCCAGGCTTCTTGGTGGGCGGTGTCCCACTGAACTTTGGTGTGTCGGCCAGGCTGGGGCAGAAGGCATCGGGCCAAGCGCGAGGCCTTTTTGTGATCGAGGCCGATGAGTACGACACCGCCTTTTTCGATAAGCGCAGCAAGTTTGTGCACTACCGGCCACGCACTGCGCTGCTCAACAACCTGGAGTTCGACCACGCCGACATCTTCGGTTCCCTGGCCGACATAGAACGGCAGTTTCACCACCTGCTGCGCACCGTACCGGGGGACGGTGCCGTCATTTGGAATGCGCAAGAGCCCGCACTGCAACGTGTGCTGGCTCAGGGTTGCTGGAGCGCGCAGCATGGCTTTGCACATGCCGACTCTGGCGCGCTTGGCGGGACTGCGCCCTGGCAGGTCGGCGGAAGCCACCGTCAGTTTGAAGTGCGGCACCAAGGGCACGTCGTCGCCCGGGTGGATTGGGAGCTGACGGGCGCACACAACCAGCTCAATGCCTTGGCAGCCATCGCAGCGGCGCACCACGTCGGCGTGGAGCCCGCTCTGGCAGCAGAGGCCTTGGGCCAGTTTCGCAATGTCCGCCGCCGGCTGGAAGTCCGGGGTGAGGCTCAGGGAATCACGGTGTATGACGACTTCGCGCACCATCCCACGGCCATTCAAACCACGCTGGAAGGGCTGCGCCAGCGGGTGGGCTCAGCGCGCATCTTGGCTGTGTTCGAGCCGCGCAGCAACACCATGAAGCTCGGAACCATGTCTGCTCTCTTGCCGCAAAGCCTGGCGCAGGCAGACTTGGCCTTCTGCCACAGCGCTGGCTTAGGTTGGGACGCCCGAGCCGTGCTGCAGCCCATGGGCGATCGCGCGCGAGTAGCCGACACCATCGACGACTTGCTTCTTCAAGTCACTCAAGCCGCTCGTTCGGGCGACCATGTCCTGTGCATGAGCAACGGCAGTTTCGGCGGCATTCACGAACGGCTGCTGTCGGCCTTGACCAAGCGCTGAGTCACCCGGGCTCGGCACGGCATCAGGTCAAGCTTTCGGCAGGAAAGGGTAGTCGGTGTAGCCCTTGGCACCGCCGCCGTAGAAGGTCGTGCGGTCGGGTTCGTTGAAAGGACCGCCCTGCTGCAAACGGGCGACCAGATCGGGGTTGGCAATGTAGGTGCGACCAAACGCCACCAAGTCGGCAGCGCCATTCAGGGCTTGCTCGGCCAAGTGCAAGTCATAGCCGTTATTGACCATCCAGGCCGCTTGCCCGCCAGCGTCGCGGTAAGCGTGCTTCAAAGCAGCGTAGTCAAAGGGGCGATCTTCCAAAACCCGCGGGCCACCCGTCGCGCCTTCGATGAGGTGGAGATAGGCCAGCCCCATCGGAGCCAAGTGACGCACAACGTGCTCGAACAAAGGTTGCGGATCGGCGTCAAAAGCGTCGTTGGCAGTCGTCACCGGAGATAAGCGAATACCTACTTTGCCGGCACCGACCGCATCGACAACCGCTTGCACCACCTCCAGAAGAAAACGGGCTCGGTTGGCCACGCCGCCGCCGTAGGCATCGGTGCGCAGGTTGCTGCCACTTTTCAGGAACTGGTCTATCAAGTAGCCATTGGCTGCATGCACTTCGACACCATCGAATCCGGCAGAGACGGCAGCTCGGGCCGCGTGGCGGTAGTCGTCTACCAAACCGGGCAGCTCGGCCAGCGCCAAGGCTCTAGGCTCAGAGGTGTCAACGAACGTGGGCGCGCCGTCTTTCATCAGCACCGTCTTGGTCTTGGCACGAATGGCCGATGGCGCCACTGGCGCACCATGCCCCGGCTGCAACTCCTGATGGGAAATTCGCCCGACGTGCCACAGCTGCACGACGATCTTGCCGCCCGCCTCGTGCACTGCCCGGGTAACGCCGCGCCAACCTTGCAGTTGGTCTTCGCCGTACAACCCAGGTACATCGGCGTACCCCTGACCCTGATGCGAAATGGCCGTCGCTTCGGTGATCAGCAAGCCCGCGCTGGCGCGCTGCTGGTAGTAGGTGGCCATCAGCGGCGTCGGGATCGCGCCCGGGGCGCGGTTGCGGGTGAGCGGGGCCATCACAACGCGGTTGGGCAACGCCCAGCCGCCGACCTGAATCGGATCAAACAAAGAAGGCATGGGGGGCTTTACGGAAAAGTGGCGGCCGGCGGCAGCACGAACTGTCAAATCGAACTTCATTGTGCGCCGCAGCAAAGCCTTGCGCCCGAAGAGGCCACAGCAGAGTCAGGCGATCAGCGGCAATTGCGAGTCGAAACCCGTCTGCGGAACGACCCGCGCGCGCACTTGGGTGGGGTCGCTGCCCGAAGGTGCGGCGTTGGCGCGGACACTGGTGATGGCACCAGCGTAGTACAGGCAGGCCAAGTCTCGCGCCAGTGCGGGGGCGCGAACACGGTTGAGTTTCTGCAATGCATTGAACGTGAGGGCCCGCGTGGACAGCTGCTTCAAGATTTGATGGTGGGCCTCGGTAAGCCAAGATGGCGCAACCATCGGTGCACAACGAAAGTAGATGGGCTCGCTGCGCAAGCGTGGCGGCAAAACATCGCCCACGGAGCGCATGGCGTAGGCCCACAACAGGTGCGACAGGCGAATGCGCAGGAAGTGGCTCGGCATGTCGTGCGCCAAAGCAGGTCGATGCTGCCAAGTGGCCTCCAACAGGTCGACCGGGCGGGCTTTGGGCGACAGACCCACCGACCAGCGATTGAGATCGACCATCGCCAGCAAATGGCCGTTGAGCTGCAGGTGATGCACACCACTGCGCAAGGATTGCTCGCGGCGCACCACCTCGCTAGCCAACGCAAACTGAGCACGCAAAGGGCGCAACCAAGCCTCGAATTGCTGCAGCACATGGCGCACGCTGGCCTCGTCGGCTGCGTCGAAGATGTAGCGCGGCTCAAAACCCGGCGCCTTCAAAGGATGGGCAAAAGCGATGGGCCTGTCGATTTGGCCCAGATCCAGCGAAACCGGCTGACCCGATGTGTCAGCAGCGGGGACTTCAATCTGCCCTTCGCCCACCAGGCGCAAACCCGCTCCGTCCACCCACCAAGCGTCGGCTACGGCGTAGGGCGCCAGCCGCCAACACGGCCATCCAGACGGCATCTCTAAAAGCAGTCGCTGAACAAGCGTTTGCTGCTCTTGGGAAAAACCAATCAGGCCCAGCCACAAAATCGGCTGAGGCAGACCCGCACGGATGGGGTTGGGTTGAGCCAAGGGTTAACGACCGGCGGGTTTTGAATGTTCGCGAATATACATTTGCCAGCGAAAGCGGAGGCGCTGCAAAGCCATCGCTGAGCCCCCCAAGTGGATCCGTTCAAGAGAGGCGCCGCTGTTGAACCGCGTGTGACAGGCTGTTGATCGCGCTCAGCGAGTCCTCCCAACTCAGGCAGGCGTCGGTGATGCTTTGCCCGTAGCGCAGGGCCTGTGGATCGTCTTTGCCCGGTGTGAATTTCTGTGCGCCGGCTTGCAAGTGACTCTCGATCATCAGGCCGAACACCTGCCTGGAGCCCTGGGCCACTTGCCCGGCCACATCTTGAGCGACCAGCAGTTGGCGCTCGTGCTGTTTGCTGCTGTTCGCATGGCTGCAGTCGACCATCAGGCTGGCTGGCAAACCAGCTGCTTCGAGGTCTTTGCAGGCAGCAGCCACGCTTTGCGCGTCGTAGTTGGGTGTCTTGCCGCCGCGCAAGATGACATGGCAGTCTTTGTTGCCCGCCGTCTGCACGATGGCGACCTGCCCGTTCTTGTGCACCGACAAAAAGTGGTGGCCGCGTGCAGCCGCCTGAATGGCATCGGTCGCAATGCGGATGTTGCCGTCAGTGCCATTTTTGAAGCCGATGGGCGCAGAAATGCCCGAGGCCAGCTCACGGTGAACTTGGCTCTCGGTGGTGCGCGCGCCGATAGCACCCCAGGCGATGAGGTCGCCGATGTACTGCGGCGAAATCACATCCAGAAACTCGCTGCCTGCAGGCAAGCCCAGGCGGTTGATCTCGATGAGCAATTGCCGGGCGATGCGCAAGCCCTCGTCGATGCGGTAACTTTCATCGAGATAAGGGTCGTTGATCAGCCCCTTCCAGCCAACGGTGGTGCGCGGCTTCTCGAAGTAAACCCGCATCACGATCTCCAGCGTGTCCGCGTGCTGATCGCGCACGACCTTGAGACGTTTGGCGTATTCGATGGCGGCAGCCGGATCGTGAATGGAACACGGCCCCATCACCACCAACAGCCGGTCGTCTGCGCCCGTCATGATGCGGTGGACATGGCGCCGGGTCTGGTTGACCAAGACCTCGACCGGTGTGCCCGCAATGGGGAAGAAACGAATAAGGTGCTCTGGTGGTGGCAACACGGTGATCCCCAAAATGCGCTGGTCGTCGGTTTCGCTGGTCTTGTCGGCGGGGCGGGTGTTCCAGGCGTCGGGGTTGGCAGTGGTGGTCATGCGGTGCTCCTTGGGCAAAAAAAAACCGCCGGGATTCGGCGGTTGTCTGTGAGGTGGGCTTTTCAGTGCCGCTGTGCAAACCTCGTTCGACCGCCGGTAGGGCAGTTAAACCAAAAGCTTGCAAAGTAGGTGGCGTTCATCACGGAGGCAATGTAGCACAGGGTATTGGGCGCGTTGGCTGCGCAGCCTGAGCTCAAGAACCGCGCCAGCGCCGCCACCAGCCGGCCGCGCCATCCAGGCGCTTTTGCTCCAGCGCCGACAGCTCGGAAGCCTGCTCGTCGCGGCGCTCTTGCTGCCTGCGCGCTTGGTCTGCCAAGTCCAGCAACATCAAGCCCTCGCCCAACATGCGCCAAGCGATGCGCTCAAATTCCAGCACTTGGGGTAGCCCGGGCGCGCGCTCTTGCAAGGGGTCTGTGATCCAGTGCCCCAACAGCACACGAAAGTGGTTCACTGCCGTCAGGTAAGGGCCGTACTCGTACAGCTCACGCCAGCCGGTTGGCAGGTTCACCACCAGCGCGCGATGCGCCCGCAGCGCCTCGAGCAAGTCGAGCAACAGCGGTGCCAAGACGTCGTGCGGTGCCTCGCAGCGGATGTCGGCGCTCAAGGTTTCGATGCGGATAGACAGCGCTTCCATCGAGTCACTGAACTCTCTGGAGGTTTCGTCGGCCATGGCCGAGCGCAAAAACTCGCTCAGTTGGCTGAACGAATGAAAAGCGCCGTGCAGCGAAGAAGCCTCTAGGGGGTTGGGCTGTCGCTGCTCGCGCGACATGGCGCTTCAGGCTGTTCCGCCAACCGTCAGGCCATCGATGCGCAGCGTGGGCTGCCCCACGCCCACCGGCACGCTTTGGCCTTCCTTGCCGCAGGTGCCCACGCCCGTGTCCAGCGACAAATCGTTGCCGATCATGCTGACGCGCTTGAGCGACTCAGGTCCGCTGCCTACCAGCGTCGCGCCTTTCACCGGATAGAGGATGCGACCGTTCTCGACCCAAAACGCCTCACTGGCGGAGAACACGAACTTGCCCGATGTGATGTCGACCTGGCCGCCGCCGAAATTGGTGGCATACAAGCCCTTTTTGATGCTGGCCACGATTTCTTCTCGGCTGCGGTCCCCGGCCAGCATGTAGGTGTTGGTCATGCGCGGCATCGGCAAGTGGGCATAGCTTTCGCGCCGGCCGTTGCCTGTGGCTGCCACGCCCATGAGACGCGCATTGAGGCTGTCCTGGATGTAGCCGCGCAAGATGCCGTCTTCAATGAGCACGTTGCGCTGAGTGGGGTGGCCCTCGTCGTCCACATTGAGCGAGCCGCGCCGGTCGGCGATGGTGCCGTCGTCCAGCACGGTGACGCCCTTGGCCGCCACGCGCTGGCCAATGCGCCCGGCAAACGCGCTGGAGCCTTTGCGGTTGAAATCACCTTCCAGCCCGTGGCCGATGGCTTCGTGCAACAGGATGCCCGGCCAGCCTGGGCCCAAGACCACGGTCATCTCGCCCGCTGGCGCTGGGCGCGCCTCCAGGTTGGTGAGCGCCGCATTCACCGCTGCATCGACGTACTCTGCGATGCGCGCTTCGTCGAAATAGTCCAAACCGAAGCGGCCACCGCCGCCGCCATTGCCCATTTCGCGGCGGCCGTTTTGCTCGGCGATCACTGTGACGGACAAGCGCACCAGGGGACGCACGTCGGCGGCCAGGGTGCCATCGGCACGGGCCACCAACACCACGTCGTGCTCGCCGGCCAAACCAGCCATCACTTGCACCACACGAGGATCTTTGGCTCGGGCCAGTTGCTCGACCTTGCCCAGCAGCGCAATCTTGGCGTTGCTGTCGAGTGAGCCGATCGGGTCGGCACCGCCATACAGCGTGCGGCTGGCGGCCAGCTTCGGTGGGTTCACCTTGGCGCGGTGCGACGGGCCGCCGGTTGCCCCGATGCTGCGCACCGTGCGCGCCGCGTCCATCAGCGAAGCCTCCGAGATGTCGTCGGAATAAGCGAAGGCCGTCTTCTCACCGCTGACCGCGCGCACGCCCACGCCTTGGTCGATGGAGAAGGAGCCGGTCTTCACGATGCCTTCTTCCAGGCTCCAGCCTTCGCTGCGGGTGGTCTG
Organism: Comamonadaceae bacterium; assembly: GCA_027483665.1. GTDB lineage: Bacteria > Pseudomonadota > Gammaproteobacteria > Burkholderiales > Burkholderiaceae_C > JAIXUC01. The sequence goes on along the minus strand of JAIXUC010000002.1, from coordinate 67,119 downwards.
AAAGTACAGGTCGGCGTCGTCCACATGGTGTGTCCGAATCTCGGCCAATGCTTTGGCCAGGTGTGCTTGCGTCAGCCCAAAGGGCTCCAACAACAAAGCGCTGGCGGTGGCCAGGCGAGACTCGGTGGCGGCGCGGCGGGGCGCTGGCGTGGGGGTGATGTTCATTCGGAAATTGTAGGCAGCAGCCCCGTCCTGTGTTGGTAGAGGGCCGCATCGTCGGCTGCGCCCAGGCCGTCGCGCACGGCCGCATCGAAGGCCGCATTTGCCAAGCTGCCCAAGGGAGCGTCAAGCCCGCGCTCGGTTGCGGCCTCCAAGGCCAGCCGGGTGTCTTTTTGCAGCAAGGTCATGTGGGCGCGGGGTGCCAGGTCGCCAGCCAAGGCCCGAGGCATGCGGTCCGACGCAATCCAGCTCTGCCCACTGGAGCTGGCCATCACTTGCAGCGTCAGCGCAGGGTCCAGGCCCAGCCGACTCGCCAGGGCCAGGACCTCCGCAGCGCCCGCCAGATGAATGCCCGCCAGCAGGTTGTTCATGAGTTTGGTGCGCGCACCATCGCCCAGACGCGTGCCCACGCGGAAAACCGGGTCGGCCATGTCTGCCAACAGGGCCTGGTGTTGCTGGGCCACCGCCTCGGCGCAGGCCAGCATGAGGCTCATGCGGCCTTCCCGGGCGCGCACCGGACCGCCCGACATGGGCGCATCCATGACCTGCATGCCCATGCTGTGCAGGCGTTGCCCGATGTCTTCGGTGTCTGTCGGCCCGATGGTGGGGCACAACATGACGGTGTGTCCGGCTTGCCATTTCCAAGCCGTCCCGCTGCGCAAGCCTGCCGCTGGAAAGTGGGCTGGGTTACCCCACAAAACTTCGCGCACTTGCGCTGCATCGACCACGCAGACCAGGGTCAGCGCCTGCGGCCCGAACCATTCAGAGCCTGTGTCCACGTCGGCCCAGACCAGCGCACCCTGCGCTACGCAGACTTGGACCTGGGCCGCAACCACATCGTGCACTGCGACAGGCCAAGCTCGCGCCACAAGCCGCTGCGCGATGGCAGCGCCCATGTTGCCCACACCAATGACACTAACGGGGTAGGTGTGCATGCTGGACTTGCTCAGAACAAGAGGGCCGTCAGCTCTGCACCAAGCGCTTGGACTTGGACACCGACATCAAGATGCCCAAGGCCATGCCCAGCGTCACCATGGCCGTGCCGCCATAGCTGATGAACGGCAGCGGCACACCCACCACGGGCAATATGCCGCTGACCATGCCCATGTTGACAAAGCTGTAGGTGAAAAAGATCAGCGTCATGCTGCCAGCCAACAGCCGCGCGAACAGGGTGGGCGCGCCCGCGGCAATGACAAGCCCGCGTGCTATCAAGAACAGGAAAGCCGACAACAAAAACAAGTTCCCCAGCAGACCAAACTCTTCGGAGAAGGCCGCAAAGATGAAATCGGTTGTGCGTTCTGGGATGAATTCGAGGTGCGTTTGGGTGCCTTGCATGAAGCCCTTGCCAACCAAGCCCCCAGACCCGATGGCGATCATCCCCTGCAAGATGTGAAAGCCTTTACCGAGGGGGTCTTTGCTGGGGTCCAGCAAGGTGCAGACCCGCTGTTGTTGGTAGCCATGCAACAAGGGCCAGTCGGTGCCCGGCTGACACCAGCTGTCGCCAAAAAAAACGAGCAAAGCAATGCCGGCCACAGCCACGACTACCGGCGGGATCACCAGCTTCCAGCTCAACCCGGCAAAAAAGATCACCGACAGGCCAGCCGCCAATACCAACAACGCCGTGCCCAGATCGGGCTGTTTGATGATCAACGCAACCGGAACCGCCAGCAGCAGGCCGCCGACTGCGAAATCCAGCGGCCGTAACTGGCCTTCGCGTTTTTGAAACCACCAAGCCAACATCAGTGGCATGGCGATCTTCATGATCTCGCTGGGCTGAATGACGATGCCCACGTTGATCCAGCGGGTAGCGCCCTTGCGCGTGATGCCGAACAGCTCGACGCCGATCAGCAACACCAAGCCACCAAAGTACAGCGGCAAAGCCAAGGCCATCAGGCGCTGTGGCGGCAGTTGCGCCACCAAAAACATGACCGTCGCAGCAATCGCCATGTTGCGCGCGTGGGTGATGAAGCGCGTGCCGTGGTCGTAGCCCGAGGAATACATCACCAACAAACCCATGGCGGCCAAGAGTGCGACCGCCAGCGCCAAGGGGCCGTCGAAGCCCCGCAGCAAAGGCATAGCACGGTGCCAAAGCGGTGCGCGTTCGTAGACGATGGCCATGGCGTGGGATTATCGACCTCCACCCAGACGCCAGCCCTCCACGTTTCTCATGACAAAGCCCAGCGGCCCGAAAGCCGCCGATCCAGAAGCTTCGGCAACACGCCAAGGTGCAACACCCCTCGGTATCAGCCACCTGCTCTACCTGCACGGATTTCGGTCTTCGCCAGCCTCTGCCAAAGCGCAAATCATGGCGCGCGCTGTCGCCAGCCGATTCCCTCAGGTGCAATGGTGCTGCCCGCAGTTGCCAGCGTCGCCAGCCCAGGCTGCGGCCCTCATCGAAGGGCTCACCCGAGACTGGCCGACACAGCGCATGGCGGTGGTGGGCTCATCGCTTGGCGGGCTCTACGCCGCCTGGTTGGCGCAACGGCGCGGCTGCCGCTGCGTTTTGCTCAACCCGGCTGTGGACGCAGCGCGCGACCTAGCGCGCGATGTGGGGGAGCAAACGCTCTGGCACGACCCAAGCCAGCGCATGTACTTTGAGCCCTCTTTTGTCGACGAACTGCGCACGCTGCAGGGGCCTGTGCAGGCTGACCCCGAGCGCTGGCTGGCCATCATCGCGCAGGGCGACGAGGTGTTGGACTGGCGCGAAATGAGCGCCCACTACAGAGGGGCAACCCAACTGGTGCTGCCCGGCAACGACCACGCGTTGAGCGACTTCGCCGAGCGGGTCGACACCGTGCTGCACTTCCTGGGGCTAAAAGCCTGAATCAGGGCGACTTGGGCGTCATGGCTGCATGGGAGAATCAAGCGCATGTTTGTGCTGTTTGATGAAGCAGGAAAGTTCCTCGCAGGGCGGGTTTTGTCACGGGCCGACGCCTCGCTGCAAGTCGAGCTCGACAGTGGCCGACGCCTGAAGGTCAAGGCCGCCAACGCGCTGCTGCCTTTCGACAGGCCAGCACCTGCCGAGATGCTGGCGCAAGCACAGGCGCAGGCCGACGGCATTGATCTGGAGCTTGCTTGGGAGTTCGCACCCGAGGACGAATTTGCCTTCTCAGATTTAGCTCAGGTTTATTTTTCCGAAGCGCCTACGCCTGTTCAACAAGCAGCGGCTCTGCTGAAGCTGCAAGACGCACCGCACTACTTTCGCCGAGCCGGCAAAGGGCGCTTTCGCAAAGCACCGGCCGAGGTGGTTCAGCAAGCGCTGGCCGCGATCGAAAAGAAAAAGCAGGTGCAAGCGCAAATCGACCAGTGGGCGCAAGCCTTGGCCCAAGGCGAATGCCCTCAGCCCGTGCGCGAGCAGCTCTACCGCATCTTGTTCAAACCCGACAAAAACGCGCCCGAATACAAGGCTGTGGTGGAGGCCACACGCATCAGCCAGCGTTCTGCACTCGACTTGCTGCGCCACAGCGGTGCCATCGCCTCACCCTACGAATTCCACTGGCAGCGATTTGCCTTCGAGCACTTTCCCAAGGGCACAGCCTTCCCCACTTTGGTCGCCCCTGGCGTGCCCGATGGCTTGCCGCTGGCGCAGGTGCAGGCCTATTCCATCGACGATTCACAAACCACCGAAATCGACGACGCGCTGTCGGTCAGTGGTTTGGGCACTGGGCAGGTGCGCTTGGGCATCCACATTGCGGCACCGGCGCTGGCTTTTGCGCCGGGCAGCCCCATCGACCAGTTGGGCAGGCAGCGCATGTCCACGGTCTATATGCCAGGCCACAAGATCACGATGCTCCCCGATGAGGTGGTGCAAAGCTACACATTGGCCGAGGGACGCAACTGTCCGGCGGTGTCGCTCTACGTCACCTTTCAAGAGGACACGCTGGACATCTTGGGCAGCGAAACCCTGTTGGAGCAAGTGCCGATCGCAGCCAACCTGCGCCACGACCAACTCGACCGCTTGGTGACGCCCGAGTGGCTGACCCAGCAGGAAGGTGCTGCGCAAGGCCCTGAAGACGCTGCGCTGGGGCAAAGGCTTCCTCACGCCGAACTCTCTTTTCTATATAGGCTGGCGACTCAGCTGAAAGCCAGGCGCGAAGTGGTTCGTGGCAAGCCGGAGTCTTTCAACCGCCCGGACTACAACTTTCGATTGCTGGGCCACGACGGTGGCCCGCCGAGCGGCGAAGAGCAGGTGCAAATCACCGTGCGCCAGCGCGGTGCGCCACTGGATTTGATCGTGGCTGAAGCCATGATCTTGGCCAACAGCACCTGGGGCGATTGGATGGCGCAGTTGGGCGTGCCTGCCATCTACCGCAGCCAGGCCAGTTTGGCGCCGGGCATCAAGGTGCGCATGGGTGTGAAGGCACTGCCGCACGCGGGCATCGGTGTGAGCAGTTACGCCTGGAGCACATCGCCGCTGCGACGCTACACCGATCTGGTCAACCAGTGGCAAATCGTGGCCTGCGCGCGCCACGGCCGCACCGCTGCACTGGCCGCACCTTTCAAGCCCAAAGACGCCGAGCTGTTTTCTATCATCTCGGCCTTCGATGCCGCCTACAGCGCCTACAACACCCACCAGTCCGGCATGGAGCGCTTCTGGACCTTGAAGCACCTGCAGCAGCAGGGCTTGACCGAGATCACGGCACGCATCATGAAAGACGCCTGGGGTGCGCAGCCCGCATTGGCTCGCGCCGACGACTTGCCGCTGGTGCTGGCAGTCAGCGGTGCCGTGCCACCACGCGGCAGTCATGTTCGCTTGAAGCTGGGAGCCATCGACGAGATCGCGCTCGATGTGTCAGCCCAAGTGATCGAACGCCTCGACGCAGACGCACCTGCAGAACCCGGCGCAGAGGGTGGTGCAGATGCCGAGGACATGGAGCTTGACGCTGCCGGCCCGCTGGTGATTGCCGTTGACGCCAGTGAATCCGCTGAGGATGCGGCTGACGCCAAGGCCTCAGCGCCGGCCGGCGCCACTTCCGGAGCCAGCGGCGCATGAACACCTTGCACGTCGCACTGGGCGTATCAGTGCTGGTGCATGGGGTGCTGCTGTCGGTGCGTTTTGTAGACCCGGAGGGTTTCAACCGCGTGTTTCAGAACACGCCGCTGGAGGTGATTCTGGTCAACGCCAAGACGCAAGAGCGCCCCGAGGTCGCCACCGCCATTGCCCAGGCCAACATGGCCGGAGGCGGTGAGGCCGCCACGGGCCGGGCCACCTCGCCCTTGCCGCCAGCACCGGTGCGCGAAGTGGGCGATGCGACTGAGAGCGCGCAGCGGCGCATCGAGGCTTTGCAACAACAGCAAATGCAGATGCTGGCCCAGTTGCGCCAACAACTGGCCTCCATGCCACCACCCGAGCCGCGCTCTGACAGCAGCACAGAGCAGGCGCAACAGGCCGAGGACAAACGCCGCCAACTGGTGAACCTGCTGGCGGAGATCGAGCGGCGGGTGAATGAAGAGAATGCGCGACCCAAAAAGCGCTACATCAGCCCCGCCACGCGAGAAGAGGCTTACGCTGGCTACTACGACAGCCTGAGGCGACGCATCGAAAACCGGGGTACCGAGAACTTTCCGTCGCAGGCGGGGCGCAAGCTCTACGGCGAGCTCACCATGATCGTCACCGTGAACTTCGACGGGCAGGTGCTCGCCACGGAGGTGGTGGTGTCCTCGGGCAACCCGGTGCTCGACCGCAGAGCGGCGGGCATCGTGCGCAGCGCGGCACCATTTGGCAGCTTCACCCCACAGATGCGGCGCAGTGCTGACCAGATCGTGGTGGTCTCGCGCTTCAAGTTCAACCGCGACGAAAGCGTCCAGACCCAGCTCACGGCGCAGTAAGCCTGCTGCCGCGTCCTCCATCGCATGACCACTTCCATCCCCAGCCCGGGCTTGTACGGCGTGTTCGGCCACCCGGTGGAACACAGCCGCTCGCCGCACATTCATGCACGCTTCGCCGAGCTCACCGGGCAGCAACTGCACTACGGCAGGCACCTGTGCCCGCTCGACGGCTTCGTGGCTCAAGTGGAAGCCTTTCGCGCCGCGGGTGGCCACGGCTGCAACGTCACCGTGCCTTTCAAGCACCAAGCCTTCGCCTGGGCCAGCCGACACACGCCACGTGCCGAACTGGCGCAAGCGGTCAACACCTTGCGCTTTGACGTCGACGGTGTGTGGGGCGACAACACCAACGGTGTTTGGGCCGACAACACCGACGGCGCTGGGCTGGTGCGCGACATCACGCTGAACGCCAGTGTTGCCCTGGTGGGCCAGCGCGTTTTGCTGGTCGGCGCGGGCGGCGCTGCAGCGGGTGTGCTGGCGCCGCTGCTCGCCGAGCGCCCAGCCCTGCTGCAAGTGGTGAACCGAAGCGCGGGCAAGGCAACAGATCTCGCGCAGCGGCACGCGCATTGGGCCCAAGCACACGGGGTGGAGTTGCGGTCTGGCGGCTTGTCAGAAGCACTGAGTGCTTTTGATGTGGTCATCAACGCCACGGCCAGCAGCCTGGGCGGCGCGCACGTGCCGGTGTCGGCTGACACCTTGCGCCCTGGCGCGCTGGCCTACGACATGATGTACGGCAACGCAGCCAAGCCTTATCTGCAATGGGCCAGCCAGCACGAAGCCATCGGTCGCGACGGTCTGGGCATGCTGGTAGAGCAAGCCGCCGAAGCTTTTGCATGGTGGCGCGGCGTTCGCCCGCCGTCGGCACAAGTGCTGCAAGAGCTGCGGCAGTCATTGCTGGAAAGTGCTTGAACGCCATGCTTGTCGCGCTGCTTGCCGCCATGCTTGCCGCCATGTGGCGTTGCCTTGCCAAGTCAGCGCGGAGTGTGCTGCCATGACGGCCTGGCGCTCACTGCGGCGCTGGCTGCTGCTGCTGCTGGCGGCTGGTTTGTCGCTGCAGTTGTTTTTTGTCGCGCGCATTGCGCTGGCCTTGGTGGTGGACCCCGAGTCCACCAGCTTTCAGCGCTCTGAGGCTTGGCGCTTGGCCAGCAGCGAAGCGGGTTTGCGCTGGCGTCAAGAGTGGCGCGACTACGACCAGATTTCTGACCACCTCAAGCGTGCCGTGATTGCCTCGGAAGACGGTGACTTCGTCAACCACGGCGGCGTCGAATGGGAAGCCATTGAGCGCGCCTGGACGCGCAATGCCCAAGCGCAAGCCCGCGCCGAAGCACGCGCTGCGCAGCGTGCAGCCACGGCGCAAGCAAGGGGGCGGCCACCGAAAATCGTGGGTGGCTCCACCATCACCCAGCAGCTCGCCAAAAACCTCTTGTTGTCGGGTGAGCGCACCTTGCTGCGCAAGGGTCAAGAGCTGATGCTGACCGTGACGCTGGAGTTGCTGCTGGACAAGCGGCGCATCTTGGAGATTTATCTCAACAACGTCGAATGGGGCGAAGGCGTTTTTGGCGCTGAAGCTGCAGCCCAGCACTACTTTCGCAAAAGTGCGGCGCAACTGACGCCGCTTGAAGCGGCGCGGTTGGCTGTCATGCTGCCTCGGCCTAAACACTTCGAGCGGCTGCCTCGCTCGGCTTACCTGAGCAACCGGGCGCAGACCATCGTGGCGCGCATGGGCGACGCCGAGCTGCCATGACCAACCCGGTGTCCAAACTGACCGGCCTGCTGCTGCTCGGCCTCGTGCGGCTCTTGACGGGTGCGCAAGCGCGGTGGTGGGGTTGCCCGCCCAAGGCCGAGCAGCGCATCTACTTCGCCAACCACCAGAGCCACGCCGATCTGGTGCTGATCTGGGCCGCGCTGCCCGAAGAGCTGCGCAGCATCACGCGCCCCATTGCCGCCAAAGACTACTGGACCACCGGACGCTTCAAGCACTGGATCACACGCTCGGTGTTCAACGCCATCTATGTCGAGCGCTCGCGCAGCAAAGACGCCAACGGCGCAGACGGGCCAGACCCACTGGAGCCGCTGATCGAGGCCCTGCAAAGCGGCGACTCCATCATCTTGTTTCCCGAGGGCACACGCGGCCATGCGGAAGAGCCGCAAGCATTCAAGGCCGGGCTCTACAACTTGGCGCTGCGCTTTCCAGACGTGGTGCTGGTGCCGGCTTGGATTGCCAACGTGCAGCGCGTCATGCCCAAGGGCGAGGTGATCCCGGTGCCGGTGCTGTGCTCTGTCACCTTCGGAGCGCCGGTGGCGCTGCAGTCAGGCGAAGAACGCAAGGCCTTTCTGGAACGCGCCCGCGCTGCCGTGATGGCGCTGCGCGACGTCTGATCGATCAGCCCAGCGCGCACAACCCCATGAACCAGTTCTTGCGCAACCTCTCGGCCACTCAGCAAGTGGGCGCTTTGTTCGTGCTCGTGTTCGGCGTTCTGGCTCTGGCCAGTTTGATATCACTGCTGTTGTCGCTGCGCGAGCGCCATGCGCACCCCGCCAGTGATGCGCCCGTGCCGCGTTTTTCGCTGCTGGATTTCAATGCCCTGCTGCGCACATCTTGGGTGATGGTGCTGGTTTTCTGGGTGGGCTGGGCTTCCGGGCCGCGTGTGGCCACCGCCCTGTTTGGTCTGGTGTCTTTCTTTGCGCTGCGCGAGTTCATCACCCTCTCGCCCACGCGGCGCGGCGACCATCGCAGCCTGGTGCTGGCCTTCTTTGCGGTGCTGCCCATTCAGTACGGGCTGGTCATCACAGAGCACTTCGATCTGTTCACCGTGTTCATTCCGGTCTATGTGTTCTTGGCGCTGCCGGTGGTGAGCGCTCTGGCGGGCGACCCGACCCGGTTCCTCGAACGCAACGCCAAGCTGCAGTGGGGAATCATGGTGTGCGTCTACGGCATGAGCCATGTGCCGGCCTTGCTGCTGCTGCACTTTCCGCGCTGGCCCGATGCCAAGAACGCCTTTCTGGTGTTCTTTCTGGTGTTCGTGGTGCAGACCTGCATGATCGTGCAGCACCTGGCGGCTCGCTACTTGCAGCGCCGCCCGCGGGCACCGGCCATCAGCGAAAGCTTCACGTGGACCACCTGGGCCATCGGTGTCGGCGTCGGCAGTTTTTTGGGTGGCTTGCTGGCTGGCTTCACGCCCTTCAAGCCAGCGCAGGCGCTGGCCATGGGGTTCGTGGCTTGTGTGGCCGGCTCGTTGGGCCATTTGGTGATGAAAGCGCTCAAACGCGACCGGGGTGTGCCGCATTGGCGCGGCCAGACTCGCGCCACCACCGGTGCCACCGGCCTGCTCGACCGGGTGGACGCGCTGTGCTTTGCAGCCCCCGTGTTTTTCCATTCCGTGCGTTGGTACTTCGGCCTCTGAGCACAGCCCCTGCTACCCATGCGCATACTTGGCATCGACCCGGGCCTTCGCACCACCGGCTTTGGCGTGGTCGATGTGGATGGCCCGCGCCTGCGCTATGTCGCCAGCGGAACCGTGCGAACCACGCACTTGGCGACCTCTGCCCTGCCCGATCGCCTGAAGGTGCTCTACGACGGCCTGCGCGAGGTCGTGGCGCGCTACGAGCCGCAACAGGCGGCCATCGAGATCGTGTTCGTCAACGTCAATCCGCAAGCCACGCTGCTGCTGGGCCAAGCCAGGGGTTGCTGCATGACCGCGCTGGTCAGTTGTGATTTGCCAGTGCATGAATACACCGCGCTTCAAGTGAAGAAAGCTGTGGCAGGACACGGGCGCGCGGCCAAGGCGCAAATTCAGGAAATGGTCAAGCGCTTGCTGGATCTGCCCGGCCTTCCCGGCCAAGACGCGGCCGATGCGCTGGGCGTGGCCATCACCGGTGCCCACGCAGGCTTGGCAGTGCAGCGCTTGGCGGCTTTGGGGCAAGCGCCGCGCAAAAGCGGCGCAGCCTATCGCGGTGGCAGGCGGCGCACAGAAACTGGTTAAGGCGGACGGGATGATGGAATCGGCATTCGCTGGGTTGGTCTCGGGCATGGCTTTGATCGTGGCCATTGGCGCGCAAAACGCTTTCGTGTTGCGCCAGGGCCTGCAGCGCCAGCACGTCGGCCTGCTGGTGTCGGTGTGCGCGTTGTCTGATGCGCTCTTGATTGCTGCGGGCATCGCTGGCCTGGGCGTGTTGTTTGATCGGCATCCCACGCTGCTGGCCATCGCACGCTACGGGGGGGCCGCTTTTCTTTTTGCCTATGCGATGCTCGCGGCGCGGCGCGCTTGGGCAGGTGCCCGCTTGACCTTGGAGCAGTCCGCGCCCTTGTCGGCACGCTCGGCGTTGCTGACGGCACTGGCACTGACTTTTCTGAACCCGCATGTCTACCTCGACACCGTGGTGCTGCTGGGTGCTTTGGCCAATCAGCGGCCCGAGCAAGAGCGCTGGGTCTTTGGTGGCGGAGCCATGCTGGGGAGCGTGCTGTGGTTCAGCGCTTTGGGCTACGGTGCACGGCTGTTGGCGCCGGTGTTTGCCAAGCCCGTTGCTTGGCGCGTGCTCGACGGCTTGATCGCCGTGGTGATGGCCGCCTTGGGCTTCGGCCTGATCTGGGGCTGATTGGAGCCCAAGCCAGCGCTGGGGCTTCGGCCGACGTGTCGCTTCAGGCTACGCGCTCAAGAATCAATACGGCGAAGAAACCAAACGCTGCAATCAGCGTCCATTTCAAGGTAAGCAAGCCCCAGCGCTTGAAACGCACTTGACCTGTGCCGGCGTAGAAAACGAAGCAAACCGCTGCTGCCAGCAACAAAACCAAGATCAGCCAGCGAAACAACAGCATAGGTATTCAGCGCATCCAGACCAGTTGCCCATCACCACGCCATCGCGGGCCGTGCAAAGCCAGCCGGTGCGTCCCGCTCGTGCTCGAAGCTCACCACTTCCCAGGCATCGCGCTGCTGGAGCAGTTCGCGCAACAGCAAGTTGTTGAGGGCGTGACCCGAGCGAAAAGCGCTGTATGCGGCCAAGAGCGGCTTGCCCAGGATGAACAGGTCGCCCATCGCATCCAAAATTTTGTGCTTCACGAATTCGTCGTCGTAGCGCAGGCCGTCGGCGTTCAGCACCTTGTAGTCGTCCATGACGATGGCGTTGTCCAGGCCACCGCCCAAGGCCAAGCCGTTGGCGCGCATGGTCTCGACATCGCGGGTGAAACCAAAAGTGCGGGCCCGCGCGATGTCCCGGGCATAAGAGCCGGTGCCCATGTCGAACTCGACCCGCTGCCCCGTGGAGTCCACGGCGGGGTGATCGAAGTCAATCTCGAAGCTCAGCTTGTAGCCGTGGTAGGGCACCAGCCGCGCCCACTTGGCTGAAGCGCCCTCCCCTTGCCGAACCTCCACCGGGCGCAACACGCGCACGAAGCGCTTGGGAACGTCTTGCAAAACAATGCCCGCGCTTTGCAACAGGAACACAAAAGAAGATGCAGAGCCGTCAAGGATGGGCACTTCCTCTGCGGTGATGTCCACGTACAGGTTGTCCAGCCCCAGGCCAGCGCAGGCCGACATCAGGTGCTCGATGGTGTGAACCTTGGCTTGGCCCACCGAAATGGTGGAGGCCAGTCGCGTGTCGGTGACGGACTCTGCTGCCACAGGAATGTCCACTGGCTCTGGCAAATCAACCCGCCTGAAGACGATGCCGGTGTCGGGCTGTGCCGGACGCAAAGTGAGTTCCACGCGCTGGCCGCTGTGCAAGCCCACGCCCACCGCGCGGGTGATGGACTTGAGCGTGCGCTGCTGCAACATGGCGCTAGATTTTAGGCGGCCCCACATGTCCCGCACTTCGCGAAGGCTGTAAGCCCAGCATGCGCGCAGGCGCACACCGGGCGCTGGTTGACCGGCTTGGTCAATCGGCCTGCTTGCGCAAGAACGCCGGAATTTCGATCTCGTCCATGCCACCGGACGACAGCGCATCCACCTTCGCAGCAGCCTGCGTGCGGTTGTTGCGCCACACGCTGGGCACCGTCATGCCCTGGTAGTCGGGCTGGGCGGTCGGCTGGGGCATGGCGGTGGCCATGTTGGCTTGGGCGCCAGGGCCCGCCACGGCGGTGTTGACGGTGGGCACATGGAAAGGCACGTTATCGGTGCCGGTGCGCAACACATGCAGCGGCGGCGCGTGGCGACGGCCTTGGCGGCTGAGGCCCGTGGCCACCACGGTCACGCGGATCTGGTCGCCCAGGTTGTCGTCGTAGGCGGTGCCGTAGATCACGTGCGCGTCCGGCGAGGCGTAGGCGCGGATGGTGTTCATGGCCAGCTTGGACTCGTTGAGCTTGAGCGAACCCTTCGCCGCTGTGATGAGCACCAGCACACCCTTGGCACCCGACAGGTCGATGCCCTCCAGCAGCGGGCAAGCCACGGCTTGTTCCGCAGCAATGCGCGCGCGGTCCGGGCCGGCGGCCAGGGCAGTGCCCATCATGGCCTTGCCGGGCTCGCCCATGACGGTGCGGACGTCTTCAAAGTCCACGTTCACATGGCCGGGCACGTTGATGATTTCCGCAATGCCACCAACCGCGTTTTTCAGCACATCGTTGGCGTGCGCAAAGGCTTGGTCTTGCGTGACGTCATCACCCAGCACATCCAACAGCTTTTCGTTGAGCACCACGATCAGCGAGTCCACATTGGCTTCCAACTCGGCCAAACCCGACTCGGCATTGGTCATGCGCCGACCGCCTTCAAACTCGAACGGCTTGGTCACCACACCCACTGTGAGGATGCCCATCTCCTTGGCCACGCGGGCAATCACCGGTGCTGCACCGGTGCCTGTGCCGCCGCCCATGCCGGCTGTGATGAAGAGCATGTGCGCGCCGGTAATGGCTTCACGGATGTCGTCTTCTGCCATGAGTGCGGCTTCACGGCCCTTGTCGGGCTTGCTGCCAGCGCCCAGGCCGCTTTGACCCAGCTGGATGGTCTTGTGCGCCACGCTGCGCGACAAGGCTTGCGCGTCGGTGTTGGCGCAAATGAACTCGACGCCTTGCACTTGGCGATCGATCATGTGCTCGACCGCGTTGCCGCCGCCGCCGCCCACGCCAATCACCTTGATCTGGGTGCCGAGGTTGAACTCTTCGACTTCAATCATTTCGATGCTCATGGTGTTCTCCTGGTATTCGCAGTTGCCGTTGCTAAAGATGTTGTGGTTCGAGAAAAAAACCGGTCAGCTGGGCGGTGGCGGCCCGGTCGCCGCTCGCCGCCAACAGGCGCTCCAAGGTGGGTGGTGTTGCTGTGGCATGGCGCTTTAGAAGTTGCCCACGAACCAGTCTTTGACCCGGTCCAAAGCGCCCCCCATGGAGCCTGATTTGCTGGCCACTTTGATGCCGCGAACGCGGCCCAAGCGGGCCTCTTCGAGCAAGCCCATCACGGTGGCGGCACGCGGCTGAGCCACCATGTCAGCCAGAGCACTCGAATACTTGGGCAAGCCCCGGCGCACCGGCTTCAAAAAGATGTCTTCACCCAACTCCACCATGCCAGGCATCAGGGCGCTGCCACCCGTGATGACGATGCCCGAGGACAAGACTTCCTCGAAGCCCGATTCGCGAATGACCTGCTGCACCAGGTGAAAGATTTCCTCGACACGCGGCTCGATCACACCGGCCAGCGCTTGGCGGCTGAGCATGCGCGGGCCGCGGTCGCCCAGGCCGGGCACCTCCACCTGCACTTCGGGGTCAGCCAGCAATTGCTTGGCATAGCCGCTGTCGACTTTGATGTCTTCAGCGTCTTTGGTGGGCGTGCGCAGCGCCATGGCGATGTCACTGGTAATCAGGTCGCCCGCGATGGGAATGACTGCGGTGTGGCGAATGGCCCCATTGGTAAACAGCGCCACATCGGTGGTGCCAGCACCAATGTCCACCAAGGCCACGCCGAGTTCGCGCTCGTCTTCGGTCAGCACGGCCAAGCTGGAAGCGTGCGGGTTGAGCATGAGCTGCTCCACCTCCAGACCGCAACGGCGCACGCACTTCAAGATGTTCTCTGCAGCACTCTGCGCCCCGGTGACGATGTGAACCTTCGCCTCTAGCCGGATGCCGCTCATGCCGACCGGCTCCTTCACGTCCTGGCCGTCGATGACAAACTCTTGCGGCTCCACCAGCAGCAAGCGCTGGTCGGTGGAGATGTGAATGGCCTTGGCGGTTTCGACCACGCGCGAGACATCGGCCGCACTCACCTCGCGGTCTTTCACAGCCACCATGCCGCTGGAGTTGATGCCCCGGATGTGGCTGCCCGTGATGCCGGTGTAGACGCGGGTGATCTTGCAATCGGCCATCAGCTCGGCTTCTTTGAGCGCCTGCTGGATGCTCTGCACGGTGGCGTCGATGTTCACCACCACACCGCGCTTGAGGCCGTTGCTGGGTGCCACGCCCAGGCCCGCCAGCTTGAGCTCGCCCCCTGGCAGCACCTCGGCCACCACCACCATCACCTTGGCGGTGCCGATGTCGAGTCCCACCACCAGATCTTTGTAGTCTTTGGCCATGTGTCTTCCTGTTACTGCCTAACGAGGGTCGGCGCTGCAGCGGCCGATGCAGCTGCAGATGTAGCGGACAGTGCGGCAGCCGCCGCCGGATCAACGGTGGCCACACCGCGCAGCTTGATGGCGTAGCCCTGCGCATAGCGCAGATCTGCCGACACCATGGCCGACAAGCCACGCTGGTAGTCGGCCGCTACCTGGGTGACGGTGCGCAAAAAGACTGCGTTGCGTGTCGCCAGATCTTCCGGCGTGCCACGGCCCAGCTCGACCGCTGCACCCGAGTCGAGTCGGGCACGCCAACCACCGCGCGCCGTCAGCTCCAGGCGGGTGATGGACGAGTCCAACCGCTCGTATTGCGGCTGCAGCGCCATGTAAGCCTGAAGGATCAGCGCCGAGTCAGCGCTGGGCCCCGCCAGCACCGGCAAGCCGGAAAGCTCGACATCGCCCGTGTTGCCTTCAAAGAGTTCACCGAAGCTGTTGACCAGGGTCAGGCTGTCTTCTTCGCCCCAGAACGCAGCGGCTTGGTGCTCTTGCACCTGCACCGACAAGCGGTTGGGAAACTGGCGGCGCACCACGGCGTGGCGCACCCAGGGCACAGACTCGACAGCCGCACGCGCACGGTCCAGGTCCATCGTGAAAAAGGTGCCCGCCAACTGCGGTGCCACGTTGGCGCGCAGCGTGAGCGCATTGGTGTGCTTCATCTCGCCGCGCAGCTCGATGGCTGCAATCGCAAAAGCCGGATGACGCACGCCCCAGCGCAAGCTGGCCAGCAACACCAGCAGCGCAAACACTGCTGCAAGCACAGCAGTGAGTCCGTTCATCCAACGGATGTCTGCGGGGGCGGGAGGGCTTTGGAGCATGGGGTCAGTGCGCCGAGTGCTCAGCGTCCAAGCGGGCCAGGCCCAGCAGTTCCAAGCACAAAGCCTCGTAGCTGATTCCAGCAGCACGCGCCGACATGGGCACCAGCGAATGGCCGGTCATGCCGGGCGATGTGTTCATCTCCAGCAAAAAGGGCTGGCGGTCGGAAGCGCGCAGCATGAGGTCGGCGCGGCCCCAGCCCCTGCAACCCAAAGACCGGTAAGCCGCCAGCACGATGCGCTGGATCTCGCGCTCCTCGGTCTCGGGCAGGCCACTGGGCACCAGGTAGCGCACGTCGTCGGTGAAGTATTTGTTTTGGTAGTCATAAGCGCCGTCGGGGGCGATGATCTTTACCACCGGCAAGGCACGCGCTGATGCGCCTTCGCCGATGACCGGGCAGGTGACCTCGTCGCCTTCGATGAAGGCCTCGCACAGCACCTGCGCGTCGTGTCGCGCAGCCAAGGCCACGGCCTCTTGCATTTGGGAATAACCGCGCACCTTGGTCACGCCGATCGAGGAGCCTTCATGCGGCGGCTTGACGATCAGCGGCAGGCCCAGTTGGTCGGGCACGGCGCAGGTGTGGGCTGCGTCGTGCTCGCCCGCTTGCAGCACCACAGCCTCTGGCGTGGGCAGGCCATCGGCGCGCCACAAGCGCTTGGTCATGACTTTGTCCATGGCCACAGCCGAGGCCATGACGCCGGAGCCGGTGTAGGGAATGCCCAGCAACTCCAGCGCGCCTTGCACCGTGCCGTCTTCACCGAAGCGGCCATGCAGTGCGATGAAGCAGCGCGCATAGCCATCGGTCTGGAGGTCTTGCAGCGGGCGCTGGGCCGGGTCGAAGGCGTGCGCGTCCACGCCTTGCGATTGCAAGGCTTGCAGCACGCCTGCACCCGACATCAAGGACACCTCGCGCTCGGCTGAGCGCCCACCCATCAGCACCGCCACCCGGCCCCAGCGACTTGTGCTCATGCAGCACCTCCCATGTCCACCACCTTGGCTGCCACGCCACCCACCGAGCCTGCGCCCATGCACAACACCACGTCACCATCGCGTGCGAGGTCGAGCACCGCTTGCGGCATCAGCGCGATGTCGTCCACAAACACCGGCTCGACCTTGCCACCGACGCGCAGCGCGCGGGCCAAGGCCCGGCCATCGGCGGCCACGATGGGCTCTTCGCCAGCGGCATAAACCTCGGCCAGCAGCACCACGTCGGCATGGGTGCCAATGACCTTCACAAAGTCCTCGAAGCAGTCGCGGGTGCGGGTGTAGCGGTGTGGCTGGAATGCCAACACCAAACGCCTGCCGGGGAAGGCGCCCCGCGCAGCAGACAAGGTGGCCGCCATCTCCACGGGGTGGTGGCCGTAGTCGTCAATCAGGGTGCAGCGCCCGCCGTCCGTGGTGCGCACATCGCCGTAGCGCTGGAAGCGCCGGCCCACGCCCTTGAACTCGGCCAGCGCCTTGAGCACGGCGGTGTCTGGCACGTTCAACTCGACCGCCACGGCGATGGCCGACAAGGCGTTGAGCACGTTGTGGCGGCCCGGTAGGTTCAGCACCACGGGCAAGTCGGGCAAGGTCACGCCGTTGCGCCGCTGTGCGGTGAAGTGCATCTGTGCGCCCACGGCCTGCACATCGACCGCGCGCACTTGCGCTTGCTCGCCAAAGCCGTAGCTCGTGACCGGGCAAGACACCTGCGACACGATGGAAGCAATGGCTTCGTCGTCGGTACACAAGATGGCCGTGCCGTAGAAGGGCATACGGTGCAAGAAGTCGACAAAGGCCTTCTTCAAGCGCGCAAAGTCGTGCCCGTAGGTCTCCATGTGGTCGGCGTCGATGTTGGTGACCACCGCCATCACAGGCAGGAGGTTCAGGAACGAGGCGTCGGACTCGTCGGCCTCGACCACGATGTGCTCACCGCTGCCCAGCCGCGCATTGGCGCCAGCGCTGTTGAGGCGCCCGCCGATCACGAAGGTCGGGTCCAAACCGCCTTCTGCCAACACGCTGGCCACCAGGCTGGTGGTGGTGGTTTTGCCGTGCGTGCCGGCAATCGCAATGCCCTGCTTCAGGCGCATCAGCTCGGCCAGCATGAGTGCACGCGGCACCACAGGGATACGCCGCTCGCGTGCCGCCAGCACCTCGGGGTTGTCGCCCTGCACGGCGGTGGACGTGACCACGGCATCGGCGCCGCTGATGTGCGCGGCCTCGTGCCCCAACTGCGTGCGAATGCCCAACGAAGACAGGCGCTTCAGCGTGGCGCTGTCGGACAAGTCCGAGCCAGAAACTTGGTAGCCCAGGTTGTGCAGCACCTCGGCGATGCCAGACATGCCCGAGCCACCAATGCCCACGAAATGGATGTGCCGAACGGCGTGTTTCACGGTGTCAACTCCTCACACGCGGCGACGATCGCATCGGTCGCGCCGGTTTGTCTGGTTTGGTAGGCGGCTTGTGCCCAAGCCAACAAGGTGCTGCGGTCCAGGCGGGCCAAGCGCTCGGCCAGCACTTGTGGCGTGAGTTGCGCTTGGGGCAGCAACTCACCCGCCCCCGCATCGGTCAGGAAGCGTGCGTTGTGGGTCTGGTGGTCGTCGACAGCGCTGGGAAGCGGCACGAACAAAGCCGCCACGCCCACCGCGGCCAGTTCGGTGACCGTGCTGGCACCGGCGCGGCAGATGACCAGGTCGGCCTGCGCGAAGGCACTCGCCGTGTCTTCAATGAAGGGGGTCAGCTCGGCTTGCACACCCGCTTGCTGGTAGCTGGCACGCAGTGCGTCGATTTGCGCGGCGCCGCTTTGGTGCGTCACCTGCGGCCTTTGCTCCTGTGGCAAGAGCGCCAACGCTTGCGGCACCACCTCGTTGAGCGCGCGTGCGCCCAAGCTGCCGCCCACCACCAAAACTCGCAAGGGGCCACTGCGATTGGCCATGCGATCGGCTGGCGGTGCTTGATTAAGGAAAGCCGGGCGCAGTGGGTTGCCCACCCACTGCGCCTTCGAGCCAGCGAGGGCCTTGGGGAAGGCCGTGTAGATGCGGTCTGCAAGCGTTGCCAGCACGCGGTTGGCCATGCCCGCCACCGAGTTCTGCTCGTGCAGCACCAAAGGGCAGCCCCAGAGCACGCCCATCATCGCGCCGGGAAAGCTCACGTAGCCGCCCAAGCCCACCAGCACACCAGGGCGCACGCGGCGTACCACCTGCAGGCTTTGCCAAAAGGCGCGCAGCAGGCGCAACGGCAGCAGCGCCAAGGTGAGTACACCTTTGCCCCGCACGCCAGAAAAATCGATGGGCTCGAAAGCAAAACCGCGTGGAGGCACCAGCTGGCGCTCCATGCTGGGGCGCTCGGGTGTGCCGGGTGCGCCCAGCCAGTGCACCGTCCAGCCACGGCCACGCAGGGCCTCGGCCACAGCCAGCCCCGGGAAGATATGGCCGCCGGTTCCGCCGGCCATGATGAGTGCAGTGCGGCTTTTCATGACCGCCCCCCTTGCATGAGTTGCCGGTTCTCGTGGTCGATGCGCAGCACCAAGGCCAGAGCAATGGCGTTCATCAAGATGGCCGAGCCGCCATAACTCATCAGTGGCAGCGTCAGGCCTTTGGTGGGCAAGGCCCCGAGGTTCACGCCCATGTTGATGAAGGCCTGAAAGCCAATCCAGATACCCACGCCTTGCGCCACCAAGCCGGCAAACACCCGGTCGAGCGCGATGGCCTGACGGCCAATGTGCAAGATGCGCCGCGTCAGCCACATGAACAGGCCAATCAACAACACCACGCCGATCAGCCCGAACTCTTCGCCGATGACAGCCAGCAAAAAGTCGGTGTGCGCCTCGGGCAGCCAGTGCAGCTTTTCCACGCTGCCACCCAGGCCGACACCCCATATTTCGCCCCGGCCAATGGCGATCAACGCATGCGAGAGTTGGTAGCCCTTGCCCAGCGCGTGCTTTTCGCTCCAGGGGTCGAGGTAGGCAAAGATGCGCTCGCGACGCCAATCGGACAGCGCGATCATGAGCGCGAAGGCCACCAGCAGCACCAGCGCAATCAGGAAGAACATGCGCGCGTTCACGCCGCCCAAGAACAAGATGCCCATGGCGATGACGGCGATCACCAGAAACGCGCCCATGTCAGGCTCTGCCAGCAGCAACACGCCCACCAAGGCCACCGAGACGCCCATGGGCCAGACCGCGCGCAGGAAGTTTTCTTTCACTTCCATCTTGCGCACCATGTAGCTGGCGGCATAGAGCACGATGGCCAACTTGGCCAACTCCGAGGGCTGGAAGTTGAGCAACCCCAGCGGAATCCAGCGCCGCGCACCGTTGACGCCCTTGCCAATGAAGGGCACCAAGACGATCACCAACAGGAGCAAGGCCAACAGGAAAACGGCAGGTGCCAGCTTTTCCCAAACACGCATGGGAACTTGAAACGCCACGGTCGCCGTGACCAGCGCGATGCACATCGACACCGCGTGGCGCAGCAAAAAGTGGTGGTGCTCGTAGCGCGCGAAGCGCGGGTTGTCGGGCAGGGCTATGGAGGCTGAATACACCATCACCAAGCCCCATACCGCCAGGGCGAGGGCCACCCACAGCAGCGGCTGATCGATGCCGTGCACACGACCACTGTGAACATGGCCGCGTGCCGCCGTGCGCACGGGCAGCGCATCGGCGCCTGACAGGCCCAAGACGGGGTAAACCCAACGCTGCAACGCGCGCATGAAGGCACCGCCCGAGAACCCACGCGAGGCTGTGCGCGTGTTCATGCAGCGCCCTCCAAAGACTGGCCGGCGGCTTCGGCCAGGCCATGCACCTCGGCCCTGAACACCTCGGCGCGGTGGGCGTAGTCGCGAAACATGTCCAGGCTGGCGCACGCAGGTGACAACAGCACAGCGTCTCCCATCTGCGCTGCAGCACTGGCGAGTTGCACTGCCTGCTGCAAAGAATCGGCCTGTTGCAGCGGCACACCGGTACTTGCCAGTGCTTGTGCCAAGAGCGCTGCGTCTCGCCCGATGAGGACCACGGCACGAGCAAAGCGGGCCACGGGCTCGGCCAGCGGCTGAAAGTCTTGCCCCTTGCCGTCGCCACCCAAGATGAGCACCAAGCGCCGCTCTGCGCCCAGACCGTGCAAGGCGGCCACTGTCGCGCCCACGTTGGTGCCTTTGCTGTCGTCCACGTACTCCACACCGTTGACGATGCCCACTGGCTCGACCCGGTGCGGCTCGCCCCGGTACTCGCGCAGGCCGTGCAGCATGGGGCCGATGGCACAACCCGCGCTGTGCGCCAGCGCCAAAGCGGCCAAGGCGTTGGTGGCGTTGTGGCGGCCACGGATGCGCAAGGCTTCTGCGGGCATCAGCGGCTGCAAGGTGATGGCTTCTTCTTCGTGCTCCGCGCGCGCCGGAGAGCTGGCACGGCGCGCACGGCGCGTCTCATCGGCCTCGTGTGCGCGCACCAGCCAAGCCATGCCATTGAGAGCAGCTATTCCCCAATCGCCAGGGCGCTGCGGCGCTTGAGCGCCGAAGGTCACGACCGGCTGCTGCGGCTGGCCTTTTGCTGCAGGCTTGGGCTGCATGGCCATCACCGCTGGATCGTCGCGGTTGAGCAGCACCAGGCCGCTGCTGCCAAAGATGCGCGCTTTGGCCGCGCCGTAAGCGGCCATGTCGCCGTGCCAGTCCAGGTGGTCTTGCGTGAGGTTGAGCACGGTGGCGGCGGTCGGCTCGAAGCCGCGCACGCCGTGCAATTGAAAGCTGGAGAGTTCCAGCACCCACACCTCGGGCAGCGTGGGCTCTGCCGCCTGTTCCGGTTTGTCGGGAGACTCGCCCTCAACAGGCGCCGCTTCGATTTGCAGGTGCTCCCACAGCGTGTCGAGCAAGGTGGGGCCGATGTTGCCGGCCAGTGCCACGCTGCGTCCAGCGCGCGCCACGAGCTGGGCTGTGAGCGCCGTGGTAGTGGTCTTGCCGTTGGTGCCGGTGATGGCCAGCACCTTTGGCTGATAGCCGCGTTGGGCCGACAGGTCTGCCAAGGCCTGAGCGAACAAGTCCAACTCGCCGCCGACCCAAAGCCCGATGCTGCGGGCTGCGTCCATCACAGGCGCGGTGCTGGCTGGCGACAAACCTGGGCTTGCGAACACGGCGCGAATGTCCTGCCCCTGCACCAAACCTGCGTGCAGCGCGCCGGCCAAAAAAACAACGCCAGGGCACTCTTCAAGCAAGGCGGGCAGCTGCGGTGGTGCTTCGCGCGTGTCGGCGACGGTCACGCGCGCGCCATGGCGGTGGCACCAGCGCGCCATGGCCAAGCCCGAGGCACCCAGCCCCAGGATCAGCACCGACAAGTCGCGCAGGTTTTGCATGGGCTCAGCGCAGCTTCAAGGTGGACAGGCCCACCAGACACAAGAGCATGGTGATGATCCAGAAGCGCACCACCACTTGCGTTTCTTTCCAACCGATCTTCTCGAAGTGGTGGTGCAGCGGGGCCATGCGCAACAGGCGCCGGCCCTCGCCGTAGCGGCGCTTGGTGTACTTGAACCAAGTCACTTGCGCCATGACCGACAACGCTTCGACCACGAAGATGCCGCCCATGATGGCCAGCACGATTTCTTGGCGAACGATGACCGCGATGGTGCCCAATGCCCCACCCAATGCCAGCGCACCCACGTCGCCCATGAAGACCTGCGCGGGGTGCGTGTTGAACCACAAAAAGGCCAGGCCAGCGCCGGCCATCGCGGCACAGAAAATCAGCAGCTCGCCAGAGCCGGGTATGTGCGGCAAGAACAGGTAGCGTGAGTAAACCGCACTGCCGGTGACGTAGGCGAACACGCCCAGCGCCGAGCCCACCATCACCACCGGCATGATGGCCAGGCCATCCAGCCCGTCGGTGAGGTTGACCGCGTTGCTCGACCCCACGATCACCAAGTAGCTCAAGATGACAAAGCCCAGCACCCCCAACGGGTAGCTGATCTCTTTGAAGAAGGGCAGCAGCAGTCCAGCCTTGGGCGGCAGATCGACATCGAAGCCTGAGGTCACCCAGTTCAGGAACAACTCGGCCACACGGGCGTTGGAGTTTTCCGAGATCGAGAACACCAGATAGAGCGCGGCCAGCAGGCCAATCACCGACTGCCAGAAATACTTCTCGCGCGAACGCATGCCTTCCGGGTCTTTGTTGACGACCTTGCGCCAGTCGTCCACCCAGCCAATGGCGCCGAAGCCCAGCGTGACCAGCAGCACGATCCACACAAAGCGGTTGGAGAGCTCAAACCACAGCAGCGTAGAGATGGCGATCGACAACAAGATCAGCACACCGCCCATGGTGGGCGTGCCGCTCTTGGCCAAGTGCGTCTCCATGCCATAGCCGCGCACGGGCTGGCCAATCTTCAGTGCTGCCAAGCGCCGAATCACCCACGGGCCTGCCAGCAGACCCAGCAGCAAGGCAGTCATGGCGGCCATGACTGCGCGAAAAGTCAGGTACTGAAAGACCCGGAAGAAGCTGAACTCCGGGCCCAGCGTTTGCAGCCAAATGGCCAGTTCAATCAGCACGTGATGTCTCCTTTTGCGGCGTTGGTGGCTGCTGCACGCCCTGCTGATTCGGATGCTTCTTGAGACGCATCCGCCAGCACCGCTTCGACCACGCGCTCCATCTTCATGAAGCGCGAACCCTTGACCAACAGGCTGCGAACCGCCACGTCGCCGCGAGTCGCCAGTTGCTCGCGTACTTGGGCCAGCAACGCGTCGATGTCGGCGAAATGCTGCCCACGCATGTGGCGCGATAGCTCGCCCAGCGTGAACAGCCAGTCAATGCCGCGGGCGCGGGCGTGCTCGCCCACCTCGGCATGGAATTGCGGGCCTTGGTCGCCAACCTCACCCATATCGCCCAGCACCAGCAGACGCGGGCCGGGCAACTCGGCCAGCACGTCGATGGCGGCACGCACGGAGTCGGGGTTGGCGTTGTAGGTGTCGTCCACCAGGGTGACAGACGGCAGGCCCGAGCGACGCAACTCCAGCGCACGCGAGCGGCCCTTGACCGGCTCGAACTGCGCCAAGCCTTTGGCAACCGCTCCAGCCGACACGCCAGCCGCCAGAGCGCAGGCAGCAGCTGCAGCGGCGTTCACCACGTTGTGACGCCCAGCGATGTGCAACACCGTTTCAATGACGCCAACCGGTGTTTGCAGGCGCACCTGCCAGGCACCCGCCTGCCATTGCGCTTCTTGCACGTAGACCTCGGGCAGCGCTGCACCAGCGGGTGCTGCACCCGAGAAAGTCCAAACCCGACGGCCGCCCGCCACTGATCGCCACAGCGGTGTGTAGGCGTCTCCGTGCGGAAAGACCGCCGTGCCGTGTTCAGACAGAGCAGCCAGAACAGACCCGTTCTCTGCGGCCACGGCCTGCACCGAATCCATGAACTCCAGGTGCTCGCGCTGCGCGTTGTTGACCAAGGCGACCGTGGGTGCGGCCAACGCTGCCAAATGGGCGATCTCGCCCGGGTGGTTCATACCCAGTTCCACCACAGCCAGCTGGTGCTCGGGGCGCAAGCGCAACAGCGTCAGCGGCACGCCGATGTCGTTGTTGAAGTTGCCTTGCGTGGCCAAAGCACTGTCGCCCACTTCGGCGCGCAGAACAGCAGCCACCATCTGCGTGACCGTGGTCTTGCCGTTGCTGCCCGTGACTGCAATCAGCGGCAGTGCGAACTGCTGGCGCCAGGCGGCTGCCAGTTGTGCCAGCGCTATCCGGGTGTCGGGCACGACCAGGCCGGGCAAACCGCTCGCGCGCAGTGCAGCAGCGTCGCTGACCAAGGCTGCCGCCGCGCCTGCTTGTGCAGCTTGCAGCAGAAACTCGTGGGCATCGAAGTGCTCGCCACGCAGGGCCACGAACAAGTCGCCCGACCTCAAGTTCCGGGTGTCGGTGTGTACCCGGCTGAACGCCGTGTGCTCAGCTGAATGCTCCAGCGCTGCTGAAGACGCCAAGTGCCCGTGCTCAGCGCCAGAAATCCATTGGCTGCCCGCAAGCCAAGCCTGCACTTGGGCCATGTTGCCCATCACAGCGGCCTTGCCCGCTGTGGTGAGCGAGCCGGGCACCGATGCGCTGCTGCTGGCCAGCGTGCGCTCATCCAAAGCCCTCTGCGCATGCTCCACATCTGAAAACGGGTGTTTGATGCCGCGCACCTCTTGGTAAGGCTCGTGGCCTTTGCCCGCCAGCAAGACCACGTCTGCGGGCTCGGCCTGCGCGATGGCCCAAGCGATGGCGCGGGCGCGGTCGGGCTCCACCTGCGCCTGCTGCGGCAGGCGAAGCCCGGCCAAGATGTCTTGCAAGATGCGCTCGGGTGCCTCGCTGCGCGGGTTGTCGCTGGTCAGCACCACACGGTCTGCCCCTGCTTCGGCCACGCTGCCCATGAGCGCACGCTTGCTGCTGTCGCGGTCGCCACCGCAGCCGAACACGCACCACAACTGGCCCTGGCGCGCTTGGGCCACGGGGCGCAGCGCTTGCAGCGCTTTATCTAGAGCGTCTGGCGTGTGGGCGTAGTCCACCACGGTCAGTGGGCCCGCACCGACGCTCAAGCACTGCATGCGCCCGGGGACAGGCTGCAGGCCTGCCACCACGTGCACTGCTTCGCTCAAGCCCAGGCCCTGGGTACGCAAAGTGGCCAGCACACCCAATAAGTTGGCCACGTTGAAGGTGCCCATCAGCACGGTGTTCAAGCGCTGTTGCGCTGCACCTTCTTGCACCGTGAAAGACATGCCGTTCGGGCCGAACGCCACATCCACCGCTTGAAGTCGTGCCGCTTGGTGCTGCGAGCATGTCCAGACCTCCAAGCCGCGCGCTGCCGCGTCTTGTGCCAAACCAGCGCCCTGCGGGTCGTCCACGTTGACAACAGCGAAGCGCAAACCTGGCCAGGCAAACAGCTCGGCCTTGGCCTGCCAGTAAGCCTGCATGCTGCCGTGGTAGTCGAGGTGGTCTTGCGTGAAGTTCGTGAAGATGGCCGTGCGAATGTGGGTGCCATCCAGGCGTCCCTCAGCCAAGCCGATAGAAGAGGCCTCGATGGCACACGCGCTCGCGCCCAGGCGCACCAGCTCTGCAAACTGCTGCTGCAGGCGCATCGGGTCGGGGGTGGTCATGCCGGTGTCGGACAGTGCCTGCCCCGGGCTCTGTTGCAAACCCATGCCCAAAGTGCCGACCAGCCCACAAGTGCTGCTTGTGCCATGTGCGTTGAGTGCCTGTGCCAGCCACCAGGCGGTCGAGGTTTTGCCGTTGGTACCCGTGATGGCCAGCACATCCAGCATGCGCGAAGGCTCGCCGTGCCATGCCGAAGCCAACGGGCCGCAAGCGCGTTTCAGGCCGCGCAGGCGGGCCACGCCCTGCGCGGGGCCCTCAAAGGCTTGCGATCCCAGGTCTTCCACCAGACACGCCGCAGCGCCACGCGCCAAGGCATCGGCCAAGAAGCGCCGACCATCCGTGGCAGCGCCCGGCCAAGCGATGAAGCCGTCGCCCGGCTCGATGCTGCGACTGTCGACGCGCAGCGTGCCGCGCACCCGCTGGCGCAGCCACTGCAGCGCGGACTCGGTGTCGGCAAGCAGGGGCGTGTGTTCCATCAGAACGACTCCACCACCGGCGAGGTGACCACCTGAGGCTTGACCGACATGTCAGGCTGCACGCCCAACATGCGCAGGGTCTGCTGCACCGTCTCGGCAAACACCGGAGCTGCCACGTCGCCGCCGAAATACTTGCCATCGCTGGGCTCGTCGATCATCACAGCGACCACGATGCGCGGCTTGTCTGCAGGCGCCAAGCCCACAAAAAAGCCGCGGTACTTTTTATCGGCGTAACCCGTGCCCTCTTGCTTGCGGGCGGTCCCGGTTTTGCCGCCCACGGAGTAGCCCACGGTCTGCGATTTGGGGGCTGTGCCGCCAGCACCTGTTGCCAAGTGCAGCATCTCGCGCACCTGCGCTGCATGCTCTGCCGACATCACGCGTTGACCCGCCACAGGGTGATCGACCTTCAGCAAGCTCGGCATCACCAGTTCGCCGTCGTGCGCGAACACGGTGTAGGCACGCGCCAGTTGAAACAGGCTGGTGGACAGGCCGTAGCCGTAGCTCATCGTGGCCTGCTCGATGGGACGCCAGGTTTTGTAAGGCCTTAAGCGGCCACTGGCCACGCCAGGAAACGGCACCGGCGGCTTCTGGCCAAAGCCCACCGCGCTGTAGGCATCCCACATCTGACGCGGCTGCATCTGCATGGCCAACTTCACCGTGCCGACGTTGCTGGACTTTTGCAGCACCTCGCTCACGGTGAGTGCGTCGTGTGGGTGGGCGTCACCAATGCTGGAGCCGCCAATCATCAGGCGCCCAGGGCCTGTTTGGATGACGGTGCTGGGCTTGGCAATGCCCTGCTGCAAAGCCAAGGCGGTGATGAAGGGCTTGACGGTCGATCCTGGCTCGAAGGTGTCGGTGAGCGCGCGGTTGCGCAGCTGTGCGCCGCTCAGGTTTTGCCGGCGTGTGGGCGAATAGCTGGGGTAATTGGTGAGGGCCAGAACCTCGCCTGTCTGAGCATCCAACACCACCACGCTGCCGGCCTTGGCTTTGTGTCGCTGCACCGCTTCGCGCAGACGAGCCCAGGCAAAGTACTGCACCTTGCTATCGATGGAGAGCTGCAGGTCTTGCCCATCCAGCGGTGCCAGTTGATCGCCCACATCTTCCACGACTTGGCCCAAACGGTCCTTGATGACGCGGCGCGAGCCTGCACGCCCGGCGAGCTGGTCGTTGAAGATGAGCTCGACTCCCTCCTGCCCGCGGTCTTCGACGTTGGTGAACCCCACCACATGGGCCAGGGCCTCGCCCTCTGGGTATTGGCGGCGGTACTCCTTGCGGAAATGCACACCCTTGATCTGTAGCGCCTCGATCTTCTGCGCCACTGCGTCGTCGACCTGCCGCTTGAGCCAGACGAAGGTCTTGTCTTCGTCGGCCAGACGGCGATCCAGGTTGGCGGGGGTCATCTCCAGCAAACGCGCCAGCTCTTTGAGGCGCTTGGGGTCGCGCTCGATGTCTTCGGGGATGGCCCAAACGCTGCGCGCCTGCACGCTGGAAGCCAGGATCAGACCATTGCGATCCAAGATGCGGCCCCGATTGGCGGGCAGCTCCAGCGTGCGCGCAAAGCGCACCTCGCCTTGACGCTGGAAAAAGTCGTTGCCCAGCACTTGCACGTAAGCCGCGCGGCTGGCCAGCACCAAAAAACCCAAAGCCATCGCCGCAACGATGAACTTGCTGCGCCACACGGGTGTGGGCGAAGCCAGCAAAGGGCTCGAGGTGTAGCGCAGGCCTCTGGTCATTGGATAGAACCCCCACGCTCGGCACTGGCGTTGCCTCCCTGCCCCCCGAGGGGGCGCTGCCCGACTGGGGGCGGCCCGGCGTCGGGCAGGGTGCCCCCACGCTCGGCACTGGTCTCGGGCAATCGCACGTAGCGGGTAATGGCGGGTGTGGCCACACGCATCTGCAACTCGCTGCGGGCCAGGCGCTCGACGCGGGCGGGTGTGCTCTGCGCGCGTTGGTCTACTTCCAGCCTGTCAGCTTCGATCGCCAGTGCTCTGCCTTGGGCCTCTGCGCGATCGAGCGTCGCGGTCAGGCGGCGCGACTCATATTGCACGCGCACCAGATACAGCGCGCTGAAAACGACAGCGAGCAGCAAAAGCAGGTTGATGCGCGTCATGCTTGACTCCCGCGTACCGAGAAATCGGCCTTGGGTACATCGGTGCGGCTGGCCACGCGCATCACGGCGCTGCGCGACCTCGGGTTGGCTGCGATCTCCTGCGCCCCTGCGCGCACGCGCCCCAAAGCCTCGAGCGCCAAAGGCGCGCTGCCTTGCAGCATCCAACCCGGGGCGCGACGGTCCACCACCTCGCGCGCGTGGCGGGCGATGAACTGCTTGACGATGCGGTCTTCCAGCGAATGGAAACTGATCACCACCAGACGTCCTTGTGGCATGAGCACATCGAGCGACGCGTCTAGCGCCGCTTGCAGCTCTTCAAGCTCGGCATTGATGAAAATCCGAAAAGCCTGAAATGTGCGCGTTGCAGGGTTCTGGCCCGGCTCGCGGGTTTTGACCGCGCCAGCCACGAGGGCGGCCAGCTCGGCGGTGCTTGCAACAGGCCGCCCTTCCTGTCGGCGAGCAACAATCGCCTTTGCAATCGGAACAGCAAACCGTTCTTCGCCATGGTCACGAATCACCTCCGCAATGGTTGGGGTGTCGGCGCTGGCCAACCACTGCGCCACGCTCTGGCCGCGGGTGTTGTCCATGCGCATGTCTAGCGGGCCGTCGCCGCGAAATGAAAAGCCGCGCGCAGGGTTGTCGATTTGCGGTGAGCTGACGCCCAAGTCCATCAACACGCCATTTGCACTGGCTGATGGCAAGTCGCCCAAGGCGGAAAAGCCTTCGTGGCGCACCGACAACCTCGGGTCTGCCAGCGCCAGCGCGTGCGCGACAGCTTCTGGGTCTTTGTCGAACACGGTCAGTCGCCCGTTGGCCGACAGGCGCGACAAGATCAGGCGGGTGTGCCCGCCTCGGCCATAGGTGGCGTCGACATAGTGACCGTCCGGGTTGATCTGAAGGGCCTCGATGGCTTCGTTCAACAGGACGGTGGTGTGTGACCATGAGGGTTCCACCGCTTCGGCTCAGAAAGAAAAATCTCGCAAGGCTTCAGGCACTTCACCCTGCATGGCCTGCGCCTCTTGTGCCTCGTACTGGGCACGATCCCAGAGCTCGAAGTGGTTGCCCATGCCGAGCAGCATCGCGTCGCGTGTCAACCCAGCGGCGGTGCGCAGTTCGGGCGAAATGAGCACCCGCCCTGTAGCGTCCATGTCCACATCCATCGCGTTACCCAACAAGATGCGCTTCCACCATTGGGCCGACATCGGCAAGGCCGCGATGCGCTCGCGGAACTGTTCCCAAGCCGGACGCGGAAACACCATGAGACAGCCGTGCGGGTGGCGCGTGATGGTCAGTTGACCGCCGGCGGTGGCACTCAGCACGTCGCGGTGCCGAGTCGGCACAGACAGCCGCCCCTTGGCATCCAGACTCAGCGATGAAGCACCTTGAAACACGACCTGATCACCCTCGGTACAGCGACTCGCCTTGGCGGAGGGCTGCTAGCGCCACCTCCAAGACCTGAAAAGCAGTTCAATGGCACTAAGCACCACTAAATTGCACTTTTTTGCACTGTAGCAGGAAAAGCTGCGCGCACAAGCGCTGAAAACGGCTTTTTTTGTAATGAAATCAAGGACTTAGGTGAGTCTTGAAATGCGCATCAGAACTGGAAAAGTCGTTCTAGATAAGGCACTTAGCGTCACATGTGAATGTGACAGCTCAAGAGATTGGCCACCCCTTCAGGTGGGTCTGGGCAGCGGTGGTGTGGCGCACACCGCGCCCCGGCTCAATGTCGCCTGGCGGCGATGCGAGCGTGGTCGTTGATGCCGATGACGTTGAAAAACGTAGCGATCAAGCGGTTGAGGTCAACGAAATGCACCAGTCGGCCTTCCGCTTGGCGCTGTGTTACCCAGTTCAGCAAAGTGCCGGCTGCTGCGAAATCCACGCGGATCAGGTGGGTGCAGGAGATCCGGGTGATGCCTTCTTGCTGCAAGCGCGCGTCCAGCACAGCCAGCGCCGCAGCTGCATCGCCCAAGACCTCGCCAGCAAGGTCAACGGCCAGGGCTCCCGCGTGGGGTGCAAGCGAGGCGTCTTGACCCATCGAAAGCAGCTCGGTTTCAACGTGCGCAGCGTCGTAACCCTCTAGCCTTGCCCGCGAGGTATCGCGCAGATGGTCTCCCACGATGGTGTGGGTCGACAAGAAATTACCCTCGCTGTCCAACGCCTGGTAGCGGCAGCGGGGCGTTTCCCATGAAGGTGGCGACACTTCATAGGTTACGCAGTAGTCCAGCGCCGCCAGTTCGAATTCATCGGGCCGATTCATGACACGCAGTGCCGCCAAGCGCACATGCCAGCGCGCCGGATCCACGGATTTGTCAGCTGAGGGCGCGCCTTGTCTCAAGACGCTGTCGAGTTGATCGCTGGCCATGAACGCCAAGCTCACATCTCGGCCACACCAGGAATTGAACAACCTGCACAAGGGCTCGAGGGCGTCGTCGTCGAGCCTCTTCAAGCGCGACCAGTCCAGTCGCCACGGAGCGACAGCTTTATCCAGTTGCAAAGAGAGCACCGCGACGGTTTGCAAGCCCAAGTCAGCCGGTGCCTTCCAATCTGCCCCGAACGTGGCGCCTGAACTGCCATCTCCAGCGCTCATGCGCTGAACCAGTTCTGGAACAGAAAACCAGGCTGGACCCGTGCGCCCGAAACGGGCCGCGTAATCGATGGCGACACTCTCGAATCGCTCTTGTTGCCCTGTGGCCCGATAAAGGTCGAACAAGGTCATCCAGGTTTCGTCATGGCCGCGGCGTGGTCCGCCCGTCCCAATGGCCTCCAGCAGGCCAGCCTCTGCCCCCTCGTTGTCACCGTTGGCAAAACGGATGGCGGCTTCTTCCAGCTCGGGGTCGTGCACGAACTCGTTTGCGTCCAGTGGCGACACCTCGGTCGGTGTGAAGGTGTCCGGCAACATCGGCACGGGCGGCTCAGGCAAACGAACGGGCTGCGCGAGGGCCGCTGCTGCTGCCTTCTCCTCCATCGGGGTGGGTCGAGTCCGGACATAGGACAGCTCGCTGGCGCGTGAAGGTCGAACGGCCTCTGCGTCGGTTGGCTGAAAGGAAGCCTGCTCGCGGTGTTGGTCTGCCAGCGCCGGGTCGATGGTGATGGGGTTCTGATGCAGCGGCAGGTCGGAGTCCGGGCCCATCAAAGGCTGGCTTTGGGGACCGCCTGAGCCCGCCTGAACGCCGGGCGCACCGGCGGCGCCCCCCGCATGCTTGGTCTTCCACCACTGCTGCGACATTTGCGCTTCGATCTCATCGATTTTTCGCAGGGTCTGAGCCCTGTCGTCGGGGCGTGAGGGCAAGCTGCTGTGAAAGAAAGAGGGCCTGCCGGCTGGGTCATCACCCGCCAGAACCCCTTGACGGCGGATCTTGCGCAGCATGTCGAATTCCCGCTTGCGCACGAAGTCGTTTCGCCGCTTGCGTTCGATCATTTCCTTGAGCACCGCCTTGCTGTAGGTGGCCTCTTTGTCTTCGTCCGCCCGGTCGAGCTCAGACCAGCTGACGGTGGGGTTCTTCACGAACTTCACCACCTTGGACAGCAGTCCTCCGGCGTTGGTGTCTTCTTGGGACATGGCCCTGTTGTAGCGGTGAGGGTGGCCGGGCCGAGATCAGTCGCCGAACATCTTTTGCTTGAGCTCGCGACGCTGCTGCGCCTCCAGCGACAAGGTGGCCGTGGGCCGCGCCAGCAAACGGCCCACACCAATGGGCTCACCCGTTTCGTCGCAATAGCCGTAGTCGCCAGAGTCAATGCGCTGAATCGACTGCTCGATTTTCTTGAGCAGCTTGCGCTCCCGATCTCGGGTACGCAACTCCAAGGCATGCTCTTCTTCAATGGTGGCCCGATCTGCCGGGTCTGGAACGATCACAGTGTCTTCGCGCAAATGCTCGGTTGTTTCACCGGCATTGGCCAAGATGTCGCGTTTGAGCCCCGTGAGCACCAATCGAAAGAACGCCATTTGCGTGACGTTCATGTACTCCGAATCCGGCATGGCCATGACGTCTGCATCTGTCAGCTGGTCGAGTGGCCTGGTCTTCCAGTTGTTGGCGAGCTTGGGGTCTTTCTTGGCTGGGGTGGGCGTGAAGGGGCTGGTGACTGGACTGGGCATGGAAGGAAAGTAACTGGACTTGGCCGCCGTGGAAACCACTGGCGCAGCCATGGAGGGAACTGTCAAAGACGCGAGCCGGGCCGCCCTGGAGGAACGCGGTGCGGCCACGACCACCACAGGTGGCGGCGCAGCAGGTACCTGCTTGGAAGAAGGGGCGGAAGACACCGACTTCAGGCCCGTGCCTGCCGGTGCTTTGGTAGCTGTCTTTGCCAATGACTTGGAAGCGGTTGGGGAATTGACGATGGGAGCCTGCTTGAGTGGTGCAACCGAGCTGGCTTTTGCCGCTGGCTTGGTGGAAGGTTTGACGGATGGCTTGGTCGACGCCTTGACGACCGCCTTGGCTGATGTTTTTGGCGATACCTTGGCCACAGCTTTTCCAGCGACTTTGCCAGCAGATTTGCCAGCAGTCGGGGCGAGCGATTTAGGAGTCGATTTAGGTGTGACTTTAGGTGTGGCTTTGGTAGTCGCTTTACCCGGCGACTTGGCTGGCGCTTTCAAAGACACCTTACCCGCGGGCTTGCCTGCCTGCTTCGGGGTGGTCTTACCCGGAACCTGAGCCTTGGCAGGAGCCTTCGCCTTGGCGGCCGCTGTTTTTGCGGCTTTCGCCTGGGGCGGCTGCTTGTCGCTGGACTTGGGCTTGCCGCTGGACTTGGCGGAGGCAGCCTTGGCGCTCGGTTTGGCTGCCGGTTTGCCGACGGGCTTCTTGGAAGGCTTGGCTGCAGGCTTGGCTGCATTCTTCGGAGCGGACTTGGATGCCATCGACTGCCCTTTGGTTGATTTTCCCGCCTTGCCGGGCTTGCCTGCCTTGGCGGAGGCACCTGCTGCTGGGTGATCTTTGTCTGCCTTGTCGCGGGCGGGCGCTCGGCCGACTTCTGAAGAAACAGCAGCAGCCGCGCCACCGGACGGCGCTTTCGCCAGAGGAAAACCCATCATTTGTAATAGGGAGGCGATCATTTGAACCCCCGCGGCACGGGGCCTGCTGTGTGGATCAAATCAGGCATTGGTCTAAGCCCTGCAGAAAGATGTCTTTCGGAAGGTCGATTCCGATGAAAACCATTTTGCTGGTTCGCGGCTCCCCGTCAATCCACTTCGGGCCGAGATCGCTGCCCATGAGCTGATGGACTCCTTGAAAGATCACCTTGCGGTCGGTGCCTTTCATCGCCAGCACGCCCTTGTAGCGCAGCATGCGCGGACCGTAAATGTTGACGATGGCACCCAAAAAATCTTCCAGCTTGGCAGGGTCCAGCAGCCGATCCGAGCGAAAAACGAAGCTTTTGACGTCGTCATCGTGGTGGTGGTGATGGCCGTGTGATTCCTGCGCGTGCGACGGATGGTCGCAGTGTTCACCATGAGCGTGGTCATCGTCATGGTCATGGTCATGGTGCGCACATTCATGGCCAGCGTTCAAAAAGTCCGGGTCGATCTCCAGCTTGGCATTCAGGTTGAAGCCCCGCAAGTCGAACACCTCCGACAGGGGAACCTCACCAAAGTGCACTGCCCGCTGCGGTGCCCTGGGGTTCATGTGCTTGAGGCGGTGCATCAGCGCGTCGAGTTCGCCCGCAGATACGAGGTCGGCTTTGCTGATGAAGATCTGATCGGCAAAGCCGACTTGGCGGCGCGCCTCTTGGCGATCATTGAGTTGCTGCGCGGCATGCTTGGCGTCGACCAGCGTCAGCACAGAATCCAGCAGGTAGGCCTCGGCGATCTCGTCGTCCATGAAGAAGGTTTGCGTGACCGGGCCGGGGTCAGCAAGCCCTGTGGTCTCGATGACAACGCGCTCGAAACTCAGTTCGCCCTTGCGGCGCTTTTCTGCCAGGTCGCGCAGGGTGGTGCGCAGGTCCTCTCGGATGGTGCAGCAGACGCAGCCGTTGCTCATTTGGATGATCTGCTCTTGCGTGTCCGCCACCAAGATGTCGTTGTCGATGTTCTCTTCGCCGAATTCGTTTTCGATCACGGCAATCTTTTGCCCGTGCGCCTCGCTCAGCACCCGCTTGAGCAGGGTGGTCTTGCCCGAACCCAGAAAGCCGGTGAGGATGGTGACGGGAATCGGGGTCATGCGCAGGTATCGAGCTTTTGGGGGGGACTGATCAGAAAGAGTGGGCCTTACCGCTTGGTTACCGCTTGGTTGCCGCTTGGTTGCCGTCTGATTCGGTCAGCCGAGCTGGTCTTGAGCTTGGGCAGCCGTCAGCGACCGCGGAGTGTAGCGTTGTATATCCGCCCAAGGGTTTGCCCTTCAGCGGCGCATCACCACAAGCCCTTTGAGGTACTCGCCCTCGGGAAACGCCAGCGTCATGGGGTGGTCCGGCGCACCAGTGAGCTTTTCCAAAATGAAGCCGTCTACCCCCGCGTCGGCTCCGGCGGAGGCCACGATCTTGTGAAACAAGTCTGCACTCACACCGCCTGAACATGAGAAGGTGTAGAGCAAACCGCCTTCACGCAGCAGCTTGAAGGCCAGCCGGTTGATGTCTTTGTAGGCGCGCGCTGCGCGTTCTGCATGGGCCGCTGTGGGTGCGAGCTTGGGTGGGTCCAGAACGATGGCGTCGAACTGGCGACCCTCTTCGATGAAGCGGCGCATGCTGGCGTTGACATCGGCATCCAGCCAAGTGGCGTCTTGGGGGTTCAGTCCGTTGCGCGCCATCTGCAACTGTGCCCGCGCCAAGGCAGGCGCTGAAGAGTCGATAGAGACCACGTGGCCCCGGTGGCCACCGCTGCGCAGGCCTGCCAGCGCAGCCACCGTGAAGCCGCCGCTGTAGCAGTAAGCATTCAGGATGTCGGCTGGCGCCAGGCGCTGGGCTGCTTCGGCCAAGCGCGCCCGGTTGTCGCGCTGGTCCAGGTAGTAGCCGGTTTTGTGACCCGTGGCAATGTCCAGCGACAGCTGCCAGCCGTGTTCACTCAAAACCAGCTCGGTGGGCCCGGTTCCCGCCAACCACCCGGTCGAAGGCGGCAAACCTTCCAGACTGCGGCTGTTGGTATCGGAGCGTTCGTAGACACGGTCCAAGCCTGTGGCCGCCATCAGCGCCGCAACAATGGCCGGCTTGAAGCGCTCGACGCCGCAGGCCAGAAACTGGGCTACCAAGGTGTCGGCATAGCGATCGACGATCAGACCCGGCAGGCCATCGGACTCGCCGTGCACCAGACGTACGCCATCGCTTTGAATGTTCATGCGCCCACGCGCTGCCACGGCGCAGGCGACGCGGTGGGCCATGAAATCGGCGTCGATGCGCTCAGTCTCCTGAAAACTCCAGACCCGCAGCCGAATGCGCGATGCTGGACTGATGGAAGCCCAGGCCAAAAACCGCCCGTCGTGGCCTTCGACTCGCACCGTCTCCCCTGCATCACCGCCGCCTCGGGCCACCGCCGAGTCGAAGACCCAGGGGTGGTGGCGCAGCAGCGAGCGCTCCTTACCCTCTTTGAGCCGCACGGTTTTCATCGGCTCAAGCTCTTAGCCAGAACGCGGACGGCGGGCGCGTGGGTGCGCCAGATCGTAAGCTTTGGACAAGTGCTGGTAGTCCAGCCGGGTATAGACCTGCGTGGTCCCGATGTGCGCGTGCCCCAGCAGCTCTTGGACCGCGCGCAAGTCGCTGCTGGACTGCAGCACGTGGCTGGCCATGGAATGCCGCAACATGTGCGGGTGCACCGGGACGGACAGACCAGCCAGCAGGCTTCGCTTGCGCAAACGCTGCCACACCGACTGGGCATTGAGCCGCGTGCCACGCAGGCCCACAAACAGCGCAGCCGCCTCAGGCTGGCCGCGCACGGCCAGCCACTGCTGCAAGGCCAAAACGGCCTGGCGCCCAATAGGTACCGTTCTGCGCTTGGAGCCCTTGCCCAGCACATGGGCCTGGCCTGACGGCAAGTCCACCCAGCCACCGGTGCCGGGGCGCACATCCAGCCCCACCAGCTCGCCCACACGGAGGCCCGCGCCATACAGAAGTTCTGTGATGGCGGCGTCGCGGGCGTCCAGCCAGGGGTCGCCCTGAACGTGTCGAAAACTGGCCAGTTGCACAGCGGCGTCTACCGGCAGAGCCTTGGGCAAAGGTTTGGGCGCTTTGGGAGCGCGAATTCCGTCCAGCGGGTTGTGCTGCAAATGGCCTTGCTGACCCAGCCATTTGTAGAAGCCGCGCCAGCCAGACAAGATGAGCGCCACGCCGCGCGGGCTGTGGCCGCTGCTGTGCAGGCGCGCCACCCAGCGGCGCATGTGCGTGGTTTGCGCCACCAGCCAGTCGACGCGGTCTTGCAACGCGAAGGTCTGCAAACGCAGCAAGTCGTGGGTGTAGAGCGCAACCGTGCGAGCAGCCAGGCGGCGCTCTACCCGCACGTACTGCAAATAGGCCTGGGCGATGGCGGGCAGTTCGACCGTCATGTCGCGGGCCTAGTCATCTTCAGGGGCGAAGGCGCATCAGCGCGGCGCTGGCCAGCTCGCCAATGCGTTCGAGAAAGTCGGTTCCCATGCCGCTGTGAAAACGCTGCGGGTCTGGCGAGCCCAGCACCAGCAAGCCGAAAGCGGGTGCTGTGCTGTGCAGGGCGCCCGGCCGCAAGGGAACCAGTGCTGCCGACATCACCACCGACGGCTCTTCCAGCCAACCCACAGCCTCGAAACCCGAGTTCACGCCCACATAGGGCGCGGTCAGGGAAGATGCAAAGCTGCGTGCGTCATCGCTGACACCCAAGGCAAAGGGCTGGTTGGCAAAAGCCTCTGCGACGCCCCACACGCGAATGGCGACCTGCGGCACCAAAAACTGCGCCTTGAGCTCCTCGGCCATGCGCTGCGGCAGCGCCAAAGGATCGATCGTGAGCAAGACATCGCGGACCCAGCGGTGCATCTTGTCGGCAATGATCACGTTCTCGTTGCCATGCCGCAGCATGTCCATCAAGCGCGACTCCAGCACCTTGATTTTTTCGCGCAGCATCTCGGCTTGCCGCTCTTGCAGGCTGACTGCACGCTGGCCATGCGGGCTGGTGATTTGCACCGAAGCGAGCAGCTCTGCCTGGCGGGCAAAGAAATCGGGCGTGTTCACCAGATAGTGGGCGATGTCGTCTTCTGTGATGGGCGGGATGGTGTTGGCGTTCATGGGCTTTCCGGTAGATCAATGGCACCTTCAAAAACGGTCTGGGCCGGGCCAGTCATCAGGACAGCGGCGCTTCCAGCTGCCCATGCGATGTGCAGGCGACCGCCCAGGGTCTCTACCTCGACGCTGGCGTCGAGCAAACCCAAGCGAATGCCCGCAACCACTGCAGCACAAGCACCCGTGCCGCAAGCCAGCGTTTCGCCGACGCCGCGTTCGTACACCCGCAGGCGGATGAGCTGGCGATGGAGTACTTGTGCAAAACCCAAATTGACGCCTCTGGGAAAACACGGCAACTGCTGC
Organism: Comamonadaceae bacterium; assembly: GCA_027483665.1. Lineage (GTDB taxonomy): Bacteria > Pseudomonadota > Gammaproteobacteria > Burkholderiales > Burkholderiaceae_C > JAIXUC01. The sequence goes on along the minus strand of JAIXUC010000002.1, from coordinate 29,679 downwards.
GCCCAGGGGCCCCACAGGGCCAGTGGCGCAGCTTGCGAATCATCCAGCCAGTGCACCGCATGGGGGTTGCCCATCGACAAGACTGCGACCTCCAAAGCGTCGCTGCTCTTGCCTTGCTGAGCCGGCAAGCACCACACGGGCCACCCATCTGGACCCGCACGATGCACCAGCCCTTGGGGCGAGAAAGGAACCGAGGGCAGATCGAATACTGGCGCGCCCATGTCGACAGTCACGCGACCGTCGGGCTGCTCGACCAACGTGAGCTCGGTGTTGAGGGTTTGCACACGCACGCTGTGCTTGGCAGTGAGCCCCTGTTCCCGCACGAACCGCACGAGGCAGCGCGCGCCGTTGCCGCAATGCTCTACCTCTTGCCCGTCGGCGTTGTGAATGACGTAGCGAAAGTCGAGGTCTTCGCGGTCGGGCGCTCGAACCGAAAGGATTTGGTCGGCGCCCACACCAAAGTGCCTGTCCGCCAGAAAACGGTACTGCGCAGCACTCAGACCGAGCGGGCCACGGGTTTCGTCGAGCACCACAAAGTCATTGCCCGCGCCGTGCATCTTGGTGAAGCGGATGCGCATGGCGGCGGATTATCTACCCCAGCAACGCGCAACCGATGGTCGACGCCGGCACGGACACCCGATCTGGATAATCCGCCGATGCCAAGAACCAACATGGGCCTTCACCCCTTGCGCGACCCGGCCCCCATGCGCCGCGCCGCCACGGTGTTGTTGCTGCGAGACCGGGAAGGCCAATTGGAAGTGCTCATGACGCGCCGCTCAACGCAAGCCAGTTTTGCACCCGGCGCTTTTGTGTTTCCAGGCGGAACGCTGGATGAACATGACCACGGGGCAGTGGTGCAGTCCGCAGTCATCAAAAGAGCCGATCAAACGGGCCAAGCCCTAGCCGATGCGCTGGCGGCGGTGCGCGAGAGTTTTGAGGAGCTCGGCGTTCTGCTGGCGCGCCACCCGGATGGCCGATGGGCCAGCGCTGCAGAGGCGGCGTCGATCGCCCGCACGCCGCACGATGCGCTGAGCTTCTATCGACAGTTCATGGACGGCGAAGGCCCAACGCCGGGCTTGGCAACAGCCGATTCGGGTTTGCAAGCGACGCAACGGCTGCGGCTGGCAGTCGATGGTGTGTACCCATTGGCTCAGTGGACCACCGACCGCGACTTTGCGCGCCGCTTCGACACCGCATTTTTGGTCGCCCGAATGCCGCCAGACCAGCAAGCCGTGGCCGACGAGCAAGAGCAGTTCGAACCCGTGTGGGTCTCGCCGCAGGAAGCATTGGCCCGTCACCAGCAAGGCCGGTTCTTCATGATCTTTCCCACTGTGCGCACGCTGGAGCGTTTGTGCGCGTACGCCGATGTGGCGTCGGTGCTGCGCGCGTGTGCGGAGCAAGGCGGCCCGCTGTGGGAAAGCTGCCCCCGAGCGGGCTTGCTGGGCGGCCAGCCGGCGCGCCTGATGGAGCACGAGGCCGCCTTTGGTGAGCTGGCCATGGTCTGCCCCGACGGCCAGATCGTGCATGCGCTGGACTGGCAGACCGAGCGCCCAGTGCCCCTGCTGCGCAACCTGCAACGGCTCACCTGCGCCAACCCTGGCGTCATGACTGGCCCCGGCACCAACAGCTACCTGGTGGGCGAAGAAGGTTCGGGCTACATCGTCATCGACCCGGGACCAGTCGATGCAGCGCATCAGCAGCGCTTGCTGGAAGCTGCCAAGGGCGACATCCGTGCCATCGTTTGCACGCACTCGCACCCAGACCACTCACCCGGCGCCAAGCCGCTGCAAGCCCTGTGTGCCACTCGGCCTCCCATTCTGGGCTTGCCCTCTGCGCCCACAGCCCGCGCAGCCAGCTTCTTTACGCCCGATCGCCCCTTGAAAGATGGGGAAGACTTGGTGCTTCACGGCCCTGGCGGCACCCACACCTTGCGCGTTGTTCACACCCCAGGTCATGCGGCCAACCACCTGTGTTTGCTGCTGCTGGAAGACGGCGTGTTGTTCAGCGGCGACCACGTGCTCAACGGCAGCACCACGGTGGTTGATCCACCCGACGGTGACATGAGTCATTACCTGGCCTCGTTGGATCGCCTGGCCGCAGCCTGCGACGAGCACCAAGCCCATTTCATTGCGCCCGCGCATGGCTATGTGCTGGGCGAGGCGGGCGGCGGATCGGTGCGCGCCATCAGGAAACTTCAAGCCCATCGCCTCCAGCGCGAGGGCAAAGTGCGAGCGGCCATGCACGCGTTGCCCCAAGGCAGCCTGTCGGATTGGGTGCGCCTGGCCTACGACGACGTACCGCAGCGCATTTGGCCGGTAGCTGAGCGTTCACTTCTGGCGCACGTCCAGAGAATCCGGGCGCTGGAACACTGAGCCTGCGCAGGAAGAGGCCGATCGCCGCGCAAGCACCGCGGCAGGCCCGAGGCCACCATGCACAGCGCGGTAGGCGTGTGGCTGGAAATGGGTTGTAATCCGGAAAATCTTCGCGGGCGAGGCTCGCTCCATGTCAGAACTCATCAACACCACTGCTCTGAACGACACGGCGCTATTTGACATGGCGCCGGTGTCGATGTGGCTGGAAGACGCGTCAGCGCTCAAACACCTGATGGACGAGTGGCGTGAACTCGGGGTGGTCCATTTGGGGGATTTTTTGCGCAGCTCCCCCGAACTCGTGGCGCAGGCGTGGCAGTCGGTGGTGGTCAAGCGGGTGAACCGCCGGGCGGTGACGGTGTCAAGGGCTACCAGCGCCGAAGTGCTGCGAGCCTCTTTGTTCGAAGTGGTCTGCAACCGCAACATCGACCGAGGCATTGCTGCCCTGGAGAAGTTTTGGCGCTGGCCCGAGGGTGAACGGGACGTGCAGGTGCAGTCGGTCAACTTCCGGCTGGATGGCGAGCGCATGGACGTTCACATCCACCTCACCCTGTTGGGAGAGCCGCACGATTGGTCGCAAATGCTGGTGGTTATTGACGACATCAGCGAGTTGGCCGAAGCCCAGCGCAAGCTCAGCACCAGCGGCCGTTACGCCCGAGATTTGTTCGAGCACTCACCGGTTTCCCTTTGGGTGCAGGACATGAGCGACGTTCGCATGGCCATGGACGCCCTGCGCGCCCAAGGGGTGAGCGACCTGAAGACCTACATGAAGGAAAACGTGGCTTGGGTGCAGCGGGCCATGCTCAGCATTCGTCTGATCGATGTCAATCAGGCCACCTTGAGACTGTTTCAAGCCGAGAGCAAGCAGCAGTTGCTGGCCGGCCTGGACATGGTGCTCACCGCTGAAGAGCAGTCGCGCTTTGAGACCGAATTGCTGCTGCTGTGGAATGGCCAACTCGGGCTGGAGCAGGAGTGCCTGAAACACACCTTCAAAGGCGAGCCGCGCTGCATCCAGATTCAGTTGGCGGTCATGGCTGGCCACGAGCATCAGTGGGATCGGGTGCTGTTGTCCATGACCGACATCACGGCACAAAAGTCGGCACAAGCGCAGCTGATGCACCTGAGTCGACACGACAGCCTGACTCAATTGGCCAACCGGGCATGGTTCAGTGAAGTGCTGCACCAACTGCGCGATGAGCCAGTGGTGTCGCTGGTGGCGGTGGACCTCAATGGGCTCAAGGAACTCAACGATGTCCATGGCCACGCGGCGGGTGATGCCAACCTGCAGCGCATGGCGAAGATCTTGCGCATCACGCTCCAAGGCGACATGTTGGCGGCCCGATTGGGCGGCGATGAATTCGCCGTTATCCTGCCCAAGACCGATCCGGCTGGATGCAGGCGCTGGATCGAAAAGCTGGTCACTGCCATCGAGCAGAGCAACGAGCGAGAACAGACCAGTGGAGCACTGCGTTTATCGGTGTCCGTTGGTGGGGCGAGTCGCCGCTCGGGTGAGGCCCTCACGGCCACACTGGCGCGTGCAGACAATCGCATGTACCAGGCCAAGCGGCAGTATTACGACAGCCTCGATCTCGACCGCCGCTCACGCGGGGACGCGGCTCCTGACTTCTCCGACAGCACAGTTGGGTTCTTGGTAACAGTGAACTCGCCCAATAACAAAGTGTGAAGCGGGCCGATACGCCGGATCCTGTGCCCAGCGGTTTCCCGCTGAGTGGCCGCCATCAATCTGGGCCGCCGGTCACCCGGACGGCTCGGTGCCACCTACCCGTCGACACCCTGCGGACCACAGGTTGACGCCGCTTTCGCGACGCCTTGCCGACCTATTTGGTGTTGCTGCGCGCAGAGATTGCCCGTTTCACCCGAACTCAATCGGCTCGTCTCTGTTGCTCTGATCCTCACCTCGCGGTGGGCAGCCGTTAGCTGCTGCGCTGTCCTGTGCAGTCCGGACGTTCCTCCAGTGCGCCCTTTCGGGCCTTGCACCAGCGGCGGCCTGGCCCGCTTCACGCCGCTATTATCCGCCGCCAACCCGTGACACGAGGCACTGCCAGCCATCAGGCGCTGGCAGCTCTGGTTCAGGGTTGCTCTTGCCGAGTTCCCCACGTTTGCTCCGATCAACACGGGCCACGCCATGCTGAGAGTCTCAGAAATCCGTCTGCCGCTCGACCACGCCGAGGGCGCCATCGAACAGGCTGCCGCCACGCGCCTGGGCGTGCCGCTGGCGCACATCACGCAACTCAACGTGTTCAAGCGCAGCATCGACGCCCGCAAACGCCCGCTGCAAGTGGTCTACATCGCAGACCTCAAGCTGCCCAGTGCTGCTGCAGAACAAGAGGCCCTGGCGCGCACCGGTGATGCACAACATTGCACCCGGGCACCCGACATGGCCTACCCGCTGCTGGGCTTGGCAGACAGCGCACCCGCAGTGCGCCCCGTGGTGGTGGGCTTCGGGCCTTGCGGCATCTTTGCAGCGCTCATCCTGGCGCAGATGGGGCTGGCGCCCATCGTCATCGAACGCGGCAAGCCGGTGCGCCAACGCACCAAAGACACCTGGGGTTTGTGGCGCCAGCACGTGCTGCACCCCGAGAGCAACGTGCAATTTGGCGAGGGCGGCGCTGGCACCTTTTCTGATGGCAAGCTCTGGAGCCAGATCCGCGATCCGCGCCACTTGGGCCGCAAGGTCATGACCGAGTTCGTCGCCGCTGGCGCGCCGCCAGAGATCTTGGTCGACGCACACCCGCACATCGGCACCTTCAAGCTGGTGAAGGTGGTCGAGGCCATGCGCGAACAAATCATCGCTCTGGGTGGCGAGGTGCGGTTTGAAGAACGGGTGGAAGACCTGTTGATCGAAGCCGACGCCAGCGCACCCCACGGACGTCGGCTGGTCGGTCTGCGGGTTCGCAGAATAGGCGCTGGCCAAGACCCAGCAACCGCCTGCTACGAGCTGCCAGCAGACCACGTGGTGCTGGCCCTCGGTCACAGCTCGCGCGACACCTTCGCCATGCTGGTGCGCCGGGGCGTGTTCGTCGAGCCCAAGCCGTTTTCCATTGGCTTTCGCGTGGAGCACCCGCAGGGCATGATCGACCGCGCGCGCTGGGGCGTGCACGCCGGACACCCCGCGCTGGGGGCTGCCGACTACAAGCTGGTGCACCACGCCAGCAACGGCCGCAGCGTCTACAGCTTTTGCATGTGCCCGGGCGGCACCGTGGTGGCCGCCACATCCGAAGTGGGCCGGGTGGTGACCAACGGCATGAGCCAATACTCGCGCAACGAGCGCAACGCCAATGCGGGCATCGTGGTGGGCATCCACCCCGAGGACTATCCGCATGACCCGCAAGCGTTTGAAGACACGTTGGGCGATACCTTCGACGTTGAAGCGCAAGCCCGGGGCACTTGCCACCCGCTGGCGGGCATCGTGATGCAGCGGCAACTGGAGTCCCAGGCTTACGCTTTAGGCGGGCGCAGTTACGAGGCGCCGGGGCAACTGGTGGGCGACTTTCTGGCGGGCCGTCCTTCGACGCAACTGGGCGAGGTGGAGCCCTCATACAAGCCAGGCGTGCGCTTGGGCAACCTGCACTTGGCGCTGCCCGGCTACGCCGTGGCAGCCATTCAAGAAGCCATGCCAGCCTTTGCAAAAAAGATCGCTGGCTTTGACCGCCACGACGCGGTGTTCACAGGCGTGGAAACCCGCACCTCTTCGCCATTGCGCATCACCCGCGGTGAAGACCTGCAAAGCTTGAACTTGGCGGGCCTCTACCCCGCCGGTGAGGGCGCTGGCTATGCGGGCGGCATCTTGTCGGCCGGGGTGGACGGCATCAAGGTGGCAGAAGCGGTCGGGCAGGCGATGCTTTAGCCAAACTCAGAGAGCGCAGGAGGCTCACTGCCCACCCCATGAGAAAAGCCACACTGGGCCGCCGCTGAAGCGGCAAACCCAACACGGCTTCTCCTCGATCAGACCTGAGAAGACTGCAAGCGAGCGATGCGCTCTTCAATGGGCGGGTGCGAGCTGAACCAACGGCCGATGCCGCCTGCGATGCCCATGGCAGCCATGTTCTTGGGCAACTGGCCAGGCTGCATGCCGCCCAAACGGGCCAGGGCCGACATCATGGGCTGCTTGCGGCCCATCAGTTGTGCAGCACCGGCATCAGCCCGGAATTCGCGCTGGCGAGAGAACCAGGCCACGATGATGGCAGCCAACACACCCAGCAAGATGTCCAGGATGATGGTCGTCACGATGTAGCCAACGCCGACGCCTTCGCTGTTGTTCTTCAGAATGACGCGGTCGATGAAGTAGCCGATGACCCGGCTCAAGAACACCACGAAAGTGTTCATCACACCCTGGATCAGCGTCATGGTCACCATGTCACCGTTGGCCACGTGGGCCACTTCGTGACCAATGACGGCCTCCACCTCTTCACGCGTCATGCCGCGCAGCAGGCCGGTGGACACCGCCACCAAGGCGCTGTTCTTGAAAGCGCCCGTGGCAAAAGCATTGGGCTCGCCCTCGTAGATGGCGACTTCGGGCATGGTGATGCCCGCTTTGTCAGAGAACCGACGAACCGTCTCGACGATCCACGCTTCGTCTGCGGTTTGCGGCTGGTTGATCACGCGCGCTCCGGTGGACCACTTGGCCATCGGCTTGCTGATCAACAAGGAAATGAATGCACCGCCAAAACCCATGATGAGCGAGAAGCCCAACAAGGCGGTCAGGTTCAGACCATTCGCCGTGAGGTAGCGGTTGACCCCCAGCAGACTGGCTGCGATGCCCAAAACAACCATCACCGCGAGGTTGGTGACGATCAACAACATGATGCGTTTCATGGTTTCTCCAGATATTGAATGTGCGCGGGATCTGATGGTGGCTTGACCGCTCACCCGCCGGTAAAACAGGATGTTAGGCGGCAGGCCATGGTTTTCAAGGCAGGAACCGTCGTTAGCCCATGGCTATTGAGGACATGCCGCGCCTAACCGGCCAGCCGCATTTCCGCATCAGTGGGAAACCATGCGCCAAGGCAGGTTCTCCCCAGCGCGAAGCGGCTTGAGTTCTCCGTCTCCGAAGGCGAAGCGCTCTGGCGGCAGCCAGCTTTCGCGGCGGAGCTGGATGCGCCCTGTGTTGCGCGGCAAGCCGTAGAAGTCCGGGCCGTGGAAGCTGGCAAAGGCTTCGAGCTTGTCCAAGGCGCCTGCAGCGTCAAAGACCTCGGTGTACATCTCGATGGCCGCATGCGCCGTGTAGCAACCCGCGCAACCGCTGGCGTGCTCTTTCAAATGCGCAGCATGGGGCGCGCTGTCGGTTCCCAAGAAGAAAGCCGAATCTCCGCTGGTGGCGGCCTCTATCAAAGCCTGGCGGTGGATCTCGCGCTTCAGCACTGGCAGGCAATAGTAGTGCGGGCGAATGCCGCCTGTGAATAGGGCGTTGCGGTTGTAGAGCAAATGGTGGGCCGTGATGGTGGCCGCGGTCAGCGGGCCGGCTTCTCGCACGTAGGCCGCCGCTTCGCGCGTGGTGATGTGCTCCAGCACGATCTTCAGCTCGGGGAAATCGCGGCGCAAGCCCACCAGGTGGCGCTCGATGAACACCGCTTCACGGTCGAACAGGTCAATGTCGGGCGAGGTCACTTCGCCGTGGACCAGCAGCGGCATGCCCTCGCGCTGCATGGCCTCCAGCGTGGCGCTGATGTGGCGCAGGTCTGTCACACCGGCGTCGCTGTGCGTGGTGGCACCCGCCGGGTAGAGCTTGCAGGCAACAACACCGGCGCGCGCAGCGCGGGTGATTTCCTCGGGGGGCAGGCGGTCGGTGAGGTAGAGCGTCATCAAGGGCTCAAAGGGCACGCCGTGCGGCACGGCCTCCAAGATGCGTGCCCGGTAAGCCAGCGCCTGCTCAGCCGTCGTGATGGGCGGGCGCAGGTTCGGCATGACGATGGCACGGGCGAACTGCGCCGCTGTGTGCGGCACCACGGTCTTCAGTGCTGCACCGTCGCGCAGGTGCACGTGCCAATCGTCGGGCTGGGTGAGACTTAAGGCGTCGGTTGGGCCGCCGGCCGGTTGGATCTGGCTCAGAACGGCACCTTGTCGGTTGGGAACTTCCAGAAATCGCGCAGCAAGTAGCTGATGGGCAAGTTCAGGGCCTTGTTGCTGGGCGGTATAGGCTGCGCGAACCAGCGGTTGTACATGGTGTGAATTTCCTTGGAGTACACCAGTCGGCGCATTTCATCGTCGATCAGCTTCTTGAAGGCCACTTCGTTCTTGTTGAGCATGATGGCCAAAGGCTCGGTGGTGATGAACCGCCCCACGACCTTCAGCGCAGTCGGGTTGGGCCGGTTGGCTGCCAAACCGAACAGCAGCACGTCGTCCATCAAAAACGCATCTGCTTCGCCTTTTTCGACCATCTCCACCGCTTTGGCGTGCTCAGGCGCGGTGAGGATGTTCAGGCGCAAGAGGCGTTCACGGTTGGTTTGCTCAATGGCCTTGAGGGGTGTGCTGCCCTGGGTGGAGACCAGCTTTTTGCCCTGCATGTCCTCCACTCGGGTGATGTTGCTTTCACTCTTCACCAAGAGGCGCGAGCCTGTGATGAAGTGCGGCACCGTGAAGGCCACGCGCTGGCGGCGTTCTGCATTGTTGGTGGTTGAGCCACATTCCAGATCGACGGCACCACTCTCGACCAGCGGAATGCGGTTAGCAGAGGTGACCGGGACGTACTCAATCGGCGTGGACTTCAAGCCCAAAGACTTCCCCACCACGTCGGCCAGCTTGCGGCAGATGTCCACCGCATAGCCCATCGGGACCACGGCTGCGGTGCTGCCCTCTGGCGGCTTGATCACGTATGAAAACGGGATGGATGATTCCCTGTAGCCAATGCGCAGCGGCCCCCCGGCCTTCAGCCGCTCCAATACGGGCACTGCAGGGGCGGCGGCCGCGGCAGTGGGCGCAGGTGTTGGTGGTGCGGCCGGGGCCTGGGCCATGGCCGACCAGCCTGATGCGGCCAAGCCGAGCGCCAGCAGCGCCTGACCCAGCGGCGCTGAACGCGGGTGGCCTGTGGGCCAAGATGGGATCGCCGTCAAACGTGGCATGGTGACTTCTCCGTCGCGAAAACTGTTCAAAAAAGTGCAATAACCGGGCCCGAATCTACACCCGCCGCGGCTTGGAAGCCTCAGTTCGCACTGAGGTAAGACCACAGCTCCTGCACCGAACTTTTACCGGCCTCTTTACCCAAAGGCTTCTGCCGATAGGCGCGGATGTCGAGCTTCATGCTCAAGCCGCCCAGCTCGTCGGGGTCTGCGCTCAGCAAGCGCCGAGCTCGCAGGTCTTTCTTGACTGCGCTCGCCGGCAGAAAAGCCACGCCGTGTCCCTCCAAGGCCATGGCCTTCAGGCCCTCGGCCATGTCGGTTTCATAAACACGGTCGAAATGAATGGGGGTGGCCGACTGCTTGAGGATGAGATCCACCACCCGGCCCAGGTAGGCACCCGGCGCGTAGGCCAAGTAGGGCAAGCGCTGTCCCGAACGACCCGGCAGGCGAAACATGGCCTGGCCTTGCCCGTCGGCTTTGGAATAAGGCGCCAAAACTTCTTCGCCCAAACTGACCATGTCGTAACGCTCGGCATCCAGTTGCAGCGGTTGCGAGGGGTGGTGGTAGGCAATCAGCACGTCGCAACTGCCTTCGACCAGACGCATCACCGCGTCGTGCACGTTGAGCGCAATCAGCCGACTTTTGAAAGAGCCGAACCCCGTACGCAAGCCCGACACCCAAGCCGGGAAGAACGTGAATGCCATCGTGTGCGGCACCGCGAACTCGATCACGTCTTGCCCCGCCACCGTGTGCCCGCGCAACATGGCACGGGTGGTTTGCAGGCCCTGCAACATTTCCAGGGCCTGTGCATAGAGCGTCTCGCCTGCGGGGGTGAGGCGCGTGGGGTAAGAGCTGCGGTCCACCAAATCGGTACCGGCCCAACCCTCCAGGGCCTGGATCCGCCGCGAAAAAGCCGGCTGCGTGACGTGGCGCAGTTGGGCCGATCGGCTGAAGCTGCGCGTCTCTGCCAGGCTGACGAAATCTTCTAGCCACTTGGTTTCCATGGCGCGCATTATCGGCAGCGAATGGGGCTGCTCTCGGGGTCGCTCAAGGCTGCGCGGCAAGGCATGGGCCTCGTCGCTCGGGGCGCCGAAGTTTCAGTCGGACGCTTGCTGCAAAGCCCACATGCTGGCGTAGCGGCCTTGCATGGCCAGCAACTCCGCGTGGGTACCGCGTTCGATGATGCGCCCGCTCTCCATGACCAAGATCTCGTGCGCGTCCACCACGGTAGATAGGCGGTGCGCAATCACGAGCGTGGTTTTGCCTTGGGCGGTGGACTGCAGCTCGGCCTGAATGGCGCGCTCGTTGGCGCTGTCGAGCGCCGATGTGGCCTCATCGAATATCAGGATGGGCGGGTCTTTGAGCAAGGTGCGGGCAATGGCCACACGTTGCTTCTCGCCACCCGAGAGCTTCAGGCCGCGCTCACCCACCATGGTCTCGTAGCCCTTGGGGGTGGAGGCAATGAAGTCGTGAATGCGCGCAGAACTCGCAGCCTCTTCCACCTCTGCCGGCGTGGCACCTGGCCTGCCGTAAGCGATGTTGTAAGCCACGGTGTCGTTGAACAGCACCGTGTCTTGCGGCACGATGCCAATGGCCTGGCGCAGCGAAGACTGCGTGATGCTGCGCACATCGCGCCCGTCGATGCGAATGCCGCCCTGCTGCACGTCGTAGAAGCGAAACAGCAAACGTGCGAGCGTGGACTTGCCCGAACCCGAGGGGCCCACTACAGCCACCGTCTTGCCCGACGGAATCTCGAAGCTGATGCCGTGCAAGATGGGCCGGTCGGCCTCGTAAGCAAAACCCACCGACTCGAAACGCACCGCAGGCGGGGCACCGACGTTCAGCGGCTCGGCCAGCGGGTCGTCGGCCACTTCACGCTCGCGCTCCATCAGCACGAACATCTTGTCGAGGTCGGTCAGGCTTTGCTTGATTTCGCGGTAGATCACACCCAGGAAGTTCAGCGGGATGTACAGCTGAATCATGAAGGCGTTGATCATCACCAAATCGCCCAGCGTCATGCGCCCGACCACCACGCCTTCTGTGGCGCGCCAGAGCATGGCCACCAAGCCAGCCGCGATGATCAGCTGCTGACCAGTGTTGAGCATCGACAAGGTGGTTTGGCTTTTCAGCCGCGCCAAGCGCAGGCGCTCCAGGCTTTCGTCGTAGCGGCGGGCCTCGAAGCCTTCGTTGTTGAAGTACTTCACCGTCTCGTAATTCAGCAACGAGTCGATGGCGCGGGTGTGGGCGGCGGAGTCGAACTCGTTGGCTTCGCGGCGGTACTTGGTGCGCCACTCCGTGACCGTCACGGTGAACACGATGTAGAGCACCAGCGCGGTGATGGTGATCCAGGCGAACCAGGCGTCGAACTTCACCGCCAGGATGGTGAGCACCAGCGCCACCTCCACCAGAGTCGGGACGATGCTGTAGAGCGAATAGGAAATGAGCGACTCGATGCCCCGCACGCCGCGCTCGATGTCGCGCGTCATGCCGCCGGTTTGGCGCTCGAGGTGAAAGCGCAAGCTCAAGGCATGCAGGTGCTGGAAAGTCTGCAAGGCAATGGAGCGCGCCGCGCCTTGCGTGGCCTTCGCAAAGACCAACTCGCGCAGTTCGGTCAGCAGCGAGGTGGACAACCTCAAGGCACCATAAGCCACCAGCAGACCGATAGGCACCACCAACACCGCAGCGGGCTGGCCGGGCTTGATGGCCAAGTTGTCCACCAGCTCTTTCAACAGCAGCGGCACCGACACGTTGGCGAACTTGGCCCCGATCATGAAGGCCAGCGCCGCCATCACCCGCCACTTGTATTCCCACAGATAGGGGAGCAGCCGAGCCAGCGTGCGCCAGTCGCCACGCGGTTTGCCGGGTGTGGCTTCACTCGTTGCGAGCGATCCGGCTGGGGGGTGGGCTGCGGGTCGCATCGTTCACAATCTTTCAGAAATCAAGCGGTGGATTGTCGTGCATGGCTTTCTTGCCGATGCCGCCGCCCCACCCCACCCGAAACCAGACATGCCCGACACGCCCGATATGCCCGATACACAGAAGCCTTCTCAGCCCGCGCACGCAGTGGCCTTGCCACAAGACCAAGAACTCGTGCTCAAAGTCATTCCCATGCCGGGCGACAGCAACGCCAATGGCGACATCTTCGGCGGCTGGGTCATGGCGCAGGTGGACATGGCAGGCTCGGTCATCCCGGCGCGCTTGGCTCAAGGGCGAATAGCCACGGTGGCTGTCAATGAGTTTGTGTTCAAGCAGCCCGTGCGCGTGGGTGACATCTTGTCCTTCTATTCCTCTTTGCAGCGCGTGGGCAGAACCTCCATCACCGTGAAGGTGGAGGTGTATGCCGAGCGGTTCTGGTCGCAAGGCCAGTACGTGAAAGTGACCGAGGCGCTGTTGACCTATGTGGCGATCGACGAGCGCGGCCAGCCCCGAGAGGTGCCCAAACCCAAGGCTTGAGCGCCAGTCATCCACCGACAGGCTCAAGACACGATGTAGGCCGCAGCAGCACTGGCCAAGAGCGTGCCGTTGGTGTGCAAGAAGTCCATGCGGGTGCTGGCCACTCTGGAGCCCAGCCGCAACACCTCGGCCTTCAACACAAAGCGCTCACCAATGCCGGGGCGAAGGTAGTCCACGCGCAAGTCGATGGTCCCCAGCCGTGCGAAGCGTTGCAGCCTTTGCTCCACCGACTCGTCCATGTGGCGCGCGCCCATCGCCGCCATCACCGCCAAACCGCCTAGAGCGTCCAGGCAGGCGCTGATCACGCCGCCGTGGACCCGGTTGTAGGCGTAGTGCCCCACCAGCTCCGGGCGCATTTCTAAACCGCCCATCACCCGGTCGGGCAAGACCTCGGTGACCCTCAGGCCCAAGACTTGGTTGAAGACGATGCGGCGCTCGAAGATGTCCACCAAGCCTTCGGTGAAAGCAGGCTCAAAGACCACGCCAGCTGGGCCTTGCCCGCCCGCAAGCGCTGGGGCATCTGCACCAGCTTGGGCATCGGCGTGGGCTTGGGGCCGGACTTGCGCATCCGGCTTTGCGCGGTGCTTCACAGCTTGGAGAAATCAGGCCGGCGCTTGTCCATGAAGGCCGAGAAGGCTTCACGCGCAGCGGGCCCGGCCAGCATGCGCGCAAACACCTGCGCTTCATCGGCCATGGCTTGGGCCACTTGGGCCGCTTGCCCCTGCTTCATGAGCCGCTTGGTCTCTATCAGCGAGGCCAGCGGTTTGGCAGCCAGCTTGGCGGCTTGCCGCTGCGCCAGGGAGTTGGCTTCAGACGGCGGCACCACGCGGTTGACCAAGCCCACCTCCAAAGCGGCTTCTGCCATGAAGGGCTCGCCTAGCAGCAAGGCTTCAGCGGCGCGGTGGTAACCCATGAGGCGCGGCACCAGCAGGCTGGAAGCGGCTTCTGGCACCAAGCCCAGGTTCACGAAAGGCATGGCGAAAGCGGCGTTGTCACCGGCGTAGACCAAGTCGCAATGCAGCAGCAGCGTGGTGCCGATGCCCACAGCCGGGCCACACACCGCTGCCAGCATGGGCTTGGGGAATGTGCTGACTGCGCGCAGAAAGCGAAACACTGGCGCGTCTTGCGAGGCCGGTGGATGGTTCAGGAAATCTGCAATGTCATTGCCCGCGCAGAACACGGTTTCGTGGCCTTGAAACACCAGCGCGCGCACCGCCGTGTCTGCGGCTGCTTGCTCGACCGCTTCTGACAACTGCGTGTACATCGCGGCGGTCAGCGAGTTCTTTTTTTCTACGCGGTTTAAGGTGAGCGTCTTCACGCCGCCCTCGGTGTGAATCAGGATGTCCACACCGGCTTCGGTGTGACTCAAGATGTCCGCACCGCCCTCAGTGCGGCTCAAGTTATCGCTCATGGGGTCTCCTTAAACGCGCTCGATGATGCCAGCCGCGCCCTGCCCCATGCCCACACACATCGTCACCATGCCGTAGCGCTGCTGGCGTCGGCGCAGGCCGTGCACCACGGTGGCTGCGCGAATGGCGCCAGTGGCGCCCAGCGGGTGGCCCAAAGCAATGGCACCGCCCAAGGGGTTGATCTTGTCCGGGTTCAGACCCAGCGTCTGGATGACGGCCAGCGACTGCGCGGCAAAGGCTTCGTTCAACTCGATCCAGTCGATGTCGTCTTGGTGCAGGCCAGCCGCTTTGAGCGCCACAGGAATGGCCTCGACCGGGCCAATGCCCATGATGTGCGGCTGAACGCCCCGGCTGGCGTAACTGACAAAGCGCGCCAGGGGCGTGAGGCCAAAGCGCTTGAGCGCCGCTTCACTCACCAAGATGAGCGCACCTGCGCCATCGGAAGTTTGCGAGCTGTTGCCTGCCGTCACCGATCCGCGTGCAGCGAACACGGTGCGCAGCTTGGCCAAGCCCTCCATCGAGGTGTCGGGCCGCGCGCCTTCATCGAGGTTGACGGTGCGCAGCTTCACGCTGACCTGCGCGCTGTCCAAATCGACGGAGCGGTCTTCCACCTGCACCGGCGTGATCTCGTCGGTGAACTCACCAGCCTGCATGGCGGCCACGGCCTTCTGGTGTGAAGCGACGGCGAAGCGGTCTTGGTCTTCGCGGCTCACCTTCCACTGCTGCGCCACTTTTTCTGCGGTCAGGCCCATGCCGTAGGCGATGCCGTAACGCTCCAGGTCATCGGGGTCGCTGAAGATGCTGGGCGACAGGCTGGGCGAGTTGCCCATCATGGGCACCATGCTCATGCTCTCGGTGCCAGCTGCGATCATCACATCGGCCTCGCCCACGCGGATGCGGTCTGCCGCCATTTGCAGCGCCGACAGGCCCGATGCGCAAAAGCGGTTGACGGTGATGCCGCCCACGCTCTTGGGCAAACCGGCCAACACCGCGCCCACGCGCGCCACGTTCAGGCCCTGCTGCGCCTCTGGAATGGCGCAACCGCAGATCACGTCTTCGATGGCGGCTGGGTCCAGCCCGGGCACCTGGGCCAAGGCTGCGCGCAGCGTGGTCGCCAGAAGCTCGTCTGGCCGCGTGTGGCGGAAGTAGCCCTTGTGCGAACGGCCGATGGGCGTGCGCGTGGCAGCGACGATGAAAGCTTCTTGAACTTGCTTCATTTCTGGTCTTTCATGTCAGTTTCTCAAGGGCTTGCCGGTGTTGAGCATGCCCAGGATGCGCTCTTGGGTCTTGGGGTGCTGCACCAGCGCACAGAAGGCTTGGCGCTCCAGCGCCATCAGGTATTCCTCGGTCACCTGCGTGCCCGCGTCCACCTCACCGCCTGTCACCACGCCCGCGATCAGGCTGGCGATGTGGAAGTCGTGTGCGCTGATGAAGCCGCCGTCGCGCATGTTGACCAGTTGCCCCAAGATGGTGGCGCGCCCGCTGCGCCCAGCCACGGCAAAGCGCTTGCGCTGCGGCGGGCGCCAGCCGGCGTCTGCCATGGCGCGCACTTGGCTCAATGCGACGTGCAGCAGCTCGTCCTTGTGCGCCACGATCACGTCCGACTCCAGCAGGTAACCCAACTGCCTGCTCTCCAGCGCACTGGTGCCCACTTTGGCCATGGCGGCTGCTGTGAAGCCTTCGGTCAGGAAGGGCAGCAGGTCTTTGTGGGTGGAACGGGCACCAGCCTCGGCCGCACGGCGCGCGATGTAGGCCAAGCCGCCCGCACCAGGCACCAAGCCCACGCCCACTTCCACCAGCCCGATGTAGCTCTCCATGTGCGCCACGCGGCGCGCGCAATGCACGGCCAGCTCGCAGCCGCCGCCCAGAGCCAAGCCACGAATGGCGCTGACCACCGGCACATGCGCGTAGCGGATGCGCAGCATGGTTTGCTGCAGGTGGTGTTCTGCTTCGTCGATGGCGCTCACGCCCACGGCCATGAAGGCGGGCAGCATGGCTTGCAGGTCTGCGCCCGCAGAAAACGGCTCGTCGCCCGACCAGATGACCATGCCTTGGAAGCTACGTTCTGCGGTGTCTACGCCCAGTTGCAGGCCTTCTGCCACTTCCGGGCTGATGGCGTGCATCTTGGTCTTGATGCTGGCGATCAGCACCTGCTCGTCCAGCGTCCATAGGCGAATGGACGCGTCTTCGTGCAGGGTGCGCCCGGCGCTCTCGAACCGCTGTGCGCCGAAACCGAACACGCCCTCGCGGAACCACTGGCGGGCGTGCACCGGCAACACACGCGGCGGCTCGAAGCGACCGGTGCTCGGGTTCCAGGAACCCTCGGGTGTGTGTACGCCACCAGCGCCGCCATGCGCTCGCGCCACCGGGCCCTCGAACACCCAGGCCGGCAGCGGCGCTTTGCACAGCGCGCGACCGGCGGCTATGTCTTCCTGCACCCAGCGCGCCACCTGCAGCCAACCGGCTTCTTGCCACAGCTCGAAAGGGCCTTGTGCCATGCCAAAGCCCCAGCGCATGGCCTGGTCGATGTCACGCGCCGTGTCGGCCACATCGGCCAAACTCACAGCGGCGTAGTGAAAGCTGTCGCGCAGGATGGCCCACAAAAACTGCCCCTGCGGGCCTTCGCTCTCACGCAGCAAGCGCAGCCGCTCAGCAGCAGGTTTTTTGAGCATGCGGGCGTAGACCTCGTCGGCTTTGTCGCCGCCGGGCACGTAGTCGCCATTGGCTGCGTCAAAGCGCAGGATGTCGCGGCCCACCTTCTTGAAAAAGCCAGCTTTGGCTTTCTGGCCCAGGTAACCTTTATCGATGAGGGTCTTCAAGACCGCTGGCGTACCGAAGTTGCCGTAGAACGGGTCGGTGGCATCCGAGAGGTTGTCCTGCAGCGTCTTGATGACGTGCGCCATGGTGTCCAGGCCCACCACGTCGGCGGTGCGGAAGGTGCCCGAGCTGGCGCGGCCCAGCTTCTTGCCGGTCAGGTCGTCCACCACGTCGTAACTCAAGCCAAAAGCCTCGGCCTGCTTCATGGTGGCCAACATGCCGGCGATGCCGATGCGGTTGGCAATGAAGTTGGGCGTGTCTTTGGCGCGCACCACCGACTTGCCCAATGCCGTGGTGCAGAAGGTTTCCAGGTCGTCCAGGATGGTCGGCTGGGTGCTGGGCGTGGCAATCAGTTCCACCAGCGCCATGTAGCGCGGCGGGTTGAAAAAGTGAATGCCGCAAAAGCGCGGACGCAAGGCCTCGGGCAGGCCTTCGCTCAACTTGGTGATGGATAAGCCCGAGGTGTTGGAGGCGAGGATGGCCTGCGGCGACACGTGCGCTGCAATGCGCTCGTACAGCGCGAGCTTCCAGTCCATGCGCTCGGCGATGGCCTCAATCACCAAATCACATGCGCCGAGCTTGTCCAAATGCTCGTCGTAATTGGCCGGGGTGATCAGGCTGGCGTCATCGGCCAAGCCGAGCGGTGCCGGCTTGAGCTTTTTCAGGTTCTCAATGGCGCGCAGCGCGATGCCGTTCTTGCCAGCGGCATCGCCTTCTTTGGCGGCCAAGTCGAACAGCAGCACCGGCACGCCCACGTTCACCAAGTGCGCAGCAATCTGCGCACCCATGACGCCGGCGCCCAGCACCGCTACTTGCTTGACGCGAAAGGCCGCAAGGGCCTGATCGGTGCTGGCGCTCACGGCAGGCGCGTCCAGGTCTGGGTTCGGCCAAAGGGCCCAATGGAGCCGCGCACTTCGAGCTTCTGTCCGCCTTCGATGGGCGTCATGCGCAGGGTGTATTCCTTGCCGTTTTCGGGGTCGAGAATCTTGCCGCCTTCCCACACGTCTTTGCCCTCGGCCTTCTTCGCACCGCGAATGATCTCCATGCCCAGCAGTGGCTTGCCCTTGCGGTCATCGGTGCATTCGGTGCAAACGTCTTCTGGCTTGGCGGTCTTGCTCAGGCGCTTGTCGACCTTGCCGGACAGCACGCCGCCGTTGTCGGTGACGCGAACCTCCGAGCGGGGCTCACCGGTTTTGTCGTCGATGCTGCGCCACAGGCCCACTGGGCTCATTTGGGCCTGGGCTGCGCCGCAAAGCAAAAGGGCTGCAAGTGAAAGCGAATGTTTGGTCATGGTTGTCTCCTTTGGTGGTGGGGGAATCAAGCCAGGGCGGCTTCTGTGTCCATGAGCACCCGGCTGCCCGTGCGGGCGGTGCGCATGAGGGTGGCTGTTTCTGGGAACAGCTTCGCGAAATAGAAACGGGCGGTTTGCAGCTTGGCGGTGTAGAACGGGTCCACCGCCTCGCCACGGGCTGCCGCTGCAGCCACTTCGCGCAGAGCCACCTGGGCCATTCGCGCCCAGAAGTAGCCGAACACCAGGTGCCCAGCCACGCGCAGGTAATCCACCGCAGCTGCACCCACTTCGTCTGCGTTTTGAAAGCCTTTGAAGCCAATCTCGGTGGTGAATTTGGTGATCTGCTCGGCCAGTTGCGCCAGCGGGTTGATGAACTCGGCCATCTTTTCGTTGACGCCCTCTTCTTGCACCAGCACCGCGACCAGCTTGCCGAATTTTTTGAGCGTCGCGCCGTTGTTGCCCAACACCTTGCGGCCCAGCAAGTCCAGCGACTGGATGGTGTTGGTGCCCTCATAAATCATGTTGATGCGGGCGTCGCGCACGTATTGCTCCATGCCCCACTCTTTGATGTAGCCGTGGCCGCCAAACACCTGCATGCAGGCCGATGTGGCCAGCCAGCCGTTGTCGGTGATGAAGGCTTTGACGATGGGCGTGAGCAGCGCCACGAGTTCTGCTGATTCGGCGCGAACGGCTGCGTCTGGGTGCTTGAGTTCTCGGTCGATCAGCAAGGCGCAGTACAGGCTGAGCGCGCGGCCGCCTTCGGCGTAGGCCTTGGCGGTGAGCAGCATGCGGCGTACGTCGGGGTGAACCAAGATGCTGTCAGCCGGCTGGTCGCGCTGCTTGGGGCCGGTGAGGCTGCGGCTTTGCTGGCGGTCTTTGGCGTAAGCCAGCGCGTTTTGGTAGGCCACTTCCGTCAAGCCCAAAGACTGCATGCCCACGCCGATGCGCGCTGCGTTCATCATCACAAACATGGCGGCCAAGCCCTTGTTGGGCTGGCCCACCAAAGTGCCCACCGCGCCGTCGAGCACCATCTGGCACGTGGCGTTGCCGTGGATGCCCATCTTGTGCTCCAGGCCGCCGCAGTGGATGCCGTTGCGCGCGCCCAGGCTGCCGTCGGCATTCACCAAGAACTTCGGCACCACAAACAGGCTGATGCCTTTGCTGCCGATGGGAGCATCGGGCAGACGCGCCAAGACGAGGTGAATGATGTTCCCCACCAGGTTGTGCTCACCTGCGCTGATGAAAATCTTCTGGCCGGTGATGCGGTAGGTGCCGTCGGCTTGCGGCTCGGCCTTGGTGCGCAGCAGACCTAAGTCGGTGCCGCAGTGCGGCTCGGTCAGGCACATGGTGCCGGTCCACTCGCCGCTGGTCAGGCGTGGCAGGTAGGTGGCTTTCTGCTCAGCCGTGCCGTGCGCGTGCAGGCATTCATAGGCACCGTGCGTGAGGCCGGGGTACATGGTCCACGACTGGTTGCCGCTGTTGAGCATTTCATAGAAACACTGGTTGAGCACGATGGGCAAGCCCTGGCCGCCGTAGGCCGGGTCGCAGCTGAGCGCGGGCCAACCGCCCTGCACGAATTGCTCGTAGGCGGCTTTGAAACCATCGGGCGTTTTCACCTCGTGCGTGGTTTTGTCGAGCTGGCAGCCTTGCTCGTCGCCCGAGATGTTGAGCGGGAAGATGACTTGCGAGGCGAATTTGCCGCCCTCTTCCAGCACCGCGTTGACGGTGTCGGCGTCCAGGTCGGCGTGGGGCGGCAGTTCGGCGAAGACATCGCCCGCATGCAGAACTTCGTGCAAGACAAACTGCATGTCGCGCAGCGGAGGGTTGTAGGTAGGCATGAAGGGCTCCTTGAAGACGATGCGGTGGGAAAGCTGCGCGGGCGTGCTAAGTGGCGCGGTGCGCTGCAGGGTGGGTCAGTTGGAGGCGCCAGACCTGGGCGCATAACGCGAGAGGATTTGCTCAAAGCCGGTGTTGGCGCGTGCAATGGCACCGGGCCGGCGCAGAAAGCGCGCTTCGTAATGCAGCGCCAAGATGAGCCCGTGAATCTCGAACACGATCTGCTGCGCATCGGCGGCTGCATCCAGATGCCCTTCATCGCGCGCTTGCACCACGGCGCGGTGCATGGCGGCCAACCAGGTGTCTACCGAGGTGGCCAGCGCATCGCGCACGGGGCCTGGGCGATCGTCAAACTCCACCGCGCCGCTGATGAAGATGCAGCCCGACTGAATTTCCACGGCCACGCGCTTCATCCAGTTCGCAAACAGCGCACTCAGCCGGGGCAATCCCCGGGGCTCGGCCAGAGCGGGGAAGAACACCTCGTCTTCGAAGCGGGCGAAGTACTCTCGAACCACGGAAATCTGCAGCTCCTCTCGCGAGCCGAAATGCGCGAACACGCCTGATTTGCTCATGCGCGTGACCTCGGCCAAGGTGCCGATGCTCAAGCCTTCCAGCCCCGTTTGCCCAGCCAGCCCCAAAGCCGCATCGATGATGGCGACCTTGGTTTGCTGCCCCTTGAGCAAAGCCCGGCCTTCGCGGTGGGCCTCTGGGGCTGCCTGTGATGAGGGCTCGGGCTGGCTTGGCGGGAGATGGGCGGAGGCCGCGTCCTGATCGGTCATGTTGGGTCTGGAGTAAAAAGAACGGTCGTGCTATTTTGTACCAGAAGACCCCCCAATTGACCAACTTTGGGCAATTAGGGGGCCGCACCCAAGCAAGCTGCGGGTTTACCCGCGCCGCGTTGCGCTATTTCTGAAACGCCAGCACGCGCTGGCATTGATCACCCAGGCCTTCGACGCCCAGTGTCATCACATCACCGGCCCGAAGGAAGCGCGGCGGCTTCATGCCCAAACCCACGCCCGGCGGTGTGCCGGTGGTGATGAGGTCGCCGGGCAGCAGGGTCATGAACTGGCTGACATAGCTCACCAGCTTGGCCACGCCAAACACCAAGGTGCGGGTGCTGCCGGTTTGCATGCGCTGGCCGTTCACATCGAGCCACAGCGACAGCTTGTGCGGCTGTGGCACCTCGTCGCGCGTCACCAACCAAGGGCCCACAGGGCCGAAGGTGTCGCAGCCCTTGCCTTTGTCCCACTGCGAGCCGCGCTCCATTTGGTATTCGCGCTCGCTCAAGTCGTTCACGGTGCAGTAGCCGGCCACGTGCAACAGCGCGTCTTTTTGCGACACGTAGCGTGCTGTTGTGCCAATCACCACGCCCAACTCCACCTCCCAATCGGACTTCACCGAACCCCTGGGCAGCATCACCGGGTCGTCCGGGCCTTGGATGCAACTGGTGGCCTTCATGAACACGATGGGCTCTTTGGGAATGGGCGCACCCACTTCAGCCGCGTGGTCTGCGTAGTTCAGCCCGATGCCGATGAACTTGCCAATGCCAGCCACCGGACAGCCCAGCCGCAGCGACGCTTGTGGCGTGCCGCGCACCAAAGGCAGCTTCTCCGGCTTCAGGCGGGCCAAGCGGGCCAGCGCTTTATCAGACAGGTAGGCAGCGCCGATGTCGGCCACTTCGCCGCTGAGGTCGCGCACGCGACCGTTGGCGTCAATCAGGCCGGGCTTTTCGCGGCCAGCAGGGCCGTAGCGAACGAGTTTCATGTGGGCTCCAAAAGGGTTGGTGAGGGGTGGACGGGCATGACACGGTCGCCTGCAATGGCGAACACGCGGTCTTGTGGGCTCTGCTCAATGGGGTGCATGCCGGTGAAAGCACCGTAGGCCGGCAGCACACCCAGCGGGCGCTGAACAGGGTCGCCCAGCCAGAAACAGGGCAGGCGCAGGCGGTCGCGGCCTTTGCCACGAAGGGCGATGCACGGGTGCCAGTGGCCTGCCAGGGCGTAGGCTCCGGGCACGGTTTGCGGGTGATGGCACAGCGCCCACGGGCCGTGCAACAGGGGCTCGTCGAAACAGCTCAGGTCCAGCGTTGTGTTGCCAAGTTCAGGCTCGCTGAACTGAGGGTCTCCGGCGTGCCGGTCGTGGTTGCCGCGCACCAGCCACAAGGCCACCTGCGCGTGCTGCTTTCTCCAGGCAGCCACGGCTGGCATGACGGCTTGGGCGTGGCGGGCGTGCAAAAAGTCACCCAGAAAAACGATGGTCTTGGCGCCACTGGCCAGCACATCAGCCGACAACTGCGCCAAAGATTGCGCCGTGGTGCCCGCTGGAACCGGCACGCCTTGACGGCGAAAACTGTGCGCCTTGCCCAAATGCAGGTCTGCCACCAAGAGCGATTGCGTGGCCTCGCACAAAGCGGCACCGCTGGGCAGCAGGCGCAAGCGCCCTGCCCCCAGAACCACTTCAGCAGCGTTCACTGCCGCATCCGCCGCAGCAGCCACTGCAGAACTCACCGAAGCAACAAGGCCAGCGTGGCGTCGAGTTGTTCTGTGGGATGACGCTTGAAACCAGAGCGTGCAAAACGCTGCAAGCGCCCGACTGCCAGGGCCGTGAGCGCAGCGGCTTTGACTTGCGCGTCGACCGTGGGCGTGGCGATTGTGCCGGGGATGAGGCCGGCTGAAGCCGCTGCTTCGGCTTCTGCGCGCAGGCCTTGGCGCAGCGCCGCCTCGACCTTGTCAAAGAACTGGTTCATGCGCTGCTGCAGGCGCTCGTTTTCATAAACCAGCGCATCACCCACCATCACGCGCGCCATACCGGGGTTCTTCTCGGCGAACTGCAAGAGCATGGCGACGATACGCGCGGCTTGCGCCTGGCCTTGTGGCTCGCGCTCGATGATCTGGTTGATGAGGCTGAACACCGACTGCTCGATGAAATCGATCAGCCCCTCGAACATCTGCGCCTTGCTGGCGAAGTGGCGGTAAAGCGCCGCCTCGCTGACATCCAGTCGGGCCGCCAGCGCAGCGGTGGTCACGCGCTCTGCGCCCGGCTGCTCGAGCATGGTGGCCAGGGCCTGCAAGATCTGAACGCGCCGCTCACCCGGCTTGGGGCGCTTGCGGGCCGGCGCTGCAGTGTCGGGCTCGGCTGCGGCCGGCGGGGTCGTGTCGAGTTCGGACATGGGCAGCACTCTAACTGAGGGGTCTGAGTCGGTCTCTGGGCAGTTGTCTGAGCAGGATTCTGAGCTGGGTCGGGGCGCTCTCAGTGCGAGCGAATCATGGTGCCGTAGGCCTGATCGGTCAGGATCTCCAGCAACATGGCATGCGGCACACGCCCGTCGATGATGTGCACCGAGTTCACGCCGCTTTTGGCCGCGTCCAGCGCGCCGCTGATCTTGGGCAGCATGCCGCCGCTGATGGTGCCGTCGGCAAACAGCTCGTCAATTTCACGCGCCGACAAGTTGGTGAGCAGTTCACCCGCCTTGTTCAGCACGCCCGGCGTGTTGGTGAGCAGCATGAGCTTTTCTGCCTTGAGCACTGTGGCGAGCTTGCTGGCCACCACGTCGGCGTTGATGTTGTAGGTTTCGTTGGCCTCGCCAAAACCAATGGGGCTGATGACCGGGATGAAGGCGTCGTCTTGCAGGGCGCGCACCACGCTCGGGTCGATGGCCACGATGTCGCCCACCTGCCCCACGTCGTGCTCTTTGGTGGGGTCTTGGTTGTCCATCATGCGCAGTTTTTGCGCGCGGATGAGGCCGCCGTCGCGCCCGGTCAGCCCCACGGCCTTGCCGCCGGCTTGGTTGATGAGGCCCACGATGTCTTGCTGCACCTCACCAGCGAGCACCCACTCCACCACTTCCATGGTTTCTGCGTCGGTCACGCGCATGCCCTGCACGAACTCGCCCTTTTTGCCCAGGCGATTCAGCGCCGTCTCGATCTGCGGCCCGCCACCGTGAACCACCACCGGGTTCATGCCCACCAGTTTCAAAAGCACCACGTCTTCCGCAAAGTCGGCCTGCAGGGCCGGGTCGGTCATGGCGTTGCCGCCGTATTTGATGACGATGGTCTTGCCGTGAAAGCGCCGGATGTAGGGCAGCGCCTGCGCCAGGATTTCCGCCTTGTCGCGCGGGGTGATGTGCGCCAGATCGGCAAGGGGTTCGGGCGTGGTGCTCATGACGCGGAATTGTGCCGGATGGCCAGTGGCCCAAGCCCCGCATGCAGGCCGCTAACATCCTCGCGGCTTATGCACCCTCAGCCCAAAGGCGTCACCGTCTCCACCGCCATCGCGCCCACCCTCCTGAACGGACACCCCGCGGTGGCGCTGTTGCTGGGCTTGATGACCGTGTGCGTGTTCGCCTCGACCGCACTCACCAACTTGATGGCTTTGGTGGTGAGCTTGGTGGCTCTGTGGGTGTGGGCCAAGTACCGGCCTTGGGGCCTGCTGCGCGAACCGCTTGCCTGGATCAGCTTGGCTTTGTTGGGCTGGTTGCTGCTGCGCGACTTGGCGGCCGGTGCTGGCACGGCTGAGGCCCTGCGGCAACTGGGCGACTTTAGGGTTCTGCTTTTTTTGGTGCTGTGGTCCCCACTGTTCATGGCCGCGCGCCACCGGCTGACTGTGGTGCTGGCTTTTGCGGCCTGCATGAGCGCCTTCGTGCTGGCGGGCGCCCTGCCCTATTTGCTGGATGGCTTGCCTCCGGTGAACCGCTACTACCCCGGCACCGCCGACGTGGCAGGCCCCATGCTGACTTTGGCCATCGTGGCCTGCTTTTGGTTGGTCGTTCACCCTGCCGCACTGCGTGGCTGGCCGCGGACACCAAGCACAGACGAGGTGGGACAGGAACCCGCACGGCGCGCATGGCCGGTATGGCCGGTATGGCCGGTATGGCCAGAATGGCCCGCATCGCGCTGGGCCTTGCTGGCCCTGGCTGTTTTGGGCCTGTTCACCCTGCTGTGGGTCACTGGGCGGCGCACCGGCTACGTGACACTGCTGGCCGCCTTGTTGGTTTGGGCTGCGCTGGCCAGCCGCCGAGTGGGCTTGCGGGCGATGGCGGTGGGTTTGCTGGGCCCAGCCCTGTTGGTGGGTGCCATTTGGGTGGTGCCGGAGGCGCGCCACCGGGTGCAGCTGGTCATCACAGAGGTGCAGCAATATCTGGACACCCAAGATCAGCAACGCGGCTTGGTCAACACCTCCAGCGGCCTGCGGCTGCGCTTTTGGGAAACCACCGTGGAAGTGATTGCAGATTCACCAGTGCTGGGCGTGGGTTTGTCCCAGTTTCCGGCCCAGTTCATGGCCCACACCCAGCGGCGCGGTGGCGCCCTCAGCGACCACGGCAGCGGCAACCCGCACAACGAGTATCTATATATGTGGGCTGGCCTGGGGCTACCCGGCCTGCTGCTCTACCTGGCCCTGTTCGTGCGCATGGCTTGGCTGGCTTGGGCTGCACAGGAGCCCGCCCGCCAGGTCTTGTTGGCGGTGGCAACTGCTGCTTTTGCCAGCAGCGTGCTCTTCAATTCGATGCTGATCGACATGAAAGCGGGCCACTTTTTCCTGCTCACGGCCTTGGTGTTGGCATGGTTTCCCAGACCCCAAGAAACCCCGCGCCCATGATCAGCATCATCACCGCCGTCCACAAACAGCTGCCGATGAACCGGCTGTTTCTGCAGCGCCTGCGCGCAGCCAGCAGCCTGCCTTTCGAGCTGATCATCATCGACAACGCCTCAGGTGACGGCAGCGCCGAGTTTTTCGAGGCCGAAGGCGTGCGCGTCGTCCGAAACCCCGCCAACTATTCCTACCCGCATTGCCAAAACCAGGGCATCGCCCTGGCCCGGTACGACTGGCTGGCGTTTCTGAACAACGACATCATCGTGAGCCCCGGCTGGGACCAGACGCTGGTGACCAGCATGGAGCGCAACGGCCTGGAAGTGGCCACCTGCTGCGGCGTGGAGCGCGTGGAGACGCCCGAGGCCACGCAGCGCCTGAAGAGGCGCTGGCAGCGCATCCGCGGGCTGGTCAGCCTGCTGGGCACGCAAGAGCACCACCTTCGCTGGATGCACCGCTGGATGTACCCCAACTGGGCTGGTTTCTGCCGCGAGCGCCAGAAGCGTTTTGAAGGGCAGACGCTGCAAGGCTTCGTGGGCAATACCGTCATGATTCGCCGCAGCGCGCTGGCCAAGATCGGCCTGTGGGACGAGCGCATTCAGGCAGCCGATTTCGACCTCTACCTGAGAACCGCCACACGAGCCCGAGACCACGGCGACATCCGCCCCATGCACATCGTGCTCGACTGCTTCGTGCACCACTACATCCGCCTCACCATGAAAGGCGGCTATCCGCCGTTCGCTGACCGGGACCGCCTGATGGCACTGGACGACAAGTGGGGCGACGCGGATCGCGCGCTGTTGGAGGGGGCGGTGTGAGCGGCTATAGTGCGTTCAACCTTTGAACAGAGCTGAACACTTTGCCCTCCGACGACGTTCAACTGCGCGTACTGCGCCTGCTGCAAGACGACCCCCACCTCACCCAGCGCGAGCTGGCAGAGGCGCTCGGGGTCAGCCTGGGTAAGGCCAACTACTGCCTGAAAGCGCTCCTGGCCAAGGGTCAGGTCAAGATGCAGAACTTCAGCCGCAGCAACAACAAGCTCGGCTATGCCTACCTCCTCACACCCTCGGGCGTCACCGCCAAAGCCACCCTGACGGCGCAATACCTCAAGCTCAAGCTGGCCGAGTACGAGGCTCTGAAGCGGGAGATTACCCAGTTGCAGGAAGAAAACCGCGCCGGTGCAGCGGCTGGCGTTACCTTGGAGCAGCGCCCATGAAAGTGCTGGTCACCGGAGCGGCTGGCTTCATTGGGTTTCATGTGGTCTCACGTCTGCTGGCACGGGGTGACACGGTGGTCGGCCTGGACAACCTCAACGACTACTACGACCCGGCGCTGAAGCAAGCCCGCCTGCAGCAACTTGAACGGTCGCCGTCGGCATCCAACTTTTCTTTCGTGAAGGCCGACGTCGCACAACGAGCCGACATCGACGCGCTGTTTGCACAACACCGGTTTGAGCGCGTCATTCACCTAGCAGCCCAAGCCGGCGTGCGCTACAGCCTAGAGAACCCACAGGCCTACATCGACAGCAATGTGACTGGTTTTCTCAACGTGATCGAGGCCTGTCGACGGCACGATGTGCCGCACCTCACGTACGCCAGCACCAGCAGCGTCTACGGCGCGAATCGCAAGCTGCCTTTTAGCGAGGACCAGGGGGTAGACCACCCCCTGCAGTTTTACGCGGTCACCAAACGAACCAACGAGCTGACCGCGCACACCTACAGCCACCTGTACGGGTTGCCCACCACAGGCTTGCGTTTTTTCACTGTGTACGGCCCCTGGGGGCGCCCAGACATGGCGCTGTTTTTGTTCACCCGAAAAATTCTGGCGGGCGAGCCCATTCAGGTGTTCAACCATGGCAACCACTCCCGAGCGTTCACCTACGTGGACGACATCGCAGAAGGTGTGGTTCGTGCCAGCGACCAAATTGCACAGCCCAATTCCGCCTGGGACGCCATGGCCCCCGACGCAGGCACCAGCCAGGCACCCTTTCGGCTGCTGAACATTGGCAGCAGCGAGAGCGTGGGCTTGCTGGACTACATCGCAGCGCTGGAAGCTGCTATCGGTAAGCCCGCCGTGGTCGAACTGCTCCCCCTTCAGCCGGGCGATGTTCCTGACACCACGGCAGACACAAGCCGACTCGCTAACGCTGTGGACTTCTGCCCGCAAGTGAGCGTGCGGGACGGCGTTGGCCGCTTTGTGTCTTGGTACATGGCCTACCACGGGCTGGCCCATGAGTACCGTCCCATCTCTAACAACAATTCCACCCAAGCCAGCCTGACATGAGTTCACCCCAACCACCTCAAACCATCGCCATCGTTGGCCTAGGTTATGTCGGCCTGCCTCTGGCCGTGGAGTTCGGCAAGCTCGGTGCCACGATTGGGCTGGACCTGTCTGAAGAGAAGGTCGCAGCCTACAAACAGCACACGGACCCGACTGGTGAAGTGGCGACAGCGGACTTGAAGGCCGCAACCCATCTGACCTGCACAACAGACCCTTCGCAGCTGGATGAAGCCGACTTCATCATCGTGGCAGTGCCTACGCCCGTGGGCCAAGCGCACCAGCCCGACTTCACACCGCTGATCAAAAGCAGCGAGTCGGTCGGGCGGCACCTGAAGCGTGGTGCTGTGGTGGTATACGAGTCCACGGTCTATCCAGGGGCCACGGAAGAGGTGTGCATTCCCATCCTGGAACGAGAGTCAGGCCTCAAGTGGAAGACTGATTTTTTCGTGGGCTACAGCCCAGAGCGCATCAACCCCGGTGACAAAGAGCGCACCGTCACCAAGATTGTCAAAGTGGTCTCTGGCGACAGCCCGGCCACGCTGGAGGTGGTGGCAGCCACTTATGAGCGGGTGATCAAGGCGGGCGTTTACCGCGCCAGCAGCATCCAGGTTGCCGAGGCCGCCAAAGTGATTGAGAACACCCAGCGTGACTTGAACATCGCGCTGATGAACGAGCTGGCGATCATCTTTGACAAGGTGGGCATCGACACGCTCGAGGTGCTGCAAGCCGCTGGTACCAAGTGGAACTTCCTGCCGTTTCGCCCGGGCCTTGTTGGCGGTCACTGCATCGGCGTTGACCCCTACTACCTCACGCACAAGGCCGAGATGCTGGGCTATCACCCGCAGGTCATCTTGGCGGGGCGGCGCATCAACGACGGCATGGCGGCTTACGTGGCGCAGCAAACCGTCAAACGCATCATCCAAACGGGTGGCGCTGTGAAAGGCTCACGTGTGATCGTTCTTGGGCTCACCTTCAAGGAAGACTGCCCCGATTTGCGCAACAGCAAAGTGGCCGATGTCGTGGCCGAGTTGCGCGATTTCGGTTGCGACGTTTTCGTGCACGACCCGCTGGCAAGCACCGAAGAAGCGCAACACGAGTACGGCATAGCCCTGTCCGCTTGGGGGGACCTGCCGGTGGCCGACGCGATCGTGGCTGCTGTGTCGCACAAAGACTACCTGAGCCGCCCGCTGGCTGAGTTGGTGGCCAAACTGCGCCCAGGCGGCGCCTTCATCGATGTCAAGTCGGCCTACGACCGACAGGCACTAACTCAGGCGGGTGTCACCGTCTGGCGACTGTGAGGAGACAAGCCACATGAAGAAATTCGCACTCATCGGCGCTGCTGGCTACATCGCGCCGCGCCACATGCAGGCCATCAAGGCCACTGGCAACGAACTGGTCGCCGCGCTGGACCCCAACGATTCCGTGGGCATCATCGACAGCCACTTCCCAGACGCCGACTTCTTCACGGAGTTCGAGCGATTCGACCGCCACTTGGACAAGTTGCGCCGCGCTGGCGATGAGCGGCGTGTGGACTATGTGTCGATCTGCAGCCCCAACTACCT
>JAIXUC010000009.1 GCA_027483665.1 Comamonadaceae bacterium | reverse complement strand
CCAGTCGATCTGGCGGTGCACGTTTGGGAAATGAAAGGCGACGAAGTCCGGCAGGCAGCTGACGATCGCTTCCTTCCAGGGGCTGTCGTAATTGTCCGGCATCGAAGGGCCTCCTGCGCAAATGCGGCTGCCGTCGGTCGGCAGGGCAGGACGATGGCGGCAGCTTGCCGTCGCCGGCGGCAATGTCGGGTGTGCGCGGGCGGGGCAAACAGGTTGGGCAGGACTTTGCCGCGCTGGCCGCGCAGGACTGTGGTTTTTCAGCCGCAGCGAGGAAAAACCGCGCAGGCCGGGAGGCGCTGCGCGGTGGTGTAAGGGCCGTCGGCCGGTTTAGTTCATCCTAGGCCAGCTCAATGCACCATCAGCGTGAACGGATGCACATAGGCCTGCAAGGTCACGAGGATGCCGACCAGGGCAGCCAGCGCGATCGAATGGAAGAACACATAGCGCAGGATTTCGCCCTCGTGGCCGTACCACTTGGTCGCGGTCGATGCGACCACGATGGACTGCGCATCGATCATCTTGCCCATCACGCCGCCCGACGAGTTCGCTGCGGCCATCAGCACCGGCGACAGGCCGAGCTGTTCTGCCGAGGTCTTCTGCAGGCCGCCGAACAGCACGTTGGACGCCGTGTCGGAGCCGGTCAGCGCAACGCCGAGCCAGCCGAGCAGGGTGCCGAAGAACGGGTAGAACATGCCGGTATTGGCGAACGCCAGTCCCAGTGTCGAGTCGACGCCCGAGTAGCGGGTGCAGTAACCCAGCGCGAGCATGGCGGCAATGGTCAGCAGCGAGTACTTCAGCAGCTTCAGGGTGTCCCAGTAGACGGCCAGCATTTCACGCACGCGGTAGCCCATCACGAACGCCGAGATGATCGACGCGATGAAGATGCCGGTGCCGGTTGCCGACAGCCAGTTCAGCTTGAATACGGCCTCTTCGATCTTCGGCACGGCAGCGACCGGCGGCATTTTCTGCACGACGTTGTGCAGGAAGGGCCAGTCGATCTTCACGATCGAGATGCCGTCGAGCAGTTTCTTCCACTCGGGGATGCCCCACAGCAGGACGATCAGCGACAGGATCAGCCACGGCGTCCACGCGTTCATCACTTCCTTGCGCGAGTAGGCGTGGCCGCCGCCGGCCGACGTGCCTTCCGCGTCGCCGCCTTCAAATTTGCCGGATGCGGAGGTCATCAACTCCTTCGGCTTCCAGACCTTCAGGAACAGGGTCAGGCAGACCATCGACGAGACGGCCGCACCAACGTCGACCAGCCACGGTCCGTGAAAGTTGGAGATCAGGTACTGCGGAATCGCGAATGCGGCGCCGGCGACGAAGATCGCTGGCCAGATCGCGACCATGCCGCGCCAGCCGCAGAAGGCCCAGACCAGCCAGAACGGAACGATCAACGAAAACACCGGCAGCTGGCGACCGACCATGCCCGACAGCTCGAGCATGTCGAGGCCCGTGACAGCTGCCAGCGCGATGATCGGGGTGCCGAGCGCGCCGTAGGCAACTGGCGCCGTGTTGGCGATCAGCGACAGGCCGGAGGCGGCCAGCGGCGCGAAGCCGAGACCGATCAGCATCGCACCGGTGACGGCCACCGGCGTGCCGAAGCCGCCCGCGCCCTCGAAGAAGGCGCCGAACGAGAAGGCGATCAGCAGCAGCTGCAGGCGGCGGTCGCCGCTGATGCCGGCAATGCTCTCGCGCAGGATCTTGAACTGGCCTTTGCGGTCGGTCAGCTGGTACAGGAAGATCACGTTGAGGATGATCCAGCCGATCGGGAACAGGCCGTAGCACGCGCCATAGACTGCCGACGACAGCGCGGTGTCGACCGGCATCGTGAAGCCGACGATGGCCACGACCAGCGCCGACACCAGGCCCATCAGGGCGGCGATGTGCGCCTTGATATGGAAGAAAGCCAGCGCTGCCAGCATGACCACGACCGGGATTGCGGCGGCCATCGTGGACAGCCAGACATTGTTGAATGGATCATAAACCTGTGACCACATGATGAATCTCCCCGACTTGATTATGGGTTTATAAGTGAAGTCGGCATCATATTTGACTTGCGGAAATAGTGTCCATGGAATTCCAAAGAACCTAGGGCACGACAGATGAAAATTCTTGAACTTTACAATGCGTAAAGTTCATCCAAGAGCAGGGGTACTTCAAGGCGAGGCGGCAGGGCCGCACGGGAGAGTCCGCGCGGCCCTGGTGAGTGGAGGCAGAACCCGGTCAGGTCAGTTGGAGGGAACGGGAGCGGACACGTAGCCGATCAGCGGGTCACTGACGCCGAGGACATGCAGGGCGAACATGCCAATCGCACCGGCCAGCGCCAAGTAGTACAGCGTTGGAAGGATGGTAATGCGCAGTGTCATGCCCTCACGCCCCAGCAAGCCGACGGTGGCCGACGCGGCGACGACATTGTGAATGGCAATCATGTTGCCAGCCGCGGCCCCGACGCTCTGGATAGCCACCATCAGCGCGCCCGACAGCGACAGGAGGCCGGCGGTCTCGAACTGGAATTGGGCCAGCATCAGATTGCTCACGGTATTGGATCCGGCGAGGAAGGCCCCGAGCGCGCCGACCGACGGTGCCAGCAGCGGATATACCTGACCCATCAGATCGGCCACGCCGCGTGCCATGGAGATCGGCATGCTGACGAGGTCGTTCGCATTGACGCCGGAGTTGATCATCACCCGCACCATCGGGACGGTGAAGATCAGCACGAAGCCGGCCCCCAGGATGGTGCCGCCCGAGTCGCGCACGGCACGTGCGAAATCGGCAGCGCGCATGCGGTGCAGGAAGTATGTAACGAGGCAGACGAGAATCAGCAGGCCGCCGGGCAGGTACAGTACCTGGAAATTGCCGCCGATTCCCTGCTCGCCGAGGATGTTGGCGAACTTCAGGTCGACCGATTTCAGCGCATCGCCGAAGGGTTTGACGGTCCGGGACAGCACCAGCAACAGCGCCAGCAGCACATACGGGAACCAGGCCATCGCGCGCGAGATGCGACTCTCGGCCAGCGAGTCCATCGACATCTGGAGGTT
>JAIXUC010000017.1 GCA_027483665.1 Comamonadaceae bacterium | reverse complement strand
GTCCCATCAGCCACCCCACTTCATACAAAAAACAGGCGCCTCGTGCGCCTGTTTTCTTGTGTACCACCCAATGAAAGCACTGGTTGATGCGCATCCTCCTCTCCAATGACGATGGTTACCAGGCGCCTGGCATCGTTGCCCTGCACCGTGCGTTGTCTGCGGTTGCAGATGTGGACGTCGTAGCACCTGAACACAACAACAGCGCTAAATCCAACGCGCTCACCTTGCATTCACCGTTGTATGTGCACTCGGGGCACAACGGCTTTCGGTACATGAATGGAACTCCCGCCGATTGCGTTCATGTTGCGTTGAGCGGCTTGCTGGACTACCGCCCCGACTTGGTGGTTTCTGGCATCAACAACGGTGCCAATATGGGCGACGACACGATTTATTCGGGCACCGTTGGCGCCGCCATGGAGGGCTTTTTGTTCGGCATCCCGGCGATTGCCTTTTCGCAAGTGGAGCGTGGTTGGGCTGAACTAGATGCTGCTGCCCACATGGCCCAGCAACTCGTTGTCCTTCTTATGCAAGGTCGCCAACCAGGCGGCGCGCCTTGGCTTCTGAATGTCAACATCCCCAACTTGCCGTTGTCGGCCATGAAACCGCCTAAGGTTTGCCGTCTCGGGCGCCGCCATGCTGCGGAGCCGGTGATACGGCAGACCAATCCTCGCGGCGACACCATGTTCTGGATCGGGAGCGCGGGCGCGGCACTCGATGATGCCGATGGAACCGACTTTCATGCCACTGCTCAAGGGCACGTGGCCATCACCCCGCTGAAGGTCGATCTGACCGACCATGACCATTTGCGCTATTGGGCGCAAACAGCCCAAGGTTTGGATCTGCCCGCGCTGACCAGTGCTGTGGAGCAGGGCGAGTGACTCCAAAGCCGGGCTGGCCTGTCGTGCCGCCCAGTGGCCCAGGCGAAACGCTTGGTCAATCTAAAGTGGACAGGCGCCCGCGTTTTCCTGCAACTGTCCCGGGCCTTGGTGCCGCCGCTCCCAGGGCTCAGCCGGCCGGCTCCGCTGTCGCATCGGATGGGCTGACCAAACGCTCGGCGTCCACCAACTTCAAGTCGCCTCCCAGTGGCGTGGGTCTTGATTCCAGCGTGGTTCGTCAGGCGATGGTGCACAAGCTGGCACAACAAGGTGTGTCGAGTCCGGAGGTGTTGCGCGCCATGGGCCTCACGCAGCGACATCTCTTTGTAGACAGTGCCTTGGTCAATCAGGCTTACGAAGACACTAGCCTGCCGATTGGTTTCGGCCAAACCATTTCGAAGCCCAATGTGGTTGCGCGCATGTGTGAGCTGCTCGTGCACGAAAGCTCGGTACCGCTGGGACGCGTGCTGGAAATTGGAACGGGCTGTGGTTATCAGGCTGCTGTTCTCTCGTGTCTGGCCACGGAGGTCTATAGCTTGGAGCGCATTCGGGGTCTGCACGAACGTGCCCGCGTGAACCTGCGCGCGCTGCGGCTGCCCCACGTGCACCTCATATTCGCCGATGGTATGCAGGGCTATGCAGCGGGTGCTCCCTATGCGGCCATCATCGCGGCGGCGGGCGGGGAGGCCTTGCCCCAAGCGTGGCTCGACCAACTCGCGGTTGGTGGTCGTCTGGTGGCTCCGATGCAAACCGGCCCAGGTGTGCAAGCACTGGTCGTCGTGGACCGAACCGCCAGCGGATTCACCCGCTCTATCCTCGAGCCAGTGATGTTCGTCCCCCTAAAATCTGGCGTTGTTTGAAGGAGCGTGCATGACCTCTGTCCCCATGTCCACCGCCGACTTTTTTTTCAGAACCGTTGGATGCTGTGTGGCCGTGGCGATGGTGTCTGCATGTGGCAGCGGCGTGCGCAACAACGCGCCAGTGGAAGACCGCGGCGCCGCAAGCCGTGGTGTCGACTCAGGTGCCGTGGTTTCTGCAGCCCAAGGCGTCCGCATGCCGCCTGGTTTCGAGAATGCCGGCCGGCCAGGCTTCTACACCGTCAAACCCGGTGACACCTTGATTGGCATCGGACTTGACCAAGGTCAAGCATGGCGAGACATTCAGCGCTGGAACGGCCTCGAGAACCCCAACCGCCTGGAGATTGGGCAAGTCCTTCGGGTGATGCCGCCGTTGCCACCCAGCGCTGCCGTGGTGCAGGCTGGGGCCAGTCCATCTGCAGCCTCAGGCGGTCAGGCTGCCGCAGTGCCAAGCGGTGCAGCCGTCACCCGACCAGTGGCTGGTGGAACAGCGCCCTCAACTGGTTCTGTACCACCCGTTGGCGCGCCGAATGCTGCTGCGGTAGCCTCGACCTCTGCGCCAGCATCTGTACCTGTCGCGACCTCCCGACCTCCCGTAAGTGCTCCTTCGGCTGGAGCACCAGCAGCGGTCGTTGTGCAGTCCGCGCCTGCCCCAGTAGGCGCCCCCACCAATGCTTCATCCGAGGATGAGCCGGCCTGGTTGTGGCCGGCAGCAGGCACTGTGCTGGCTGGGTTTGATGAAGCCCGAAACAAAGGGGTGGACATTGCCGGCCAAATCGGCGACCCGGTTTTGGCCGCAGCCGACGGGCGAGTGGTCTATGCGGGCGCTGGGCTAAGGGGCTACGGAAACCTGGTAATCCTGAAGCACAACAACACCTACTTGACTGCCTACGCCCACAACCAGTCGCTCTTGGTCAAAGAGGACCAAACCGTGCGCCGTGGTCAAAGAATCGCGGAGATGGGAAACACAGATGCGGACCGCGTGAAGCTTCATTTTGAAATTCGCCGGCAAGGCAAGCCGGTCGATCCGCTGCGGTACCTGCCCAACCGCTGAGCCATGGTGTGGCCTGTCTTGGTCTTTGACATAGAGACCGTTCCCGATGTTGCAGGCCTGCGCCTGTTGCGCGGCGATGGGCCGGAGGTCAGCGATGCCCAAGTGCTGCAAGCCTGGCGCGATGAACGTGCTGCCAAGGTTCAGAACGATTTCGCGCCGTTGTACTTGCAGCAGGTGGTCGCCATCAGTTGCGTGTTTCGCAGCGCCGACGGGCTCAAGGTCCATTCCTTTGTGGATCGGGA
Organism: Comamonadaceae bacterium; assembly: GCA_027483665.1. Taxonomy (GTDB): domain Bacteria; phylum Pseudomonadota; class Gammaproteobacteria; order Burkholderiales; family Burkholderiaceae_C; genus JAIXUC01. The sequence continues at coordinate 4,389 of JAIXUC010000017.1, read as the reverse complement.
TGGGCAAAGTGAAGGTCGGGTCATCCAGTCTTTTTTCTCTGTAGTCGACAAACATGTTCCTCAACTGGTCAGCTGGAACGGTGGCGGCTTTGATTTGCCCGTACTTCATTACCGAGGCTTGAAGCACGGTGTGGTCGCTGACAAGTACTGGGACTTGGGCGAGGACGACCGCGAGTTCAAGTGGAACAACTACATCAGCCGGTATCACCTGAGGCATCTGGACTTGATGGATCTCTTGGCTCTTTATCAACCCAAGAACAATGCCCCGCTGGATGCCATGGCCAAGCTGTGTGGCTTTCCAGGAAAGCTGGGAATGGATGGCTCACAGGTCCACAACGTCTACCTCGCGGGAGGTATTGAAGAAATCCGCAAGTACTGTGAAACCGATGTCATGAACACCTACTTGCTCTACTGCAGATACCAAAAGATGAGAAGTGGCTTGCTCGAAGATGAGTACGCAAGGGAGATATCGCTGGTGCGCGAGACCTTGGCTGTATGGGCTCCAACCGAGCCCCACTGGTCTGAGTACCTGGCGGCATGGACATGAGTGGGACGGACCCAAAAGCGCACGACAGCCTTTTCTGTTCAGCGCTCGACGCCGAACGCCAATCGAAGGGTTGGCTAAAAGTTCAGTCGCTCGATATGGAAGCACAAGGCGTTGCTCGCCGCCCGGACGGCAAGGTGGTGTTCATTGACGGTGCTCTGCCTGGGGAATGGGTCAGCGCCCGTGTGCACCGCAAGAAGAACCAATGGGAGCAGGCCACTCTTGAAATGGTACATCTGGCTTCCTCACAAAGAGTGACTCCGGGTTGTCCACATTTCGGTCTCCATCCCGGCGCGTGTGGCGGCTGCAAGATGCAGCACCTAGACGCGTCGTCTCAAGTAGCGATCAAGCAGCGAGTACTTGAAGACAACCTGTGGCATTTGGCAAAAGTTAGGCCCCAGCAAGTTCTGCGTCCTATCGAAGGTCCAACCTGGGGCTATCGTTACAGGGCGCGGTTGTCCGTGCGACATGTTCGCAAGAAGGGTACTGTCCTGATCGGTTTTCATGAGCGCAAGAGTCGCTATGTAGCCGACATGTCTAGCTGCAAGGTGTTGCCTAGGCATATCAGTGAGCTCTTGTTGCCACTGAGAGATTTGATGGTCTCGCTTGACGCCAGAGAGACCTGTCCCCAAATCGAAGTGGCTGTGGGTGAGGAGATCACGGCTCTGGTTTTGCGACACCTGGAGCCATTGAGCGCAGCCGATCAGCAGCGCTTGTCAGCTTTCTCCGATAGCTACTCTTGGGTTCAATGGTGGTTGCAGCCCAAGGGGCCCGACACAGCGCATTTGCTGGACAGCAACGATGTTCGGGTGCTCAGTTACAGCTTGCCTGAATTCGGCTTGCGCATGCCTTTCAGGCCGACCGATTTCACCCAGGTCAACCCGCAAATCAACGGCGTTTTGGTTTCTCATGCGCTGGGGCTACTCGGTGTTCAGCCTAACGAGCGTGTTATCGACTGGTTTTGCGGCCTTGGTAACTTCACACTGCCCTTGGCGTGTAAAGCTGCATCCGTGCTTGGTATAGAGGGAAGTCTCGCGTTAGTGGAGCGCGCGACGCGAAACGCGCTGATCAACCAAACCGACCGAATAACGGGTGGAAGGCTGGCGTTGGCACCCGTGAAATTTGTCGCGAGAAACCTCTTTGACATGGGCGCTCAGCAACTAATCGCCGATGGGGGCGCTGATCGGTGGTTGATCGATCCGCCGCGGGAAGGAGCCTTTGCGTTGATCAAGGCACTTTGTGAACTTCGGCAACAGCCAGACTTGGGGTTGTTGAATGGATCGCCCCAGTGGTCCTGTCCCAAGCGCATCGTCTACGTCAGTTGCAATCCTGCTACCTTGGCGAGAGATGCTGGCCTGCTGGTTCATCGTGCAGGCTATCGATGCTCGGCGGCAGGGGTCGTCAACATGTTCCCGCACACCGCACATGTCGAAAGCTTGGCAGTTTTTGACTTAGACCCCGCATTTTTAGCAGAGCCACAGGCCTCACCAATTGAGCCGTCCAATGCTCGTTGAAGACCCGCTTTTGAGTTGACTACCTGTTGAAGCAAGCCCGTTTATTGACGGGCAGGAGTCCCGCTTTGACCACCGGTAGCAATCGGTGCTGACGACGCAGTTGCAGGCGGTGCGGACGCTCCTGCCGCAGGGGCAGAACTGGCTGACGGCATTCCCTGCAAGTTGTTTTCTCTCATATAGCCGTCCATCTCTCTCCAGCCATCAAAAATAGACGCCTTTGGAAGCCTCGGGTAAGAGGCGTAGCAGTCTTCAATGCTGCGTACGGCATGCCTACAGGCTCCGCCGACAGCCCGTCCGTCAGCCTCGGCCTTGGCGGCAGCTTGCGTGGCCCCGCCATCCAGCAAATCGCAGCCGCTTAAGGCGACCAAAACAAAACTGCTGAAAAAAACGCGTAACGACATGAGGTGGTGGATCAAGGGGTCCGGCGGAGTTCAGCCATCCCGTGCCGTTCTTCAAAGAAGTCGGTGGCGGTACTGCAACGTTATCGACTGTCTTGGCAAAGTCTTGAGCTGCCTCAGAATTGAGGAGGCTTGAGCGTTCCAAAGAAAAGGGGGCCGGCTGGCCCCCTGATCATGCAAGCTGCTGCCTCAAAAGTCAGGCGAGCCAACCTGCAAAAAGCTCACTCGCGATCGCCGCCCATGATGCCCAGCAGGGCGAGCAAGCTTTGGAACACGTTGAAGATGCTCAGATAAAGAGCCAACGTGGCCGAGATGTAGTTAGTCTCGCCACCATCAATGACACGCTTGAGGTCGTACAACATGAAGAGGCTGAACACACCAATTGCCAAGGTTGACAACGCCATCATGCCTACGGTCGATCCTACGAACACATTGACAACACCGCCGACCAAGATCACCAACGCGCCAACAAACAACCACTTGCCCATCCCCGAGAGATCACGCTTGATGACTGTGGCCAAAGTCGCCATGACCGTGAACACTCCGGCCGTCCCGGCGAACGCTGTGGTGATCAAGCTGGCGCCGTTACTCAAGCCCAACACAGACCCCAACAGGCGCGACAACATCAGGCCCATGAAAAAAGTGAATGCCAAGAGAACAGGAACACCTGCAGCAGAGTTCTTGGTGCGCTCGATGGCAAACATGAAGCCAAACGCTCCTGCCAAAAACACGATCAGTCCAAGACCACCGCCCAGAGAAGCCGTGATGCCAGAGGCCACTCCAAACCAAGCCCCCAACACGGTCGGTACCATGCTCAGAGCAAGTAACCAGTAAGTGTTGCGCAACACTTTGTTGCGTTGCACTTGCGAAACCGAATAACCAAAGCCGCCGGCGCGGTCAAGCGATTCAACGCGGTCGTTCATCTTGACTTACTCCACTGTGCGTCCGCACATGCGGACAGGCTGAGTTTAAGGGGCGTTGATGCTCAGATTGATCAGGCCATTGACCGCGTAGGGGTATGCTCATTGCGGAGCGATGAACCACCCCGGTTGCCCCGGGTAAACCCTAGCAGTTCTCCATGAGCCTGCAGCCAGGCGAGCAGACGCCGGGTTGCCTTAAGCACATTAGTTTTCAACTACAACGCAGCCAACATGAAATCCAAACATCTGTTAGAGCTTTCAGACGTCAAGCAAATTGCTGCAGCAGCCGAGGCCGAGGCTCTCAAACACCAATGGCCGGTCACCATCGCTATCGTTGACGACGGCGGTCATCTGATGTGGCTACAGCGGCTTGACGGGGCCTCTGCCGTTTCTGCGCACATCGCCCCAGCCAAGGCTCATGCCGCAGCACTTGGTCGCCGCGAAACCAAAGTGTATGAAGACATCATCAACGGTGGCCGGCACGCCTTTCTAAGCGCGCCGGTTTTGCAGGGCATGCTGGAGGGCGGAGTACCCATCATGAAGGATGGAAACTGTCTTGGCGCTGTGGGTGTGAGCGGTGTCAAGTCGGTCGAGGACGCCCAAATAGCGCGCGCTGGCATCGAAGCGCTGGTGCGGTAGTTGAGTGGGCGCGCAACCAATCGGCTGGCAGTCCTTTAGGCTTAGCCGCCTAGCTGGAAGCGAACTGGAACCTGCAGCCATCCCGATGGCGGTTGCCCATAACAAGAAACGTAGCTGTAAAGCCGGGAAAGTGCAGTCGCCAAGCCGGCTTCGTCAAGGCGGTTGAAGCCACTGCTTCTGAGGATCGTGCCGTTCTTTGCGACCCCTGTGCTGTCGACCCAGACGCGGACCAGCACTTCGCCCTCTTCCCCAAGGTGGCGACTCAACAGCGGGTAAGGGGTTGGCCGGCTGTCCGCTGCATGGACGCTGAAAGCGCAGGAGTTGGTTCCGGTTGCTGAGCCAGCAGTCTCTTGTCGGTCGGAAGTGACCGCGTC
>JAIXUC010000039.1 GCA_027483665.1 Comamonadaceae bacterium | reverse complement strand
GTTGCCAGCACGCAAGCGCACTACAAAAAGCGTTCACGCAGAAACCTGAGCACACCAAGAACAGCCGCCCGCGAGCGTGGGCCGGAGAACGAGCCGGACGCCGACACCTGGCGCGAGGTGCAGGCCTGCATGAACCAGGGCGTGGGCCGGAGATCGAAAAGGACGACGACACCTGGCGCGAGTTGCAGGCCTGCATGAACCAAGGGCATGGGCCGGAGAACGAACAGTACGCCGACAGCCGGCCCAGCCCTCAGGCCTCCTCATGCCAACAGTACCCATCCCTAGCAATCATGGCGCTGGACGCGCTGGGTCCCCAACTGCCGGCCGCATACGGTCTGGGGCCCTGAGGGTCGGCTTGCCAGTGTTGCAGGATCGGCTCGACCCATGACCACGCCTGCTCTTGCTCGTCGCTGCGCACAAAGAGGTTCAAGCGCCCGTCGATCACGTCCAGCAGCAAGCGCTCGTATGCGCCCACGCGCTCAGAGCCAAAGCGGCTGTCGAAGTCCAGATCGAGGTGTACCGGGCTGAGCGACGGCAGGCCTTGGTTCGCTGCGCCGCGCTTGTGCGCGCCTTGCGCCAACAAGTGCAGCTCCAGCCCGTCTTTGGGTTGCAGGTTGATCACCAACTGGTTGGCCACGCCCGCAGGCACCGGGAAGATCGCGTGCGGTACTGCTCGGAAATTCACCACGATGCGCGCATCGCGCGCGCCCAGGCGCTTGCCCGTGCGGATGTAGAAGGGCACGCCGGCCCAGCGCCAGTTGGCAATTTCTGTGCGCAGGGCCACAAAAGTCTCGGTGGTGCTGGCTGGGTTGACGCCGGGCTCCTCCAGATAGCCAGGCACAGCCACACCGCCCACACTGCCGCGCGCGTATTGGCCGCGTACCACGTGCTGCTGCAAGGTTTCGGGCGTCCAGGGTTTGAGCGAACGCAGCACCTTGAGTTTTTCGTTGCGAATGTCGTCTGCCTGCGCTGCAATGGGCGGCTCCATGCCGATGGCGCACAGCAACTGCAAGGCGTGGTTTTGCACCATGTCGCGCAGAGCGCCGGTGTGGTCGTAGAAGCTGCCGCGTTTTTCCACGCCCAGCTCTTCGGCCATGGTGATTTCGATGTGCGAAATGGTTTCGCGCCGCCACAGCGGCTCAAACAAGGCGTTGCCAAAGCGCAGCGCAAAGAGGTTTTGTACCGAAGGCTTGCCCAGGTAATGGTCGATGCGAAACACTTGGTCTTCACTGAGCACGCGCCCCACGGTGGCGTTGATGGCGCGGTTGGAGGCCAGGTCGTGCCCCAGTGGCTTTTCCAGCACCACCCGTGTGCGTGGGGTGTTCAAGCCGGCACCTGCCAGTTGCTCGCACACGGTGGTGAACAAGCTGGGTGCGGTGGCGAGGTACATCACCACGGTGTCGGCCTGCCGCTCGGCCAGCCGCGCTGCCAACAAGGGGTAGTCAGCGGGCCTTGACAAGTCCATGCGCTGAAAGGCGATCAGCTCGGCGAAGCGCGCGAACTCTTCGGGGCTGGGGCGCTTGGCCAGCTCGACATCGTCGAAGCGCGCCTTGAGCCATTGCCGATACTGGTTGTCGCTTTGCTCATCGCGGCCCACGCCGATGATGCGACCACCCTTGGGCAGGTTGCCGTGGCGAAAGGCCTGGAACAAGGCCGGCATCAGCTTGCGCCAGGCCAAGTCGCCGGTGCCGCCGAATAGAACGAGGTCAAAGCTCATGGTGCGAAGCGCGAATGTAGTTGAGTTGCATGTTCTTGGGCAGTTCGTCGGTTAGAGTTTCACCGACCCGCGACAGCCACCTTTGAAGTCGACCGGCCAGACGCTGCCCCGCCTCTTACCCCAGCTCACCCCAGCCGACCCCAGCCGACCCTGGCCGTATAGCCTTCGCATCCAGTAGACCTCCATGAACCAGCTCGAAGCACTCAAGACCTTCACCACCGTCGTCGCCGATACGGGTGATTTTCGCCAGCTGAGCGAATTTCGCCCGCAAGACGCCACCACCAACCCCTCACTCATCTTGAAGGCGGTCGGCAAGCCCGAGTACCGGCCCTTGCTTGACGCTGTGGTGGGCCGCTTTCGCGGTCGGCCGCTGGAAGAACTGACGGACCGGCTGCTGGTGCGTTTTGGCTGCGAAATTCTGTCGCTCATTCCGGGCCGAGTCTCCACCGAAGTGGACGCGCGCCTGAGCTTTGATACTGAGGCCACCGTGTCGCGTGCGCGGCAGATTGTTGGCCTGTATGAAGCCGAGGGCATCCACATCAATCGGGTGCTCATCAAGGTGGCGGCCACCTGGGAAGGCATTGCGGCGGCGCAGCGACTGGAGCGCGAAGGCATCCACACCAACCTCACGCTGCTGTTTTCTTTCTGCCAAGCCGTGGCTTGTGCCGAAGCCAAGGTGCAGCTCATCTCGCCCTTCGTGGGCCGCATCTACGACTGGCACAAGAAGCAGGCTGGCGCTGCTTGGGTCGAGGCCGACAGGGCTGGTGTGAACGACCCGGGCGTGGTGTCGGTGCGGCAGATCTGGGAGTACTACAAGCGCTTTGGCATCGCCACCGAGGTGATGGGTGCCAGCTTTCGCAACACCGGGCAAATCACCGCTTTGGCGGGTTGCGACTTGCTCACCATCAGCCCCGACTTGCTCGCGCAGCTGGCGCAAAGCGAAGCACCGCTGGCCCGCGCGCTCGACCCCCAAGCCGCCTTGGCGATGGACATGCGCAAGGTCGAGTTCGACGAACGCAGTTTTCGCTTCGCGCTCAACGAAGACGCCATGGCCACCGAGAAGCTGGCAGAAGGCATTCGCGCTTTCTGTGCCGACGCCGTGAAGCTCGATGCGCTCTTGCTGGCCGCCTGAGGCACGGGCGCTTTTTCCATTTTTTGCCTTCTCGCGGCTTTTGCAACGTGCTGCCAACCCAGACCATGCAAGCCCAAGAAACCCTTGAATGGCAAGCGCTGCAGCGCCACTTCGACGACCAAGGGGCTGCCTTTGACTTGCGCGAAGCCTTTGCCAGCGATGCGCAGCGCTTTGCCGAGTTCTCGCAAGAAGCACCGCACGTCTTTGCCGACCTGTCGCGCAACCTCATCGATGCGCCCACCGAAGCCTTGCTGATGGCACTGGCGCAAGCGCGCGGCCTGAAGGCGCAGCGCGACGCCATGTTCGCGGGCCAGCCCATCAACGCCACCGAAGGCCGAGCCGTCTTACACACCTTGCTGCGTGCGCCCGAGCGAATCGATGGCCCCGACCCCTTGGCCCATCAGCGCGCGCAGGTTCATGCCACGCTGCAAGCCATGCTGTCTTTTGCAGAGCGCGTGCGCGCCGACAGAGCCATCACCGACGTGGTGAACATCGGCATCGGCGGCTCGGACCTGGGGCCGCAGATGGCGGTGCTGGCCTTGCAAGACCCCGCACAGGCCGGGCCACGCTTGCACTTCGTCTCGAACGTCGACGGCCACGAGTTGGCCGCTCTGCTGCCGCAGTTGCAAGCCAACAGCACCTTGTTTGTGGTGGCCTCCAAAACCTTCACCACCATCGAAACGCTGACCAACGCGCACAGCGCGCGCGACTGGTTTCTGGCACAAGGTGGGCGTGACGTGGCGCGGCATTTCGTGGCGCTCACCACGAACGTGGCTGCTGCGGCGGAATTCGGCATCAGCAACACCTTCGGCTTTTGGGATTGGGTCGGCGGTCGTTATTCGCTGTGGTCTGCCATCGGGCTGCCGCTGGCGATTGCCATCGGTGCGCAGGGCTTTCAAGCCTTGCTGTCTGGCGCGCACGCCATGGACGAGCACTTTCGCACCGCCCCGCTGGCGCGCAACCTGCCCGTGCGCTTAGGCCTGCTCGACGTTTGGTATCGCAACTTCCACGGCTTTGCCAGCCGCAGCGTGGCCCCGTATCACAGCGGCCTGCGCCGACTGCCGGCCTACTTGCAGCAGTTGGAGATGGAGAGCAACGGCAAGCGCGTGGACATGCAAGGCCAGCACGTTGCGTTCCAGACTTCGCCGGTGCTGTGGGGCGAGCCCGGCACCAACGGTCAGCACGCCTTCTTTCAAATGCTGCACCAGGGTACGCAAGTCACGCCGGTGGAGTTTGTGGGCGTGGTGGAGCCTTCGCATCGTCTGCCCGGCCACCATCGCCTACTGCTGGCCAACCTGCTGGCACAGGCCCAAGCCCTCATGGTGGGTCGTACAGACGCGGGCGGCCACCGCCATTTTCCCGGCAACCGGCCCAGCACCCTGCTCATGCTGCAGCGCCTCGACCCAACCAGCCTGGGCGCGCTGATTGCGCTGCAAGAGCACCGCGTGTTCACCAGCGGTGCCATCTGGGGCATCAACAGCTTCGACCAGTGGGGCGTGGAGCTGGGCAAGGTGCTGGCGCGCGACATCGAGCAGCGATTGGCCACCGGCCAAGTCGACGGCCTAGACCCGGCCACTGCGGCCTGGGTACAACGCTTGGCTTCCTAAAAGCCCTGTCCAACCAAGCCCATCCGGGGCAAATGTCGGCGGCTGAAGTTTTGGGCGCGGGCTTGGCGGGGCCACTGCGCAGACTGCGGCGTCCTTGCTGTCGCTCTGTGCAAGCGCATCCACCCGAGGCCAGTTTTGGCTGGCCCAACAGTTACCCAGTGGTGACCAAGCGCTGGGACATTGTTCAGAAGCGGCAGATGGGTTTTCAGCCACTCATCACACCCACCGCGAATGTCCAACAAAGCCAAAGCCGCATCTGCTGCACCCTTCGATCCATCCGCCCCGTCCGCCCCCATGGCACCCGCGGCATCCACCCATGCTTACAAGCCGTCAGCGCTCCGTCGACCCCCAACCGGCAGAACCAGCGCCAGCGCGCTTCCTCAGGATTGGACCGAGGAAGCCCTGCTCGAAGAGGAACAAGCGGACCCCAACACCCCAGATCCCGAGGAGCTCCTAGCGCAAGCCAACCCAGCATTGGGTGCTGTCGGCGCATCGGGTGCAGCAGAAGCCGGTGCCGCTGCAGCGGGCTCCAGCGCGGGGGGCGCGGCGGCGGGCACCGCAGGTGCTGCAGGAGCTTCGGGCGCCGCTGCTGGTGTTTCCAGTGCTGTGGGGGCCACAGCAGCCAGTGCCGCTGCGGCCAGTGCTACGGCCGGTTTTGTCTGGACACCGCTGGCCGTGGCAGGCGCAGGCCTTGGCGTTGCTGCTGGCGTCGCAGCCGCGGGCGGCGGGGGAGGTGATTCAACGCCTGCCCCTGCACCCACCAACCAAACGCCCATTCAGCCAGCGCCCTCTCTGGACAAAGCCGCCACCATCAACGTGGCCAGAACTGATTACCTATCGCCCTACGATGACATCGTTATCAACTTTGCTCAGACCGATGTTCGCTTGGCGCAGGGCTGGCGCTTCACACTGGAGCGTTTGGGAGATGGGGCCAGCGATTCCGTGGTGTTTTCTGAGGGCAGCAACGCCGACCGGGTCAGCCTGATTAACGGCGTGTTGACGATCAACACAGAAAGCTTGTTCACAGTCGATGAGGCCTACCGACTGGTGATTGGAGAGCAAACGTTCGAGACCAGCAATGGCGTGGGCTACACGGACTTCAGCCAGCCTGAACTCTTGGACTTTTTGGTTTCCAAGCCCACTTCTCTGTTGCGCCTCGGCTGGATCGCTGAAGGTATTGGCGGTTTCGTGGTTGAGGGAGATTCAAGGATGACCCGCGGCGACGACGACCACCTTGCGCCCAGTGGATCAAATACCTACGCATCTGGCTGGCGGGTTGCGTCTGCTGGTGATGTCAATGGAGATGGTCTGGATGACCTGCTGATCGGTGTGCCCGATGCCTACAGCACTGTTGATGGTGAGCCCTATTGGTGGGACGGACGAACCTATTTGGTACTGGGCCGCGTGGGGGATGCAAGCTTCGATCTGCGTAGTCTCAGCCAAGTGCCTGATGGCCAGGAGGGCCCCGAGGGTGGCTGGCTGATCTCGGGGTTTACAGACGAAGGCTTTTCCGGGTGGAGCGTCGTCGGGGTAGGCGATGTCAACGCCGACGGCCTCGACGATCTGGTCGTGACGGCACCCGGTCAGGAAACTGGATACACCTACTTGGTGTTCGGCCGAGAGGAGACCGCCGTCTTGAACTTGACAAACATGGTGACACCAGGTGTCTTGCGCGTGGCAGGTGGCCTTGACTCGGCGTACAACGGCTGGGCAGCTTCAGGCCTGGGCGATATCAATGGCGACGGTATCGATGACTGGGCCCTGACGGCCATTGGAAGCAGAGGCCAGACCAGTGTTGTTCATGTGGTCTGGGGACAGTCCCTTGATCGGGACTGGAGCGTACTCATGATGGTAGACGCGCTACCGGGCATCACCTTCGAGGGTGGGATCTATGACTACACCGGATGGGCGGTTTCCAGTGTGGGTGATGTCAACGGGGACGGCCTGGCGGATGTGATGTTCTCCAGCACATGGCATGGGGACGGCAGTCAGGGGCGTGCGGTCGTGGTCTTTGGCGAGGCAACGTATGCGGATGGCCAGCGTACAGCCGTTAGCCTCGATAACTTCAACCAGCCCGAAGGGCCACGGGGGCTGCTGTTGGAAGGAATCGCTGCGGGCGACAGGCAGGGCAGCTACCTCGTAGGCGTGGGTGATTTCAATGGCGACGGCTTGGCTGATTTTGTCGTTGGATCGGCCAGGGCCAACGGCTACCGGGGTGAGACCTATGTGGTTTTCGGTCGCCGTGACAGTGGGTCAATTGATCTGAGTGCGATCGGTGCTGTAGACCCCAGCGAGCCAGTGGGCGGGGGCCTACGCATTCGGCACCAGCGTGCTGCCGGGCCTGATGCGACGAGCAGTCAAATCAACGTTGCCAGCTACTTCACGCTCTACGGTGTATCGGCCGCGGGAGACTTCAACGGCGACGGACTCAACGACTTGATCGTCAACGGCTATTGGGGCGGCGGCATAACGGGTGACGGTGAGAGTGATCAAACGGGGCGGGCCTACGTCGTTTACGGCACCGCGAGCAACGAGGACATCGTGGTTTCTGATGCCGCTGGCAACTGGGGTTTTGCTATCGGCGGGGAGTTCGGCGGTGACTGGGCTGGCTACACCACGGCTTCAGCGGGCGACGTGGACGGCGACGGCCTGGTCGACCTGATCGTCTCTGCGCCGTGGGCAGATCGACAAATGGCCGACGGCACCTGGGTGGATGACGTGGGCACCGCCTACGTCATCCACGGCAGCGCCACCGCGCAATTCATGCGCTCTCACGTGGACCACTTGGGAGGTGATGGCGACGACACGCTGACCGCGACCGTGGGCACACCGCAGACCTTGGTGGGTGGGCGCGGAAACGACACCTTGGTATCGGGCGGTGCAGATGTGCTCTACGGCGGTGCTGGCGATGACATCTTTGTGATTGGTCAAGCCACTGTCACAGCACTGAGCAGTGTTTACGGGCAAGGTGGTAACAACGGGCAACTCAGCCGGATTGACGGCGGGGCAGGCATCGACACCGTGCGCTTGCTGGGCGCCACCACACTCGATTTCTCTGCCATTCGCGGCACCGCCTTGGTGGGTGGAACGGGGGATGCGCGCTTCACGGACATCGAGCACATCGACATGCGCGATGGCGTGGCCTCAGGCCAACTCAACCTGACCTACGCCGACATCATTCGCTTGGACCTTGGGCGCATGGGCTGGCTGGAGGGAATGAACACCACCGCGCGCAGCCTGATGGTGTCTGGCGACACAGCCGAAGGCATGCAGGACACGGTTGAGTTTGGCGCTGATTTCACCCAGTCCAACGACAGGTTTGCGATGGACGGTGTTTGGTACAGCGTATGGACATCGGTGCTCAGCGGTGCTGCACCAGTGCACCTGTACATCCAAGAGGGGCTGATGTTGAACCCAAGTTCTTGACGCACCGGAGCTTGTTGTCCGGCGATCCACGCGCTGGACCATCCATCCGTGCAGCGCTTGGTATAGCCAAGTAAAAAGGGCCGCATCACTGCGGCCCTTTTGCTTTCTCAGCGAGGTGCTCAGGCGGTCATCACATGTCCATGCCGCCCATACCACCCATGCCGCCCATGCCACCAGGTGCGCCACCTGCGCCCGACTCTTCCTTGGGGGCTTCTGCCACCATGGCTTCGGTGGTCAGCAGCAATGAGGCCACCGATGCGGCGTTTTGCAGCGCGGTGCGGGTCACCTTGGTGGGGTCGAGGATGCCCAGCTCGAGCATGTCGCCATAGGTGTCGTTGGCTGCGTTGAAGCCAAAGTTGCCCTTGCCAGCCAGCACCGCGTTCACCACGACAGAGGCTTCGCCACCCGCGTTGTTGACGATTTCGCGCAGAGGCGCTTCGATGGCCTTGAGCACCAGCTTGATGCCGGCGTCTTGGTCAGCGTTGTCGCCCTTGAGCGTGTTGCCCACGGCTTGCTTGGCGCGCAGCAGGGCCACACCACCACCAGCCACGATGCCTTCTTCCACAGCAGCGCGGGTGGCGTGCAGTGCGTCTTCCACGCGGGCCTTCTTTTCCTTCATTTCCACTTCGGTGGCAGCGCCCACCTTGATGACGGCCACGCCGCCAGCCAGCTTGGCCACGCGCTCTTGCAACTTCTCGCGGTCGTAGTCGGACGTGGCTTCTTCGATCTGCACGCGGATTTGCTTCACGCGGGCTTCGATGTCGGCAGCAGCACCAGCGCCGTCGATGATGATGGTGTTTTCCTTGGCCACTTCGATGCGCTTGGCTTGACCCAAGTCAGCCAGCGTCACCTTCTCGAGCGTCAGGCCGACTTCTTCTGCAATCACCTTGCCGCCAGTCAGGATGGCGATGTCTTCCAGCATGGCCTTGCGACGGTCGCCAAAGCCTGGGGCCTTCACAGCCACGACCTTCAAGATGCCGCGGATGGTGTTGACCACCAAAGTCGCCAGCGCTTCGCCTTCGACTTCTTCAGCAATGATCAGCAGCGGACGGCCAGCCTTGGCCACTTGCTCCAGCACGGGCAGCAGGTCGCGGATGTTGCTGATCTTCTTGTCGAACAGCAGGACAAACGGGTTGTCCAGCAGCGCGGACTGCTTCTCTGGGTTGTTGATGAAGTACGGGCTGAGGTAGCCACGGTCGAACTGCATGCCTTCGACCACGTCCAACTCGCTCTCCAGGCTCTTGCCGTCTTCCACGGTGATCACGCCTTCCTTGCCAACCTTGTCCATCGCGTCAGCGATCAGCTTGCCGATGGTCTCGTCGGAGTTGGCGGAAATGGAGCCGACTTGGGCGATTTCCTTGGAGGTGGTGGTGGGCTTGGAGGCCTTCTTCAGCTCAGCAACCAGGGCCGTCACGGCCTTGTCGATGCCGCGCTTGAGGTCCATCGGGTTGATGCCAGCGGCCACATACTTGAAGCCTTCGCGCACGATGGCTTGGGCCAGCACGGTGGCGGTGGTGGTGCCGTCACCGGCGTTGTCGCTGGTCTTGGAAGCCACTTCCTTCACGAGCTGTGCGCCCATGTTTTGCAGCTTGTCCTTGAGTTCGATTTCCTTGGCTACGGACACACCGTCTTTGGTGACGGTGGGTGCGCCGAAGGAGCGCTCGAGCACCACGTTGCGGCCTTTGGGGCCCAGGGTGACCTTGACCGCGTTGGCGAGGATGTTCACACCCTCGATCATGCGGGCGCGGGCTTCGCCGCCGAAAATGACGTCTTTTGCTGCCATGTTGATTCTTCCTAGTGGGTTATGGGGGGGTGAGGGGCTGAGGGCAGGGCGCCGATCAGGCGACCTTCTTCAGGCCGGCGGGCACGCCTTCGACGACTGCGAACAGGTCGTCTTCCTTCATCACCAGCAGCTCTTCGCCGTCGACCTTGACGGTCTGGCCGCTGTACTTGCCGAACAAGACGCGGTCGCCAACGGCCACGTTCAGGGCAATGACATCACCCTTGTCGTTCTTGCGGCCAGGGCCGACAGCCAAGACCTCGCCCTGGTCGGGCTTTTCTGCAGCGTTGTCGGGGATGACGATGCCAGACGCGGTCTTGGTTTCGTTTTCAAGACGCTTGACGATCACGCGGTCGTGCAGGGGGCGCAGTTTCATGGGTTCTCCTTGAGGTTTTGGATGCATTCAGCAGGTAGGGCCAGTCCACGTCGCGGACTTCAACAGTCCACGTGGTGGGCTTCAAACTACCCGGTGGCTGCCGGTGTCAGGGTGGGCTGTGAGCCCGTGGCCACGAGGCCGAAGCCTTGTTAGCACTCAACACCAACGAGTGCTAATAATACACCTCGAACGTGACATTTCAAGGTCTAAGCCGACCCTTAAGGCCCACTTCCATAAAAGAAAAGCACCCCGAGGGGTGCTTCTTTAGTGAGAGGGACTTGGGGCTTTGGTCGTCTGCCCTGAGCCGCCAACCCTCAGCGCCATCTCAGATGGATGGGCCGGGGGCTGACCCTTGGATCACTGGGCTGGCTTGGCCAGTGGGTCCACGGCTGCTGCCGCGATCGGCGCTGCTGCTGCTGGCGGTGCGCCGTAGTTGCGGTCTTGCAGTTCTGGGTGGTCCTTGGCCATGGGGGCACCGTACAGCGGTTTGTAGGCGCCTTGGTGGCAGGTGGTGCAGTTGACTTTAGCCACGTCGCCAGTTGGGCCAAGGCGGTTCTTCGGGAACACTGGCGTGAGTGGCTCCAAATAGGCGTTGTTCAGGTCACGCGCCATGCGGATGCCGTGCCAGGCAGTGACGCGCTGGGGTGGGCTTTCCTTCCACTCAGAGATGGCCCGGGTGTTGTGGCAGAAGGTGCAGTTCACGCCCAAGGAATCCGACATGTGAACCATGAGGCCAAAAGTCCACTCGGCCTGCTTGATCGACTGGCGGTTGCCAGTGGGCAGTGCCGTGGTGCCGTTCACCGCGATCTTTTGGTCTTGAAGCAAGAACGGCGTGAACGGGTCATAGGGCAGGGTGGCCAGCGTGACCGACTCAGCCGGCGTGTTTTGCTGCGCCTTGTTACCCAGCATGCGCTTGGCGTGCTTTTGCTCCAGCGGGGCAAACCACACGTTTTGCGGAACCGGGTTGCCCCGGTGGCAGGTGTAGCAAGTCACGCCCGTGGCTGCCACGTGGGTCTTCCAGTCTGCGTTGATGGTCTGCGTCATCTCCGTCATGCGCCGCGCCACCACTTTGGTGTACTTGCTGTCTTCCGCAAAGTTGGCCGGGTTGTGGCAGTAAGTACAACCTTCTTGTGGCGACACCCAAGCGGTCATGGCGGTCATGAGGCGGGTGAACTCACCCACGCTCAAGTTGCCCAGCACCTGGACGTTTTGGTACACGTCTTTGGCTTTTGGGCCTTCCGAGGACACCGCAGGGATGACCTCGGGCGCCTTGTTCAGATCGGCCTGGTCCGCCAGGATGCGTGGGTTGTAGACCTGCTGCATGGCGGTGCCACGGAAGCCGCTTTGAATGGAATCTGGCGGCGGACGTTCGCAGCCCGACAGAACAGCGACGGCTACACCGAGGGCCACAAGGCCTTGGAGGGACAGGGTTCTCATGGCTTGGCTCCTTGCAACAGGGCTGGGTCTGCAACTTCGGGCCACAGCAGGGGGTAACCAGGTGCGACGTGGTGCTTCACAGCCCACAAGTACCAGTTGTCAACCACCGTGCCGGTCAGCAGGATGCCGATGCCACCGGTCAATGGGGTCAGCACAGCGAACCACCAGGCGTAGCGGTGGATGGATTCCATGGTCGCGTTGAAGCCCATGGTCCAGCGCCAGAACAGGGCGGCGCGCTCGGAGGCGGTGCCACGGTCGACGATCTGCTCGATCTCGCGCTCGCCACCGAATCGACTCACCGCCAAGATGGTGGCACCGTGCATCGCAAACAGCAGGGCCGAGCCGTAAAGGAATGCAATCGACAGCATGTGGAACGGGTTGTAGAACAGGTTGCCGTAACGCAGCGAGAAAGCAGCCGTCCAGTCCAGGTGCGAGAAGATGCCGAACGGCACTGCTTCGCCCCAGCTGCCCATCAGCACCGGGCGGAAAAAGCCCAGGACCAAGAACAACCAAATGGCCGAGGCGAAGGCCCAAGCGATGTGCGTGCCCATGCCCAACTGCGTAGCGCGGCGGTACATGCGCGCCCACCAGAGCAGCAGGGAAGCCGTGAGGAAGAAGCCAGCCATCAACCACCAGCCGCCTTCATTGAGTGCAGGCAGGCTGAGTCCGTAAGAAGGCGGAGGCGGCTCCAGTGACAGCCAGAACAGTTGGCGCACGAACTGGATCGGGTCCCAGTTGACGGAGGCCAGCATGTTGAAGCCGATGATCCAGAAAGCCAGCAAGCCGCAAATGAGTGAAGCAACGCCCAGGCCGCCCAGATAAATCGGGCCAATTTGAGCGTTGCCGATGCGGCCCAGCAGGTGAACCAAGAAGGGCGGCCCGCTGCGCGGCGAGTCATCCCGCGGCAGAGGCACGCCGTCGTGCAGTGGTGCGACCACTTGCACTTGCGTGAACAGATTCTGATATTCAGCCATGTATGTCTCCTGCTGTGCTTAGCGCCAGATGGGCAAGTTGAGCCACCAGCCCCACCACTCGGGCCAGCCTCGGGTCCAGAACGGCCCACTGATCACGATGCAAACCGCGCTCCAGAAGCCTGCCGACAGTGCCAAGAACAAGCCCAGGCGGTGAATGCCCAGGGTGCCGATGGAGTAGCCGATGGTGTCGCGGAAGAAGGTGTCTTCGTGTTCTGGTGTCTTGACGGTTTGACCCTTCTGCGGGTTGGTCGAAGACAGCACCAGCGCACCGTGCAAGGACAACGCGAAGGTGGTGGCGAAGAAGAAACTCACCGCGATCATGTGCGCCGGGTTGTAGTGAAAGTGCAGGTATTGATAACCGGTGTTGGACACCCAGTCGAGGTGGCTCAAGATGCCGTAGGGGAAGCCATGTCCCCAAGCACCCATCAACACGGGCCGAATAACCACCAGCGTGACGTAGGCGAAGATGGCCACACTAAAAGCGAAGGGCACGTGATAGCCCATGCCCAGTTTTCGGCAGATTTCCACCTCGCGCAGCGCCCATGACCCAAAGGCCCCGATGGCGCACACCGTGATGATCTGCCACAAGCCACCTTTGGCCAGTGGTGCGAGCGCCAGACCGTAAGACAGGTCAGGCGGCGCGATGTTGATTTGCCAGACGTTCCAGGTCGGCCCTTGAGAGGCGCCCCAGAGAATCATTGCGGTGCCAAGGACGGAAAAGAAGATCGTCGTGACACCAAAAAACCCAACGTAGAACGGTCCGACCCAGAAGTCAAACAGGTCTCCGCCAATCAGAGTACCGCCTCGTACGCGGTACTTTCTTTCAAAGCTGAGCATGGACATTTATCAACTCCTCAGTCGTCTGTCTTGTTCTTTGGCCAGGTGCGCAGGCCACGCGTTGGACAAGCAGACGAAGCGCAGGCAAGCCATGCACTTCGTCTGTCGTCCGACCACGAATTACTTCGTGGCAGGTGCAGGCATCGCAGAGTTCTGCGCACCACCGGTGGCTGGGCCGTCGAGCCAGTTGAACTTGTTGGTGCTCAACAAGACCAAATGGATCATGGCTGCCAGTGCAAACAGGAACACGCCCTGCACGACCATGGCACGAAGCGGGTCGTAAAGTCTCCAAATACGCCACATAGTGGATCTCCTTTAAGTCAAATGGGACATGAAGGTGTAAACACCTGAAGTCACGTCGTTGATCAGCGATTGATTGCCGTCCGCCCCTGGCAGCCATGACCGCCATTGCAAGAACAGCAACTGGCCGGTAAGAGCCACTGCCAGGAACACAACGAAGCTGATCACGAAGATGCTCTTGAACAACAAAGAGTCGTTCGCCAGTGCTTGTTGCAGAGTTGGTTCTGAAGTCTTGTTCATGACGGTCCTTTAGTCAGAGGTGCTCGAGCTCACATCGCCCGCGCTTTACAGCCAGGGACGCCAAGCCCAGACCAGGAAGTGGGCCACCACTGCAACCGCAGTGAATCCCACAAAGCCCTGGACCCAGTACTTGTGGAACTCTTGAGCTTCGGCATCCGTGAGTCCGGAAATCGAGCCTGTTCGTTCACTCATAGGATCTCTCCTTAAATAGGCCTGACGGCCACTGCCATGCACAGCCCGCACGGTTGAGGCAGTTCCGGCACAGTGCCGGGACGTTGGGTGGTCTGCTGCGCACCGCGCAGCAAACGAAAGAAGTTGAGAGCACCTGTCATGCGGGCTCTCCGGTTTTGGCCAAGCTGGCTTGGCCGGTGACGCGCACCACATGCGCTGCTGTCACACGCTGCTCACCGGCTTGGCGCACGTCGCGCTCGATGCGGTCACGCAAGCGCTTGGCCGTCGAGATCTGCACCAGCACGGGCTCGCTGGCCACGCGCTCAGACAACAAGGCCTGCGCTTCGTCGTCCCAGGGCAGCGTGGAATCTGCTGCGCCACCAGCACCGCCCACACGTGAGGGCGTAGCCTCGACTTGGTCGAGCTCGGTGCCCAGCGGCAAGATGTGAAACAGCGCGTCAAACAGCGCGTTGCAAAACTCTTGAATCAGGTAAGTCGCACCGGCATAACCCATGAACGGGGTTCCGGTGTGGCGCCGGATGATGGGCAGAGGGAACGAGGCCGGAATGAAGGTGGCGCGCATCGGCGAGCCACCGGCCGCCCCGCCGCCTTCGGCCAGGTACATGCGTTCGTTGTAGCTGCCATACATCACCAGCGGTGGCTTGTCGCGCAGCAGCTGGCGGACGGCGGCGTTGTCGGTCTTCTCACCAGGCTTGCGCGATACCGCGAAGTTGCAAGGCAGGCCCATCTCGCTTTCGAGAAAGTGCTGAATGCCCCGGGTGTAGGTTTCGTTGGCGACGACAGCGAAGCTGGCCGTGCCGAAAAAGTCTTGCGTGACCGAGCGCCACAAGTCCCAGATGGGCTTGATGGTGGTGTGCTTCTCGCGCTCGATGAAGGGCTCGGGGTCGACGTGCAGCAGTTCGCCGAGCTTGCGCAGGAACTTGGTGGTGCTGTGCAGGCCGATCGGCGCCTGCAGATAAGGACGGTCTAGCGCTTCGCACAACATGCGGCCGAACTCACGGTACATGCAGATGTTGACGTCGGCCTCGACCAGGCGCGAGACATCAGCCAGGTGGCTGCCCAGCGGAAACACCATGTTCACTTCAGCGCCAATGCCTTGCACCAGGCGACGAATCTCAGCGAGGTCGCTGGGCGAGTTGAAGGTGCCGTAGCTGGGGCCGATGATGTTGACGCGGGGCTTCTCTCCAGCAGGCCGCTCAGCGAAAGGTGTGCGCGCTGGCACTTCTTTCAGGCCGTATTCGCTCCACAGCCAGAACATGGCGCGGTTGGCGCATTGCCATTGGTCTTCGTCGATGGTGCGCGGCAGGAAGCGCAGGATGCCCGTGCCCTCAGGTGTCACACCGCCGCCGATCATCTCGGCGATGGAGCCCGTGACCACCACGGACGGCAGGTCGGGGTCCAGCGAGGCGTGCGCCCGCTTCATGGCGCCTTCTGTGCCTTCGCGGCCCAACTGCTCTTCTGCCAAGCCGGTCACCACGATGGGCAACTCGTGCGGGGGCAAGGCATCGGTGTAGTGCAACACCGAGGTGACTGGCAGGTTCTCGCAACCCACCGGGCCGTCAATGATGACCTGCAGCCCCTTGATGGCGGTGAACACGTACACCGCTCCCCAGTAGCCCCCGGCGCGGTCATGGTCGAGCACCAGCATGTCAGTGCACTCCCACTGTGAGCGCCTTGGACGCGCGGGTCAGCAGAACGAACAAGCCGCCTTGCGCGCTCATATCATTTCCTCCGCCTTGCGCTTCTTGGCCTTCTTGGCCAACAAGCGGCGCTGCTCGGCCTTGAACTCGGGTTTGTCTGCAGGCACGCCGTGCGCGCTTTCCCACACACCAGAAGCGTGGCCCTCACCGGTGTCGCCGAAGAAGGCCTTCATCTCGTCAAAGCGCGCCTGGTTGGCTATTGCCGCGTTGATCACCGTTGCCAGCGACCCGGCACCGGCTGGGCCCATCAGCGGTCGCGCCGATATCAGGTTGGTGAAGTAAAGCGAAGGAATGGATTGCTGCTTGGCGGCTTGCACCACGGGCGTGGTGCCAATGGCCAGATGCGGCTTGAACTCTTCCATGGCTGCCAAGTCTTGTTCGAGCGATGCGCGGTACTGCACGTGCACGCCCTTGGACTCCAGCCACTGGCGGTCGGCGTCGCTCCATTCGGTGCGCGGGCAAGCCGTGCCCACATAACGCAGGTCGGCACCAGACTCCACCAGCAAACGGCCCACCAGCAGCTCGGAGCCTTCGTAGCCTGAGAGCGTGATGCGGCCCTTGATCGGCATCTTGGAGAGCGCGCCACGAATGGCAGGCAGAAAGCGGTTCTTGGCGGCGTCGATCTGCGCCTGTCCGATGTTGGCTGCCTGGCCAACAGCCTGCAGCCAAGCCTCGGTGCCGTCGTGTCCCACTGGCGCAGACCCAACGATGCTGCGACCCGCCGCGTCGAACTCGCGCACGCTGGCGGTGTAGAACGGGTGGATGGCGGCCACTGCCGCGCAGTCGAGCGCGGCGTACAGCTCACGCCATTCACGGGTGGGTACCACGGGGCCGGCGGCCAGGCCCATGGGCTCCAGCATCATGCCGATGATCATGGGGTCGGCCGGGAACATCTCGCCCAGCAGGGTGATGGTGGGCTTGGAGGAAATGCCGTTGCGCGGCGCTTGCACCGGGCCTGCGGTGGCCTCGGCCCTGGCGTAGCGAAGCATGGCACCGGCCAAAACGTCCTTGGCCTCGGCATGCGTGGGGACGCCAAAGCCCGGCACGTCGATGCCGATCACGCGCACCCCGTTGATTTCCTTCGGCAGGATTTGCAGCGGCACGCCACTGGCTGTGGGCACGCACAGGTTGATGATGACGATGGCGTCAAGCTTGGCCGGGTCGGCCTGGGCATGGACTGCGTCGCGGATGTCTTCGAACAGCTTGCCCGTGACCAGCGTTTCAGAGTTGAAGGGCACGTAGCCCACGCTGCGGCGCGCGCCGTAGAAATGCGAAGTAAAGGTCAGGCCGTACACGCAGCAGGCCGAGCCCGACAGGATGGTGGCGGTGCGGCGCATGCGCAAACCGACGCGCAACGAGCCAAAGGCCGGGCACATGCTTTGCGGCTGATCGTGGGGGCCCTTGGGATAGTCTTTGGCGTATTGGTCCAGGACCTCGCTTTTGCCAGCAGAGCGTGCGGCTGCCAGCAGGGTTTCACCACCCGCGTGGCAGCCCATGCCGTCGCCTGCGATGGCGGGGTCTTGGGCTGTCGGCGCGACAACGATGGGAGGGATGACTGCACTCATGCTGGAGGCCTGCTTCAGACTTCGTCGTAGACCACTTCGAGGGTTTCTTTCTTCACCTCGGATTTGCCGCACATGTCGAACTGCGTGGCTGGCTCCAGCACCACGTGGCGCCCGACGCTGTCGGCAGAGAACAAGCCCAGCAATTGGTCTTGCGTCATGGGGTTGGGGCGGCGCGGCGTGGACTTGCCCACGTTCTCGGCCAACTCGGCAAACATCGGGCCCCAAGCGGAATCGGGCCTGCCGATGATTTCGTAGCTGGCGCTTTTGCGGCGGATGTCGTCATTGGCTGGAATGGTCGACAGCACCGGAATGCCCACCTTGTCCGCAAAGGCAGCGGCTTCACCGGTGCCATCGTCGCGGTTGATGACCATGCCGGCCACGCCGACGTTGCCGCCGAGCTTGCGGAAGTACTCGACTGCCGAGCACACGTTGTTGGCGACATACAGCGATTGCAGGTCGTTGCTCGCCACGACGATGACCTTCTGGCACATGTCGCGGGCAATCGGCAGGCCAAAGCCGCCGCAGACCACATCACCCAAAAAGTCGAGCAGCACGTAGTCGAAGCCCCACTCGTGGAAGCCCAGCTTTTCCAGCAGCTCGAAGCCGTGGATGATCCCGCGCCCGCCGCAGCCGCGCCCCACTTCAGGGCCGCCCAATTCCATGGCGTAGACGCCGTCGCGCTTGAAGCACACGTCGCCAATTTGCACGGCTTCGCCAGCGAGTTTTTTGCGCGAGCTGGTCTCGATGATGGTCGGGCAGGCCTTGCCGCCAAACAGCAAGCTGGTGGTGTCGCTCTTCGGATCGCATCCGATCAGCAGCACCTTCTTGCCCTGCTGGGCCATCATGTAACTGAGGTTGGCCAGCGTGAAGCTTTTGCCGATGCCGCCCTTGCCGTAAATGGCAATGATCTGCGTCTCTTTGGTGGCTGGCTTGGTGGAAACCGCATCGGGTTCGATGGCGGCTTCTGCACGCAGTTGCTCCTTCATCATGAACTGAACGGGGGCCACCGAAGGGATGGTCGATGTGCTCATGCGCAGGCTCTCCAATCAAGAATGGTTTTCAGGCAGGCCGTGTCCGAAAACGCTGTGGCGTAGGCCTTGGCCGCTTGCGGTGCTTCGAACTGGTGGGTGATGAGTCCGGCCAAGGACAACTGACCGCTGGCAACCAGTTGCTTGACGGCCAGCAGGTCGGGGCGCTGCCACTCTGCAGCGGCGCGGATGGTGGCTTCGCGCAGGAAGGCTGGCGCGAAAGCAAAACTCAAGGGCTCGGCGTAAAAGCCAGCCAGCACCACCTCGCCACCGGGGCAGAGGCGACCAATGAGTTGGTCGAGGACGCGGCCGTCGCCACTGACGTCGTAAATGGCTCTGTAGTCATGACGCGGGTCGTCTTGCGGGCGGATGACCTCGTAGCCTTCCCCGCCTTGCTGGCGCTGCGCGTCGAGCTCCCACACGGTGGGTGCGGCCAGGCCGGCAGCAACGGTCAGACGGGCAAGAAGCCGACCCAGCACGCCATGGCCGACGATGAGTTCTGGCGCGTTCACGACCTCGCGCTTGCCGCCTTGGGCAACCGCGTGGTAGGCCGTGGCGGCCATGGCCAGCAACACGGCTTCTTCGCCCAGGTCAGCGCTCAAGGGTTCAACCCGGGCGCCAGGAACTACCAAGGTGGACGCTGCGGCGCCATGGAGCGATCGCACCTCACCGAAGCACTGAGCACCTGGCACAAACACCCGGGCACCTACATGACGACCACTGGCCGAGCCAGCCCAAACCACTTCACCCACCGATTCATCGCCGGGGACCAAGGGGTAGGCCAAGCCTGGGAAAGACGGCATGGAGCCGTTCCACAAAAGACGCTCGTTACCGGTGCTGATGCCACTGTGCGAGACCTGCACCACCACGTCGGCTTCGCCCGGCGCGCTCAGTGGCAGCTCGGCCACCCGCAGCAGCCTGGGCTGTTCTAAAACGATGGCCTGTGCCTTGATCACAGGCGCGCTCCACACACCATAGCGATACCGGCCAGAGCCTGCGCAGTGGCGCTGGCTGATGGGGTTTCGTCGTGGGCTGTCATGAGTGTCATCTTAAATGTACTAAGTAAGTTGTCAACTTAAATTTACACTTCGCGGTTCGGGTTTTTACCAAGGTATCCAGCAGGCTTGACAGCGGTCGCTTGAGCAAGGATGAGCCCGGTGTTCAGGGGCATGTGCGTCGGCACGACCCTGGCGTTGTCAAAGCCTGCTTGGCTCAGCAGCTGCATGAGTGCTTGCGGGCTGCGCAAACGACCCCGGCCCATCGCCATCAGATAGAAGTCGAAGTAAGCATCTGAGGAGCCGCTGGTTCCGTCAGCGGCAGCCATGGGTTCGGCTAACAGCAGCGTGCCGCCCACGGGCAGTGCCGCGTGTACCGCCTTCAAAATTTGCAGCGCTCGTTCATCTGGGTGGTCGAAGATGACGCGAACCAGGCTGGCCACGTCTGCGCCCTTGGGCAAGGCGTCGTCGAAGAAGCTCCCGCCACTCACGTTGCAACGGGTCGCCAGCCCTTCGGCCAGCAGTCGTTGTCGTGCCACCGAGGCCACCTGGGGCAAGTCGAACAAGTGCAAGCGCAGATCGGGTGCCGCTTTGGCAACGATGGACAGGAAGGTGCCGTCGCCGCCGCCCACGTCCAACAGGCAGCGGTGGCGCGACAGGTCGTAAGAGGCCACCACCTCGTCGCCCACCAGCGGCTGGGAGGCTGACATGAGTGCCGAATAAGCGCGAACGCGCTCAGCGGGCAGGGCGTCCAGGCCTTTGTGTTCTGCGTAAGGCCAATAGCCAGCCAAGGCGCGATCGGTGCTTTGGCCTTGCAGCAAAGCCAGCGGGTCGCGCAGGTCGAAATACAACGCGTCGTGGTGTTCGACCATGGCGGCAATGCCGGTGTTGCCCACCATGGGTGCGCCCAAGACACCCAGTCCGAACCGATCTTTGCCACGCGGCTGCACCAACCGCAAGGCAATGGCGGCTGCCAGCAAACGCTCGGTGCGATCCAGCGGCAGGCCAATGCGACGGCTGATGTCTGCACTGCTCATGGGGCCGGCGGCCAGCAAGTCGAACAAGCGCAGCTTCACGCAGGCGGCCAACACCTGGGAGTGGACAAAGCCCGCAACCAACTCAAAGAGCTCGCGCGCACGCCGGCGCGCTATCGGGCGGGTCAGCGGAAAGGCTGCGGCCCAGCGCTGAAAGGCGCGGCTGGCCGTGAGACGGTCGCGCAGGTCATACCAACGCTCGATCCAGGGCAGCTGAGCCATCAGTGCGGTCAATGCGCCACCCCATTGGCTGCTGACTGCTGGGCCTTGGCTCTGGCTGGCGTCGCCAAACTGTTTTTGGCGCGGCAGACTTCGGGCACTCGATTGCGCGAGAGGTCGCGCGACCAAGCCCGCGGCACCAGGCGCTCGGACTCTTGTTTCACCAGTTGGCGCAGCGCTTTGGCACCAGCGCAGTCAGGTACAGCGGCGCTGGCCTGGGCCACGAAGCGCTCGAACTGCTCGAACGCCCCGCTCAAGCCCAGCTCGCAAGCGGCGCTGGGCCGACCCAAGGCGGCGTCTTGGCCAACGGGCTTGCCCAGCATTTGCGGGTCGGCAACGACGTCGCGGATGTCGTCCGCAATTTGGTAGGCCTCGCCCAGGCGATCACCCAAGGCCAGCCAGGGCAGAGGGTCTGCGCCAGCCGACTGGGCGCCGGCTGCGGTGGCTGCTGCAAACAAGACGCCGGTCTTGGCGCGTTGGTAGTCGCTCAAGCGAACCTTGGGCTCGCACTCCCACGACTGGCCAGCCACGATGCCATGCGGCGCGGCAACACCCCGGGCGATGGTTCCGATGAGGCCTGCCAAGCGCGAGGGATGCGCTGCCGGAGCGGCGGCGACCCACTGAAAGGCCAGCACGATGAGTGCGTCTCCGCTGAGCACGGCCAAACGTTCATCAAAGGCGCGGTGAACGGTCGGTTGGCCCCTGCGCAGGTCGGCGTTGTCGAAGCAGGGCAGGTCGTCGTGCACCAGCGAGGCGCAGTGCAGCAACTCGATGGCCACCGCTGCAGCATCGGTCAGCACGGGGTCGCTGTCGCCACAAGCCATGGCCACCGCCAAGCACAACTGCGGGCGAATGCGCGCGCCACCTGGAAACACGGCGTGCCGGCAGGCGGCGGCTAAGCGCGGTGGGCCGTCTGGAGCGCTGCTGCTGGCCAAGGCGGCCAGCAAAGCCTTTTCGATGCGTGCAATGTGTCCCATGGCCACCCCTTGAAGCGGCGTCTGACCGGGTGCCCGACGCCATGTGTCAATTAAAGATGACACATAGGGTGTCAGTCAAGCGATACATATCGTCGACCGGGCAGGGTCATCCCTGCTTGACGGGTTGCCTTCAGCCTCCGGGCAGGTGGCGCAGCACCCAAGTGGCCGCTTGAGCGGGTTGTTCTTCATGGGCCAAATGGCCCAGACCCGGCACCCGGGTGAGCGTGCTGTGGGGCAACAGGCGCTGCAGATCCTCGCCCTGGCTGGGTGGAACCGTGCGGTCTTGCAGGCCCACCACCAAGTGAACCGGCACCTGCAGGCTTGGCAGCGCGCGCGCCAGGGCGGGCAAGTCCCACTGCGACATCATGGCCAGCGCACCCGCGGCGTGTCCGGGGTTGCGAACAAGCTGGGCGTAGAGCGCGGTGCCCGTGCTGTCCAGTCGCGAGCCGGTGCTGTCCATCAGCCGTTGCACCACGCCCGCGCTGGAAGCGCCCCTGGCGAAGAGCTCGGGCACGCCCGGCAGCAAGGCCAACACACGCGCTGTGGGGGAAAACATCCGCCCGGCCAATCCCGGCAAAGGCAACAAGGCTCCATTCAGGCTGATGCAGGCCTTGGGGCTGACGCTGGCGTCCAGCACCATGCGGACCGCAACCGCAGCGCCTGCCGAATGGCCCACCAGCAAATCGGGCCGCACGCCCAGGTGCCGCAACAAGCCGCTGACCAAGGCCGCCATGCCGGGCAGCGACATTTGCGCGCGCGGCGGCATGCCGGTGAAGGCGTGGCCTGGCAAATCCAGCGACAGCACTCGGGCGCGTTGCGCCAACAGCGGCAAAAGGTCGCGCCAAGAGTGGGTCGATGCGCCCGTGCCGTGCAGCAGCACGATCACCGGCGCATCGCAGGCGCTGGTGGGCGCATCAAGCCACCCTTGCGGCAGGTGTTGGACATGCCAGCTCAAGCCCTCGGCCAACACGTGACGGCTGGCCTCGCGCAACGGCCAATGGGCACCGTCGCGCGCCCAGTCCAGGCGCTCAGACACGGCTGCCGTCCGCTGGCTTGTGCAAGGACTGGGCCAAACGAACGGCCTGGGAAATTTGCAGGGCACCGGCTTGCGGCAGGGGCACGTAGCGCGCCGCCATCGCCTGGGCCAATGCGCGTGCCTGCGCGGCCGGTTGCGGCGAGGTGTCTATCAGCAACAGGCTGGCGCGTGTCAGGCGCAGGCGCACCGCCGAGGCGAGTGCGTCTTGCTCGGCTTGTGGCCTGCCGCCCGTGCCAGCGCGGGTGACGTTGGCCTTGCCATCGGTCAGCAGCACCACGGTAGCGCTGTCCCCCCGGCGCTGGACAGCCGTCACCAATTCGGTGGCTGCATCGAGCGCGTGCGCGATGGGTGTGCCGCCCCCGCCGGGCAGGCCGCTCAGGCTGCGTTTGGCGCGCACCAATGATCGGGTGGGCGGCAGCAGCAGCTCTGCGCTGCGCCCGCGAAAAGCAAGCACCGCCACCTTGTCGCGGCGCACGTAGCAATCGGCCAGCAACAACTCCACCGCGCCTTTGGCCTCACCCAGCCGGTTCAGAGCCGAGGAGCCCGAGGCGTCCACCACGAACACGGTGGTGGTTTCGCGAGGTTGGCGGAACTGCTGGATGTGAAAGTCTTCTGGCAGCACATGGATGCGCTGCCCGCCCTTTGCTGCGCGTTCTGCAGCCCGCTCTGAACCATGTTCTTGCGCCTGACGCAGCCGCTGCCAAGGCGCTGCCGCGCGCAGCGTGTCCAGCAGGTGCAGCCTGGCCCCGCTGCCCAAACGGCCGCGGCGTGTGCCCAAAGGGCGACCGCGCAGCAGGCTCAAACGCGAGGCACCTGCACCTTGCGAACTGCTGGCGCTGCGCGGCCCAGAGGCCTGCGCCAAAAGTGCCAGGAGTCCTGCTGGAATGGCGGCTTGCGCTGCAGCCAGCACCCGGTCTTGCATGGCGGCGATGTCCTCTGCCTTGGGTTCCTGCGTGTCGTCGGTGTCTGCCGACGGGTCTTCTTCAGTGTCGGACGGGTCGGGAGTCTCTAGTGGCGCCTCCTCATCTTCTTCGGGTGGCGGCGGCTGGTCCTCTGGAGGGTCGCGGTCTTCCTCAGGGGTCGGCTCTGGCTCGGGCGCCGACTCGGTATCGGCTGGCTGCGGTGGCGCGGGCAAGCGGGTGGCACGGGGTGCCAGGACCAAGCGGGCGGCTGCCGCCAAATGGTGCTCTGCTGGCTCGCGCTCGTCGTCCAGAGCTGCGTGGGCGCAGGCCGCGCGCAGGGCCAACCAGGGCGCGCGCAGCGAATCAACACCCAGTTGCTGGGCCACCTCGCACAGCGCTGTCACGGCCTCGTCGCTTGGGCGAACCAGCCGCAGGCGCTGGCGTGCCTGGGCCACCTCCAAGCCCAGGGTGGCTGCTTCTGCAGACAGCGCGTCTTGCACCTCGCGTGGCGACACTTCGGATAGGTTCAACCGAAAGGCCATGCGGTCAACCAAGGATGGGGCCACGGTTTCGTCGGCACCTTCGCCTTCGTCGAGGGCCACCACTGCCAGCCGCGCCGGGTGGCTTTGGCTCAAGCCATCGCGCTGCAACTGGACTTCACCGGTGTCCATCACGGCGGCCAGCCGCGCCACGGTCGTTGGCGACAGCCGCTCCGCCATGGGCAGCACCACCACGCCGCCATGGGCACCGGCCAGCACGCCGCGCTGTGCGACCGCCTGGCCTCGGGCCAGCGTGGCGGAGAGGTCCATGCCGCCCAGCAGACGCTCGTCTTGAATGTTCAGCGGTACGCGCTGCCACGGGGTGTCTTCAGGGAGCCAGCGGCGCAGCAGCGACAGCCATTCGTCGCGCACCGGGCCGGCACCGGCGCGCAGCGCAGCGCCACCCAAACCCGCCGGGTCAATGGCCAGCAAAGCCGCCGCCAGCATGGCGTCTGGCCAGAGGCTTTCCGGTTCGGCCATCGCGCTGATCTTGGCCTTCAGGTGGCCGGGGCGAACAGGCTGTCCATCACCCGCTGCACCCGGACGCCAGAGCCCGTGTCATCCAGCGGGTTGCGCCTCAGGCGGTGGCGCAAGGCCGAAGGTGCGACCCTTTGCAGGTGCGCCAGCGTGACCTGCCGTGCACCGTCGAGCGCAGCCCGGGCACGTGCCGCGCGCATCAGCGTGAGCTCGCCGCGCAGGCCGTCTGTGCCCAACTGCATGCACAGGCGAGCGGCGTGTTCCAGCACCTCGTCGGGCACTTTTACCTGCTGCAGGCGTTTGCGGGCCGATACCAACTGTGCGCGCACCGCAGCGTCTTGGGCTTCCCACGTTTGGGAAAAAGCGGCTGGGTCGCGCTCAAAAGCGTCGCGGCGCTTCACCACTTCGATCCGCTCGGAGAGTTCGGTGGGGGTTTTCACCTCCACCGACAAGCCGAAGCGGTCCAGCAGCTGCGGGCGCAACTCGCCTTCTTCCGGGTTGCCACTGCCGACCAGCACGAAGCGCGCAGGGTGCCGCACCGACAGGCCTTCGCGTTCGACCACGTTTTCGCCCGAGGCGGCCACGTCGATCAGCAGATCGACCAAGTGGTCTTCGAGCAAGTTCACCTCATCTATATAAAGAAAGCCCCGGTTGGCCCGCGCCAGCAGGCCGGGCTCGAAAGCCTTGACGCCTGCTGACAGGGCGCGCTCCAGATCCAGGGCGCCAACCACCCGGTCTTCGGTAGCACCCAAGGGCAGGTCGACCACGGGCACGGGGATCTCTTGCGTGCGCACTTTGCCCGACTTGAGCGTGGGGCAGTCTTCGCAGGCTTGGGCTTTGGAGGCCGGGTCGCAGTGGTAGCGGCAGCCCAGCACCACTTTCATGGGCGGCAACAAGGCGGCTAATGAGCGCACGGCGGTCGATTTGCCGGTGCCGCGGTCCCCAAAAACCAGCACGCCGCCCAGAGCGGGTTCGGTGGCGGCCATCAATATGGCCTGTTTCATCTCGTCTTGTCCAACGATGGCGGAAAAAGGAAACGCCTGTGCCATGCCTGCCTTGCGGTTATCGATGCGCCGCTTGCGGGCGCCGGGTGTGAATGGTCACTGCAGAGTATGTCATTTGAACTGGACGTCTTGAGCTGTCAGTCGGCAACGCGCGGCCAAGGATCAACGCTTCCAGCGGCGCCACAAGTCCCATGCATGGGCCATGCCCGAGGCCAGCAGGCATAAGGCCAGCACTGCCGGGCTCCAGCCTGCCAGCACGCTGCGCAGCGCCAGCATCAGCAGCAGGCCCGATAAGAGGTTGGGCCACACCTCGCCCAAGGGCACGCCGCGCCCGGTGTGCTTGTGCCAGGCCCACAGCAACAGCACTTCAGCGAGTGAGACGGCGATGACCAAGTCGACCAGGGTGGTGGCGCTGGCCCATGCGGGCCAGGAGGTCAAAGTGGCCCATGCGGGCCAGGAGGTGAAAGTGGCCCATGCAGGCCAAGTGAAAGCAAAGTCGGACATGGGTTGGATGGGCAGGATGCGCTCGAAGAGTGGCCCCAGACAGCGCCGCATTCTCAGTTAAGCTACGCGCCCATTCTCAGAACCCCTCAGGAGACAGCCCATGCTGATTGGTGTGCCCACCGAAACGACGGTGGGTGAAACCCGTGTCGCCGCCACGCCGGAGACCGTCAAGAAGCTGAAAGCCCAGGGCCATGTCGTGCGGGTTCAGTCGGGCGCTGGCTTGGCTGCCAGCGCCACCGACGAGGCCTTTGCCGCTGCCGGCGCCGAAATCACCGACGCGGCTGCCGCCTTCGGCGCAGACTTGGTATTGAAGGTGCGCAGCCCATTCGCCAACGAACTGGGTTTGATGCGTTCGGGCGGGGCCTTGGTTGGCATGCTCAACCCTTTCGACGCCGAAGGCCTGGCGCGCTTGGCGCAAGCTGGCCTGACCAGCTTTGCGCTGGAGGCCGCACCCCGCACCACCCGGGCCCAGAGCATGGACGTGCTGTCCAGCCAAGCCAACATCGCAGGCTACAAGGCGGTCATGCTGGCCGCCGACCGCTACCAGCGCCTATTCCCCATGTTGATGACCGCAGCAGGCACCATCAAAGCAGCGCGCGTGGTGGTGCTGGGCGTGGGCGTTGCGGGCCTGCAGGCCATTGCCACCGCCAAGCGGCTGGGTGCAGTCATCGAAGCCACCGACGTGCGTCCCAGCGTGAAAGAACAGGTCGAGTCGCTGGGTGCCAAGTTCATCGACGTGCCCTACGAGACGGCGGAAGAAAAAGAAGCCGCTGAAGGCGTCGGCGGTTATGCACGGCCCATGCCGCCAAGTTGGCTGGACCGGCAGAAGGTGGAAGTAGCCAAAAAGGTTGCGGCGGCTGACATCGTCATCAGCACCGCGCTGATTCCGGGGCGTCCAGCCCCTGTGTTGGTGACGGAAGACATGGTGCGCGCCATGAAACCCGGCAGCGTCATCGTGGACATGGCTGCTGGCAAAGGCCCGGTAGGCCCACATGGCGAGGCCGGCGGCAACTGCCCGCTGACCGAGGCCGGACAAACGGTGGTGCGCCACGGCGTGACTTTGGTGGGCGAAACCAACATCCCTGCATTGGTAGCGGCAGACGCCAGCAGCTTGTATGCACGCAACGTGCTCGATTTCCTGAAACTGGTCATCAGCAAAGACGGCGCTTTGCAAGTGCCCGCCGATGACGACATCGTCATGGCCTGCCTCATGACCCAAGGCGGCGACGTCAAAAGAAAGTAAGCCATGGACATCGTTTCTCCCACCATCACCAACCTCATCATCTTTGTGCTGGCCATCTACGTCGGCTACCACGTCGTGTGGACCGTGACGCCTGCGCTTCACACGCCGCTGATGGCCGTGACCAATGCGGTCAGCGCCATCGTCATCGTGGGTGCCATGTTGGCCGCAGCGCTCACCGAAACCACCTTGGGCAAGACCATGGGTGTGCTGGCCGTGGCGCTGTGCGCGGTCAACGTTTTCGGCGGCTTCCTCGTCACGCGGCGCATGCTGGAAATGTTCAAGAAGAAAGAGCGCAAAGCACCAGCAGCGGGAGACAAGGCATGAGCCTTAATTTGGTGACTTTGATGTACCTCGTGGCCAGCGTCTGCTTCATCCAGGCGCTCAAAGGCCTGAGCCACCCGACCAGCTCTATCCGCGGTAACTTGTTCGGCATGGTCGGCATGGGCATTGCGGTGGTGACCACCGGCCTGCTCATCTTGGAACTGGCGGGCACGCCCATTGGGCTGGGCTGGGTCTTGCTGGGCCTGCTCGTGGGCGGTAGCGCAGGCACCTTGATGGCGCAGCGCGTGGAGATGACCAAAATGCCCGAGCTGGTGGCCTTCATGCACAGCATGATCGGCTTGGCGGCGGTCTTCATCGCCATCGCCGTGGTGGTGGAGCCTTGGGCTTTTGGCATCGCGCCAGTGGGCGGCCCCATCCCCTATGGCAACCGGCTGGAATTGGCTTTGGGTGCGGCCATTGGTGCCATCACCTTCAGCGGCAGCGTCATTGCTTTTGGCAAGCTGAGCGGTAAGTACAAATTTCGCTTGTTCCAAGGCGCGCCGGTTCAGTTCAAGGGCCAGCACCTGTTGAACTTGGGGCTCGGTCTGGCGCTGCTGTTCTTCATCGTGGGCTACACCATCAGCGAGGCCAAGATCGACGTGGTGTTGCTGCTGGCCATCGCGTTTGTTTTGGGCGTCCTCATCATCATTCCCATTGGCGGTGCCGACATGCCGGTGGTGGTGTCCATGCTCAACAGCTACTCCGGTTGGGCGGCAGCTGGCATTGGTTTCAGCTTGAACAACAGCATGTTGATCATCGCGGGCTCATTGGTGGGCAGCTCGGGCGCGATCCTGAGCTACATCATGTGCAAGGCCATGAACCGCTCCTTCTTCAACGTCATCTTGGGTGGCTTTGGCGGAGAGGCCACGGCAGCAGCGGCTGGCAGCACCGAGCAGCGCAGCGTGAAAAGCGGTAGCGCCGAAGACGCCGCATTCGTGCTGGGCAACGCAGAGACGGTGGTGATCGTGCCCGGCTACGGCTTGGCCGTGGCGCGCGCTCAGCACGCCGTGAAGGAACTGGCCGCCAAGCTCACAGAAAAAGGCGTGAACGTGAAATACGCCATTCACCCCGTGGCTGGGCGCATGCCGGGCCACATGAACGTGCTGTTGGCCGAAGCCGAAGTGCCATATGACCAAGTCTTCGAAATGGAAGACATCAACGGCGAATTCGGCCAGGCGGATGTCGCCATCATCTTGGGTGCCAACGACGTCGTGAACCCGGCGGCGCTGACCAAGGGCAGCCCCATCTACGGCATGCCGATTCTGGAGGCCTACAAAGCCAAGACCGTGATCGTCAACAAGCGCTCCATGGCTGCGGGCTACGCTGGGTTGGACAACGAACTTTTTTACATGGACAAGACCATGATGGTGTTCGGCGACGCCAAGAAGGTGGTCGAGGACATGGTCAAAGCCATCGAGTGAAGGCGCTGGCCGCCGCGGCCAGCAGCGAGCCCTAAGGGAAAACACAGGGAAATTGCCCTGTTGCGGGCCGGGACAATCCCCAGCGTGAGTTGGCTACATCGCCCAAGCAAGCTGGAGACAACAATGACCGATCGCCCGTGGCTCAAGGCCTACCCACCCGGGGTGCCTGCTGACATTGATCCGAGCCAATACAGCTCGTTGGTGGCCCTGATGGAGCAAAGCTTCCGCCAGTACAGCGACCGAGTGGCCTACAGTTTTCTGGGCAAGGACGTCACCTTCGGTGAGACCGACAGCATCAGCCAAGCCTTTGCGGCTTATTTACAGGGACTGGGTCTGGTCCGGGGCGACCGAGTGGCCATCATGATGCCCAACGTGCCGCAGTACCCCATGGCCGTGGCAGCCATCCTGCGCGCGGGCTTTGTGGTCGTGAACGTGAACCCGCTCTACACGCCGCGCGAGCTGGAGCACCAGCTCAAAGACTCTGGCTCCAAGGCCATCGTCATCATCGAGAACTTCGCCGCCACGCTGGAGCAATGCATCGCGGCCACCCCAGTCAAGCATGTGGTGCTCTGCGCCATGGGCGACCGTCTGGGCTTGCTCAAGGGCGCCTTGGTGAATTACGTGGTTCGCAACGTCAAGAAGATGGTGCCGGCCTTCCATCTGCCCGGCGCTGTGCGCTTCAACGAAGCTGTCGCCATTGGCACGCGCGCAACGCTGGCGCGGCCCGACATCAAGCCCGACGATGTGGCCGTGTTGCAGTACACCGGCGGCACCACGGGCGTGTCCAAAGGCGCGGTGCTGTTGCACCGCAACGTGGTGGCCAATGTGTTGCAGTCCGAGGCTTGGAATGCGCCGCAAATGGCCAAGATCCCGTCTGACGAGCAACCCACCACGGTATGCGCCCTGCCGCTCTATCACATCTTCGCCTTCACAGTGAACATGATGCTGTCGCTGCGCACGGGCGGCAAAAACATCCTCATTCCCAATCCGCGCGATTTGCCCGCAGTGTTGAAAGAGCTGTCCAAGCACACCTTTCACAGCTTTCCAGCAGTCAACACGCTGTTCAATGGCTTGGCCAACCACCCCGACTTCAACACGGTGAATTGGAGCAACCTCAAGGTGTCGCTGGGCGGCGGCATGGCGGTGCAAGGTGCCGTGGCCAAACTGTGGCTGGAGAAGACCGGTTGCCCCATTTGCGAAGGCTACGGCCTATCGGAGACCAGCCCTTCAGCCAGTTGCAACCCCACCACCGGCACCGAATTCACGGGCACCATCGGTCTGCCCATCCCCAGCACGTACATGAAGCTGCTGGACGATGAGGGTGTGGAAGTCACGGCGCAGGGTCAGCCGGGTGAGATCGCCATCAAAGGGCCACAGGTGATGGCTGGTTATTGGCAGCGGCCTGATGAGACCGCCAAGGTCATGACGGCTGACGGCTACTTCAAGTCGGGCGATATCGGCATCGTCGATGAGCGTGGTTTCTTCAAGATCATCGATCGCAAAAAAGACATGGTCTTGGTGAGCGGCTTCAACGTCTACCCGAACGAAGTGGAAGACGTGGTGGCCCAGCTCGACGGCGTGATGGAGTGCGCCGTGGTGGGCGTGGCCGATGACAAAACCGGCGAGGCTGTGAAGCTGGTCATCGTCAAGAAGAACCCGGCCCTGACCGAAGCGCAAGTGCGCGAGTACTGCAAAGCCAACCTGACCGGCTACAAGCAGCCCAAGGTGATCGAGTTCCGCACCGACTTGCCCAAAACACCAGTCGGCAAAATTCTGCGCCGGGAGTTGCGCGACAAGAAGTGACGGCGGCATGAGCATTGCCATCGTCGCCGCGCTGCAAGAGGAGCTCTCAGCCGTTCTGACTTTGGCGTCCCTGCAGCAGCGGGGCCGGGCGGTGGTGGGTGGCCGTGAGCATTTTCTGGGCTTGTGGGCCGGGCAGCCGGTGGTGACCGTGCTCTCACGCATAGGCAAAGTGGCGGCCGCCAGCACCGCCACAGCGTTGGTCACACACTTTCAGGCCCGCGCCATCGTTTTCACCGGCGTGGCCGGGGGCTTGCGGCAGGGCGTGCAAGTGGGCGATGTGGTCGTGGCCCGTGAGTTTTTGCAGCACGACATGGACGCTTCGCCTTTGTTCCCGCAGCACGAAGTGCCGTTGACAGGAAAGTCACGCTTTCAAACCGATCCGGCGTTGAGCGATGCCTTGTGCGCCGCGGTGCGCCAAGGGCTGCCGCAGGCCCGGCTGCATGAAGGCTTGGTCATCAGCGGTGACCGCTTTGTGTCCAGCAGCGCCCACGCACGAACCCTGCGGGACCACACACCCGACGCACTCGCTGTTGAAATGGAAGGCGCCGCCATCGCACAGGTCTGTCACGACTTCGGCATTCCTTTCGCCGCGGTGCGCACCATCTCAGACCGCGCTGACGAAGCTGCCAGTGTCGACTTCCAGCGCTTCATCAACACCGTTGCCAGCCCTTACTCGGCAGCCATCTTGGGTGCGTTCATGGCGCGTTGGCCTGCTCAGCGCTGACGGCTCACTCAAGCCAGCCAGCCCCGTTTTCTGAAGTACCACATGGGCACCACCGCGCTGGCGGCCATGAGTGCCAAGGCGTAGGGGTAGCCCCAGGTTTGGGCCAGCTCCGGCATGTGCTGGAAGTTCATGCCGTAGAGGCTGGCTATCAGCGTGGGCGGCAGCAGCGCGACGCTGGCCACCGAGAAGATTTTGATGATCTTGTTCTGATTGATGTTGATGAAACCCACCGTGGCGTCCATCAAGAAGTTGATCTTGTCGAACAGAAACGCGGTGTGCGAGTCCAGTGAGTCGATGTCGCGCAGAATTTGCCGAGCTTCTTCGAACTGATCGGCGTTCAACATGCGGCTGCGCATCATGAAGCTCACCGCGCGGCGCGTGTCCATCATGTTTCGGCGGATGCGGCCATTCATGTCTTCGTGGCGGGCAATCGCCCCCAGTACTTCGCTGGCCAGAGCGTCGGTGACGGCACCGGCCAGCACCTTGGCACTGACCAACTCCAGCGCGTCGTAGATTTCCTCGAGGGTGTCCGCTGAATACTCGGCATCCGCATCGAACAATTTCAGCAGCACTTCCTTGGCGTTTTCAATCAAGCCCGGTGCGCGCCGAGCACGCAAACGCAGCAGCCGAAACACCGGCACGTCTTCGTCGTGGATGGAAAACAGCAGGCCGGGCCCGCCGGCGTCGATCTTGTGCTGGTGCAAGATGAAAGCCACACGCACCGTGCGCGGCTCTTCGGCATCGGCCACCAAGAAGTCCGAGCGGATGTGCAGATCGCCGTTGTCTTCTTCGTAAAAACGCGCCGACTCTTCAATGTCTTCGTCCATCGCGTCATCGGGGATGGACAGCGCGTAGTGCTGCATCACCCAGCGCTTTTCTTCAGGCGTGGGCGACTCTAGGTCAACCCAGATGGGTTGAAAACGGGCCAGCTCTTCCAGCGAATCGATTTCTTCTTGCACCAGCCGACCGTTGGCCAGCGAAAAGATGTTGAGCATGGCTCACTCCCATGATTGGACGGGGTCCGGCCGAAACCACCCGCTCCGTATGATGCCTTGCACCCATGACCCCGACGACCCCTCAGACAACACCAGCCACACTCAGTCCGCGTCGCGAACTCTGGTTGCTGATCACACTGGCGGGCATCCAGTTCACACACATCCTGGATTTCATGATCATGATGCCGCTGGGGCCGCAGCTGACCCAGTTGTTCGGCATCAGCGATGCGCAGTTTGGTGCCTTGGTGTCGGCCTACACCTTGGCAGCGGGTCTTTCAGGCTTGGTGGCAGCCACCTACATCGACCGCTTCGGTCGCAAGCGCTTGCTGTTGGTGCTCTACGTCCTGTTTGGTCTGGCCACGTTGGCTTGCGGCCTGGCGCCCAGCTACGGCGCTTTGATGATGGCGCGGATTCTGGCCGGTGTGTTTGGCGGCGTGTTGTCAGCCTTGTCGCACACCATCGTGGCTGACACCGTTCCTTTTGAGCGCAGAGGGCGTGCCATGTCTATCGTCATGACTTCTTTCTCTGTATCTACGGTGGCTGGCGTACCTCTGGGCCTGTTGCTGGCCACGCACCTCAACTGGCACGCGCCTTTTTTCGGCATCGCCGCGCTGTGCGTGCTGCTGGCCGTGGCCGCTGCGGCCACCATGCCCGTGCTGGACTCCCACCTGCGAGGCCAACGCTCAAGCGCCAGCTTGGAAGTCTTTGGTTCGCTGCGCGCCGTGCTGCGCGACCCGAACCATCTGCGCGCTTTTGGCTTTTCTGCTTTGCTGATGGGCACTGGCTTTCCGGTCATTCCCTACATCACGCTGTTCATGCAAAGCAATGTCGGCCTGCGTGCCGACCAGATTCCCTATCTCTATCTGTGCGGCGGCGTCGGCACCTTGTTGGCGGCCCGATGGATTGGCCGCATCACAGACCGCGCAGGCAAGGTGCGCGTGTTCAAGGCCATGGCCTGGCTGGTGCTCATACCGCTCATGGGCCTGACCCTGCTGCAAGGCGCACCTTGGTGGCTGGCGTTCATGGTGTCCACGCTGTTCTTCGTGGCCATGAGTGGGCGCATGATTCCCGGTATGGCGCTGTTGACAGCCGCCGCACGCCCTGAACTGCGCGGCACCTTCATGACGCTGAATTCCTCTGTGCAATCAGCCGCCATGGGCCTTGCAGCCCTGGTCGGCGCAAGCATCATTTCCAGGGATCCCCAAGGCATGATTCAAAACTACTGGGTGGCTGCTTTGGTGGGCGCAGCAGCCAGCCTGTGTTCCATCGCTCTGGCTGCCCGGCTGGTGGTTCACAGCAACACGCCTGCAGCGGCCTGAAGCGCCAGGCAGTGGCCTCACGCAAGGACGGGCTTTTTTTGCTGCAGTGCACCGCAAGCAGTGGTTGCCTCTGAAGGCTGTTGGGAGCATAGTGAGTCGGAGGTCGGTCGATCCGACTGGCCCCGGCGCCGTGTTGAATAGCGCCCATTTCCTACCCACCTGGAGGCCCCTTATGAACCTGACGATCAGTGGACACCACCTCGAGGTCACGCCTGCACTGCGCAGCTACGTGACGACCAAGCTGGATCGCATCACCCGCCATTTCGACCAGCTGGTAGACGTCAAGGTGTTGCTGACCGTTGAGAAGCAAAAGGAAAAGCAGCGACGACAGCGCGCCGAGTGCAACATCCACGTCAAGGGCAGCGATCTCTTCGCCGAAAGCGCCCACGAAGACCTCTATGCCGCGGTAGACGACTTGGTGGACAAACTGGACCGCCAGGTGGTGCGACACAAGGACCGCATTCAGGATCACCACCACGTGGCAACCAAGCGCTTGATGTGATGCCCAACTGATGCTCTACAAAAAAGCCGACCCAGGGTCGGCTTTTTTGATGGGTGCGCGGGCTTGCGCAAAGACCTCCACGAGCGGCTTGCTTGCACAAAACCGACGTGCATAATCGGCCCCCTTATGAACCGACTGTCCTCTATCCTGCCCGTCACGCAGGTGCTCGTGCAGGTAGATGCCACCAGCAAAAAGCGGGCGTTTGAAGAGGCTGGCCTGCTGTTCGAGAACTTGCATGGTCTCAGCCGTGCGCTCATCACGGACAGCTTGTTCGCCAGAGAGCGCTTGGGTTCTACAGGGCTGGGTCACGGCGTGGCCATTCCCCACGGACGAATCAAGGGCCTGAAGGCACCCATGGCCGCGGTGCTGCAACTGGGCGAGGCCATTGGCTTTGATGCCCCGGACGAAAAGCCGGTTGGCTTACTGATATTCCTGCTGGTGCCCGAAGCGGCAACCCAAAAACACTTGGAAATCTTGTCTGAAATTGCCGAGTTGTTGAGCGATGTTGCGCTGCGCGAGAAAATCAAGTCGGCCAGCGACGCTGCCGAGTTGCACCAGCTCATCGCCACTTGGCAGTCGGCACAACCCGTCTGAGGCGCTGATCGCGCATGAAACCCACGGTGGTCAGCGCGGACGTTCTCTTCGAGGAGTTCCGCGCCAAGCTCGATTGGGAATGGATTGCAGGCCTGGGAGCCTCTGAGCGCCGATTTGATGAAGTCGCGGTGCGCGCCGCCAGGTCTGGTGCTGACTTGGTGGGCTACCTCAATTACATCCACCCTTACCGGCTGCAAATTCTGGGTGCGCGCGAAATCGCCTACCTCACCAACGCCACGCCAGAAGACTGCGCCAGACGCATCTCCCGCATCGTCACCCTGGAGCCACCCATGTTGGTGCTGGCTGACGGGCAGACCGCACCCGACGCTTTGCTGTCCATGTGCGAGCGCGCACAGATTCCTATGTTTGCCACGCCGGAGTCGTCGGCTTTCGTCATCGACGTGCTGCGCGCCTATCTGTCCAAGCACTTTGCCGACCGGGCCTTGATGCATGGCGTGTTCATGGACATTTTGGGCTTGGGCGTGCTCATCACCGGCGAGTCGGGCCTGGGTAAAAGTGAGCTGGGGCTGGAGTTGATCTCGCGCGGCAACGGTTTGGTGGCAGACGACGCGGTCGACTTTTTCCGTATCAACCAAACCACGGTTGAAGGGCGCTGCCCAGAGTTGCTGCAAAACCTGCTGGAAGTACGTGGCATTGGGCTGTTGGACATCCGCGGCATCTTTGGTGAAACGGCGGTGCGCAGGCGCATGCGGCTCAAGCTGATCGTGCACCTCGTGCGGCGCGAGACGCTGGAGCGTGACTACGACCGCCTGCCCCACGAGCCGCTCACGCAAGATGTACTGGATGTACCCATTCGCAAGGTGGTCATCCAGGTGGTGGCTGGCCGCAACATCGCGGTGCTGGTCGAGGCTGCGGTTCGCAACACCATTCTTCAACTGCGCGGCATCGACACCTACAAAGAATTCACCGAGCGTCAGCGCCGCCTGATGAACCAAGGTGGCGACCCAGGTGGCGATTAGTGTCGTCAGGCTCTTAAGCTGAGCGGTTGCCCGCCGTTGCCCGATGCGGGCAGTCGGTCTTGGTGCAGTTGGCGTACAAGCTCAGGGCGTGGTCTGCGATGGTGAAGCCCCGGCTCTGTGCCACTTGGTTCTGCCGGTGCTCGATGTCCGCGTCATAGAACTCTTCGACGCGACCGCAGTCGAGGCAAACCAAGTGGTCGTGGTGCTGCCCCT
The DNA here is from genome assembly GCA_027483665.1 of Comamonadaceae bacterium. GTDB lineage: Bacteria > Pseudomonadota > Gammaproteobacteria > Burkholderiales > Burkholderiaceae_C > JAIXUC01. The sequence continues at coordinate 59,700 of JAIXUC010000039.1, read as the reverse complement.
CGTTGAGTTCGTAAACCGCTTTGCCGCTCTCGAAGTTGCTGCGGTTCAAAATTCCAGCCTGCTCGAACTGCGTCAACACCCGATAAACCGTGGCCAGACCCACGTCAGAGCGTTCCAGCAAAAGCACCCGGAACACGTCTTCAGCGGTCATGTGCCGCTGCGTTCCCGTTTGGAATATCTCCAAAATCTTCAGGCGGGGCAGGGTGGCCTTCAGGCCGGTGCTCTTGAGTTCGTCGATGCGCGGCATGAGGTGGGTCGGCGTGGATGCGGCTGAGGCCCCAGAGTGGGCAGTGAGTGCCCCCAGCAACGTCAGGGGCGGCCCGTACAATAGTTTGATCATATCGTTAGCGTTTTCAGACATGCCCACCATGGCCAACACCACCCGATCCAGGCCCATGTCCACCGCCTTCGCAGCGCTTGCCTGCCTGTTGTTGCTGGCGGGCTGCAGCACGGTGGACAACATCACAGGTCGCATGGCGGGCATCGTCCAGCCCTACCGCATCGAAATCGTCCAAGGTAACTTTGTGTCTCGTGAGCAGGTGGGTGCCTTGCAACCTGGCATGAGCCGCCTGCAGGTGCGCGAGATTTTGGGAACGCCTTTGCTTAACAGCGTGTTCCACGGCAACCGCTGGGACTATGTGTTTTCTCTGAAGCGTCAAGGCTCCGATTTGCAACAGCGTCGCTTGAGTGTGTTTTTCAAGGACGACGCCTTGGAGCGTTTTGAGGGCGATGAGATGCCTACCGAGGCCGAGTTCGTCGCTTCACTGGACGGCTCACGCAAGGCAGCCAGCAAGCCGCCGCGTTTGGAGGCGACGCCCGAAGAGCTGGCCCGTGCTGCCTCCCCCAAACCGGCAGGTGCCACGCCCGCTGGTGCAGCGCCTGCGGCTGCGGCGCCAGCCACCGGCAACGCTGCCCTGGTCACTGCCTATCCACCACTGGAACCGGGCGCCCGCTGATGAGCGCCTCCGCCTTGGCGGCGGCGGGCCAGCAGGCCTTGCCCATCACCATCGCCGGAGCCGGCGGTCGCATGGGGCAGATGCTGTTGCAGGCCATTGCTCAGTCGGGCGACTGTCGCTTAGCAGGTGCCTTGGAGCAAGACGCCAGCCCTCTCCTGGGTCAAGATGCCATGGCTTTTGCGGGCGGTGCCAGCGGCGTGCGGGTGACCAGTGACTTGGTGCAGGGCCTCAACGGTGCGAAGGTTCTGATCGATTTCACGCGTCCAACCGGGACATTGGCGCACTTGGAAATTTGCCGTCGCTTGGGCGTTCACGCGGTCATCGGCACCACGGGCTTCAGCGATGAGCAAAAGACCCAGATTGAGCGAGCCGCGCAAGACATCGCCGTCGTGTTGGCACCCAACATGAGCGTGGGTGTCAACGTCACGCTCAAGCTGCTGGCGATGGCAGCGCGCGCTTTGCCTGCCGGCTACGACATTGAAATCATCGAAGCGCACCACCGCCACAAGGTCGATGCGCCATCAGGCACCGCCTTGCAAATGGGCGAAGTCATTGCGCAAGCGCAGGGGCGCTCGCTCAAAGATTGCGCCGTGTTTGCCCGCGAAGGCCTCACGGGGGAGCGCGACCCCTCCAGCATCGGCTTTGCCACCATCCGCGGCGGCGACATCGTGGGTGACCACACGGTGCTGTTTGCGGGCACTGGCGAGCGCATCGAGATCAGTCACAAGTCCTCCAGCCGCCAGTCGTATGCGCAGGGCAGCTTGAGAGCTGCACGGTTTCTGGCTTGGCACACTCGAGGCTTGTTTGATATGGACGATGTCTTGGGGCTGAAGTCGTGAATCCTTTGCAGTGGTTGTGGAGCGAGGGCGATGCGCTGAACATCGGCGTAGCCGTGGTTTTGCTGGTCATGTCTGTGACCACGTGGGTTTTGATTTTCTGGAAGGCTTGGCTGTTACGCCGCGTGGGCCAGGACATGGGTTTGTCCTTGGCCGCTCTGTGGCAGGCCCCCACGTTGGCCGAGGCCAGGCAGGCCTTGCTGTCGGTAGACCGCGAGCAGGTGGTCTTGCCGCTGCTGATGGCAGCCGAGCAGGCCATGGCACCCACAGCAGCTTCGGTGCGTCCACTGTCTACGCAAGGCGATGGAAGCCAGCGCCTCACCCGACATTTGCGCCAAGCTTTGCATGGCGTGTTGTCGCACCTGCAGGCGGGACAAGTGGTTTTGGCTTCGGTGGGTGCAACGGCCCCCTTTGTTGGTCTGCTGGGAACCGTTTGGGGCATCTACAACGCGCTGGTTGGTATGGCCAGCGAAGGCCAGGTGACTGTGGAGCGCATTTCCGGACCCGTCGGCGAAGCACTCATCATGACGGCCGCTGGTCTGGTGGTGGCCATTCCGGCGGTTCTGGCTTACAACGTGTTCGGAAGAACCACAGCGCGAGTTGAGGCCGAGCTCGAAGGTTTGGCCCACGACCTGCGCGAACTGCTGGTCCAGCAGAGCGCCGAAGGATCTGTTGCAGATGCGAGCGTGGCAACGCCCGCGCCCCCGCAACACTGAGTAACCAGCCACCACCGCCTTCGGCAACATGGCCTTCGCCCGCTTCGACCGCAACCCAGGCGCTCAACCCATGAGCGAAATCAACATGACGCCGCTGATCGACGTCATGTTGGTTTTGTTGGTCATCTTCATCTTGGCCGCGCCATTGCTCAGCAGCACCATTCCATTGCAACTCCCCCAAGCCGGCTCTGCACAAGCCGTGCCTGCGCCGCCAACGCCTCCCATCGCGGTGACGCTGGACGCGCAAGGCCAGATGTACCTCAACGACCAGCCCGTGACCGCTGTGGCACTGAGGCAGCGCCTGTCGGATGCAGCGCGTCAATCGCCAGACGCAGAATTGCAACTGCGCGCTGACGCCGCCGTGCCCTACGGCCGGGTGGTGGAACTGATCGCGCTGGCGCAGCAGGCAGGTCTGCAGCGCATCGGTTTTGTGGCGCAGCCGACCGATGCCGACACCAGTAAGCCCGCACCTCGTTGATTCCGCCCCTCTTCCCCATGCAAGACAAGTACCTGCCAGCAGACGTCGAACAAGCTGCCCGCGCCCACTGGGCAAAGCCCCTCTGGAACGGCCACGAGGCCTACCGCGTCACCGAAGACTCGACCAAGCAGAAGTTCTACGCCTGCTCCATGCTGCCCTACCCCAGCGGCAAGCTGCACATGGGCCATGTGCGCAACTACACCATCAACGACATGCTCACGCGGCACCTGCGCATGAACGGTCACAACGTGCTCATGCCCATGGGCTGGGACGCGTTTGGTTTGCCCGCCGAGAACGCTGCACTCAAGAACGGTGTGCCGCCCGCCCAGTGGACCTACGACAACATCGCCTACATGAAGCGGCAGATGCAGGCCATGGGCCTGGCCATCGACTGGAGCCGCGAGGTCGCCACGTGCGACCCCTCTTATTACAAGTGGAACCAGTGGCTGTTTTTGAAGATGCTGGAAAAGGGCATCGCCTACCGCAAGACGCAGGTCGTCAACTGGGACCCGGTGGACCAGACCGTGTTGGCCAATGAGCAAGTGATTGACGGCAAAGGCTGGCGAACCGGCGCGGTGGTGGAAAAGCGCGAGATCCCGGGCTACTACCTGAAGATCACGGACTACGCGCAAGAGTTGCTGGACCACGTGCAACTCGGCAACCCCCATGCCACGCTGAACGGTTGGCCCGACAAGGTTCGCCTGATGCAAGAGAACTGGATCGGCCGCAGCGAAGGCGTGCGCTTTGCTTTTCCGCACAGCATCACCGACGCCTCGGGTGCTTTGCTTGGCGAAGGCAAGCTGTATGTGTTCACCACGCGCGCCGACACCATCATGGGCGTGACCTTCTGCGCCGTGGCGCCCGAGCACCCGCTGGCGCTCCATGCGGCCGCTACGAACCCCGCATTGGCCGCATTCCTGCAAGAGTGCAAAGCCGGTGGTACGACCGAGGCCGAGCTGGCCACGCAAGACAAAAAAGGCATGTCCACCGGCTTGCATGTGCAGCACCCATTAACTGGCGAAGACATCTCGGTCTGGGTCGGTAACTACGTGCTCATGGGCTACGGCGACGGTGCAGTCATGGGCGTGCCAGCGCATGACGAGCGCGACTTTGCTTTCGCGCTGAAGTACGGCATTGAGATTCGGCAGGTCGTTGGGGGGCCAGGGAATTTATTGACCACGAAGTCGGAGTCAGCGGGTGCGGCGGCCGGCGGCACGGGCCATACCCTGACGCCGCCGGCCGCCGCCTCCGACTCCTCCGACTCCTCCACCTCGACCACTGCCTCCCGCAAACCCAACGCTCCCCTGGCTACCAACGGCTGGACGTTCGATCCAACGGTTTGGCACGACGGATATGCCGACAAGTCTGGCGCTTTGGTCTGCGTGAACTCTGGCGTGTTGGATGGTCTGCACTTCCAAGAAGCCGTGAACCAAGTCGCCGCGCTGCTCTCGGCCAAGGGCCTGGGCGAGAAGAAAGTCACTTGGCGCCTGCGCGACTGGGGCGTGAGCCGTCAGCGCTATTGGGGCACGCCCATTCCCATCATCCATTGCCCTGAGCACGGCGCGGTGCCCGTGCCTGAGGCCGATCTGCCCGTGGTGTTGCCGCCAGACTGCATCCCAGACGGCTCAGGCAACCCATTGGTGCATCACGAAGGGTTCCATGCCGGCGTCACCTGCCCGATTTGCGGACAAGCCGCGCGGCGCGAAACCGACACCATGGACACCTTTGTCGATTCGTCCTGGTACTTCATGCGCTATTGCGACCCGCACAACACGCAGGCCATGGTGGGCGACGGCACGGCTTACTGGATGCGCTCACCCGGCGCAGCGCCAGGCCAGCCCGGTGGCAGCGGCATGGACCAGTACATCGGTGGCATTGAGCACGCCATCCTGCATCTGTTGTACGCGCGCTTTTGGACCAAGGTCATGCGCGACCTGGGCCTGGTGTCTGTGGACGAGCCATTCACCAAGCTGCTCACGCAGGGCATGGTGCTCAACTACATTTATTCGCGGCGCACGTCCAAGGGCGGCAAGGACTACTTCTGGCCGCACGATGTGGAACACGTGCTGGACGACGCTGGCAAAGTCATCGGGGCCCAGCTCAAGAATGAAGCCGATAGCGGCGATGGTCGCCTGCCTGTCGGCACGCCCATCGACTACGAGGGCGTGGGCACCATGTCCAAGTCCAAGAACAACGGCGTGGACCCGCAGCAATTGATCGAAAAGTACGGTGCAGACACGGCCCGGCTCTACACCATGTTCACCGCGCCGCCCGAGGCCACGCTCGAGTGGAACGACTCAGCCGTGGAAGGCAGTTTCCGCTTTTTGCGCCGCTTGTGGACTTATGGCGCACAACAGCAAGTGCGTGTTCAGCGTGCCACCGCAACCGACCTGAGTGGCGTTGTGCTGGGTGTTGATGCCAAGGCCCTGCGTCGTGAAGTTCATCTGGTTTTGCGCCAAGTCAGCTACGACTACGAGCGCATGCAATACAACACCGTGGTGTCGGGCTGCATGAAGCTGCTCAACGCGTTGGAAGCGTTCAAGCCGGGCCTCGTCAGTGGGCATGAGGAAGGCGACGCTGCTGTGGTGTGCGAGGGCTTGTCGGTGCTGCTGCGGGTGATCTACCCGGTGTGCCCGCACGTTGCGCACAACATGTGGGCAGAGTTGGGCTATGCCCAGGCCGTGGGCGACTTGCTCGATGCACCTTGGCCACAGGTGGACGAAGCCGCCTTGCAGCAAGACGAGATCGAGTTGGTGCTGCAAATCAACGGCAAGCTGCGCGGCAGCATCACCGTTGCAGCGGGTGCGGACAAGGCCGCCATCGAACATGCGGCGCTGGCCAGTGCAGTTTTTCTTCAACACGCCCAAGGCGCGCCAGCTCGCAAGGTGGTGGTGGTGCCGGGTCGGCTGGTCAACGTGGTGGTTTGAACATGCAAAGACGCGCCGCACTCCAGCAAATGCTTCGGCGCAGCGCGGGCATCGCCCTCGGGCTGGCAGCAGCGTCCGGCCTGACGGCATGTGGCTTTGCCCTGCGCGGCCAGCAGAACTTTGCTTTTCGCACCCTCTACAGCCCAGTGGCCGAGTCATCGCCTGTGGGCACTGAGCTGCGCCGCCAGATCACCTCGGGTGGCGAGGTCCAGTGGTTCAACGAGGCCGCGCAGCGTCCCAGGGCCGATGTGGTGCTGGACATCCTGAGCGAGCAGCGCGAAAAAGTGGTGGTGGGCGTCAACGCATCAGGCCAGGTGCGCGAGTTTCAATTGCGACTTCGCATTTCCTTTCGCCTAAGCACCCCGCAAGGCCGCGTGCTCATTCCCAACAGCGAGCTCTTGCTGCAGCGCGACATCAGCTTCAACGAAAGCGCGGTGCTGGGCAAAGAGGCCGAAGAAGCCTTGCTCTACCGCGAGATGCAAAGCGACGCCATCCAGCAAATCTTGCGGCGACTGGCTGCGGTACGCAGCCTGTCTTAAGTCTGCTGCCGCACGCAGGCAACCGCTACTTCAAACTTCCCGACAAGAACTGCTGCAGCCTGGTGCTCTTGGGTGTTGTCAGCACCTCGCGCGGGTTGCCCTGTTCTTCGATGCAGCCTTGGTGCAAGAACACGACGTGGTTCGAGACTTCTTTGGCAAAGGCCATCTCGTGGGTCACGACCACCATGGTGCGGCCTTCGTCGGCCAAAGACCGCATGACGCGAAGCACTTCGCCCACCAACTCGGGGTCGAGCGCTGAGGTGGGTTCGTCGAAGAGCATCACCTCGGGTTCGACCGACAGCGCCCGGGCTATGGCCACGCGCTGCTGCTGACCGCCTGACATGTGCGCCGGGTATTTGTCTTCCACGCCTTTGAGGCCCACCTTCTCCAGGTATTTGCGGGCCGTGGCCACCGCCTGCTCCTTGGGCTTTTTGAGCACATGCACCGGCACAGCCACGATGTTCTCGAGCACGGTCAGATGTGCCCACAAATTGAAGTGCTGAAACACCATGGCCAGCTTGGTGCGCATGGCCTGCAGCTGGCGCTCGTCAGCAGCGGTGAGCATGCCGTCTTTGGCTTTGACCAGACGCATTTCTTCGCCGGTGACGACGATGCGCCCGGCGCTGGGCCGCTCCAGCAAGTTGATGCAGCGCAGAAAGGTGCTTTTGCCCGAGCCCGACGAGCCAATGATGCTGATGACATCACCGGCCTGGGCTGTGAGCGATACGCCCTTGAGCACCTCGTGCGAGCCGTAGCTTTTGAACAGGTCGTGCACTTCGAGTTTGGTCAAGGCGTTCTCCGGCTAGGTTTCAGTCGCTCAGCAGCCATCCGGTGCGCAAGGGCTGGCTGCCGGCAATGTCGGCCAGATCCATGCCCGCGCGTGCGTAGCGATGCAGGGTTCGGGCGTACAGCACACCCGACACCGAGGCGCGTACTGGCGTGAGCGTGTTGCTCAAAGGGTCGATGACATCGCACACCACATCGCCAGCGGCCACGTGCTCGCCGGGGTGCTTGTGAAAAGCCAACACACCGGCGTGGGGGGCTTTCAAAGGCTCCGAGCCGGCCAGCGGCGTGGCGGGGTTGAGCAGCGGCGGCAACTCGGGCGCTGGCCCGGCCACAAACCCCTGGTGTTGCAGGTACAGCATGAGCGCACGCGCGTCGGCCTGGGCCAGGCCGTGGTCCACGTCGGCCTGGCCGCGCAACTCCACGGTAACGTCGGCACAGGCCAGAGGAATCGGGTGCTGTGGGAAGCGCTCTGCCAGTTGCCACCACGGGCCGCCCAAGGCCTCGTCAAAACTGTGGCCGCCCGACTGCTGGTTGAGCAAGGCCGCGTGGGCGCCCAGGCAACGCGCCAGCGGCTCGACCACGGGCCAATAGGGCGCTTCGGTGTAGAGGTGCATCACCGCCTGAAAGTCGCAGTGCAGGTCCAGCACCACGTCTGCGTCGTGCGCCAGCAGCATGAGTGTCTGGCGCAGGCCTTCGATTTCCGTCGTCGGCGCCTTGCTGCGCAGCTCAGTGGCGATGGCCGCGCGAACCACGCTGCGGTTGTGCGCCGGGTCTTGCGTGAGTTGACCGCAGACGCGTTGCGCTACAGCGTCGGTGAGCACCGGGTAATGGCGGTTGAAGTTTTCGCCGCTGGCGGGCTCAAACCGGCCCAAGGGTGTGCGCAAGACGGCGTTGCTGAGCCCAATCGGGTTGGCCACCGGCACCAACACCACTTCGGCTTGCAGCTGGCCCGCTGCTTCGGCTTGGTCCAACAGCGCCCTCAGGTGGTGCGCTACCAACATGCCCGGCAATTCATCGGCATGCAGGCTGGCCTGCAGGTAAGCCTTGCGGCCGCGATCCGTAGGTCCGTAATGCAAGCTGATCAGGTGGCGCTGGGTGCCCACGCTGGGGCTGGGTAGGTCGTGGCGAACGGTCTGCATGGTCGAGCGGGGTGATGGACGGTGCTGAACCAGCCCGCCTCAAGCCTTGCGTGGCGCGAGGTGCGCCAAGAAGTGCCGCTCGGCCAGCCGAAACAGCCCGATCAGGCAGAAAGTGGCCACCAGGTAAAGACAAGCAGCGGCAATGTAGGCCTCGAAAGGCAGGTAGAAGTCAGCGTAGATGCTGCGCGCAGCCGCTGTGATGTCGGTGATGGCGGGCACGGCGCTGGCCAAACTGGTGCTGTGCAACATCATCACCACTTCGTTGCTGTAGGCCGGCAGGGTGCGACGCAAGGCACTGGGCAACACTACATGCGCCAGCACTTGCACGCGGCTCATGCCAAAGGCTTGGGCGGATTCAATTTCACCGTTGTCGGTTTCGCGGATGGCACCAGCCAGCATTTCTGCGGTGTAGGCGGCGGTGTTCAGCGTGAAGGCGAGCCAAGCGCAGAAGAAGGGCTCTTTGAAGTAAGTCCAGGGCCATACCTCGTCCCAGCGCTGCTGAATCCATTCGTACTGCGCCAGCCCGTAATAAATGAGGTAGACCTGAATCAGCAGCGGTGTGCCGCGAATCACAAAGGTGTAGGCACCCACCAGGCGGCTCAGCCAGCCCCAAGGCCCAGTCAGGGCCAGCGCCATCAGCAGCGCCACGACAGCGCCACCCGCGAGCGACGTGACGAGCAACCACAGCGTGTTGACGACGCCTTGGCCGTACAGCGCCAGCGTGCTCGGCTCGAAGATAACGGCCCAGTTCATAGGCGTCCCTGCTTCACACCCAGGCTGTAGCGCGCATTCAGCCGCTTGAGCAGCACCAGCGACACCCAGGTGTAGGCCAGATAAAGCGCGCCCGTGAACATGAAAAAGATGAAGGGCTCTCGCGCAGCCGCGCTGGCCTGTTTGGCGATGTAGGTCATGTCCTGCAGGCCGATCAGGCTAACCAGCGCGGTGGCCTTGATGAGCACCAGCCAGCAGTTGGTGAAGCCCGGCAGGGCGTAGCGCACCATTTGCGGCACGGTGATGAGAAAGAAGGTTTGCAGCCGGGTCATGCCATAAGCCCGCGCGGCCTCGGCCTGACCTTTGGGAATCGACAGGATGGCGCCGCGAAATACCTCCGTCATGTAGGCGCCGTAAATGAAGCCGATGGTGAGCACGCCCGCCATGAAGGGGTTGATGTCCACCGTCGCATCGCTGCCCAGCGCTTCCAGCGCTTGATTGGCCAGGATGGTGCCGCCGTAGAACACCAGCAGCATCAGCACCAAATCTGGAATGCCGCGAATGATCGTGGTGTAGAGCGTGGCCACAGCGCGCAGCGGCACCACCGCTGACAGACGCGAGACCGCCCCCAACAAGCCCAGCGCGATGGACACCGCCAAGGCGCACAGCGACACACCCACGGTGAGCACAGCGCCTTCGAGGATGGCCAGAAAGTAATCGCTCAAGAAAGGGCTCCGGGGCTGGAAGGGCTGGAAGGGCTGTGGGGCTACAGGTTCGATCAAAAGGACAGAGCGGCCCTAGAAACGACCGCGCCGGCGATCAGAGGTGCTGATGGCCGGCGCGGTGTTGGCTTTGAGCGAGGCTCAGCGCCCGATCACTTGCCGTAGACGTCGAACTTGAAGTACTTGCCCTGGACAGTCGCGTAGGTGCCGTTGGCGCGAATGGCCTTGATGGCGTCGTTCAGCTCTTTCTTCAGGCCTGCTTCGCCCTTGCGCAAAGCGACACCAGCGCCAGTGCCGAAGTATTTGACGTACTTGGGATCGTTGAGCACCGGGCCCGCAAATTCGTAAGCGTCGCCGCCAGCCTTGTTCAAGAAGCCTGCGCTCACCTCGACCACGTCAGCCACGGTGCCGTCCAGACGGCCGGACTTGATGTCCAGATAAACCTGGTCTTGTGCTTCGTAAGGAACGATGGTGGCGCCAGCCTTCTTGAGTTCACCATTGGAGAACTTCTCTTGGGTGCTGCTTTTCAGCACACCGATCTTCTTGCCCTTGAGTTCTGCGAAGGTGTCGCTGACCTTGGTGCCCTTCTTGACCACCACGCGGCTGGGCGTGTTGTAGTACTTGTCGGTGAAGTCGATGACCTTCAGGCGGTCTTCGGTGATCGACATGGAGCTGATGATGACGTCGTATTTCTTGGCTTGCAGGCCGGGGATCATGCCGTCCCATGGCTGCTCGACAAACACGCAGGTGCGCTTGATTTGCGCGCACAGGGCGTTGGCGATGTCCACGTCAAAACCTGTGGGCTTGCCGTCAGCGGTCTTGAAGGTGAAGGGCTCGTAGGTCGGGTCGATGGCGACCTTGAGCTCTTTGTTCTGGGCCATGCCGGTGGTGGCCACAGCGGTCAGCGTGAGGGCGAGCAGCAGATTCTTCATGCGAGGTTCCTTATCGGAGATGCGCTTTGCTTGTGCAAAGCAGGGTTTGGAAGCGAACAAATTTTAGTGTTAGCAATAAGCGTTCCGGCCTTGCGGCCGACCCGCGTTTACCCTCGCCAAAGCCTTGCAGAGCGCTCTGGCCAGGGTCTCTCAGCGCCGCTCGGAAGCCCGCATCAGCGTGCTTTTTCCGAACAGCGATTCGATCAGGTCAACCGCCAGCACGGCGGTCTTGTTGCGCACATCCAGCGCCGGGTTGAGTTCCATCACGTCCATCGATGCCAAGCGCCCGGTGTCGGCAATCATCTCCATACACAGCTGCGCTTCGCGGTAGCTGGGGCCACCGGGCACGGTGGTGCCCACGCCGGGTGCGATTTCCGGGTCTAGAAAGTCGACATCGAAGCTCACGTGCAAGTGGGTGTTGGCGTCGGTCAGGGCCAGGGCCAGCTCCATGGCTTGGCGCATGCCCATTTCGTCGATGGTGCGCATGTCGAAGACTTCCAGCCCCTGTTCATGCACGAAGCGCTTTTCGCCGGGGTCCACCGACCGAATGCCCACTTGCCGCACCGATTTGGGGCTGATGGCTGGCGTGTGGCCGCCGATGCCGGTCAGCTCAGGCGGGCCAAAACCGCACAAACAAGCCACCGGCATGCCGTGGATGTTGCCGCTGGGTGTGAGCGCGCTGGTGTTGAAGTCGGCATGGGCGTCCAGCCACAGCACGCGCAGTTTTTTGCCCCGCTCCCGGCAATGGCGAGCCACGGCGCTGATGGAGCCAATGCCCAAACAATGGTCGCCGCCCAGCAAGATCGGTAATTGATCGGCCTGCAGCGCTTCGTAGACCGCCGCGTGAACCTGCTCATTCCAGGCCACCACTTCAGCCAAGTGCCGATAACCATTCACCGGCGGCAGCCAGGGGTTGGAAGGCCCGCTCAAGTTGCCTTGGTCGATCACTTGCAGACCATGGCTCTCCAGCGCTGCTGCCAGGCCCGCCACACGCAAAGCCTCGGGTCCCATCGACGCACCCCGCGCGCCAGCGCCAATGTCGGTGGGCGCGCCGATCAGACGTGCGGTGCGCCGTTGAGAAGGGGCTTCGGCGTGTGCTGCAGGCATGGGCGGTTGTGTGGATATGACAGAGTGGACGGGGCTTGTTCAGGCAGGCTGGGCTTGGGCTGCTGCCGCGGGGCGCGTGTTGTCTGACCTTACGGCGCTTGGCGAAACGATCGGCCTCAGGATACCGAACAGGTCTTTCGGGTCGTCCAACTCGGGCACCAAGTCGAGCCGTCGCGGGCTGCGCTGCTCATTGAGCAAGCTGTGCAGGTAGCGCAGCGCGGAGAAGTCTTCCAAGGCAAAGCCCACCGAGTCGAACACCGTCACATCGGCAGCGTTGGTGCGGCCTGCAGCGCGCCCGGCGAGCAGATCGGCGAATTCGGTGACCGCGAAATCAGCCGGCATCTGCTGAATTTCGCCTTCGATGCGTGACTGTGGCTCGAACTCCACCACCACGCGGGCATCCGCTCTGCGCAAGATGTCGCCGTGCAGCTCGGTCTTGCCTGGGCAATCACCACCCACCGCGTTGATGTGCATGCCCGGCTCGATCATCTCTGGCGTGAGGATGGTGGCGTTTCGCTTGTCGGCGGTCACGGTGGTGACGATGTCGGCGCCGCGCACGGCTTGCGCTGTGCTGCTGCAAGGCACCAGCTTCAAGCCCGGCAAGGCCAGGGCTTGCAGGTTGCCCAGCAGTTTTTCCGTGGCCAGCGGGTCGGTGTCATACAGGCGAAGCTCGCGAATGCCCAGTTGGTCGTAGAAGGCCAAGGCTTGGAACTCACTTTGCGCGCCGTTGCCAATGAGCGCCATCACGCGGCTGTCAGTCCTGGCCAAATGGCGGGCCGCCAAGGCCGACATGGCCGCCGTGCGCAAAGCGGTGGTGATGGTCAGTTCGGACAGCAGCAGCGGGTAGCCGGTGTCCACATCGGACAGCACACCAAAAGCCGTGACCGTCAACAAACCCTCAGAGGTGTTTTTGGGGTGGCCGTTGACGTACTTGAAAGCGTAGAGGCGGCCATCGCTGGTGGGCATGAGCTCGATCACGCCCACGGGTGAATGCACCGCGTGGCGCGGCGACTTGTCGAACTCGGCCCAGCGCCGGTAGTCGGCCTCGATCTCGTCAGCCAAGCCCGCCATGAAGCGCGCTGCCCCCACGCGCGCCACGATTTGGCGCACGCCTTCGGTTCCGATGTAGTCGACCATGTGCTTGTCTCCTGAAGTGTCTGGCTGCGGGAGAGCCCCGCGCAGGACGTTTGTATGGACAGCCGTCCACGTCCGCCTTCAGCCATTCTCAAGAGGGCTTGAGCTAAAGAAAAGCCAGAAAACTGAACAAAAAAATAGATCAATAGAGCAAAATGGGAGCGACATCATGCATTTCGACAAAGCTATCGGGTTAACCCGAGACGGTTTCCACCCATCCACCAGGAGCCCTGCGACATGGACGACACCGACCGACAACTGCTGGCCCTGCTGCGCGAAGATGGCCGCGCATCAGTGGCGGCGCTGGCCAAGCGTCTGGGCGTGGCGCGCGGCACGGTGCAAAACCGCATGGCCCGCTTGGAAGGCGACGGCACTGTCGTGGGTTACACGGTGCGGCTGCGCCCCGAGGTGCAAGACCGCCGCATCCGCGCCTTCATGTCACTGGCCGTGGATGCCAACCGCACCGAAGCGGTGCTGCACACCTTGCGCGGCGAGCCCAGCGTCACCAGCCTGCACACCACCAACGGCCGCTGGGATATCTTGGCCGAACTGCGCACCGACAGCTTGGAGGCGTTCGACGCGGTGCTGCGCCGCATCGGCCTGACCGACGGCGTGGCCCGCACCGAGACCAGCTTGCTTTTGGCGACGATGAAGTGAGGGCGGTGCCGTTTCAGCCCGCGCGCTTTTTGCGGGCGCTCGCGCCGCTCTCTGGGGTGTAGAGGTAGCCCGAAATGGCCTCGGTCAACCGTCCGGCTTGGTCGACGTGCTTCGAGTTGCTCAACATCAGGGTGGCTACCAAGGCTTCGACCACCAGCAGCGCCGACACACCCGAGCTGCTGAGCACGGTGTGTTGAGCAGATGCCACCAGCGTTTCCTCGGCAGCAGCGGCCAGCGGTGAGGCCAGCGAGTCGGTGATGGCGACTGTGGTGGCACCGCGTTCGCGGGCGTAGCGGGTCAGACGAATCGCGTCGGCCGAATAGCGCGGAAACGACAACGTCACCAGCACGTCGCCAGCACCCACGTTCATCAGGCGCCCAGCCGCCACTTCGCTGCCGCCGAATTCGACCACGTTGACCAGCCGCGGGCAAAAGGCTTGCAGGTGCAGCGCGAGCATGGCCGCCAAGTGCGCGCTCAAGCCGAAGCCCATCACGTAAACCGTGCCTGGCCCGGTGAGCCGGCGGGCCAAAGCGGCCAGCCGCACCCCGTCGAGGCCCAGCACCGTGTCGCGCACTTGGGCCAGCGCACTTTGCAGGCTGTCGCCCACAGCGGACTGGCCAGCTTGTGGGCCTTCGTGCGCTTGCATCAATCCCCTGAGTTTTTCAACCGGGTGCAGCACGGCCTGCAGCTCTTCGGCCATGGCCAGGCGAAGCGCGGCAAATCCGTTGAGCCCCAATACGCGGGCAAAGCGGCTCAGGGTGGCGGTGGAGGTGCCGGCATTGGCGGCCAGCTCTTCAATGCCCCAGGCCGTGGCGCGTACCGGGTTGCGCAGCAGAAAGTCTGCAATGGCCCGGTTCCCCGTTGACACCTGTTCGTCGGCCAGCAAAGCGCGCAGCCGTTGGCCCAGAGGCGAGCGGGCGAAGGCCAAATCAGATGGCACGGCCTGGTCGAGGGCGGGTCCGACCGGCCGGACCTTGGGAGCGGTTGAGGGATGGTCGAGCGCCGGGGCGTCAGGGTTTTGTCTAGTTTTTTTCATGGTTACAAGATATGAAAATAATGATACAAACTCATGACACGGTGCGACAAAGCTTTTGTACCGGTCGATTCAGCGCGATGCCATCGTGCCACGGCCGGTCGGGGCGGCTGCCCGTGGGCAAGTGCCGTGTTTTGGTTTTTTTGCCTCGTTCGTTGCTGTCCTCAACCCCTCACCCGGAGTTCCCATGATCCGTTCCATCGCTTCCCGCCTGGGCCTTGCCCTGGCACTCGCCACCACCCTGGCTGCGCCTTTGGCAGCGAACGCCCAAGCCCCCGGCTGGACCAAGATTCGCATTGGTGTGGAGGGCAACTACCCGCCGTTCTCGCAACTGGGCGCTGACGGCAAGTTGAGCGGGTTCGACATCGACATCGCCAACGCCGTGTGCGCCGAGCTGAAGGCCGAGTGCACCATGGTCACCCAAGAGTGGGACGGCATGATGCCCGCGCTCAACGCCAAGAAGTTCGACATGATCGTGGCCTCCATGACCATCACCGAAGCGCGCCAGAAGGTCGCGGACTTCAGCGACCCGTACTACGACGTGCCCTCGCGCTGGGTGGCCAAGGCCGGCGCTTTCAGGAACTACACGCCCGCTGATCTGAAGGGCAAGAAGATCGTGGTGCTGCGCAACAGCCCGCGCGCCCAGCACGTGGCCGACAACTACAAAGAAAGCGAAGTGCTGCTGGCTACCAAGGAAACCGAGGTCTATATGGAGCTCGCCAATGGCCGCGCCGACATCGCTTTCGGTTCTTCCATCGTGTCCGCTGAGGCGTTCCTGAAGAAGCCAGAAGGCAAGGGCTTCGCTCAAGTCGGCGTGCCCGTGCGCCTGGGTGGCGGCGGCGGCGGAGTGGGCATTGCCATGCGCAAGGACGAGGCTGAGCTGAAGCAAAAGGTCAACGCCGCGCTCAAGGCCATCAAGGCCAACGGCACCTACAAGAAGCTCAACGACAAGTACTTCGACTTCGACATCAGCGGCAGCTGATCGGTCGCTGTTTGAAGAGCCGCGGGCATCGCCATGTTGCACGGATACCTGCCGGCCATCCTCGATGGCCTGTGGCTGACGCTGCGCATGGCGGCCACTTCTCTGGCCATTGCCTGCGTGTTTGGTCTTTTGGGCGCAGTGGCCAAGTTGTCAGGCTCGCGTGCGCTGCGTTGGACCGCTGACGTCTACACCACGCTCATTCGGGGTCTGCCCGAGCTGGTGTTGATGTTGGCGGTGTTCTACGGCGGGCAGATCTTGCTGAACAAGCTGGCCGATGCGCAAGGCTGGGGCTACATCGATGTGCCGCCTTTTGCCGCTGGTGTGCTGACCATCGGTTTCATCTTCGGTGCCTACCTCACCGAAACTTTTCGTGGCGCCATCCTCGCCATACCCAAGGGTCAATGGGAGGCGGCGCAGTCTTATGGCTTGGCGCCTTGGACGGTGTTGCGCCGCATCATCTTGCCGCAGATGGTGCGACACGCCATTCCGGGCTTTGCGAACAACTGGTTGGTGATGGTGAAGGCCACTGCGCTGGTGTCCATCATCGGGCTCGACGACATGATGCACCGCGCCGGCTTGGCCGCTGCTGCTACGCGTGAGCCCTTCACTTTTTATGCCGCCATTGCCTTGATCTATCTGGCGGTCACCACGGTGTCGATTCTCGGCCTGTCGCTGCTGGAGCGGCGCTACAGCCTGGGCGTGCGCCGGGTGGAGTTTTGAGCATGGGCAACTGGATCGAATGGTCGGTGATCGCCGAGGCTTGGCCGCAATACCTGCAGGGCTTGCGGGTGAGTCTGATTCTTCTGGCCATCAGCTTGGGCACTGGCCTGCTGCTGTCCGTTCCGCTGGCGGTGGCCCGGGTGTCGTCCAACCCGTGGCTGTCCAAGCCCGTTTGGTTCTACACCTACGTCATCCGCGGCACGCCGCTGCTGGTGCAGCTGTTCCTGATCTACCACGGGCTGGCCCAGTTTGAATGGGTGCGTGAGAGCTTCGCCTGGGTGGCGTTGAAGAACGCTTGGTTCTGCGCCTGGTTGGCCTTTGCGCTCAACACCACCGCCTACACCACAGAAATCATCGCGGGCGCGCTCAAGGCCACGCCGGTGGGCGAAGTCGAGGCGGCGCGCTGCTACGGCCTGAGTGGCTTCAAGGTGTACTCGCGCATCCTGTTGCCCAGCGCTTTGCGCCGCGCCTTGCCGCAATACAGCAACGAGGCCGTGGGCATGATGCACGCCACCGCCATTGCCAGCACCGTCACGCTGGTGGACATCACCCGCGTGGCGCGCGACGTGTACGCCAACAACCTGCTGCCAGCCGAGGCCTTCGGCACGGCAGCGGTCATCTATTTCGTGCTCACCTTCACTTTGGTGGGCCTGTTCAAGCTGTTGGAGCACGTGTTCTTGCGCCACCTGCGCACCGAGCGATCGGGGTCGGGGCCAGCCGTACCACCGGGAGCAGCGCCCGCGAGCGCCCGACCATGATTCAAGAACTGATCACCCTCGCCCACGCCACGCCCGGCGCACGCCACCAGATCCAAGTCTGGCGTTTTGGCCAGGCGGGGAAAGGCCCGAAGGCTTACATCCAGGCCGCCTTGCATGCCGATGAAGTGCCTGCACTGCTGGTGGCCATCGAATTGCGCGCCCTGCTCGAAGCGCGCGAACAAGCCGGTGAGCTGTTGGGTGAAGTGGTGCTGGTGCCTTTTGCCAACCCGTTGGGTTTGGCGCAGCACGTGCTGGGCCAGCACCACGGCCGGTTTGACCTGCGCGACGGCTACAACTTCAACCGCGGCTACCCAGAGCTCGGGCCGCTGGTGGCCCAGGCCTTACAAGCTTCGGGCCAGACCATGGGCCAAGACCCAGCGGCCAACGCGCAGCGTGTCCGCGAAGCCTTGCGTCAAGCCGTGGGCACGTTGCAGCCAAGACACCAGAGCGAAGACCTCAAGCACCAACTGCTGCGCTTGGCCGCTGACAGCGACGTGGTACTCGACCTGCACTGCGACGCCGAGGCCGTGATGCACGTCTATGCGCTCACGCCGCAGGCCGAGCAGGCGCAACAACTGGCCACGTTGCTGGGTGCCCGCGCGCTGCTCTTGGCCACCGAATCGGGCGACTCGCCTTTCGACGAAGCCTGCAGCCGCCCTTGGCTCGATCTGCAGCAGAGGCTGGCACCCGCGCCGCTGCCGCTGGCCTGCTTTGCTGCCACGGTGGAGCTGCGCGGCGAAGCCGACACCAGCCAAACCTTGGCCCGCCAAGACGCCCATGCGCTGATGCAGTTTTTGCAACTCCAAGGCGTGCTGGCTGGCCAGCGCATCACCCTGCCGCAGCCCCTGTGCGTGGCCACGCCGCTGTCAGGCTCCGAGCCCATCACTGCGCCTTGCGCCGGCGTGGTGGTGTTTCACCGCCAGCCTGGCGATGTGGTGGCAGCGGGGGACCGCATCGCCGACCTCATCGACCCCGCCACCGGGCAGGTGCAGCCCCTGAACTGCCAGAACGGTGGCGTCTTCTACGCCCGCTGCGCCACGCGCTGGGTCAGCGCCGGCAAGCGCCTGGGCAAGGTGGCAGGCACCGTGCCGGTGCGCAGCGGCCGCCTGCTCAGCCCCTGAAGCTCAGTCCATCCATCACCATGACACCAGAACTGCAACTGCAAGCCGAAGGCATCACCAAGCGCTTTGGCCACAACGAAGTGCTCAAGGGCGTCAGCGTGCAAGCGCGCGCAGGAGACGTCATTTCCATGATCGGCTCCAGCGGCTCAGGCAAAAGCACCTTTCTGCGCTGCCTCAACCTGCTGGAGCAGCCCAACGCCGGGCGCATCGTGCTGGGGCAAGAAGAGCTGCGCCTGGTGCCGGGCAAAGACGGTGCGCTCAAAGCTGCAGACCCGCAGCAGCTGCAGCGCCTGCGCACCCAGGTCTCGATGGTGTTCCAGCACTTCAACCTGTGGGCGCACATGACCGCCATCGACAACGTCATGGAAGCGCCGGTCCACGCTTTAGGCTTGTCGCCAGCAGAGGCCCGCGAGCGCGCCGAGCGTTACTTGCAAAAGGTCGGTGTGTTCCACCGCAAAGACGCCTACCCTGCGCACCTCTCTGGCGGCGAACAACAGCGCGTGGCCATTGCCCGCGCACTGGCCATGGAGCCACGTGTGATGCTGTTCGACGAGCCCACCTCCGCGCTAGACCCCGAGCTGGTGGGCGAGGTGCTGCGCGTCATGCGCGCCGTGGCCGAAGAGGGCCGCACCATGATCGTGGTGACCCACGAAATGAGCTTCGCGCGCGAAGTCAGCAACCAAGTCGTGTTCTTGCACAAAGGGCAGATCGAAGAGCAGGGCGACCCCCGCGAAGTGCTCAGCCATCCGAAAAGCGAGCGCCTGCAGGGGTTCTTGGCCAACAGCTTGAAATGAGGGGCTGACCCTAAACTCTGCGGCCATGCAGATCGCCCTGGCCCAGCTCGAAGCCCACCTACAGCGCGGTCTGCGCGGTCTCTACACGCTGCATGGCGACGAGCCGCTACAACAGATGGAAGCGGCAGACGCCATCCGCGCCGTCGCGAGAGAACAGGGCTTCACCGAGCGCAGTGCTTTCACCGTGGCTGGTGCGCATTTCGACTGGGGCGAGGTGATGGCCGCCGGCGGCTCGATGAGCTTGTTTGCCGACAAGCAGATCATTGAAATTCGCATCCCTTCTGGCAAGCCCGGCAAAGACGGCAGCGTGGTGCTGCAACAAATCGCTGAGCAAGCCCGTGACGCCGACAGCACGCTGACCTTGGTCACCTTGCCCAGGCTGGACCGCCAAGCGCAGTCGGCGGCCTGGTTCACAGCGCTCGACGCTAATGGCGTGGCCGTGAAGATCGACCCTATCGAGCGCGGCGCACTGCCGCAGTGGATTGCTCAGCGCCTGCAACGCCAGGGCCAGCGCGTGCAAGCCGGCGAGGCCGGCCAGCGCACCCTGCAGTTCTTTGCAGACCAGGTCGAAGGCAACTTGCTGGCCGCGCACCAAGAGGTGCAAAAGCTCGGGCTGCTGCACCCACCGGGTGAGCTGAACTTCGAGCAGGTCGAAGCCGCAGTGCAGAACGTCGCGCGCTACGACGTGTTCAAGCTGACCGAGGCCGTGCTGGGCGGCCAGACCGCCCGCGTGCAGCGCATGTTGGATGGCTTGCAGGCCGAGGGCGAAGCCGCGGTGTTGGTGCATTTCACGCTTGCCGAAGAAATCCGCGCTTTGAAGCGGGTGCGCGATGCGCTTCAGCAGGGCACGCCGCTGCCCGTGGCGCTGCGCGAACAGCGCGTGTGGGGCCTGCGCGAACGCCTGTACGAACGGGTGCTGCCCCGGCTGGGTGATGTCACCTTGTCCAACCTGGTCAGCGCAGCGCACGCCACAGACGGCATCGTCAAAGGCCTGCGCCGCCCCGACTGGCCCGCCGACCCTTGGCAAGCGCTGCAGCGGTTGGCGTGGATGCTGGGGCAGGCGGCCAGCCATTAAGCGCTTCACTTGGACAAGTCGGCCAACTCATAGCTGGTACTCCTCCCCCCAGCCTCCGATTTCTTCAAGATTCCCCGCTGCAACAAATTGCTGATATCCCGCAACGCTGTATCTGGGGAGCACTTGGCAATGGCAGCCCATTTGCTGCTGGTCAGTTTGCCGTCGAAGCCGTCGAGCAGGCGCTGGATCAGCTTCACTTGACGCTCGTTCAAGGGGGCGGAAGCGGCCGCTGCCCAGTGTTGCCAGAACCTTGTCTTGTGAAGCACCTCGTCCAGCGTCTGGTGCGCATCCTGCACAGCCTTATGCAGGGTGCTCAGGAACCACAGCAGCCATTCGGTGACTTCGAGCGATTGCTTTTGTGTTCGCTCCAAGATGTCGTAGTAAGCCTTGCGCTCCCGCTGAATCTGGGCCGACAGGCTGTAAAAGCGCTGCGTGCTGCCGTCCGCTCGGGCCAGAAACAGGTCGCCAATGGCGCGGGCGATGCGGCCATTGCCGTCGTCGAACGGGTGCAGCGTGACGAACCACAGATGCGCCAAAGCGGCCTTGATCAATGGTGGCTCGCGGGTTGCGCCGTTGGCCCAAGTCAAGAAGCCCTCCATCTCAAACGCCAAGCGGTCGGCTGGCGGCGCCTCGAAATGCACGCGCTGTCGCTCTGGGTTGCCGATGGCGCCAGACACCACTTGCATCGGGCCTGTGCTGTCCGTGCGCCAAGCACCGACTTGAATGCGTGTCAGACCGGAGTAGCCCGTGGGGAAGAGCGCGGCGTGCCAGCCCAGCAAGCGCTCTTGGGTCAGCGGCGCTTGGCAGTTCGTGGTGGCGTCCAAGACCATGTCGACCACGCCGTCGGCATGGCGGTCAGCCGGTGCCAGTGCACCGATGTCGATGCCGAGCCGCCGGGCCACCGAAGACCGCACCGAAGCCGCCTGGAGTTGTTCGCCCTCGATTTCGCTGGTCTTGATGACGTCTTCAGTGAGCGCCGACAGGCTGGCTTGCTCGCGCAGCGCCATGCCGATATCGGCGAGCCGTCCCAGGAACAAACCTTGCGCTCGACTCACCTCAGCTAACGGTTGGGCCAGTGCGGCGAGGTCAAAGCGCCAGCGTGGCCAGTCGCTCGCCTGCCAGATGCAGGTGTAATCGCCGCGCGTCATGCGGAGATTGTGCGGTGGATTCGCTGCAAGAGCAAGCTAATCACCGCTTGGTTTGCGGCGAATGAGGCGGTTTTTCTCCGCATCACTCGTCGGCTGGAGTGCCGGGCAGGCACGGCCCGCCGCTGACCTAACGCAGCGCCGTTCGTCGGCGCAGCAGAACCCCATGCCAGAATCCAAAACATGAACGCAAGCTCCATCGCTGAATTGATGCGCAGCCTCGGTGTCCATGCGCGGGCGGCTTCGGCGCGCATGGCGCGCTCTTCCACGGCGCAGCGCAATACGGCTTTGCTGCATTTGGCAGGCTTGCTGCGCACGCAGCGCCCAGCCTTGCGCGAAGCCAACGCCACCGACTTGGAGCGGGCTGAGGCTGCGGGTTTGTCGGCACCCATGGTTGACCGGCTGCGGCTGGACGACGCCACGCTCGACACCCTGGCCCAAGGCTGCGAGCAGTTGGCCGCGATGGCAGACGTGATTGGGCAGGTGAGCGGCCTGCGCGAGCAGCCCAGCGGCATCCGCGTGGGTCAGATGCGGGTGCCGATCGGCGTGTTTGGCATGGTGTTTGAGAGCCGCCCCAACGTCACGATCGAGGCAGCCAGCTTGTCCATCAAAAGCGCCAATGCCTGCATCTTGCGTGGCGGCTCCGAGGCCATTGCTTCCAACTTGGCGCTGGCAGCGCTGGTGCAGCAAGCGCTGACGCTGGCCGGCCTGCCGCCAGAAGCCGTGCAACTGGTGCCCACCACCGACCGCGAGGCGGTGGGCCACCTCATCAGCGACCCGGCGCATGTGGACCTGATCATTCCGCGCGGCGGCAAGGGGCTGATCGAGCGCATCAGCCGCGAGGCGAAGGTGCCGGTCATCAAACACCTGGACGGCAATTGCCACACCTACGTGGACGACCCTTGCGACATGGACATGGCCGTGCGCGTGGCCGACAACGCCAAAACCCAGAAGTACAGCCCGTGCAACGCCAGCGAGGGTTTGCTGGTGGCGCGCGGCGTGGCCGCTGAGTTTCTGCCGCGCATCGGCGCGGTGTTTGCGGCCAAGGGCGTGGAAATGCGGGGCTGTCCAGAGAGTTTGGCGCTTTTGCAAGCGGCGGCGATCCCCAAGGCCAAGCTGGTGCCCGCCACCGAGCAAGACTGGTTCGAAGAGTACCTGGCGCCCATCATCAGCATCCGCGTGGTGGAAGGGGTGGACGAAGCCATCGAGCACATCAACCACTATTCCAGCCACCACACCGACGCCATCATCACCCGCGACCACGTGCATGCGCAGCGCTTTTTGCGTGAGGTCGATTCCGCCAGCGTGATGGTGAACGCCAGCACGCGTTTTGCGGACGGCTTCGAGTTCGGCCTGGGCGCGGAAATCGGCATCTCTACCGACAAATTCCACGCCCGTGGGCCGGTGGGCATTGAAGGCTTGACCTCACTGAAATATGTGGTGCTGGGCGAGGGTCAGGTACGCGGTTGAACCGTGCCGATGCTGTAGGCGTTATGGCGGGGAATCCCTGTGTGTGGCTGAGTCGGCTGGGCAGTGGGGCAAAATCAGCGATCCGACAAAGTCATCGTTTTCCCTAACGCGCATCCCCGCTAGTTTTCAGTTCTTGAGGACCTCATGGTTCCCCATCTCACCACCGCGCTGACCGGCCCCATCAACGAGCTGGAACAGCGCATCCTCGATTCCATGCCAGCCATCGAGCGCTGGTTCCGCTTGGAATGGATGGAACACACGCCCCCGTTTTACTGCTCGGTGGACATCCGCAACGCCGGCTTCAAGCTGGCCCCGGTGGACACCAACCTGTTCCCCGGCGGCTGGAACCACCTCACCGCCGAGATGCTGCCGCTGGCAGTGCAAGCGGCTCAAGCCGCCATCGAGAAGATTTGCCCAGAGGCGCGCAACCTGTTGGTGGTGCCCGAGAACAACACGCGAAGCCCGTTTTACTTGATGAGCCTGCTGCAGTTGGGCCGCATTTTTCAGATGGCGGGTTTGAACGTGCGCTACGGCTCGATCAGCCCTGACTTGAAGCAGGCCACCACCACCAACCTGCCCAACGGCGAGAGCATCACGCTAGAGCCGATGCTGCGCACCAAACGCCGCTTGGGCCTGAAAGACTTCGACCCCTGCACCATCCTGCTCAACAACGACCTGAGCGCCGGTGTGCCCGGCATCTTGGAAGAGGTCCACGAGCAGTACCTGCTGCCGCCGCTGCACGCGGGTTGGGCCTCGCGCCGCAAAAGCCGGCATTTCCAGAGCTACGAAGAGGTCTCCAAGCGCCTGGGCAAGCTGTTGGGCATCGACCCTTGGCTCATCAACCCGCTTTACGCGCGCTGCGGCGAGGTGTCGCTGTCGGATGGTTCCGGCATGGAGTGCCTCAGCACCAACGTCGAAGCCATGCTGACCAAGGTGCGCCGCAAGTACAAGGAATACGGCATCAACGAGAAGCCTTTCGTGGTGGTGAAGGCCGACGACAGCAGCAGTGGCATGGGCATCATGACCGTGCGCGACCTGCGCGACTTGCCGGGTTTGGTGGACAAAGCGCGCGCCAGCGGTGCGGTGTCTGGCGAGTGCGACGTCATCATTCAAGAAGGCGTGCTGACGAATGAGCGCGTGAACGACGCCGTGGCCGAGCCTGTGGTGTATTTGATGGACCGCTACGTGGTGGGCGGCTTCTACCGCATCCATGCCGAGCGAGGTGTTGATGAAAGCCTGAGCGCGCCGGGCGCCAGTTATGTGCCCTTGGCTTTCGAGCAGAGCGCACACCTGCCGCAACCCGGCGCCAAGCCCGGGGCCAGCGCGCCCAACCGCTTCTATATGTACGGGGTGATCGGCCGCCTGGCCATGTTGGCCGCCAGCTACGAGCTGGAAGCCACCGACCCGGAAGCCGAAGACTTCGACTGAACCCCACGCGGTGGCCCAGCAAGTGCAAGCTAAAAAATCGTCACTAGCAGCCCTGACTCTGGGGGCGGTGGGCATCGTCTACGGCGACATCGGCACCAGCGTGCTGTACGCGTTGAAAGAGGTGTTTCTGTCAGGGCATGTGCCACTGACGCGCGACAACATCTTTGGCGTGCTGTCGATGATGGTGTGGACCATCACCGTCATCGTCTCGTTGAAGTACGTCTTGCTCATCCTTCGCGCAGACAACAACGGCGAGGGCGGCTTGATTGCCATGTTGGCCTTGGCATCCCGCGCCGTGGCCGACCAGCCCAGGCTGCGCGCCGTGCTGCTGACCATCGGCATTTTCGGGACAGCGGTTTTTTATGGCGATGGCGTCATCACGCCTGCGATTTCGGTGCTATCGGCGGTGGAGGGCTTGGAGGTGATTGCGCCTTCGCTGAAGCCGTTCGTCATTCCGGTCACGCTGTTGGTGCTGTTCATGTTGTTCTACGTGCAGCGCACCGGCACGGGCGGCATCGGGCGGTTTTTTGGGCCGGTGTGTGTGGTGTGGTTTGTGTCCATTGCCGCACTGGGCCTGCCGCACATCGCACACAACCCGGAAGTGCTGGCCGCCCTGAGCCCTCACCACGCGCTCTTGTTCATCCGCAACCACTTCGGGGTCGCGTTCATTTTGTTGGGCGCTTTGGTGCTGTGCGTTACCGGTGCTGAAGCGCTGTACGCCGACATGGGCCATTTCGGCAAGAAGCCCATTCGGCTGGCTTGGTTCTCTTTGGTCATGCCCGCCTTGCTCATCAATTACCTGGGGCAAGGCGCGCTGTTGTTGGCCAACCCAGAGGCCGTGAAAAACCCGTTTTACTTGATGGCTCCTGAATGGGCCTTGGTGCCGATGGTGGTGCTGGCCACAGCTGCCACAGTGATCGCTTCGCAGGCGCTCATCTCTGCGGCTTTTTCCATCACCAAGCAGGCCATTCAGCTGGGCTACCTGCCGCGCATGGAGATCCAGCACACCTCGGTGCGCGAGACCGGGCAGATCTACATCCCTGCCGTGAACTGGGGCTTGTTCATCACCATCGTGGTGGCGGTGGCCTTGTTCCGCTCCTCGAGCAACCTGGCCACGGCCTACGGCATTGCAGTGACCACCGACATGCTCATCACCACCGTGATGACCTTCTTCGTCATCCGCTACGGCTGGAAGTACCCGCTGTGGTTGTGCGTGGCGGCCACGGGCGTTTTCTTCATCATCGATTTAGCCTTCTTTGCCTCGAACATGCTCAAGCTGCTGCAGGGTGGCTGGTTCCCGCTGCTCATTGGCGCAGTCATGTTCACGCTGATGACGACTTGGAAGCGGGGCAGGCAACTGCTGCAAAAGCGCCTGCAGTCTGACGCCATCGAGCTCAAGAGTTTTCTGGAAGCGGTGTTCCTGAGCCCGCCGGTACGGGTGGAAGGCACGGCGGTGTTCCTCACCGCAGAGCCTGGCAGCGTGCCCAATGCGCTGCTGCACAACCTCAAACACAACAAGGTGCTGCACGAACACAACCTGTTCGTCACCGTGCGCAGCCACGAGGTGCCCTGGATCGGGCTGGACAAGCGCGTCGAGATCGAATCGCTAGGCCACGACTGCTGGCAGGTCATCATCAACTACGGCTTCAAGAACGACCCGGACGTGCCGCGCGCGCTGGAGCAGATTCGTGGCCGAGGTTGTGACCTGGAGCCCATGACCACGAGCTATTTCTTGTCGCGTGACACGGTCATCCCCACCATCGGCAGCGGCATGGCACCTTGGCGCGAAAAGCTGTTTGCCAAGATGCACGCCAACGCCAACGCCGCTGCCGACTACCTCAACCTGCCCAGCAACGCCGTGGTGGAGTTGGGCAGCAAGATCGAGATTTGAGCGGCTGAGCGCGTGCGCTTGTTGAAAGACTTCAGCCTGTCGGCTGCAACAGCTGGCTTCGTGGCCGTCTTGGTGGGTTTCACCAGTTCAGTCGCCATCGTGTTTCAGGCGGCGCAAGCCTTTGGCGCAACGCCAGCGCAAGTCAGCTCCTGGATGTGGGCCCTGGGCGTGGGCATGGGCCTGTGCAGCTTGCTGCCCTCGTTGTGGTGGCGCCGCCCGGTCATGGTGGCTTGGAGCACGCCTGGTGCTGCGGTCTTGGCCAGCGCAGGGTTGGCAGGGGGCTTCAGCATGGGCGAGGCGGTCGGGGCCTTCATGGCGAGCGCTGCACTGACCATCGTCTTTGGCGTCACCGGCTGGTTCGAGCGCGTCATCAACCGCATTCCGATGGCCATTGCGCAAGCGCTGCTGGCCGGTGTGTTGGCCAAGTTTGGGCTTCAGGCTTTTGGTGCTGCCCAAGGGGACTGGCCCTTGGTCGTGGCGATGCTGTTGGCCTATCTGCTGGGCCGGCGCTGGGTGCCGCGCTACGCCGTGCCGCTGACGCTGGCTGTGGCTGTGCTGTGGGCGAGCGCTGCGGGCCGCATGGCTTGGCAGCACGCTGAACTGGCGCTCGCAGTACCGGTTTTTACAGCGCCGCAATGGTCATGGGCTGCGTTGGTGAGCTTGGCGCTGCCGCTGTTCGTGGTCACCATGGCCTCGCAAAACCTGCCTGGCGTGGCCGCCATTCGCGCGGCTGGCTACGGTGGCCCAGATGGCTTGCCCATCTCCAAGCTCATCACCATCACGGGAATCGGTGCTTTGCTGTTGGCACCCTTCGGTGCGTTTGCCTTGTGCTTGAGTGCCATCACTGCGGCCATTGGCATGGGGCCGCAGGCGCATGCAGACCCTGGCAGGCGCTACGTGGCTGCTGCCACTTCGGGCGCGCTCTACCTGCTGTTGGGTGTGTTCGGTGCTGCCATCACGGGGGTGCTCACGGCCTTTCCGCGGGAGCTGGTCATGGCCATTGCTGGCTTGGCCTTGCTGGGCACCATCGGCCAGGGGCTGGCGGCAGCTTTGCAAGATGAGCGCCACCGGGAAGCTGCGCTGATCACCTTTCTGGTCACGCTCAGTGGCGTGGTGTTGGGCGGGGTGGGCTCGGCCTTTTGGGGCGTGGTCGCGGGCAGCTTGGCGCTCTTTGTGCAACAGTGGCGCAGACCACATTTGTAAAGACCACCATGCACTTGCTGTTTGTTGCTGACCCGCTCGAATCCTTCAAGATCTACAAGGACACCACCTTTTCCATGATGCGTGAGGCCCAGCGCCGAGGGGCTAGTTTGTCGGTCTGCACGCCGCGTGACATCCGCTGGGTCAGTGGCGAGCCGGTGGTGGCTTATGTGCGCGACATTCGTTTAACGGGCGATCCAGTCCACTGGTTCCATGCCGAGCAGTCGGCACCGCACGAGCGGCCGCAGCCGCTGCGCGATTTCACCGCCGTGCTGATGCGCAAAGACCCGCCCTTCGACAGCGAGTATTTCTACGCCACGCACCTGTTAGGCCACGCTGAGCGCGAGGGTGCTCGGGTGTTCAACAGCCCGCGTGCGCTGCGCGACCATCCGGAAAAGCTCGCCATCCTGGAGTTTCCCCAGTTCTTAAGTCCGACTCTCGTCACGCGAGACGCCGAAGACGTGAAGCGCTTCCATGCAGAGCACCGCGACATCATCTTGAAGCCGCTCGATGGCATGGGCGGCATGGGCATCTTCCGCGTGCGCGAAGACGGCCTCAACTTGGGCAGCATCACCGAGACACTCAACCGCGAGGGCGAGCAAACGCTGATGGTGCAAAAGTTTGTGCCGGCCATCGCCCAGGGCGACAAGCGCGTGCTGGTGATCGGCGGGCAGGCCGTGCCTTATTGCTTGGCGCGCATTCCGCAGGGCAGCGAAGTGCGCGGCAATTTGGCGGCTGGCGGGAAGGGCGTGGCTCAGGCCTTGAGTCAGCGCGACCGAGAAATTGCTGCGGCCATTGGCCCCGTGATGGCTGCGCGAGGTTTGTTGCTCGTGGGCCTGGACATCATTGGTGACTGCCTCACCGAAATCAACGTGACCAGCCCCACCTGTTTTCAAGAAATCAGCGATCAGACCGGCTGCGACGTGCCGGCCCTGTTCATGGATGCGCTGCAGCAGGCGCTGGCTGCGCCCGTCCGATCTGCTTGATAGACACCACGCGTTCGGCGCCATCCACAAACACCCGCAGCTCGCCGGGCGCAAACGCCGTCCAGGTTTCGTTGGTGGTCAGCGGCTCGGTGACGACGATCGCCAGCCGGTCTTGCGGGCCGTTGAGCTCAGCCAAATTCATGCGCAGGTCTTCGTCTTTCAACTGCACTTCGGCGAACGGGTACTCGCGCACCACGTAGCACAGCTTGGTACTGGCGTGCGCCCAGAGGGCTTGGCCATTGGAGAGCAAAAAGTTGAAGGTGCCGTGTTGCGCCACTTGTGCGGCCAGCTCGCGCAGTGTGAGCGTGAGTTCATCGACTGTGGGCACGCCCGCGTGCGACTTGGCCAGCTCTTGCATGATCCAGCAGAAGGCGCGCTCGCTGTCGGTGCTGCCCACAGGCTGAAAGCTGCCGTGCAGCGGCGGGTCGTAGTCTTTCAAGTCGCCGTTGTGCGCGAACACCCAGTAGCGGCCCCAGAGCTCGCGCACGAAGGGATGACAGTTCTGCAGGTTCACTGCGCCGACCGTGGCCTTGCGCACATGCGCCACGATGTTGTGGCTTTTGATGGGGTAGCTGCGCACCATTTGGGCGATGGGCGAGGTCGAGGCGCTTTCCTTGTCCACAAAGCAGCGCACGCCTTTGCAGGGCTTGTCGCCGTCGGTCTCGAAGAAGGCGATACCCCAGCCGTCGGCGTGGTGGTCAGTGGAGCCGCCGCGCTGTGCAAAACCAGAAAAGCTCAAGCTCAGGCTGGCTGGCAGACGGCTGTTCATTCCCAGAAGTTGGCACATGCGTCACACACCTTTCACGGGCGGAGTGTAAGGGGGTGCCCTTAGGCCGAGCCCTGAGCGCTGGCCGCGGCGGGCCGGGCGCCGCGGCCGTGGTGGTGGTGTGCGCCCAGCTCAATCAACTTCGGGGTTCGCTCCACAGCTTGCCACCCGTCGCCCAGTTCTCGCGTTTCACATCGGTGATGAGGATGTCCACCGACTCCGGTGCGCCGCCCAGAATCTCGACCGACACGCGCGTGATGGCCTCTACCAGCCGCTTCTTTTGTTCGATGGTGCGGCCTTCCATCATTTCGACGTGGTACGTTGGCATGGGTGTCTCCGATTGAGAGGTTGAGAGCTGATTTCCAGGCTTCAGCTGGCCTGACCCGACTTCACCTTCAAGCGCCAAGCATGCAGCAGCGGTTCGGTGTAGCCACTGGGTTGTTCGAGCCCCTTGAAGACGAGTTCTGTAGCGGCAAGGTAGGCAGCGCCTTGGGGGTTGCTGCGCATGGGCTTGTAGAGCGGGTCGCTGGCGTTTTGCCGGTCCACCACTTTGGCCATGCGTTGGAAGGTGGCTTTGACTTGCGCGCGTGTGACCACGCCGTGCAGCATCCAGTTGGCCATGTGCTGACTGGAAATGCGCAGCGTGGCGCGGTCTTCCATAAGGCCCACGTTGTGGATGTCGGGCACTTTGGAGCAGCCCACGCCTTGGTCCACCCAGCGCACCACATAGCCCAAGATGCCTTGGGCGTTGTTGTCCAGTTCTTGTTGCTTGGCCTCGTCGCTCCAGTTGGGCTTTTTGGCCACGGGCACGGTGAGCAAGCCGGTGAGCAGGCTGTCGCGTTCGGCGTCTACGTCCACCTTCTCCAAGTTCTTTTGCACCTGCGCCACATCAACCTGGTGGTAGTGCAATGCGTGCAAGGTGGCGGCGGTGGGGCTGGGCACCCACGCGGTGTTGGCACCGGCCAGCGGGTGCGCGATTTTTTGCTGCAGCATGCCGGCCATCAAGTCGGGCATGGCCCACATGCCTTTGCCGATTTGCGCCCGCCCACGCAGCCCGCATTGCAGGCCCACCAGCAC
The DNA here is from genome assembly GCA_027483665.1 of Comamonadaceae bacterium. Taxonomy (GTDB): domain Bacteria; phylum Pseudomonadota; class Gammaproteobacteria; order Burkholderiales; family Burkholderiaceae_C; genus JAIXUC01. The sequence continues at coordinate 29,614 of JAIXUC010000039.1, read as the reverse complement.
GTTGTTGCGCTCGTACGCGGCGATCCATGCGCTGGATTTCATGTCGCCTTTTCGCAGCATGGGGCCGGCGTGCATGGCGGTGTGCATCTCGTCGCCCGTGCGGTCCAGAAAGCCGGTGTTGATGAAAGCCACGCGGCTGGCAGCAGCGGCAATGCAGGCCTTCAGGTTGACGCTGGTGCGGCGCTCTTCGTCCATGATGCCCAGCTTGACCGTGCTCTCAGGCAGACCCAGCAAGCGCTCGACGCGCGCGAACAGCTGGCTGGCAAAGGCCACCTCTGCGGGCCCGTGCATCTTGGGTTTGACGATGTAGACGCTACCGGTGCGGCTGTTGCGTAACGGCTCGCCGCTCGGCAAAGCGCCGTGTCCTTGCAGGTCGTGCAGCGCGATGGTGGTGGTGACCGCAGCGTCCAGAATGCCCTCGGGGATTTCGCGCGTGCTGCCATCTGCTGCGGTGTAGAGCACCGCCGGGTTGGTCATGAGGTGGCCCACGTTGCGCAAGAACATGAGCGAGCGGCCATGCAGACGCACGCTGCCTTCGCCACTCGGTGCGGTGTAGACCCGGTCTGGGTTCAAGCCGCGTGTGAAGGTTTTTCCGCCCTTGCTCACCTGCTCGGTCAGCGTGCCTTTCAAGATGCCGAGCCAATTGCCGTAGGCCAGCACCTTGTCGGCGGCATCCACCACCGCCACGGAGTCTTCGAGGTCGAGGATGGTCGACAGGGCGGATTCGATGACCAAGTCGCTCACGCCCGCGGCGTCGGCCGCGCCGATGCGTGTGTTGCGGTCGATGCGCAAATCCAAGTGCAGTCCGTGGTGCATCAGCAGCACCGAGCTCGGCGCTTGCGCCTGTCCTTGGTAGCCCACGAATTGCGCTGGCTTCTTCAGGCCCGTGGTCTGGCCATTGGCCAATGTCACGACCAATGCGCCGCCTTGTACGGCATAACCAATGGAGCCGACGTGCGAGCCTTTGGCCAGCGGTGCGGTGCGGTCCAGCACATGGCGTGCGTACTCAATGACTTTCGCGCCGCGCACGGGGTTGTAGCCACTACCGTCTGTCGCTTGGCGCGTGGCGCCTTCGGTCTCGGGCAGGGCATCGGTGCCGTAGAGCGCGTCGTACAGGCTGCCCCAGCGGGCGTTGGCGGCGTTCAGGGCGTAGCGCGCATTCAAGATGGGCACGACCAACTGTGGCCCAGCTTGGCTGGCCAACTCGGCGTCCACATTTTTCGTGCTGGCACGCACGCGGGCCGGCTGCGGCACGAGGTAGCCAATCTTTTCCAGAAAGCGGCGGTACGCGCCCATTTTTTTTATGGGACCTGGGTTGGCTTTGTGCCAGGCGTCTAGCTCGGTTTGCAGCCGATCACGCTCGGCCAACAGCAAAGCGTTTTGCGGCGCCAAGTCAGCGACGATGGCGTCAAAGCCCAACCACCAAGCGGCGGGGTCGAGCCCGGTGCCGGGCAGCACCTGCTGGTTGATGAAGTCGTGCAGCTCGCGAGCCACGTGCAGGCGGTGGGTTTGGATTCGCTCGGTCATGGGGGGTCCGGTTGGGAGGGTTGCTAATTTTTATGGTTTGAGCATGAGCAGCACATCGCCCAGGCTGTGGCTCGTGCGCTCAGGAGCTGTGCCCAGCTCTTCAAAAGGCCATTGGTAGCGATTGACCCAAAGCGTGCGGTAGCCGTACCACGTGGCGCCCAGCGCGTCCCAGCTGTTGCTGCTGACGAACACGGTCTGGCGTGCCGGCACACCCGTGGCCGCTGGCCCCAGGGCGTAGGCCTCGGGGTGGGTTTTGTACTTGCGCACCGCATCCACGCTGATGACGTGGTCGAGAAGATCCTCGAGCCCGGCGCTGCGCACGCCCACACCCAACATGTCGGGGTCGCCGTTGGACAAGATGCCGGTGGTTAATCCGCGATCCCGCAGGCTCGTGAGCACTTCGCGCACTTCCGGGAAAGCCGACAACGATCGGTATTGGTTCATCAGGCGCGCTTGTGCCTCGTCGTCCATGGGCAATTGAAGACGCTTGGCCGAGTAGCGCAAGGCGGCTTGCGTAATGTCCCAAAACGGGCGGTAGTGCGCGCCGTCGTTGCTGGTCGTCACCAGGCGGCTGTACTCAATTTGTTTGTCGCGCCACAGCACCGACAGCGCCTGGCCTTGCCCCGGGAACAGTTGCTCGGCCAGCAAACCGACGCTGTAGACGTCGAACAAGGTGCCATAGGCGTCAAACAAGACTGCGCGGGTCTGCTCCATACCCGCACTCTATTGCAACCCCGAATGGGGATTGATGCGTCGGCAGGCGATTCATCCGTGACTTTTATCAACATAATCGATGTCGATCACCCCTCCTCGGCCCGCCATGGACAAGCTCAAGCAAATCGAAACTTTCGTGGCTGTGGCCACCCGAGGCAGCTTGGCCGCCGCTGCCCGCGCCGAAGGCGTGGCACCAGCCATCGTCGGGCGGCGCATGGACGCGCTGGAAGCCCGTCTGGGCGTGAAGCTGATGCACCGCAGCACGCGCCGGCTCAGTTTGACGCACGAAGGCAGCGCCTTCTTGGAGGACTGCCATCGTTTACTGGCTGACTGGGCCAACGCTGAAGCCAGCGTGAGCGCTGGCGGCGTGAAAGCCAGTGGTCACTTGCGCGTGACTGCGCCGGCCGGCTTCGGCAGGCGTCACGTGGCGCCGCTGGTGCCCGCCTTTCGAACGCTGCACCCAGAGGTCAGCTTGTCACTCAACCTGAGCGACCGCGTGGTCGATGTGGCCGCCGAGGGCTACGACTGCGCGGTGCGCGTTGGCGACTTGGCGGACTCTTCGTTGGTGAGCGTTCGCTTGGCTGACAACCGCCGTCTTTGCGTGGCTACCCCTGACTTCGTGCGACGCCATGGCGCGCCGCAGCAGCCCGGCGACCTGGCGCGCTTTGACTGTCTCACGCTTTCAAGCGACGCCTCGCAGGTTCGGGGTTGGGCCTTCAGCCTGCCCGCCGCGGATGCCGCAGGGGCGCGGCAACTGACTTACCTCAAGCCGGGCGGCCCGCTGGACTGCACCGACGGTCAAGTGCTGCACGAATGGTGTCTGGCCGGGGTGGGCATTGCTTGGCGCAGCAGTTGGGAAGTGGAGGCGGAAATTGCGACCGGGCGGCTGGTGGAGCTGCTGCCCGAGTTCCGCGCCCCGCCCAATGGCATCTACGCCGTGTTCGCGCAGCGCAAACACTTGCCGCTGCGCCTGCGTTTGTGGATCGACTTTCTCAAGCACCACCACAGCCAGCCCGGCTTCAGCCTTTCAAGCACTCGCTCATGAAGGCCTTGCGCTCGTCGCCTTTCTTGTCTTTGGCGTCGACGTTGCAGGCTTTCATCTTGTCTTGCTGGCTCATCTTCTTGGCGCTCAGGCAAGTCTTCATGAAGTCTTTACGGGCATCGCCTTTCAGCGCTTTGTCGCCGGCTTCCTTGTTGCAGCTGGCCATCTTGTTTTGCTGGCTGTTGCCTTGTTCTGTGGCAAAAGCTGGGCCGATGGCCAAGCTCAAGCCCAGCGACGTGGCGATGGAAAGGGCCAATGCGTGCAGTTTCATGGTGATCTCCGTTCAGTTTTAGACGATGTGCCCAAACCGAATGGGCCCTTCATGTTAGGCGCGTCTGCCAACGGTGCAACAGGGGGGCCACCCGTAGAATCTCGGCCCATGCTGTCGATCAAAAAAGAGATGCTGCAGGTGCTGGCCCAAGCCCTCAGCGAGTTGGCCCCCGACGCAGCCGTGCGGGCCGCTTTTGAAACCCCCAAAGTCCCTGAGCACGGCGATTTCGCCATCACCGCCGCCATGCAACTCTCGCGCAGCTTGCGGCAAAACCCAAGGCAAGTGGGTGAAGCGCTCAAAGCACGGTTGTTGGCAGACCCGGTATATGCGCGCTGGGTGCAATCCATCGACATTGCAGGCCCTGGCTTCATCAACATTCGCCTCACCGACGCGGCGCGCCAGCAAGTGGTGCGCGAGGTGCTGGATCAGGGCGCCGGCTTTGGCCAACAGCCCACCACGGGCGAGCGTGTGATGGTGGAGTTTGTATCGGCCAACCCCACCGGACCCCTGCACGTGGGGCATGGGCGCCAAGCCGCCTTGGGCGACGCCATTTGCAACCTCTTGGCCACGCAAGGCGCGCATGTCCACCGCGAGTTCTATTACAACGACGCGGGCGTGCAAATCGCCAACTTGGCGCGCTCGGTACACCTGCGCGCTCAAGGCCTGAAACCAGGCGATGCCGATTGGCCAGCAGACGCTTACAACGGCGAATACATCGCAGAGATTGCTGCCGACTTTCTGTCGGGAAAAACCGTGCAAGCCGACGACCGCTCCTTCACAGCCAGCGGGCGCCTCGATGACCTGGAAGGCATGCGCGAGTTCGCCGTGGCTTATCTGCGCCACGAGCAAGACCTGGACTTGCAAGCCTTTGCCGTTCGCTTTGACCACTATTACCTGGAATCCAGCCTGTACAGCTCGGGCCGCGTGGCTCAGACCGTGGAGCGCCTGGTGGCCGCGGGCAAAACCTACGAGCAAGACGGCGCGCTGTGGTTGCGCTCCACCGACGAGGGCGACGACAAAGACCGCGTCATGCGCAAGTCGGACGGCAGCTTCACCTACTTTGTGCCTGACGTGGCGTATCACATCAGCAAATGGGAGCGCGGCTTCACTCGCGTCGTCAACATCCAGGGCACGGACCACCATGGCACCATCGCGCGCGTGCGCGCTGGGCTGCGGGCCGCTGGCGTGGGCATACCAAAAGGCTACCCCGACTACGTCCTGCACACCATGGTGCGGGTGGTGCGCGGCGGCCAAGAGGTGAAGATTTCCAAGCGCGCGGGCAGCTACGTCACCCTGCGCGACCTGATCGACTGGACCAGCAAGGACGCGGTGCGCTTCTTCTTGCTGTCGCGCAAGCCCGATACCGAATACACCTTCGACATAGACCTTGCCGTTCAGCAAAACAACGACAACCCCGTCTACTACGTGCAATATGCCCATGCCCGCATTTGCTCGGTGTTGGCGGCTTGGGGCGGTGACGAGGGGCTTTTGGCCACAGTCGATTTATCCGCACTGGCAAGCGCCCCGGCCCAGGCGTTGATGCAGCAACTCGCCAAGTACCCGGCCATGCTGAGCGCGGCGGCGGGCGACTTCGCACCCCACGATGTCACCTTCTACCTGCGCGAATTGGCCGCCTGCTACCACAGCTACTACGATGCAGAGCGCATCTTGGTTGACGACGAGCCCACCCGTTTGGCCCGCTTGGCCTTGGTTGCCGCTGTCGCGCAAGTGCTGCGCAACGGCTTGGCCGTGCTGGGCGTAGAAGCCCCCCGAAAGATGTGAGAGCCCACCATGAAGCGCTTGTCTTTTCATCCAACGCGTTGCCAGCGTGGCGGAACTTTCCTCGGTTTCGTGATCGGCGTTGTCGTCGGCTTGGGGGCTGCCTTGGCGGTGGCCGTGTACGTCACCAAGGTGCCGGTTCCCTTCGTCAACAAGATGCCAGTGCGCTCTGCTGATCTCGATGCGGCAGAGGCGCAGCGCAACAAAAATTGGGACCCTAACGCGCCTCTGTACGGAAAACCGGCGGCACGCCCCATTGCGAGCGACCCCAATGCAGCCGCCAGCGCACCCACCGCTTCTGCACCTGCTGCCTCTGGCGCAGCACGCCCGGCAACGCCAGCGCCCGGCAACGCCTCTGCCGATCCACTCGGTGACTTGGCCCGCGCCCGCGCCGCCGCTGCTCCCAATGTTTCAGCGCCGCCAGCCGGTCAGCCTGTGGCAACGGCCAACGCCGTGCCCGGTGCGGCACCGACAGCGGCTCCATCGGCGGTAGACCCCTTCGCGTACTTTGTCCAGGCCGGGGCTTTCAGGACTGCCGAGGACGCCAATGCGCAGCGCGCCAAAATTGCGCTGTCAGGTCTGGACGCAAAAGTCACTGAGCGCGAGCAGTCGGGGCGTCTCGTGTTTCGAGTGCGCCTCGGTCCGTTCGATCGCAAGGAAGACGCAGATGTGGCCAAAGAAAAGCTGGATGTGGCTGGCTTTGAGGCGGCCATCGTCCGCGTGCAGCGCTGAGTACTGAGACCGCTGCCAGAGTCGGCATACTGACCCGCTTGAACTTTGCGCCCACAACACGTTCCAATTCGGCATCTGCATGCAATGGAGTCTTTATGAAACGTCGTGAACTTGGCCTCGGCGCCGCCGCCATCATCAGCGCCTGGACAGCAGCACCCGCCTGGGCACAGGGTAAGCCTCCTCAAGAGGGGGTCGATTACCTGGCTCTGGACAAGCGCGTGCCCGGGGATAACACCGGTGGCAAGGTGGAGGTTCTGGAGTTCTTTTGGTACGGCTGCCCACACTGCAATTCCTTTGAGCCACGTTTGGAACAGTGGATCAAGCGCAGCGCCAACGATGTCATCGTGAAACGTGTGCCAGTCGCTTTCCGCGATGACTTCGTGCCGCAACAGCGGCTCTTCTACACCCTCGAAACGCTCAACCGTGTCGATGATCTGCACGCCAAAGTGTTCTACGCCATCCATGTGGAGCGGCAAGCGCTCAATCGGCAAGAAACGATCCTGCAGTGGGCAGAAAAGCAGGGCTTGGACCGCGCCAAGTTCTTGGAGGTTTACAACTCTTTTGCGGTGCAAACCAAAGCCCGGCGCGCAACGCAGTTGCAAGACGCCTACAAAGTCAGCGGGGTGCCCGCATTGGGCATTGCCGGGCGTTTCTACACGGACGGCTCACTCGCCCGCAACATGGACCGCGCCTTGCAAGTCGCTGATTTCCTGGTGGCCGAAGTCAAACGGGGCCGCTGACGTCGGGCTCAGGCTGCACCGGTGACGCGGCCTGAGTACTCCAAGGGCGAAGCCCGTGGCTACAATGCCGCAGCAAGATTCGTGCCCTTATGAATATTCCACCGCTTCTCTCCTCGCTGACCATTGGTTTGTGGCTTTTCATGGGTCTGGGGCTGACGCCAGCTCAGGCGGAGCGAGCCGATCGGGACAAGCCCATGAACATCGAAGCCGACGCGCTGCGGCACGATGAAGTTAACCAGGTCAGCGTGTTCACCGGCAACGTGTTGCTCAGCAAAGGCAGCATCGTCATGCGCGGTTCGCAATTGGAGGTTCGCACCGACGCCGATGGTTATCAGTTTGGCACCATGGCTGCAGAGTCGGGGCAGCGCGCATTCTTCCGGCAAAAGCGTGAAGGGGTCGAAGAGTTCATCGAAGGCGAAGCTGAAACCATCGTCTACGACGGCCGCATCGACAACGTGCGATTTTTGCAACGCGCTGAAGTCAGGCGGCTGCGCGGTACGACTTTGGGCGATGAAATCATCGGCAACCTGATCGTCTACGACAACCTGCGCGATACGTTTCGCGTGGAAGGCCGCCGGTCAGCACCCACAGCCGGCACCCAGCAGCCCAATGGCCGCATTCGCGCCATGCTCACGCCGGCTCGCAAGGCAGAGCCGCCGGTCCCTGCACCACCCGCGCAAGGTGCAGCGCCGGCGTTGCGCTCTAGCGGCAGCTTAGCCCCGCGCCCGTGAACGCCAGCGACCGGATGCCGCCAGCCGAGCTGCTGGCCAGTGCAGACGCCGGCAATGGCGCGTCCACCATGGCCATCAAGCGCGTTCACAACAGCCGCCTGGAAGCCCGCCACCTGCAAAAGAGCTATGGCGGCAAGCGCGTGGTGCGTGACGTGTCCCTGGCGGTGAACAACGGCGAGGTGGTGGGCTTGCTGGGCCCCAACGGTGCAGGCAAGACCACGTCGTTTTACATGATCGTGGGCTTGGTGCGCGCCGATGCTGGCGAGATCTTCATCGACGATCAACCGGTGCAGCGCATGCCCATTCACCGCCGCTCGCGCATGGGACTGAGTTACTTGCCGCAAGAGGCTTCCATCTTTCGCAAACTCAACGTCGCAGACAACGTGCGCGCCGTGCTGGAGTTGCAGCGCGATGAGCAAGGGCAGTTGCTGGCAGAGGCCGAGATCGAGCGACGCCTCACCGGGCTTTTGCAGGACTTGCGCGTGGAGCACCTGCGCGACTCATCGGCACTGTCGCTCTCGGGCGGCGAGCGCCGGCGCGTGGAGATCGCACGCGCACTGGCCACGCAGCCGCGTTTCATCTTGCTCGACGAGCCATTTGCCGGCATCGACCCGATTGCGGTCATCGAGATCCAGCGCATCATTGGTTTTCTCAAAAGCCACGGCATCGGGGTGCTCATCACCGACCACAACGTGCGCGAGACGCTGGGCATCTGCGACCATGCTTTCATCATCAGCGAGGGGCAAGTACTGGCGCAGGGTACGCCCTCGGAGATCGTCAGCAATGCCGACGTGCGCCGGGTCTACCTCGGCGAACACTTCCGCATGTGATGTCCCAAGCCATGCCACGCCCCGGCGTGACCTTTGCGCTCAAGGACGCCAGCGCATGAAACAGGGCTTATCGCTCCGCGTCTCGCAGCACTTGGCGCTCACGCCGCAGTTGCAGCAGTCGATTCGCCTGCTGCAGTTGTCCACGCTGGAGCTCAGCCAAGAGGTTGAGCAGATGCTCGACGACAACCCTTTTCTGGAAGTGCTGGAAGAGGCAGCCGCCCGTGAAGAATTCGGGCTGTCTGCAGCGGACTTGCCTGCCCGTGCCGACGAGGGCGAGGTCGAAGCACGGGCAGACACCCCAGCAGACGCCGCCGCCAGCGCAGATGTTTTGGCCGCTCCCGACAACGACACCTCTGCAGATGGCCCCAGCGACTGGGAGGGAGACGGCAGTGTGGACTTCGCGCCAGACGACGGCGAGTGGGGCGGTGAAGCGCCAGCGCGGCAACGCGACGACGACAGCGCCGACGCCATCGAGTTGGCACGCAGCGCACCTGGCCTTACCGAGCACCTGCACCAGCAGGCCTTGTCTCTGCGGCTGGAGCCTGTGGACCGGGCCGCTTTGCGCTTTCTGGTCGAGTCACTCAACGACGACGGTTACCTGGAAGACAGCTTGGCGGAGCTGGCGCGTAGCTTGTCGCCGCAAGACGAGGCCCAAGCCGAAGAACTGATACACCGTTTCACGGTTGCCCTGGGTTTGCTGCAAAGCCTGGAGCCTGTTGGCGTGGGCGCTCGTGATCTGGCCGAGTGCCTGCGCTTGCAATTACAGGCGCGGCTGCGCGCTGCAGATGCGCCTGCGGACGAAGCACAGACTGCTTGCCTGGAAGCGGCGCTGCGCTTGTGTCGATTGCCCATGGAAATGCTGGCGCGCCGCGATGTGCGCCGCATGGTGCAAATGGCTGCCTTGAGCGAAGCACAAGTGCGCGCCGCATTGGTGTTGATTGCGCGCCTAGAGCCCAAGCCGGGCCGGCGTTTCGTGAACACAGAGCGCCAGATCGTGGTGCCCGATGTGATCGTGGCCAAGGTGGGGCGGGGCGCGTCGGCCAAGCTGCAAGTGCGCTTGAACACCGACGTCATGCCCAAGCTGCGCGTACACGATGTCTACGCCAGTGCACTGCGCCAGCACAAGGGCGAGGGCAGCCAAGCACTGCAGCAACGCTTGCAGGAGGCGCGTTGGTTCATCAAGAACATTCAGCAGCGTTTCGACACGATATTGCGTGTGTCCAATGCCATCGTTGAGCGGCAGAAAAACTTCTTTGTGCACGGTGAGTTGGCCATGCGCCCGCTGGTGTTGCGCGAGATTGCAGACGAGCTGGGCCTGCACGAATCCACCATCAGTCGTGTGACCACCGCGAAGTACATGGCCACACCGTTCGGCACTTTCGAGCTGAAGTATTTCTTTGGCTCTGCACTGGGCACCGAAACCGGCGGCAATGCCTCCAGCACCGCCGTGCGCGCGCTGATTCGCCAATTTGTAGCGGCTGAAAACGCGACGAAGCCGCTGTCAGACAACCAAATCTCCGACATGCTGCGCGAGCAAGGCATCGAGTGCGCCAGGCGCACCGTGGCCAAGTACCGAGAAGCCCTGCGCATTGCGCCAGCCAACCTGCGTCGTGCCCTCTGATGAATGACCTGCCCCTGTTTTTGCCCTGCGCCGCCGGCGTAGAAGACCTGTTGCTCGCTGAGGTGCAGCGCATCACTGGTGGGATGGGCGAGCGTCGGCGAGGTGGCGTTTCTTTGCGTGCAGCTTGGCGCGACGTGTTGGCGCTCAACCTGCACAGCCGCCTGACGCAACGCGTGTTGGTGCAGCTGAGCGATTCGCCCTACCGCAGCGAAGACGACTTGTACGAGGCCGCACGCAGCGTGCCCTGGGACATGTGGTTCACACCGCGCCAGAGCTTCAAGGTGGAAACCACGGCGCAGCACAGCCCGTTGAAAAGCTTGAACTTCGCGACCTTGCGCATCAAAGACGCGGTGGCAGACCGCTTCCGCGACAGAACTGGTGTGCGTCCCGATGTGGACACGCAGCAGCCGCAGGTGCGCTTGTTCGCCCATCTCACAGCGGAGCGGTTGGTGCTCTACATCGACACCTCGGGCGAGCCGCTGTTCAAACGCGGCTGGCGCGAAGACACCGGCGAAGCACCACTGAAAGAAACGCTCGCTGCGGCCATGCTGGCGGCCAGCGGCTGGGACGCACAAACGCCGCTGTACGACCCATGCTGCGGCAGCGGCACCATCGCCATCGAGGCAGCGCAAATCGCTTGTGGCATGGCAGCCGGTGGCCAGCGCCGCTTTGGTTTCGAGCGGCTCGCACCTTTTCAGCCGGCCTTGTGGTCACAACTCCAAGCGCAGGCGCGTGAGCAAGAACATCCGCCGACTGCTCCTGTCTTTGGCAGCGATGTGGCGCACCGCATGGTGGACTTCGCGCAGCGCAACGCCGATCGTGCGGGCGTCGCACAGGCCGTTCAGTTCCGGGGTGGTGATGCCTTGCAGCGCATGCCCCCGGGTGATGCGCCTGGGCTTTTGCTGCTCAACCCGCCCTATGGCGAGCGCATTGCGGTGGCCGGTGTCGCCGGTTCTGGGTCTGCCGCTGCAAGGCCCGCCCGGGGTGGCCGCGAACAGGCGCACATGGAAGGCGAGGGCGAGTTCTTCGAGCGCTTGGCCAGCCACTGGAAAAAGCACTACCCCGGCTGGACCGCGTGGTTGCTCACGCCCGACCTGAAGCTGCCGGGCCGCATGCGCTTGAAAGAATCGCGCCGTGTGCCGATGTGGAACGGTCCCATCGAGTGCCGCTTGTTCCGCTTTGACATGGTCGCCGGGCGGCACGAGGCCAGCGCCAAGCAGCCCGGTTGATGGCAGTGCAGCTGGTCGACGCTGGCGGTAGTCCTGGCGGTGCAGGCACCGCGGCCATGGGCGCTGCCCGCAAGCTCGTCATCGACACCAATGTGGCGCTGGACCTGCTGGTGTTTCGCGACCCGGCATCGCAGCCCTTGCGAGACCTGCTGGCGCAACCCGGTGTGCAGTGGCTGGCTACCGAAGGCATGCACCAGGAGTTGGAGCGGGTACTGGCCTACGAAAAAATCGCCCTGCGCTTGGCCTTCTACGGTTTGCAAGCACAGGCCGTGTTGCAATCGCACCGAGCGCACTGCCAGTGGGTTCCCACCGCAGCCCGCGCCCGGGTGGTCTGTCGAGACCCCGATGACCAAGGCTTTGTCGATTTGGCAATCGCGCACCAAGCTGCACTCATCAGCAAAGACCGCGCGGTACTGGCGCTGCGCAGGCGGCTTCTGCCCTGGGGTGTGCAGGTTCTTAGGCCCTAAACCCGCATCCTGAAGGTGTCAGCGCGTGCCGGGTCCCAATAGCGTTGGAACACCCCGTGCAGTCCGCTCAAGTCGCCTTGCAGCAAAGCGCCACTGGGCATTTGTGTCACGAGGTCTGACAGCAGCCGCACTTCGTTGTTCTCCACACGCCGCACGATGTGGTGTGCGCGCAGCTTGCCGGGGTGCTCCAAGCCCGCCGCTTGCACGAGCTCTTTCAGGGCGTGCAGGGTGTACTGGTGAAACATGTACACGCGTTCGGCTTTGTCCGACACCACCAGCGCGCGCTGGCGCACCGGGTCTTGCGTGGTGACGCCGGTCGGGCAGTTGCCGCTGTGACAGGTCTGCGCCTGAATGCAGCCGAGCGCAAACATGAAGCCGCGTGCTGAATTGCACCAGTCGGCCCCAAGGGCCATGAGGCGCGCCATGTCAAAGCCGCTCACCACCTTGCCAGCGCAGCCGATCTTCACCTGCGAGCGCAAACCCACGCCCTTGAGTGTGTTGTGCACCAGCAGCAGGCCTTCTTGAAGCGGTGCGCCCACGTGGTCTGTGAACTCCAGCGGCGCAGCACCTGTGCCGCCTTCTGCGCCATCGACCACGATGAAGTCGGGTGTGATCCCGGTGTGCAACATGGCCTTGACCATCGCAAACCACTCCCACGGGTGGCCGATGCACAGCTTGAAGCCGGTGGGTTTGCCGCCAGACAAATTGCGCAAGCGGGCGATGAACTGCATCATCTCGATGGGGGTGGAGAAGGCGCTGTGCGCAGCCGGTGAAACACAGTCCACGCCCACCGGAACACCGCGTGCCTCGGCAATTTCTGGCGTGACTTTGGGGCCCGGCAGCACGCCGCCGTGACCGGGCTTGGCACCTTGGCTGAGCTTGAGCTCGATCATCTTCACCTGTGGGTCACAGGCGTTGGTCGCGAATTTGTCGGCATCGAAACTGCCGTCGTCCTGACGGCAGCCGAAATAACCGGAGCCGATCTCCCAAATGAGGTCGCCGCCATGCACGCGGTGGTGCCGCGAGATGCTTCCTTCACCGGTGTCGTGTGCGAACTGGCCTTTCTTGGCCCCGTGGTTCAAAGCCAGGATGGCGTTGGCCGACAAAGCGCCGAAGCTCATGGCCGAGATGTTGAAAACGCAGGCTTTGTAGGGCTGGGCTGTGCCAGCACCAATGAGCACGCGGAAATCGTGCGACTCCAAATGCGTGGGCGCCACCGAGTGGTTGATCCACTCGTAGCCTTGGGCCTGCACATCGAGTTGGGTGCCGAAGGGCCGCTTGTCGGGTTCACCCTTGGCGCGCTGGTAAACCAGTGAGCGCTGTGATCGAGAAAAGGGCGTGCTGTCGTTGTCGCCTTCGATGAAGTACTGCCGCATCTCGGGGCGAATGAACTCCAGCATGTAGCGCATGTGGCCAATGACTGGGTAGTTGCGCAAGATGGAGCGCTTGTCCTGCACCAGATCGTACAAACCCACGCCACTGAGCAGCAGCCCCAGGACCAACACCGCCCAGCCCACACCGCCTATCACCACGGCCAGTAAACCCAGGAGCGCAGCGGCCACACACAGCCCAAAAACCACAAAGCGCAAGGGATAGAAGCGGTTCAAGCGGTCAAGCATGTGTGTTCCTTGGTGCGCGCGTGGGGCGACTTGAAGTGGGCTTAGCCGACGAATTCGCGCAGGGCTTCGGCAGTGGCCTGCGGCAGTTCTTCCGGTATGTAGTGGCCGGCAGGCATGAGCCGCTGGGTCAGGGGGCCGCTCGCCTGCGCCTGCCAAAGCGCAGGCGCGTCGAACAAACGGTGTACCACGCCTTGTTCACCCCACATCACTTGCAACGGGCAAACCACGCGGTGGCCCTCGGCGCGAGACCGTCTGTCGTGCTCAAGGTCAATGCCAGCGCTGGCGCGGTAGTCCTCGCAGGCCGCGTGCACCACCTCGGGCGCGCGCCAACAACGTTCGTACTCGACCAGCGCCCGGGCCTCCAGGTGTGCCAAGCCTTTGGTTCCCCAGCCCCCGAGTTTGGTGTGCAGGTAGGCGATGGGGTTGCTGGCAATGTGCTGTTCGGGCAGTGGCTCGGGTTGGATCAAGTGGAACCAGTGGTAGTAGGCGCGGGCGAACTCCATGTACGGAGCTTTCAGTGTGCGGCCCTCGTACATGTCCAGCGTCGGCGCGATGTCGATGACGGTCAGGCTCAGCACCCGTTGCGGGTGGTCGAGTGCCAGCCGGTGGGCCACACGCCCGCCGCGGTCGTGCCCGCACAGGTGAAAACGCGTCACGCCGCGTTGCTCCAGCAGGTCCACCACCGCTTGTGCCATGGCTCTTTTGCTCGATGGGTGGGTGCTGGCCGATGTCGGTGCTTGCAAACGGCTGTCGCCGTAGCCTGGCAAATCGGGCAAAAACAAGCGGTAGCTGCCCACCAACTGCTGTGCTACGCGGTGCCACATGGCGTGTGTTTGCGGAAATCCGTGCAGCAACACCAACACGGGCGCGCCCTGTGGCCCACCCTCGCGCCAACTCAACACGCCGCCCGGCATGGGCGCCTGGTGTTGGGCGAAGGCATCAAACCAAACGCTCATGGCGCGGACCGATGAGGGGGCAGACGCGGTGCCGTTTGAGTGCCAGCGAGCGACTTCAAATGACGGTCCAGTTGGGCCCGCGCCTGCTCGGCCACTTGGCGTCTGAGCCAAGGCGTCCAGCCCAAGAGCCAGCCCGGTGTGCCCAAAGCTTGGCGCGACCAAGCCCAAAAGTTGAAGTGGTCACGGTGTTGGCAGATGAGGCCTTGTTCGTCGAACACGAAATGAGCTTCGATTCGGTTATGCACCAAGCGCCGCGTGCGCGTGAAACGGTAGCGCGCCTCCCAAAGGGCTGCGCCTTCTTGGCCTTGCGCGGTGATGCCGCTGCAAGTCAACGCCCAAGCATCCAGGCCGTGCGCGCGCGTTGCCGATAGCAGCATGTCCCACATGGCCATGGTTTCGCGCTTGCCCTTGAGGGAAAAGGCTTCGTCCCTAAAAACCACCGAGTCCGCATAGCAGAGTGCCATGCCCGCCGCGTCCAGCTGAGCGAAAGCGTCGTAGAAGCGCCGGATGGTCTGAATAGCCTGGTTGTTGGAAGGTGCGTCCGGCGACCCATCCCGGGCATTTGAGCGGCTGTTGGTTGGGGCTTGGTTCATGAGGGGCGCGGGGCTTATCGAAGCGCGGCAGGCAATGTCTGAGCCAAGAAATCGTACACCGCGCGGATGCGCTTGCTGTGGCGAATTTCGCGGTGCACCACCAGCCATATGTTCAAGGGGTCGATGGCCAGTTCGGGCAGCACGCGCTGAACCTGAGGGTCTTGCCGCGCCACATAGTCGGCCACAAAACCCACGCCCAGACCAGCACGCACGCCTTCCCAATAAGCGTTGAGATCGTCGGTCCGAAAAGCGAAATGTGAAGGTTTGAGCGGGATGCCGGAAGCCCCAAAACCTCGGATGATGTCCAGCCCGCGGTCGGCACCGACCATGTCGTGCTGCAGCAACTCCATGAGATCGCGGGGAACCCCACGGCGCGTCAGGTAGCTGCTGTGGGCGTAAGCGCCGATGTACGCGCGCCCGATGCGTTTGGCGATCAGGCTGCCCTGGTCGGGCTGCACCATGCGCACCGCGATGTCGGCCTCGCGCCGCAGCAAATTGCTCACGGCGTTGCTGGAGATCAGCTCCACCTGGATGTCTGGCAAAGCCGCACGCATGCGAGCCAAGATAGGCGGCAGCAGCACGCAGGCCACAGGCTGGCTGGCACTCAGGCGCACCGTGCCGCCTGAGTCTTTGGATTGCCCGGCCAGGTCGCGCAGCAGCTGTTCTGCGCCGCCTTGCATCACCTTGGCCGCATCGGCCAAGCGCAGCGCCGCTTGTGTGGGCACGAGCCCGCGTCCCGTGCGTTCAAACAATGCAACGCCCCACTGCTTTTCCAGCTCGGCGATGTGCCGCCCCAAAGTGGGCTGGCTGATGCCCACCGTGCGTGCTGCTGCGAGCAGGCTGCCGTGCTCCAGAGCGGCAAGAAAAGAGCGAACCAAGGTCCAGTCGAAGGTGGAGTTTGTCATCGAGGCGGCAGCTGTCTGGTGGTCAAAGCATGCATGAAATTGATTCAGATTTGAAATTCAGATATGAATCTCTGTGGATTGTGGAGCGGGTCTGCGTCCCGAACAATCAGCCCCATCACTGATCCAGCGAGGTTTCTCATGCCTTCTCTACCTCAGACCTCAACGCCCGCGCCCAACACGCAGGCACCCAGCCGCAGGGCATTTCTGCGCATCGCCGGCGGTGGCGTGGTACTGGCTGCATCGGCTGCTGGCGTCGCGGCCTTCACGTTGGGAGCGGGTATTCCGCCCGAGGCGGTGCAAGCCTGGAACGGCCCTAGCGCGGATGAGGCCGACCCGCGCCGTTGGGCCTTGTCCTACGCCTTGCTCGCGCCGCATTCGCACAACCTGCAGTCCTGGATTGCTGACTTGAGCGAGCCAGCCGCCATCACCTTGCGCTGCGACCTGCAGCGGCTGCTGCCCGAGACCGATCCGCAGTCGCGCCAGATCATGATGAGCCACGGTGGCTTCATCGAGCTGTTGGTGATGGCCGCCGCTGCCCGTGGCCAGCGCGCCGAAGTCACTTGGTTTCCGCAAGGTGAGTTTGATGCGCAACGCATCGACACGCGGCCCGTGGCGCACGTGCGGCTGCACCCCCAAGCTGGCATCAGCCCCGACCCGCTGTTTGCGCAGGTGCTGCGCCGCCACACCAACCGGCTGCCTTATGCGCCGCAAGCCCCCGGTGCTGAAGCCATTCGAGCCATCTTGGCGGAGTTGAACGCACCCGGCATGCGCGGCGGCGTGGTGACGCAGCCTGCATCGCTGCCGGCCCACCGCGCCTTGGCGCGCGAAGCTTGGCGCATCGAGATGGTGACGCCTGCCGCGGTGATGGAGTCCACCCGCTGGCTGCGCGTGGGTCCCCGCGAAATTGCTCAGCACCGCGATGGTTTGTCGATCAACCAGCCGATGCTGCGCGTGATCAATGCGGTGGGTTTGCTGGACCGCAGCAAGCCGCCCGCGCCCGATGGTTCGGTGGTGGCCCGCCAATTGGCTGATTTCGATGAACTGATAGCGGCCACACCGGCCTTCCTTTGGCTGGTGTCGCAAGCCGCCGGACGCGGTGCCCAGATCGCAGCCGGTCGTGCATATGTGCGCGCTCAACTGGCGGCCACAGCGCAGGGCTTGCACATGCACCCCCTGTCACAAGCCTTGCAGGAATATCCGCAACAGGCCGAGCCTTACCGTCAGGCGCACGCCTTGATGGGCGCGCGGGAAGGCGAAGTGGTGCAGATGTGGGCCAGGCTTGGACAAGGACCGGCCATAGGCCCATCGCCGCGCCGGGGACTGGCCGCCTTGCTGGCCTGAAACGAGGGCGGCGGGCGGGCTTCACTGAGGCGCACTTGAGGCTGAGGCTGAGGCTGAGGCTGGGGCTGCGTGCAGCGCCACGGGCCGTGGTGCTCAACCGGGTAAGCGTGCCAGCAAGCCCGCGAGTGCCAGCTTCACGGTGGCGCTGCGCACGGCGGCGCGGTCCCCGCTGAAGTGCGCCTGCTCACAACTGCAACCATTGGGCCCAGCCCAGGCCAGCCAGACCAAACCCACGGGTTTGTCGGCGCTGCCGCCGCCAGGGCCAGCGATGCCCGTCACCGCCACGCTCCACTGCGCTTTCGATTGACTTAGCGCGCCCAGCGCCATGGCCTGCGCCACCGGCTCGCTGACGGCACCATGCGTTTGCAGCAGCTCGGCGCTGACACCCAACAAGTCGACCTTCGCCGCGTTGGAATAGGTCACAAAGCCGCGTTCAAACCACCCACTAGAGCCCGCACGCTCGGTGCAAGCGGCGGCGATCAGGCCCCCGGTGCAGCTCTCGGCGGTGGCCATCCACAGGCCTTGTTGCTGCAGGCGGTGGGCCACTGCTTCCACCAAGTCGGCCGTATGCACTGCTGGATGCGTGGTGTCCGATGCCGCCCGCTTGCTCATTTCAGGTGCTGCGCTCGGGGTCATCGCATCAGGCCCACCAGCGCTGCAGCAGCGCCAACGTCAGCAAGGTACAAAAGGCGGCCACCACGTCATCGGCCATCACGCCAAAGCCACCGCGCGCGCCGAAGCCTTTGAAGGCTTGATCAGCCCAAGCCACAGGGCCGGGCTTGGCCGCATCGAAGAAACGAAACAGCGCAAAGGCCAGCGCTTGGGCGGCCAGGCCAGCGGGCGTCCACAACCACAAGATGAGCCAAAAGGCCACCACCTCGTCCCACACGATGTGGCCGCTGTCAGCGGTGCCGAGGTTGCGGCTGGTCACGGTGCAAGCCCACCAACCCACCAGCGCGGAGGCTGCAATCAACAGGCCCCAGCCGGCGTCACCCAACCAGCGGTCGAACACGACGAAAGCGACCCAAGCCCACAAAGTGCCCGCGGTACCCGGAGCTACCGGGCTCAGGCCCGAGCCAAAACCCAAGGCAATGGAATGCGCCGGGTGCGACCACATGAAGCGCGCCGTGGGCCGCTGGGGCGCAGCTGCGGTGGCAGCCTTGGATGCGCCGGCTGGTGTGGGCGCGTCGATGACCGCCGCTGAAAATTCGTCGCTGGGTGCATTCATGGCGTTGCAAAGTGATCGAAGGCGCGCAGGCCGTCCAAGGAATGGGCCTGGCCGTTGGCATGTTGCACTTGTAAGCCCGAGCCCGGCACGATCTCGCCAATGCAGGTCACGGGCACGCCGACCCGTGCTGCCGCGTCAAGAACGGCCTGATGCTGTTGCGGTGGCGCGGTGAAAACCAGCTCGTAATCGTCACCGCCGCACAGGCACCAGTTCAAGGCTTGTGTGCTGCCCACAGCCTGCAACACCGGGTGTGCCGCTTGCAACAAGGCATCGGCGTCCAAACGAGCACCCACGCCCGAGGCAGCCAAGATGTGCCCCAGGTCGCCCAGCAGGCCATCGCTCAAATCAGCCGCGGCGCTGGCCAAGCCGCGCAGGGCCAAGCCCAGAGCCACGCGCGGCTGCGGCGCTTCCAGCCGATGGCGTGCGGCTTGCAGGTGTTGCTCAGAGAGGTGGAGTCGTCCCAGCAAGGCTTCCAAGCCTGCGCGTGCCCCGCCCAAGGCACCGCTCACCCACACTTGGTCTTGGACCTTCGCCCCGCTGCGCAGCAGCGCTTGACCCGGCGGCACTTCACCAAACACGGTGATGCAAATGTTCAAAGGGCCGCGCGTGGTGTCGCCGCCGATCAACTCGCAACCGTGTACATCGGCCAGCGCCAGCAGGCCACCGGAAAAAGCCTGCAACCAGCCTTCGTCGATGCTGGGCAGGGCCAGTGCCAAGGTGAATGCCAGCGGTTGCGCGCCGCAAGCGGCCAAGTCGCTCAGGTTCACGGCCAAGGCCTTGTGCCCCAGCAAGTAAGGGCTGACCGAGGGCAGAAAGTGTCGCCCTTCCACCAGCATGTCGCTGGAAATGGCCCACTGTTGGCCTGGGCTGGGTTGCCACAACGCGCAGTCGTCGCCGCCGCCCAGCACCGCGCGCTTGAGCGACGGGCGGAAGTAGCGGGCGATGAGTTCAAACTCGTTCATGGCCTTCACTGATGGTCAGCAGGCTGACTGCTTCAAACAAAGCCACAGCCAAGCGCAAAGCCATCAAAAACAACAGCTTGCCGCCGTCGCTTGTACCCAAGGGGCCAACGACCTTTGAGGAATTCCATCCATTCGCCTCCGGTGTGGGGTTCATCGGCTGCCGCGAAAGCCGAGGCCAACGTGGCGCGAAGCGCTGGGGCCGCAGGGTCCGAGCCCAACGCAAACGTCGCATGGCGCGACCTTCGCTCGAGGGCTGCGAAAGCTTAACCCGAAGCCAAGGGCCCTTCTTTGACGGGGCGAAAGAAGCTGCCCGGCTGTTCGCGCCAGCGCTGTGCGATGGCTGCATGGATGCGCGTGCGGTCCACACCGGTCACGCTGTTGGCGGCTAGGGCAAGCCGGAACGCGAAGTAAAAGCTCACGCTAACGTTGAGCACACCTGTTACCAAGACGCCAGCCACACACCACCACAGTGCGGGCAGGGCCCATGCCGCCCAACCCAAGCTGCCCGCGGCGGCCGCTACTTGGCCGGTAGACAGCGTGACATGGCGCACCTCCAGCGCCAAGCCAAAGAACAACGCGAAAGCTGGAAGGAGGCCCAGCATCAATCCCAGCGAGATGTTTCCAGCAAAACCAGAGATGTTGTCGCGCAAGAAGCTTGCCCATCGGTCCGCGCGCGCCGCGCCCAATGTGCGTGTGACGCGCGGGTTGTAACGAATAGCCGAGTCCAGGCGATGCAGCACAAACCAATTCTCGGCCCAACCCGCCACCATGCTGGACGAAAACAGCAGCACACCTGTGAACGCTGCGTACAGCGCGGTCGGGCCCAGCAGCGTCAGCGAGCCCAGCACGTGGTTCGCGCTGTCGTTGTTGATCATGGGCCGCCCCAGCAGCAGCAGGCAAAGGCCACTGAGCAGCAACACGCAGGGCACCACCAGCGCCAAATTACCCAGGACTGCCGCCACTTGTGAGCGCACCAAGTGCGTCACCTCGTCGACGAAGCTGGCCAAACCGGCGTCTGTGTTTGCGTCTTTCAGGCGCGCTGCCAGCGTGGGCGCGGTCATGGCCGGTTGTTTGGTGGCTACCGTCCAATGCAGCAGTTGAATCGCCATGAAGGTCAGCGCGTAGTTGGCTCCAGAAAACAGACCCGTCCAAAAAGCGCCGAAGCCCAAAGCGCCTATGGCGAACTTCGCTGCTGTGGTCAGCGACATGAAGGCGCCACCACCTGCAGCGCGCGCCAGCATGTCGCGGTACTCGCTGCGGTTACGGGTGATGTAGTGTTCACCGGTCTCGGCATGGCGCTCTGCCATCTTGGCCGCCAGCAGAGAGGAATTTCTCCGGATCAGGCTGCGCACGCTGGTTTGTTCTGCTGACACGTTGACAAAGCGCGCCATCAGGCGTGAGGTGGGATGAGCAGGGTTGTCGCTCAATGCGATGTCCAGCAATTCGCGGATGCGCAACAGCCGTTCGCGCAGCTCACGCAGCCGAAACACCAAGCCCACCGAAATGCCTTGGTCTGCCAAACCGGCGTAGACGCTGCTCGCCGCCGCGCGACAGGCCTCCAATCGCGCACGAAAAGCGGCAACTGCATCGGCCAGCGTTGCTGCCTGGGTCGCAGACGGACTTGCCTCCAATGCAGCGCGAACGGCGTCGAAGTCCAGATCGAGTGCGTGAAAGGGCTGGGCTCCAGCGCCTGGTTCTGGCATGCGCATTCGCACCTCGGAGGTAAAGCCGACTGCACGAACTTGGCTGATGCAAAAAGTGATGGCGTCTACATAAGGTGTGCGCCAAGCACCGGGCATCTGGAGCGCTGGTCGAAGCAGCGCCAGCAGCCTCTGGGCCAGCGGCGCATCGATGGCAGCCAGCCATTGCGCGTCAAAGGGCTTGTTCAGCGCCAGCATGAAGAGCTCGACCGGGTCGCGCGTCTCGGGGGTTGCAGGCAGCAACTTGCGGCGAAGCCGCTCAGAAAAGGCACTCAAAAAAGCAGAGTGCTGCGAGAAACCATGTTCTGCCAGCAAGGTACGAACGTCCACCTCGCGCTGCAACTCCAACCACCAAGCACCAAGCGCATCACGCTGCTGCGGCTGACTCTCCAGCGCATCGGCCAGCGAACTGAGACGGCGCAGTACATCGGCGACTGAGAGGCCCTCGCCACGCAGCCAAATGAGGAACTGAATCAGCCAAAGGTGCCGCTGCGCCAGTGGGGCTTTGGCGTCGACCGCAGTCAGCAGGCCTTGCAACGCAGGCTCTGCGCTTGCGCGGATCAGCCGAGGCTGCGTATCGCTGGCATTCATGGTCTGGACCTCTGCAAGCTCTGAGCTCAGTGCAGGGTGGGACCTTGGCTTTGGTGGCTGAGCGCATCAAGCACAAAGATGGGGATGTCTGCGTCGAACTTTTCGCCGTCTTCGGCCACGCAAAAGTAGCTGCCGTGCATCGTGCCAGTGGGTGTGCGCAAGCGCGTGCCGCTGGTGTATTCGAAGGATTCGCCCGGCCGAAGAAACGGCTGGTGACCCACCACACCCAAGCCTTTGATCTTTTCGGTGCGACCGTCCGCGTCATTGACGTTCCATGTGCGCGAGATGACTTGAGCCGATACGTCGCCGGTGTTGGTGATCGTCACGGTGTAGGCGAACACGTGCAGCCTTGAGGGCCCATCCGATTCCTCGGGCAAGTAGCGAGGGACGACCTTGACTGAAAGCTGATAGTGCGGCATGACTGACCCAACGCGCGCTCGAAGGCGCAATCCTGCATTATTCGTGAGCGTGCACAAAGAGCGCACAAGATCGATGTTGGTGCGCTCAGCATGCCGTCCTCCATAGCCAAAAACCCGGTGAAATAATCGACCAATGACACAGCGCCACCGCATTGCCCCTTCGATTCTTTCAGCCGACTTTGCACGCCTTGGCGAGGAGGTCCGACAAGTGGTGGCCGCTGGCGCGGATTGGATCCACTTCGACGTGATGGACAACCATTACGTGCCCAACCTGACCTTCGGCCCGATGGTGTGCCAAGCGCTCAAACCTCACGCCGTGCGCGCCGATGGGCAGCCGGTGCCCATCGATGTGCACCTGATGGTCGAACCAGTGGACGCCTTGGCCGCGGCTTTTGCCAAAGCGGGTGCTGACCTCATTAGCTTTCATCCAGACGCGACTGCCCACGTTCATCGGTCTGTGCAGGCTGTTCGAGCGCAGGGCTGCCAAGTGGGGTTGGTGTTCAACCCGGCTGCGACTTTGGATGTTCTCGACTGGGTGATCGACGACATCGACCTGATCCTCATCATGAGCGTCAACCCAGGTTTCGGAGGGCAGAGCTTCATCGATTCAGCCCTGCGCAAAGTCGAGGCCGTGCGCAGGCGCATCGAGGCTTGCGGTCGGGATATTCGTCTGGAGGTGGATGGCGGCATCAAGACCGACAACATCCGGCGTGTGGCCGACGCCGGCGCCGACACTTTTGTGGCGGGCAGTGCGATCTTCGGACAGCCCGACTATGCGGGGGTCATCAAAGCCATGCGCGCCGAACTCGCTCGGCCTTGAAGTGGCGCGATGTACTGTCCAGGGCGGGCCATGCGCAGTACAGCAGGGCACGCGACCCTTGTGAAAAATGGCTTTGCTACACTGATTTTCATGTTGATCAAGGGTTCAGTTGAAGCTTCGACTACCGTGTTCCAGGCCCTTTGCGGTGGCCGGGGAGCCTGGCCCTGGCGGGCCTGAGCCACTGCGCTCAGCGGGCGTTCACTGAATAACTTCAGATGCCGACGCCCACCCCTTGCCGAAGGCGCAAGGCAAGCCACTAGCCCCCGTCTTTAACCCGCAGGCAACACCAGCCAGCGACGCCCCGCTTGCAAGCTGGGGCGTGCCTTCTAGGAGAGCTGCGTTGATCACAGAACTCGAATTCCAAAGCCTCGCCAGCCAAGGCTACAACCGCATTCCGCTCATGGCCGAAGCCTTTGCGGACCTTGAAACCCCCCTGTCGCTCTACCTCAAGTTGGCCCATGGCCGCGACGGTGGACGCAACAGTTTTCTTCTGGAATCGGTGGTCGGTGGCGAGCGCTTTGGTCGCTACAGCTTCATTGGGCTGCCTGCCCGAACGCTCATCCGTGCCAGTGGCTTTGGTGCCGCAGCTCGCACCGAGGTTGTGCGCGATGGGGTTGTGGTGGAAGAGGCGGATCGCCAGCGGCATGCCAGCCCGCTCGATTTCATAGCCCACTACCAGCAACGCTTCAAAGTCGCCTTGCGTCCGGGCCTGCCGCGCTTTTGCGGCGGCTTGGCCGGCTACTTTGGCTATGACGCCGTGCGCTACATCGAGCGCAAGCTCGAAGCAAGCTGCCCCCCCGACACCTTGGGCTGCCCGGACATCCTGCTGCTGCAGTGCGAAGAGTTGGCGGTCATCGACAACCTTTCGGGCAAGCTCTACCTCATCGTCTACGCTGACCCGGCCCAACCCGAGGCTTACGCACAGGCGAAGAAGCGCTTGCGTGACTTGCGCGAACAACTGCGCTACTCAGTGAGCGCACCGGTGGTCAAGCCGTCTGCTGGCCACGCAGCAGAGCGCGAGTTTCCCCGCGCCGATTACCTGCGCTCGGTCGAGCGTGCCAAGGCGCTCATCGAAGCTGGTGATTTCATGCAGGTCCAGGTTGGCCAACGCATCAAAAAGCGCTTCACAGAGTCTCCTCTAAGCCTCTACCGTGCGTTGCGCTCGCTGAACCCGTCGCCCTACATGTATTACTACGACTTCGGCGAATTTCAGGTGGTCGGTGCAAGCCCGGAAATCCTGGTTCGTCTGGAGGGCAGCGACGACAGCGGTGGGCGAAAGGTCACCATCCGCCCCTTGGCGGGCACACGTCCACGTGGTGCCTCGCCGCAGGCCGATGCTGCAGCCGAGCACGAGCTGGTGAACGACCCCAAAGAGCGCGCTGAGCATGTCATGCTGATCGATCTGGCGCGCAACGACATCGGGCGCATTGCGCGGGTGGGCACTGTGCGCGTGACCGATGCATTCACGGTGGAGCGCTACAGCCATGTGATGCATATCGTGAGCAACGTAGAGGGTGTGGTGCAGCCTGGCTTGAGCAACATGGATGTCTTCAAAGCCACCTTCCCGGCGGGCACGCTGACCGGTGCGCCCAAGGTGCATGCGATGGAGCTGATCGACCAGTTGGAGCCCACCAAACGGGGGTTGTATGGTGGTGCCTGCGGCTACCTCAGTTACGCAGGCGACATGGACTTGGCCATCGCCATCCGCACAGCGGTGGTCAAGGACGGCATGCTTTATGTGCAGGCCGCTGCCGGCGTGGTGGCCGACTCGGTGCCCGAGCTGGAGTGGAAGGAAACCGAGGCCAAGGCGCGAGCGATGCTGCGCGCCAGCGAACTGGTCGAGGAGGGTCTGGAATGAGCCAACACAAAGCCTCGGCCGGTGTTGCAGCCGGCGCCCAGCGGCTGCTGATGATCGACAACTACGACAGCTTCACCTTCAACCTGGTGCAGTACTTTGGGGAGCTGGGCGCTGAGGTAGAAGTGCACCGCAACGACGAGATCACGCTGGAGGGCATTGCGCAGCGCGCGCCCGACTGTCTGGTGGTGTCGCCAGGGCCTTGTTCACCTGCTGAGGCCGGCATTTCGGTGGCGGCCATTCGCCACTTTGCAGGCCGCCTGCCAATTTTGGGTGTGTGTCTGGGGCACCAAAGCCTCGGCGTTGCTTTTGGCGGACGCATCGTGCGCGCGCAGCAACTCATGCATGGGAAAACCAGCCTCATCCACACCACCGGGCAGGGCGTTTTCCATGGTTTACCCCGGCAGTTCACGGTCAACCGGTATCACTCGCTGGCGATCGAGCGAGCGAGCTGCCCGCCGGAATTGGAGGTGACGGCCTGGACCGAAGATGGCGAGATCATGGGCGTGCGCCACCGCGAGCTCCCTTTGCAGGGCGTGCAGTTCCACCCCGAGTCGATCCTCACCGAGCACGGCCACACGCTGTTGAAGAACTTTCTGGAGCAGTCTGCATGAGCCATTCAAAGGTAGACATGCGCAGCGACACCGTTACACGTCCGACCCCGGCCATGCGACAAGCGATGGCCGAGGCCGATGTAGGCGATGACGTTTACGGAGACGATCCGAGCGTGAATGCGCTGCAGCTTCGGGTGGCCGAGTTGCTGGGCTTCGAAGACGCCATGTTTGTTCCTACCGGTACGCAGAGCAACCTGTGCGCGATCATGGCCCACTGCGAGCGTGGCGACGAATACTTGGTCGGTCAGATGCAGCACACCTACCGTTGGGAGGCGGGCGGTGCTGCGGTGATGGGCAGCGTTCAGCCGCAACCCATCGCTCATCAGCCCAACGGAACGCTGGCGCTCGCCGATATCGAAGCGGCCATCAAGCCCGACGACGTGCACTACGCGCGCTCGCGCTTGCTGGCACTGGAAAACACCTTGGGCGGCTCTGTCATGCCTCTGGATTTCTTGGCGCAGGCCAGTGCGCTCGCCCAGCGCCATGGTCTGGCGCGGCACTTGGACGGAGCGCGCTTGTTCAATGCCGCTGTGGCGCAAGGCGAGGGTGGTGACTGGCGCAGCGCCGCCAGGCGAATCACCTCGCATTTCGACAGTGTGTCGGTGTGCTTCAGCAAGGGCTTGGGCGCGCCAGTGGGCTCCATGCTGTGCGGTTCGCAAGCCCTGATCAAGCGCGCCCGTCGCGTGCGCAAGATGGCTGGCGGTGGCATGCGTCAGGCGGGTGTGCTGGCCGCTGCAGCAACCCACGCACTGGACCATCACGTCGATCGATTGGCCGATGACCACCGCCGTGCGCAACGGCTGGCACACGCGTTTGCCGAACTTCCTGGCCTGCAGGTGGCCCCGGTCCACACCAACATAGTGTTTGTGGACATCACCCCGCATGCGAAGGAAAAGGCTGTGGGCCTGATCGATTTTTTGGCTGCACGTGGCGTGTTGGCCAACGGTTTGTACCGGCTGCGCTTTGTGACCCATCTGGATGTCGATGACGCGGGCGTTGAGCGTGCGATTGAAGCCATGCGTGAGCGTTTTTCTGGAAATTGATGACCGACCTTTTTGCGACCTGAGCCCTCCCGACTGACTTGCGACGAACGAAAAACCATATGCCCATCACGCCACAAGAAGCTTTGCAGCGAACCATCGAGCACCGGGAAATCTTCCACGATGAAATGCTCAGCTTGATGCGCCAGATCATGTCGGGCGAGGTCTCGCCCGTTCTGATGGCCGCGCTCATGACGGGGCTGCGCGTCAAGAAAGAGACGATCGGCGAAATCACGGCTGCGGCTCAGGTCATGCGCGAATTTGCAACGCCCGTCCACGTGGCGGACCGAACGCATTTGGTCGACATCGTGGGCACTGGGGGTGATGGTGCTCACACTTTCAACATATCGACTTGCTCCATGTTCGTCGCGGCGGCAGCCGGGGCACGCGTCAGCAAGCACGGCGGGCGCAGCGTTTCCAGCAAAAGTGGTAGCGCCGATGTGCTGGAAAGCCTGGGTGCCAATATTCAACTCCAGCCAGACGCTATATCGCGCTGCATAGAGCAGGTCGGCGTCGGTTTCATGTTTGCTCCCAACCATCACCCGGCCATGAAGAACGTGGCCCCCGTGCGAAAGGAGTTGGGCATGAAGACCGTGTTCAATATCTTGGGGCCACTCACCAACCCGGCTGGTGCCCCCAACATTCTGATGGGGGTGTTCCACCCTGACTTGGTGGGCATTCAAGTGCGGGCTTTGCAGCGCCTGGGAGCAGAGCATGCACTGGTGGTCCATGGGCGCGATGGCATGGACGAGATCAGTTTGGGAGCCGCAACCAGTGTGGGGGAGTTGCGTCAGGGCGAAGTCATCGAGTACGACATCCACCCCGAAGACTTCGGGCTGCGCATGGCCAGCAGCCGAGTTCTGAGGGTCGAAACACCAGAGCAATCCAAGGCGATGCTCTTGTCTGTCCTGCAGGGAGAGTCTGGCCCCGCATCCGACATCGTCGCGCTCAATGCGGGCGCCGCCCTTTACGCCGCTGGTGTTGCTTCAGACATCGCAGATGGCGTTCGGCGAGCGCGCGTGGCTTTGGCCTCGGGCGCTGCTTTGGCGCGTCTCCATCAGTTTGTGGCGCTCAGCCAATCGCTGGCTCAACCTGCCTGAAGGGTTTCTATGTCTGACATCCTCCAAAGAATCGTTGCGGTCAAACAAGAAGAATTGGCCTTGGCCCAACGCCTGCGGCCGCTGTCCTCGGTGCGTGCAGACGCCGAGTCCCGCGTGCTCACCCGCGACTTCTTGGGCGCCATCCGGGGCAAGCTGGCGGCGGGCTTGCCAGCAGTCATCGCTGAAATCAAAAAGGCCAGCCCTTCAAAAGGCGTCTTGCGCGAAGAATTCATCGCCGCTGACATTGCACAAAGCTACGCAGAAAGTGGGGCTGCCTGCCTCTCGGTTTTGACAGATCGCCAGTTTTTTCAGGGCTCCGTCGATTTCCTCAAGCAGGCCAGAGCATCTTGCGAGCTGCCAGTGCTGCGCAAAGACTTCATGGTCGACCCTTATCAAATTTATGAGTCGCGCGCTATGGGCGCCGACTGCGTCTTGCTCATCGCGGCTTGCCTGTCGGACTCGCAGATGACCGACATGGAAGCCGTTGCCACAGACTTGGGCATGAGCGTCCTGGTGGAAGTGCATGATCGCGACGAGCTTTTTCGTGCCTTGCGCCTTCGCACGCCCTTGCTGGGGATCAATAACCGCGATCTGCGCACCTTTGAGGTGAGCCTGGAGCAAAC
Organism: Comamonadaceae bacterium; assembly: GCA_027483665.1. Lineage (GTDB taxonomy): Bacteria > Pseudomonadota > Gammaproteobacteria > Burkholderiales > Burkholderiaceae_C > JAIXUC01. The sequence continues at coordinate 1,565 of JAIXUC010000039.1, read as the reverse complement.
ACTGAGCCTGCTGGCTGACGTTCCGCCGCAGCGCGTGGTGGTGACCGAGAGCGGCATCGCCCACGTGTCCGACGTACAGCGCATGCGCGCTGCTGGGGTGCACGCGTTTTTGGTGGGTGAGGCTTTCATGCGGGCAGCCGAGCCGGGCGAGGCGCTCGCTACCTTGTTTGGTCTGGATGCTCGCGCCCCGGGATGACCCACGATTCGCTGGTGCAGGTGCCGGCTTCCGGCTGGCACGTTGAAGGAGATTGGTATGCCGTCCTTAAGGCTTACTGGTCCACCGACGAGGGCCGGCAACTTCTGCGGTTTGTAGCCAGCAGGATTGAATCTGGGGCCTTGATTTATCCGCCAGAACCGCTGCGCATGCTTGCCCTCACGCCTTTAGCTTCGGTGCGGGTCGTGATTTTGGGACAAGACCCTTATCACGGAGCCGGGCAAGCGGAGGGTTTGGCGTTCTCGGTTCCGGCCGGGCAAGCAGTGCCCCCCTCACTTCGCAACATCCACGCCGAGTTGAAGCGAGATTTGGGCCTTGCCTTGCCGGGGCACGGCAGTTTGCAGGCGTGGGCACAACGGGGGGTGCTGTTGCTGAACAACTGTTTGACCGTCGAGGACGGGCTGCCTGGAAGCCACAGCGGTCGGGGATGGGAGGGCCTGACGCGGTTGCTTCTGCGGGCGGTAACCCTTCGGCAAACGCCCTGTGTCTATATGTTTTGGGGAAAAGCGGCTCAGAGCTGTGCCGGCGACATGGCTGACCAGGCACGCAGCAGCGGCCAGCGTGCCTTGATCTTGCAGGCGAACCATCCTTCTCCGCTCTCGGCTCGGCGCGGGCCCATCCCATTTATCGGGTGCAGCCACTTTTCGCGGGCGACAGATTGGCTGGCTGCATCGGGTGTCCCTTGGCATTGGGCGCTTGACCCGGCTGGCGTCGTTCCTCCCAATGGCTCATGATATATTTCGCGGTTCGCCGGAGGGGTGCCCGAGTGGCTAAAGGGGGCAGACTGTAAATCTGTTGGCTTACGCCTACGCTGGTTCGAATCCAGCCTCCTCCACCAGACGAGATTGCAAGCGAGAGCGTTGACCGATTCCACGCAGAACTGGATTTCCAGTGCATGCGGCCAGCCAACACCGATTCATCTTGGTGTAGCCGGCGGGAGTAGTTCAATGGCAGAACCTTAGCCTTCCAAGCTAATGACGCGGGTTCGATTCCCGTCTCCCGCTCCAGCTGTGCCTCTCGTTGGGTTAAAAGGCGGCTGCTTATCGGGTGAGCGTTTTAAGGCGCGGCATCGCGAAAGGCCCATGTGGCTCAGTGGTAGAGCACTCCCTTGGTAAGGGAGAGGTCGCGGGTCCGATTCCCGCCATGGGCACCAATCATGGCTGCAACCCGTATCGGTTGCTGGTCGCGTCGGCAAAATTTGGTTTGTTCGTATTCCGTCTGGAGATTGACACATGGCAAAAGGCAAGTTTGAGCGCACGAAGCCGCACGTGAACGTGGGCACGATTGGTCACGTGGACCATGGCAAGACGACGCTGACGGCGGCGATCACGACGGTGTTGTCGGCCAAGTT
>JAIXUC010000021.1 GCA_027483665.1 Comamonadaceae bacterium | reverse complement strand
CGCCAGCAGTGGCCGCGCACCGGGCCACTTGAACACCCGGATGTCGCCGTTGAGCACCATGGTCGGGCCAGCCAAGATGTAGAGGTCGTCACCCGAGAAGTGCAGGTCGCGCACGCCCAGGCCATCGAGCTGCAAAAAGTGCTTTCTGATGAGCGTGCCGCTGTCGTCCAGCGGTGTCAGGCGCAGCTCATCGCCACGCACCTCGACGGCAACCTCCAGCAGGGCCGACCAGCCGCGCAGAACCGGGCCGCGCAAGCCCAGCAGCATGCGGTGGCCGTCTACTGCCAAACCTTCAATGTCAAAGCCGTTGTCTTTGCCGGGAATGGCCATGTAGGGGCCGAAGTGCGGGTCTTCGGACAGCGCACGGGTCAGCACGTTGCTGGTGGCGTCGCCCTTCAAGCGCAGGGCGCGCCGGCCATCTGCGGCTTGCCTCACCAAACACGGTTCGCCCTGCGCATTGGTCTCAATCGGCAAACAGGCCAGCAAGCGCCGGTTGCCGTCGAGCGCCACTTTCGACAAGCGTTTGGCGTTGTCGGCATTGCTGCGCCCGGGCTTGGCGTTCTTGCGTTTGAGGCCGTGCGAGCCGACCACCCACAAAAAACCGTCGGCCACGGCCATGCCTTCGAGATCGGCTTCTTCGTCGGGCGCGCCAGGCAAGTCCAGCAAATCGGCGAGCGGGAAGTCACGCACTTCACCAAAACGCAAAGCCTCACTGTCCACAGGGTCGAGTCTGCGCAGGCGGTCAAGGCCGCAGGCCTCGTCACCCGCTACCCACAAGAAGTCACCCGTGAAAGCAGCGCCCGACAGGTTGGTTTGCACCAGCGAGTCGGGGGCGAACTCCAATCGGACGGCATTGGCAGATCTGGCGTTGGGCATGGGTTGCTCCTGCAAAAAAAAGGGGCGGCGAAGGCACTCAGTATCCGTTTGGCGCAAGCGCCTAGCGCGAAGACCCGTCGCGGCGCGTTCCCATTGTTGAGCGCCGCTCATTTCAGGGCTTGCTTTGGTCTAATCCGCGGCGTTGCTTGCAACATCGTCAGGCAGCCATCCTGTGGCCTGACCTTCAAGCCGGTGGCAGCCGCTGCTCGTTGCAGCCCTGCTGGCCACTGCGGCATCCGAATGAGGCATTGAGGCCATGGATTTCACCGTCGGCGTTTTGTTGGGCACCTTTCTTTTGTCGGTGCTCGCTCTGTTTGTGTTCATCGCCTCCATGGCCAAGGGCTTGTTTGGCAGTGGCGGCAGCGCTTCGGTACAAATTTTCGACACCGACGAGATGGGCAAGGTCGAGGACCCAGCCGCCACTCAGAGGCAGCGTGGCAACCTGCAACAGGCGATGAACCCATCGCAAAGCGACCAACAGGGCAACGCGCAAGAGGTGGCCACGCGGCTGCGTGCCGACCAAAGCAGCTCGCTGGTGGTGGGCGTTTGTTTGACGATTTCCGTGGTGTGGCTGGTGCTGGCATCTGTGGCCGGCTTGGTGGCCTCGATCAAGATGCATGCACCCGACTGGTTGGTACAGGAAGCCTGGCTGACCTTCGGGCGCATTCGCCCGATTCACCTGAATTTGGTGGCCTATGGCTGGTGCTCCATGGCGGGCATCGGCGTGGCCTTGTGGCTGATTCCGCGGCTGCTCAAAACCGAGTTGGTGGGCGCGAAGTACGCCTTGGTGGGCGGCGCGCTGTGGACCATCGGTGTCACCGCTGGAACGGTCGCCATTGCCATGGGCCACTCCGACGGCCTGGAGTGGCTGGAATACCCTTGGACCATCGACATCTTGCTGGTGATTGGTGGCGCGCTCGTGGGCTTTCCGCTGTGGCTGACCCTGCTGCGGCGCAAGGTGGCGCACCTGTACGTGTCGGTCTGGTACATCGGCGCTGCCCTGCTGTGGTTCCCGATCCTGTTCCTCATTGGCAACTGGCCCGACCTGCACTTCGGTGTGCAGCAGGCCTCGATGAATTGGTGGTACGGCCACAACGCGCTGGGGCTGTGGTTCACGCCTTTGGGCTTGGCAGCGGCTTACTACTTCATTCCCAAAGTGCTGGGCAAACCCATCCACAGCTACAACCTGTCGCTGCTGGGTTTTTGGTCACTGGCGTTTTTCTACAGCCAGGTCGGCGGACACCACCTCATCGGCGGGCCGGTGCCTTCATGGCTGATCACGATCAGCATCGTGCAAAGCATGATGATGGTGGTGCCCGTGGTGGCGGTGGCCATCAACCAGCACCTGACGGTGCTGGGCAACTTTCGCGCACTCTTGTATTCGCCCACGCTGCGCTTCATCGTGCTGGGCGCCATGATGTACACGGCGGCCTCGGTGCAAGGCTCTTTGCAGGCGCTGCGTTCGGTCAACACCGTCACCCATTTCACGCACTACACGGTGGCACACGCCCACCTGGGGCTGTACGGCTTTTTCTCGATGGTGATGTTCGGCGCCATCTACTTCATCATGCCGCGCGTCATGAAGTGGGAGTGGCCCTACCCATGGATGATTTCCGCGCACTTCTGGCTGGTGGTGGGCGGCTTCGCCGTGTACTTCATCGGCCTGTCTTTTGGTGGCTGGTACCAGGGCTTGGCCATGCTCGACAAAGACATTCCTTTCATGGACAGCGTGACGCTGACCATTCCCTACTTGCAAGCGCGCTCGGTGGGTGGTGCCTTGATGACACTAGGACACCTGGTGTTTGCGGTGCACTTTTTCATGATGGGTTGGAAGTTCGGGCCGAAGCGTCTGGGGGCGGCCCTGCTGACGCCCGTGCTGGTGCCCGCACCTGCCGCGCCAGGTGCAGCAGCGCGTGAGGTGACAGCATGAGCTTGAGCGTTGGCAAATACGAAATGGACGAGTTGCGCTTGGTGGTGGGCGCGATGGTGATCTTGTCGGGTGCGACAGCCTTGCTGGTGGTCATGCCCTACATGCTGCTCAAAGACACGCAGCCTCCGCCGGGCCTCAAGCCCTACACGGCCGTGCAGCTGGAAGGCCGGCAAAGCTACATCGCCAATGGCTGCATCTATTGCCACTCGCAGCAGCCGCGCGACATCGCCCAAGCGCCCGATGCGCTGCGCGGTTGGGGCCGGGCCTCGGTGGCAGCCGACTACAGCTACGACACGCCGCACCTGCTGGGCACCATGCGCACCGGCCCTGATCTGCTGAACATCGGCGCGCGCCAGCCCAGCCGCGATTGGCAGTTGGGTCACTTGTATGCGCCTCGGGCTTACACCCCCGGCTCCATCATGCCCGCCTATCCCTATTTGTTTGAGGTGCGCCAGGGCGAAGCCAAGCCCGGCGAGACGGTGGTGAATTTGCCACCGACTTACGCCAAGCCCGGCCAGGTGGTGGTGGCCAAGCCTGAGGCCATTGCTTTGGTTGAATACCTGATTTCGCTGGACCGTACCTACCCGGCTTTGAAGGCGCCCGACGATATGGCTGTGGACAGAAAGGCGGCGCGCTGATGTCCGAGAAGACACCCAAGCCAGAAGCCGAAGACCGCAAGCCCTTCGCGCCAGACAGCGAGTTCGCGGCCATGCGCCGGGAGAACGCCGACCCCGACGAGAAGGTGCAGCCGCTGCCCTGGTTCTTCATCATGTTCTTGGGTGCCATGGGCATGTGGGGCGCGTTCTACATTGCCAGCACGCCATCGGGCGAAGCCTCGGCCTATGGCGACCAGCGCACGGTCAGTACGCTGCGCCCACCGGTGGCAGCAGCAGGTGCTGTGGCTGCTGTAGACGGCAAGCAAATTTACGGTGCCAAGTGCGCTGCTTGCCACCAAGCATCAGGCCTTGGCGTGTCTGGTGTGTTTCCGCCGCTGGCAGGTGCCGAGTGGGTGCTGGGCGACGAGAAAGTGCTGGTGAGCATCTTGCTGCATGGGGTGCAAGGCGAGATCGTCGTCAAGGGCAACACCTACAAGGGGGTCATGCCCGCTTTTGGCACGCTGCCTGATGCGGAAATCGCAGCGGTGTTGAGCTATGTGCGCAGCGACTGGGGCAATCAAGCGCCGCCGATCACTGCGGCCACGGTGCAAAGCCAACGTGAAGCCACCAAGGGCCAGGTGGGTGCATACAACGGCGGCGCGGCCCTGACCGCATTGAAGCCTTGATGCCCTGAGCGCTCTGCCCCAGGTCCAGAGCCGCAACCCATGAAACGCTCGGGTGAATTGGACGCAGCCGAGAGCCCGACCGACGGTCTGGCAGCCACCTTCGCGGCTTGCTTGTTGGTGTTGCTGCTGGGTTTGGCTGCCTTGTTCCACGGCACGGTCGGAGGCAGCGCCTACACCACTGAAACGCAGCGACGCAGCGCCGTGGAGCAAGCACCGCAAGCGGTGCCCAACTTGTCTGTGGTCGACGCGCAAGGCCGGCAACGCGCGCTGCGCGACTTCCTGGCCGAGGGCAACCGCGTCTGGATCGTGGACTTCATCTACACCCGCTGCCAGACGCTGTGCCTCACTCTGGGTACGGTGTTCCAGCAGTTGCAGGCGCAGTTGCAGGCAGAAGGGTTGCAGGCCGAAGGGCTGCAGGGGCGCGTGGGCCTGCTCTCCATCAGCTTTGACCCCGAGCAAGACCGCCCCGAAGCGCTGGCACGCTACGCAGCCCGCATGCAGATGGACCCTGCGATTTGGCAAACGCTGAGCCTGGCCGACCCGGCGGACCGCAGGCGCTTGCTGGACAGCTTTGGAATCATGGTGGTGCCAGCGCCTTTGGGCGAGTTCGAACACAACGCGGCGCTGCACATCGTCACATCCGATGGCCAGCTGGTTCGCATCATGGGACTGGACGAAGCGCCAGCAGCCGTGCGCGCTGCACGCGCTCTGGCGTCGCAGGCCAAGCCATGAAATTCCTTGCAGGGCTGCTGACTTTATTGGCTGCAGCCCTGTCGCTGCCGCCCTTGCGCGCGCTCATCGAGCAAAGCATGGTCTGGCACATGCTGGTGCAAATGCCGCTGCTGGTGGCTGCTGGCGCAGTGGTGGCCGTGGCTTGGCCTCAGCTATTGGGCGGGCGCCTTGCCCGCTGGAACCGCTATGGCTTGACGGGCTTCATGCTGGCGCAGTGCATCTTGGCCTACTGGATGATCCCGGCTGCCATCGACCGAGCAGTGGTGCTGCCCAGCGCCGATGTGCTCAAAGTGGCCACGCTGTGGCTGGCCGGTGTGGCGCTGCGCCAGAGCTGGGTGAAGTCGCCCTTGCCGGTGCAGCTTTTCTTTGTCGGCTACGGTCTGCCCATGATGGCTTGGTTGGGCTACTACCTCGCCACCACCGACCTGCGCTTGTGCAACGCCTACTCACTCGAGAGCCAGTTGCACACTGGCCGCGGACTGATTGCGCTTGCCGTTTTGTTGGGCTTGGCCTGGGGCGCCACCCTGTGGCGGCCATGGAGGCCGAATCCGACCAAGAGTCCGTCAGTAGGCTGGGCCGATCGATGAAGTCTTCGAGTGCGCTGCAGTGCACCGTTCAAGAGGGGGCCATTGGCGCGCGCTTCGTTTCAGGCAGGCCTGTCCATTTCTAATGCTCTCTTTTCATTACCCAAACCGCAAACCATGCTCATTCGCCTGATCTACGCCAGCCGCGCCAAAAGCCTCGGACCCATGGACGTCAAAGACATTCTGGAGAGCTCGCGGCGCAACAACACGGCCGCTGGTGTGACCGGTGCGCTGTGTTTGTCCAACGGCGTGTTTCTTCAGTGCCTCGAGGGCGACCGGGTCGTGGTAAACGCGCTTTACCACCGGATCTTGCTCGACCCGCGCCACGATAACCCGGCCATTCTGGACTTTGAAGAAATCATCCATCGCCAGTTTGGCGCTTGGTCCATGGGCCTGGTGAGCACCGTGGCCGACAACCAAGCGCTGTTTCTGAAGTACTCCACGGGCGCACAGTTCGACCCCTACCAAATGCGTCCTCAGGCACTGCGCGCGTTTTTCACGGAGTTGATGGGCAACACGCGCTGGCTGGCTTGAGTAGGCCTCACTAAATGACCATCTTGCTGGGCTTGGTGGTTAGCACCCTGGACATTTGCGCTCCTAGCGTCGAGCGACTGGACGAATGCTCCGCGCAGCGACGCGGGCTGGGCGGCCATCGTGTCCATGGCTTCGGCAGTGTTGAAAGCCGCAGCGTTGGCCGCCATGGGCGGTGTGCCTACACCGGCTCCAGTGCTCGGTGCTCGCTGGGCCAGTGCGCCACCTGCACCTCGTCACCCGACTGCAGCCAGCCGCCTTCGCACACCACGGCCATCACCCCGGCCAAGCGCAGCACGCTGCCGTCTGCACCGCGCGGCGACACGGCGGCCAGCAAGCCCGGGCGAAAGCGTTCGATTTGCGCGCAGGGGTTGCGCAAGCCGGTCAACTCCACCACCGCCTCTGACCCCAAGCGCAAGCGCGTGCCTTTGGGCAGCGCCAAGATGTCCAAGCCCTGCGTGGTGACGTTCTCGCCCATCTGTCCTGGGCGAACGGCCAGACCGGCGGCAGCCAGTTGGTCGAGCAGCTCCTGGTGCAGCAGGTGAACCTGTCGCAGGTTGGGCTGAAAGGGGTCTCGCGCCACACGCGATCTGTGTTTGACCGTGGTGCCGAAATGCGCGTCACCGCGCACGCCGTGCCCGGCGACCAACTCGATGCGCTCCGCCGGCTCTTTGGAAAAAACATGGCGAGCCTGGCGGTGTACGGCCACGGCCTGTGCGGTGTGCCCATGCGCGACAGCCGGGTCGGGCGGTGCCCGCAGCGGCAAGCTTTGCGAGCCTGCGCCTTCGTCACCAAACAAGCTCTGGCGCAGTTGTCGGCCTGCCGCCTCCAAGCTGTGGTCGTTGAGGATGCTCAGCGCCTGCGCTGGGGGCGGGTGCGCTTGCGCGCGCGTCAAGCGGGCTTGCACCGCCTCGGCCGACTCCCGCCCACGGGCCAGCAGCCGGGCCTTCAACACCGCTTCACTGGCCAGCACATGCACGTCGCGCAGGCCCGGAAACTGGGCTTGGGCCTGTGACAAATGGGCGCGCGAGCCGCTCAACAAGACCCAGCTGCCCGTGGCCAGAGGGGCCAGTTGGGCGTGGCGCACGCCATAGCTCAGGCCGTTGGCCTGCCAGTGCATGGCGAAAGCGCCGCTGCTCAGCAAGTCGTCAAAAGCGTCGGGGTCCAGGGTCTCTTCATCGTCGAGGCCCGGCCCCGTGCGTGTGACCGTGCGTCGCACCAGGTGCAGCCGCTGCCCGGCCGGGGGGTGCTGCACCAGCCAGCGCAGCAGGCTGTCTTTGCCAGCCCCGGATGGGCCGACCACGTAGACCAAGCGCCCATTCATCGATGCGCTGTTCATGCGCTGGCCAAGTCCCAGTGCCGGTGAAGTAGGAAGTCTGCGCCAGGCTGCGCTTCAACGAACACCGCCAGGCAGTTCAAAGTTTGCGCTGGCAGGCTGTCGAAGCGTTCGCTGGCTGCAGCCATCAAAGCGGACGTTGCGTTGGAAGCAAGGTTGGAAGTGGGCTCGCCCAAGTCCCCAGTCAAAGAGCAATGAAAGCGGAACTCTTCGAACACCCAGGGGTAGCCCCAGCGCAAGAGCAGGTCTTCTTGTCGGGCGCTCAAGTGCGCGCCCGACAGTTTGGCCCGACGCCGCTGCACATCAGCCTCGGTCATGGGTTGCGCCAGCGCTTGCAGTTGCTCCACGCAAGCAGCTGCCAGCGCGCTCACACCGTCGGTCGGCCCTTGCGGGCACAGCGCCAGAAAGCTGCCCATGGTCTGCACCTTCAACGGGCCCAAGGCTTGGGCGCTATGGCTTTGTGCCAAATGCTCCATGGCGGTGTCCACGGCAGCGAGGTCCAGACCAGCACGCAAGCGGAAAGGCGCTTTCAAAGTGGCGTGCAGGCCGTAGCGGCGCGGCTCTGCAGTGAGGCGCTGGAACACGGCGGGCGGCAAGTCGGGTACCTCGGGTTGCTGCAAGGCCTCGCCCGTGGCGGCGTCTCGCCCCAGCCAGCGGCTGCCGGCGTGCCACAGCAGGCTGTCGGGTTTGGGCGCCCAGTAAACCGCCACGCGGTAGGGCTGCTCAGCGTTCGTCATGCCGCACGGTCAGGGTGACGCGGTCACCGGCAAACCATGTTTCCGCGTATTCGATGGGCGTGCCTTGCATGTCGGTGTTGACGCTGGTGACGAACAGCGCCGGTCGAGCCGTGCCTTGGCGCAGATGAGCCGCGGTGTCTGCATCGGGCAGCCGGGCGCTGACGCGGCTTTCCTGTCGGATGTAGTCGGCCACGCCATGCGCTGCGAAAGCCTCGGTGATGGAGCCACTCTCGCGCACCACATCGGCCAGCCCCTGAAAGCGGGGCAATGGAAAGTAGCGGTGGCTCACATGCAGCGGCTGCCCCTCGCCCTCGCCCAGCAGGTGCAGGTGCAGCACTGCGCTGCGCGGCTGCACCTGCAGTGCACGGGCTTGGTCTGCACTGGCGCGCACCCGCTCGGCATCGATCACAGCCAAGCCACCGCGCAGGCCGGCTTGGGCCAAGTTGTGCCGGTGGCGGGTGCGCCTGCCAATGGCCAAGTCCACCGCGAAATCTTCGACATAGGTGCCGCTGCCCTGCTCGGCGCGCAACAAGCCGCGCTGCACCAGCGCCGCCAGCGAGCGCCGAATGGTGTGTCGGTTCACACCAAATCGCTCGGCCAAGGAATGCTCTGAAGGCAGTCGCTCGCCGGGCGCGTACACGCCCTGGCCGATCGCCTGCGCCAGATCGTTGGCGATGGAGGTCCAGAAGTGTTCGCGGCTATCCAAGGTGTGGGACTGGCTTTGGGGCAGCGTGTTTGTCATGAAGCAGACATGTGAAGCCGATAAGGTTGCTGTATGCAAAAGTTGTCTATACAACCAACAGAGTACAGCGCCGATGTTTCACGCATTTGACAGCAGCACCGCGAACCGGCCGAACCAGCACTTCGCTCGCGCCGACTGGCTGGCCCTGCTGGCGCGCTCGCCCGTGGGCCTGTTGCAAAGCAGCCTGGGCGCTTGGCCTACGCAAGGCTTGCACTGGCTGCGCCGCCCAGAGACGGGTTTGATGATGGTGCAGGCGCGCGCCGGCGGCACCGGCGAGCGCTTCAACCTGGGCGAGGTGACGGTGACGCGTTGCGCCTTGCGTTTGCAGGCGCCGGGCACAGCGAGCACAGACGCGCCCCAAGCCGCGGGCGGGGCTTGGGCGAACTCAGCCGCGGGCGTGGCGTGGGCGAACTCAGCCGCAGGCGTGGCCTGGGTGTTGGGCCGCGACGCCCACCAGTGCACCCTGGCAGCCGTCGCAGACGCCTTGCTCCAAGACCCCGCCGAACACGAGCGCCTGTGCGCCGAGTTGTTGCATCCCATCGCTGCGCACTTGCGCGACATGGCTGCGCAGCAGCAAGCCCGCGCACAAAGCACCAAGGTGGACTTCTTCACATTGGCCCGCGAGGCCGACAGCGACCCAGACAACGAGGACGAAGAATGAGCGAGAACGCCATGCAAGACCTTCGCGCCGGCTTTCACCACGAGGCCTTCGGCAGCCAGGCGGCCTTTCGCACCACCTTGCAAGCCCTGGCCTATCCGGGCCGCATCTGGCCGATGAGCATCGAGGCCGATGTACCGCCGGGCGGCCACGCCACCTCCAGCGTGCTGATGCTGGCGCTGCTGGACGCCGACACCGCGCTGTGGCTGTCGCCTGCGCTTGCGGCTTCTCCCGTGGGCCACTGGCTGCGCTTTCACACCGGCTGCCGCTTGACCAGCGATCTGGGGCAAGCCCAGTTCGTGTGGGTGGGCACAGGCGACCCAGTGCCCGCGTTGTCTGCGCTGGCGCTGGGCAGCGACGCAGACCCCCAAACCTCGGCCACGTTGCTGCTGGATGTGCCAGACCTGCAAGGTGGCGAGCCCTATGTGCTGAGCGGGCCAGGCATCGCTGGTGAACAAACGCTGGCCGTGCGCGGGCTGCCCACCAACTTCGCGGCGCAGTGGGCCGACAACCACGCGGCCTTCCCACGCGGCGTGGACCTCTTGTTGGCGTCTGACCGCGCGCTGGTGGGCCTGCCACGCACGGTGCGTGTGCGCCCAGCAGGTGCACTGGCCGAATCGGATGCGCCCGCGCCCGCCACCGCCGCCGCCATGGAGCACTGAACATGTACGTGGCCGTCAAAGGCGGTGAGGCCGCCATTCTTCAAAGCTACCGCCTGCTGGATCGCCAGCGCCGCGGCGACCCTGCCTTGGCCGAGTTGAGCGTGGGTCAGATTCGCTCGCAGCTCAAGCTGGCCGTAGACCGCGTCATGACCGAAGGTTCGGTGCACGACCCCGAGCTGGCGGCGCTGGCCATCAAGCAAGCCAGCGGCGATTTGGTGGAGGCCATCTTTTTGCTGCGGGCCTACCGCGCCACGCTGCCGCGCCTGGGCGCCACGCTGCCGATTGCCACGGCCAACATGCAACTGGAGCGCCGCATCTCGGCCACCTTCAAAGACCTGCCCGGCGGCCAACTGCTGGGCCCCACCTACGACTACACACAGCGCTTGCTCGACTTCGCCTTGCTGGCCGAGGGCGGCTCAGCCACAACCCAAACTGCAAGCAGCCCAAGCCCCGCGGCCAAGCCCGTGCCCCGCGTGGTGGACCTGCTGAACCAAGAAGGTCTGATCGAGCAGCACCACCCGGCACCGGGCGACCCTGCACCGATGGACCTCACGCGCGAGCCGCTGCGCTTTCCGGCGCAACGCGCCACCCGGCTGCAAAACCTGGCGCGGGGCGACGAGGGCTTTCTTTTGGCCATGGCCTATTCCACGCAACGCGGCTACGCGCATTCACACCCCTTTGTGGGCGAGCTGCGCGTGGGCCAGGTGGAGCTGCTGGTCGAACCCGAAGAGTTGGGCTTTGCGGTGTCGATTGGCGACATCGAAGTCACCGAGTGCGAGATGGTCAACCAGTTCGCGGGCAGTGCGGTGGAGCCGCCGACCTTCACACGCGGCTACGGCTTGGCCTTCGGCCACAGCGAGCGCAAGGCCATGGCCATGAGTTTGGTGGACCGGGCGCTGCGCGCCGATGAACTGGGCGAAGCGGTGGAGTCGCCAGCGCAAATGCCCGAGTTCGTGCTCTCGCACAGCGACAGCCTGGAGGCTTCGGGCTTCGTGCAGCACTTGAAGCTGCCGCACTACGTGGACTTTCAGTCCGAGCTGGCGCTGGTGCGGCAAATGCGCGCCGAGGCCCTGGCAGCCGGTCACACCCACCAGGACGACCCCGCATGAACGCACCCACCGAACCCCAAACGCTGGCACCGCTTCAAGACGCGGCACCCAGCCCAGAGGCCGGCGTGAACTTCGCCTACCTCGACGAGCGCACCAAGCGCATGATCCGCCGCGCCATTCTGAAAGCCGTCGCCATCCCAGGGCACCAAGTGCCCTTTGGCTCGCGTGAGATGCCGCTGCCCTACGGCTGGGGCACGGGTGGCATTCAGGTCACGGCCGCGGTCATCGGCCCGCAAGACACGCTCAAGGTCATCGACCAAGGCTCTGACGACACGGTCAATGCCGTGAACATTCGGCGCTTCTTTCAGCGCACGGCGGGCGTGGCCACCACCACACGCACGGTCGATGCGAGCCTGATTCAAACGCGCCACCGCATTCCAGAGACGCCCTTGGTCGAGGGGCAGATCCTGGTCTACCAAGTGCCGGTGCCCGAGCCGATGCAGCGGCTGGAGCCCCGCGCCAGCGAAACCCGCACCCTGCACGCGCTGGCCGAGTACGGCTTGATGCACGTGAAGCTGTACGAAGACATTGCGCGCCACGGCCACATCGCGACCACCTACGACTACCCGGTCATGGTGAATGGCCGCTACCTCATGGCGCCTTCGCCCATCCCTAAGTTCGACAACCCCAAGATGCACATGAACCCGGCTTTGCAGCTCTTTGGTGCTGGTCGAGAAAAGCGCATCTACGCCGTACCGCCCTACACCGCCGTAGAAAGCTTGGCCTTCGAAGACCACCCCTTCGAGGTGCAGCGTTGGGATGCGGCCTGCAGCTTGTGCGGTGCCACCGACGCTTTTCTGGACGAAATCATCACCGACGACCAAGGCCAGCGCATGCACGTGTGCTCGGACTCTGACCACTGCCAAGAACGACAAGAACGACAAGACCAGCAAGCGCAGCAGCCCAACGGGGAGCAAGCGCGCGGCACGCCAACGGGGTCGGGCGCATGAAGCTGCACATCCGAGAAGCGCGTGAAGCCGACTTGGCTGCCGTGCTGGCGCTCTATGCCCAGCCAGACCTGGACGGCAGCGCCGAGGCGTCGCTGAGCCTGGCCGAGGCGCGCTTGGTCTGGCAGCAGTTTGCGAACTACCCGAACTACCGCCTGTTCGTGGCGCAACAAGAAACAGACGAGGGCCCCGATGCGCCCATCGTCGGCAGCTACGCGCTCTTGGTCATGCACAACTTGGCGCACCGCGGCGCGCCCTCTGCAGTGGCGGAAGACGTGGTGGTGAGCCGCCAGCACCAACGCTTAGGGGCCGGGCGTCAGCTCATGGCGCACGCCGTGGCGCAAGCGCGCGCAGCCGGTTGCTACAAGCTCGCGCTGTCTTCCAACAGCAAGCGCGAGGCGGCCCACGCCTTCTACCGCTCGCTGGGCTTTGCGCAGCACGGCCTGAGCTTTCTCATCGACACCGCACAAGGCAAGGCATGAGCGCACACGCAACCAGCACTTCCCACACACCGCTGCTGCGGGCGCGCCAACTCAGCCACCACTACGGCAGCCGCGTGGCCCTGCAAGACGCCTCGCTCGACCTTTGGCCCGGTGAGGTATTGGCCGTGGTCGGCGAATCGGGCTCGGGCAAGACCACGCTGCTCAACACCTTGGCTGCGCGCGCGTTGCCCGCCGCAGGCACGGTGGAGTTTTTGGCACGCGACGGCAGCGTTCACAACGTGCATGCCTTGAGCGAAGCCCAGCAAAGGCTGCTGGCCCGCACCGACTGGGGCTTCGTTCACCAAAACCCAGCCGATGGCTTGCGCATGGATGTCTCAGCCGGGGCCAACGTGGGCGAGCGCTTGATGGGCCTGGGGCACCGCCACTACGGCCAACTCCGCCAGACTGCTCAAGACTGGCTGGCGCGCGTCGAGATCGACCCCAGCCGCATCGACGATACGCCGCGCACTTTTTCTGGTGGCATGCGCCAGCGTTTGCAAATTGCGCGCAACCTGGTCACGCACCCTCGGCTGGTGTTCATGGACGAGCCGACATCCGGGCTGGACGTGTCGGTGCAGGCGCGCTTGCTCGACCTGCTGCGCCAGCTCACGCAGCACATGCACCTGGCGGTGGTGATCGTCACGCACGACCTGGCGGTGGCGCGCCTGCTGGCGCACCGCATGGCGGTGATGCAGCGCGGGCGCATCGTGGAGACCGGCCTCACCGACCAGGTGCTGGACGACCCCCAGCACCCCTACACCCAACTGCTGGTTTCTTCGGTGCTGCACGCATGACCACCCTCACAGAACCCGTGATCGAACTCCTTGGCGTGGGCAAAACCTTCACGCTGCACCAGCAGCAAGGCACTGAGCTGCCGGTGCTCTCAGGCGTGAACCTGTCGGTGGCGCCGGGCGAGTGCTTGGTGCTGGACGGGCCATCGGGCCAAGGTAAAAGCACGCTGCTCAAACTGATTTATGCCAACTACTTGGCCAGTGCTGGGCGCATCGTGCTGCGTGTGCCCGGTGCGCCAGCGCTGGACGTGGGCAGCGCCGAGCCGCGCGCGCTGGTGCAGATGCGCCGCGACTCGGTGGGCTATGTCAGCCAGTTCCTGCGCGTCATCCCGCGTGTGCCTGCTTTGGACGTGGTGGCCGAGCCGCTGGTGCAAAGCGGCCTGTCCGAGGCCGCCGCACGCGAGCGGGCTGCCGAGTGGCTGAGCCGTCTTCGCATTCCGCAAGCCCTGTGGGGCTTGCCACCCGCCACCTTCTCGGGTGGCGAACAGCAACGCGTGAACATCGCGCGCAACATGATCCGCAGGCGTGCCCTGCTGCTGCTCGACGAGCCCACGGCGTCTTTGGACGCCAGCAACACGGCCACGGTGATTGAGCTGATTCAAGAAGCCCTGGCCGACGGATGCGCCGTGATCGGCATCTTCCACGACCACGCCGTGGGCCAAGCGGTGGCCACCCGCCACGTGGATGTGGCGCAATTCAGGAGTCCCACATGAACGCCGCCGCGCCCGCCGCCCACTTGACCCCACAAGGCGCTGCGACCGCTGCGCTTGGGGGACAGACCTGCTTTCACAACGCGAGGCTGGTGCTGCCAGAGCTTGTGCAGCATGGCAAGCTGTATGTTCAAGATGGCCTGATCGCGGCCATCGACGGCGGTGAGCGCCAGCAGGCCGCAGGCTGGTCGGTGGATTGCGAAGGCGATTTGCTCTTGCCGGGCTTGGTGGAGATGCACACCGACAACTTCGAGCGCCACCTGATGCCCAGGCCCAAGGTGCAGTGGGCCGAACTGCCCGCGCTGTTGGCGCACGACGCCGAGGTGGCCGCTGCCGGCATCACGACCGTGTTCGACGCTTTGGGTGTGGGCGATGCAGACGCCGACAGCTTGCGCGGTTCCACCTGGCACAAAGTGCTGGCCACCATCGACATGGCCAGCGCACAAGGCCTGCTGCGTGCAGACCACCACCTGCATGTGCGCTGCGAGTTACCAGCGCCCAACACCATTGATCTGTTCCAGCCCTTCATCGGACACCCCAGGCTGTCGCTCATCTCGCTCATGGACCACACGCCTGGCCAGCGCCAATGGGAAAACCTGGAGCAAGCGCGCACCTACTACACCGGCAAGAAAGGCTGGAGCTCAGAGAAGTTCGAGCGCCAATTGGCTTTGTCCAACGAGCTTCAAGCGCGCTACGCCGAGCCACACCGGGCGTGGTTTGTGGCGCATTGCCAACAGCACGGCATTGCCTTGGCCAGCCACGACGACACCACCGAAGCGCACGTGGCACAAGCGCACACCGAAGGCGCGAGCTTGTCGGAGTTCCCCACCACCGTGGCAGCCGCGCGGGCAGCGCGCGAACGCGGGCTGCTCACCGTGATGGGCGGGCCGAATGTGGTGCGCGGTGGTTCGCACTCGGGCAACGTGGCCGCAGCCGAGTTGGCGCGCCTCGGGCTGCTGGACATCTTGTCCAGTGACTACGTGCCCGCCAGCCTGTTGGGCGCGGCCTTGCGCCTGGTGCAAGACGGCCTGGCCACCCTGCCGCAAGCGGTGGCCATGGTCAGCGCCAACCCGGCACGCGCCACCGGGCTGCACGACCGCGGTGCGCTGGTGGCTGGCTTGCGTGCAGACCTGGTGCAGGTGCGGCTGGTGGACTTGCCCGATGGCACCCAACACGGCGTGGTGCGCGCGGTTTGGCGCGAAGGCCAGCGCGTGCTCTGAAGCGCGCGCTGCTCTGCAATCGCTGCGCCGACACGAAATCTTGTTGCTGGCGTCAAGAAGCTGTCACAAGTGCTCTGGACACTGGGTTGTATAGACAGATTCCACCAGCGAGCCCACCATGAGCCTGCGCATTCAACAACTCGACAAGCACTTCGGTACCGGCCGCCATGCGCTGTGCGGCGTGAGCTTGGACATCCAGCAAGGCGAAATGGTCGCCTTGATCGGGGCTTCGGGTTCAGGCAAGTCCACCTTGCTGCGGCACATTGCAGGGCTCATGCCTGCGGACTCGGGCAGCGTCTCGGTCATCGAGGTCAATGGCCGCTGTGTGCAAAAGGGTGGTCGCATTCAGCGCGACGTGCGGCGCACGCGGTCTGGCATCGGCATGGTGTTCCAGCAGTTCAATTTGGTGGACCGGCTGCCCGTGCTGGTGAACGTGTTGGTGGGGCGTTTGCATCAGATGCCCTGGTGGCGATCCATCACGCGCTGGTTCTCGCTGAGTGAGCGGGCCATGGCGCTCGAAGCACTGGGGCGGGTGGGCATCGCCGACTGCCACGCCCAGCGCGCCTCCACGCTCTCTGGCGGTCAGCAACAACGCGCCGCCATTGCCCGCACTTTGGTGCAAGGCGCTCGCGTGGTGTTGGCCGACGAGCCCATTGCCTCACTGGACCCCGAGTCGTCGCGCAACGTGATGGAGATCTTGGCCCGCATTTGCCGTGAAGACGGCTGCACGGTGCTCGTGTCTTTGCATCAGGTCGACATGGCGCGGCGCTTTTGCCCCCGCACGGTGGCCTTGCACCAAGGCCGTGTGGTGTTTGATGGCCCATCTGAGCAGCTCACGCCCACGCTGCTGCGCGAGCTCTATGGCATGCAAGCCGACGAAATTCTCAACGGCAGCGAAACCATCCACGGCCACACAGCGCGCGACGGTTCTGCCGGGTGGTTGCAGCCAGTGGCCCGCGCCGCCTGATGTGTCCAGCCGCAGTTCCGATCGCATCTGCTTCTTTAGTTCATTGACAAGTCCCCACCGATCAAGCCTGCCCAGACAGCGCCTCCCGAAGACGTATCCAAACGAAAACCTCAACTCAAGGAGTTACTTCATGCTCAAGCACACCCTGGCCGCATTGGCGGCTGGCCTCACCCTCACATTGGCCCAGGCCCAAGAAATCAATTTCGGGATCATCTCGACCGAGTCCACGCAGAACCTGAAGGCCAGCTGGGACCCGCTGATCGCCGACATGGAAAAGCAGACCGGCCTGAAGGTGAAAGCCTTCTTTGCCCCTGACTACGCCGGCATCATCGAAGGCATGCGCTTCAACAAGGTGCAAGTGGCCTGGTTGGGCAACAAGTCGGCCATGGAAGCGGTCGACCGCGCCAACGGCGAAGTGTTCGCGCAAATGGTCAACGCCGACGGCACGCAAGGCTACTACTCGCACCTCATCGTGCACAAAGACAGCCCCATCAAGACGCTGGACGACGTGCTCAAGAACGGCAAGTCGCTCAGCTTCGGCAACGGCGACCCCAACTCCACCAGCGGCTTCCTGGTTCCTGGCTTCTACGTGTTCGCCAAGAACAAGATCGACTCCAAGACGCACTTCAAGATCGTGCGCAGCGCCAACCACGAAACCAACGCACTGGCTGTGGCCAACAAGCAAGTCGACGTGGCCACCAACAACAGCGAGAACCTCGACAAGATCAAGCAGCGCTTGCCCGAGAAGTTTGCAGACATTCGCATCGTCTGGACATCGCCACTGATTCCACTGGACCCCATGGTCATGAGCAAGGGCCTGCCTGAGCCGACCAAGGCCAAGATCAAGACCTTCTTCTACAACTACGCCAAGACCGACGCGCGTGAGAAGGAAGTGGTCATGAACATCTCCAAGCTCTCGGGCTTCAAGGCTTCCACCGATGCGCAGTTGATCCCCATCCGCCAGCTGGACCTGTTCAGCCAGCGCACCAAGATCGAGTCTGACGCCGCCATGAGCGATGCCGACAAAAGGTCCAAGCTGGCCGCCATTGACCAGCAACTCGCTGCTCTGAACTGAGCGCAACAGGCGAGCAAGCATGACCACCCTGACCGATGCCAAGCTGAGCGAAGCCCGAGCCGCCGAGGGCAGGCCTAAGCTGGCCGACGCGAAATGGCAGAGCATGGCTGAGCAAGCAGCCACCCGCCACGGTTGGGTGTGGTATCTGTCCTGGGGCGGGCTGCTGGCTTTGCTGGCTGCCTCCTGGAACGGTGCCGACATGCGCCCGCTGGATTTGTGGCGCGACTCCGGGAACATGGGCACCTATGCCTCGGAGTTTTTCCCGCCCAACTTCTCGCAGTGGCGCCTGTACGTCAACGAGATGATCATCACTTTGCAGATTGCGCTGTGGGGCACGGCCCTGGCGGTGGTGACGGCGGTTCCGCTGGCACTGATGGCCTCCAGCAACATCGTGCCTTGGTGGATTTACCAGCCGGTACGGCGTTTGCTGGATGCCTTCCGAGCCATCAACGAGATGGTGTTCGCCATGTTGTTCGTGGTGGCCGTGGGTTTGGGCCCATTTGCTGGGGTGCTGGCCTTGTGGATACACACCACCGGCACTTTGGCCAAGTTGTTCTCGGAAGCAGTGGAGTCCATCGACCCGCAACCGGTGGAGGGCATCCGCTCCACCGGCGCTTCTGCCATGGACGAAATCATCTACGGTGTGATTCCGCAGGTCATGCCGCTGTGGACCTCTTACACCCTGTATCGCTTCGAGGCCAACGTGCGCAGCGCTTCTGTGGTGGGCATGGTGGGTGCAGGCGGTATCGGCGTGGTGCTGTGGGAAATCATCCGCGGTTTTCAGTACGCAGAGACCTGCGCGGTGATGATCATCATCGTCGTGTCAGTCAGCGTCATCGATCTGATTTCTGCCCGCATTCGCCGCATGGCTGTTTGAGTTTTGGAGCGAGCACCATGACCGTGGACGACATTGCGGAGTTGATGCAAAGGCGCGGCGCAGCCCAGTACGGTCGCGAAGCCGTGAGCCAGTTGGAGCACGCGCTGCAATGCGCGCACTTGGCAGAAACGGCGGGGGAACCCGATGAGCTGGTGGCCGCCGCTTTGCTGCACGACCTGGGCCACCTGTTGGCCGCAGAGAAAGAGCAGTCTGTAGAGCCCGCTT
Source organism: Comamonadaceae bacterium (assembly GCA_027483665.1). Lineage (GTDB taxonomy): Bacteria > Pseudomonadota > Gammaproteobacteria > Burkholderiales > Burkholderiaceae_C > JAIXUC01. The sequence goes on along the minus strand of JAIXUC010000021.1, from coordinate 53,613 downwards.
CAGACCGAGACGACTTGCACCAGTTCATTCCACTGCCTTTGCTGCGCGGCCTGTTTGCCGAAGCGGTGCTGGCACCCATCGGCTTGCATGTGGACGCCAAACGTTGGCTCTGCGCTCAGGAGCCTGGCTACTTCGAGTCCCTGTCGCCAGCCTCGGTGCACAGCTTGGCCTTGCAAGGTGGCCCCTTCACGCCAGAACAGGCGCAGGCTTTCGAGGAGCAGCCGCACGCGCAGGCAGCTATTCGGCTGCGCCGCTACGACGACTGGGCCAAAGTTCCGGGGGTAGCCACCCCAGCGCTTGCGCATTACGCAAGCTTGATGCGCCGGCTGGCATTGCGCTAAGGGGCAAGGCGGTGACTCCGCAGAGCGGGCCAGCTCTGCATTTTTGACAGTATTTTTTACACATGTTGCGCTGCAATCGCTCGAGGAGACCGGTTGCAGTGACGACCGAGCCCATCGATTGCGCGGCCTCGGACAGGCAACTGGTGCAGTGCATACTGTTTTTGCTGGTGCCGCAGTGGGCAGCGCCGGTTCACCACGGTCTTCTGACCCGCCTTCACGATGCTCTGTCCCGTTTGGAAGTTCGCGATGCTATGGATGCCACGCACGATGTGCGTGAAGCTTGCTGGCGGCTGCGGCAACTCGCGACGCCGGGCTGGGCGGGCTCTCCCATGGCAGCCGCTGAACGCCTGGTATGTGAGGCTTGAAGCTGACTGCCGACGTCTGCGCGTGGCTGCAAAGTGGGCGGGCTATTGACTGCGCCTTTTCCCGGATGGGCTCGCCTTTGGGCCCGATGGGCTCGCCTTTGGTTTTTGCCGCTGGCAGCGGTGGGGGTTTGCACCGCTGTTTGTGAGTTGCTCTGGCGCGGACATCCAGGCGGTCAGACCGGCTTCCTGATCGTGGTGAACATCTTCATCTTCTTCCTGGCGTTCTTCCTCGACTTCTTCGAGATCGCCTTCATCATCTTGCCCATGTTGGGACCGGTGGCCGAGAAGATGGGCATCGACCTGATCTGGTTTGGCGTGCTCTTGTGCGTCAACATGCAGACCAGCTTCATGCACCCGCCCTTCGGTTTCGCGCTGTTCTACCTGCGCGGCATCTCGGACACCTTGTTCAAGAACGGATCGCTGCCCGCCAAGGTGGAGTCCAAGGACATCTACCTAGGCGCCATACCGTGGGTGTTGATGCAGTTGATACTGGTGGCCATCGTGATTTTCTTTCCTCAAACCGTCACCGCGTTCCTCGACAAAAAGGTCGAAGTGGACCTCAACAACGTCCAGATCGAACTCTCGGCGGACCCCGATCAGCAATCCGAAGACGACGCCCGCACGGCCGAGATGCTCAAGGAAATGGGTGCCAGCGAAGCGCCCGCTGCTGGCGCTTCGCAATGAAAGGGGTGGGCGCGCCTGAGGCCCGTTCCTGATGGGCTCTGAAACATCGCTCCCGCAGGAAACGGCGCAAGTACCCACTGTCCTAGAGGAACGGCCTGCCTTTCCCATTCTGGTTCGGTGTGCAGCCACTGCGCTGATGGCCGCGCTGCTGGTGCAAGGCGCAGGCTTGGTGCCCGAAGTGCGCTGGGGCGAGCAGACAGCATCTTCGCTCGCGATGGGCGGCCTTCTGATCGTGCTGCTGGGGTGGACCTATTACTGGATCATGGCCAGCCGCTTCAGGCTGACGGATGTGGCCTTGGAGCAAAGCTGGATTTGGCCCAAGCGGGTCTTGCTGTCGGAGATCACGCAAGCCAAGCTGGTGCGGGTGCCGCGGCTGGAGTGGATGGTTGCCCCGCGGCTGGTGCTGCGCACGCGGGGCTTGGGCGTTCATGTGCTTTATTGCAGCGATGCCCGGGTACTTGAGCGTGTGCTTGCTTTGGGCAGACCCACCCGAACCTGATGTGTCGGGCACTGGGCCACTGGCCCAAACCCGACAAGCAGGCCCGCGGCTGTGCTGTACCAGCGACGCCTGACACGAAGCGTCAAGTCGCCTCGCCTGTCGCGGCTTGATGGCGCGTCTTCCAAAGCGATACCAAGACACCACCCACGATCAGGCCGAAGGTGACGCTCAGCGAGATGACCGCTGGAATTTTTCCGATGATGCCCACCAGAAAAATCTTGCTGCCGATGAACACCAACACCAGTGCCAGCGCGTACTTGAGGTACTTGAACCGGTGAATCATGGCCGCCAGCGCAAAGTACAGCGCGCGCAGACCCAGGATGGCGAAGATGTTGCTGGTGTAGACGATGAAGGGGTCGGTGGTGATCGCGAAGATCGCAGGCACCGAGTCCACAGCGAAGATCAGGTCCACGAATTCCACCAGCACCAGCGCCAGGAACAGCGGCGTCGCGAAACGCTCCACCTTGCCCGTCTTCGTATCGGTCTCGCGCACCCAAAAGGCGTTGCCGCGCAGGCCCTCGGTCACGCGCATGTGCCGTTTGAGGAACTTCAGCAGCGGGTTGTTCGCGATGTCGGGCATGTGGTCGGCAATGATCCACATCTTGATGCCGGTGAAGATCAGGAAGGCGCCGAACAAGTACAGCACCCAGCTGAACTGGCTCACCAGCGTCGCACCCAGACCGATCATGATCGCGCGCAGCACGATCACGCCCAGGATGCCCCAGAACAGCACCCGGTGCTGGTACTGCCTCGGTATGGCGAAGAAGCTGAAGATCAGCGCGATGACGAAGACGTTGTCCATCGACAGCGACTTCTCGATCATGAAGCCGGTGTAGTAGTCCATGCCGCTTTGCGCGCCCAGGTACCACCAGACCCAGGCGCCGAAGAGCAGTGCCACGCTGATGTAGCCGGCCGACAGCAGCAGGCTTTCCCGCACACCGATCTCGTGGTCGTCCTTGTGCAGGACGCCCAGGTCGAAGGCGAGCAGCGCGGCGACGATGCCGACAAAGGCCAGCCAGATCCAGGCTGGATGACCCAGAAAGTCGGCGGAGAGGAAGGGAAGCAGGAAGTCCATGGGTTTTTCCTTAAAGAGCCGCTGACACAGCGGTAGCCAAACCACACAGCCCGCTGAAGGCGCCCAGCAGCGCCACATCGCGCTTCTCGTTGCCTATGCGGAAAGCTTGAATGGCGACTGCGGCCAGAGCGGCGGTCAGGACGGCGAAGATCAATGTGGTGGTGTTCATGGGGATGGCCTGAAACGGCTGGGTCGGTGCTGGGAATTCAGCTGGGCGGATTCTGGGGAAGTATCGAATTCGAAGAAACCAGAAAAACTCGGACATAAACTTCGGTTTTTCCGAACCTAGGCACACATGTTGAATTACCGCCATTTGCACTACTTCTGGGTCGTCACCAAGGAGGGCGGCTTTGCCCGGGCTGCCGAGCGGCTAGACATGGCCGTGCAGACGATCAGCGCCCAAGTGCGCGAGCTGGAGAAGGCGCTGGGTCATCAGCTGATCAAGCCCATGGGCCGAGGGATGGTCCTCACCGAAGCCGGCCAAGCGGCCTTTGCCCGTGCGGAGGAAATCTTTCGGCTGGGTCAGGGCATTCCGCAGGAGGTGCGCCAAGCAGCCAGCAGCCAGCAGGCCCGCTTGGCTGTGGGTTTGTCCGACGGCATTTCCAAGCTGGCTGCCCACATGCTCCTAGAGCCGGTGCTGGATACACCGCACTTGCGCCTGGTCTGCCATGAGGGCGAGTTTGAACAGTTGCTCAGCGAACTGGCGCTGCATCGCCTGGACTTGGTACTGGCAGGACAAGCAGCGCCGCGCAACCCCAACCTGCGCTTGTCCAGCGAGCGCTGGGTGAATGTCCCGGTCGATTGGTACGGCCCATCGCGATGGGTCGGCAAGGTCGAGCGCGACCGGTTTCCGCAGAGCCTGAACGAACTGCCCGTTTTGCTGCCGACTGGGCACTCGGCACTGCGCACGACACTGGAGCACTGGTTCGACACGCAGGGACTGCAGCCTCGGATCGTCGGCGAGTTCGAAGACAGTGCGCTGCTGGCGGTCTTCGCCGCGCGGGGCTTGGGCGTGTTTCCGGTCAGCCGACTGGGCGCCAGTGACGTCAGCCTGATGCGCGGACTGCGCCTGCTGGGCAGCAGCGATGGCGTCAAGGAAGAAATACACGCCATACGGTCACGGCGCGGCCAGCACCATCCGCTTGTTCAGAAGCTGATGGCAGCAGCGGCAACCCGCGCCGACGGCTGATGGAACGTTCTCAGAACCGGTAAGCCCGACTGCTCACCAGCTGTGTTGCGCCGGAGCGCTGGCCTATGTGGCGTCGACACCCGCCAGTGTTGACACACGGCCGCCACCAGCAGGGCTTCTGCATCAGCCAGATGCTGGTCAGCCTCAGCGGCGGCACTGGCCAGTCGCAGCACCTTGGCCTGCATGGCAGGTTCGTCCAACTCAGCCAGCAGTGCGGCCAACGTCGCTGGGTCGACGCTGCAGATCATCGAGCCGCTCCCGTATGCACCCATCAGCAGGTCCTCGCACAGCGTGTGTACGACTTGCGGGAACGAGCCCGGCGTCAGTCCGAGCACCTGCTCGATCTGGAGGTGCTGCATGGCTTCGATCTCCGATCGGCACACATGGCCGTCGGAAATCAGCACGAGCGCGACGATGCGCGCTGCGGCTTCAGGGCTGTTGAGGGGATAGCTTCTCATGTTCGGTCTCCTGGTCAACGAGCGCTGGCTCGGGTGGCTGAAAGCGTGGCTGTTGGCTATCGATGGCCACGCCACTGCAGCAGCAGTTGCGACAGCGGGCGCGCACAGCGCAAATGTGCGTTGGTCTCGAGTTCCGATGCGGCAGGCCACTGAAACCCCGGACTCAGGAAAGGCCCAATATTCCCATCCGTATAGTGCTTCGGGTGAAAGATCAACCGGCCCCTCTGTGCGTCATCGAGTCGGTGCCCTGGCGGCCCCAACCCTGCATGGATTCAAGAATCCCATCGGGCAGCTACCGCGTTCTACAAGCGATCTTGGTCACGCTGCTGGCTTGGGTGGCCTTGCTCTGCGTGGGGCTTGGCGGCACGGTGGGCGTGGTCTCCCACACACTGATAGGCAAGCTGGCCGCAAGCGTCCAACACCTTCAGCGTCAGGGTGGAACCTCGCTGTCCTCGCGGGTGCTGCGGCGTGAGTTTCCGGTCGCAGCTGAGCTGAACACCTCAGAAGCCTCAGCCGCTTCGGCTGAGGTGCGTGTCGACAGCGGAGTTCTGGCGGGCAGAGACGCGTTGCCAGTGAACCAGCGGCACACCGAAGCAAGCGCGTTCACGGCGACCGAGCCCCGCCTGTGCGTGCGCCATGGTTTGCCACCAAGCCGCGCGCCCCCCGTCTTGGCCTGAAGCCTCGCGCGCACCCGCTGCGCGCCCATCACCTTCCCGAAGCCCGCGTGCGCAGGACTGAGTGCAGCGCACGCACGTCAAGGTCATTTCATGAAGAACTCACCGTACCTGGTGGCGCTCTACCTCGCCATCATCTTCGCGGGCCTGCTGTTCGCACTGCCGAACGTGCTTCCCGCATCCGTACTCGAGCGCTGGCCCAGCGCCTTGCCCGACAAGCCCGTCGCGCTCGGCCTCGACTTGCGCGGAGGCTCGCACCTCGTGCTGGAAGTCGACGGCACCGAACTGCGCCGCGAGCGCGTGCGCAACTTGGCGGAGGACGCCAGACGCCTGCTGCGCGAAGACGACATCCCTTGGCGCAGCGTCGAAACCGGCGAGCGTGGCCTGGCGATCACCCTGCGCTCAGGCGATCAGCAAGACGCTGCGATCGACCAGCTCAGAAGCTTGTCAAACCCCGTCGGCACCGCGCGGCAGGACTTGGCGGTCTCGCGCCGCGGCAGCGACGGCATCGAACTCGCGCTCACCGACGAAGGGCTGCTCCAGTCCATGGGCCGTGCCGTCGAGCAGAGCCTGGAGGTCATCCGCCAGCGCGTGGACCAGGTGGGTGTGTCCGAGCCGACGATCCAACGCGTCGGCTCGGACCGTATCTTGGTGCAGCTGCCCGGCCTGCAGGACCCAGCGCAGCTGCGGGCCCTGCTGGGTTCGACCGCCAAGATGAGCTTCCACATGTTGGGTGATGCCTCCAGCCCGGACGGCATCCGCACGCTGCGGGACAGTCAGGGCAACAGCTACCCGGTTCGCAACAGCATCGCCCTGAGCGGCGACCGCTTATCGGACGCAAGCGCTGGCTTCGATCCGCAGACACGCGAGCCGGTTGTGAACTTCCGCTTCGATCGCACCGGGGCGCGCGAGTTTGCCGCCATCACCGAGGCCAATGTCGGCCGTCCGTTCGCCATCGTGCTGGACGGCCAAGTGTTGAGCGCACCGGTGATCCGCGAACCCATCACGGGCGGCTCGGGTCAGATCTCCGGCAGCTTCACGGTGCAAGAGGCGGGCACGCTGTCGGCGCTGTTGCGGGCTGGTGCGCTGCCAGCCAAGCTGACCGTGATCGAGGAACGCAGCGTAGGCGCCGACCTGGGCAGTGACGTAATCCGCAAAGGTGTCTACGCTGGCATCGCGGCCTTCGTCATGGTCTTCCTGTTCATGTTCGTGCTGTACGGCGGCTGGGGGTTGGTGGCCAACGTGGCGCTGGCGTTGAACGTGGCCCTGACGATCGCCGGCATGAGCGCGCTGGGGGCCACGCTGACGCTGCCGGGCATTGCCGGCATCGTGCTGGGCATTGGCCTCGCGGTGGACGCGAACGTGCTCATCAACGAGCGCATCCGGGAAGAAACGCTGAAGGGCAAGTCCGCGCTCATGGCCATCGACGCTGGCTTCAGGCGCGCCTACGCCACGGTGATGGACAGCAACCTGACGGCGTTGATCGCCACCCTGCTGCTGTTCTGGTTCGGTTCGGGGCCGGTGCGTGGCTTCGCCATCACGATGGCACTCGGCATCGTGATTTCGATGTTCACTGCGGTGTCGGTCGTCAAGGTGATGATGCTGGCCATCGCGCGGCAGCGCCGCTTGAGAACGATCCAGATCAAGCCGCTGCTGGGCTTCCGGCCTGTCCCCGATGGCACGCAGTTCAAGTTCATGAAGGCTCGTCTCGCAGGGCTGGGGCTGACAGCGCTGCTGGTGATCGGCAGCGTGGTGCTGCTGTTCAAGCCGGGGCTGAACTTCGGCATCGACTTCCGCGGTGGCATTCAGATGGAAGTGGCTGTGGCTGCGCCGGATGACCTCTCGCGCTACCGGGGAGCGCTGGAGGGGCTGGGCCTCGGCGAGGTATCGCTTCAGACCATGGGCAATGAGGGTCGCCTGCTCGTTCGGGTCGAGCGTCAACCTGGCGGCGAGGTGCAACAAACAGCCGCCATGGACAAGCTCAAGGCGGCTCTGCTGGTGGTCGATCCGAAGGCCAGCTTTGAGCGCACGGAAGTGGTCGGCCCGAAGGTGAGCGGGGAGTTGGCCCAGGCCGGTGTGATTGCCGTCATCCTCGCGACGCTGGCCATGCTGGTCTACATCTGGGTGCGCTTCGAGTGGCCCTTCGCGGTGGGCGCCATCCTGACCTTGGCACTCGATGTCGTGCTCACCTTGGGTGTCTTTGCACTGACCGGGCTCGACTTCAGCCTGACCGCCATCGCCGCCTTGTTGACGCTGGTGGGCTACTCGGTGAACGACAAGGTGGTGGTCTACGACCGCATGCGCGAGAACTTGCGCGGCTTGCGCAAGCTGGAGCTGCGCGAGGTGATCGACCTGTCGATCAACCAGACACTGACGCGCAGCCTCTACACATCGGTGACGGCATTCTTGGCGGTGCTGCCGCTGGCGGTGTGGGGCGGCTCGGCGGTGGCCAGCTTCGCGGTCCCCATGGCCTTCGGTATCGTGATCGCCGCCAGCTCATCGGTCTTCATTGCAGCGCCCATCTTGCTGTTCCTGGGTGACTGGCGAGGCCGGCGCGGCCTTCGCATGTTTGCCGAGGAAGCCGACGATCCTTCGGTGCAGCCAGCGCCCTGAGGTTTTGGGCAGCAGGAGCATGGGCCCAGGCTCGATGGTTGAGCCTGCCCTTGTCTTCATGCTCGCATAGCGGCTATGCATGGGCTTGGCTTCTCATGCGAGGCGGCGGGTGTCAGACTGACTCCCCATGAATGCCGACGCTTTGTTCCAACTCTCGAGCACGCTGGTTTTGCCGGCGTGGCTGCTATTAACCGCAGGTTTGTTGCTGCAGGGATGGGCCAACCACCATCCCAGCACGCAGCATTTGGCACGCGCCGCGCTGTGGCTGGGCGGGCGGGTCTTGCCGCTGGTTTTGTGCTTGCTGTATGCCGGGTTGATCTTGAAGGGCTGGGGCCAGGCACCCGGCGGCTTTGAATCGCTCGATGCACTGTCCCAACTGTTCTCTAGCCGCGACATGTTGCTGGCGGGCTGGGTGCATTACCTGGCGTTCGACTTGTGGGTGGGTCGCTGGCAAATCGACGAACTGTCTCGGCGCACGAGCGCAGGGCGGCCCGTGGGCTGGGCGCTGCGCTTGGCGGTCGTGCCCTGCCTGGGTCTGACCTTGTACTTTGGGCCTATCGGCCTGTTGTTGTTCCTGGGCCTGATGGGCCTCCTTTCTGCGCTGGGCAAGCCCCAGCCCGCCAACCCATGAACCCTCAAACACTGAACCTGAAACCTTCCACAACCCGCGTTGACTGGCGCAGCTTTTTGGCGCGCTGGCGCTCCGCGGCACCACCCTTGTATTGGGTGGGCTTGGCCATGTTGGCCCTGTCGCTGCCCACCCTGCTCCTGGCAGGTCTGGACCCCCGCACGCTGCAAGGCGTGAGCGTGTGGACCAAGCCTTGGAAGTTTCAGGTGTCGATTGGCACCTACTTGCTGACGCTGGGACTGTTCATGGTGTGGCTGCCGCAGCGGGCACGCCAGGGCTGGACGGGGCGCTCCCTGGTGTGGGTGGCGGTGGTCTGCGGCTGCTTTGAGTTGGTCTACATCCTGTGGCAGGGCGCTCGGGGCCAGGCCTCGCACTTCAACCTCAGCACCCCCTTTAACGGCTTGATGTATTCCTTGATGGGAGTGGGCGCGGTGCTGCTCACCGCAGCTTCACTGGCGCTGGCAGTGCTGTTCATGCGCCACCCCGCAGAGGGTTTGCCCGAGCCTCTGCGCTTGAGCCTGGTGCTGGGGCTGCTGGGCACCTTCGTGCTGGGCACCGGCTTTGGCGGCTACCTCAGTGCGCAGCCCACAGGCCACTGGGTGACGCAGGGCATGGCCGCCGGGACGGACGCGGCCGCCAGCATCGCGGCCCTGACTGCCGCTGGCCTGAACGATGCGGGTGGCCTGCCCTTGTTCAACTGGTCGCGCAGCGTGGGCGACCTGCGCGTGGCGCACTTCTTCGGCATCCACGCCATGCACGCCATTCCCTTGTTCGGCTGGTGGCTGGCCTCTCGGCGCACGCCTGCTAGCACTGCACGGGCCAGCGTCTGGGTCTTTGCGCTGGTCTACAGCGGGGTGTGCGTGTGGACCTTTGTTCAAGCGACACGGGGTATGCCGTTTTGGGCTTGACCGTTCACCTTGAGGCCCAATAGCCGGACTGCTTGAGGCCCTGCGCTTCAATACCACTCGGCCAGCGAGATGCCAATGCCCACCGCGTTTTGTCGGTGGTTGAAGTCGATCAGGCTCTCGCCGTAGCCCGAGAACCAATGCACGTGGCCCAGCAGCTTGCCGCTGATGGGGAACGACCAGTCCAACTGCACCGAGCCGCGCGAGCGCTCGGCGCTGCGCAACACCAGGGGCTGAGCGTCAACGTCCAAGGCCCACGCTCCAAGCTGGAGGCTTGTGCTGGCGTGGCAGCGGCTGCCACCGAGCGGGCCACGGGGGCAGGCTTTGGGCCTGGGCGTGCGCCTGCATGAGTTGGCCGATACCTCTTTGAGACGTGTGGGCCATTCAGAGCCCAAGCTTTCAGCATAGGGGCCGGGCATACCTTCTGATATGACGGACACGCGATCGATTCAACAACTGGCTCCGAGCTGATGGACCCACGCCACACTTCCACCATTCTTTATCCAACTCGGGCGGCGGTGTACTGCCCGTGAGCCAAGTCGATGGACAGCCCATCGGCGGTGGTCAACCAGGGCCGCTCACGCGGCGCTTGACCGAAACCTATGGGGCATTGCACGGGCAGCCGGGCTACAGCAGGCCCGTGCATTACCGATAGCTTGGCTGCCCGGCTGCGTTCACCACGTCAAATGGAGGCGCTCGCTCAGGGCCAAGGCTTGCAGGTCTTGCGGGGTATCGGCGTCGGCCACGAAATGGGCATTGGCTGTGGTGTACAGATGCACCTGCTGAGGGTGCTGGGCACGCCAAGCTTTGAAGCCGCCGAAGTTTGCTGTGCTGCCAGCTGTATCGGTGGCCGAGCCGCTTGCCGACGCCAGCAAGGCTTGCACCGCCTCGGGCGACAACACCACGGGGTGGCCCGGTGTGCCGTTTACAAGAGGCAAGGTAGCCAGGCTCTGCTGTGGCCGCTTGGCATGCGCGGCCATCAACTCGGCCACGTCGCCAGCCTGCAGGGCCACGAGGTCTGACACCAGCACCAGCACCGTGGCACCCGGCGGACAGGCCAGAAGGCCTGCGGCCAGCGAGCCCGGCAGGCCCTCGTTCAGACCGACATCGGGCGTGGGGTTGTGCACTGGCCGCAGCGGGTGGGGACACTCGGCGCGGTGCTGCGCAACATCGGCCTGCACCGCCGCCTGATGGTGGCCAGTCACCAGCACCGATTCGCGCACACCCGCAGCATGCAGGGCTTGCAACAAGGCCAACCAAAGCGGCTGACCGTTGCGGCGCAGCAAGGCCTTGGGGCGGTGCCCCATGCGCCGCCCAGCACCTGCTGCCAGCAGCACGCCGACCAAACGTTGCTGAGCAGCTTGCTTTTCGATTGACGGCTTCACCGCGGGTTGACGCCACACACCGGCGCGCCGCCTGGGCCATCGCTACCACCGTCGACAGGCATGGCGTCTTTGGCGTGCGCCACCGCCGCATCGCGCGGCAGGACCACGCCGTTCTTCACCGCCAACAACTCCGCCATGATGCTGACCGCGATCTCCGCCGGCGTCTTGCTGCCGATGTACACACCAATCGGGCCGCGCAGCCGCGCCAAGCTCTCTGGGGTGTGGCCGAAGTGTTCGCACAGGCGGGCGCGACGGGCCTCGTTGTTTCGCCGCGAGCCGATGGCGCCCACATAGAAGGCGGGTGACGACAACGCTTGCAGCAGCGCCAGGTCGTCGAGCTTGGGGTCGTGCGTAAGGGCCACCACGGCGCTGCGGGCATCGGGCGCGAAGCGCAGCACCTCGTCGTCGGGCATGTCGTGCGACAGGCTCACGCCGGCCACGGACCAACTGCCGCGGTACTCCGCGCGCGGGTCGCACACGGTCACGGAAAAACCGCTGAACAGCGCCATGGTGGCCAGGTATTCGGCCATCTGCCCGGCTCCGATCAAGAGCAAACGCCAACCCGGCCCGAAGGTGTTGACCAAGGCCTCGGCGCTCCATTGCAAGGCGGCTGGCTGGTCGGTAGGTGCCAGCGTGACTTCGCCGCTGCTCAAGCTCAGGCGTCGCTGCACCAAGCGGCCTTCGCCCAGCAGCGCGACCAACTCGGCCAAGCCCTGCGGCTGCGGGTCGAACTCCAGCATCAACTCCAGCGTACCGCCACAGGGCAGCCCGAAGCGGTGCGCCTCGTCGGCTGTCACGCCATAGCGCACGGTGCGCGGCGGGCCTTGGGGAATCTCTTGTGGGTCGGTGCTGGCCAAGCCGGCCTCTGCGCGGTAGGCGCTGGTGAAGCGGTGGATCAGGTCGTCTTCGATGCAACCGCCAGACACCGAGCCCACCACCGAGCCGTCTTCGCACAAAGCCATGATGGAGCCGACCGGTCGGGGCGATGAGCCCCAGGTGCGCACCACGCTGGCCAGCAAAGCGCGCTGGCCGGCAGAGCGCCAGCGCAGCAGGGCCTTGAGCACGGAGAGGTCGAGGTGGTCCATGGGGTGAGGGGGGGCGAGGTTGCCGGGCGGGACTCTGGTGGATCTCGGGTTGGATCTTCAGCGCGTCAGCGCAAACACACCGGCGGCCACGGCTGCGGCCAAGCAAGCCCATAACCAAGCGGGCCATGCCCCGCCACTGTCGGCCACTGGCGCTGTGCTGGCTGGCCTGTCGGCCTGCGGGTGGCGCGCGAGGAGCGCGGCCTCAAAGCGCGTGAAGAAGTCATCGGCCAACGACCTGGCCGCCACGTCGACCAGCCGCTGCCCAATTTGCGCCAGCTTGCCGCCCACTTGCGAGTGCACGCTGTAGCTCAACTCGCAGCCCGTGCCTGCGGTTGCCAGGCTCACCTTGGCCTCGCCTTTGCCAAAGCCGGCCACGCCGCCTTGGGCGTCAAAGCGCAAGGCGTATGAGTGCGGCGGGTTGATGTCGGCCAGCGTGACGCGGCCATTGAAGCGCGCGGCCACGGGCCCGATGCGCACGGCGACCGTGGTGAGGTATTGGTTCTCCTCGCCCGCTTCAAACTTTTCGCATCCCGGCACGCAGGCCTTGAGCATCTCCGGGTCGTTCAGAGCGGCCCAGGTTTGCTCTTGGGTGGCGGGCAGTGTGCGGCTTCCTTGCATGTCCATGGTGCTGGCTCCGGGTGATATCGGGTTGTAGGGTGAGGGGGGCGCTGCTGAGCTTGGCGCACGATTTGACCCAGACTGTGCGCCAACTCCTCTAGGCGGCTCAGGTTATGTACCGCCAGCATCGCCTGGGCGTGGCGCTGCAACACCTGCGCGCCTCCGGCCAATGGCGCGTAGCCGTCAAAGCGCAACAGCGGGTTGAGCCACCACAGACTGCGCGTGTGGCGCCCTAGCCAAGACAACTCGGCCTCGAGCTCGGTGAGGTCGCCTGTGTCCAAGCCGTCGCTGATGAGCAGCACCACGGTGCGTCGGCCCACCAGCTCGCGTGCGTGCTGCTGGCGCAGCGTGGCGAGCGACGCACCCAGGCGTGTACCACCGGCAAAGTCGTGCACCAAGCGGTTGGTGGCAGCCAGCATGGCGTCGCTGTCGCGCAGGCGAAAGGCGGGCTGCAGGTCGGTCAGCACGGTGCCGAAAGCAAAAGCCGTGCGCCGCAGGTGCCGGGTGCTGGCGTGCAAAAAGGCCAGCAACAAGCGGGCGTATCGCTCCATCGAGCCCGACACATCCACCAAGATCAGCAGCGGTAAAGGCTGCGGCTGGCGCTGCAAATGCCCAAGCGCTACCCACTCGCCATCGAGGCGCAGCGTGTCTTGCATGGCGCGCGCCCAGTCGAGACGGTGGCCACGCGAGCCAGGGCGCAAACGACGGCTTGGCACCTGTGGCATGTCGAGCGACAGGCGCTGCACCAGTTGTTGCATGAGTCGGTACTCGCTGGCGCTGAGGCTTTGGAAATCTGCTTGCCGCAGGCGAACGCGTTCGCTGGCCGTCATGGCCGCGTCCAAGCGGAGTTCTTCCGGCTCGGTGCGGCTGTTGCCTTGGGCATGCGGGCTTGGTGGCTTGGCCAAGGCCTCTTGCGCGCGTGGGCTGCGCGCCGGGGCGTTGGCGGCAGCCTCGGCCTTGGGCAGCATTTGCGACAACAGCAACTGCGCCACTTGGGGGTCGCGGAAGATGGCGTTGAACAACTCGGTGAACACCGCCCGGTCGGCCTCGGTGCTGACCAGGGTGGCGAGCAAGGCGTCGTGGACTTCGCGGCGGGAATCCAGCCCGGTGTGCAACAAGGCCTGTACCGCCAGCGCCATGCGCGCGCTGTCCACGGGCAGCCCGGCTCGGCGCAAAGCACGGCCCAAGGCGGTGAGGTTGTCGATCAGCTTGCCGCTGCGGGCATCACCCAAGGACATGGCGCGACTGCCTGGGCGTCTCAGGCCGCCTCGGGTTGCAGCAAGCCCTCGATGAGGGGCTCTAGCGCAGCCAGGTCTTCACGCTGCTTGAACAGCACGCCCGCGGTGTCGCGCACCACCTCGGGGTCGAGTTGCAAGGTGTCCAGTGCCACCAAGGCACGCGCCCACTCGACGCTCTCGGCCACGCCGGGGCTTCGTTGAAATGCAGCGGCCATGGGCGGCTGGCGCAGCCGGGCCACAAAAGTTGCCACTTGGGCGCTGAGTGCGGTGCTGGCTTGCGGTACTTGCGAGCGCACGATGGCCAGCTCGCGCTCACGCGAGGGGTAGTCCAGCCAGTGGTACAGACAGCGGCGTTTGACTGCGTCGTTCAAGTCGCGCGTGCGGTTGCTGGTGAGCAAGGTCAGCGGCTGAGCCAGCGCGCGCTGGGTGCCCAACTCGGGAATGCTCACCTGGTACTCGCCCAAAAACTCCAGCAGAAAAGCCTCGAAGGGCTCGTCGGCGCGGTCGATCTCGTCGATCAGCAGCACCGCGCCAGGCGCTGGCGTTTGCAAGGCCTGCAAGAGTGGGCGGCGAATCAGAAAGCGCGGTTGCCAAGCCTCGCGCTCGATGTCTTCTGGCACGGCGCGGTCTTGCAAGGCGCGCATGTGCAGCAACTGCGCGGCGTGGTTCCACTCGTACAGGGCTTCGCGCTGCTCCAAGCCGTCGTAGCACTGCAAGCGAATGAGCGGGCGCTGCGTGAGCAGTGCCAGCGCCTTGGCCAACTCGGTCTTGCCGACACCGGGCTCGCCCTCGAGCAACAGCGGACGCTGCAGGCGCTGCGCCAGAAACAGCGCCGTCACCAAGGAGCGTTCTGCGTGGTAGCCCACGCCCAGAAGGGCTTGGTGCAAGCTGTCGGCGCTGGCAAAAGCCTGCGCCTCGTTCATCCCTTGGCCTGCTTTGCAGCGTGTTGCACAGCCCGGCGGGTTTGCACGCGGATGAGCTGAGCGCGGTAGGCGGCTGATGCGTGCAAGTCCGCATTCAGCGTGCTGGCGTCAATGGCCACGCCATCCACCGCCTCAGGCATGAAGCTGCGCGTGAGCGCGGCCTCCAGGCCCGCGTGGCGAAACACGCCGTTACCTGCACCGGTGATGGCCACGCGCACGCCAGCAGCCGTTTGCGCCACGAACACACCCACCAAGGCAAAGCGCGAGGCCGGTTGGCGGAACTTGGCGTAAGCCGCGCGCTGCACTTGTGGGAAGCGCACCGCCGTCACCAGCTCACCGGGCTGCAAGGCGGTGGCGTAGAGGCCTTGGAAGAAGTCATCGGCTGCGATGCGGCGGCGGTCGGTCACCACCGTGGCGCCCAAGGCCAAGAGCGCGCTGGGGTAGCAGGCGGCCGGGTCGTTGTTGGCGACCGACCCACCCAGCGTGCCCATGGCCCGAACCTGCTTGTCGCCAATGCCGTCAGCCAAATGAGCCAAGGCTGGCAGCAGGCGGCGCACCTCGGCATGGGCCGCCACCTCGGCATGGCGCGTCATCGCGCCAATAACCAATTCGGTGCCTTCTACGCGCACGCCGCGCAACTCAGAAACCTGAGACAGGTTCACCAAGGTCTCGGGCTGCGCCAGGCGCTGGTTGAGCGCGGCAATCAGGGTTTGGCCGCCGGCCAGCACTTGGCCACCGGATGCGGTTTGCTTCAAGGCCTCGGCCAGGGTGGTCGGGCATTCCAGTGCAAAGCTGTACATGGGGTGCTCCTGCTCAGGCTTTGGCCACAGATGGGGCCGATTGAATGGCTTCCCAAACACGGCGGGGCGATGCCGGCATGTCCAAGTCTTTCACGCCCAGCGGGCGCAGCGCGTCGAGCACCGCGTTGATGACCGCCGGCGGCGAGCCAATGGCGCCCGCTTCGCCGCAGCCCTTGCTGCCCAGCGGGTTGGTGGTGCAAGGCGTGCAGACGTGGCCGATGCGGAACTCGGGGAAATCATCGGCGCGGGGCATAGCGTAGTCCATGAAAGAGCCTGTGACCAACTGGCCGCTTTCGCGGTCGTACACGCACAGCTCCATCAGCGCTTGCCCGATGCCTTGGGCCAGACCGCCGTGCACCTGCCCCTCGACGATCATGGGGTTGATGATGACGCCGAAGTCATCGACCGCGGTGAAACGGTCGACCCGCACTACGCCCGTCGCCCGGTCCACCTCGACCTCACAGATGTAGGTGCCCGAGGGGAAGGTGAAGTTGGTCGGGTCGTAGAACGCGGTTTCGTTCAGGCCCGGCTCCAACTTGTCGAGCGGGTAGTTGTGCGGCACGTACGCCGTAAGCGCCACATTGGCAAAGGCGATCTTCTTGTCGGTGCCGCGCACAGAAAACTCGCCGTTGCTGAAGTCGATGTCGGTGTCGCTGGCTTCCAGCAAATGGGCTGCGATCTTCTTGGCCTTGGCCTCGATTTTGTCGAGCGCGCGCATGATGGCCGAGCCACCAACCGAGAGCGAGCGCGAGCCGTAGGTGCCCATGCCAAAGGGCACGCGGCCGGTGTCGCCGTGCACGATGTCCACGTTCTCCACCGGAATGCCTAGGCGCGCAGCCACCACTTGCGCGAATGTGGTTTCGTGGCCTTGGCCGTGGCTGTGGGAACCGGTGAACACCGTCACGCTGCCGGTAGGGTGTACGCGCACTTCGCCGCACTCGAACAAGCCCGCGCGGGCACCGAGGGCACCGGCGATGTTGCTGGGTGCCAAGCCGCAAGCCTCGATGTAGCTGCTGTAGCCCATGCCGCGCAGCAAACCCTTTTTCTCAGACTCGGCCCGGCGAGCAGCAAAGCCCGCCACGTCGCCCAGCTCGTTGGCTTGGCGCAAGCAAGCCGGGTAGTCGCCGCTGTCGTACTGCAAGGCCACCGGCGTTTGGTGCGGGAACTGCGTGATGAAGTTGCGCCTGCGCAATTCATCTTGCGGCAAGCCCAGTTCCCAGGCCGCGCGCGTGACGATGCGCTCCAACAAGTAAGTGGCTTCTGGCCGACCAGCACCCCGGTAGGCGTCCACCGGCGCGGTGTTGGTGAACCAGGCATCGACCTCGCAGTACACCTGCGGCGTGGTGTATTGCCCGGCCAAGAGCGTGGCGTAGAGGATGGTGGGGATGCAGCTCGCGAAGGTGGACAGGTAAGCGCCCATGTTGGCGTCGGTGTGCACGCGCAGCGCGAGGAACTTGCCGTCTTTGTCCAAGGCCAGCTCGGCGTGCGACAAATGGTCGCGGCCGTGGGCGTCGCTCAGGAAGGCCTCGGAGCGGTCGGCGGCCCACTTGATGGAGCGGTTGAGCTTGCGCGCCGCCCAGGTGACGCACACGTCTTCGGCGTAGAGGTAGATCTTGGAGCCGAAGCCGCCGCCTACGTCGGGCGCGATCACGCGCACTTTGTGCTCTGGCAGGCCCATCACGAAGGCCGTGAGCAGCAATCGCTCCACGTGCGGGTTTTGGTTGGACACGTACAGCGTGAACTCTTCGCTGGCACGGTTGTAGCAACCGATGGCCGCACGGGGCTCCATGGCGTTGGGCACGAGCCGGTTGTTTTCCAGGTCGAGGCGGGTGATGTGGGCCGCCTGCGCAAAAGCCGCGTCCACGCCAGCCTTGTCGCCAATGGCCCACTTGTAGCAATGGTTGTCGGGCGCGGCTTCGTGCAGTGCAGCGGCCTTGCCGCCGCGCACATCGGCCAGGTGCACGACGGCGTCGAGTACCTCGTAGTCCACGGCCACCAGCTCGGCTGCGTCTTTGGCTTGTTGCAGGGTTTCTGCCACCACCATGGCCACGTGGTCGCCCACGTAGCGCACCTTGCCTTGCGCCAAGATGGGGTGCGGCGGCTCTTTCATGGGCGTGCCGTCGGTGCTGGTGATGAGCCAGCCGCAGGGCAAGCCGTTGACCTTGTCGGCGGCCACGTCTTGGCCGTCGAAAACGGCGATCACACCCGGGGCTGCGAGCGCTGCGGTTTTGTCGATGCTGCGCAGCACCGCGTGGGCATGGGGCGAGCGCACGAACACCGTGTGGCACATGCCGGGCAGCACGATGTCGTCGGTGTACTGGCCAACACCCGTGAGAAAGCGCAAGTCTTCCTTGCGGCGAACCGACTCCCCGATGTGGGGCAACTTGGCAAAGTCTGGGGCTCCCATGGCGTACTCCTTCAGGCCTTCATGGCAGTGGCGCCCTGGCGCACGGCCCGGACGATGTTGTGGTAGCCGGTGCAGCGGCACAGGTTGCCTTCGAGCTGCTCGCGGATCTCGGCCTCGCTGGCGTCTGGTTGGCGGTTGCACAGGTCGATGGCGCTCATGACCATGCCGGTGGTGCAAAAGCCGCATTGCAGACCGTGGCACTCTTTGAACGCAGCCTGCATGGGGTGCAAGGTGCCATCTGCTGCTGCCACGCCTTCGATGGTTTGCACCGAGCTGCCAGCGACCTGGCCCAAGAGCACGTTGCAAGACTTGATGGCGCGCCCGTCGAGCAGCACGGTGCAAGCGCCGCACTGCGCGGTGTCGCAACCCACGTGGGTGCCGGTGAGGTGCAGGTGCTCGCGCAGCGCTTGCACCAGCAAGGTGTTGGGCGGCGCGTCCAGCGTCACCGCTTTACTGTTCACGGTCAATTGAACCTGCATGCTGCGTCTCCTTGGGTCTGGGTTTCGAAGCATGGTAGAGGCCGAAGGGCCTGCTCAGGTTTTCGGGTTAACCCGAAAACTGTTCCATGAAATGCAAAAGAAAAGCCCCAGCAAACCCCAGCCAAGTCCCTGAAACCCCCGCATGACATGACCATGACAAAGGGAAGGCCCAACAGCACTGGCCTTCAACGCGCCAGCGCAGCCGTCTTGACCTGTGCCCACACCGATTGGCCCACGTGCAAACCCAAGGCTTGGACAGCGCGCTGCGTGACGCGCGCCTGGATGCGCGTGCCGGCGCAGCGCAGGTGCACACGGCACTGCGCCGGGTGCGCTTCGGGCTCGATGCGCTCGACCCGTGCCGGCCAGTGGTTTTGGATGCTGCTGGCCTGCGGCTCTTGCAGGCTCAAGCTCACATCGCGGGCCGCCAAGCGCAAGCGCACCGCTTGGCCTAGGCGCAAGCCCTCATGGGCCAGCCACAGTTGCACACCACCCTCTTGCACAACCCCGATTTGCAAAAGCGCCAAGTGGTGCTGCGCGTCGAGCGCACCCACCTGCGCGCTGAGCCAAACACCGGCCTCTTCGCCCCAGTGGGAGGCCAAGGTCGCGGACGCATCGAGCTCGGCCAACACCGCATCGATAGGCCCTGCGCTTTGCACCCGGCCTTGGGCCAACACCACCAGATGGCTGGCCAGCCGCGCCACTTCCTGCACTGAGTGCGAGACGTACAGCATGGGGATGGACAGCTCGTCACGCAGGCGCTCCAGCCAAGGCAGGATCTCTTGCTTGCGGGCTGCGTCCAGCGAAGCCATGGGCTCGTCGAGCAAGAGCAATTGGGGTTGGCTGGCCAAGGCGCGTGCGATGGCCACGCGCTGGCGCTCGCCGCCCGACAAGTCTTGGCTGCGGCGCGCCATCAAGCCGCCGATGCCCAGCAGATCGACAGCAGCGTCCAGCGCCGCTTGAGCCTGGCGCGCTTGTTCGCGGCCTTGGCTGCTGGCGCTGCTTTTGGGCAGGCCAAAGCGCAGATTGCCCGACACGTCCAAGTGTTCGAACAAGCTGGCCTCTTGGAACACATAGCCGATGGGCCGCTTCCAGGTGGGCAGGAACCAGCCACGCGCGTCGTCCTGCCAACAGGGGCCGCCCACATCCACCAGCCCGCGCGCGCTGCGCTCCAAGCCTGCCACGGCGCGCAGCACGCTGGTCTTGCCAGAGCCTGAGGGGCCGAACAAGGCAGTGACACCGCGTGTGGGCAGCGCGAAATCGACATCCAGTGAAAACGCAGAGGGCTGGTGCGGCGCTCCGCGGTCTAAGCGCAGGCGAACCCGGCCTTCTCCTTCTTGCAGCGCGCTGCTCACGGCTTGCCCCCTCGCCGCTGCATCAAGGCCAGCCACAGCAGCACCACAAATGAGAACAGCAGCATCACCGCGGCCAGCGCGTGGGCGCGGGCGTAGTCCATGGCTTCGACGTGGCTGAACAAGAGCGTGGAGACCACCCGGGTCTCGCCTGGGATGTTGCCGCCAATCATCAGCACCACGCCGAACTCGCCCACGGTGTGCGCAAAGCTCAAGACGGCTGCCGTCAACAAACCGGGCCAAGCCAGCGGCAAGGCCACTTTGAAGAAGGCAGCCAGCGGCGATGCACGCAAGGTCGCAGCCACTTCCAGCGGCCGCCGGCCCATGGCGACAAACGCGTTGTGGATGGGCTGCACCGCAAAAGGCAGCGAGCCGATGGTGGCCCCGATCACCAAGCCGGGAAAGCTGAAGGCCAAGGTTCGCACACCAAAGCTTGGCAGCAAGCCGCCCAAAGGCCCGTTCGGCCCCAGACCCACCAAGATGTAGAAACCCAGAACCGTGGGCGGCAAGACCAGCGGCAAGGTGGCCAGCGCCATCACCACCGGGCGCCAACGCGATTCGCTCCAAGCCAGCCACCAGGCCAGTGGTGTCGCCAGCAAGAGCAGCACCCCTGTGCTGACGGCCGCCAACTGCGCCGTGAGCGCGATGGCAGCCCAAGCTTCAGCGTCCAAGGTCATAGCCAAACTGGCGAACGATGCGCTGAGCGGGTTCGCTCTTGAGGTAGTGCATCAAGGCCAGCGCTGCCGGGTTGCCTTGACCGCGCTTGAGCAAGACCGCGTCTTGGCGGATGGGCTCGTGCAGGTTGGCAGGCACCAGCCAACCCGAGCCGCTGGTGAGCTGGCCGTCCAGCCACACCTGCGACAAGGCCACAAAGCCCAAGACCGCGTTGCCGCTGGACACGAACTGGTGCACCTGGGCGATGTTCTCGCCCTGCACCCAGCGGGCTTTGAGCGCCTCGGCCACACCCAGGCGTTCCATGGTCTGCACGGCGGCTGCACCGTAGGGGGCCACGCGCGGGTTGGCCAAGGCCAAGCGCTCGAAGTTGCCCGACTTCAGAACGTCACCGCGCTCATCGACCACGCCGGGCGTAGCGCTCCACAGCATGAGCCGTCCATAGGCGTATGGGAAGCTGTTGCCAGTCACGCCTGCGCCTTCGCTGACCAGCCGCGCTGGCGTGGTGTCGTCTGCCGACAAGAACACATCAAAAGGTGCGCCATTTCGAATCTGCGCATAAAAGGCGCCCGTGGCCCCAAAGGACAGCACGGCTTTGTGGCCCGTGTCACGCTCGAAGGCTTGCGCGATCTGGCGCATGGGTGCCGTGAAGTTGGCCGCCACAGCCACCCGCACCTCGGCGGCCTGCGCAGTAGTGGCGAACACGCCGACCAGCGCCAAGGAGGCGACCCTGACCTTGAAGCACCGGAAAACCCATCTCATGGCAGAACCCCGTTGTTCAATAATGGAATAGCGGTCAGTATAGGCAGCCGCCCTCAAGCCACGCCCTCCATGCCTTCCAAACCAAAGCCTTCACCTTTGCCAACCTGGCACCAAGCCCTGGGGCAAGCCAGCACCGACAAACGCTTGGACATCCTGCGTTTGATCGGCGCTTGTGGCTCGATTTCCCAAGCGGCGCGCGAGGCTGGCGTCAGCTACAAGGCCGCTTGGCAAGCCATCGACACGCTGAGCAATTTGGCGGGCACGCCTTTGGTGGAGCGCGCGGTGGGCGGCAGTGGTGGTGGTGGTGCGCTGGTCACCCCGGCGGGACAAGCCTTGCTGGAAGGCGCGGAGTGGATGGCGCAAGCCCGCCAAGAAGTGCTCGCGCGGCTGGCGGCGCGCCCCAACGCTTCAAGCCCGTCAAGCCCCTTCAGCAGCGCGCAAAGCCCATTGGCCCTGGGCCTGCGCACCAGCATGCGCAACCAGTTGCGCGCTGAGGTGTTGGGCTTATCGGCACACCAAGGAGCGGTGCGGGTGCGCCTGCGAATCAGGGGCGGGGCCACCGACCTGGGCAGCACGGGTGATGTGGGCGGGGCAGAGCTGCAAGCGCGCATCACGCGGGACAGCGCACAACTGCTCGATTTGCGCGTGGGGCAAGCGGTGTTGGCGCTGTGCAAGGCCACAGCTGTGCAGGTGAGCGCGGAGGGTCAGGGCGTGTCGGCTGCAACTTCGTCCAACGCCCTACATGGTGTGGTGCTGCGCACCGCAGCCTCTGGGCGCAGCTTCATGGAAGCCAGCCTGCAGTTGAACGACGGCAGCCATTGGGTGGGCATGTTCAGCCGCCTGCCCGACTGCCCGGCGCTGCGCGTGGGCGACACGGCTGTGGCGCGCTTTGACGCCGCAGCCGTGGTGATTGCCTTGGAAGGCTGAGCTCAGTAGACCAAGCTCATCTTGTCCACGACCTGGCCGACACCGGCGCTGCCCCAAGCAGAACGGGTGGCGACGTCACGCTCAGACCAACTGTGAACCGTGCCCGTGAGGGTGACTTCTGAGCCTTGAACATGGACGGCGATGGTCTTGGCATCGGCCACGGCGCGGCGCTTCAATGCGGCCTCGATGTCTGACTTGACGTTCATGGCAGAAGCTGCCGGCTTGATGGCAATTTGGTTGCTGACCCCTGTCACGCCCAGCAGGTATCGCACGGCGTGGGCTGCGTCTTGGCGTTGGTATTGCCACTCCACCGTGCCCGACAGCGTGAGCCAGCCGTTCTCCACCATCACGTGGATGGCATCCGGCGGAATCGAGCTCGACCAGCTCAAGATGTTCTTGGCTGACTCGGCAATGTCGGCATCGCTGCGCTTGCCAAAGCCGGAGACCTTCACCTTCAGCTCGATGGCCAATGCCTTGACGCCAGAGACGCGCTGCGCGGCCCGCTCTGCATTGAGCTTTTCGGTGTAAGTGCCGACCTCACCGGCCAGCGTCACCACGCCGTTCTTCACCTCCACACCAATTTGTGTGGCGTGTACCGAGGGCTCCCACTTGAGTTCAGCCATCACGTCTTGTTGCAACTGCGAATCGGTTTTCATGATCGTTTGTCCTAGGGTTGAGTGAGGGGGCAGCTTGCGGCTGGCGATGCGGCAGGGTCTGTGCGCCAGCGCGCTCGGAGCAGCGGTTCAACCCAGTGACTCAGCCAATCTCCAGGGGGTACGTTGACGTACAGACGCACACGCCAAGCGGGTCTTACAACCGTTGCTGTCACCCATCGGCCATGAGCTGTTTCATGGCACCCACACCCAAGGACATTCAGCATGACCAAACCCCTCTTCCCCATGAACCGATACGCCCTCGCACTGGCGAGTGCTTTGGTGCTGGCAAGCACCGCGTCAGCGCAAGTAGCTGGCGGCACCACCACGATGGATGTCAACGTCATCGAATCGACGCGTCTGGCCATGGGCTGGAGCGTGAAGAAGACGCTGCTCGGCAAGACCGTCTACAACGGCGCTGGGCAGAAGGTCGGCAAGGTGGAGGACCTGATCATCTCGCCAGACAAGAGCGTGTCCTACGTGATCGTGGGTGCCGGTGGCTTCATCGGCATGGGCCGCCACGATGTGGCCGTCCCGGTTAGACAAATCGAAGACAAAGGCGGCAAGCTGGTGATGGCCGGCGCCACCAAGGACACCATCAAAGGCATGGCGGCCTTCAGCTATGCCACCGACAACAGCCGACGCGACGCTTTCATGGCCGAAGCCGACAGAGACATCGCCAAGGGCAAGGTGGCCATCACCGGCTTGGAGAAGAAAGCAGGCATGGCCAATGCGGATGCCAAGGCTGCGATGGACGTCGACCTCACCGCACTGCGGCTGGACCTGAAGTCGGCTGAATCCAAGCTGGCGCAGATGAAACAGGCCACCGCGGTGCGCTGGAAAGAGTTTGAAGCCGATGTGAGCGCGGCCACAGCAAGGCTGCGCAGTTCCACCGAAAAAGCCACGGGCTAAGCCCCTTTCTGAAGGCAGTCCCCAGGAACAAACTGCTCATCGCCGTTTTCGACAGCGGCGCTGGCAGACACTCACAACAATTCGGAGATGCGGTCCCAGGCTTCGGCTGGAATGCGCCCTTCCCATGCCTCGACCAAGCGGCCTTGCTTGTCCACCAGCCAGGCCGCCGGCAAGCGTGTGGGCACGGGCAGGTTGCTGCGAAAGCTGGGCGCACCGCTCCACAACGTGGTCATGCGCTGTTCGGGTAGCAGCAAGCGCTCGGCGATGCCTTGGTAAGTTTTCAGGTCCTCGAGTCGCCGGTCGGTGCTGACCAGGACGATCTCAAAGGGCTCCTTGCGCCAGCCCGCCCGGTTGCTGCGCAGCTCGGGCAATTTGTCTCGGCACACAGGACAGTCTGTCGACCAGAACACCAGCAACACCACCTTGCCCTGCTGGCCGCGCAAATCAAAAGCAGCGCCCTGTGTGGTGGTGCCTTGCAACAGCGCAGGGCCGAGTTGGGATGGGCTTGGCTGTTGCGCGCGCGCTGGCAGTGCCACCAAAAGCACCAACAGGCACCCCAGCAAGGGGGGGGCCAGAACACGGCGGCGACCGGCACGCAGCGCATCGAACAACAACCCCAGCGCTGGGATCAGGAAAGCTTTGGCGTTCAGCGCCATTCGGTCTGTGGAGATCATGCGCGGCAGTCGGTCTGACCACGGGCTTTCTTACACCGGCTGGCAGACAGGGACATTGGGCGATAGACCAGCTGTCTATACTTTCGGCGGTCTTGAAGACGCGGTTTGCAGCTTGACCAAGCCTGCACAACGGCTTCACAACTCACCGGCTGACGCGTGGTTGATCCGGCGCAGCTTCCCACCCCAGAGGACGCCATGAGCGACAGCAATTCTCACGAAGAAGCCCACACCGGCCCAATCAAAACCCCCCAGCAATTGCTGCTGGCTGTCTTCTTTTCTTTTGTGGTGCCGGTGTTCGTCATCATCGGTCTGGTCTATTACGTGACCTCGGGTGACAAGCCTGCACCAGGTGCGGCAGACCCAGAGCGCGCAGTGGCTCAGCGCATTGCGAAGGTCGGAAGCGTTGAAGTGCGCGATGCCAATCGCCCTTTGCGCGCAGGCCTCGAGGTGTACACCGCGCAGTGCTTGGCATGCCATGCGGCTGGTGTCGCCAATGCGCCGAAGTTAGGCGACCGCGCCGCGTGGGCACCCCGTTTGGCCACTGGCTATGAAGCGCTGGTGAACTCGGCGCTCAAAGGCAAGGGGGTCATGTCGGCACAAGGTGGCGGCGAATACAACGACACCGAGATCGCCCGGGCCGTGGTCTACATGGCCAATGAATCTGGCGGCAAGCTGCCAGAGCCACCACTGCCGGCCGGTGCGCCCGGTGGTGCACCAGCTGCTGCGCCAGCGCCAGCCGCTGCCGCCGCGGCTAAGTAAACAGGCGCTGCGGGCTCATCACATAGCCAAAACGCGCAGGCAGGTCGGCGGCCTGGTGTTTCTGTAAGGGCCAGCCTGTTCGGTCCAGCCACTCCGCGGCAATGGCCGTGTCGAGCGTGTGAACCAGTCCCAGACCGCGTTCGCACTGGAAGTACAGCCACCCACGCTCGTCGACCACTGCCTGCTCGACGCGGGCGGGCTGTCCGGTGTGGTCAGCCACCGAGCCTTCAGATGAGATGCGCCACACCAAGGGCGTTGCCTGCAGCTCCACATAAACCCGCTGTGGCCCGTTCTGAAAAAACCACCGGCCCAGTTCGTCAGGCTGGTAGTTGCGGCCAATGAAAGCGATGAGTGCTTCGTGCTGGAGTTCGCTGCCGCGTGCAGCCGCCCTGCCCACCTGCCGGCCACCCAATGCCTTGCTGTCGAAACCTTGCTCAAAGGAGCCGGCTGCTTGTGCAGCGTCGTCGCGCATGAACCATTGGCCGCGCGCACTCAACCCCAGCCAGCCATGGCAGGCGGGCACGCGCGGCCACTTGGCCATCGCCGCAAGAACCAGGTCATCCATGTGGTTTCAACTCCCTCGCGCCGGGCAGTGATCGGGGCAGTCCCACGCTGGCGCGCAGCCAGCCCAGCACCTGCTCAGGCATGGCCAGCACATGGCTAGGCCATCGGCCAGCGCAAAAGCCCACGTGCCCGCCGTGTGCGGGTTGCCACAGCCGCACAAAATCGCCGACTTCGTTCGCATGCGGCAGGCTCCAGGCAGGCACGAACGGGTCGTTGCGGGCGTTGAGCACCAAGGTGGGCAAGCGAATCTGGTTCAAGCGGGGTTTGGCTGAAGCGCGCGCCCAATACGCTTCGGTGCTGGCAAAGCCATGCAAGGGCGCGGTGAATACGCCATCAAATTCGTACAGGTCGCGTGCTTGCAGCAGGGCCTCGCGGTCGAACAAGCCGGGGTACTGCTCGAGCTTGGCCAGAGCCCGGGGTTTCATGCTGGCCAGGAACATGCGCGCATACACATGCCGGTTGAAACCACGCCCGATGGCCCAGCCACCGGCGGCCAAGTCCACTGGTGCGCACACAGCCGCGATGGCTTGTGCCACGTGTTGCGCTTGCTCGCCCATTTCCTGTGCCCAGCGCAGCAAGGCATTGCCGCCCAGCGAGATGCCGACCACCAGCAAGGTGCCGCCGCCATGCGCGTCGATGCGCTGGCGCATGCGCGCCAGAACCCAGCCGATTTCTTCGTGGTCCCCTGCGTGGTAAGCACGCGGTGCGCGGTTGATTTCTCCGCTGCAGCCCCGAAAGTGCGGCACGGCATACCCCATGCCAGCGCTGCGGGCCAGGCTTCCAAAGGCCTGAGCGTAGTGGCTCGATGATGAGCCTTCCAGACCATGAAACTGCACCAGCCAGGCGCTGCCGCGGGCGGGTGGAGGGTCGAGCAGATCAACGTCGATGAAGTCACCATCGGGGGTGTCCCAGCGCTCACGCTTGAACTGCAGTGCCTCGCCTCGCACGCGCTGGGCCAGACGCGCAGACCAGATGGTTTGCAGGTTGCCGCCGGGTAACCAAAGCGGCGCGTGGTAGCTCAGAAGATGCTGGGGCAGGCCCATGGGCGCGCGCTCAGTGCAACACCTGCGAGACACCGACCATGGTCTGCAAATCTTGCGGGGTACCGGGGCTGGCGTGATGAGCGACCAGACGCCAGCCTTGTGCGGTCTTGTGATAGACGTTGGTGGCGAGCACCAAAGCATCGCGCAGGCCTTCATCGGTGGGCACACGCACCCGCTCCATCACCGCGTGCATGGCGCTGGCCATGGATTCCACACGCCGCACTTGCTCCGGGTAGGCGTGTACAGGGCCGGCCGCAAACATGGCTTCAAACGAGGCGCGGATGGCAGTCGCACCCAGCAAACGCGCGCCTCCCGGGTGCACGCACACCACGTCGTCTTCGTCGGCCCAGCAAGCCATCATGCGTTCCAGGTCACCTTGCTGCAGCGCTTCATAGAAAGCTGCCTCAACCTCATCGGGGCTGCCACCCAAGTGGGCGGATTGCAGTTTGGAGCGGGGCATGGGGCGGTGTGGTGAATGGGGTCGGTGCGCGGGACGATCGATTGTTCCAGCACCAGAGCGAAAACGCACTTTCCTTGATGCGATGTACACAGGGCCGACCTCACGGGCTGGCAGGCCGCTCGCCAAGCCGTCATGGACTCGAGCCCCATGAGGACTATGCTAGCCCTTGATCTTCAGACCGCCACCTTGGGAGCACCGCATGACTGCTTACCGCGATTCATCGCTCAGGGCTAACGCTCCAGCGCCCCTTGTGCAACGCCGAACCAGCCAAACCAACGCAGTCCGAGCTCTTTTGCGCCTGGTGCACCAATGTTCGCGGGGCCTCGCAGGCCTTGCGGCTGCGGGGGCATTGCTGGTTTTGACGGGCTGCGGGTTCAACGACTTTCAGCGTCTGGACGAACAGACGCGGGCCTCCTGGAGCGAAGTGCTCAACCAGTACCAACGCCGCGCGGATCTGGTGCCGAACATCGTGGCGACCGTCAAGGGCGAAGCGGCTTTCGAACAAGAAACACTCACCCGCGTGATCGAGGCCCGTTCACGCGCAACAGCCATTCAAGTCACGCCAGAGACGCTCAACGACCCGCAAGCTTTGGCACGCTTTCAAGCCGCGCAGGGCGAGTTGGGCGGCGCGCTCAGCCGCCTGCTGGTGGTGGCCGAGCAATACCCCAACCTCAAAGCCAACCAAGGTTTTGCCGATCTGCGGGTGCAGTTGGAAGGCACAGAAAACCGCATCACCGTGGCGCGCAATGCCTACATTGCAGCGGTGGCGCAGTACAACGTGCTGGCGCGCAGCTTTCCGAGCAACCTCACCGCCATGGTGATGGGCTATGAAGTCAAGCCGAACTTCAGCGTCGCCAATGAGGCGGCTTTGGCAGCACCGCCTGTGGTGGACTTCAACAAGAAGTGATGCGCCACTTGGCCGACTTCGCCCGCTTCGCCCGCTTCGCCCGCTTCGCCTCATTGGCGCTATGGGGTAAAGCTGTCGCTGGGGTTTGTGCACTGGGCTGTGCATGGGCGCTGCTGCTGCAGCCTGCTGCGGCGCAAGATTTGCAGCCGGTGCCCGCGTTGAGCGCGCGGGTGATCGACCAGACCAGCACCTTGTCCGCCGATCAGGCAGCGGCCTTGGAGGCACGGCTGGCTGCTTTCGAGCGCGAGCGCGGCAGCCAGGTGGTGGTGCTGGTGGTGCGAACCACGTTGCCCGAAGACATTGCGGCTTACGCACAGCGGGTGGCCAGCGACTGGAAGATTGGTCGCGCCGAAGTGGGCGACGGCCTGCTGCTGGTGGTGGCACTCGATGACCGGCGCATCCGCATCGAGGTGGCGCGGGCGCTGGAGGGCGCTGTGCCCGATGTGTTGGCCGGCCGCATCATTCGCGAGGTGATGACACCCGCCTTTCGCCAGGGCGACTTCGCTGGCGGCATCACCGCGGGGGTTGACCACATCTTGCGTCTCATCGAAGGGGAGGCATTGCCGCCGCCGCCCGCTTCTGGCTCTACCGGCGCTTCCGGCGCTTCCGGCGAGCCTGGCTTCGATGGCTATGAGCTGGCGCTGTTTGCGCTGTTCGCCCTGCCCATCGTGGGCGCTGTTGCACGCGCTATTGCCGGGCGAAAACTCGGCTCGGTGCTCACCGGGGGCGCGGGGGGTTGGCTGGCGCAGACGGTCACCGGCAGCTGGCTGATGGGGTTGGGAGTAGGCATGGCCGCCTTGCTGGCTGTGTGGGTGATGGGCAGCCGCAGCTTGGCCCAGGCCGTTCAGGCCGGCCGTGGCAGCCGCTCTGGGCATGGCGGTTGGGGTGGCGGCTTTGGTGGTGGAGGCGGAGGGTTTGGCGGCGGGGGCGGGGGCTTCAGCTCGGGCGGGGGCGGCGGATTCGGCGGCGGCGGCGCTTCGGGGGGTTGGTGATGCGGCAGACCAAAGAAAGGCGCTTGTGAACAAGCCAGAACGCCACATTGCGTCGCACCCATTGCTGCGTTTGCTGCGCCACCGCTGGGTGGACGAGACGGCGCTTGCCCGTGCGCTGCCCAGTGCTGCCTTGCTGCGGCTACAAGAGCGGGTTCGCGTCGGAGAAGCCACACACAGTGGCGAGGTTCGCGTGTGCATGGAGGCCGGCCTGCCTTGGAGCTACATCGCACGCCGAGCCAGCGCCCGCGAGCGGGCCATCAGCGTGTTCGGCAAGCTGCGGGTTTGGGACACCGAGCACAACAACGGCGTTTTGATCTATCTGTTACTCGCCGAGCGGCAGATTGAAGTAGTAGCCGATCGGGGCATCACCCGCTGCGTGCCGCAGCCGGTATGGGACAGTCTGGTGCAGGCCTTGCAGGTTGCTCTGCGCAACAGCCAGTTCGAAGCGGGCTTGCAGCAGGCAGTCGACGCCGTGAACGCGCTACTGCAGCAGCACTTTGCCCTCCAAGAAGGCCAATCCAACCCCAACGAATTGGCCGACGCGCCGGTGACGCTGCTGGGCAGTTGATGGGGCGCTGGTGGCGTTGGGGCCACCGAGCACCATCACTTCTTCTGGCGGAACTTGCGCAGCGCTGCGATTTGCGCGGCCAACACAGCGAGTTCTGACTGGGCTTTGGCCAAGTCGATGTCGCTCTTGGCGTTCTTCAAAGCTTCTTCAGCCGCTTGACGGGCTGCGTTGGCTTTCTCTTCGTCCAGGTCTTTGCCGCGAATCGCGGTGTCGGACAAGACCGTCACGCAATCGGGCTGCACTTCCAGAATGCCGCCCGCCACGAAGACGAATTGCTCGCTGCCGTCTGCGCACTCGATGCGCACCGAGCCCGGGCGAATGCGTGTGATCAGCGGCGTGTGGCGCGGGTAGATACCCAATTCACCCGACTCGCCGGGCAGCGCGACGAAGCGCGCCAGACCCGAGAAGATCGACTCCTCGGCGCTGACGACCTCGACGCGGATGGTGTGGGTGGCATCCATGGCTTAGATCTTCTTGGCCTTCTCGAAGGCCTCGTCGATGGTGCCGACCATGTAGAAAGCCTGCTCAGGCAAGTGGTCACATTCGCCGGCGACGATCATCTTGAAGCCGCGAATGGTCTCGGCCAGCGGCACGTACTTGCCGGGCGAGCCTGTGAACACCTCGGCCACGTGGAAAGGCTGGCTCAAGAAGCGCTGGATCTTGCGCGCACGGGCCACGGCCAATTTGTCTTCCGGGGCCAGTTCGTCCATGCCCAGAATGGCGATGATGTCGCGCAGCTCTTTGTAGCGCTGCAAGGTGCCCTGCACGGCGCGGGCGGTTTCGTAATGGTCTTGGCCCACCACCAGCGGGTCGAGCTGGCGGCTGCTGGAGTCCAGCGGGTCCACGGCGGGGTAGATGCCCAGTGCTGCGATGTCGCGCGACAGCACCACGGTGGAGTCCAAGTGGGCGAAGGTGGTGGCGGGCGACGGGTCGGTCAAATCGTCAGCAGGCACGTACACGGCCTGGATCGAAGTGATCGAGCCGACCTTGGTCGAAGTGATGCGCTCTTGCAGACGGCCCATTTCTTCGGCCAGCGTGGGCTGATAACCCACGGCAGACGGCATGCGGCCCAGCAGAGCAGACACTTCCGTGCCGGCCAGCGTGTAGCGATAGATGTTGTCCACGAAGAACAGCACGTCGCGGCCTTCGTCGCGGAAAGACTCGGCAATCGTCAGGCCGGTGAGCGCCACGCGCAAGCGGTTGCCTGGAGGCTCGTTCATCTGGCCATAGACCATGGCCACTTTGGACTCGGGCAGGTTCTCCAGATTCACCACGCCCGACTCGGCCATCTCGTGATAGAAGTCATTGCCCTCGCGGGTGCGCTCACCCACACCGGCAAACACCGACAAGCCGCTGTGCGCCTTGGCGATGTTGTTGATGAGTTCCATCATGTTCACGGTCTTGCCCACACCGGCACCACCGAACAAGCCCACCTTACCGCCCTTGGCGAAGGGGCAGACCAGGTCAATCACCTTGATGCCGGTCTCCAGCAGCTCTTGCGAAGGCGACAGCTCGTCATAAGCCGGCGCCTTGCGGTGAATGGAGGCGGTGAGGGTTTGGTCGACCGGGCCGCGCTCGTCGATGGGGCTGCCCAGCACGTCCATGATGCGGCCCAGCGTGGCCTTGCCCACGGGCACCGTGATGGCCGCGTGGGTGTTGTAGACCATGATGCCGCGGCGCAAGCCGTCGGACGAGCCCAGCGCGATGGTGCGCACCACGCCGTCACCCAACTGTTGCTGCACCTCCAGCGTCAGGGGGCTGCCTTCGAGCTTGAGGGCGTCGTAGACCCGGGGCATGTGGTCGCGCGGAAACTCCACGTCCACCACGGCGCCGATACATTGAACAATCTTGCCCTGAACTTGGGCTGCCGTCGCTTGAGCCATGTTGATTCGCTCCTGATATGAATGCGTTGTTGCGCTGTGCGGGCCGCGTGGCTCAGACAGCAGCGGCGCCCGCCACGATCTCGGACAGTTCCTTGGTGATCGCGGCTTGACGGGTTTTGTTGTAGACGAGTTTGAGTTCGCCGATGACGCTGCCAGCGTTGTCGGTGGCAGCCTTCATGGCCACCATCCGCGCCGATTGCTCGGAGGCCATGTTCTCTGCCACCGCTTGGTAGACCAGCGTTTCGACATAGCGCACCAGCAACTGGTCGATGACGGTGGGTGCGTCGGGCTCGTAGAGGTAGTCCCAAGCGTGCTTGGTGCCGGTGGCGGCTTGGCTCTGGGCCGATTCGGCCTGCATGCGTTCTGCAGACAGTGGCAACAGCAACTCGACCACGGGCTCTTGCTTCATGGTGTTGATGAACTTGGTGTAGCAGACGTACACCGCCTTCAACTCACCGCGGGTGTAAGCGTCGAGCAGCACCTTGACCGGGCCAATGAGCTTGTCGAGGTGCGGTTTGTCGCCCAGCTGGGTGACGTGCGACACCACTTGCGCGCCGATGCGGTTGAGAAAACCCAAACCCTTGTTGCCAATGGCCACCGTGCGCGCGCTGCCACCGGCCTGCTGCAAATCGCGCAACTGGTTGGTCACGGCGCGCAGCACGTTGGTGTTCATGCCGCCGCACAGGCCCTTGTCGGTGGTGATGACCACAAACCCGACACCCGCTGCTTCATGGGTTTCCATGAAAGGGTGCGTGTACTCGGGATTGGCTTGACCCAGATGGCTGGCGATGTCACGAATCTTTTCGCTGTAAGGCCTGGCCGAGCGCATGCGGTCTTGCGCTTTGCGCATCTTCGATGCGGCCACCATTTCCATGGCTTTGGTGATCTTCTTGGTGTTCTCCACCGATTTGATCTTGCCGCGGATTTCCTTGCCTGCTGCCACTGATGTCTCCTGGTGGTGTCGTCAGCCGACTCAGGCGAACTGGGCTTTGAACGCGGCGATGGCGGCGCTCAACTCAGCTTCTGCGTCTTTGTCCATGGCGCGATCGGCTTCGAGCTTGGCAATCAGTGCGGCGTGCTTGTCCTTGAGCCAGCGGTGCAAACCCGACTCGAAAGACAAGACCTTCTTCACTTCCACGTCGTCCAGGAAGCCCTTGTTGGCTGCGAACAGCGAAGCTGCCATGAGGCTGATGGAAAGCGGGCTGTACTGCGGTTGCTTGAGCAACTCGGTCACACGGGCACCGCGGTCCAACTGCTTGCGCGTGGCGGCGTCGAGGTCGGAAGCGAACTGCGCAAAAGCGGCCAATTCGCGGTACTGAGCCAAGTCGGTACGGATACCGCCCGAGAGGTTTTTGACCAACTTGGTCTGCGCTGCACCACCCACGCGCGACACCGAAATACCGGCGTTGATGGCGGGGCGGATACCTGCGTTGAACAGGGACGTTTCCAAGAAGATCTGACCATCGGTGATGGAGATGACGTTGGTGGGCACGAAGGCCGACACGTCACCCGCTTGCGTCTCGATGATGGGCAGCGCAGTGAGCGAACCGGTTTGGCCTTTGACCGCACCCTTGGTGAAAGCTTCGACGTAGTCGGCATTCACACGAGCGGCGCGCTCCAGCAAGCGGCTGTGCAGATAGAACACGTCGCCGGGATAGGCCTCGCGGCCCGGCGGGCGGCGCAGCAACAAAGACACCTGACGGTAGGCCACGGCCTGCTTGGACAGGTCGTCATAGACGATGAGCGCGTCTTGGCCGCGGTCGCGGAAGTACTCGCCCATGGTGCAGCCCGAATAGGCCGACACGTACTGCATGGCCGCTGATTCGGAGGCAGAAGCCGCTACCACGATGGTGTAGTCCATCGCACCGGCCTGCTCCAACGAGCGCACGACGTTTTTGATCGACGAGGCCTTCTGTCCGATGGCCACGTAGATGCAGGTCATGTTCTGACCCTTCTGGTTGATGATGGCGTCGATGGCGACGGCCGTCTTGCCGGTCTGGCGGTCGCCGATGATCAACTCGCGCTGACCGCGGCCCACGGGCACCATGGCGTCGATGGACTTCAAACCCGTCTGCATGGGCTGGCTCACCGACTGGCGAGCGATCACGCCAGGCGCCACCTTCTCGATCACGTCGGTCATCTTGGCGTTGATGGGGCCTTTGCCGTCGATGGGCTGACCCAGCGCGTTGACCACGCGGCCAATCAACTCCGGGCCCACGGGCACTTCCAGAATGCGCCCAGTGCACTTGACCGTGTCGCCTTCAGAAATGTGCTCGTACTCGCCCAAGATCACCGAGCCCACCGAGTCGCGCTCGAGGTTGAGGGCCAGGCCGTACGTGGGCTGGCCGTCCTTGGTGGCGGGGAACTCCAGCATTTCGCCCTGCATCACGTCGGACAAGCCGTGGATGCGCACGATGCCATCAGCCACCGACACCACGGTGCCTTGGTTGCGAATGTCGGCACCAGCCGTCAAGCCCTCGATGCGGCTTTTGATGAGTTCAGAAATCTCAGCGGGATTGAGTTGCATGACTCTTTCCTTCTTTCAATGGTTGGGCAAGCGGCAGCAAACCCGCGGCTCAGGCCGAGAGGGCCCGCTTCATGTGTTCAAGACTGGCGCGAACGGAGGTGTCGAGCACTTCATCACCGACCACCACGCGCACACCACCAATCAATTCGGGGTCGAGCGTGACGCTCAACTGGAGCTTGCGCCCAAAGCGCTTTTCGAGCACCGAGGACAGGTCAGCCAACGCAGCAGCATCGATGGGGAAAGCGCTTTGTACGGTGGCATCGAACACGCCCGCGAGGGCGTTTTTCTGAGCGCGAAACTGCTCCGCAATCTCGGGCAAGGCGGCCAGACGCCCGTTGTCGAGAACCGCACGCAGAAAGTTGGCACCGGCGGCCGGCAAAGGCTGGGGCAGGACACCCTGGATCAGATCGAAAACCTGCGCGGCTTCGAACTGAGGGCTGTCAGCCACTGCTTGCAGAGCAGGCTCGGATGACACTTGGGCCAAGGCATCCAGCCAACGCTCAGTGCCGCTCAGGTCGGCTCGTGCCGCCTGAAACAGTGCCTCAGCGTAGGGGCGGGCGATGGTGGCGAGTTCAGCCATGACAGACCTTAGAGCTCGGCCTTGAGGCGCGACAGCAAGTCGGCGTGGACGCCGGCATTGACTTCGCGACGCAAGATTTGCTCGGCGCCCTTCACGGCCAACACAGCGACTTGATCGCGAAGCGCATCGCGCGCTTTGACGACTTGTTGCTGGGCCTCTGCCTGAGCTGCGGCGACGATTTTGGCGGCCTCTTCTGAGGCACGGGCCTTGGCCTCGTCGACCAGAGCCTGTGCACGGCGCTCCGCATCGGCCAAGCGCGTGGCCGATTCCGTGCGAGAGCGCGCCAGTTCGGCCTCTACGCGCTGATTGGCAGCGCTCAGCTCCGTCTTGGCCTTGTCGGCCGCAGCCAGCCCGTCAGCGATCTTCTGTGCGCGCTCATCGAGCGCCTTCATCACCGGCGGCCACACATATTTCATGGTGAACCAAACCAAGATGGCAAAGACGATCGCCTGCAGGAACAGGGTTGAATTGATGTTCACAGCGACGTCCCTTCAGCGACGAACGGGCGAGGTATCAAGCCAGCACGAACGGGTTGGCGAAAGCGAACAGCAGTGCGATAGCAACGCCGATC
Source organism: Comamonadaceae bacterium (assembly GCA_027483665.1). Lineage (GTDB taxonomy): Bacteria > Pseudomonadota > Gammaproteobacteria > Burkholderiales > Burkholderiaceae_C > JAIXUC01. The sequence goes on along the minus strand of JAIXUC010000021.1, from coordinate 18,444 downwards.
AGGAAAGCAGCGTCGATCAGACCGGCCAAGATGAACATCTTGGTCTGCAGTTCGTTCATCAGCTCGGGCTGACGCGCCGAAGCTTCCAAGAACTTGCCGCCCATCAGCGCGATGCCGATAGACGCGCCGATGGCGCCGAGGCCGACGATCAGACCGCAAGCCAGTGCGACGAGACCGAGAATGTTTTCCATGATTGCTCCTTGGTAATGAATAAGAAAAGGGGGGAAAGAAAGCGGAAAGAGGGATGCAAACGTCAGTGTGCGTCGTGGGCTTGGCCCACATAAATCAACGTGAGCATCATGAAGATGAAGGCCTGCAAGGTGATCACCAAGATGTGAAACAAGCTCCACACCGTGCCCGCGATCACGTGGCCAATACCGAGCCAGAAGCCACCTGAAATGGGATTGAACTGCCATGCCCAGACGCCACCCATGAGCGCGATGAGCATGAAGACCAGTTCGCCAGCAAACATGTTGCCGAACAGCCGCATGCCGTGCGAGACGGTCTTGGCCAGGAACTCGATGAGCTGCATCAGCAAGTTGACCGGGGCCAAAAACCACTTGTCACCGAAAGGCGCAGCGATGAGTTCGTGCGACCAGCCGCCCAGACCTTTGATTTTGATGTTGTAGAAGATGCAGATCAGCAACACCGACACCGACAAGCCCAGCGTCGTCGACAAGTCGGCCGTCGGTACAACGCGCATGTAATCTTTGAAGCCAACGGCCGGGCCCACGGTGTGCCACAGGTGGGGGATGGCATCGACGGGCAGCATGTCCATGGCGTTCATCAGAAAGATCCAGATGAAAACCGTGAGCGCCAAGGGAGAGACCAGCTTGCGGCTTTTGGCGTTCTTGATCACGCCTTTGGCCTGGGATTCGACCATTTCGACCAGAATTTCCAAGGCCGCCTGGAAGCGGCCTGGCACGCCGGCCGTGGCAGCCCGCGCAGCACGCCACATCACGAAACAAGCCAGTGAACCCAAAATCAGCGCATAAAACACCGAATCCAGGTTGAAAACACTGAAATCAACGATGCTGGACTGCTTGGCGCCCTGAAAAGAAAAGTCCATCTGCAAATGCTGCAGGTGGTGCCGGATGTATTCGCTGGCGGTTGGCGCCTGTCCTTCGGTAGCCATGCTCTCAGTCTTCCGTGTTCAGATCGTTCTTAGTTTCAAGACCTCGGCTTTTGCGCGTCAGCCACCACAGGGCCAGCCAATGCGCCTTCACCGCCAGAATCACCCCAGCCAGCAAAGCCAGCCCGCTCCATTGCTCAATGCCCCAAGGCGCCAGCAACATCAGCACCACGCTCAAGCCCAACTTCGCCCACTCCCAGGCAAAGAATCGGGCGATTCCCAAACCAGCCTGAGGCGCTGGGCGCCGAAGGCCCCAAACCATCAAGCCAGATGGCAGCACCACGGACATCCAGCCCCAAGCGGCAGATACGCCGACTGGAAACCAGCCAAAAACCAGACCAGTCAGCAACACGGCACCACCGCTCATTGCCGCCTGAATCCATAACAAGGCGGCGGGCGACATGTTCACTTGCGTCTGACGCCACGACCCGACCTGTTCTGCAGTCCATGCAGGGCTCTCTTCACCCAGTGAGGAAACGCCCTCTTCGCTCCAGGCTCCAGCAGATAAGTCCTGCGCAGACCCCGCGTCTATCGCTGTTCCTTCTTTCCCCGCTTTCCCCGCACCTATCGGGTTTGAGCGTGCGCCGTGGTTTGCATCGTCTTTCATGCTTGTGACAGCCCTCTGACGATCATCTTCAAACCCCGGGCTCGGTTTCATGCCGCCAGTCACAAAGCCCGCGAGTATACGCAGTAACCCTCATGTCCCCAGCAATCGGGCGGTCACGGCAAGCTGAGCGTTGAACCAGTCACGACCGAAGGCTGACCCAGTCACTACACTCAGAACTGTGAACATGCCCCCGCCACACAGCCGCTTTCGTGCGGTCCTCTCGCGACTTCGGCAGGGCATTGCGGCATCTGTCCCAACACGTGAATCGTTGGCTGGCTCCACTTTTTTGCGCCCGATCGCCTCTCACGTCCTCGATCCAGCCCTGTGGCGCCGTCAGCGCGAATCGGTTGCGCGGGGTGTAGCGATCGGTGTGTTTTGGGCCTTTGCCATCCCTTTTGCACAGGTGCTGTTTGCGGCAGCTCATTGCGTTTGGTGGCGCGCCAACATCCCGGTTGCAGCCGCCATCACATTCATCACCAACCCATTCACGGTGGGTTTCTGGCTCTGGCTTGCATACCAATTGGGAAGTCTGGTCATCGACGCGCCACCGCCTGTCATGCTGAGCAATGGGGCAGGCCTGATGGCATGGCTTGGCGCAATCGGCTGGCCAGCTGTATTGGGCATGGGCATCTTCGCGGTGGGTGGCTCGTCAATCGGTTACGTATTGGTCAATGCCGTGTGGCGCTTGCGCGACCGGCGTCGCCGCCAACGACTGATGGCACGCAGGCGCATGGGTGTCTCAGGGCCGAAAGCATGAGCGACGCTTCTCCACCCCAGCCGTCGCTGATCGAATACCCCAGCTTGTTTCCCATCAAGGTGATGGGGCAGCGCGTGGATGGATTCGTTGCTGCCTTGGTCCACGTGGCCCGTCAGTTCGACCCGACCTTCGACGAAGCCACCCTGGAGCTACGTGAAAGCAAAGGCGGCAACTACCTTGGAGTCACGCTGCACATCACGGCCACCTCCCGCGAGCAACTCGATGAGCTCTACCGCACCCTGTCATCGCACCCGATGGTGAAGGTGGTCTTGTAGGGCGCATGGCGTTGAGCTCTTCACCTCAAGCGCCGCTATCCATCGGGTTGTCTGCGACCGATTGGGGGCGCGTGGCGTATGAACCCCTGTTCGAGAAGATGCGAGCGTTCACGGCGCAGCGTCAGCAGCACACCCCCGATGCACTGTGGTTGTGCGAGCACGAACCGGTGTTCACACAGGGCTTGGCTGGCCAGTCCACCCACCTTTTGACACCCGCAGACATACCTGTGGTCGCGACCGACCGAGGAGGTCAGGTGACCTACCACGGCCCCGGCCAAGTGGTCGCCTACCCGTTGCTCGACTTGCGACGCAGGGGCTACTTCGTGAAGGAATACGTCTACCGACTGGAAGAGTCCATCATCCGCACGTTGGCCCATTGGGGGGTTACGGGTCACCGCGTGGCCGGTGCGCCTGGCATTTATGTCCGACTGGATGACCCTTTCAGTCACGCCCTGCTGGCGCAGCGCCCGCAACACCGTCCCAGCGGCAGCCCCGCGCCCGTGCCGAACTTCTCAGGTCTGGGCAAGATTGCAGCGCTGGGCATCAAGGTCAGCAGGCACTGCAGCTACCACGGCGCAGCGCTGAATGTGGCCATGGACCTGCGGCCGTTTTCGCGCATCAACCCATGCGGGTATTCGGGTCTCACGACCGTCGATCTTTCTAGAATCGGAATAGCCGTGACGCCTGGTGAGGTGGCTCTTGTATGGGCCGAACGTCTCCAAGCGCAGTTGGCTCCTTAAGGCTTGCTGCGGCCCGCGCGTCACGCCACCACACACCACCCATAGCGCCATGTCCAGCACTCCACACGATGCATCAGAGCCCAAAACGGTGCTGCGCGAAGCCCCGGCCTTGGCCGACTACGACGCCACAGTCAAGCAAAAAGCTGCTGCCAAATTGGCGCGCATCCCGGTTAAGGTAGAGGCCGCAGAGGTCCTGAAAAAGCCCGAGTGGATTCGAGTCAAGGCGGGTTCGCCCAGCACCCGCTTTTATGAGATCAAGAACATCCTGCGAGAGAACCGCTTGGTGACGGTCTGCGAGGAGGCCTCCTGCCCCAACATCGGGGAGTGCTTTGGCAAAGGCACCGCCACCTTCATGATCATGGGCGACAAGTGCACACGGCGCTGCCCATTTTGCGATGTCGGACACGGCAGACCCGACCCGCTCGATACCGAAGAGCCCCAGAACCTGGCGCGAACGATTGCGGCTTTGAATCTCCAGTACGTGGTCATCACCAGCGTTGACCGAGACGACTTGCGCGATGGCGGCGCCCAGCATTTTGTGGATTGCATAAAGGCAACCCGGGCGCTGTCGCCAGCCACGCGAATCGAAGTGTTGGTGCCCGACTTCCGTGGCCGCGACGACCGCGCCTTGAGCATTTTGAGAGCAGCCCCACCAGACGTGATGAACCACAACCTGGAAACGGTTCCCCGCTTGTACAAGCAGGCCCGTCCGGGTAGCGACTACGCCTTTTCTTTGAACCTGCTCAAAAAGTTCAAGGCCTTGTTTCCAGACGTTCCCACCAAGAGCGGGCTGATGGTCGGCTTGGGCGAAACCGACGAGGAAATCTTGCAGGCCATGCGCGACATGCGAGACCACGACATCGACATGCTGACCATCGGCCAATACCTCGCCCCGAGCAGCAGCCACCTGCCGGTGCGGCGTTATGTACACCCGGACACTTTCCAGATGTTGGAGCGCGAGGCCTACGCCATGGGTTTCTCGCACGCCGCAGTCGGTGCCATGGTGCGCTCAAGCTACCACGCTGACCAGCAGGCACACGGTGTGCTGGCCGACATGGCAGTGCAAAAGTAAAGCGGACAAGCAGGAAACGTCCATGCCCCCGCAGACCGACCAGGCTACTTTCCTGAAAAGTTGGCTCAAGCAGCCGATCAAAACAGGCGCTGTCGCCCCGTCGGGTGCAGCTTTGGCCCGACTCATCACCCAAGACCTTGTGCCCGGCGGCGGCCCTGTGATGGAGCTGGGCCCGGGCACCGGGGCATTCACGCGCTGCATGGTCTCGATGGGCCTGGCCGAGTCGGATCTGACCCTGATCGAAAACAACCCCCACTTTGCGGCGATGCTGCGCCACCGATACCCAGCAGCGCGTTTGCTCGAGATGGACGTGACGCGCATGCGGTGGCGTCAAGACATGTGGAGGCCGATGCAGGCCCAAGCGGTGATTTCCGGCTTGCCGCTCTTGATCATGGGCTTGCGCGCGCAATGGAACGTCGTAGGTGCCTGCATGCAAAGCTTGCGGCAGGGAGCAGCGATGTATCAATTCACTTACACCGCCAGTTGCCCTATTTCGCCCGGCGTGTTGCAGCGCTTAGGGCTCAAGGCAGAACGCATCGGAGGTTCCTTTTTCAATTTGCCACCGGCCTCTGTGTACCGAATTTTCCGCGCCTGATTCATGCACCCCAACGTGTTGGCGCTGGGCGCAGTGTGTTTGTGGGCGAGTCTGGCTTTGCTCAGCGTGTCGCTCAGCCACGTGCCGCCGTTTCTACTGACAGGGCTTGCCTTGCTCGTCGGTTGTCTGCCTGCCCTGCCGCTGGTGTTGCGCAAGCCTTCGGTCTGGCGCGTACCTGCGCGCACCCTGGCGCTGGGCGTGTATGGCCTGTTCGGATTTCATTTTTTGTTGTTCATGGCCTTGCGCACGGCACCGCCAGTTCAGGCCAATTTGGTGAATTACTTGTGGCCTTTGTTCATCGTCGTGCTGGCACCGGTGTTGTTGCCCAAAACCGCGTGGCGCGGCATCCATGTGCTGGCGGCTTTGATGGGTTTTTCCGGCGCGGCACTGGCCATTTTGGGCGGTGCTGGGGGCAGTGACTGGAGCAAACCCGCCGGCACTGTCGGCGTGGGCCTGTGGTCTTGGGGTTATGTGTTGGCGCTGGCGTCGGCTTTCATCTGGGCCACGTATTCCCTTTGGACGCGGCGCGTACCCCACTTCTCCACCGCCGCCGTGGGATTGTTTGCGCTGGTCTCGGGCTTGCTTTCGCTGGTGTGCCATTGGGCGCTGGAGGCGCGCGTCGAACTCAGCGCCCAAGATTGGGGGCTGGTTGTTCTGATGGGATTGGGGCCGCTCGGTGTGGCTTTCTATTTGTGGGACCGCGCTTTGAAAACGGGCGATGCGCGGCAAATTGGCGTGCTGAGCTACATCACGCCGGTGGCCTCAACCGCTGCCCTGTTGCTGGGTACAGGCCAGAGCCTCAGTTGGGCCATTGCCGCCGCGGCCGGCTTGATCGTGGCCGCTGCTTTGCTGGGCACGCGCGAATGAATCCCTGAGGGGCGTCATCAGGGGCTTAACAGGGCTGCCGGTTCCTCTGCCTGCAAGACCTGTTGCGCCCAACCCGACAGGCGCTGCGTGTCGGAGCGCAACACCTCTTGTTTGACCGCCAGAATTTGCGCTGGGTGCATGGAAAAGCTTCGCAGCCCCAAGCCCAGCAGCAATCGAGTGAAAGCCACATCCCCCGCCATTTCGCCGCACACGCTCACCAGCTTGCCCGCCGCGCGACACTGGGCGATGGTGTCGGCCACCAGCCGCAAGATGGCCGGATGGGTAGGGTCATAGAGGTGGGCCACCGACTCATCGGCCCGGTCGATGGCCAAGGTGTATTGAATGAGGTCGTTCGTGCCAATCGATAAAAAGTCGAAGTAACGCAAAAAGAGCGGCACGCTCAGGGCAGCAGCAGGCACCTCGATCATGGCGCCAAGTTTCACCGGGCCGTACACCGTGCCGCGCCGGTCGAGCTCGGTGCGGGCCTGGTCGATCAGCGCCAAGGTTTGGCGGATCTCGTTGCCGTGCGCCAGCATGGGCACCAGCAAATGCACTTGGCCATGAGCGGCAGCGCGCAAGATGGCGCGCAATTGATTGAGGAACATGGCAGGGTCTGCCAGGCTCCATCGGATGGCCCGCAGGCCCAAGGCGGGGTTCAGGTGCGCGTCTTGGTTGTGGTCTTTGTCGTGGCGCGCATCGAGCGGCTTGTCGGCGCCGATGTCGACCGTGCGAATGGTCACCGGCAAGCCCTGCATGCCTTCGACCGCGCGGCGGTAAGCGCTGTATTGCTCCTCCTCGTCGGGCAAATGCCCGCGCCGCCCCATGAATAGAAACTCGCTGCGAAACAAGCCCACACCCACCGCACCTGCGCGTACCGCATGCGGTGCGTCTTCTGGCATCTCGATGTTGGCCAAGAGTTCAATGCGCTCGCCGTCCAGCGTGACTGCGGGTGTGCGCTGCAAGCGTTGCAGGCGTTCGCGCTCTAACTCGGCTTGGCGCTGCTTGAAGCCGTATTCAGCCAGCAGGATGGGCGATGGATCGACGATGACCACACCAGCATCGCCGTCGATGATCACCCAGTCGTCTTGGCGCACCAGTTGGCTGGCCGAGCGCGCGCCCACCACGGCTGGGATGTCCATGCTGCGCGCCACGATGGCGGTGTGCGAGGTCTTGCCGCCGACGTCGGTGACGAAGCCCGCAAACACGCTTTGCTTGAACTGCAGCATGTCAGCCGGCGACAGGTCATGCGCAATCAGCACCAGCGGCACGTCCACTGTGTCGTCGAGCAGCAGGTCTTGCTGCGTGCGCGGACGTTTGCGGCCCGGGTTCACGGGGGATGCCATGCCCTTCATGTGCCGCAGCACGCGCTCGACCACCTGCTCAAGGTCAGCCTTGCGCTCGCGCAGGTACTCGTCTTCCATCTCGTCGAACTGGCGCGCCAAGATTTCGAGTTGCGTGGTCAGTGCCCACTCGGCGTTGTAGAGCCGCTCCGAGATCCAGTGCTTCACATCGCGCGTGAGGGACTCGTCTTGCAGCAGCATGAGGTGCACGTCGAGCAATGCAGTCAACTCGGCGGGAGCCTCGTTGGCATTCATCTGCGAGACCGTTCGCTGCAGGCGCTGGATTTCTCCGAAAGCCGCATCCCGGCCTTGGCGCAGGCGGTCAATTTCAGACTCCACCTGTGAGGCGTCCACAAAATAGTGCGCCACGTCCATGCGGCTGGACGCCACCAGCACAGCCCTGCCGATTGCCACGCCTCGGGCAACCGCCAAGCCGTGGATGGCAAAGCTCATTCGCCTTCTCCGAATTTGTCAGCGATCAGGGCCAGCAAAGCGTCCATGGCCTCTTGCTCCCGCTCGCCTTCGGTTTCCAGCACCACTTCGCTGCCAATAGCAGCAGCCAACATCATCACGCCCATGATGCTTTTGGCGTTCACGCGGCGCTCACCGCGTGACATCCAGACTTCGCACGGAAAGCTGCCAGCGAGCTTGGTCAGCTTGGCTGACGCGCGGGCATGCAAACCCAACTTATTGCTGATGGTCGTGGTGTTTCGGATCATGGGGACGTCGGGCTTGGTTTTGGGGTGCGGTGATGGCCACTTGCATCACGCCTTGGGTACCTCCGGCCACGGCGCGGGTGACCAAGGCGTCTAGGTTTTCTTTTCGGTACGTGACCGCACGCAGCAGCAGCGGCAGGTTCAAGCCTGCCACCAAGCGCGTGCGAACGCCATCCACCAGCTTCAGCGCCACATTGCAAGGCGACGCGCCAAAAACATCGGTGAGTACCAGGACGCCTTCGATCTGCGGCTGCACCATCAACTGCTCCAAAGCGACGCGACTGGCGGCCAGGCTTTCTTCGGGAGAGACATGCGGCTGCACGTCCACAGCGCTGATTTCATGCCCGCAGTCAGGGAACACATGGAGTGCACTCTGGCGAAATGCATGAGCCAGTGGCGCGTGGGCAATGATCAAGATGCCGTTCATGATGGACCATTATGGACAGGCGAATAGGCCTTTTGCTGCGGCGTGATCAAGGCTGTCGCAACCCTTCAAAGAAGGCATCCGCAGCGTTTGCGTCGCCGCGCTCACCCACCACAACTGCTTGCACCACATAGGCATCCGCTCCGTCTAACCGCACCCACCATGCAGCTTGCGCGGCCAGTACTCTTCCATTCGACGTGTGCCCTTGCACAGCAACGCGGCCGTGCCCGGGCAGGGCCAAGGTCTTCAACTTCGGCGCTGGCATGGGCACAAGGCTTGGCTGCCCCCAGGCGGACAGTGTGGCTGCTCTCCAAGCGGCCAGAACATCGGCCGCTTGGGCAGCCTGTGAAAGCTGGACTTGGGCCACGGCATAGGTAAGGCCTTGCGCTTCGCAGCCCACCATGCGCATCAACAACCGCTGCTCGGCGAGGGTTACTTCGCGCTCGGCCTTGTCCGCCTTGCAAGGCAACAAGGCCAGCAACGGGCTACCGGTGACCGGTACATCTCTCCAGTTGAGGGCCGGCGTGCAGCCGACAACCAGCCCAAAGAGTGCAACCGCAGCCCAAACGCCCACGCCGCGCCATGCCGAGAAAAACTTCATTTCAATGCGCCAAAGACTTTCCTGAGGATCGCACTGCCGCTGCCTACCGGGTCTTGGCGCAGAGCGCGCTCTTGCTCGCCAATGACCCAATAGAGACCATCCAGCGCTTTGCCCGTTACATGCTGCTGGATGGTGGCGTCTTGGGGCCCAATGAGTCCAAAGTTGGCCGCCTGACTCGCGACGCGGTTGTATTTGACAGCCAGCCCCACCCGATCAACTGAGCGGGCCACCACGGGCAGGAACTGTGCAAAGAGCGGCTCTCGGGTTTTGTCGGCGAAGAACTGTGTGACAGAGGTGTCAGAGCCAGAGAGGATACTTTTTGCATCCGCTACCGACATGTTGCGCACCGCATTCGTCAGTAGAGTTTTGGCCAGTGGCACAGCCGCTTCGGCTGCGCGGTTCATGGAGGTGACGAGTTCGTCGAGCCTGGGCCCCTGCCCCAATGCTTTAAGAAGTTTGGAGGCGTCTTCCAAGTAGGCGGGCAAGGGAATTCGTACTTTTGCATTCCCCAAGAACCCGTCCGTGCGTCCCAGCAAACCAATGGCCGCCAAAGATCCGCGTTCCAAGGCAGTTCTAAGACCTCGGGTCGCATCGGCTTGGCTCAGTTCCGACAAGCTCAGCGCATGCGCCGCGTTGCCCCCTGCGATGAGTAACGGGGCCAGTGCCCACACGGCAGCTTGCGCGATGGAACGCTGACTAAACTGGCGACGATCCATGGAGAATCCCTCATGAGCAAACAAAGCACTTGGCGAGCAGCATTTGCGATTGTTTTGGTGGCTGGCCTTGCCTTGGCTGGGTGGTGGCAGCAAAGCGCTAACCGCGCACCGGACTCTACCTTCGTGCTGCTGGACGGCTCTACCCGCACCACCCAAGACTTCGGTGGTCAAGTCACCTTGGTCAATTTCTGGGCCACGAGTTGCGTGACGTGCGTGGCAGAGATGCCCGACATGGTGGCAACCCACCAAAAGTTTCAACAGCGCGGCTACCAAACTCTGGCAGTGGCCATGAGCTACGACCCTCCAGCCTTTGTCGCGCGGTTTGCCGAGAGTCGACAACTGCCCTTCATGGTCGCCATCGACAACACGGGCGAGGTCGCCAAGGCTTGGGGTGACGTACAACTGACGCCCACCACTTACTTGGTGGACCGGCGCGGCTCCATCGTGAAGCGTTACGTGGGAAAGCCCGACATGGCCGAGCTGCACCAGCTCATCGAGCGGCTGCTGGCGCAGGGTTGAGCCTAGGGCTCAGTTGCGATAGGCGTCGTGGCAAGCCTTGCAGGTGCCACCCGTGGCTGCCACTGCTGTCTTCAGCGCATCCAGGTTGCCCGCCTTGGCAGCAGCCAGCAGCTTGCCGGACTCGGCGTCGGCCTTTTCTGCCAGCTCATTGAACTTGGCCGTTTCCTTCCAAATTTCGGCTTTGGCGTTGCCACCCTCGCTGCCGGCCATGAAGCCTTGCGTGGTGGTACGCCCCAGGACGGACACGATCTCCGCGTTGTCAGCCGCTACCTTGGCGTCGAAGGGGACCCGCCCGCTGGCCATGGCTGCCACTCGGCCCAGGTGCGCCTGCTTCAACACCATTTGGGCCTTGCGGTACTTGATGGCGTCGTCGGGTCGGGCGAACTGGGCAGCGGCAGGAATCGCGACCGCTGCGGCCAATAGGCCGGCCAGGATGTGCAGTTGGAATGTCATGATCGATGGTCTCCGTGGAGTTGATTGGCCGAGTCATTGTGCACACCCTTGATAAAAGAAAGTGCACCGCATCGCTTCCATCCCGAGGACAGCGCTGGGACATCTTCTCTCTCGCCTCGGTCTTTCCGTCTGCCAGGGCTGCGCCGATACTTGGCGCTTCGATTGGTCAAGCTATGGAGTTCACCCATCATGAGCGTGCGCATACGCATCTGGGACCTGCCCACCCGCCTGTTCCATTGGTTGCTGGCAGCGGCGGTGTTGGGCTCAGCCATCACCAGCGAGACCGGCCCCATCGATTGGCACGCCCGTTTCGGCTATGCCGTGCTCGCGCTGCTGGGCTTTCGGGTGTTGTGGGGATTTGCCGGCGGTTGGTGGTCGCGTTTTTCTTCCTTCATCTACAGCCCGGCAAGCGTCTGGCGTCACCTTCAAGGGCGAAGCCCTGCGGCGCACCTTGCTGGCCATTCACCCCTGGCGGCGCTGTCGGTGTTTGCGCTGCTCCTGGTGCTGGGTCTGCAAGTGGGCTCTGGCCTTTTCTCTGACGACGAGATTTTGTTCATGGGGCCGCTGGCGTCGCGCGCTTCGTCCCAGACTGTGGCCTGGATGACCGACTACCACAAGGACATCGGCCAGTGGCTGCTATTGGGCTTGGTGGTGCTGCACATCGCGGCCGTCCTCTACCACCTGCTGGTTCGGCGTGACAACCTCATTAGCGCAATGGTCAGCGGCGACAAGTTGCTGCCAGAGGCCGAGGCGCTGCCCGCGTCGGCTGACGGTATTCGCCAGCGCTTGCTCGCCGGGGTTCTGATGGCGGTCTGCGTCGGGCTTGTGGCTTGGCTGGTGCTTTCAGCCCCATGAAAAACCAAGTGCACATCGGCCTTGCAGAGACGGCCGACGACCTAGACGCTGTGCGCGCCCTGTTCAGCGATTACGCCGCCGCTTTGGGCATCTCGCTCTGCTTTCAGTCGTTCGAAGAGGAGCTGGCGAACCTTCCGTGGGATTACGCCGCACCTCGGGGCACACTGCTGTTGGCGCATGTGGATGGCGCGCCAGCAGCCTGCTGCGCGCTGCGGCCTCTCGATTCGGTGGACCATCCCAATGCGGCTGAGATGAAGCGCCTGTTCGTCCGCCCGGCTTACCGCCGACTGGGCCTCGGGCGCGACCTCGCCGACGCGGTGCTCGACGCCGCGCGCACGCTGGGCTACAGCTGCGTGCTGCTCGATACGCTGGACGACATGGAAGCAGCTCGGACGCTCTACAAAGAGCTGGGCTTTGTCGAGGTCGAGCCTTACTACTACAACCCCATCCCCGGGGCGCACTACCTCAAAGTGCTGCTGTGACCGGGCTTAGTGCCGGGCCAGCGCCAGCAGCGTGGCCGCGTCGCTGACCTCGAATTTCCCCGGAGCCTCGACGTTCAGGGCCAACACCGCGCCGTCTTTGACCAGCATGGCGTAGCGGGTGCTGCGAATGCCCATGCCTCGCCCGGTCAAGTCCAGCGTCAGACCCACGGCCTTGGTGAAGTCAGCGCTGCCGTCGCCCAGCATGCGCACCTTGCCAGCGGTTTTCTGATCACGTGCCCAAGCCCCCATCACAAAAGCGTCGTTGACGCTGACACACCAGATTTCATCGACGCCGGCGGCCTTGAAGTCGGCATGGTGTTCCACGTAGCCGGGTACGTGCTTTGCTGAGCAGGTGGGGGTGAACGCGCCGGGCAGTGCAAACAACACGATGGTCTTGCCAGCGCTGGCTTGCACCACGTCGACTGGGTTGGGACCGATGCTGCAGCCCTCTGCCTCCACGTCTGAATATTCCATCAGCGTCGCCGATGGCAATTGCTCGCCTACTTGAATCATGGGGTGGCTCCAAAATGAAAACGGCCCACATTGTGGGCCGCTTTAAGGCTCAGCGTATAAGCAACATCAGACCGATGCAGCTTTCTCGACAAGGCGAGATGCCACCCAGTTCTTTGTCCTCGAAATAGGACGACTTTCGGTGATCTCGATGATGTCACCCAACTTGTACTCGCCGTTTTCGTCGTGCGCGTGGTACTTGCTGGATTTGGCAACGATCTTACCGTAGAGCTCGTGCTTGACGCGCCGCTCTACAAGCACCGTTACCGTTTTGGCGCGCTTGTCGCTCACGACCTTGCCAATCAGGGTGCGCTTGAGGGATGGTGTGGTGTCCGTCATGTAGGGTCCTTACTTGGCGGCTTGCTTTTGCGCCAAAAGCGTCTTGGCCCTAGCGATGTCACGGCGTGTGCTGCGCAGGGTCGAGGTGTTGTTGAGCTGTTGTGTGGCTTTTTGCATGCGCAATCCAAAGTGCGCCTTCTGCAGCGATTTCACCTCGGCTTCCAGGCCTGCAACATCTTTTTGGCGGAGTTCAGCTGTATTCATCGTGTTCTCCCTGTCACTGACCGATCATGCGGGCCACGAACGTGGTGCGCAAAGGCAACTTGGCAGCAGCCAAGCGGAAAGCCTCACGCGCCAGTTCTTCAGGAACCCCCACGATTTCATAGAGCACCTTGCCAGGCTGTATTTCGGCCACGTAGTACTCCGGGTTGCCCTTGCCGTTACCCATCCGTACTTCAGCCGGCTTCTGAGAGATCGGCTTGTCGGGAAAGATGCGAATCCAGATGCGACCACCACGTTTGACGTGGCGAGAAATGGCTCGACGTGCGGACTCAATTTGTCGCGCTGTCAAGCGACCGCGGTCCGTTGATTTGAGGCCAAAGTCACCGAAGGCAACGGAGTTACCGCGGGTTGCTATTCCTGTGTTGCGGCCCTTTTGTTCCTTGCGGTACTTGCGACGGGCAGGTTGCAGCATGTTTTTTCTCCAGGTTCAGCCGATCACTCGGCCTTGTTTCCGTCAGCTGCTGCAGCTGGCGCGGCGACTTTGCGGACGCGCTTAACGGTGGTTTTCGGAACATCGGTTGCTTCGACGGGCTTGTCGCTGCCGTCTGCAGGCGCGCCTACGGCACCGGAAGGACGACGTGCACCACGCGCGGGCGCACCACGCTCGCCCGGCCGCGCGTCCCGACGTGGGCCACGTGGGCGGCGCTCGTCATCAGAACGCGGCTCGGCGGCTACGGGCGCATCATTACGACCCAACGTGTCGCCTTTGTAGACCCACACCTTGACGCCGATCACGCCGTAGGTTGTCTTGGCTTCTGAAAAGCCGTAGTCGATGTCAGCGCGCAGTGTGTGAAGCGGCACGCGACCTTCTCGATACCACTCGGTGCGCGCAATCTCGATGCCGTTGAGGCGACCAGCCGACATGATCTTGATGCCCTGAGCACCCAGACGCATGGCGTTTTGCATGGCGCGCTTCATGGCCCGACGGAACATGATGCGCTTTTCCAGCTGCTGGGTGATGCTGTCGGCAATCAATTGAGCATCGGTTTCGGGCTTGCGCACCTCTTCGATGTTGACAGCGACCGGCACGCCCAAACGTCGCGCGAGTTCCTTCTTAAGGTTCTCGATGTCCTCGCCCTTCTTGCCGATCACCACACCTGGGCGTGCCGAGAAAATGGTGATGCGTGCGCTCTTAGCCGGACGCTCGATCAGCACGCGGGAAACCGCGGCTGATTTCAGCTTGGTCTTGAGGTACTCACGAACCTTGATGTCTTCAGCCAGCATGCCAGCGAAGTCACGGTTGTTGGCATACCAGCGGGAAGCCCAATTGCGACTGACCGACAGGCGAAAGCCGGTGGGGTGGATTTTCTGTCCCATATCTTCCAGACCCTGTTAGTTGCCAACCGTCACGTACACATGGCACGTGGGCTTGCTGATGCGGTTGCCGCGACCCTTGGCGCGGGCTGTGAAACGCTTGAGCGTGGCACCTTGCTCGACGTAGATGGTCTTGACCTTCAGTTCATCGATGTCAGCGCCGTCGTTGTGCTCGGCGTTGGCAATGGCCGACTCCAGCACTTTTTTCACGATCACAGCGGCTTTCTTTTGGGTGAAGGTCAGGATGTTCAACGCCTGATCCACCTTTTTGCCGCGAATCAGATCCGCCACAAGGCGGCCTTTATCGACAGAGAGGCGAACGCCCCGCAAAACTGCACGAGTTTCCATGGTGTTCATCCTCACTTCTTCTGGACTTTTTTGTCCGCCGGGTGACCCTTGAAGGTCCGGGTCAGAGCGAACTCGCCGAGCTTATGTCCAACCATTTGGTCGGTGATGTAGACCGGAACGTGCTGCTTGCCGTTGTGCACTGCAATCGTCAAGCCAATGAACTCCGGCAGCACCATCGATCGACGCGACCAAGTCTTGATGGGCTTCTTGTCTTTGTTGGAGACCGCCTTGTCGACCTTGGCAAGCAAGTGGTGGTCGACGAAGGGACCCTTTTTCAGAGAACGAGTCATCTTCTACCCCTTACTTCTTGCGACGCGACACGACCATGACCTGGGTGCGCTTGTTGTTGCGGGTGCGGTAGCCCTTGGTCAGGTTGCCCCATGGATCCACCGGCGGCATGCCAGTCCCGGTGCGGCCTTCACCACCACCGTGCGGGTGATCGATCGGGTTCATCGCGACACCGCGAACAGTGGGTCGAATGCCCATCCAGCGCTTCACACCAGCCTTGCCCAAGCGGCGCAGGCTGTGTTCGCCATTGGCGACTTCGCCGATGGTGGCGCGGCATTCAATGTGAATTCGGCGCACTTCACCCGAGCGGACGCGAACCTGAGCGTACGTGCCCTCGCGGGCCAGCAAGGTGGCAGAAGTGCCGGCCGACCGGGCGATCTGTGCGCCCTTGCCCGGTTGCATCTCAATGCAGTGGATGGTGGAACCCACCGGGATGTTGCGAATGGGCAAGGTGTTGCCCACACGAATAGGCGCTTCTGCACCGCTGACCAGCGTAGCACCCACCTCTAGGCCACGCG
Organism: Comamonadaceae bacterium; assembly: GCA_027483665.1. Lineage (GTDB taxonomy): Bacteria > Pseudomonadota > Gammaproteobacteria > Burkholderiales > Burkholderiaceae_C > JAIXUC01. Next base: position 2,754 of record JAIXUC010000021.1, on the reverse strand, counting down.
GGGCAATGATGTAGCGACGCTCGCCGTCGGCGTAGCACACCAAAGCAATGTGCGCCGTGCGGTTGGGGTCGTACTCGATACGCTCGACTTTGGCCGTGATGCCATCTTTCTCTCGGCGGAAATCGACGACGCGGTAGTGATGCTTGTGTCCACCGCCTCGGTGGCGCGTCGTGATGTGGCCATTGTTGTTTCGGCCAGCCTTTTGAAACTGAGGCTCCAACAGCGGCGCGTAGCCCTCGCCTTTGTGCAGGTGGTCGCGCGAAATCTTCACCATGCCACGCTGGCCTGGTGAAGTCGGTTTCATTTTGATGACAGCCATGATTAAGCGGCCTCCCCAGACAGGTTTAGTTCCTGGCCTTCTTTGAGCCTCACGTAGGCCTTGCGAACGTTGTCGCGGCGGCCCATGGACTTGCCGAAGCGCTTTGACTTGCCCTTGGTATTGACAACCGACACGCCCTTGACTTCGACCTTGAACATCAACTCAACGGCGGCCTTGATTTCTGGCTTGGTCGCATCCTGCAGCACCTTGAAAGTGACTGCGTTTGACGCTTCGGCAACCATGGTGGCCTTCTCGGAAACGATGGGCGCAACCAGCACCTGCATCAGACGACCCTCGTCAAACTTTGCGGTCTTGGCGGCGCTCATGCAAACATCTCCTTGAGCTGATCCATGGCAGCTTTGGTCACCAGTACTTTTTTGAATTGCACCAATGAAACTGGATCCGCGTAACGCGGCTCAACGACCAACACATTGGTCAAGTTGCGCGACGCGAGGTAGAGGTTTTCGTCAACTTCTTCAGCTATGACCAAAACCGAATCCAAATTCATGGCCTTGAAACGTGCCGCCAGCACTTTCGTTTTAGGCGACTCAACTTTCATCGAATCAACCACCGCCAAACGGCCCTCTCGTACCAGTTGCGAAAGGATGGAAGCCATCCCTGCGCGGTACATCTTCTTGTTGATCTTCTGGGTGAAATTTTCGAACGGGCTGTTCGGGAAAATTCGACCGCCGCCACGCCACAAGGGCGATGACGTCATACCCGCGCGTGCCCTGCCTGTTCCTTTTTGCTTGAACGGCTTTTTGGTCGAGTGCTTAACCATTGCGCGGTCTTTTTGGGCGCGCGTGCCTTGGCGGGCGTTGGCTTGATACGCCACCACAATTTGGTGAACCAGATCTTGGTTGTATTCACGACCGAACACGGTGTCCGGCACATCAACTTTTGACGCGGCCTGCCCTTGGTCATTGAGGAGTTCGATCTGCATCAGTTCGCTCCCTTTGCTTTTGCCTTCACTGCAGGGCGCACGGTGACAAAGCCACCTCTAGAGCCAGGCACGGCGCCCTTGATCAGCAGCAGCTGACGGGCCTCGTCGATGCGAATGACGTCGAGGTTCTGGGTGGTGACTGTTTCGTCGCCCATGTGACCCGACATCCGCTTTCCGGGGAAAACTCGACCCGGGTCCTGCGCCATCGAGATCGAGCCAGGCACGTTATGCGAACGGCTATTGCCGTGCGAAGCGCGCTGCGAACTGAAGTTATGGCGTTTGATGGTGCCGGCAAATCCTTTGCCGATGGACGTGCCTTGCACATCCACTTTTTGGCCCACTGCGAACACAGCCGTCACCGGGACAGCGGCTCCCGCCCGGTACTGCGCGGCGGTCTCTGCGGTGACGTGAAATTCTTGGATGATCTCGCCGGCTTCGACGCCAGCCTTGGCAAGATGCCCTGCCATCGGCTTGGTCACGCGCGATGATTTGCGTGACCCAAAAGTCACCTGCAAGGCTACATAGCCATCGGCTTCTTTGGTCTTGACCTGGGTCACTCGGTTGTCAGACACGTCCACCACCGTGACAGGAACTGAGTCCCCATCATCAGTGAACAGGCGCATCATGCCCACCTTGCGACCCAGCAACCCAAGGGAGTTGCTCAGACTCATTGTGTTCTCCGTTACTTTCACCGCAACCACTGCAATTGGCAGCTGCGTTTTGTTCGTGAAAGACTGTTGATAAATCTCGGTCCTTATTCAGCCCGGGGGCCTGAACCCTGGGGCCGATAGGTCGGATACCGATCACTTCGCAGTTTTGCTGCGAAGCCCGCGATTCTATGAAGAGTTTTCCTCCGCCGCAAGCCCCAGGTTGTTTTTGCTTACAGCTGGCACTGCCTGCGCTTCATGCGGAAGTCCTGATGTGAGCCTTAAGAGCCCGAACAGTCTTGGCTCTCGTCTCGAGCAGAAAGATCTCATTGGTGTGCAGAAAAAAGCCGCCCGAGGGCGGCCCGATCATGCGCGTGCGCGCTTGCTCCGAATCACTGGAGCTTGATCTCCACATCCACGCCGGCTGGCAAATCAAGTTTCATCAGCGCATCCACGGTCTTGTCTGTGGGGTCGACGATGTCCATGAGCCGTTGATGGGTTCGTATTTCAAACTGGTCGCGGCTGGTCTTGTTCACGTGCGGAGAACGCAAGATGTCAAACCGCTTCATGCGGGTCGGTAGAGGCACGGGGCCTTTAACGATCGCACCTGTGCGCTTGGCGGTATCGACAATTTCTGCCGCTGATTGATCGATCAGCTTGTAGTCAAACGCCTTGAGGCGGATGCGGATTTTTTGCTTGGTAGCCATGGTTTTTCCTTGGTGAGAATCAAGCCAAGATCTTGGCCACGACGCCTGCGCCGACGGTCTTGCCGCCCTCGCGGATGGCGAATCGCAGGCCTTCTTCCATGGCAATCGGTGCAATCAGCTTGACCGTGATCGACACGT
>JAIXUC010000023.1 GCA_027483665.1 Comamonadaceae bacterium | reverse complement strand
CACAGCGCGGCTGCCAATACCGGCAGGCCCAGCCACATGGACAGCGCCCGAAAACTCAAAGGCGGATAGCCAGTCACACCCAGCTTCATCACCGGCCAGTTGATGCCCCAGACCACGGTCAGCACGATCAGCAGCAGCGTCTGCTGGCGGGTGAGCTTCACCGCTCAAAACCTGGCTGAGAGGTTCAGGTGCAGCTTGTGGTCACCCGACTGTGGCGCTTCGCTGTTGAACGCGGGCGACAGCGTGCTGCCCGTCATCACGCGCGCCCAGTCCAGTTGCAGTTGCACCCGGGGCAGCGCGTAGCGCACGCCAAAGCCGACCGAGGCCACGCGGTCGCTGGCCAGGCGGTTGCTGCCGTTCGGGCGGCGGTTGCTCAGCCAGGCCGCGTCCACAAAACCGCTCAAGCGCAAACCTGGGGCCAGCGGTGCGCTGGTGATCTCCAAGCTAACCAAGCCGCCCGAGTCAGAGGACAGCACCCGCTCGCCCATGCCGCGTACGGTGCTGGCACCGCCCACGCCGAACTGCTCACCAGAAATCAGCGCGTCCGGGCTCCACTGCCACTGACCGCGAAGGCCCCAAAACCAAGCCTGTGGCAGGCTGGCTGTGTACTGGCCGCTGCCGCGCAAAGCCCGCCAGCGGTTGTTGTCGATGCGGTTACTGCCGGGCTGGTTTTCGCTGGCGTAAGCGCTGGCCGAGTTGCCCGAGCCGCCGCCGGTGTTGAAGGCCAGCTCGCTGCGGTAGCTCCAATAGGAAGCGTCGCTTTCGCGGCGCGCCGAGTAGCTCAGGGCGACGGGTCGGCTGCGTTTGCGTTGCCCCACCGTGAGCCCGGCCACTTCGGCCGCGTTGAACACTTTGTCTTCCAGAGACACGCCCAAAAAGCCTCGATACCCACCATCAGGGGGCAGGTGGTGGGTGTAGTTCACGCCCCAGGTGCGGCCAGCGCCACGCGAATTGAAGGCGCCGAAATCGCCCACCACGTCGGAGTGGGTGTAGCTGGCACCCAAGGTTCCACCCAGGGCATAGAACGGCACTTGATAAGACAAGCCAATCTGGCGCACATCCGACACCCGAGACGGCGCGGTGGTGTAGGCCCCGGTGAATTGGTGGTCGCGGTTGAACAGGTTGTGGTGGCTGCCCGCCACGGTCAGGCGGTCGCGCCCGGTGGCCGAAGAGCCTGCGTTGCTCAAAGCCAGCAACAAGGACCAGGGTTTGCTTTCCTGCACCTTCACCACCGCGTCGATGCGGTCGGGCTGATCGGACTCACTCAAAGTCACCTGCACCTGCTTGCCTTGGTTGTCGTTGGCAATGGCGGTTTGCACGGCCAAGGTGCGGAAGTTGGGCGACTCGCCTTCGCGCAGCTCGGGCATGCTGGCGCGGATGTTGGCTTCGTCCAGCGCCTTCAGGCCTTCGACGCTGACGCGCCCGATGGTGAAGCGCACCACCTCCAGCGTCACGCCCTCGCCCAAAGCCTGCGGCGGCAGCGCCACGCGGTGCAGGCCATAGCCTTTGTTGCGCAGCGCGGCTTCGAGTGCTGCGGTGGCCTGTTGCAGCACCTCCAGCGTGGCCTCGGCGCGCAAGAAGGGCGCCAATGCCAAGGTGGTCTCAGCCGCGCTCAAGGGGTTGTCGCCTTTGACCTCGAAGCCGGGGATGGGAAAACGCACCGGCTCAGCTGGAGCTTGAGCAGGACGCACCGGGTCGACCGGAGTTTGGGCTTGGGCCAGCGCCGTGCCCAAACACCAAGGCGCACAGGCCGCGAGCAGCGCCTGTTTCAGCCCTTGCTGCAGCCCCTTCTCCTGCCTCGTCAGCAGCCCAGTCGTTCGGCGCTTCATCGGCACACGTTGGCCGGGCGAATGCCAGCTTCTCGGAACACCAGAGACAACAGCGGATTCGGGCTGTCGGGCAGTGGCAGGCGGTCGAATTCCAGGAACAGCGGCAGCAAGACCGGGCGCGCCACGCGGCCATCGGTGCCCGCAAAGCCGGCTTCACCGCGCCCCAACTGCAGCAATGCGCCCGAGGCTTGCACCACCTCCAAATGGCCGTCGCGCACGAAGACAAACAGGCCCTGCGCGGCATCGGGCAGTTCGATGTTGCCAAAGAGTTGGTCGATGTTCACGGTGATGCTGTCTGGCCGGGGCAAATTCAACAAGGGCGTGCTGTCGATGGGCCGCGCGCCGGTGCGGTCCACGAACAAGCCCTGCCCGGTCAGCAACACCTGCAAGGCGGTTTGCCCGCTCGGCGTGACTTCAATGCTGCCCAGCCAGGCAAACAGGCTGCAAGCCTCGTCGCTGCAGTCCAGGTCCAGGCCGGTGCCGCGAATGCCGATGGTGGCCGTGGGCGTGACGAAACCCACATTGCGGGTGTTGGCCTGGCCGATCAAACCCGTGAGCGCGCGCACCGAGCCGCGCAGCAGCGAAACCAGAAAGCGGCCTTCCGCCGGGTTGGCTTTGTCAAACACAAACTGCTCCACGCGAAAGCGCGTGTTAGCGCCCAAAGTCAGGCGGCTGTCGTCCCGAAAGGCCAGCACGGCTTGTGAGCCGGCTTCGGTTTCCAACAAATCGCCGGGGTAGACGCTGCCACCAGCCACCACGCGGCGGATCTCGCCCGCAGCAGATGTGGCGCGCAAGCCGCCCTGCAACGACACCAGTTTGGCGCTGGCCAGTACCGCGTTGGGCCGGGGCGACTGCGGGACTTGGGCCGATTCACTGGCGCAGGTGTTGCCGCTGCACAAGCGGGCGTCAAAGTCGGTGCCGCGAATGCCGATGGTGGCAGTGGCGGTTTGCAGCCGCGCCGCATCGGGCGAGCCTTTGGCAATGAGGCCGGTGATCGCGCGCAGGCCGCCGCGCAGCATGTTGAGCACCAAGCTGTTGTCAGTCGCACCTTCGCTGTAGCGCACTTGCTGCAGCACCAACTCGCTGCCTGGGCGCACCGTCATGCGGGTGCCGTCGCTCAAGCGAACGATGGCTGTCGCGCCCTCGGCTGTGGTGATGCGGTCGCCCTCCTGCAGGCTTTGCCCGCGCCCCAGGGTGCGTGGCGCTTGCCCCGGCAGCTGCGCAAAACCCACCCCGCGCAAGAACTCCACCTGGCCTGCTGCACGTTGTTGAGTGGTCACTGGTACGGGTACAGGCGCTGAACCAGGCACGGGCGCGCGGGCCTGTGCCCAAGCGGTGCCGGGTAAGGCCAAGCAGACCGCTGCCGCCCACACCCAGCCGAGCACTGAACGCGCGGCGGAAGGTGAACTCAAGGTTGGACGCTTGCAGCAAAAAGGCGACATGCAGGAACTGCGGCGGGTGGATTGTTCTGGCGTTTCAGTCCGCCCTTTCTAAACTGTACGTTAGTAAACAGTTGTAAATGCTGTTGACGTGGAGCCGGCGTAGGCAAGTTGTGGCGTTCGCCACACATCCAGCCGAACCGGCCTTCTTCGAGCGTTGGCAGGAGGCCACCATGTCCGCACACAGAAGCAGCCGTCGTGTAGCGCCCAATGGGGCGGGTACGGGCTTGGCCGCTTGGCCTTTGAGCCGCTTGGCGTTGGCTTTGGCCAGCGTTTGGGGCTTGTCCGGCGTATCAACCGGCGCGTGGGCCAACCCCACGGGCGCACAAGCGGTCGCAGGTTCGGTGCAGTTGCAAACGCAGGGCCAGCACCTGCAAGTGACCACCCAAAACGCGCCGGGCACCAACCACTCGGTGATTCAGTGGCAAGGTTTTTCCATTCCTGCGGGCAACAGCACCTTCTTTCAACAGCCCACTGCGGCCAGCACCTCCATCAACCGCGTGGTCGGTGCTGACCCCAGCCTGATCTTCGGCACGCTGGGCTCCAACGGGCGCTTGGTCTTGGTGAACCCAGCGGGCATCACGGTAGGCGCGGGTGCCGTGGTGGACACCGCGGGTTTCGTGGCCTCTGCCTTGCGAATGAGCGAGGCCGACGCCCTGGCTGCGCGCCTGCGCTTTGGCGATGGCAGCCCCGGCGGCAACATCACGGTGGACGGGCACATCGTCTCGCGTCAAGGCGATTTGGTGCTGATCGCCAGCCAGATCGACACCGGCAGCAGCGCCTTGCTGCAGTCTCCGCAAGGCACCACGATCTTGGCCGCCGGTGGGCGGCTGGAGTTGACCGGGCGCGGGCTGGAAGGTATTCGCTTCGAGGTGCAGGCCCCGGCTGACGCGGTGCGCCAACTCGGGCGCATTGAAGGCGATGCGGTGGGCGTGTTTGCCGGAAGCTTGCGCCACAGCGGCGTGATCACGGCGCACGCGGTCAGCAACGAAGGCGGGCGCGTGGTGCTCAAGGCAGCGGGCGACGCCATCGTGCAGGACAACGCGCGCATCACGGCGCAAGGCTTGGCGGGGGCCGGCGGGCAAGTCGATGTGCTGGGCGACCGCGTGGCCGTGCGCGACACGGCGCAGATCGATGTCTCGGGCCCGGCAGGCGGCGGGCAGGTGCGCATCGGCGGCGATTACCTGGGCCAGAACGCCAGCGTGCCCAACGCGCGCTACACCTATTTCGGGCCGCAAGCCACGCTGCGCGCCGACGCCACCGAGGCCGGCAACGGCGGGCGCGTGATCGTCTGGGCCGATGTGCAAACGCAGGCCTATGGCCGAATCAGCGCGCGCGGCGGCGATGCCGGTGGTGACGGGGGCTTCGTGGAGACCTCGGGCAAGCGGCGGTTGGACATAGGCCAGGCGCAGGTGGACGCGGGTGCGCCCAAGGGGAAAACCGGGACTTGGTTGCTGGACCCGGATTTCATCACCGTTGCAATCGGAGGCACGGAAACGCTGGGCGCGGTGGACCAGTTCGCCGACCTTGGTGCCTCTTTGACGATTGCGCCCGCCACCATCAACGCGGCTGTGGCCAACGTGGTGTTGCAAGCCAACGAAGACATCAGCATCGACAACGCCATCAACATGACCAACCCTGGGGTGAGCTTCACGGCCCAAGCAGGCGGGTATGTCTTTGTCAACGCCAACATCACCACCCGAGGCGGGCAGGTGGATTTGTTCGCTGGCAACCCAGGTTCGCTGACCACGCCCACCGAAGGTGCGCTCTATCTGAATGCCAACATCGACACCACTGGCGGCGGCACCGTACCTGGTGGGGCCAACGTGGCACTCACGTCTTTCCTGTCGGACGTCGGGGGCAACAGCATCGTGTTGGGCACAGCAGGTGGCCCCACAGAAGGCAGCATCAATGCGGGTACCACGAGCGGTGTGACGCTGTTCACCAACAACATCGGCATCAACCAGGCCGACGGTGTCATCACGGCGGCCCAATTGGTGGCCACGGCGGACAACGATATCTTCATGAACCGAGCCAACAGCATCGGCTCGGTCACCTTGGCGGTTACGGGCGCCTCGGCTTCTGGCGGTATCAGCTTTCGCAACAACCGCGCCAACTACTCGCTCGATGGCGTCAGCTACGTCAGCAACACAGGCGCTGTGTCCATTGTGGGCACGGGCAATGTGTCCATCGACGGCGACATTACCTCGGGCGTGAGCGTGGCCATCAGCCAGACCGGCAACATCACCAACGGCGGCGGGCTGATCGAAACCACAAGCGGCGACATTGGCTTGGGTGGTGCTGCCATTGGTGCCACGGGTGCTGGCAATTACATGCGGGTGAAATCCGCCGGCGATGTGTTCTTGACCGCATCCAGCGGCGGCATTTACGTGCAGCAGGCCAGCGGCCCGCTGCTGACCAGCACCTACAACGTCAGCGCCGCAGGCGTTGGCCAGGAAATCAAGCTGGCGGCTGCTGGCACGTTTGGCTCGACCTTGCAGATCGACGGATTCGCTGGCTACAACGCCAACACCAACGACGACGACCTTGGCTTCTATAACGTGGCCACCAACGGCAGCATCAACATCGATGGCGGCATAACAAAAACCGCGCACATGGTGGACATTGGCGCCGAGGGCAGCTCGGGCACGGTGAACGTGGGCACGGGCACCGTGACATTCAACGCCAGCCATGGCGCTTATCTGAGCGCACTCAACGGCACGATCACACTCGCCGGCAACCTGACGAACAACGCCGTGGGCGCAGATGCCGGGTTTTTCATCGAGTCGGGCGGCAACATCAGCGGCGGCACCAGCACCGTGCGCACCACGGGCGGTGGGCAGGTGCTGATGGTGGCCAACCAGATTGGCGCGGGTTTCGCACCCACCGGCACAGGCTCGGTGCTGGGCACAGCGTCCATTAACACCACCGCATCGTCTGCTGCTGTGGCTTCTGGGGAAATCAACGTGTCCACCGGGGGCGGCACGGGCTCTCTGTCGCTGGGGACCGTCACCTCCAGCGGTGCCGCCGGTGCGGCTGATGGCGAAGCGGGCGGCAATGCGGGCCTCGTGCGGCTGTCGGTCTGGGATGCCGGTTCGATGGCCGTGCAGGCCGTCAACGCGCGCGGCGGGGCTGGTGCCGACGGCTCGGCTGCCGACGGTGGTGCTGGCGGAAACGGCGCGAACGTGAACATCCGCCGCGTCACCGCTGGCCCATTGGCGCTGAACAACCTGTCGGTCAACACCAGTGGCGGCGCTGGCGGGGACCGTCTACTTGCAGGCGGCTCAGGTGGTAACGGCGGCAATGCCGGCAGCATGGACATCTACGCGTCCAATGGCGTGTTGACCTTGGGCGGCACCTCTGCGCAGCTGATGGCGCGCGGTGGTGCTGGCGGCAATGCCAACCCGGCTTCTGGTGACGGCGGCGACGGCGGCAGCGCAGCCGTTGTGTATTTGGGCGATTTCGGCAACACCTCCAACGCGCAAGGCTTGGCCTTCAATACCGCCACGACCATTCAACTCGAGCGCGGCGCAGCGGGCACGGCCCCGGGCGGAACGCCAGGCTCGGTCGGTAGCTCCGGGACGCTTCGGCTCACCGCAGGCACGGGCGGCATCACGCAGACGGCTGCGCTGAGCACTGGAGCGGACGCCACGCTGCTGCTGGACGTGGGTGCCAGCAATGTCGTGCTGGGCAATGCGGCCAATGTGCTGGATACGGTGACGGGTGACGTGGGCGGTGCCGTGACGGTGCGCGGCCTCACGAGCGCCAGTAACCTGAGCGCAGGTCAAGACATCGTCCTCGACAACCCGGGTGGTTTGGTCCTCTCTGGCAATGTCATCGCCAGCGGTGCCGCTTCCTCCGTCACTGTGACCAGCGCCAGCATCGTGCAGGTGCTCTCTGGCTTGGTGCAAGCGGGCACCGGCGGCATCAGCATCACGTCTTCGGGCGATTCTGTGGGCGTGGTCGACGGCAGCCTCATCGCTTCGGGTGACGTGAACTTCGCAAGCAGCGCCAGCTTCGCCTACGTGTACTCGTCCACCGTGCAGTCCACCGGTGGCGATGTGTCCATCAACGGCACGCCTCTCAGTCCCGGATCGACGGCCGTGCTGGTGGCCTCCAACAGCGGCGGGGCAACGCAGGTGCTGGCGGCGGACACGGTGCAGATCGGCGGCGGGCTGGTGCGCCTCGAAGCCATCGACGCCGCAGTGAAGGTCGAGGGCAACGTGGTAACCATCGGCACCGGGGGCGAGAACCTGATCGTGTCGGGCAGCGACACAGTGGCCGGTGCATCGGCCAAGGTCTTGGCTGGCAGCCAGATGAACCTCAACCTGGGCGGCGGGGTGCTGAGCGTGGAGGGCGGCGCGGCGGCCAATGCCTACGCCTTGGTGGGCAGCACCTCGGGCAGCGCCACGGTGGCCGCCAACAGCGGCTTTGTGAACCTGTTGGGCGGCACAGGCGCTGGCTCCTATTCGGGCTTGGTCAACGTGGGTGGCGACCTGACGACAACAGCCACACTCAACCTCGTGCCCGACCTGTCCACCGGCGGCGGCGTGCTGGTGGCGGCCAACAACTTCTCCTCCCTCACCATCAACCCAGTGGGCGCTACGCCGGTTCTGTACGCAGCGCTGACGGTGGACGCCAACACGGGCGTCGTCACCGATGCGGGCACGCCCTTGGCGGTGACGGGCATCGTGGCGGGCGGTGGCGTGGCCTTGCCGCCAGCCGTTCCTGGCGATGCAGCAGGCGCAGGCACAGCCGACATCAACCAAAGCCTCTTGGCTTTGCTGTTGCAAGACCTGCTCAGGCTGCTCGGCCCCGATGGTCAGTTGCCCCAAACCCCCGAGCAACGCGCAGCGCAAAACCCGGACGACGTGGTCGCAGAAGCCGAGATTTGTCGCTGACGCAGTGTTGGCAGCCTGCGTCTGCCAGGGACTGACAATCGGCGCATGACTTTTCTGGACATGCTGGGCGACTCCGAGCGCCGCCACCAATCGCTCTTGTGCGTGGGCCTAGACCCAGACCCGGCGCGACTGCCAGACGACATGGCTGGCGACACGTCTCGCCTGTTCGATTTCTGCGCCGCCATCGTCGAGGCCACTGCCGATCAGGTTCTGGCCTTCAAGCCGCAAATCGCCTACTTCGCAGCGCACCGCGCAGAAGCGCAACTGGAGCGCCTGATCGCCCACATCCGCCAAGCCGCGCCCGGCGTGCCGGTGATTCTGGATGCCAAGCGCGGCGACATCGGGGCCACGGCTGAGCAATACGCGCTGGAAGCCTTCGAGCGCTACGGCGCAGACGCGGTGACGCTATCGCCCTTCATGGGTTTCGATTCGGTGCAGCCCTACCTCAAGCGCCATGGCAAAGGCGCTTTTCTGTTGTGCCGCACCTCCAACCCTGGCGGCGACGACTTGCAAGCGCGCCGCTTGGCCGACCTGCCCGAACAGCCGCTGTTGTTCGAGCACATCGCGGCTTTGGCCCAAGGCCCCTGGAACACCAACGGCCAGCTCGGCTTGGTGGTGGGCGCCACCTATCCAGCAGAAATCGAGCGCGTGCGCCGGATCGCCCCCAGCCTGCCGCTGCTCATCCCCGGCGTGGGCGCGCAAGGCGGCGATGCAGCGGCCACGGTGCGCGCCGGCTGGCGCGGGCAGGGCGAAGTCACCAGCGGCCCCATCGTCGTGAACTCTTCCCGCGCCATTCTTTACGCCAGCAGCGGTCCCGACTTCGCAGCAGCAGCCCGTGCCGAAGCGCAGCGCACGCGGGAAATGCTTCAAGCCGCGCGGGTTTGAGTCTCGGCCCCGGCAGCGCTGATCGGCTTGCCCGCCCTTGCGCGGTGGGTGCAGATGCTCTCTGGCGTGCTGTGCCACAGCCATCTCGCCGGGTGTTGACGGCGTCCACTGGTCCACCGGCATCTTGCGGCCATGTGAATCGACCGCCACGAACACGATCAGGCACTCCGTGGTGCGGTCCATGGCGCCACTTTTCATGTCGCCGCTGCGCACCTCGACCGAGATGTTCATGCTGGTGGTGCCGGTGTAGGCCAGTGTGGCCTCCACCTCCACCAAGTCGCCAATCATGATGGGGCGGTGGAAACGAATGCCGCCCACGAACACCGTCACGCAATAGGCCTTGGCCCAACTGGTGGCGCAGGCATAGCCGGCCTCGTCGATCCACTTCATCACCGTGCCGCCATGCACCTTGCCACCAAAGTTGACCGTGCTCGGCTCGGCCAGAAAACGCAGGGTGATGGAGGACATGGTGGCTTTCCTGTTGGGCTGTTGGGGGTTGCGTGGCCTTCGTGCACTTGTAGCAATCGCGGAACATCGGCATGGCGCAAAGTGCCTGTGCAGGTTCTGCCTTAGTAGTGGTAGCGACCCTGAAGAAACTCCGCTCGATCTGACTTGACCAAGTACACACAGCGGTGTTCCTGCGTGATGCGCCTAGACCAAACATCCGCGCCAAGGTACTTCAATGGCTCCGGCTTGCCAATACCCGTGAAAGGGTCTCGGACCACGGCCTGCACGAGGTCCAGCAACTTTTTGGCGGTGCGTCGGTCGGTCTCGACCCAGTGCCTCAAGTCTTCCAAAAACTCCGGGTGGCAAATCAGCAGGCGCTGAACTTCAGGCATTCCGATCTGCCAGCCGATTCAGATCGGTCATGGTCATGGGTGTGATGCTCTCGCCGCGTGCACGTGCCAGCGCAGTCATCAAGCGCTCTGCGTTTTTTCCAGAGCGCAGCAAGTGCGCGGTTTCTATAAGCCCAGCCAGTTCATCGGCTGCGATCATGGCGACGTCACCGCCAGTGCGGCGCCTCACCATGACCACCTCTCGGTGATCGACGACCAAATCCATGAGTGACTTCAAGTTCTCTCGGGCATGGCTGTAAGTGGTTTCGGTGGTCATTCGATGACTTCCAGAAGTTGTACAGAAAGATTGTACGGCTCTGTGTTTGAAAGCCCTGCTTATCGCCCACGCGCCAACACCGGCCCCAAGTAACGCCCGGTGTGGCTGCCGGGGTGGGCGGCGATGGTCTCTGGTGTGCCGCTGACCAGCACTTGGCCGCCGCCAGAGCCGCCTTCCGGGCCCATGTCGATGAGCCAGTCGGCGGTTTTGATGACGTCGAGGTTGTGCTCGATCACCACAATGGTGTTGCCTGCGTCGCGCAGTTGGTGCAACACCTTGAGCAGCAGCGCGATATCAGCAAAGTGCAGGCCGGTGGTGGGCTCGTCCAGCACATACAGCGTGCGGCCGGTATCGCGCTTGGAGAGTTCGAGCGCCAGCTTCACGCGCTGCGCTTCGCCGCCCGACAAGGTGGTGGCGGCTTGGCCCAAGCGCACATAGCTCAGGCCCACGTCCAACAGGGTTTGCAGCTTGCGCGCAATGGTGGGCACCGCGCCCAAAAAGGCGTGCGCCTGCTCCACGGTCAGGTCCAGAAGTTGCGCGATGTTCTTGCCCTTGTAGAGCACTTCCAGCGTCTCGCGGTTGTAGCGCTGGCCGTGGCAGACGTCGCAAGGCACGTACACGTCGGGCAAGAAGTGCATTTCCACCTTCACCATGCCGTCGCCTTGGCAGGCTTCGCACCGCCCGCCGGCCACGTTGAAGCTGAAGCGGCCTGGGCCGTAGCCGCGTTCGCGCGCGGTGTTGGTCTCGGCCATCAGCTCGCGGATGTGCGTGAACAGGCCTGTATAGGTGGCCGGGTTGCTGCGCGGCGTGCGACCAATGGGCGATTGGTCGACGTTGATGACCTTGTCGAAGTGCTCCAGCCCTTCGATGGCGTCGTGCGGCGCAGGCTCCTCGTGGGCGCGGTAGAGGTGGCGCGCAGCCGCCGCGTACAGCGTGTCGTTGACCAAGGTGGATTTGCCCGAGCCTGAGACACCGGTCACGCACGTGAGCAAGCCCACGGGGAAAGCCGCGTCCACGCGCTGCAAGTTGTGGCCGCGCGCGCCCCGAATGCGCAGCGCGTCCTCACCCGGAGCGCGCCTTGGCGGCACGGCGATGCGACGCGTGCCAGCCAGGTATTGCCCGGTCAACGAGGCCGGGTTGGCCACCACCTCGGCGCAGGTGCCTTGCGCAATCACGCGCCCACCGTGAACGCCTGCACCAGGCCCCATGTCGATGACGTGGTCTGCTGCGCGGATCATGTCTTCGTCGTGCTCGACCACCAGCACGCTGTTGCCGATGTCGCGCAGGTGCTGCAAGGTGCCAATCAGCCGGTCGTTGTCGCGCTGGTGCAGGCCGATGCTCGGCTCATCGAGTACATACATCACGCCTGTGAGCCCAGAGCCAATTTGGCTGGCCAGGCGAATGCGCTGCGACTCCCCGCCGGAGAGCGTCTCTGCGCTGCGCTCCAAGCTCAAGTAACTCAGGCCCACGTCGTTGAGAAACTTCAGCCGCGCGCGGATCTCGCGCACCACTTTGTCTGCAATTTCGGCGCGCGCACCGTGCAGCGTGAGGGTGTCGAAGTAGGCCTGGGCTTCACGCAGTGTGGCCCGGCCAATCTCATAGATGGCGCGCGACTGCTCACCTTCGCCCAATCGAACGCAGCGCGCTTCACGCCGCAGCCGCGTACCGCCGCAGTCGGGGCAGGGCTGCGTGCTGCGCAGGCGCGCCAAGTCTTCCCGCACCAAGGACGACTCGGTGTCGCGGTAGCGGCGCGCCATGTTGGGAAGGATGCCTTCAAACGGGTGCTTTTTGCTCACCTTGCGGCCCTGCTGCGCGCCCGAGTCCATGACGTAGCTGAACTTGATTTCCTCTTCGCCCGAGCCGTGCAAGATGACTTGGCGCACCGCCTCGGGCAGCGAATCGAAGGGCGACTCCACATCAAAGCGGTAGTGCCGCGCCAAGCTCTCCAGCATGGCGAAGTAGTAGCCGTTGCGCCGGTCCCAGCCCTTGATGGCACCGCTGGCCAAGCTGAGCGATGGGAAGGCAACCACGCGCTCTGGGTCGAAAAACTCGGTGGTGCCGATCCCGTCGCAACTGGTGCAGGCGCCCATGGGCGAGTTGAAGGAAAACAGGCGCGGTTCCAGCTCGCTGATGGTGAAGTGGCACACCGGGCAGGCGAAGCGGGCGTTGAACCAGTGCTCCTGCCCGCTCAAAGCTTCCGACACGTGGAGCCCGTCTTGCAGGCCGGTCGCCACCTCGGCGGCTTTGGATGTCGCCGCCCCCGCTTCTTCGCGCGCGGCGTCGGGCTGCACCAAGGCCAGCGCGCGGCCATCGGCCAAGCGCAGCGCGGTCTCGAAACTCTCGGCCAAGCGCTGGCGCAGCGTGTCTTGGCCGTCGGCGCGCACCTTCAGGCGGTCGATGACCACATCGACATCGTGCTTGTCGGTCTTGCGCAGGGTAGGCAAATCGTCTGCCTCCACGGTGCGGCCGTCGACCCGAAAGCGCACAAAGCCTTGCGCTTGCATCTGCGCGAAAACCTCGACGAACTCACCTTTTTTGTCGCGCGCCACCGGCGCCAAGATGTGCACCTTGCTGCCAGCGGGCAGGGCCAGAACCGAGTCCACCATTTGGCTCACCGTTTGCGCTTGTAAAGGCAGGTGGTGGTCTGGGCAGTGTGGCGTGCCGGCGCGGGCAAACAGCAGGCGCAGGTGGTCGTGGATTTCGGTCACTGTGCCCACGGTCGAGCGCGGGTTGTGGCTGGTGGCTTTTTGTTCGATGGAGATGGCGGGCGACAAACCCTCGATCACATCCACATCGGGCTTGTCCATCAACTGCAAGAACTGCCGCGCGTAGGCTGAGAGGCTCTCCACGTAGCGGCGCTGCCCCTCGGCATAGAGCGTGTCGAAGGCCAAGCTCGACTTGCCAGAACCCGACAGCCCGGTGATGACCACCAGCCGGTTGCGTGGAATGTCGAGATCGATGTTCTTCAGGTTGTGCGTGCGCGCCCCGCGAATGGAGATGCGCTGCGCAGCGAGCGCTTGGGCCAGGTGGATGCCGTCAGTGGAGGAGTTCATTGGCGGGGCTGGGCAGGGTGCGCGGTGGGAAACCAACCATGATAGGCGCGCAGGTGATGACGGCCTGTCCACGGCGCAGGGGGCCTCAGACCATCGGGGACAATCTCAACGTGCCCGAAGCCGATTCAGCAACCGCCCAGCAGCCCCCGGCCCCCGCCGAAGCGCACCGCATGACCGCGCAAGAGCGGCGCACCAGTGCTTCGCTGGCCAGCATTTATGCGCTGCGCATGCTGGGCCTGTTTCTGGTGTTGCCGGTGTTCGCGCTGGAAGCGCGCCACTACCCCGGCGGCGATGACCCGGCGCTGGTGGGCTTGGCCATGGGCTTGTACGGCCTGACGCAAGCGGTCCTGCAAATTCCCTTTGGCATGGCCTCTGACCGCTTCGGGCGCAAGCCGGTGATCGTCGCTGGGCTGCTGCTGTTTGCCGTCGGCAGCTTTGCAGCAGCCATGGCCGACACCATTTGGTGGCTGATGGCGGGGCGCGCGCTGCAAGGCGCGGGTGCTGTGTCGGCGGCGGTCTCGGCCTTGCTGGCAGACCAAACCCGTGACGTTGTGCGCACCAAGGCCATGGCGCTGATCGGCATCAGCATTTCGCTCATGTTCGGCTTGTCTTTGGTGCTGGCACCGCCTTTGGCTGCGCTGATCGGGTTGGGTGGACTGTTCGCCGCCACGGGGGCGCTGGCCTTGGGCGGCGTGGCGGTGATGGTGTGGGGCGTGCCGCCCGAGCCGCCGAACCAGCCCGGCGGCAGGCCATCGGCCCGGCTGGCGGTGGTGCTGGCGATGCCCGACCTGCGCCGCATTGATGGCGCGGTGTTTGTGCTCAACACCGTCCAGATGGCCATGTGGGTGGCCGTGCCGGTGTTGCTGGTGCAGGCCGGCTTGGACAAAGAGCACCACTGGCAGGTCTACTTGCCAGCGCTGATCGGGTCTTTCGGGGTTCTGGGCGGGGTGTTTGCACTGGAGCGGCGCGGGCACTTGCGCAGCGCCTACCTGGGTGCCATTGCTTTGTTGGTGGCGGTGCAGCTAGGTTTGTGGGCCAGTGCTGCGCTGGGTGGTGCGGCTGCAGGCCTGTGGCCTTTGGCTGTGCTGCTGCTTTTGTTCTTCTGTGCTTTCAATGTGCTGGAGACCGCGCTGCCCAGCATCACCTCGCGACTGGTCACCCGCGAATTGCGCGGCACCGCCTTGGGTGTCTACAACATGTTGCAGTCGCTGGGCTTGTTTTGCGGCGGCTTGCTGGGCGGCTTGCTGGTGCGCTGGTCGGGCGCACCCGCGCTGTTCTTGGCTTGCGCTGCGCTGGCCGTGTTGTGGTTGTGGACCAGCTGGCGTTTGCGCGTGCCGCAGCAGGGCAGCGCAGCAGAGCAAGAGCAGACCTTGGTGGTGCCTGCTGCCTGAAGCGGTGCAGGACTGGGCGGGCGGGCAAGCCCCGTCTGCGGTGCGGCACAATCGTCAGCCCCACCCGCATCCACCGCTCTTCGCAAGGCCCCGCCATGGCATCTGTCAACAAAGTCATCCTCATCGGCAACTGCGGTCGCGACCCCGAAATCCGCTACCTGCCATCCGGCCAAGCGGTGGCCAATGTGAGCATTGCCACCTCCACGCGGCGCAAAGACAAAAACAGCGGCGAGATGGTGGAAGAGACGCAGTGGCACCGCGTAACGTTCTATGACCGCTTGGCCGAGATTGCTGGTGAATACGTGAAGAAGGGCCGCCCCATTTACGTTGAAGGTCGCCTGAAATACGGCAGCTACGTCGACAAGACCAGCGGCGTCGAGAAGAACACCGTGGACATCATCGCGACCGAATTGCAGCTGCTCGGTGGCCGCGAAGGCATGGGCGGCGGTGGTGGTGGCGCTGGTGGCGAAGAAGGCGAAGCCGCACCGCGCCGCAGCGCGCCGGCATCGCGCCCTGCGCCGGCCTCGGCCCCACGCGCAGCAGCGCCCAAGTCGTCGAGTGGCTTCGACGACATGGACGACGACATTCCGTTTTGAAAGCCAGCAAAAGTGGCGCTGGTTCGACAGCGCCACCACCTGCCGCCACGGGTGGCTTTGACAGCCTGCCCTTAGGCCCAGCCACGCTGGCCAACCTGGCCCAACTGGGTTACTCGCAGATGACCCCGGTGCAGGCGGCCAGCCTGCCTGCTGCGCTGGCGGGGGCCGACCTGATCGTGCAGGCGCAAACGGGCAGCGGCAAGACCGCCGCCTTTGCCTTGGCCCTGCTGGCGCGGGTTCGGGTGGGCGGTCATGCTGTGCAGGGCGTGCAAGCCTTGGTGCTGTGCCCCACGCGCGAGTTGGCCGATCAGGTCACGCAAGACATTCGCAAACTGGCCCGGCCAGAGCCAATCAAGGTTCTTACGCTGTGTGGCGGCACGCCGCTGCGCCCGCAACTGGCCAGCCTCGCGCACGGTGCCGATGTGGTGGTGGGCACGCCCGGTCGGGTGATGGACCACTTGGAGCGCGAGAGCTTGTCCCTGGCTGCTTTGAACACACTGGTGCTCGACGAAGCCGACCGCATGCTGGACATGGGCTTCTTCGACGACATCGCGACCGTGGTGCGCCAATGCCCAGCCGAGCGCCAGACCTTGCTCTATTCGGCCACCTACCCCGAAGGCATCGAGCGCTTGAGTGCCAAGGTCATGCGCCAGCCCAAGCAGATCCGCGTGGCTGACGCGCCTGGGCCGCCGCGCATTGAGCAGCGTTTCATCGAAGTGCAGGAAGACCAGCGCTTGCACGCGGTCTCGCAGTTGTTGCTGCACCTGCGCCCGGCCAGCACGCTGGCCTTTTGCAACACGCGCCAGCAGTGCCGCGCACTCGCGCAGGTCTTGCAGGCGCAAGGCTTCGTCGCTTTGGAATTGCACGGCGATCTGGACCAGCGCGAGCGCGACCAGGTGCTGGTGCGCTTTGCCAATGGGAGTGCCAGCGTGCTGGTGGCCAGCGACATCGCAGCGCGCGGGCTGGACATTTCTCAACTGGCCTTGGTGATCAACGTCGATGTGCCGGCCGATGCGGCCACTTACACGCACCGCATCGGCCGCACCGGTCGCGCTGAAGAGCACGGCTTGGCTATCACGCTGGCCAGCTTGGACGAGATGGGGCGTGTGGGGCAGATCGAGCAGGCGTTGGGCTTCAGCTCGGCCTGGCAGCCGCTCTCTGCGCTCACGCCCAGTGCCGGCGGCCCGCTGCGCCCCGCCATGCAAACGCTGCAGATCGCCGGTGGCCGCAAAGAAAAAATTCGCGCTGGCGACATCTTGGGTGCGCTCACGAAAGACCTGGGTTTCTCAGGCGCACAAATCGGCAAGATCAACGTGAATGAGTTTTCCACCTACCTCGCTGTGGAGCGCGGCATCGCGCACGAGGTCTTGCGCCGCCTCGGCACAGCCAAGGTGAAAGGGCGCAGCGTCAAACTGCGTTTGTTGGAAGACTGAAGCGCTGCGCTGAACGGTCAGTCCAGCACCCCATCAGCCTGAAGTGGCCGCGGATGTCGCAGCCCTCACAGACCTCCGGCCACGACTTTTGCGGCTTAACTCAGCGACCTGCGGCAGGACAGGTGCTGGCCCAGCCGTGATGACGCCGCCACCCAGACACACTTGCCCGTCGTAGAGCACGGCCGATTGCCCTGGCGTCACCGCCCACTGGGCTTGCTGAAACGCCAAGTTCATACAGGCTTGGCCGTCGCTGCCCGGGGCCAGGCTCAGTTCGCAAACTGCATCGGCCTGCCGGTAGCGCGTTTTGGCGGCCAGCGAGCCAGTTGCCGGCACAGACGGGTCCATGCCTGATGGCGGACGGCTCGCCACCCAGCTGATGTCCTGTGCTTGCAAGTGTTTGGACAACAGCCAGTGGTGTTCGTGGCCTTGCACCACCCACAGCGTGTTGCTGGCCAAGTCTTTGTGGGCCACGTACCAGGGCTCGCTCAAGCCATCGCGTTGACCGCCAATGCCCAAACCCTGACGCTGGCCCAAGGTGTAGAAGCTCAGGCCCACGTGCTGGCCAATGACCTGACCTTGCTCGTTGCGGATGGGCCCCGGCTCGTTGGCGATGTAGCGGTTGAGAAATTCGCGAAATGGCCGCTCGCCAATGAAGCAAATGCCGGTGGAGTCTTTCTTGCGGGCGTTGGGCAAGCCGATCTCCTCGGCCAGCCTGCGCACCTCGCTTTTGTGCAGTTCACCCACTGGGAACAGTGTGCGCGCGAGCTGGCTTTGGTTGAGCCGGTGCAGGAAATAGCTTTGGTCTTTGGACGGGTCCAGGCCTTTGAGCAACTGGAACAGCCCATCGGGGCCAAGGCGCGCCCGGGCATAGTGCCCGGTGGCGATTTTTTCTGCGCCCAGGCGCACCGCGTGGTCGAGGAAGGCTTTGAACTTGATCTCGGCGTTGCACAAGATGTCGGGGTTGGGGGTGCGCCCGGCCTGGTACTCGCGCAGGAACTCGGCGAACACGCGGTCTTTGTAGTCGGCTGCGAAGTTGACGTGCTCGATCTCGATGCCGATCACATCGGCCACGGCGGCTGCATCCACAAAATCGACGTTGGAAGAGCAGTGTTCGCTGTCGTCGTCGTCTTCCCAGTTTTTCATGAACACGCCGACCACCTCGTGGCCCTGCTGCTTAAGCAGCCAGGCGCTGACGGCCGAGTCGACGCCGCCGCTCAGACCGACGACGACGCGGTGTCTGCTGGACGCCGCTGAAGGGGCGGTGAAACCGGCGCTCATGCAGCCGCTTCTTTCCTGGGGCGGCCCTTGAAAGGCCCGTTCAGGCGTACGGTCGCCAGGTTGAGCGCGCCAGCGATGGTGACCCACACCAAGTAGGGCAGCACGAGCAGACTGGCCAGCGGCGACAGCGCCCACAAGCCTAGCACCAAGGCAGCCACAGACAACCACAGCGCCACCACTTCAATCAGCGACCAGTCCGGGCGCTGCCAACGGAAATAGAGCACGCTCCACAAGCCATTGAGCACCGCGTTGAACAAAAACATGGCCAGCACGCAACGCCGCCAACCGGGTGTGTCGGCAGCCATCCAGGCCATCACGCCAGCCACCGTGCACAACCCGAAGATGCTGGTCCAGACCACGGGGAAAGCCCAGTCCGGCGGCTTCCAGCGCGGTTGCTTCAGGCTGCGGTACCAAGGCCCCAACTCGGTGGCCCCAGCGCCAAAACCCGCTGTGGCCATGGCAATGCCGGCAGCCACCAAGCCCGGCTTGAACCAGGGCTCGGCAATCAGTTCGGCAAAGAAAGTGAAGAAGGCGTCCACGCTCGGGAGCTTAACGCCCAGCGCTGCCCTTGCGATGCATCAGCCCACAAGCCCGACTCGGGCCCGGCAACTTTGGACAGGCTAGGGCCTGTTAACACTGCGTTTCCAAGATGCGTTGCGGATCAAAAAGGTCATGCGCAAGGCACAAAACGCAGACGGGCTGGCGGCCCGTCGAGGCTTTGCAACGCGGCGCATGGCCTTTTTGGCCGCAACCCGAAGGGAACGGGGCAGGAAGCGCGCCTGGATTGGCACACCGCCTCCCCCGTTCGCATTTGGAAACGCAGTGTTAACAGGCCCTAAACCCGCGCCAGACCCAGCAGGTGCGCCATGTCCTTGAAGAAGATGCGCACGTGCGCCATCGGGCGCTTGCGCTCGAGCTTTTTGTTCATGTAGGAGTCGAAGGTGAGCTTTTGCACGTCTTTGTCACGGCAGATGCTCACGAAGCGCTCGCGGCGCTTGTCGTTGCTGTACCAGAACAACTGCATGATGCCCAGCACCCAGAACACCAGGCCGTGCTCTTTCATGAACTGCTTGCGTGGGCGGCGCAGCACGCGTGCATCGCCGGTTTCCAAGAAGGTGTGGATGGCGTCTGCGGCCATGCGTCCACAAGCCATGGCGTAGTAGATGCCTTCGCCAGAGGCTGGGGCGACCACGCCGGCTGCATCGCCTGCCACCACGATGTCGCGGCCGTTGTCCCAGTGCGGCAGCGGTTTCATGGGAATGGGTGCGCCTTCTCGGCGCAGCACCTCGGCGTTGCCCAGGCCAGCGGCTTGGCGCAAGTCGCCCACCGCGCCGCGCAAGGAAAAGCCCTTGTCGGCGCTGCCCGTACCGACGCTCAAGGTGTCCCCGTGCGGAAAGACCCAGCCGTAGAAGTCGGGCGACAAAGTGCCTCGGTAATACACGTCGCAGCGGTCCGGGTCGTAGTCGGGGCCGGGGTTTTCTGGCTTGCGCAGGATCTCGTGGTAGGCGAACACGTAGCGGGTTTTGTGCGCGTCTGGGATGGCCAAGCGCGCCACTTCAGAGCGCGCGCCGTCGCAGCCGATCACAGCGCGCGCCCGCACGCGCGTGGGTGTGCCCGAGGAATCACCCGTGGCCCGGCTGGTGCCATTGGGTCTGGCGTTGTAGTGCACGACGCTCGTGCCATCGGCATCACGGCTGAGTTCGGTGAAGGTGCCCACGCGGCGGTGCGCGCCGTGGCTGGCGGCGCGCTCGCGCAGAAATTCGTCAAAGCTGTCGCGGGTGACCATGCCGACAAAGCCACCCTCGATGGGCATATCCACCTTCTGGTCGCTGGGCGAGATCATGCGGGCGGCGCGGGCATGGGCCACCAGCAAGTGGTCTGGGATGTCGAAGTCTTTGATGAGCCTGGGCGGAATGGCGCCACCACAGGGCTTCGTGCGTCCGGCACGGTCCAGCAGCAGCACCGAGTGGCCCTGGCGCGCCAGGTCGTCTGCGGCGGTGGCACCGGAGGGGCCGCCGCCAATCACCACCACGTCATAGGTCGAGATTGCGTTCATGGTTTCACCTTGCTTCAAGTGCCACGGGCTGTGGCAGACCACTGCCAGAACGGGCAGCTTCGGTCTTGGGAAATGGTTGAGGGGTGCTGGTGGGCTCGCGCACCCGCCAAGCCAGCAGCGCCGACACGACGAACAGCACTGCCTCCAAAAGGAACACTGCGCTGTAAGCTGTTTGTGAGGTGGCCAGCACCCAGTGGGCCAAGTCGCTGGCGCCGGTGCCGACCAGTCCGCCTAGGCCAAAAGCCAACGCCTGCGCCGCACCCCATAGGCCCATGCGCACGCCCTCGCGACCGCTTTGACCTTGGCCTGCGAGGCGCATCATGGTGCTGATGGCGGCGATGGAAAACGCGCCGTTGGCCACGCCCAAAGCGAAGACTGTGGCCTTGAGTTGCAGCACATGGCCACCAAGACCTGCGGGCACCAGCAGGCATAGCGCCAGGGCCGAGGCCAGACAGCCGCCCACGGCCCAGGCACGCAGGCTGCGCGCGCGCGCGCCCAGCCAACCGCTGCCAGCGGCGGCCACCAGCAGCATGCCGACCAACACGCCGCCATGCTGCAAGCCCGACAGGCGGGTGGATTCGCCTGGGGTCATGGCAAAGACCGAGCCGGCAAAGGGCTCCAAGATCAGGTCTTGCGAGCTGTAGGCCAACATGGAGATGAACACAAACACCGAGAAGCGCCGCGCGTCCGCCTCGGCCCAGACTTGGGCAAAGGCCTCGCGAAAGCGGGGTTTGGTCGAGACTTGGAAGGCGTTCGCTGTGCCAGATGCCTGCGCGGCGTTTGCAATGGGGGTGGCTTGCTGCGCAGCTCCGGGCTGCATCACCCGCGGCTCCAACCGGAACAGCGCCGCCACCGTCAGCAACAAGGCCAGCGTGCTCACACCGGCGCTGACTGCCACCAGCCGTTCCGGTGAGTAGGGGTCGAGCAGGCTGCCCGCCGTGCCTGCGGTGATGGCGAAGCCCACGATCATCATCAGCCACACCAGCGTGGCGGCGGCTGCCCGGCGCTCAGCCACCACCCGCTTGGCCAGCAGCACCAGCAACGAGGTGCCACTGGCGCTGACGCCCACTCCAATCATCACAAAGGCCAGCACGGCGAGTGCCAGGCCGTATGCGCGTTCAGTACCAGCCCATGCCGTGGCCACGGCCGCCAGCAACCCGCCCAAGGCCAGTGTGGCCATGCCGCCAATGATCCAGGGGGTACTGCGCCCGCCGACGTCAGAGCCAAAACCCATGCGTGGGCGCACCAGCTGCACCAAGTAATGCAAGGCCACCAAGACGCCGGGGATGAGCGCCGGCAGCGCCAACTCCACCACCATCACCCGATTCAGCGTGGACGTGGTCATGACCACCACGGCACCGATGCTGGCTTGCACCAAGCCCAGTCGGGCAACGCCCACCCAGCCCAGTGCAGGCGCGGCACTCACACGCCACCCCCGAGACCGCGTAGCCCGAAGGCGCTGACCATCATGCCGGCCACGAAGAGCGGCACGCCAAAGCCGCTGTAATAAAGGGCACGGGCCACCGGTTGGGCAATGAACCAGGCCATCAACACGGCCTGCCCCACCATCAGCCCGACCACGGCCAGCGCGTGCCAAGGCGCATCCCAACTCATCAGCAGGCCGACCACCACGAACTGCGGTGCCAGCATGAAAGCGCAGGACACCCAGGCTGCACTGGTCACCCCCAGGCGCACTGGCAGCGAGCCGATGCCCATGCGCCGGTCGCCCTCTATGGCCTTGAAATCGTTGAGAGCCATGATCCCCAAGGCGCCCACGCTGTAGAGCCCGGCCAGCATGAGGCTGCGGGCATCGGGCATGACGCCGCCAGCCATCACGGCGGCGCCCGTGGCCCAAGCCAAGCCTTCGTAACTGAGCCCGCAGGCGGCGCAGCCCCACCAGCCGTTGCGCTTGAGGCGCAGGGGTGGGGCGCTATAAGCCCAGGCCAGCGCCAGCCCGATGGCTGCTGCTGCAAAGCCCCAGATACCCAAAGAAGCCGCCACCAGCAGCGACAACACGGTCCAACCGATGGCGATGTACAAGCCCCACATGCCCGGCATGCGGCCCGAGGGGATGGGCCGCTGCGGCTCGTTGATGGCGTCGACCTCGCGGTCGTACCAGTCGTTCACCGCTTGGCTGGTGGCGCAGACCAAAGGCCCGGCCAGCAGCACGCCTACCAACAGAATGACCCAGTTAGATAGCAGACTCTGACCTGAAGCCACTGCGCCGCAAGCGAACGCCCACATCGGTGGGAACCAAGTGACTGGCTTGAGGTATTCCGCCACAACGCGCAAGCTGGGGCGTGCTGGCAGCGATGCGATGGTTTGACTGGACATGCGAATGATTCTGGCATTGACGCCACAGACCGTCAATTAAAGTTTACACTTTGCCGCAAGCCCTGCCGTGGCCCCATCCTGGGCCGCTCGGTGCCGGCCCGCAGCCGAGGTTTGGCAGTGGGGCCGGTGGGCGCACGTACAAAGGGCACCGATGTACCAATCGCATGAATCCAGACCCATGCCCAGCGCTGGCTTGGGTCCGCGCCAACCGCGGGCTGTCGTCATTGGCAGCGGCTTTGGCGGTCTGGCGGCTGCCATTCGCCTGTTGGCCAAGGGCTATGACGTTCAAGTGCTCGAGAAGCTGGACGCCCCCGGCGGCCGTGCTTATGTGCACCGTCAAGATGGCTTCACCTTTGACGCTGGCCCCACCATCATCACGGCCCCTTTCTTGCTTGAGGAACTCTGGGCCTTGTGTGGGCGGCGCATGGAACAGGACGTCACCTTGAAACCGCTGGACCCGTTCTATCGCATCCGCTTCGACGACGGCACTTGGTTTGACTACAACAGCAACCCCGAAGGGATGCGCCGCGAGGTGGCTCGGTTTTCACCGGAGGATGTGCAAGGTTTCGAGAACTTCCTCAAAGAAGCCGAGAAGTGCTACCAACTGGGCTTTGAAGGTTTGAGCTGGAAGGCGTTCGACAGCATCGCCGATTTGTTGGCTGCAGTGCCCGCCATGATGAAGATGCGCGCTTGGCGCAGCATCTACCGCATGGCCAGCAGCCACTTGCGCAACCCCAAGCTGCGCATCGTCATGAGCTTTCATCCGCTGCTGATTGGCGGCAACCCTTTTGCTGTCACCTGCGTCTACAGCCTTATCACCTCGCTGGAGCGCCGCTACGGAGTGCACTGGGCCATGGGCGGCACGGGCGAGCTGGTGCGCGGTCTGGTGGGTCTGATTGCGCAGCGCGGCGGACGCTTGCGCTGCAACGCTGAAGTGCGCCAGATCACCACTGAACGCAAGGGCGGTGGCCGTGCTCGCGCAACAGGCGTCACGCTGGCCAGCGGCGAGCACATCGCCTGCGACCTGGTGGTCTCCAACGCCGACACCGCTTGGACTTACCGCAACTTGGTGGACAGCGCGCACCGACCGCACTGGAGCAATGCCCGCATCGAGCGGGGCCGCTACTCGATGAGCTTGTTCGTGTGGTACTTCGGCACCAACCGCGTGTACGACGATGTGCCGCACCACATGATGGTGCTAGGCCCGCGCTACCGCGAGTTGCTCGACGACATCTTCGAGCGCCACGTGCTGGCCAAGGACTACAGCCTTTATTTGCACCGCCCCAGCGCCTCAGACCCCTCCATGGCCCCAGCCGGGCACGATTGCTTTTATGTGCTGGCGCCCGTGCCGCACCTCGACAGCGGCACCGACTGGCAAGCCCATGGTGAACCCTACCGCCAAGCCATTCAGCGCACGCTGGAGCAAACCGTGTTGCCCGAGCTGGGCCAGCACATCGTCAGCAGCCGCACGCTCACGCCCCTGGATTTCAAAGAACGTCTCTTGTCCTTCAAAGGTGCTGCCTTCGGGCTGGAGCCGGTGCTGCTGCAAAGCGCCTGGTTTCGCCCGCACAACCGCAGCGAAGACGTCGACGCGCTCTACATGGTGGGTGCCAGCACCCACCCGGGCGCTGGCATTCCGGGGGTGCTGTCTTCTGCCAAGGCACTCGACAGCGTCCTACCAGCGGCCCACGCTTGGGTTTGAGGTTTGCCTATGCAGCCAACTAGCGACAACAGCCACAGCGCCGCCCACAGCGCGGACCCTGCGCACGACCTGCGCGACTGCCTGGCCTCCATGCGTGGCGGCTCACTGAGTTTTTTTGCAGCGGCGCGTGCCTTGCCCAGGCGCATGCGCGACCCGGCTTGCGCGCTGTATGCCTTTTGCCGTGCGGCTGACGACGCGGTAGACGACCCGCACGCCGCGCCTGATGTCATGGAAGGTCTGCAACAGCGCTTGCACGCCATCTACGACGGCAGAGCGCACGACCACCCAGCTGATCGGGCGCTCGCTATCGTCGTGCAGCAGCACCAAATTCCCATGGCTTTGCCGGCTGCGCTGCTGGAAGGTTTTTGGTGGGACGCACAAGGCCGCACCTACGAAACCCTGAGCGACCTGCATGCCTACTCGGCGCGTGTGGCCGGGGCCGTGGGCACCATGATGGCGATCATCCTGGGCACCCGCCAGCCTTGGGCGCTGGCCCGAGCCAGTGAGCTGGGCCTGGCCATGCAGCTGACCAACATCGCCCGCGACGTCGGCGAAGACGCAGCGCGCGGGCGCCTCTACCTGCCGCGCCGATGGATGCGCGAAGCCGGACTGGACCCTGACGCTTGGTTGGCCAATCCCCAGCACAGCGCGGCATTGGCCAGCGTGGTCCAGCGTTTGCTGGGCGAGGCCGATCGCCTGTACGAACAAGCCGTGCTGGGCCTGTCCGCATTGCCGCGCGATTGCCGCCCGGCCATCCAAGCAGCAGCCAGCATCTATGCAGAAATTGGCCGCGAGATCGAGCGCAGCGGGCTGGACTCCGTCAGCCGCCGCGCCGTGGTCTCAGCCCGCCGCAAGCGTGGCCTCATGTTGGGCAGCCTGTCAGCCGCACTGCCCCAATGGCCAGAACCCGCGCGCCGCCAAAGAGCGCGCCTGGCACCCCAGGCAGAAATTGCGTTCTTGGTCGAGGCCTGCGGCCCAGCCCCGTGGACCATTCCAGACCGCGCCCTCAGCGAGCGTGTGGAATGGGTGATCGACCTTCTGGAGCGTCTCGAGCAGCGTAATCGGATGCTGCGCGGCTGAGGTGCGGCTCAGGTGCGATAGCTACGGTGTGGCGACATCGGCGCTCTCGCGCCTTGCCCTTGGTTTCAGCAGTGCTCAGCGCCGCCTGGGCATCCGCCAAGGCAGCATCGCCTGAACGATGCCCGATGTCAGGCGGGGTACGTCGAGGCTTTCGTGGACCGTCAGCGCGGGCTCGCCCAGCAGGTGTGCCTGCACGACCGAGCGGCTGTAGAAGGGCGTGTCTTCTAGGGTTTGCTGCACACGGGCCAGGCCGTCTTCGCTGCGCAGGTTCCGCTCGACGCGCCACAGGCGGGTGGCCGGCAGGCGTTGGCGCGCTGATGGCTCAAAGGTTTCGGTGCTGCCGTCAGGGCGCAGGCGCAGTGCCAGCACGCGGTCTGGCCCGTGCTTTTGGCGCACGTCATAGATAACGCCTGTGCTGCCATCAGCCAAGTGTGCGCGAGACCAATCCCAGCTTTGAAAAGGCCGCTCGATGGGCTCGTTGCCGGCATTGGCGTCGAAATAGGCCTGTCCGCGCCAGGCTTGTGCTGGGTGTTGCAGGTTCACCTCGATATCGGCGCGCGCCGCGATCGGCCCCCACAGGTGTCGGCCCGCGTCGTCGAGTGCCCAGGTTTGCGAGCTGAGCGCGTGCGGGCGCAGCACCAGGCTGCCTTTGACGCGGTGCGGCAAGGGGATGCCGCGCTCGTCAAAGTCGATGCGCAGGCGCTCGCCGTCCCATGCGATTTGGCTGGGGCCAACGCGCAGGTGGCTGGCATCGCGCTCGGTGCTGGGCCGGCCGCGCTCGGTCATGGTCCAGCGTTTGCCGGCGGCACCATAGAGCGCCACATTCATGGCGCAATGGTCCTCGGGGTCGCCCGGGCTGTGCCTTCTTTGCCAAGCGTAGTAGGGCGAGAACACGCTGCCCACGAAAGCGATGATGCTCAAGCCATGGCGGCCATCGTCGCTCAGGGCGTCGACATACCACCAGGAATAACCACCCGGTGCCACCGGCTCGTCAAAGCGCGGTCGGCCATCAGCGAAGCGGCCGCGAGCCGGCCCGACAGCGCCGCCATCGGCACCCCCGGCCCCGGGTGCACACTGCCCCCCGCCAGATAAAGCCCCGGCAGCCGACTGCGCGCCCCCGGTCTGCGAAACGAGGCCATCCATCCGTGTGAGGCTTGGCCATACAGCGCCCCGCCCGAGCCCGGAAACAGTTGGTCGAACTGAGCCGGCCCCGTGCGCAGCGCTTGGTGTGGCTCCCAGTGCAGTTGCAGACCACAGGCTTGCATCAGCCCCAGGCTGTGTTGTTCGCATGCCAGCATCTCCTTTGACGATGGGCCACCGGCGTCGCCGTTGGCCGGTGCGTTGACCAGGCACAGCAGGCGCTCGGCGCTGCTGGGCTTGGGTAGCGCGTGGGGTTGAAAAACATCACTGGACGAAAAGCCCGTGTCTGGCTTGGTTTGGGGCCCGCTATGCAAGCCGTGGTCCAGTCGATCTTGCGCACAAACATAGACCGTGCCTTGACTGGGCAGTTGCCCGGCCTGGAAGATGTCGTGGAATTCACGGGCGTAGTCGTCTTCGAAAAACACGTTGTGGCGCGCCAACTCGAAGCCGCTGCTGCTCGCGTGCAGCGCCCAGGTGAGGGCCGACAAAGAACGCCGCGTAGCGGGCACGGGGGGCACGGCGCTGGCGACGGCATCACCCAACAAGCCACCGGCCAGCGCCGCGCTGTCGCCAGCAAACACCACCGCGTCTGCCCACAAGGTTTCGCCGTTGTCCAGCAAGGCGCCGCAGACTTTGGCTTGGCCGCCTTGGCCGCGCTGGAGCAATTGGCGCACGCTGCAGCCCAGGCGCACTTGTGCCCCGCGCCGCGTGGCCAAGTCGGCCATGGCGTGAGCAAGCGCTGCCATGCCGCCCGGCACGCTTTTGACGCCGTCCATCTCGACCTGGGCTATGAGCATCAGCGTGGCCGGTGCCTGCCAGGGCGATGCGCCGCAGTAGGTGGCGTAGCGGCCAAAAAGTTGACGCAGCCGCGGGTCGTGAAAGTGGCGGCCCAAGCTGCGCCACAGGCTGAAGAAAGGCCCGAGACCCGCCAGCACTGCCAAACCTCGGGGACCGAGGGCAGAGGCCAGCGACAGCAGGTCTGGCCGCTGGGCCCGGATGTAGGGCCCTTCGAGTGCTTGGTAAGCCTTGCGTGCCTGGTCGCAAAACCCCAGAAATCGCCGCGCCTCTGCGGGTGAACTGAACGCGCCGATGGACTCGGCGCTGGCTTGGACATCGGCGGTCAAGTCCAGCGTGCCGCCGCTGCGCCAAGCATGGCGCGCCAGCACCTGCAGGGGCACCGTGGGCAGGCGTGCTTCAAAAGAGTCGCCGGCTGCGTCGAACAATTGTTCGAACACCCAAGGCATGGTGAAAACCGTGGGGCCGGCGTCGATGCCTTGGCCGTCCACCTGTACCTGGCGCATCTTGCCGCCAGGCCAGGTGGCGCGGTCCAGAACCGTCACGCCGACGCCCTGGCGCGCCAGATCGATGGCACAGGCCAGCCCGCCCACGCCCGCGCCCACGACCAGTACCGATGGGCTAGCCAAAGTGCTGCCCCTTCCAAGTGCCTCGCAGCCACAACGGCGCAAAGCGCGTGAACATGGATTCGGAAAAAAAGCCACCCTGATAGGCCGCCCGGATAGCGCCTTGGTGCGCGCCGCTGTGGGCATAACGCTCCATGTCGGCCACGCTTTGCCAGATGCTGAAGGTGGCTTGGCGCAGCAAAGGCGCTTCGCCCAGGCCCACCGCCAACAGGCAACCCGGCGCATGGGCCAGGTCGGCTTGCGAGGGCGCCGCGTGCCGCCAAAAGTGCCACGCGGCCAACGGCCGGATGGAGGCGCGCGTGAGTGTGGCCATCGCAGCCGCGGGCTGTTCAGAACCGGAGTTGGCTGGGTAATCTGGGTTGTCAGCGTTGGTGGAGGCCGGCTGCAAGCCGAGGCCAGACCAAGTGCCGCGGCTGCTGGTGGGCTGCAGCATCGCCATGAAGCACTCGCGAGCGCGTTGTCTGTAGCCTTGCACGGCGGGGTGTTGTTCGGCGAAGGCTTCGGCATGTTGACGGCTGTCGAACACGCACAGCAGACCTTGGCGGTCCCAGCTCGGGCGCAAGCCAAATCCGCCTTCGTGTCCGCTGCCCAGCACTTTGCAAAGGCGCAGGCCAGGCACACCGCGCAAAGCCCTAGGCCCCAACACGTAGCGTCCCAAGCCCCACCACCACTGCCCAGGGCGGCGTGCGATCAGCACCAGCAGCACCGCCGTGTCCATGCGTACCGCTGCCAGCACCTTATGGGGTGTCGTTGTCGTCGGCCACAGCCGCATCGATCATGCCGAAGCGGCGCAGCTTCACGTAGAGGCTCTGGCGCGACAGGCCGAGCATTTCTGCTGCCGATGCGCGGTTGTCTTGCGCCAATTGCAAGGCCGCCTCGATGCACAACTGCTCGATGAGGTCGGTGGTTTCGCTGACGATGCGCTTGAGCGGCACCCGTCCGACCAACTCGGTGAGTTGTGTGACCGAGCGCGGCAATTCACGTCCGCCAGTGGGGGCTTCTGTCAGACGCCGTCCGATGTCGCGCACCATGAAGCCCAGGCAAGGCATTTCGCCCTGCTGCACCGCGACGCCAGAAATCTCAACCTGGGTCTGCGTACCACTCAGACCGCGCAAGTTGGTGGCGAACATGCGCACCGAGCCGCGTTGGCGCAGGTTGGCCACCAACACGCGCAAATCGACCCCTGAGCGACCGAGCCAGCGGTCCAGCGACTGGCCCACCAATTGGTCGCGGTGCGGCACTTCGGTTTGTGTCAGGAAGGCGGCGTTGGCGTGCAGCACCACGCCGTCCAGATCGGTCAATACGAAGCCATCGGGTGCGCTCTCAAGGGCTTGCATGGCCAAAGACTCACGTGAGGCGCCGCCGCTGCCGCGCGCAGCACCGGCGGGCACTGTTTCCTTTTGGGTGAGGCGCAGCAAAAAGTGTGCGCCGCTCTCCTGGCGAAAGAGCGAAGCCGTCACGTCCAGTTCCCCGCCACCCGACGACAGCGTGGCTTGTGTCGTGGCGGGTCGGCCCGAGGCCCGCACGGTCACCAGCAAAGCCTCCACCGCCGCCTGGCTGTCGGGCTCGAAGCATTCCAGCACCGGGCGTCCCACCACGCGCTTGGGCGCATCACCCACCAAGTGCAGGGCCGAGGGGTTGCCTTCGACCACCCTGAGTTGCGCAGCGTCCACCAGCAGCACGGCTTCGCGTGCCATGTCGAACAGCACGCGGTAGCGGGCTTCCAAATGGCGCAGACGCATGTAGTCGCGCTCCATGGCTTGTTGCGCGTCCACCAAACGTTGTTGCAGCGCGGCGCTGGGGCGCAGGTCGCGCGCCATCACCACCACATCGCCTGCTTGGCCCACCTTCATGGCGGTACACATGACGGGCAGGTCGGGGCCGTCGCCCAGCGGGAAGTTGATGTGCCGCCAGCGCGGGCTGTCGCCTTGGGCCGCGCTTTTAAGCAGGTCTTGCACTTTGGGCTGGCTCTCAAGCGTCACCAAATCGCTCCAGGCGCGCCCGGTCCAGCCCTCGGCTGAAATGGGAAAGTCGGCTTCGGCGTGGGTGGTCACACCCAGCACCGTGCCGTGGCGGTCGGTGAAGAGAGACAAGTCGGTCGCTGCCGAGACCAGTGCCAGGGTTTCGTGGGCTTCTAACGCCGGCAAGCTCGGGGGCTGATTCACAAAGTTCGCTTTGTTCGCTGATAAGCGGTGGCAGGGGTTAAGAGGGCTTCATGCGCTCAGAGCGGTTCAAGCGGAGTGGCTCAAGCAGGGCAGGCCGCTGCGCGTTGTGACAGCAGGTACTCAGCGTCTTGAAGGGCTTGTCTGGCGTCCAAAGCGCAGGCGTCTGCACCGGCTCGTGCTGCAAGTTCCGAGCGCCCGTTCTGAAACACCGGGCCACCCACCAGCACCCGCAAATGGGTGTTGCGAGAGGCTCGGCGCAGGCCAAGGATCAGCGCAGGTAAGCGCGCGAGCTCGCTTTCGGTGCTGACCGAGATGCCCACCACATCAAAAGCGACCCGGCGAACTTGTTCTTGCAGTTCTGAACTTTTGGTTTGCGACTCGACCACGGTGTCCCAGCCGGCGCGCCGAAAGAACTCGCCCAGCACGACCACGCCAAACGTGTGGGTGGAGCCCGGTGAAGCGGCCAGCAACACCCGGCGGGTTTGGTTGGGAACGGGTGCGCCCTGCATGAACTCCGCGCTCAGGTCCATCACCACTTGGTGCAAGCGCCACAAGCCGAGCGTGACTTCCGTGAAATCGCAGGCATCTGTTTCCCACAAGGTGCCCAGGCAGCGCGCTGCAGGCGTCAGCAACTCGAGGTAGATGCGGTCCAGCGCCAAGCCATTGGCTTGCAGTTGCTTCACATGGTCTGCCGCAGCGCCCGCGATGGGCGAGCGCAGAAGCGCAACGAAATCTGTGATGTCGGCGCCAGCGGGCTCCAAAGCCAATGGGTCGGCTGGCTGACTCGTCCTGTGGTGGTGCGACAGCACCAGCCGCGGGATGATTTCAGACTCGATGGTGTGCGCCAAGCGCTCCATGCGCTCTTGCTGAAGAAACTTCTCGGCGCGCTCCAGCGATGTCCAGGTGACGGTGCGTGGCGATGCCCTGCGCTCGACACTTGCCCCTGGGTTTTCTGATGGTGATGCTTTCATATCGGTTCTCCCGGGTAAGTCGGCGGCTGGCCAGGTATTGGGGTCTGAAGACCCGCCGCTTCATGGCGGTCTGGCCCTCAATGGCTCGCAGGATGGACTGATTTTCGTTAAGTGTCAACCCGCCACGATGTAAACATCAGTTGACACTTTTCCGGCGCCCGCCTAGAGTGCCCCCCATGAGCTTGTCGTACCGCTTATTCCATGACCTCGGCTGAACAACGCCGACCCCTGTATACGCCGGATGAGCGCATCCGGCGCGACAACACCCGCTGGACGCTGGTGCAAGGGCTGCTGGCGCCCGTGCAGTTCCTGGTCTTCCTCGTCAGCCTTGGGCTCGTGCTCTGGTTCCTCTATACGGGGGAAGGCGAACAGGCGGCCTTGTGGTCGGTGGTTGTCAAAACCTTGGTGCTCTACCTGATCATGATCACCGGGTGCATTTGGGAAAAGGTGGTCTTCGATTGCTACCTGTTCGCTCCGGCCTTCTATTGGGAGGACGTGTTCAGCATGCTGGTGCTGGCCCTGCACACGGCCTATTTGGTGGCTTGGATCGCTGGCTGGCTGCCGCCGCAGGCCTTGATGCTGCTGGCTTTGGCGGCCTATGCCACCTACGTGGTCAATGCCGGCCAGTTCATCTGGAAGCTGCGCATGGCGCGTCTGGACATGCAGGCTCGGACACCCGTCAACGGCCCCAACGGCCCCAACGGCCCCAACGGCCCATTGGCCGGAGAGGTCGCCTCGTGAACGCCGTGATTCCTTTGCACTTGGCTGACGCGGGTTGTGCCGACGCGCCGGTGCTGCGCGAGCGCGGCCAGCGCGAGGTGTTTTGCGGGCTGACCGGCATCATCTGGCTGCACCGCAAGATCCAAGACGCTTTCTTTCTGGTGGTGGGCTCGCGCACCTGCGCGCACCTCATCCAGTCGGCAGCCGGCGTCATGATCTTTGCCGAACCACGCTTTGCCACAGCCATCATCGACGAGCGCGATTTGGCCGGCTTGGCCGATGCCAACGAAGAGCTGGACCGCGTCGTCAGCCGCTTGTTGGAGCGTCGCCCCGACATCCGTTTGCTGTTCTTGGTGGGCTCTTGCCCCAGCGAGGTCATCAAGCTCGACTTGTCGCGCGCCGCGCAACGGCTGTCGCAGCGCTTTTTGCCGTCGGTGCGGGTGCTGAACTATTCCGGCAGCGGCATCGAGACCACCTTCACGCAGGGTGAAGACGCTTGCTTGGCAGCGCTCGTTCCGGAATTGCCAGAGTTGCCCGAATCGCCAACGCAGGCACCTCAGCTGTTGGTGGTGGGCACCTTGGCCGATGTGGTCGAAGACCAGTTCCGTCGCCTATTCAGCGCCATGGGCTTGCAGGTCAACTTCTTTCCACCGCGCAACAGCCAGGCCTTGCCCGCTGTCGGCCCGGGTACGCGGCTGCTGCTGGCTCAACCCTTTTTGGGCGACACCGCCCGCGCCTTGGAAGGCCGTGGTGCTCAACGCGTCGCAGCGCCTTTCCCGCTGGGCGTCGAGGGCAGCACGGCTTGGTTCGAAGCCGCAGCACAGGTCATGGGCGTGCCGCCTGAACGCGTGGCGCAAGCCCTGGCAGCACCGCAAGAGCGCGCCCGTCAGGCCTTGGCCCGCCACGCCCAAGCCCTGGGTGGGCGCAGCATCTTTTTCTTTCCCGACTCGCAGTTGGAGGTGCCGATTGCGCGCTTTCTGGCGCGTGAGTTGGGCATGCGCTTGCTGGAAGTGGGTACGCCCTACCTGCATCGCCAGCACTTGGCGCAAGAGTTGGCTTGGTTGCCCGAAGGCACGCCCTTGTCCGAGGGGCAAGACGTGGAGCGCCAAATCGAGCGTTGCCGGGCGGCGCGCCCCGACATCGTGGTGTGCGGCCTGGGGTTGGCCAACCCGCTGGAGTCTGAAGGTCTGACGACCAAGTGGTCAATCGAGCTGGTCTTCACCCCCATTCAGGGCTTTGAGCAGGCGGCCGATCTGGCCGAGCTGTTCGCCCGGCCCTTGTTGCGCCGCCAACTGCTGGCCGCCTGATCGAGCCCACCATGCAGCTCACCCTCTGGACATACGAAGGACCGCCGCACGTCGGCGCCATGCGCGTGGCGACTGCGCTGCGCGACGTGCATTACGTCTTGCATGCACCGCAAGGCGACACCTACGCCGACTTGCTGTTCACCATGATCGAGCGCCTGCCGCAGCGCCCGCCGGTCACCTACACCACCTTTCAGGCACGCGACTTGGGCGGTGACACCGCAGAGCTCTTCAAGCGCGCTGCCAGCGACGCCTACGAGCGATTCAAGCCCAAGGCCATGATGGTGGGCGCTTCTTGCACAGCAGAGCTCATTCAGGACGACCCGGGCGGCCTGGCGCGCGCGCTCAACCTGCCCATTCCCGTGGTGGCTTTGGAGTTGCCTTCATACCAACGCAAGGAAAACTGGGGCGCCAGCGAAACCTTCTACCAAATGGTGCGTGCCCTCGCCGGCCCGCAAGCCCTGCCGCCCGGCGCCGCGCGTCCAGCGCGGCCTGATGGCCAGCCACCGCGTTGCAACATCCTGGGCCCGACGGCCTTGGGCTTTCGCCACCGGGACGACGTGCAAGAGATCACGCGGCTGCTGACCGACCTGGGTGTGCAGGTGTCGGTGGTGGCCCCACTGGGCGCCGACCCTGAAGACCTCGCGCGCTTGGGCGAGGCTGACTTCAACGTGCTGCTCTACCCTGAGACCGCTTTGCAGACTGCCACTTGGTTGCAGCGCAATTTCGCACAAGCTTTCACCCGCACCATCCCCATTGGCGTGCGAGCCACCAAGGCCTTCTTGGCCGAAGTCGCGCAACTGGCCGGCTTACCCGAGGGGGCCGCTGAAGTGGCCGAAGCCAAAGCGCATTCACGCGCCGGTTGGTACGCCCGCTCGGTGGATTCCACCTACCTCACAGGCAAGCGCGTGTTCTTGTTTGGCGACGCCACCCACGTGGTCGCTTGCGCCAAAGTGGCGGCGCACGAGATGGGCTTCCAGGTCGTTGGCCTGGGCACTTACAGCCGAGAACACGCCCGCGAGGTGCGCGAGGCTGCCGCTGGTTTTGGCGTGGAAGCGCTCATCACCGACGACTACTTGGATGTCGAGCAGCGCGTGACCGAGTTGCAGCCCGAGCTGGTGCTGGGCACGCAGATGGAGCGCCACATCGCCAAGCGTTTGGGCGTGCCTTGCGCCGTCATTTCAGCGCCGGTGCATGTGCAGGACTTCCCGGCACGTTACTCGCCACAAATGGGCTTTGAAGGCGCCAACGTGCTCTTCGATACCTGGGTTCACCCACTCATGATGGGCTTGGAAGAGCACCTGATCGGCATGTTCCGCGGTGACTTCGAATTCCATGAGGACGCAGCGCCATCGCACCTCGGTGGTCACGGTAACAAAACGGCTGCTTTTGCCAACGGCACAGCAGAGCCGGCGCAGCCAGAAGCGGTGATGGCTGTGCCCCAAGAGCTGCACCAAGCCCTGCCAGAGCCCGCCATGGCCATGGCCAGCGCCAGTGTTGCTGCGTCGGGGGCGGCCGTGTTGGTTGAGGCTGGCACACCGACGCCAGTCAGCGCTGTGTGGGCAGCTGACGCTCAAAAAGAGCTGGGAAAGATTCCCTTCTTCGTGCGGGGCAAAGCCCGACGCAACACCGAACGCTTTGCCCTCGAGAGGGGACTAAGCACGATCACCGTGGACACCTTGTATGACGCCAAAGCCCATTTCGGCCGGTGAGATGCGCATGGGCCTGTCTGGTATGACCAGCGGATTTGCCCCCCAGGCCAGCACGGCGTCCAGCCGCATGGGCCCGCTGGCCACGCCCATCCGCGTCGTCATCGTCACCATGGACACGCACTTGGCCAGCGCCGTGGAGCGCGCCCGCAGCGTCTTGCACAAAGAGTTGCCGGGTCTGCAACTGTCTTTGCATGCAGCCTCTGAATTTGCTGGCAACGACGTGGCCGTGGCCCGCTGCCGTGAAGACATCGCCCAGGCCCACGTGATCGTGGTGGGCATGCTGTTTTTGGAAGACCATTTCCTGCCCATCCTGGACGCTCTGCGCGAGCGCCGCGCGCACTGCGACGCGATGGTGTGCATGGTCTCGGCCAGCGAGGTGGTGAAGCTCACGCGCCTGGGTCAGTTCGACATGGAAAAGCCCGCCAGTGGTCCCATGGCGCTGCTGAAAAAGCTGCGCGGCAGCGGCAAAGACAAGCCAGCCACGGGTGGTGCTGCGCAGATGAAGATGCTGCGCCGTTTGCCGCAAATGCTGCGCTTCATTCCAGGCACCGCACAAGACGTTCGCGCCTACTTCCTCACCATGCAGTACTGGCTGGGCGGGTCGGACGAGAACGTGCTCAACCTCATTCGCCACGTGGTCAACCGCGGCGCCGATGGCCCACGGCGCGTGCTGCGTGGCTTGGTCAAGGCCGAGCTGCCCGTGGACTACCCCGAGGTCGGCGTCTACCACCCGCGCTTGCCCAAGCGCTTGGCGCACGAGGCCAGTGAGTTGCCAATGCCCCAGGGCGTGCCGGTGCAGGGCACGGTCGGCATCTTGGTGCTGCGTTCTTACTTGCTGTCCAACAACGCGGGGCACTACGACGGTGTGATTGCAGCGCTGGAAGCGCGCGGCTTGCGCGTGATCCCTGCCTTTGCTGCAGGGCTCGATGCACGCCCGGCCATTGACGAGTTTTTCATTCAGGACGGGCGGGTGGTGGTGGATGCCGTGGTCTCACTCACGGGCTTCTCACTCGTGGGTGGCCCAGCCTACAACGATTCCAAAGCCGCAGAAGAGGTGCTGGCCAAGCTCGATGTGCCTTACCTCGCGGCACACCCGGTCGAGTTTCAGACGCTGGATCACTGGGGTAACTCAGAGCGCGGGCTGTTGCCGGTGGAGAGCACCATCATGGTGGCCATCCCTGAGCTCGACGGCTCCATCAGCCCCATGGTGTTCGGTGGTCGGCCCGGCGCGCCAGGCGTCACCTGCACCGGCTGCCACCACGCCTGCACCTTCACTGCCGACGACCGCGCGCAAGACATGCACAGCTGCCCCGAGCGCGCGCTGATGCTGGCAGCGCGTGTGGCCAAGTTGGTGGCGCTGCGCCGCAGCGAACACGCACAGCGGCGCGTGGCCATCGTCATCTTCAACTTCCCGCCGAATGCCGGCAACATCGGCAGCGCCGCTTACCTGTCGGTGTTCGAGTCGATCTTCCATACCTTGCTGGCCATGAAGGCGCAGGGCTATCAAGTGGACGTGCCCGACAGCATCGACGCGCTGCGCGACAGCGTGCTCAAGGGCAACGCGGCCCAGCATGGCGCAGACGCCAATGTGCACGCGCTGATCTCGGCCGATGACCACGTGCGACGTGAGCGCTGGCTGGCAGAGATTGAAGGCCAGTGGGGCCCGGCACCGGGTCGCCAACTCAGCAACGGCCAGTCCATCTTCGTGCTGGGCCGCCAGTTCGGCAACGTCTTGGTGGCCGTGCAGCCTGCCTTTGGCTACGAAGGCGACCCCATGCGCCTGTTGTTCGAAAAAGGCCTGGCACCCACGCACGCCTTCTCCGCCTTCTACCGCCACCTGCGCGAAGACTTCCAGGCCCACGCGGTGCTGCATTTCGGCACACACGGCGCTTTAGAGTTCATGCCGGGCAAGCAAAGCGGCATGAGCGGCGCTTGCTGGCCCGACCGCCTGATCGACGACCTGCCCAACGTCTACCTCTACGCTTCCAACAACCCCTCTGAAGGTGCGATTGCCAAGCGCCGCAGCGGTGCAACTTTAGTGAGCTACCTCACGCCGCCGGTGGCGCAGGCTGGTCTGTACAAAGGGCTGAATGACTTGAAGGCTTCCATCGAGCGCTGGCGCGGCATGGAGCCCGATGCTGCAGACCGCGCCGAGTTGGTGGCGCTCATCCAATCGCAAGCCGCCGAGTTGAACCTGGCCGATGCCGAGCCGCTGTGGGCGCTGCACGCCGAGGCGCGCATTTCAGCCTTGGCCGAGCAAATGTTGGAGCTGGAATACACGCTCATCCCCCACGGCCTGCACGTCACCGGCAAAGCGCCCAGCGCGGCCGAGCGCGTGGACATGCTGCTGGCCATGTGCGAGGCCGGACACGGTCGCAGCATCGAGCGCGCGGCAGTGCAGGCATTGGTGGAAGGGCACACGCCCGAGCAAGCGCTGCTGGCCGGGCACCTGGAACACAGCGAAGACAACCTGAGTTTGCTGCGCGAATTGGCCGGTACCAACGCGCACCTGGCGCGCGACACCGAAGTCGACGGCTTGCTGGCCGCGCTGGATGGCCGCTTCATCCGCCCGGCACCGGGCGGCGACATCCTGCGCACCCCCGCGGTGCTGCCTACGGGCCGCAATATCCACGGCTTCGATCCATTCCGCATCCCCAGCGTCTTTGCTGTGCGCGACGGTGCCAAGCAAGCCCAACTGCTGCTGGACCGCTATGTGGCCGACGGCCACCCGCTGCCCGAGTCGGTGGCCATGGTGCTGTGGGGCAGCGACAACCTCAAGAACGAAGGCGCGCCCATCGCACAGGCCTTGGCACTGATGGGCACGCTGCCGCGCTTTGACAGCTATGGGCGCATCGCGGGTGCCACCCTGATTCCGCTGGCCGAGCTGGGCCGCCCTCGGGTCGATGTCGTCATCACGCTCTCGGGCATCTTCCGCGACCTGATGCCGCTGCAAATCAAGCTGTTGGCAGAAGCTGCTTATCTGGCAGCCAGTGCCGACGAGCCATCCGAGCAGAACTGGGTGCGCAAGCACGCACTGGCCTACCAGCAAGAGCATGGCTGCACCTTGGAGATTGCTTCATTGCGCGTGTATGGCAACGCCGAAGGCGCTTATGGCTCCAACGTCAACAACCTGGTCGAGAGTGGCCGTTGGACCGACGAAGGCGAATTGGCAGAAACCTACAAGCGCCGTAAAGGCTTTGCTTATGGCCGCAGTGGCCGCCCAGTGCAACAAACCGCGCTGCTGCAAAGCGTGCTGGCCGATGTGCAGCTCACCTACCAAAACCTGGATTCGGTCGAGCTGGGCGTGACCACGGTGGACAACTACTTCGACACGCTGGGTGGCATCACCCAAGCCGTGAAGATGGCCAAGGGCGGACGCAGCAGCGACACGCCGCCGGTCTACATCGGCGACCAAACCACGGGCGACGGCGCGGTGCGCTCGCTGCGCGAGCAAGTGGCGCTGGAGACCCGCACCCGCATGCTCAACCCCAAGTGGTACGAAGGCATGTTGGAGCACGGCTACGAGGGCGTGCGCCAGATCGAGGTGCACGTCACCAACACCATGGGTTGGTCGGCTACCACCGGCCAAGTGCAGCCTTGGGTGTACCAACAGCTCACCGATACCTTCATGCTCGACCCGGAGATGCGCGACCGCTTGGCGCAGCTCAACCCGACCGCCTCGGCGCGCATGGCCAACCGATTGATCGAAGCCTCGGAGCGCAACTACTGGCAGCCCGATGCTCAAACCCTTGAGGCTCTGCGCCGTGCCGGCGACGAACTCGAAGACCGCCTAGAAGGCGTGTACGAAGGAAACCACCCATGAACAGCGTTGTATTGCCCAACCCCACCATCCGCACCACGAGGGCGCGCGGCGAAGACGGAGAGGGCAGCTTGCAAGTCGAGCTCGACCCGAGCGTCAAGATCGGCACCGCCAAAGTCTTTGCCATCTACGGCAAGGGTGGCATCGGCAAAAGCACGACCTCCAGCAACCTGTCGGCTGCTTTTTCCAAGCTGGGCAAGCGCGTGTTGCAGATCGGCTGTGATCCCAAGCACGACAGCACCTTCACGCTCACCAAGAAGATGCTGCCCACCGTCATTGACGTGCTGGAGACGGTGGACTTCCATTCTGAAGAGCTGCGCCCCGAAGACTTTGTGTTCACTGGCTACAACGGCGTCATGTGCGTGGAGGCCGGTGGCCCGCCCGCCGGCACCGGCTGCGGCGGCTATGTGGTGGGCCAGACCGTGAAGCTGCTCAAAGAACACCATTTGCTCGAAGACACCGATGTCGTCATCTTCGACGTGCTGGGTGATGTGGTGTGCGGCGGCTTTGCAGCGCCCTTGCAGCACGCCGACCGCGCCATGATCGTCACGGCCAACGATTTCGATTCCATCTTCGCGATGAACCGCATCGTGCAGGCCATTGGTG
The DNA here is from genome assembly GCA_027483665.1 of Comamonadaceae bacterium. Lineage (GTDB taxonomy): Bacteria > Pseudomonadota > Gammaproteobacteria > Burkholderiales > Burkholderiaceae_C > JAIXUC01. The sequence continues at coordinate 100,890 of JAIXUC010000023.1, read as the reverse complement.
CCAAGGCCAAGAACTACCAGGTACGCCTGGGCGGCGTGATCGCCAACCGCAGCGCCGAGACCGACCAGATCGACAAGTACAACGCCAAGACCGGCCTGAAGCTGGCCGCGCACTTCCCCGATCTGGATGTGATCCGCCGCAGCCGACTCAAAAAATCGACCTTGTTCGAGATGGACGATGCCCCCGGCTTGGCCGCTGTGCAAAACGAATACATGCGCTTGGCCGCTGCCATGTGGCTGGGCGGCGACCCGCTGCCCGCTGTGCCCATGAAAGACCGGGACATCTTCGATCTGCTGGGCTACGACTGAGCCACACAGAAAACACGAAACTGACATGAACAACGCCAGCTACCAACAACGCCGCGGTCAGATCGAGACCTACTTCGATCGCACCGCCGCCGACACCTGGGCGCGCCTGACATCGACTGCGCCTGTGAGCGGCGTGCGAGCCACGGTGCGCGCCGGGCGCGATCGCATGCGCCAAACGCTGCTGTCTTATCTGCCAGCTGACCTGAGCGGCCGACGCGTGTTGGACGCCGGTTGCGGCACGGGTGCGCTGGCAGTCGAGGCTGCCCGCCGAGGTGCCGAGGTGGTGGCCATCGACCTGTCGCCGAATTTGGTCAACGTGGCCCGCGAACGCGTGCCAGCAGACTTGGGCACTGGGCGCATTGAATTTCGCAGCGGCGACATGTTGGACGTGGCCTTGGGTGAGTTCGATCACGTGGTGGGCATGGACTCGCTCATCCACTACCGAGCCCCTGACATGGTGCGCGTGGTGACCACTTTGGCCGCTCGCACGCGCTCTAGCCTGGTGTTCACCTTCGCGCCCAGCAACCCCCTGTTGATGACTTTCATTACGCTGGGCAAGCTCTTTCCCCGTGGCGACCGCGCGCCCTTCATCGAGCCCATCGGCGAAGCCAAGCTGCGCCGACTGATCGCTGCAGATCCGAGCATGTCCCAGTGGCAAGCCCAGCGCACGCAACGCATCAGCAGCGGCTTCTACACCTCGCAAGCTTTGGAGTTGGTGCGGTCGTGAAGTTCCCCCGCATCACCTTGCCACGCGTGCTGTCGTTCCAGCGCTGGAAGCAGGTCGACCTGCGCTTCCTGCCCTTTGCCGATGCCGCTACGACAGACCTGCCGCTGGGACGCTTGCTGCGCCTGTCGCTGTTCCAGGTGTCGGTCGGCATGGCCACGGCGCTGCTGGTGGGCACGCTCAACCGGGTGATGATTGTGGAGCTGGGTGTGGCCGCTTGGTTCATGGCCTTGCTGGTCGCCCTGCCGCTGGTGTTCGCGCCTTTTCGCGCGTTGGTGGGCTTTCGCTCCGACACGCACCGCTCGGTGCTGGGTTGGAAGCGCGTGCCCTACATCTGGCTGGGCACATTGATGCAATTCGGTGGCTTGGCCATCATGCCGTTTTCCCTGCTGCTGCTGGGCGGTGACCACAACGCGCCAGCGTGGGTCGGCATCGCAGGCGCAGCCTTGGCCTTCTTGTTGGTGGGCGCAGGCATGCAGACCACGCAGACCGCAGGCTTGGCCTTGGCCACCGACCTTGCGCCAGAGCATGTGCGCCCCCGCGTGGTGGCGCTCATGTATGTGATGCTGCTTTTGGGGCTGGTGGTCAGCAGTTTGGTGGCGGGCTGGCTGCTCACCGATTTCCGGCCTGTCAAGTTGATTCAGGTGGTGCAGGGCGCTGCGGTCTTGAGCGTGCTGCTCAACGGCATTGCACTGTGGAAGCAAGAGGCTCGCCGCTCGGGCGGCACCGCACCGCAGCCAGACCAAGCGGGCTTCTCCGAAACTTGGGCGCGCTTTGCCAGCCAAAGCGGGGCTCGCCGCTACTTGGTGGCCTTGGGGCTGGGCACGGCGGCCTTCACCATGCAAGACGTCATCTTGGAGCCCTATGGCGCTGAAGTGCTGGGCTTGGGTGTGGCCGCCACCACCACCTTGACGGCCCTGATGGCTGGCGGCGCTCTGGCCGCATTTGCTCTGGCTGCGCGCCAGTTAGCCCGGGGGGCCGACCCTTGCCGACTGGCCGCCACGGGCTTGCTGGTTGGCTTGGCCGCTTTTTCTTGCGTCATCTTTGCCGAGCCTTTGCAAGCGGTGGGCTTGTTCCGCTTCGGTGTCGTGCTCGTGGGTTTTGGCGGTGGCTTGTTTGCCGTGGCTACCTTGGCTGCTGCCATGGGCTTGGAGGCTCAGGGCCTCAACGGCTTGGCCCTGGGTGCATGGGGCGCCGTGCAGGCGACCTGCGCTGGCGTAGCGATGGCCGCTGGCGGCACCTTGCGCGACCTGGTGTCCAGCGTGGCCGAACGCGGCATGTTGGGCGAGGCCCTCGCCAGCGCAGCCACCGGCTACAGCGTGGTCTACCACTTTGAATTGCTGCTCTTGTTTGCAGCCTTGGCCGCGATCGGACCGCTGGTGCGGCCATCCCGGTCGGTTTCCCCGCGGCAAGTACCGAAGTTCGGTCTGGCCGAGTTCCCCCGCTAAGGTTTTTTGGAGGTCACATCATGTCAACAGGTACCGGTGCCATCACGCAGTATGTGGACGTCGCTCAGCTTGTGCTGTACGCGTTCTGGGTCTTCTTTGCAGGCCTGATCTTCTATCTCCAGCGCGAGAGCAAGCGCGAGGGCTACCCGATGCACTCCGAGCGTTCTGGCAGTGGCTACGTAGAGGGCTTGCTGCCCATGCCCACGCCCAAAACCTACAAGCTTGAAGGCGGCCACGAGTACACCGCACCCCACACCCGCGACCATGCCAAGCAGCCGATCGCGGCCACGCCTTACGGTAACTTCCCGGGCGCCCCGTTGGAGCCCACGGGCAACCCCATGCTCGACGGCGTGGGCCCCGGCGCCTGGACGAACCGCTCGGACATTCCAGATGTCACCACGCACGGTGACCCCCGCATCGTCCCGATGCGGCTGCTGGCCGACTTCTCCGTGGCCCGCCAAGACCGCAACCCCATCGGCATGAAGGTGCTGGGCGCAGACGGTGAAGTGGCCGGTACGGTCAAAGACATCTGGGTAGATCGCTCAGAAATGGTGGTGCGCTACCTTGAAGTGGAAACCGGTGGACCCGGCGGCCGCTTGGTGCTGCTGCCCATGAACTTCTCGCGCATCACCCGCGATGGCGTGAAGGTGGCCTCTGTGTTGGCCAACCAAATGGCGCATGTGCCCGGCACCCGCAGCATGGACAAAGTCACGCTGCTGGAAGAGGACAAGATCGTGGGCTACTTCGGTGGCGGTACGCTCTACGCTACGCCCAGCCGTCGTGAGCCGCTGGTATGAGCCAAGTCGATCCGACCGGCGAGCACGAGTTCGAGGCGGCCCACGGCCTGCCCGAGCCGCTGCCCGCACGTGAAAAGCTGATCTGGCAAGGCGCACCGAATTGGCGCGATCTGGCGGTGCATGTTTTCCACATCCGCAAGCTGGCTTGGTACTTCTTGGCTTTGCTGGTGCTGCAGGTCAGCTTGGGGTTGTACGACGGCGCGCCGCTCGCCGAGAGTGCGCCGCGCACACTGGGCTTTGCCCTCTTGGCGTCGGTGGCGATTGGTTTGCTGGCGCTGATGGCTTGGCTGTCTGCCAAAACCACGGTCTACACCCTGACCGACAAACGTCTGGTGATGCGCGTGGGCATCGTGCTCACGCTCACCTTCAACCTGCCTTTGCGCAGGTTGTCAGCAGCGCACACCCTGAACCGCGCCGACGGCACGCAAGACATTGCCTTGGAGCTGGCCGGTGAGGACAAGATCGCTTACTTTCACCTCTGGCCCCACGCCCGCCCTTGGCACATGGCACGGCCTCAGCCCATGCTGCGCGTGTTGCCAGCCAGCGCAGAGTTGGGCGAGTTGCTGCTCAAGGCCTGGCAAGCGCAAGCGCAGGCGACGTCGGTTACAGCGACCGCTGACACGGCCCCTCAAGCAAGCCCCGCCATGACCACCAGCCCTGTCCGCCCGAGCGGCCAATTGAGTCACGCCTGAAAGCTGAACCATGAGCGAGCCCTTCAACCACGCGCATTCCCACGAAGCCCCGATTGGCCGCGCCCCGCTGCTGGCGGCGGGTGCCTTGCTGGCGCTGACCATTCTGGGGGCCGCCACCGTGCGCCTGACAGGCTCTGCCAACGTCATGCCCGACGCGGAAGTCGTGGCCAGCCGCTCACTGCGGTTCGAAGACCGACCCGATGGCAGTGTGGCCGTCATCAGCGCCAAAAGTGGCCTGGAGTTGCAGCGCATCGAAGGCGAAAACGGCTTCGTGCGCGGCGCGCTGCGTGGCCTGGCCCGAGAACGCCGGCGTGCGGGGCTGGGTTCAGAGCTGCCCTTCGTGCTCACGGCCCACGCCGATGGCCGCATCACCTTGCTCGACCCGGTGACAGAACGCCGCATCGACCTGGCTTCTTTCGGCGCCATCAACCCGCAACCTTTCGTCGCCATGTTGCGACAGCCTGAGCCAGCCGCTGTGCTGACCCAGTGAACCTCAGAGAACCTGATCAGGAGTTGTCATGAACGCAGTACACGCCATCACCTCAGCCGAGGAAGCCACCCAGAAAGCCCGCGTCAGCAGCATGCTCTCGCCGCGCTTCTACAGCACCGACTACGCCGCCATGGACCGCATCAATGTGGAGCCAGTGCGCCAAGAGTGGGACGCGATGATGGCCGAGTACGAAGGTGACAACAACCACGACCATTTCCAGCGCACGGCCGAGTTCGCAGCGGAAATCAAGACCCTGCCGCCTGCGCTGCACGACGAGTTCATTGACTTTCTGGTCAGCTCGGTGACCTCCGAGTTTTCTGGCTGCGTGCTCTACAACGAGATCGCCAAGAACGTCAGCAACCCCGATATCAAGGCTTTGATGCGCTTCATGGCGCGTGATGAATCGCGCCACGCAGGCTTCATCAACCAGGCCCTGCGCGACTATGGCCTGGGCGTGGACTTGGGTGGCTTGAAGCGCACCAAGGCCTACACCTACTTCAAGCCCAAGTACATCTTCTACGCGGTGTACCTGTCCGAGAAGATTGGCTACGCGCGCTACATCACCATCTTCCGCCAGCTCGAGCGGCACCCCGAGTTGCGCTTTCACCCCATCTTTCGCTGGTTCGAGCGTTGGTGCAACGACGAGTACCGCCACGGTGAGTCCTTCGCACTCATCCTGCGCGCCAACCCGCACCTGCTGCGCGGTGGCAACAAGCTGTGGATTCGCTTTTTCCTGCTGGCCGTCTACGCCACCATGTATGTGCGCGACCACACCCGCCCGCAGTTGCACGAGGCCATGGGCTTTGAGTCCACCGCTTACGACTTCGAGGTGTTTCGCATCACCACCGAGATCAGCAAACAAGTGTTCCCGGTCATGCTCGACACCGACCATCCGAGCTTCCGCGCTGGCTTGCACCGCTTGTTCGAGTGCGCGCAAGGCATGGAGCGCGCCAAGGCCCAAGGCGGCGTGATGGGCATGCTCAAGCGGGGTGGCTGGGCGGCTTTGGCCGCCGTCACCTACGCGCGCTTGTACCTCTTGCCCACCAAATCCAACGAGTTACCGGTTCAAGTGCGCATGGCGCCCACCTGGTAAAGGATTGGCGATGTGGGCCTATGTCCTGCCGGTGCTGTTCTGCCTGTTCATCTGGTGGTTCAGCACAGGCCTGATCCTGTATCTGGACGGCCTGCCGCAGCGCACCTTCAAGTGGACGTTTTTGGGCAGCAGCGTGGTGCTGGTGCTGGCTTTCGTGGGCCTGGCCACCAGCCGAGACCTGACGACGGTGGCCGGTGCTTATTGCGCCTTCACCTGCGCGGTCTTGATCTGGGGTTGGCAAGAGGTGGCTTTTTTGCTGGGCTACGTGACAGGCCCGCGTAAAACCGAATGCCCGCCGCTCGCCAAGGGCTGGCGCCGTGCGGGGCATGCTTTCATGGCGGTCGCTCACCACGAGCTCGCGCTGGTCGTGCTGGCAGCGGGGGTGTGGCTCACGCTGGGCGACTCGCCCAACCAGACCGGCTGGTGGACCTACCTGGTGCTGTGGGTCATGCGCCAAAGCGCCAAACTCAACGTGTTTCTGGGTGTGCGCAACTTGAACGAACAGTTTTTGCCGCCGCATTTGAAGTACCTTCAAACCTACTTCACCCAGCGGCCCATGAACCTTCTGTTTCCGTTCTCGGTTACCTTGTCCACGGTGGCTGCTGTCTGGTTGTGGCAGGCCGTGGGTCAAGCTGACATGAGCAGCCACGTGGCTGTCGGGTTGACATTTGCAGCCACCATGCTGTCGCTGGCGGTGCTGGAGCACTGGTTGTTGGTTGTACCCATGCCGTCTCAGGCGCTTTGGTCTTGGGGTTTTGCCTCGCGCGAAAAAGACAGCAGCGCTTCATTGGGTACCGCTCTCACGTCGGGGGCTGTGGCGCACAGTTCAGCCAGCAGTTCGCCCCAGTAGCGTCGGCTCAGGCGATAGAACACCTGCTGTCCACAGCGCCTTCGGTGCACGAAGCCCAGGCTCAAAAGCAGCGCCAGGTGCTGTGACACGTTGGATGGCGACGTGCGTGCAGCTTGCGCCAAATCGCTTGCGCGTTGCTCGCCTTGGTGTAGCTGCAGGATCAGCTTGACCCGCGCCGGGACCGACAAGGCTTGAAAGAGAGCGGCTACGTACTGATAGTGCGCATCCAAGCCGGGCAGGCGCGTCCCGTCTGGACCGTCACGTGTGGTTTTCGAGGGCCTGTTGATTCCCACCTCGATCTGGAGCTGGTTGTCAGCGAGACTCATGTGCATTCGATCCAGCAGGCAAACAGTGGCGCTTGGTCTACCAGCACGGGCGGTGCAGCCCGGTGCGCCTTGAAGCCTGCTCGGCGCAGCAATCGCTCGACTCCCACGGGGGACACCGTGATCAGCCGCTCGGCGCCTTGGTCGCTGGCGCTGCGGATGGCTTGCTGCAGCAACTCGACTGCGACGGGCGAAGAGAACGCACCCAAGGCGTGCCCCTGAGCCGAATCCAAATCGACCGCCGCAAAGCGCGACAGCTCCCAGACCTTCTCGCATCGATCAGGTGACGCGGGCCCAGGCGCAAATCATTGCTGCAGCCCGCACGCAGGTGGTGCAAAGCGCCGATGGCGGCGTGGTCACGGCGCTGCATGTGCGGGAAGGCGACACGGTCCGCGCCGGGCAATTGCTGGTCACTTTGGGGCGTGCCCGCGCCCAAGCGGCGGTGGACGACACAGAAGCCAAGATGGCGGCGCTGCGCATCACGCTCACGCGCCTGCAGGCCGAGGTCTATGGCACCGAGCTGAAGTTTGCGCCTGACCTGTTGCCCTGGGCCGACTACATCCGCAACCAGACAGTGCTGTTTCAGAAGCGGCGCACCGCCATCGACCAAGAGGTGGCGGCGCTGCAGCGCATGCTGGTGCTGGCACAGGCCGAGTGGCGCATGGTGCAGCAGCTCGAATCATCGGGCGATGTGAGCCGCTCGGAGGTGCTGCGCTTACAACGTGTCGTGGCTGACCTGGAAGCGCAGATCACCAACAAACGCAACCGCTACTTCCAAGACGCCCAAGCCGAGATGACCCGCGCCCAGGAAGAGCTGAACACGCAAAGCGAGCAAATGCGCGACCGCAGCCAGTTGCTGGCGCAAACCGAATTGCACGCCCCAGCCGACGGCATCGTCAACAACGTGCGCTTGCCCACCGTAGGCGGTGTGGTGCGCCCTGGCGAGACCGTGATGGAAATTTTGCCGACCGGCGGCGACTTGGTTGCCGAAGCGCGCATCAGCCCAGCCGACATCGCCTTTGTGCAGGTCGGTCAAAGCGCCAACGTCAAACTCGACGCGTATGACTTCTCCATCTTCGGTGCCATGAACGGCGAGGTCAGCTACATCAGTCCAGACACCTTGACCGAAGAAACCGCGCAAGGCCGCAGCAGTTACTACCGCGTCCACATCCGCATCCGCGAGGCGGAGTTCAAAGACCAAGCCCAGGGCATTCAGGTTCGTCCCGGCATGACGGCCAGCGTGGACATCAAGGCCATGGAGCGCAGCGTGTTGTCTTACCTCACCAAGCCCATCACCAAAACCCTGGCTCAATCCTTTGGGGAGCGCTGAGGCCGCTGCTGCTGCACACCCGGGCCCCAGGTGGCGGCTAAGGCCTGCAGCAGCAAACGCCCAGCCGTGATGCAGGTTTGTTGGTTGGCCAAGTCGTAAGTCGGGGCCACTTCCACCACGTCCATTCCCACGATGCGCCCGCGTTGGCCCGCGCCTGCGATCAGCGCGGCCACTTGCTCGAAACGCAAGCCGCCCGGCGCTGGCGCCATGACAGCGGGCATCAACGAGGGGTCGAGGCCGTCGGCGTCTATGGTGATGTAGAAGTCTGTCGCTTCTGGAAGTGCGTCGATGACCGCCTGCATGCCGCTCGCGTGGACTTGCCGGGCGCTCAAGCAGTGCGAGCCCCATGCTTGCGCAGCCTCCCACTCGGCACGCCGCGCGCTGCCGGTGCCGCGCAGTCCGATCTGCGTCATGCCGCTGATCCAAGGCATTTCGCTGGCGCGTCTGAGTGGGCTGCTGTAGCCATGACGAACACCGCCCACCTCGTCGCGCCAGTCGAGGTGGGCGTCGATGTGCAGCACATGAACAGGCCTTGCCAAGCCTTGCAGGCCCATCAGCACGGGAATGCTCGCACCGTGGTCGCCGCCAAGAACCAGCACCTGTGTTCCTGCCGCAAACAACTCGCCCATGGCGCTGGCTGCCTCCTGCAAAAAGCGAGAGAACCCCGGTCCGCTGCGCTGCGTTGCTGGCAGCCAGTTACCCAAGTCCCAGCAGCGTGGCGGCAAACACTCGGACCAGGTGGCACCCAAATCAAAGTCCCAGTGCTCTGGCCCGTCCCAGATTTGGTGCGACTGCGCGCGAATGGCGTCCGGTGCCTTGGCTTGGTCGTTGGGATCGGCTTGTCCGCTATAGGGCTCGCTCAAGGGGATGCCGACCAGGGCTACATCGGCGGCGCGGGCGCGATCGGGCGCTGCAAGCTCGACTGGCCAGCCCATAAAGCCGGTGTTGGCTGGTGCGGCGCACGGAGCTGCGCTGCCCGGCGTTGCCGAGGGGGCCAGCAGCGGCGCCACACGCTGGACAGCCTGCTGGCTGGTTGCCTCATCCATGTGGGTCCGCCTTGGCACGCTGTGCCGCGCTGGTTTCAGCTTTGCGGGCAAATTCGGCGCGCAAGGCCTTGAGCTTTTCGCGCGGGTCTTCTTTGATGGTCGCCGCATCCAGCGCCATCTCTGCGATGAAGCGGCTGGGTTGTGCGGAGATCATGTCGCGGCCCTTTTTTCTCTTGCGCGTCCAGCTCACCTGCAGTGTGTGCTGCGCGCGTGTGATGCCGACATACATCAACCGCCGTTCTTCCTGCAGGCGCAGCGCCAGCGATTCGCTGGCCGCTTCGCGGGCTTGGGCGCTGCTGGCAGTGGCGTCTTCGTCCATGCGAAAGGGCAGCAGCCCTTCGGTCACGCCCACCAGCATGACGTGCGGCCACTCCAGGCCTTTGGCTGCATGCAGTGTGGACAGCGTCACCACGTTTTGGTCCTTCTCGCGTTCGTTCAAAGTGGACAGCAGCGCGATGCTTTGCGCCACCTCCAACAAGTTCTTGCGCTCGCTGGCCATTTGAACGCCAGCCGCGTCGTCGATCTCGCCGCCGCAGCGCCCGGCCATCCAATCGCAAAACTCTTGCACGTGTGTCCAGCGCGTGGCGGCTGCGCGCTCGTTGTCTTCGCCGTCGTAGAGGTGGCGCTCGTAGCCGATGTCTTTGAGCCAGTCGGCCAGAAACACCCGCGCATCCTCTGCGCCCTGGGTGTGGCGCGCTCGGTAAGCCAAGTCGTTGATGCTGCGGCCAAACTCGTGCAGGCCAGCCACCGCTCGGGCACTGAGCGCGCTGGACAAGCTGTTGGAGAACAAGGCCTCGAACAAGCTCAGCTTGTAGCGGCTGGCAAAGGTGCCCAGCTGTTGCAAGGTTTGGTGGCCGATGCCGCGCTTGGGCGTGGTCACGGCGCGCAAGAACGCGGGGTCGTCGTCGTTATTGACCCACAGCCGCAACCAGGCGCACAAGTCACGAATTTCTGCTCGGTCAAAAAAGCTCTGGCCGCCCGACACCTTGTAGGGAATTTGTGCCTTGCGCAGCGCTTGCTCAAGCACGCGCGCCTGGTGGTTGGCGCGGTAGAGCACGGCAAAGTCGCGCAGCTCGCGGTGTTGCGTTGCCGGGCCGCTGCCCACTTCTGCTGCACGCAGCGACTGGATGCGCGCCACCACGCGATTGGCTTCGTGCTCTTCATGGTCTGCGTCGCTCACACGCACCGGCTCGCCGTCGCCCATGGCGCTCCAAAGCTTTTTTGGAAACAGCTTGGGGTTGGGGCCGATGACGTTGTTGGCAGCGGCCAAGATGGCACCGGTCGAGCGGTAGTTCTGCTCGAGCTTCACCACTTTGAGGCTGGGGAAGTCTTGCGGCAAGCGCTTCAAGTTGTCCAGCGTGGCACCGCGCCAGCCGTAGATGGATTGGTCATCGTCGCCCACGGTGGTGAAGCGCCCGCGTCCATCGCTCGGGTGGCCGACCAGCAGTTTGAGCACCTCGTACTGCGTGGCGTTGGTGTCTTGGTACTCGTCCACCAGCACATGGCCCAAGCCCGCCTGCCAGCGCTCGCGCACCTCGGCGTGTTCGCGCAAGAGCTTGAGCGGTAGACCGATCAGGTCGTCGAAGTCGACGCTTTGATAGGCGCTCAGGCGTTCTTCGTAACGCGCCATGATGCGTGCCGTTTGCCGCTCGCTGTCGTCGCGCGCCTGAGCCTCGGCTTGGGCCGCGTTCAAACCCATGTTCTTCCACAGGCTGATGGCCCACTGCCACTGCCGTGCAGTGGCTGCATCGGTGCTGCCGCCAGCGTCTTTCAAGATGCTGGTGACGTCGTCGGTGTCGAGGATGGAGAAATTGGGCTTCAAGCCCAGCGCCTCGCCGTCTTGGCGCAGCATGCGCACGCCTAAAGCATGGAAGGTGCAAATCAGCACTTGCCCTGCTGGCTTGCCAATCAGCTTGCGCGCTCGCTCGCGCATCTCGGTGGCTGCCTTATTGGTGAAGGTGATCGCTGCAATGCGCTCTGCGGCCAAGCCGGCTTGAATGAGCCGACCGATCTTGTGCGTGATGACGCGCGTTTTGCCCGATCCCGCACCCGCCAACACCAGACAGGGCCCGCCCACGTGCAGCACCGCTTCTTGCTGAGCTGGGTTCAAGCCTGCGAGCAGGTCGGTCATGGGCGGTGCAGGTTCATGGGGCGCGGGATGATACCCAGCGGCTGTTGCTGGATGCCTTGTTGGTGGCGCGTCAGCCCGCTCTCGGGGTGCGCTGCCACAATTCAAAGCGCTGTGCTCGACATCTTGCTCGTCACCCTTCCGTTTTTTGCCCTGGTGCTGTGCGGCTACCTCGCAGCACGCGGGCGCTTGCTGCCGCTAGAGGCTATTGCAGGGCTGAACGGTTTCGTGCTGTTCTTCGCACTGCCTTGTCTGCTCTACCGCTTTGGCGCCAGCACGCCCATCGCACAACTGCTGGACGTGACGGTCATCGCCACCTGGACGGTGTGCGCAGTGGTCATGGTGGCCTTCGCCGTGGCGGTGAGCCTCAACGAGCGCATTCGCTGGAACGACGCGGCCTTCGGGGCATTGGTGGCTGCATTTCCCAACACCGGTTTCATGGGCGTGCCGCTTCTGGTGGCGCTGTTGGGGCCCGCAGCGGCCGGCCCCATCATCGGCACCATGCTGGTGGACATGGTCATCACCACCTCGCTGTGCATCGCGCTGTCGCGCCTCGATGTGCAGCCCGCCTCGGGCGGTGGCACTGCATCGCCGGTGCGGCAAGCGGCGCTCAAGGCTTTGAAGGGCGTGCTGACCAACCCCATGCCCTGGGCCATTTTGTTGGGCGCTTTGGCCTCGACCGTCGGCTTTGTTTTACCCACGCCCATTGGCAAGACCGTGGGCTTGCTGGCCGATGCTGCGTCGCCGGTGGCGCTGTTCACCATCGGCGCTGTGTTGGCGCGCTCGCAAATGGTGGCACGCTCCCCGGCAAGCCTTGGCGTGCCAACCGACGCAGCCAGCTTGGCAGCAGACACGGCCGTTTTCATGAGCGCATCCGACGCAGCAGCGCGCGGCTTCACGGCACCGCCACACGCCATCCCTTGGCGCGACGACGTGCCCGTGGCTTTGTTCAAGTTGTTGTTGCACCCACTGCTGGTTTTGTTGGTGGGTGGCTCGCTCACGGCCATGGGTTTGCCGCTGGAGCGGTCTGCGTTGCTGGTGATGGTTTTGGCAGCTGCGCTACCCAGCGCCAGCAACGTGTCGCTGCTGGCCGAGCGCTTCGGCGCTGACAACGGCCGCATTGCCCGCATCATCTTGGTGTCAACTGCGGCAGCTTTCTTCACGTTCTCAGGCGCGGTCGCGCTGCTGCGCCCGGCGGGGTGAAGTTGCTCAGATCGCCAGCGGGTCCACGTCCAGCGCCCAGCGCAAGAGGCCAGCGCAGTCGGGGTGATGCGCCAGTTCCGTGAGGGTGTTGTGCCAAGCGCTCAGAAAGCCCTGCAGCGCCAGGCGCGATGAAGACTCCAGCAGCAACTGCGCACGCTCGACCTGCGCCACACGCTGCAAGGCCATGGGCACCGCCGGGTAGCGCGTGACTTCGGCTGCATGGGGCAACTCGGCAGCAGCGGCGCTGGCCATGCGCAGAAAAACCTGCGCCACCTCTTGGCTGCGGCCTTCTGCTCGCAACAAGGCTTGGTGAGAAAAAGGCGGCAGACTGGCTTGCTGACGCTCCAGCAGCTGCGCTTGGGCAAAACGCGGGTAGTCGTGCTGCCGCAAAGCAGCAAACAGCGGGTGGCGCGGGAAGGCGGTTTGCACCAAGACCTGCGCTGGCTCGTCTGGCGATGCCGTTTGTCGCCCGGCACGCCCCGCTGCTTGCATCAACAGCGCAAACAAACGCTCTGGCGCGCGAAAGTCGCTGGAAAACAAACCCGCATCGGGGTTGACGGCGGCCACCAGCCCGACGTGGCGGAAGTCGTGGCCCTTGGCGATCATCTGCGTGCCGACCAGCACGTCCACCTCGCCGCTGTGCATCTGCGCGAGTTGCTGCTCGAGCGCGCCCTGCGCTCGCGTGGTGTCGGCGTCGATGCGCGCCACACGCAACGCCCCGCCGCCAGGTCGGCTGATGGGTGCCAAGAGCGCATCGAGCTGCTCTTGCAGTTGCTCGGTGCCGCGGCCCAAAGTGCGGATGTCTTGGTTGCCGCAGCTGGGACAGGCGCGGGGCACGGCTTGGGTGAAGCCGCAGTGGTGGCAGCGCAGCGTGCGGTCGATCTTGTGGAATACGCGGTAAGCGCTGCAATGCGGGCACTCGCTTTTCCAGCCGCAGTCGGAGCAGGTCAGCACCGGCGCGTAGCCGCGCCGGTTCAAGAACACCAATGCTTGGCGCCCCTGGGCGACGCACGTGCCGATGGCTTGCAGCAACTCAGGTGCCAGCACCGTGCCGCGTGGCTGGGCGGCCATGTCGATCAGGCGAACCTCGGGCAAACCGCGTGTCGGGCCATCGGCGCCCACACGCAGCGGCATGTGCAGCCGCTGGTAACGCCCCTCGGGTCGGCTGTGGTGCCACGTCTCCAATGAGGGCGTGGCAGAACCCAGCAGCACGCGGCAAGCCGGGTTGAGCGGCTTGTGCGAATCTGCCTGCGCTGTGCCCGAGCGGCCTTGCGCCAAGGCGCACAACTGGTGCCCGCGCAGCACGGCCAGGTCACGCGCGGAATAGCGCGCGCCCTCTTGCTGTTTGTAGCTGGGATCGTGTTCTTCATCGACCACGATCAGCCTCAGCCTTGGCATGGAGGCAAACACGGCCACGCGTGTACCGAGAACGACGCGCGCACGACCCTGGTGCGCGGCCAGCCAGGCGTTCAGACGTTGGGCTGGCGTCATGCCGCTGTGCAGCGAGACCACCGAGCCCGGGCCCAGCCAGGGTTGCAGGCGTTCGGTGAAACGGCGCTGCAACTGCGGGGTGAGGTTGATCTCTGGCACCAGCACCAGCGCCTGCGCGCCAGGGTCGGCGGCCAGGGTGTCGATCACCGCGCGCAGATAAACCTCGGTCTTGCCACTGCCCGTGCTGCCAAACAAGAGATGTGGCCCAGGGCTGTTGCCCATTTGTTCGAGGGCGCTCGCCTGCTCTGGCGTCAACGCCGGGCCGCCGGGCAGGGCTGCGTTGGTGGCTTCGTTGGCTGGCTGCTCTGGCGCCAACTTGACCAGCCGGTTCAGCTTGCGTGTCAGTTGCAGGTCGCCGAGCTGGCGCAGCTGCGGCGGCAGCGCTGCCAAGGCCACTTCGCCGCTGGCACGCTGGTAGTAAGCAGCGGCAAAGTCCACCAAGGCACGCCAACCAGCGTCGAGCGGCGCCAACTGCGAGAGCACCGCACCCACCGAGCGCAAGGTTGACGGGGCCGGTTGATCATGGCCCGGGTGGGGTGGGTCCCAGACCACGCCCAAGGTGTCGCGTTTGCCCAGCGGTACCCGCACCAACGTGCCCGGTGTCAGTGGGGACGCACTTCTATAGCTGAGCGCACCGTGCAGGCGACTGTGTGCTGGCAAGGGCACCAACACCGGCACGACAAAGCCATCGCTGGCGGTGTTGTCTGCGGTGAAGCTTTCAATCAATCGCGTAAGTCCTTGATTCGTCTGGCGTTTCTAAGCCATTCAGATTTTCTGTGGATAACTTTGTTGAAAGATGGCTTTCGCCGCCAACAAGGCCTTGAAAATCAAGGCTCTACTGAAATTGCCCGCAAAATCAGCAAGCCTAATAAACGTATATGAATCAAAGGCTTGCAGCTGCTAGCGAAATGCTGGTAGCGCAAGACAGCCTTTGGATTGTTCAGAGCCGGACGGCACAACTTTTGTGCATAAGTCAAGCGCCCTCAGTAAATTTTCTACTTGACAAAGCCCCGCGGGAGGTTTCCAAGCCTCAAACGCGTTGCCGCAATCTGCGCGAATGCAGGTGCACCGACTCGACCAGCGCGCTGACATGCTCAGGTGGTGTGAACTGGCTGATACCGTGGCCCAGATTGAAGATGTGGGTGGGGCCGCTCAGGTGCGGATCGGTGTGCACCGGGCCAAAACTCTCCAGCAGCCTGGCCACTTCGGCGTCAATTTGCGCTGGCGGTGCGAACAGCACGTTGGGGTCGAGGTTGCCCTGCAAGGCTTTGGCCCAGCGGCTGGTGTCGCCCACGCTGCCGCCCACGCGGGCCCGGGCTTGGCCCAGGTTCACAGTCCAGTCCAGCCCCAGAACTTCGCAGTCGAGCTGGGCCATTTCCTCCAGCCACAGGCCACCGCCTTTGGTGAACACCAGGCGAGGAATGTCGACACCCGCATGGCTGCGGTGCAACTGCGCCAGCACGCGCTGCGTGTAGGCCAGGCTGAAGCGCTGGAACGCGCCGTCTGCCAGCACGCCGCCCCAACTGTCGAACACCATCACGGCCTGCGCACCGGCTTCGATCTGGGCGTTGAGGTAGGCGGCCACCGAGTCCGCATTGATGGCCAACATGCGGTGCATGAGGTCTGGGCGGCTGTAGAGCATGGACTTCACCAAGCGGTAGTCGTCGCTGCCGCCGCCTTCCACCATGTAGCAGGCCAGCGTCCAGGGGCTGCCAGAAAAACCGATCAGGGGTACGCGGCCTTGCAAGGCCCGGCGAATCGAGCTGACCGCATCGAACACGTATTGCAGTTTGGCCATGTCCGGCACGGCCAGCGCGGCCACGGCGGCTTCGTCGCGCACCGGCGTAGCGAACTTCGGCCCCTCGCCCTGCGCAAAGCTCAAGCCCAGGCCCATGGCGTCGGGCACGGTCAGGATGTCGGAGAACAAAATGGCCGCATCCAGGGCGTAACGCTCCAGCGGTTGCAGCGTGACTTCGGTGGCGAAGTCCACATTGGTCGCCAAGCCCATGAAACTGCCGGCCTTGGCACGGGTGGCGCAGTACTCGGGCAGGTAGCGCCCGGCTTGGCGCATCAACCACATGGGTGTGTGGTCGGTGGCTTGACGCCAGCAAGCCTTGATGAAGCTGTCGTTGCGCAGCGCTGCGTAGCCTTTGTCGGCAGGGCCTGCTGGCTGGGCCTGCGAGGTCGCGTGGGGGGGTGTGATTGCCAAATTGCTCATGCCCCAGATTGTGACTGAGGCCTGCGAGCAAAGCCTGGTGGGGCGCTCCCGCCCGAGGCTCAGCGGGTGCGCTCCAGAGCAGCGCGAACTTCAGCAACTGAAATCAATTCCGACAGCAGCAGCGGCGCCTGGCCTGGCGCGTACAGCACGTACACCGGCACGCCGCTGCGGCCCAACTGCGCCAAAGCCGCGGTGATGGCGGGGTCGCGGCGGGTCCAGTCGGCGCGCATCAGGCTCACGTCGGCCTGCGCAAAGTCGTTCAGCAGGGCTTCGTTGGTCAAGGTGGTTTGTTTGTTCACTTGGCAAGTGACACACCAGGCCGCCGTGAAATCGACAAACACCCGCCGGCCCGCCTGAAGCTCTTGCGCCACGGCTTGCGCACTCCAGGTGCGCCACTGGCTTTGGGACGAGCTCGCTGACGAAGCCGTTGCATCAGCGGGCAAGGGTGCCACCACCCGCGGCCCGAGGCTCAGCAACAAACCCAGCAACAGCAGCGCGCTGGCGCCACCCATCACCCAGCGGCTGCGCCCCTGCAGGCCCACACTCCACAACAGCGCAGCCAAAAAAAGCAGCAGCAGCAGCAAGGCCGCCGCACCGTCGATGCCGCTTTGCTGGCCCAGCACCCACAGCAGCCAGACGACCGTAGCCAACACCGGGAAAGCCATGGCCCGGCGAAACACCGCCATCCAGGGGCCCGGGCGTGGCAGCGCATGCGCCAAAGAGGGCACCGCGCTCACCAGCAGGTAGGGCAAGGCCATGCCGAGCCCCAAGGCCGCGAAAATGGACAGGCCCTGCACCGCCGGCAAGGTCAAGGCCAAGCCCAGCGCTGCGCCCATGAAAGGCGCTGTGCAAGGCGATGCCACCGCCACCGCCAGCACACCCGACAGGCCCTGGTCGAGCAGCGGGTGGCGCAAGCGCGTGCCAGCCCAGCCAGCGGGCATCACCGCACCCACTTCAAACAAGCCCGCCAGATTCAGTCCGATCAGGGTGAACAGCACAGCCAAGGCAGCCACCACGGCAGGTGACTGCAGCTGAAAGCCCCAACCCAGTTGTTCGCCTGCAGATCGCAAACCCATCAAGGCGCCGCCCAGCGCCAGCATGGCCAGAAGCACGCCGCCCGTGAACGCCAGGCCGTGGGCTTGTCGCTCTCGGGTGCTCAAGGGCTGGCTCAGCGCCAACAGCTTGATGGCCAACACTGGAAAAACACAGGGCATGAGATTCAGAATGAGCCCGCCCAGCACGGCGGCGGCCAGGGCCGTCCACCAGCCCCAGGAACTGCCGGCTTGCGCGCCGAAAGCCGCGCTTTGCCGGGCCAGGGCCTGTTCCAGCGCGGGCGACACGCCAGTCGTCGCCACCACCACAGGGGGCCAGGTGCCTTGCACCGGAAGCTCGAGTCGCCACGCCTGGGGCAGGCCCGTCTGCCCCGGAGATTCGAGCGCCAGAACCACGGGCACTTGCTGCGGGCTGATGCTGCGAAAGCGCGCCAAAGGCACTTCCGCTGTCCAGGTGCTGCCGTCCCAAGCCTGCTTCCATGCGGCTGCGGTTTCAATCAACTCGGCCTGCTCTGGAAAGAAACGCAGCGTTTGGCCCTGGACGCTGGCGGGCAGGCCCTGCACATTCAAACGCATCAAGGCCTGTGTCTGGCTTGAAGCCACGACCGGAACCACGCTGCCCTGGGCCGCCGGCAAGTCTTGCGGCTGCGCCGCCCAAGCCGCCTCAAAGGCGCTTTGGTGCAAGGCGGTAGAGCTTTGCACCGGCACTTGCAGGCGGAACTCGCCCTCCTCAGGAATGCACTCGGTGCGACAGACCAACCAAGTGGCACGCAGGCGAATATCCATCTGCCCCGCACCCAGCACGGAGCTGGGCCGAAAGGCCGGCGTCACCGTCACGGGCACCGGCAGCAGCACCGTGCCTTCAAACCCGTAGTTGGCGAGGTTGCCGATGGGAATTTTCTTGGGCGTGGGCCAGGCGATCTCGCCGACGTCCAAGCCCGCTGGCAAATTCCACTGCAACTGCGTGGGCAGCCCGGAGTCGCCGGGGTTCTTCCAGTAGGTGTGCCATTCGGGTTGGTGCGTGATGCGCAAGCCCAGCCACAAAGGCTGGCCCACTTGCACGCCCTGCGGCGCATGAGCCAGCAGTTCGGCCTGAACGCGCGGCGTGGTGACCGTGGGACCTGCGCTGCTGCCCTGCGCCCAAGCAGGGCCGCCCGAAGTCGTGATGACCAACAGAGTCAGCGCCCACAGCACGAGCCTCAGGAGGGGCTTCATCCAGTGGGCGCTGCTTGGCATAGGTCTGACAGGTCTGGGTCTGACAGGTGGAACGGGCATGGCAAGCGGTGTTGTGGCCGGGGTTGGTGCGTGGTGCTGCGCGGGAAGCGAATGGGGGCTCATGAACCGATGGGAGCGTGCCGCGAGGCCGGAGTTCCTGCGCCCTGCTGGTGCTGGCGCGGTTCATGCTGCATTGTTCACCAGCACCTAATAATCCCCCCGATGACAGACAACACCTCCCCACAGCAGGCTTTTTCACCCCCGTCCCACTTTTGGGCCGATTGGTCCAGCCGCGATTTCGCGCGCTTGAGCGCCAGTGGCCAACAAGACAGCGCCGTGGCGGTGCTGCCTGTTGCGGCCATCGAGCAGCATGGCCCGCACCTGCCGGTGAGCGTGGACACCACCTTGGTGGACGGTGTGATTGCCGCGGCGCTGCCGCACCTGGGGTCGCCGCAGGTCGAGCAAGCGGTGCTTTTTTTGCCGACACAGGCGGTCGGAAAAAGCAACGAACACATCGCTTTTCCGGGCACGCTCAGCTTGTCGGCTGAAACGCTCATGCGCTTGTGGTGCGAATTGGGTGAATGCGTGGCGCGTGCTGGTTTCAAGCGGCTGCTGCTGCTCAACAGCCACGGCGGCCAGGTCAGCGTGATGGACATCGTCGCGCGTGACCTCCGCGTGCGCCACGGCCTGCTGGTGTTTTCCAGCAACTGGTTCACGCTGCCGCTGGGCGACGCGGTCAACGGCCAGTTCACGCCAGAAGAGCACCGCTTCGGCATTCATGCCGGTGACATGGAAACCTCCATGATGCTGACGCTGCGCCCGCAATTCGTGGATATGACCCAGGCGCGTGATTTCCGCTCCACTGCGCAAGACCGGGCCGAGCGCTTCCCCATATTGGGCAATGGCGCAAGCGCCAAGCTGGGCTGGCAAATGCAGGACTACAACGCACTCGGTGCAGCGGGCAACGCCACCCTGGCCACCGCAGACAAAGGGCACGCCGTGGTCGAAGCGGCGGGCTTGCAGTTGGCGCAGCTGCTGCGCGAAGTCGCGCAAGTGCCGCTGTCCACGTTGAACCCGCAGGCCCGTTTGGTACTGCCGTGAGCAGCGGCCAACGCGTGATCTTGCAGGCGGTGTGCCTGCCGCCCGTTCTAAGAGGGTCAGGCGTGGAAGGCCCACCCGCACAGGCCTTCGATTTGTGGCTGCAGCAGGGCCGCGTCAGCGAGGTCTTCGCTGTGCCCGGCCCGCCGCAAGGCCTGCTGCTGCCGCGCTTGGTGGACTTGCACGTTCACTTGGACAAGTCCTACACCGTGGCCCAAGCCGGTCCAGCCGATGGTGACTTGTTTGCAGCCATTTCCCGCATGGCCCAGCACCGCCAGGGTTGGACCAAGGCCGACCTGCGGTCCCGGATGCAGCGCGCCTTGTCGGACGCCTATCAATCGGGTACCCGCGCACTGCGCACGCACCTCGACTGGGTAGAGGGCCAGCAGCCTTTGTCGTTGGCTGTGTTCGCAGAGTTGCTGGCCGAGTGGCGCGGCCGTTTGGCGCTGCAGTGCGTCTCGCTCACGCCACTGGATGTCTTCGATGACGCTGCCGTGGCTCAGGGCATCGCCCAGACCCTGGCTGCTTTCAACGCAGCGCACGGAGATGCTCAAACCATTGGCCCGGCTCTTTTGGGCTGCTTTATCTACCGCAACCCCGACCTGCAAGCGCGCCTCGAGCGGGTTTTCGCCTTGGCTGCAAGGCATGGTTTGGCCATGGATTTGCACGTCGATGAAGGCCTCGATGTGGACGCCTGCGGGTTGCTGCACGTGGCGCAGCTCACCATCGCCCACGGCCTGCAAGGGCGCGTCACTTGCGGCCACGCCTGCTCGCTGTCGGTGCAGCCCCAGGCACAGGCCGAGCGAACGCTGGCCCTGTGCGCGCAAGCGGGCATTCACCTCGTGGCGTTGCCCAGCACCAACCTGTATCTGCAGGGCAGTTGGCAGACCACACCCGTCGAGCGCGGCATCACCCGGCTGCGCGAAGCGCGTGCTGCTGGCGTGTCGACCAGCATCGCCACCGACAACGTGGCCGACAGCTTCTACCCCTACGGCAGCTACGACCTGTTGGAAACTTTCGGCCTGGGCGCGCAAATGGCGCACTTGGCCCCGGTCCTGGACTGGCTGGGTGCCATCACCACGGCACCAGCGCGTGCCATGGGTCTGGCGTGGGACGGCGCAATAGCACCCGGCTGCCCAGCTGATCTGATGCACCTGCCGCTGGCCGACACTTTTACTTTGCTGTCGCCCCAAGGGCGCCATCGCCGGGTTTATGTGGCTGGCGTGTTGCAGCCCGAGGAAGGAATTGCATGACTCCCGCCGCCGCTCGCGAAGCGCCCCGCGCCGAGCGCTTGCAGGTGCTGCGCCAGCTGCTCGACGCAGCCCATGTTTCTTGGCGCGACGACCCGGCCTTGCTGCGCGCCAAGTCTGTGGACTACCACTGGTACAGCCCCATCCTCACCGAGCTGCTGGCCGACAAATGCGCCGAGCTGCTGGTGACGCCGGCCAACGTGGACGAGCTGCGCACCGTGGCCGCTGCCTGTGCGCGCCTGCGATTGCCCGTGACGCTGCGCGGCGGCGGCACGGGCAACTACGGCCAATGCACGCCCATGGAAGGCGGCGTGGTCATTGAGCTGCTGGGCTTGCGCTCGGTGCAGGTACACCAGGGCTACGCCACGGTGCAAACCGGCTGCCTGATTGAAGCGCTGGAGACCGCAGCACGCGCCACAGGCCAAGAAATTCTGATGTTCCCTTCCACCTTCAGCGAGGCGAGCATCGGCGGCTTCATCGCGGGCGGCTTTGGCGGCATCGGCTCCATTCGCCACGGCGTGCTCAAAGACCCTGGCAACGTGCGCCGCGTGCAGGTGATGACGCTCGAAGAAGAGCCCCGACTCATTGAGCTGCATGGCGCAGACATCCAGAAAGTTCACCACGCCTACGGCACCAATGGCGTCATCACCGAGCTGGACGTGGCACTGGCCCCGGCTGAAGATTGGCGGCATGTCATTGCGCTTTTTCCCAGCTACGAGGCGGCCTTGCGCTTTGGCGTGGCGGCCATGCGGCCCGACTTGCCGCTGCGCTTGCTCACCTCGGTGGAGCGGCATTTCGCGCCTTACTACCCCAGCTATGGCGCTCTGTTTCCAGACACGGCAGACGCCATCTTCGCGCTGTGCGCTGCGCAGGCCTTGCCCGCTTTCGAAGGCTTGGTCGCGCAGCACGGTGGGCGCATTTCCATGGCCATGACCGATGCGCAAGTGGCCTCAGCCGGGCTGCTGCCAGCCTACGAGTGCGCCTACAACCACACCACGCTGATGGCGCTCAAGCGCAGCAAAGCGCACACCTACTTGCAACTCGCTTATCCGCAGCCTTTCGATGTCGACCAAGCCCTTTCGCTGATGGCGCACTACGGCCCTGAGATTCTGTGGCACCACGAGTTCTCGCTGGCTTACGGCCAATACGGCGTGTTCGCCATTCCGCTGCTGACGTATTTCGACGCCGATCGGGTGCGAGAGATTCAGGCCGAGATCGAAGCCGCCGGTGTGACCGTGTTCGACGGGCACGTCGTCACCATCGAAGACGGCGGCATGAAGACCATCGACACCGCGCAGATTGACTTCAAGCGCGAGGCCGACCCCCACGGCCTCATGAACCCCGGCAAGACGCGCGGCTGGCGGCCCGAGTACGCCAAACTCTGAGCAGCCAACCCGCAACCGCTTGGGTGTTTGAGCGCACGGTGGCCCAAAACCTGCAAAGCACGCCGCATGAAAACCCTGGTCGTGTACGCGCACCCCAACCCCGAGAGTTACAACGCCGCTTTGTTTCGCACCGCCTGTGAAGCACTCACAGGGGCGGGCCACGAATTGCGGGTGTTCGATCTGTACGCCTGCGGCTTCAACCCCGTCATGGACCGCGAGGAGCGCTTGGCTTACCTCGACAACCCCGGCTTCATCGAGGCGCGCGTGCAGCCGCACGTGGACGCGCTGCGCTGGGCCGAGCACCTGGTGTTCGTCTACCCCACTTGGTACTACGGGCCGCCAGCCATGCTCAAGGGCTGGCTGGAGCGGGTTTGGCTGCCGGGTGTGGCTTTCCTGCCGCCGGCGCGCAAAGGCGCCATCACCGCGCCGGGCTTGCGCCAAGTGCGCGCGCTGACCGTGGTAACCACAGGCGGCGCACCTTGGTGGTGGCTGCAAGTCATTGGCAACCCTGGCAAGCGCTTGTTCACGCGCGGCCTGGGCGTGCTGTTCGCCAAGCGTTACCGTTGCACCTGGCTGCAAATGCACAGCATGAACAACGTGAGCCAGCAAGACCGTGAGGCCTTTTTGGCGCGTGTGCGCCAGGCCCTGCTGAAGTTGCCGCTTTGAAGGAACGCCCATGAGTTCACGCCCCCATGCCAAGAAAACCAGCGCAAAGAGCAGCACCAAGGCCATAGCCGACACCGCGGCCAGCACCGGCCAGCCGCTGGCCAACTACGCGGCTTGGCGCCGCGTGGGGCAGCAGGTGTTCATGAGCGGCGTGATCGCGGTCGACCCCGCTGCTGGTCGCGTGGTGCAGCGCTACGACGAGCTGCCGCCTGAGGCCCGAGCCGAGCTACGAACCTTGGGCTTTGATACCGGCCAGTTGTCGGTGGACGTGTTTGAGGCGCCCATCGTGGCGCAAAGCTGGTTCGTGCTGTCGCGCATCCGCGCCTTGGCCCAAGAGGCAGGCGGCGACATGGCCGATGTGGTGCGCTTGGTGCAGTACTTCCGCGACCTGCGTCACTACCCGGCTTACAACCGTGTGCGGGGTTTGTTCTTTGCACAGCCGGTGGTCTCCACCGTGGTCGAGGTCTCGCGCATGCTGCCCACTGACGAGGTGTTGGTAGAGGTGGAGGCGACCTTGGTGTTGCCCGGCCGCTGAGGGAAATCGCGGGGCCTGCTTCAGGCCCAGCCCGCTGGCCATTGGACGCCCGCCGCACCAAAATGGGACAGCCCGCACCAGCCTGGGAACGCGCCCTTGGAAAACCAGCTGGCACAACAGTTGCAAACCGCATGGGGTCCTACACCCACCCCGGAGAACCCATGCAAAAGTCCTTGAAATTCGCAGCCCGCAGCGCCTTGGCTTTGGCCGCAGCCGCCACGATGGCCAGCGGTGCCCTGGCCCAGGAAAAGTTCACCTACATGACCAACTGGTTCGCCCAGGCCGAGCATGGCGGTTTCTATCAAGCGCTTGCCGATGGCAGCTACAAGGCCGCTGGACTGGACGTGACCATCCGCATGGGTGGCCCGCAGGTGAACATCGTGCAGATCATGGCCGCAGGCCAAGCCGAGTGCGTCATGGGCTACGACACGCAAACCATGAAGCTGCGCGAGCAAGGCATCAACGCCGTGACCGTGGCGGCCTCCTTCCAGAAAGACCCTCAGGTGCTCATCGGCCACCCGGACGTGGTCAAGAAGATGGAAGACCTGAAGGACAAAACCCTGCTGATTTCCAGCGCCGGCATGACGACCTACTGGCCTTGGCTCAAGGCCAAGTACGGCTTCGCAGACTCGCAGGTCAAGCCCTACACCTTCAACATCCAGCCCTTCATCGCTGACAAGAACGTGGTGCAGCAGGGCTACCTGTCCTCAGAGCCTTATGCCATTGAAACGGCGGCGAAATTCAAGCCCACCACCTTGCTGTTGTCGGACCACGGCTGGCCTCCGTACTCCACCACCATCGTGTGCATGGAGAAAACGGTGAAAGAGCGCCCGAAAGCGGTGGCTGCATTCGTCAAAGCGTCCATGGAGGGCTGGAAAAAATACCTCACGGGCAACCCGGCAGCGGCCAATGCGCTCATCAAGAAAGACAACCCCAACATGACCGACGACAAGATCGCGGTCGGCATCGCGTTGCTCAAGTCCACCGGCATGGTGTTTGGTGGTGACGCAGCCACGATGGGTGTGGGCATCATGACCGACGCCCGCATGAAGGCCACCTACGACATGATGGTGGCCAACAAGCTGCTCGACCCCAAAGTGGACCTCAAAGCCACCTACACGACGCAGTTCGTCAAGGACCTGAAGGTTCTGCCCTGAGGCTGAACTGAACGGCCCCCATGCCTGTAGCGCTGCCCGTCATCGATCTGAGGGCAGCGCGTCATGGCGAGCCCGGTGCCTTGCAACGCTTGGCGCTGGCGCTCGACGAGATCTGTCGGGCGCATGGGTTTTTCATCATCACCGGGCATGGTGTTGAAGCATCGGTGCGCGCTGCGGCATTCGACCGGGCGCGCACTTTCTTCTGTTTGAGCGAGGCTGACAAAGCGCGCTGGCACATCCAGCACTCGCCCATCAAGCGTGGCTTTGACCCGGTCGGCTGGCAGCGACTCGACCCTTCCCAGCCGCCCGATCTCAAGGAAAGTTTTTACCTGGGCGTGGACCGCGCAGCGCAAGACCCGCTGGTCATGGCGGGCGTGCCGCAGCAGGGGCCTAACCAATGGCCCGATGAGGCGCTCGTGCCCGGCTTCAGGGACGCCACCACCGCCTATGAGACAGCGGTGCGTCAGTTGGGCCACCAGCTCATGGGCTACCTGGCTTTGGCTTTGGGCTTGGAGCAGCAGCACTTCGAGCCCTTCATGCGCGACCCGATGCCGGTGCTGCGCTTGCTGCACTACCCCAGCCGCCCGGCTAGCCTCGCCGACATGCAGCCGGGCACCGTGGGCTGCGGCGCGCACACCGATTGGGGTGGCATCACGCTCTTGGCGCAAGACGAGGCCGGTGGCTTGCAGGTGTGGCTGGGCGAGCCCGGCCAACACAACAACCCTGACCCGAAGCTTGTTGGCCACCAGCGCGGCGCTGATGGACCGGCTTGGGTAGATGTGCCCTACGTGCCAGACAGCTTCGTCGTGAACCTGGGCGACATGATGGCGCGCTGGACCAATGATCGCTGGCGCTCCACGCTGCATCGCGTGCTGCCCCAGCCCCCCGGCCGCGAGCGCTGGTCCATCGCCTATTTCTTTGACATCGACTACCACGCGCAAGTCTCGGCTCTACCGGGCTGCGTCAGCGCAGAGCATCCAGCGCGTTATGCCCCGGTCACAGCCGGGCAACACATCGCCGAGATGTACGAGCGCACCACCGTTAGGCCAGCCGCAGCACAGCGCGATGGCCCCCAAGTCTTACCCGTTGCAGCCGCTTCTTGAAACCCATGACCAGCGCTCCTGATATTCCGAACGCCATCGACATCTTGTCGGCAGAACAGACCTATCCCAACGGCACGCGCGCGTTGCTGCCGGTCGATCTGTCGGTGCCGCAGGGCGAGTTCCTCACTTTGCTGGGCCCCTCAGGCTGCGGCAAAAGCACCTTGCTCAAGATGGTGGCGGGCCTGTTGCCGCCTACCGATGGCCGCATCTTGTTGCAGCGCAAGCCAGCAGGCGAGGGCGATGCCGCGAGCTTGGGGCTGTCTTTTGTTTTCCAGGAGGCCACGCTCATGCCCTGGGCCACGGTGCACCGCAACGTGCGCTTGCCGCTGGAGTTGGCGGGCGTGCCCGCCTCCGAAGCCGACCCGCGTGTGGCAGAGGCGCTGGCCCTGGTGGGCTTGTCGCGCTTCGCGCAACAGCGCCCGCGCGAGCTGTCGGGTGGCATGCAAATGCGCGTGTCCATTGCCCGCGGTTTGGTGACGCGCCCCAGGCTCCTTCTCATGGACGAGCCTTTCGGCGCACTCGACGAGATCACGCGCAACCGGCTCGATGACGACCTGCTGGCACTGTGGCAGCGCCAGGGGCTCACCGTGGTGTTCGTCACCCACTCCATTGCCGAGGCGGTGTATTTGTCGCAGCGCGTGGTGGTGATGGCGGCCCGCCCCGGCCGCGTGGTGGAGCAGTTCCACATCGACGAGCCCATGCCGCGTAGCCCAGAGTTCCGGGTCAGCCAGCGCTTTGCAGAACACGCCCGCGCGCTGCAAGACAGCCTCATGCGTGCCAGCTCTGAAGAGGCCTTTTCGTGAGCGCGCCGATCACTGCTCAAGCGCGCCGCGCCCGCTTGCTGCGCGTGCTGCTGCCCGTGCTGGTGGCTTGCACCTTGCTGGTGGTCTGGCAGGTGTGGGTGACCCTGGCCAAGGTGCCCGCATTTCTCGTGCCCTCGCCAGTGCTCATCGCACAAACGCTGGACAAAGACGCTGCGCTGTTGTTCTCTGCTTTGTGGGTGACGCTCAAAATCACCTTGTTGGCTTTTGTGGCCTCGGTGTTGATCGGCTCGACCATTGCTTTTCTGTTCGTGCAAAGCCGCTGGATCGAGACGGCGTTTTTCCCCTACGCGGTGTTGCTGCAGGTCACCCCCATCGTGGCCATTGCGCCGCTCATCATCATTTGGGTGAAGGACCCCACGGTGTCGCTGGTCATCTGCGCGACCATCGTGGCCCTGTTTCCTGTGATCGCCAACACCACGCTGGGCCTGCGCAGCGTCAACCCCGGCTTGGCCGCGTTCTTCAAGCTGCACCGCGCCAGCCGCCTTCAAACCTTGTGGCGCTTGCGCATCCCGAGCGCTTTGCCTTATTTCTTCGCCGGCCTGCGCATCTCTGCAGGCTTGTCGCTCATCGGCGCTGTGGTGGCGGAGTTCGTGGCGGGAACGGGCGGCACGGGCACGGGGCTGGCCTATCAAATCTTGCAGTCGGGCTACCAACTCAACATCCCGCGCATGTTTGCAGCATTGGTGCTCATTTCAGTCACGGGCGTGTTGCTGTTTGTGTTGCTGGCACTCATCACGCGCTGGGTCTTGGGCGGCTGGCACGACAGCGAAGTCGGGCAGGACTGATGCTGGCCTCTGGCCTGCTCATTCAGGGCGCAGCTGCGCTGTGGACTGGGCTGGAGGGCGCTGCTGCGCGGCGCGATGTGGCCGCGCTCGGCGGTGATGTGCGCGTGCGTGGGCGGCGCATCGAAGCCATCGGCCGCCTCAAGCCTGAGCCGGGTGAGACCGTCCTCGATGCCTCGGGCTGTGTGCTGATGCCGGGCTGGGTCAACACCCACCACCACCTGTTTCAAAGCCTGCTCAAAGGCGTGCCAGCGGGCATCGACTTGGAACTGGTGCCTTGGTTATCGGCGGTGCCGGTGGCTTATCGGCAGCACTTCGACCACGAGGCCGTGCTGCGAACCGCAGCCCGCGTGGGATTGGTCGAGTTGCTGCTGTCGGGCTGCACCACGGTCGCCGACCACCAGTACCACCACTACCCCGACATGCCGTTCGATGCAAGCGCTGCGGTGTTCGATGAAGCGGCGGCTTTGGGCGTGCGCATGGTCATGGCGCGTGGCGGCCAGACCCAAGCGCGCGCCATCGATGTCAACCCACCACCGCAGTGCAAGCCCGAGACGCTGGAGCAGTTCATGGCTGGCGTCGAGCGCGACGCGCAGCGGTTTCATGACAGCGCGCCCGATGCCATGCGCCGCGTGGTGAGCGCGCCCACCACGCCCACTTGGTCGGTGCCACCAGAACATCTGGTGCCCATCGCCCGCCAGGCCCGCTCGCTGGGCTTGCGCCTGCACAGCCACTTGAGCGAAACCCAAGACTACGTGCGCTATTGCCGAGAGGTGCATGGCTGCAGCCCGGTGGACTTTGTCGAGCGCCACGAATGGCTGGGGCCCGACGTGTGGTTTGCGCACATGGTTCACCTGAGCGATGAAGAAATTGCCCGGGTGGCGGCCAGCGGCACGGGCGTTGCGCATTGCCCCCAGAGCAACTGTCGACTGGGCTCGGGCATAGCCCCCGTGGTGGCCATGCGGGCAGCCGGCGTGCCCGTGTCTTTGGCCGTCGATGGCGCGGCCTCCAACGAAGCAGCCGACATGCTCAGCGAGGCCCACTTGGCATGGTTGCTGCATCGGGCAGTGGGAGGGGCTCAGGCCATGGGCGTGGCTGATGTGGTGGCCATGGGCACACGCGCTGGCGCGCAGGTGCTGGGCTTGGAGGCGGTGGGTTCGCTGCAAGTGGGGCAACAAGCCGACATCGTCGTGTGGTCGCCCGATGACGTGGCCCACGCGGGTTTGCACGACATCGCTTTGGCCCCGGTGGTGAGTGGCCGCTGCAGGGCGCGCTATGTGCTGGTGGCAGGTGTTGTGCGTGTGCAGGAGGGCCGAGTCCCGGGGCTCGACATGGCTGCGTTGCAACTTGAAGCCGCTGCTGCCGTGGCGCACATGCAAGCGGCGGCTTGTACGGCAGGCAACAGACGCGGTGGGGGCTGAGAAGCTAAACACGCAGGGCTGCGTGGCACTGATAAACACGCAGGGCTGCGTGGTGCTGAACCAAGCAGCCCCAACAACCCAACAACGACACAACAGATGAGGACGACATGAACGCCGCTTACGAATTCGACAAAGCACTCATCGAGCAGGTCATGGCGGCCAGCACGGGTGTGGACTGGATCACCGACGAAGCCCGGGTCGATCGCCTGGGCCGCGACTTCGCCTGGTTCAGCCCGGTCTTGCTGCGCGAGCTGGCTGGCAAGCGCGCCGACGCCGTGGCGCGCCCGCGCACCGAAGATGAGGTGCGGCGTGTGGTGTCGGCCTGCGCCCGGCTAGGCGTGCCCATCACGGTGCGCGGCAGCGCCACCGGCAACTACGGCCAATGCACGCCCATCCATGGCGGTGTGCTGTTGGACATGTCGGGCTACAACCAGTTTTTGTGGGTGCGTGACGGCATCGGCCGCGCCCAATCGGGCATACGCATGGGCGACTTCGACGACCGCGCGCGCCCGGCCGGTTGGGAGCTGCGCTGCGTGCCCTCCACGTTCCGCAGTGCTACCTTGGGCGGCTTGTATGGGGGCGGTTTCGGCGGCGTCGGCTCGATCAATTTTGGGCCCCTGGCCTCCACCGGTAATGTCCTGGGCGTGCGCGCCATGAGCATCGAGCCCGAGCCGCAAACGGTCGAGCTGCGCGCACCCGAGGCGCTGCTCATGCACCACGTCTATGGCACCAATGGCCTGGTGCTGGAGATGGAAGTGGGTTTGGCCCCAGCGCACGCTTGGCTGGAAGCCATCGTCGGCTTTGACGACTTCGACGCCGCGCTGACCTTCTCTGACGCGCTGGCCAGCGCGCCCGGCGTGGTGAAGAAAAGCGTCACCTTCCTGGCCTCCCCTATCCCCGCCTTGTTGGCCCAGGCCGTGCCGCACCTGAATGCACCGCTGTCACAGGCCAAGCACGCGGTGCTGGTGTTGGCGGCCGAGTTTTCTGAAGCGCCTTTCCTGCAACTCATGCGCGAACACCGCGGCACGCTGTGTCACCGGCAGTCGGCACAAGACGTGGCGCGCACCAAGCGCACCTTGGTCGAATACACCTGGAACCACACCACGCTGCACGCCCTGAAGGTGGACAAGGGCCTGACCTACATCCAGAGCGGCTTTGTGGCCGGGCAGCACTTGCAGCAGGTTCGCGCTTTGGAAAAGCTGTTGAGCGGGGAGGTGTTGATGCACCTGGAGTTCATACGAACCAAAGAGGGCGCGATGACTTGCAGCGGCTTGCAGATGGTGCGCTACCAAAGCGACGAGCGCTTGAACGAGATCATGCAAATCCACCGAGACCACGGCGTCTACATCGCCAACCCGCACGTTTGGCGCGTGGAAGACGGCAAGCAAGGCAGCATCAACCGCGACGTGGTGGCCACCAAGCAGCGCTTCGACCCGCAAGGGCTGCTCAACCCTGGCAAGTTGCGCGGCTGGGCCGTGAAGGAGCAGGTGCTGCACGCGCAGCCGGGGGAAGAGGTTTCTTTGGCGACTTTGCCCAGCTTTTGAGAGCGGCTGTCCTTGGAGTCCGGGTGGGGGTTGGTGCGGATCCAGTTTCTTGCCTGCACCTCGCGCCTGATGCCGGGGCGTTGGTGCGCCTGCTGGTTCAGGCCTAGACCTCGCGCCAGGTGTCGGCGTCCGGCTCGTTCTCCGGCCCACGCTCGCGGGCGGCTGTTCTTGGTGCTTAAAGGTTTCTGCGTGAACCCCTTTTGTATAGCGCTTGCGTGCTGGCAACCGCGAATGGGGCCTGCGCCCGACTCCAGCCACCGACCCCTGTGAGTAGCGAAGTAGACCGCCTGCTGGTGCGCGCCGGACGCGCTGCAGCGTGAGAGTCAGGTTGCACGCAACCACTGCTTCTCTCGACGCACGGGCTGTTTGCCTCGCCATCTCAAATGCTCCGCAAAGCTCGGTGGTGCGGGTATCCGGGCGGAGGCCTCATTCGCGGTTGCCAGCACGTGAGAACGCCACAAAAGGCGTTAACGCAGCAACCAATGAGCACCAAGAAAAGCCGTCCGCGAGCGTGGGCCGGGAGAACGGATCCCGCGCCGCCGGGCACAGCCCGGGTGTAGCGAACGGCGCCAGCTTGAACCCCGCCCAGGTGCAGCGAATCGCGCCAGGCTGAGCCCACTGCTGCAATCCGGCCTCAGCGACTGAACAAGTCGATCGTTCGTTGCATCAAGGCCAGCACAGGTTCGTCGAGCATCGGCAAGGTGAGTGCCATGCCGATGAGACCCACGATCAGCGTCAGTGGAAAGCCGATGGAGAAGATGCTGAACTGTGGCGCGATGCGAGAGACGATGCCCAGGCCCACGTTCAGGAACATCAGAATCGCCAGCATCGGCAGTGCAATCCAAAGTGCCGATGCGAACAAATCAGCGCCCAGCTCGAACAACCGCAGGCGGTTGAAAGCGTCGAACACACTTCCGCCCACCGGAAAAGCTTCGAAGCTCTTGATGGTGGCCATGATCAGCATCAGGTGGCCGTTCACCACCACGAACAGCAGCACCATCATGTTGCCGAAGTAGCGCGCTGTGGCGCTCACCTGCGTGTTGTTGCCGGGGTCGAAAAACGAAGCGAAGCCCAAACCCATCTGCAGGCCGATCACCTCGCCGGCCAACTCCACCGCAGCAAACACCACGCGCACGGCAAAACCCAAGGCCAGCCCGATGCCCACTTGTTGCGCGATGGCGCCCACCGCACCCGGGTCGTTCAGGCCGATCGTGGGTGCTTGCGGCAAGCTGGCCTGGGCCGCGAGTGCCACAAAAAATGCCAAGCCAATCTTGGCCCGCATGGGAAACGCGCGGTTGGAAAAAACGGGTGCGACGGCAAAGACCGCCAGCAGGCGCAAGAAGGGCCAGATCAGCGGCGACAACCAGGCCGACAGCTGGGCCTCGGTGATGGTGATCATCGCCGCCGAAGCTCAGGTGACCAGCGTGGGGATCGACTCGATCGTGCGCCGCAGGTAGTCCACCAAGGTGCTCAGCATCCAAGGCCCGGCCACGGCAAAGACCACCATCGCAGCGATGAGCTTGGGCACGAAAGACAGCGTGGCTTCGTTGATTTGCGTGAGCGCCTGAAACAAGCTCACTACCAAGCCCACCAACAAAATCACGCCCAACACCGGCGCCGAGACCATGATGAGCAACAGCAAAGCCTCTTGCCCCATGCCGAGAACGGTTTGTGCATTCATGCGCTGACTTTCATGTGACGAAGCTGGCGGCCAGCGAGCCCAGCAACAGGTTCCATCCATCGGCCAGGACAAACAGCATCAGCTTGAAGGGCAGGGCCACCAAGACGGGCGACAACATCATCATGCCCAGCGACATCAGCACGCTGGCCACCACCAGGTCAATGACCAGAAAGGGAATGAAGATCATGAAGCCGATCTGAAATGCGGACTTCAACTCGCTGGTGACGAAGGCAGGAATCAGCACGCGCATGGGTGCGGTTTCTGCCGTCACCGAGGGCTCGAGCTTGGCGAGCCTTGCAAACAAAGAGAAGTCGGACTGCCGGGTTTGCTTGAGCATGAACTCGCGCATGGGCGCTTCGGCCCGGGTGATGGCCTGGTCGAAAGGAATTTGGTTGGTGGTGTAGGGCTGATAGGCCTCGGCGTAAACCTTGTCGAATGTCGGCCCCATGACGAAGAAGGTGAGGAACAGCGACAGCCCGATGATCACCTGGTTGGGCGGCGCAGACTGCGTGCCCAGAGCCTGGCGCAGCAGCGACAGCACGATGACGATGCGCGTGAAGCCGGTCATCATGAGCAGCACCGCGGGTAGGAAACTCAAGGCGGTGAAGAACAGCAAGGTCTGCAGCGGCACCGAGTAGCTGGTGCCTCCAGCACCGCTGGCAATCACCAGCGGCAGTTGCCCGTTGGGCGTGCCTTGCGCTGCAGCCCAGGTGCTGCAAGCCGCCAGCACCAAGAGCAAGGCGCAGCGCAGACTGCGCTGGGTACTCATGACACCACCCCGTGAGGTGGCGTGGCACCCGCCACCACACCCGAAGATGCTTGGCCTAACCCGCCCGGTTCTTCGTACTGGTGCAGGCACTGCACTTGGTGCGCGGTCACGCCCAACACCAGCCACGTGCGCTGACCCGCCGGGCCCACCTCGACTGTCACCACCCGCTGCTGCGGACCCACCGCCACTGCCGAGCCCACGCGCAATGCAGGCCCGGCCACGCCGGGCAGCTGGCCGCGCCGCTGCACCCAGCGCACGGCCCAGGGCAGCAGCGCCAAGAGCACCACAAAGAGGACAACCGTCAAGAGTGCGTCGGTCATGCGGGGTTCAGGGCATCAAGGGCGGGTGAGGGCAGGTGAGGGCGGCAGCATCAGCTGCGGCTGACGCGGCGCAGCCGCTCCGATGGCGTCACCACATCGGTCAGGCGAATACCAAATTTTTCGTTGACCACCACCACCTCGCCCTGCGCAATGAGGTAGCCATTGACCAGCACGTCCATGGGCTCGCCGGCCAGGGCATCCAACTCCACCACCGAGCCTTGTGCCAGTTGCAAGATGTACTTGATGGGTACTTTCACGCGGCCCAGCTCCACCGACAGCGTGACCGGAATGTCCAGCACCATCTGGATGTCATTGAGCGGCGCGTCGCCGCCAGCGGTGGGGCGCAAGGGGTCGCCCGCCAAAGGGCCGCCCTGATCGGGCGATGCAGTGGACTTTTGTTCTTGCAGGGCCTCGGCCCAGTCGGCCAAGCCTTCGTCTTTGTCGGTGCCGGTATCAGTTGACATGTTTGTCTCCCAGCCATGAGGCGTCGTTGCTGCGCAGGCGGTTCTCGATGCGGATGGCGTACTTGGCGTTGTGCGTGCCGTACTGGCACTCGAACACCGGCACGCCATCGACCTTGGCTTGAATGCGCGGTTCGCGGTCGAGCTCGATGAAGTCACCCACGCGCATGGCCAACAACTGCTCCACCGTGGCGTCGGCTTGTGCCAGCTCGGCCACCAGCGTCACCTCCGCAGCCTGAATCTCGCGCGTGAGCAGCGTCACCCAGCGCCGGTCGACCTCCATCGAGTCGCCCTGCGTCGAGGAATACAGCACGTCCCGAATGGGCTCCAGCGTGGCGTAGGGCACGCAGAAATGGATGGAGCCGGAGATGTCGCCGATCTCCAAATTGAAAGTGGTCGTGACCACGATCTCGCTGGGCGTGGCGATGTTGGCGAACTGCGGCTGCATTTCCGAGCGTTGGTAGTGCAGCTCCAGCGGGTAGACGCCACGCCAGGCCTTTTTGTATTCCTCGCAGATCACGTCGACCAGGCGGTTGATCACGCGCTGCTCGGTGGGCGAAAAGTCGCGTCCCTCGATGCGCGTCTGAAACTTGCCGATGCCGCCGTAGAGCGTGTCGATCACACCAAACAACAGCGAGGGTTCGCAGACGATCAGGCCGCTGCCGCGCAGAGGCCGCACCGACATGATGTTGAAGTTGGTCGGCACCGCCAACTCGCGCAGGAAGGCGCTGTACTTCTGCACGTTCACCGGGCTGACTGAGATTTCCGGGCTGCGGCGAATCAGGTTGAACAGGCCAATGCGGAAATTGCGGGCGAAGCGCTCGTTGACGATTTCCATCGTCGGCATGCGCCCGCGCACGATGCGCTCTTGGCTGGACAGGTCGTAAGTGCGAACCTCTCCGGCCTCAGGTACATCCTGCACCGCCTTCTGGCTTTCGCCTGTCACGCCCTCCAGCAGCGCATCGACTTCTTCTTGCGATAGAAATGATTCAGCCATGGGCCAGCCCGTTGAATGTCATTGCACGATGAAGCTGGAAAAGAGCACGGCCTGCACCGGGTTCTCGCCCATGGCTTTGCGCTTGCCCGTGGCCGTGCCCGCAGGCTCGTCCTCGGGCATGGGGTAGCCCAGCGGCTTGGAGATTTCGCGCTTGATGTCCAGCGCCAACTGTTCCTTGCCTTCGCGCACCAGCAGCTCGTCGGCTGTGCGCTGAGAAATGGCCAGCAAGATGCCGTTGCGAATGGTCGGCATGAAGCCCTTGATGGCTTCGGCCTCTTTGGGGTCGCTCACCTCCAGCGTCACACCCACTTGCGCGAACCGGTCGCCGCCGGGGTCGGCCAGGTTGACCACCATGTTTTCCAATGGCAGAAAAGTCGGTGGGGTTTTGGGCTTGGCAGCAGCAGCAGCTTTGGGGGCTGCTGGCTCGCCGCCTTCTTCCTCGGCTGCAGCGGCTGCTGCTGCCTGCGCTCTGCTGTAGTAGACGAAGCCGCCGGCGCCCGCTGCGCCCAACACGACGACGCCCAGCACCACAAAGATGAGGAGCTTTTTCTTGCCCTTGGGGGCAGCCGCAGGCGCTTCTGGCGTTGCTGACACGATGCTTCCTTTCAGAGTCACCGACCTGCACCACGCGGGCACGGCTGCCTGAATATACAGAGCCAATTATTCAAAGCGACATCCCCTGCTAAGGCTGGATGAAGCCTGCAAATGCCCTGTTATTCGCAGCCCATATGCAGCGCCAGTTGTGCAGCGCCAGTTGTGCAGCGCGTGGTCTTGTCGAGCCGTCAAACAAACACGTCCACCCCGCCCGGCCTGCCGCCCGAGGGGCTGAGTGCTTTGTCCAGCGCTCGGTCCAGGGCGTCTTGCAAGCCCTGCGCGCCAGCTGCGTTTTTGTCCAGTCGCACGGCAGCGCCAGGCCCGCGGTTGGGCGCGCCATCGGATGAGGAGCGGCCTTGGCTGGCCACTGACATCGAGCCCAGCGTGAGGCCTTCTTCCTGCATCAAGGCTTGCAGTTGCGCCATCGACTGGCTGAGTGCCTCGCGTGCGCCAGCTTCGTCGCTTCTGAAGACGATGTCTGCGCGCGCTCCGTCCATGGAGATGCTCACCTCCACGGGGCCTTGCCCCAGGCGGTCGATCTTCAGCTCAGCTTCTTGCACGCCAGCGCCGACCCACACGCTGACCTGCTCTGCCATCTGCTGCACGTCGGCGTGCTGCAGCGCATCGGCGAAAGCCTCTGTTGCCGAGCCCGGCAAAGCGTCTGCGCCAGAAGCATCGACTTGCCAGCCGGCCGCGGCTGCGGCGGAGTTGTCGCGGCTCCCGCCGGAATCGCGTGATCGTCCGGACGCATCGCTCGACAAGGCGCTGCCAGCCGCACCGAGTGCGCCATCGCCGAGCGCAGAACCTTCGGTCGTGGCGCTGGCGTTGGCGCTCAGCGCAGCGCCTTGGACCAGGTGGCCGCTGGCCAAAGCGGCTGAGACGCCTTGCAGGCCTTGGGTCAGCCAGCCCGTCAGTGCCAGCGTACCGCCAGCAGACGCATCGGCCAGCGAGTTGCCCTGGGTCGCGTGCCCCGCTGGGCCTGGCTTCAGTTGTTCGCTGCCTGGTGCATCGGCGCTGGTGGCTTTGGCCGTGCGTTGGGCGGCCAAGGTGGTCCAGCCAGGCTTGCCGGGCGCGGCTTTGCCAGCACCCAGCGCGGCGCGATCTGCTGACAAGCCAACTTCGACCGAGGGCTGCTGGCTGACGTTTTGCGCCAAGCCGCTTGCGTTGCTTTCAATGGCTGGTGCGTTGGGGCGTACATCGACGGGTATCAGGCCCTGAGCGCTCCATTCGCCGGGCAGCGCATCGGTGTCTTCGGCTTCAGCGCGCACGGGCTGTGCGCTGGCATCTTCTGGGGCTATGCCAGCCGACTGCAGGGCCATCAGAAAAGACGCACCTTCGGTCTTGTTGCCAGCAAACCTGGCAGTTGCAGAGGCGGTGGATGCAGAAGATGGCGCGCCACTGCGGGCTGTTGCTTGCGGCGCACGGGCGCTGGGTTCTGTGCTCATGGGGGCTCTCCGTTGGCGGTGTGTGTGACGCTTCGTTGGCGGTGCAAAAACTGCAGTTGAGCGAGCTCGTCAGACTCACGCTGTTCCAGCTGCGCCAAGCGACGCGCATGCGCTGCCTTTTGCACACGCAGCAAGGCGTCCAGCGTCATCAATCTTTGTTCCAGCTGCAACAGGCGTGCCCGGGCTTGGCTGCTGCTTTGCATGCGCTCTGCAATGACCTGTTGCTGGTAGACCATGGCACTGTCGAGCTTGGCCAAAAAGGCATGGTGGTGCAGCAAGATTTCTGGTGCCGCCCGAAGCTGGGCGCGCGCCATCCATCCAGCCGATTTCTCCTCCCGATAAGCCTGCAACTGCTCCAGCTGGGCCACAGCCTCCTGCTGTGCACGTTGGGCCACGGCCAGGGCCAGGGCTGCGTCGTCGCGCCGCTGCAGTGCCACGCGCCGCGCCAGGGCGGTGCCGCTCACGCGCTGCATGGTGGCCTCATGGGTTCAGTCCTTCGGATTGCAGGGCAGCCGCCATGTCATGAATGCTCAGCCCCATGGGTGCGGCTTCGTGCATGTCTTGTTGCAAAAAGCCTGTCAGGCTGTGGTGCAGGCGAATGGCTTGGTCGAGCTCCGGGTCCGAGCCGGGCACATAGGCACCAATCTGAATGAGCTCGCGGCTGCGCTCGTATCGCGACAGCACGGCCTTGAAGCGACGCGCAGTCTCGAACTGATCGCGCGGCACCACCTGTGCCATCACACGCGAAGCCGACTGCGCTACATCGATGGCTGGAAAGTGGCCCGCCTCGGCCAGTGCGCGCGTCAGCACGATGTGGCCGTCCAAGATGGAGCGAGCTGCATCGGCAATCGGGTCTTGCTGGTCGTCGCCCTCGGACAGCACGGTGTAGAAGGCGGTGATCGAGCCGATGCCGTTCAGGCCGTTGCCGCTGCGCTCGACCAACTGCGCCATGCGCGCAAAGCAAGACGGCGGGTAGCCCTTGGTCGCAGGCGGCTCGCCAATGGCGAGCGCAATCTCGCGCTGCGCCATGGCGCAACGGGTGAGCGAGTCCATCAGCAGCAGCACGTGCTGGCCTTGGTCACGGAAGTACTCGGCCACTGCGGTGGCGTAGGCAGCGCCTTGCAAACGCAACAGCGGCGGCGCGTCGGCCGGGGCTGCCACCACCACCGAGCGCTGGCGACCCGCTTCACCCAAGATGTCTTCGATGAATTCCTTGACCTCGCGGCCACGCTCGCCTATCAGGCCGACCACGATCACGTCGGCTTCGGTGTAGCGCGCCATCATGCCCAGCAGCACGCTTTTGCCAACGCCCGAGCCGGCAAACAGCCCCAAGCGCTGGCCTCGGCCCACGGTCAGCAATGCGTTGATGGCGCGCACGCCGGTATCCAGCGGCAGGCGCACCGGGTCTCGGTCCATCGCGTTGATGGGGCCTCGGGCCAAGGTGCGGGCTTGTGCATCGATCAGCGGGCCTTGGTGGTCCATTGGAGCGCCGCTGGCGTCGACCACGCGACCCAGCAAGCCCTGACCCAGGGGCAGTCGCAGCGTGCCGATGTCGTGCTCATCTGCAGCCTGAGCCGGCTCGCCCAACACCAAGAGCGGCACGTAGGCGGGGGCTGGCCATACCGCAGCGCCACTGGACAAGCCCTGCACTTCGCTGGCAGGCATGAGGTAGGCGCGCTCGCCATGGAAACCCACCACCTCGGCCAATACCGGCCAGTCGCCTGGACCATCAATGAGGCATTGCGCGCCCACGGGTGCGCGCAGGCCACTGGCTTCCAGCACCAGACCCGCCAGCCGTGTGAGCGTGCCACGCTGCTGCAAGCCGGGGCGTTGCGCGGCGCGGGCTTGGGCATCGCTCAAGAAGCTAATCCAGGCGGGCGACAGCTCCGGTGGTTCGGCAAGCGGTGCTGCGAGCACGGGCTCAGAGGCTTCAGTCGCCATCGGCTTCTTTCGCAGGCGTGTTCAAAGGCACATCCCAAGGCGCGTCCCAAGGCGCGTGGATGGCCAGCCTTGCCACGGCCCGCTGCCAGCGCTGTTGCAGCGTGGCGTCGACTACCGTACCAGCGCTTTCCACCACACAGCCACCGGGTTCGATGCTCGCATCAGGCAGCCATTGCACGCGCTCTGCAAAGGCAGCGCTCAGCGGCTCGCGCAGTGCGTCGAGGTCAGCCGGGTTCAGGCGAATGCGTTGTGTTCTGGCGTCGCCCACCAACAAGGCCGTGGCTTCTGCGACGACCGCTTGCAAGTGCTGTGGGTTGGCTCGCAGCTCGCCACGCACCACGTGCCGCGCGATGTCACAACTCATGACAAGCACGGCCTGGGCCACAGCCTGCTCTGCTCGGAGCAAGCGTTGCTCGAGCGCCTGCACCAGCGCGGACATGCGCTGCGCGGTGTCTTCGCCCTGTTGGCGCCAGTAGTCATCAAAGCGCGCTTGCGCGCTGGCCTCGCCGTCGACTTGGCCTTGGGCATAACCCAAAGCGTGGGCTTCTTGCCGAATGCTTTCCTCGCGGCCAAGACGTGCGGCATCGTCTGCCAGCAGCTGTGCCTGAGTTCGCGGTGCACCGCCGAAGCTGCCAAAGTCCCAAGGCTGCACCGCCAAGACTTCTTCGCCCGGAATGAAACGTGCAGGGCCGCGCTGGGACATCTGCGGCCTCAGACCATGGCGTCGTCGCCGCCGCCAGCGGCCAGCACGATGCTGCCCTCGTCGGCCAGGCGGCGCACGGTTTTAAGAATTTCCTTCTGCTGCGCCTCCACCTCAGACAAGCGCATCGGCCCGCGCGACTCCAAGTCTTCGCGCAGTGTTTCTGCAGCGCGGCTGGACATGTTGGCCAAGATCTTGTCGCGCAACTCCTGCGACGCGCCCTTGAGCGCGACGATGAGCGTCTCGGAGGCCACCTCTTTGAGCACCGACTGAATGGCTTTGTCGTCGAGCTTGAGCAGGTCGTCGAACACGAACATCTTGTCCATGATCTTCTGCGCCAAATCCGGGTCGTGGCCACGAATGGACTCGATCACCGAAGACTCGATGGCTGTGCCCAGGAAGTTGATGATTTCTGCTGCGGTCTTCACGCCGCCCAGAGAGCTCTTGCGGATCTTGTCGCCGCCAGAGAGCACCTTGAACAAAACCTCGTTGAGGTCTTTGAGTGCGGTGGGTTGAATGCCTTCTAGCGTGGCGATGCGCACCAAGACCTCGTTGCGCTGGCGCTCGCTCAGGTTCTTCAGCACCGCAGCGGTTTGCTCGAAGTCCAGATGCACCAAGATGGCGGCCACGATCTGCGGGTGTTCGTTGCGCAGCAACTCGGCAATGGACAGGGGGTCCATCCACTTCAGGCTTTCAATGCCCGACACATCGCCGCCTTGCAAGATGCGGTCGATCAGCAGCGAGGCCTTGTCGTCGCCTAAAGCGCGGCGCAACACCGCCTTGACGTAGTTGCCGGTGTCAGAGACCAACAAACTTTGCTCTGCTGCTGCCTCGGTGAACTTCTTCATCACCGAGTCCACGCGCTCGCGCGAGATGGCCCGGGTTTTGGCAATGGTCTCGCCCAGCTTCTGCACCTCTTTGGGTGACAGGTGCTTGAACACCTCGGCCGCTTCTTCCTCGCCCAGCGACATCAGAAAAATCGCAGCGTCTTGCAGGCCTTCTTCATCCATGTTGATGCTCCGGTGCGCTGGGCTGGGTGCGGGTCAAGGTTCGCTGAAGGCGCACGCCATCAGGCCGCCACTTCCCCGCTGACCCACTGTTTGACGATGTTGGCCACAGCCACCGGATTTTGCTTCGCCAAAGCCCGCGCGTCTTCCAGCCGCAACATGTCTTCTGTCGGGCCTTCGGGCTCTTTGCGCCGCGCTGGACCTGCGAGCTGCGGCAGGTCGGCGTCGCCATCGACCAGCGCATTGAGTTGCCCGCCTGCGGCTGCACTGCCAGGCTTGCTGGGGTCGATCCGCGTCATGCTCATGGCCTTGATGGCGGGGCGAATCAAGCCCAGCACCACCAGCGCGGCCAAGCCCAGCATGGCCAGCGGCCAGGCAAAGCTGCGCGCTGTGTCTACCACTTGCGGTTGACGCCACAGCGGCACGTTTTCCAACGTCACCTTGTCCACCACGAAGGGCGCATTCATCAGGTTGACCGAATCGCCACGTTCGTTGTTGAAGCCAATGGACTCGCGCACCAAGGCCGTCATCTGTTCGATTTGCTGCGCTGACAAAGGGGCACTGGTGGGCTTGCCGCGCACCTCGGTGGTGGTGTGGTTGACCACCACGGCTGCGCTCAGGCGACGCACGCTGCCAGTGGCGCCGCGCACCACGCGCACGGTGCGGTCGACCTCGTAGTTGGTCACGGCTTCGCGGCGCGATTGGGCGCTGGTGGCCCCAGCAGCGCCTGCGGCCTGCAAAGGTGCTGGTTGGCCGTTGATGGGCGCTGCAGCCGGGGCAGGGGGTTGGTTGCTGACGGCACCGGGCACGCCGGTGGGCGGCGTAGCGCTCTCGCCGTTGGTCTCCACCACCTGTTGGCTGCGCACAGCAGCGGCGTCTGGCCCCAGGTTGGGTTTGTGGGTCTCTGAGGTTTGTTCGGTCTGAGAAAAATCGACGTCGGCAGTCACTTGCGCCTTGACGTTGTCGCGGCCCACCAAGGGCTCCAGGATGTCCAGAATGCGGCGCGTGTAGAGCTGCTCGATCTGCTGCACATACTGCAACTGCTCCGCATCGACGATGGCGTTTTCGTTGTTGGTCGATGACAAGAGTTTGCCGCTGTCGTCCACCACGCTGACCGCTTGCGGGCTCATTTCGGGCACGCTGGAAGCCACCAGGTGGACGATGCCCGCAATCTGCGCGCGGTCCAGCGTGCGCCCCGGGTGCAAGCTCAAGAGCACCGAAGCCGAGGGCTTTTGCTGCTCGCGAAAGAAACCGTTCTGGTTGGGCAGCGCTAGGTGCACGCGCGCGCCTTGCACCGACGACAGAGCCTGGATGGAGCGCTGCAACTCACCCTCCAGCCCGCGCTGAAAGCTCAGGCGTTCCTGGAACTGCGTCATGCCAAAGCGGTTCGACTCCATTTGCTCGAAGCCGCCAATGGCGCCTTTGGGCAAGCCTTGCGAGGCCAGTCGCAAGCGCACGTCGTGCACACGGTCAGCCGGCACCATGATGGCGCCGCCGCCCTCGGTGTATTTGTAGGGCACGTTCATCTGCGCCAGTTGCGCAATGATGGCCCCGCCGTCTTTGTCGGTGAGGTTGGCAAACAGCACACGGTAGTCGGCGGTGCGGCCCCAAGTCCAGGCGGCCACGATGATGGCCAGCACCAACACCACGCCGCCAGCCAATCGCAGTTGTTGCCCGCTGCTCAGCCGTGAAAGTCCGCTGCTCCAGGCAGGCTGCGCGACGGGCACTTCAGCGACGGCGGTGTTCATGGGCAAGGGCTCTGGTTATGACGGACTCACCATCCACCCGAGGAAGCCAGGTGGGGCGATGCGTCGATTATTCGGAGCTGCCCGCCCCCCATCGGCTGAATAAGGCCCCGAAAGCCCGCCTTATTTCAAGCGCACGCTGCCATGCAACGTGCCTACGATCATGGCCCATCTATCAGTTACTGGCGCTTCATCACCTTTGGGGGCGTGCCAGTTCGCCGCAGTCAAGGAGCCCGCGCCATGGACCTTCGCATCAACGCCACTTCAGCTGCAGCATCGGTGTCGGCGGCCACTTCGGCTTTGAACGGCCCTTTGCGCGCCGGCGCTTCGCAGCGTACGGTGGGTCTGCCAGAAGTCTCGGGCAGCGACAAGGGCGGTTTTGCCAACGTGTTGCAGCAAACCTTGCAGTCGGTGAGTGCTGCGCAAAACGAAGCCTCGCGCCTGCAGCGCGAGGTTCAACTGGAAAACCCCAACGTCAGCCTGGAAGAAACCATGGTGGCCATGCAGAAAGCGCAAATTGGCTTTCAGGCCACGCTCAACGTGCGCAACCGCTTGGTGCAGGCCTACACCGACATCATGAACATGACGGTGTGAAGCGCCGCCGTCAGGCGGCGAGGGCGGCTCAGTGCAAGGCGGTGGCGCGACCTGCGAACAAGCGGTCGAGGTCGCTCAGCCAAGGCTCGGTCAGGTAGCGAATCTCGGCATCGTTACGCAAGATGCGGTGCATGATGCGCGTCTTCTCCGGGCGGTGTTCTGCTGGCAAGGCCTGGGCCCGAGCGCTGGCATGAAGCTGCTCGATCAGCACGGCGCAGGCACCTTCCAGGCGCACCACTTCGTCCCAGTCTTCCATTTGGGCGGCCGCCAGCATCTGCTGGCTGGCGCCTTCAATGGCTTTGTAATAGTCGATCAGGGCGTGCGTGTTCATGGTCAGCCTTTGATGGGGGTGGTGGAGGGCGCACCGGGGCGGATGTTGCGCCAGGCAGCAG
This sequence comes from Comamonadaceae bacterium, assembly GCA_027483665.1. Taxonomy (GTDB): domain Bacteria; phylum Pseudomonadota; class Gammaproteobacteria; order Burkholderiales; family Burkholderiaceae_C; genus JAIXUC01. The sequence goes on along the minus strand of JAIXUC010000023.1, from coordinate 58,071 downwards.
CCACGGGCTCGATGAGGCGCTCGACCTCTTCGATGCGGGCCACGTCGTTGTGCAGGTTGGCTTGCGTCAGGCGCAGGCTGCAGTAGCTGTAGAGCTCGTGCAGGTTGGCCGCCATCTCGCCGCCTTGTTCCAGGTTCAGGCCGCCTTTCAGGCCTTCTTCCAGCAGTCGTACCGAGCGGCCAATGGCTTGGCCTTTGGCTGCTACATCGCGCCGCGCCAAAGCACCGCGTGCTTCGCTCAGGGCAACTTGCAGGCCGTCGAACAGCATCTCGATGAGCTGGTGCGGGTCTGCCACATCGACACGGGTCTCGATGCCCACTCTTTTGTAGGCCGACGCAGCGCGGGCGTTCACAGAGGTGTACATGTCCTTCATTCCTCCATTGTGGATGTGAGGTGTATCGGCGCGGCCTGGCCAAACTTGAGGCCAAGCCCCCCGCCGAAGCCCCGAAATGCGGGTGCTCGCAGGCCTATTTCTGGCACTTGCCTCCCTCAGCCCCGCAGCACACTTTGCGGCACGCTGGGCCTGGCTCGGCATTGAGCATCCAACCACTGCATGAACACTGCCAACCACCTGAGAGCCCAAGCCGCAGCGCTGCCTCGCGGGCCGGCGCGGGTTCAGCCAGCCAGCCAGCCTGCAGTGCAGGCCACCAGCGAGCCGCTGGCCATGGCCCGCTGGGTGTTCGAGCAACAGGTACGGGCTTTGCAAGCCACCTCCAGCGCTTTGGACAGCAGCTTTTCCGATGCCGTTGGCTTGCTGCACGAGCGCGTGCCACCGGCCAAGGTGGTGGTGACGGGCGTTGGCAAATCAGGGCACATTGGCCGCAAGATCGCAGCCACGCTCAGCAGCACCGGTACCCCTGCGGTTTTCATGCACCCTTCTGAAGCCGCGCATGGCGACCTGGGTCTTTTGACGACGGCCGACGTGCTGCTGGGCATTTCTTATTCAGGCGAAAGCGCCGAGGTCCTGGCTTTGCTGCCGTACATGCACCGCCATGCCTTGCCGGTGATCGCCATCACGGGAAAGCCCCATTCGACATTGGCCACCGCTGCTGACATCCATCTGGGTCTGCAAGTGCCGCAAGAGGCTTGCCCGCTGGGCTTGGCGCCCACCTCCAGCACCACCGCCACGCTGGTCATGGGCGACGCGCTCGCCGTGGCCCTGCTGGCCCAGCGCGGCTTCACCCGAGACCAGTTCGCCATCACCCACCCGGCCGGCGCGCTGGGTCGGCGCTTGCTGGTGCGTCTGGCCGATGTGATGCTGGCCGGTGCACAAGCGCCAGCGGTGCAACCGGACACGCCCATTCGCAACGCCATCATGGAAATGTCTCGCGGTGGCATGGGGCTCACGGCCATCACCGACACGCAGGGCTTGTTGCTGGGCATCTTCACCGACGGCGACCTGCGCCGCGCGCTGGAAGCGGGCCTGGACATCTACAGCACACCCGTGGGCCAAGCCATGTCGCCAAACCCCGCCCAACTGCGGGCAGAGCAACTGGCTGTGGCCGCAGCGCAATTGATGCAGGAGCGCAAATCCAACGCCGTTCTGGTGAGCGATGCCCAGGGCCATTACCTGGGTGCGGTGAACTGGCGGATGTTGCTTCATGCGGGCGTGGTCTAGGGGCGGCACGCCCTGGAAGCCAAAGCCTGTTCCCGCCAATCGCCCCCTTGCGCGCTTTCTTCGACACGGAGCCACCATGCAAATCAACCTCGAACAGTACGAACAGATCCAGCCCGTGACCAAGGTGACGCATGGCGGGCAGACCATGCGCTTTACCGTGCCCAACCGCATGACGCATTGGCGCGTTCAGACGCTGTTCAGCAAAGAGCCCTGCACCATCGAGTGGCTCGACAGCTTCCAGCCCGGAGAGGAATTGCTGGATGTAGGGGCCAACATCGGCCTGTACTCGGTCTATGCCGCCATGGTGCGCGGCTGCCGCGTGACGGCTTTCGAGCCAGAGTCGCAGAACTATGCGCTGCTCAATCGCAACATCCACCTCAACCAATTGAGCGACCGTGTGACGGCCTACTGCGCGGCCGCCATGGATCAGATCAAGCTCGACCGCCTGTTTCTGTCCAAGTTCGATTTCCACGGCGGCGGCAGCTGCCACTCCTTTGGCGCAGAGGTCGGTTTCGACCTCGCCCAGCGCGCCTCTCCATTTGCGCAGGGCTGTATCAGCATCGACATCGACCAGGCCGTTGACAACCGCATGCTGGCCGTGCCCGACCACGTCAAGATCGACGTCGATGGCTTCGAGCACAAGGTGGTGGCCGGTGCGGCCCGCACCCTCCAAGACCGCAAGGTGCGCTCCTTGCTGATCGAGGTCAACCCGCACCTCGAAGAACACCGGGCCTTGATGGACTACCTGGCTGAGCTGGGTTTCACCTACGACCCGCTGCAGTTCCAGCGCGTGGCTCGCACCGAGGGCGCCTTTGTAGGCGTGGGCGAAATCATCTTCCGCCGAGAAGCGCCGGCGCGGGTGCGCGTGACGCACACCCAAAAGCCGGCTTTTCTACAAGCCGGTGGTGCAAGCCCAGCAGCCCCGGCAGCAGCGCCCAACAACCCCCACACCGGTGTGATGGATGAGGTCTTGGCGCGCATTCGCGCCTGTCCGGTGTTGGCCCAGCCATTCCCGCATGCGGTCGTCGATGGTGTGTTCCCGCCCGACTATTACGCACGCATCCAGCAGCATTTCCCGCCTGACAGTGAACTGACCCCACTGAGTGAGACCGGGCGAACCACCGGCTACGACGAGCGCCTGGTGGCACTCTTCACCGAAGCGCACTTCGCCCGCCTGCGCCCCGCATCCAGAGACTTTTGGGTGGGCTTGGCCGACTGGCTCTACGACGAGCGCTTCATGGACGCGGTGATCGAGCATTTCGGAGATGCCGTGGCGCCCCGCCTGGCGGGCCTTGCACGCCGCGGGCCTGTGTCGATTCAGGGTGATGCACTGCTGGTGAGCGACAAAACCCGCTACGCCATCGGCCCGCACACCGACGCCGCGCACCGACTCATCACCTTCTTGTTCTACCTGCCTGCAGACGAACGCCACCGCGCACTGGGTACGTCCATGTACCGGCCACGCGACGCTGCTTTCCGCTGCGCAGGTGGCCCGCACCATGCTTTCGAGCGCTTCGAGCACTTGGACACCGTGGAGTTCTTACCCAACAGGCTGTTCATGTTCGCCCGCACCGACCAGAGCTTTCATGGGGTAGAGCCCATCACCGAGGCCGTGGTGGACCGTCACCTGCTGATCAACAACATCCGGTTGATGGCCAGATGACACCTTGGCCAGTGCCCGCACTGGCCAAGGCAACTCAGACCTTGCTCACCAAGATCCAAAAGCCGTTGGGCACGCGCTGCATCTGCTGCACTTCGAAGCGGTCGATGAAGTGCTGCAACCACCAACGCGGCGGCTTTTGAGTCAGGTGCGCGTTGCGGCCGTCGGGCAACACTTTCACCGCCGGCCCGCAGTGCACCGTGAAGAAACCCAATTTCAAGGTCACGCGCTGAAGGTCGTCGAGCACGTTGGCCAGCAGCTCTGGCTCGATGTGCTCCAGCACGTCGATGCAGGTCACAAAGTCGTTCGGCTGCGGTGTGGCGGACCAGTCCGGGCGAGACGGTTCGTAGTGCGCAATCGTCAAGGGCCAGGGCACCAAGCCTTTGAGCGTTTCGCCCAGCCTGCCTTTGCCCGCACCGTAATCCAGCAAAGAGCTGATGCGGGCTTGTTGCACCACTTGCGCCACCACCGGCGCGTACTGCACCGAGGCCACGCCGTAGTTCGGGTTTTCGTGCAGCTGACGCTGCATCTCGCGGTAGGCTTCGGTGATGAGTTCGGCCATGGTGGTTTCACCTTTAATGACAAGGCCTGAAAGCGTAGCCCAGGTCAGCAGCTGGTGGTCGCGAGAATTGCGCCGCAAGGCCGGCCCACCTTGGTCCATTCAACCCCCCGAGCCATGGTCGAATCTGCTTTGAAGCGTGAGCGCAAGCCTGCACAGGCCTGCCCGAAAGGAACCCATGCCCCCGATCCGCCTCTTCATTGGCTATGACGACCGCGAAAGCGTGGCCTACCACGTCTGCTGCAACAGCCTCATTCGCCACAGCAGCCAGCCGCTGGCTATCACGCCCTTGGCGCTGAGCAATCTGTCGGGCTACACCGAGCGCCACACCGACGGCAGCAACCAGTTCATCTACAGCCGCTTTCTGGTGCCGCACCTGTGCGACTTCTCAGGTTGGGCCATCTTCATGGACGGCGACATGCTGCTGCGCGATGACATCGCCAAACTCTGGGCCCTGCGCGATGAACGCTTTGCGGTGCAGTGCATTCACCACGACTACCAGACCAAAGCCTCAGCCAAGTACCTGGGCACCAAGAACCCCAACTACCCGCGCAAAAACTGGTCCAGCGTGGTGTTGTGGAACTGCGGCCACCCGGCCAACCGAGTGCTCACGCCAGAGTTCATCGAGTCGGCCACCGGTGCGCAGTTGCACCGCTTCACCTGGCTGACAGACGACTTGGTCGGCGAGATTCCCAAGGTCTGGAACTGGCTGCCCGACGAGTTCGGCGCCAACGAAGAAGCGCGTTTGCTGCACTGGACGCTGGGCACGCCTTGTTTCCACGAATACGCCGACGCGCCCATGGCCGGTGAATGGCACCGCGAGCGCATGTTCGTCAACCACTCGGCGCAGCTTGATACGCCCTAACCCTGCCCGCGAAAGGTTCAACCCGATGAACGCCGCACCTTCCTCGCCTTCCTCGCCTTCCATCAACCAGCCGCACCCAGAGCAGGCCAGCGCCCCGGCACATCTGGCAGCAGCGCGCGAAGCGCACCAGCAAGGCGACATGGCCCGCGCAGAGCAAGGCTACCGCCGGGCGCTGGCCCGCGACCCCAACCTGCCACTGATCCATTTAGGCTTGGCTTTCGTGCTGATGCAGACCGAGCGCGCTGGCGAATCAGAAACGGTTGCGCTTCGCGCTGTGCAGCGATTTCCAAACGACGGCGAGCTGTGGAACCTGCTGGGTCATATCCACAGCCAACGCAACCAAAACGAGCGTGCCGCCGCCGCCTTTCGTCGCGCCATCGAAGTCAGTCCGAATCTGGGCTTGGCCTGGGCCAATTTGGGGTCGCTGGAGCTGGCCTCGGGCAACTTGAACGCGGCCGTGGCTGTGCTGTCGCGCGCGCAGGCCCTGCTGCCCAAGCACGAGGCCACCTTGCGCGACTTGGCGATGGCGCATGCCCAAGATGGCAACTTGGACTCCGCCGAATTGGTGCTGAACCAACGCTTGGCTGCGCATCCACGCCTGGCCGACACGTACGAACTGCTGGGCCGTGTGCACCGCTTGCGGGGCGCCAATGACCAGGCGGCAGCGCTGCTGGAAACAGCCTTGGCACTCGGCCAGCAAAGCGCGCAAACGCAAGCCCTGCTGGGCGACTGCTACCGACAGTTGCAGCGCTATCGACCGGCTCTTGCGGCCTACCTGGCTTCCCTGGCTTTGGAGCCTGAGGCTCAGCGCGTGCGTTACATGGCCGCTGAGATGCACCAACAGTTGGGCGAGAACGCTGAAGCCCTCGACGGGTACCGCTCGGTCGACGCGAGCGCAGACGAAGAACTGGCCGCAGAACTTCAGATCAGCTTGGCGCTTTGTCTGGGGCGCGCAGGCCGGGTGATGGAATCCGAGGCGCTGCTGGTGCAGCGCTTCATCGCCACACCCGAGAGCGAGCGGGCTGCCAGCGCGCTGGCGAAGTTTTATGAGACTGAAGGCCGACTGCTGGATGCGCAGCCCTATCTCTTGAAGGCCGCACGCGAGCACCCTCAATCGGCTCAAGCACAGCACAACCTCGGCTTGTTCTATGTCCGCACCGACCAGCCCCGGCTGGCGCAGGAGCGCATCGAGCAGGCAATTGAGCTGTCACCGAACTACCAATTGGCGCACCAGAACCTGGCCATGCTGCGGCTGCGGCACATGGAATTGGCACAGGGCTGGCGCTCGTATGCCTGGCGCAACTACCGCTTCAAGGTGGAAGGCGGCCTGCCCGGCTGGCGTCCACGCCCGGTGGCCTTGCCCATGGACTTGCAAGGCCAGCACGTGGAGCTGATTGGCGAGCAGGGTTTGGGCGATGAGCTGTTCTTTCTGCGCTGGCTGCCGCAGCTCAAGGCGCGTGGTGCCACCGTCACCTACCGGGTGCTCACGCGCAAGCTCACGCCCATCGTGTCCGGGCTTGCTGGCATCGACCACATCAGCCACGAGCCGCAGGCTGGCGACGGGCCGCGCATCAAGCTGCTGGCGGGCGACCTGCCCCTGGCGCTTCAAACCGAAGCTGGTCTTGCAGATCCGGCATTCGCGGAATGTCCAGCGCCCCTGCCGTTGGTGCTGGACGCAGCCCGTGTCCAGCACATCCACGACCAATGGCTCGCGCCCATGGGCCAGCGTCCCAAAATCGGTCTGGCATGGCGTGGCGGCACGCAGCAAGACAAGTTCACTTCCAACACCGACTTGCTGCTGTCCAAGGAAGTGCCGCTAGAGCCCTTGCTCGACTTGCTGGCGCACCTCGACATCGACGTGGTGGTGCTGCAGCGCAAGCCGCAGCCTGAAGAGCTGGCCTTGCTGGCCGAACGCCTGCCGCACCCCTTCCTCGATGCTTCCGACATGGACGACGACCTGCAAGACACGCTGGCGCTGTTGTCTGGGCTCGACGGCTTGGTGGGGGTGAGCAACACCAACGTGCACCTGCTGGCGGGCATTGCTGGGCGCGGCGACGTGTTGGTGCCTTACCCACCCGATTTCCGTTGGCCCGAAGTGGCTGAAGGCTCGCCCTGGTTCCCCGCTTTTGGCGTTCACCGCCAAGTGTGGGCGCAAGGCTGGGCGCCTGCGCTGCGCAGCTTGCACGCCGCTTTGAATGCCCGATATCCGGCGCTTTGATGCCGCTTATCGGCGTATTGAAGCCCTTGCGCGACTTTGAGAATCAGGCTCCTGGGATCACAAGAGTGGACCCCATGAACACCAGGAGCATTCAATGCCTCAAGTCATTCAGACCAACATTGCCTCGCTGAACGCGCAGCGCAACCTGGACCGTTCCCAGTCCAGTCTCAACGTGTCCTTGCAGCGCCTGTCTTCAGGCCTGCGCATCAACTCGGCCAAGGACGATGCCGCCGGTTTGGCCATCTCCGAGCGCTTCACCTCACAGATTCGCGGCCTGAACCAAGCCGTGCGCAACGCCAACGACGGCATCTCGCTGTCGCAGGTGGCCGAAGGCGCTTTGGGTTCAGCCGGAGAAATCTTGCAGCGTGTGCGCGAGCTGGCCATTCAGTCGGCCAACGCCACCAACTCCGCTTCTGACCGCAAGGCGCTGAACCAAGAGGTGGCGCAGTTGGTGCAGGAGCTGGAACGCATTGCGCTGACCACCACCTTCAACGGCCAGAAGCTGCTCGACGGCACCTTCGGCACGGCGCAGTTCCAAGTGGGCGCCAACGCCAACGAAACCATCGTGGCGCAAACCGGTAACTACCGCACCACGCAGTACGGCAACAACGCGCTGCCGGGCTCTGTTTTGGCCGTGGCAGCCTCGGTCGCCTACGCGGCTGGCAACCTCATCGTCAACGGCATCTCTGCGGCTACCGTGGCCATCACCGCTACCGACACAGCCAAAAGCGTCGCGGCTGCCGTCAACTCGGTGGGTGCCAGCACCGGCGTGACCGCCAGCGCCCGCACGCAGGCTCAACTCGACTTTGCCGCAGGCAACGCCAGCTACACGTTGGCGCTGACCGGCGCCAACGCCGCGCCGCAGTCCATCTCTTTTGCGGTGGCCGATGCCAACACGGCAGACGGCTTGGCCGCTGCCGTGTCGGCCATCAACGAGCAATCTTCCAAGACCGGCATCACCGCGCGGCTCAATGGCAACGCCACCGCCGTGGTGCTGGAAGCGGCCAGCGGCGAAAACATCGTGGTGACGGGTGGCACCGGCGTGTCGCTGGCCAACATCGATGTGGCTGCGGCCTCGGTTGGAACGGCCGTGACCTTGGCTGCTGCCGGCACGTTGACCGCCGTGGGTCAATTGGTGCTGGACTCGGAGTTGACCTTCTCTGCCACCGCGACAGCAGCCAGCAGCCCGGTAACAGCTGCTGCCACGACGGCTGGCTCCAGCTTGCAGTCGGTCTCGACACTGGACATCTCCACAGTGTCTGGCGCCAATCTGGCACTCAAAGTGGTGGATTCGGCCTTGCAGGCCATCAGCGGACAGCGTGCGAAATTTGGCGCTTTGCAGTCCCGATTCGAGAACGCCATCGTCAACTTGCAAACCACGTCGGAGAATTTGTCTGCCTCGCGCAGCCGCATCCGAGACGCCGATTTCGCCCAGGAAACCGCCAACCTGACGCGCGCGCAGATCTTGCAGCAGGCAGGCACGGCCATGTTGGCCCAGGCCAACCAGGTGCCGCAGAACGTGTTGTCGCTGTTGCAGCGGTAAATCGCGAAGGCTCGTCAAAACGGACCCTAAAGTCCGGGCATGGAATGCCGTTAACCCTCACAACGGCGACGGCCACAGCATCAGAAGTGGCTTGAGGCGTCGGGTTCAACACCTTCCTCAAAGGAGCATTCCATGCCACAAGTCATTCAGACCAACATCGCTTCGCTGAACGCGCAGCGCAGCTTGGACAGGTCGCAAAACAGCCTGGCCGTCTCTTTGCAGCGCCTGTCTTCTGGCCTGCGCATCAACTCCGCCAAGGACGATGCCGCCGGCTTGGCCATTTCCGAGCGCTTCACCTCGCAGATTCGCGGCTTGAACCAAGCCGTTCGCAACGCCAACGACGGCATCTCGCTGGCTCAAACCGCTGAAGGCGCGCTGGGCTCGGCTGGCGACATCTTGCAGCGTATTCGCGAGCTGTCTGTTCAATCGGCCAACGCCACCAACTCCGCTTCAGACCGCAAGGCGTTGAACCAAGAAGTGAGCCAGCTCGTGCAAGAGCTGGACCGCATCGCCACCACCTCCACCTTCAACGGCCAAAAACTGCTCGACGGCACTTTTGGCACGGCGCAGTTCCAAGTGGGTGCCAACGCCAACGAAACCATCGTGGCGCAAACCGGCAACTTCCGCACCAACCAGTACGGCAACAACCAGGTCAATGGCGCTGTGCTGGCGGCTGCTTCTGCTGCCGCCTACGCAGCGGGTGATGTCATCGTCGGGGGCCTGTCCACCGCCACGGTGGCTGCTGCGACCACAGACACGGCCAAGTCTTTCGCGGCCAAAGTCAACGCTGTCACGACCACCACCGGCGTCACTGCATCGGCTCGCACGCAAGCGGAACTGGACTTTGGCACCAACAACGCCAGCTACACCATCAACCTGACCGGCAGCAACACGACCGCTCAGTCGCTGTCGTTCTCGGTCGGTGATGCCAACACGGCAGAGGGCTTGGCTGGTGCAATCTCCACCGTCAATGAGCAGTCGTCCAAGACGGGCGTCACGGCTCGCCTGAACACGGGCGGCACGGCCATCATTTTGGAGAGCGCAGCAGGCGACAACATCAGCATCAACGCGGCTGCTGGTACGGTCACTGTCGCCAACGTCAACGTGGCAACAGGCACTGTGGGTGCCGCAGTCACCTCGGCCACGACCTCGGCAGGTGCGGTCGCCGTCGGTCAAGTGACTTTTGATTCCGAGCTCAGCTTTGCGATCACGTCCGCAGCTGCCAGCAGCCCAGCGGCAGCCGCCTCTGGCGTGACAGCTTCGTCGCTGTTCACGGTGTCCACCTTGGACATCTCCACCGTCGATGGCGCCAACAAGGCACTGAAGATCGTTGACTCCGCCTTGCAAGCCATCAGTAACCAGCGCGCCAAGTTCGGTGCTCTGCAATCGCGCTTCGAGTCGACCATCACCAACCTGCAGACCACGGCAGAGAACTCGTCTGCTGCCCGCAGCCGAATCCGCGACGCGGACTTCGCGCAGGAAACGGCTGAGCTGACCCGTGCGCAGATCTTGCAACAGGCAGGCACGGCGATCTTGTCGCAGGCCAACACGATTCCTCAGAACGTGTTGTCTCTGCTGCGTTGATCGACGCCTTCTGAAACCTGAACAGCCGAACCCGAGCGCATGATGTTCTACAACACCCTGCCCCCGTGGTTCGGCTTTCCCAGGCGACTAGAAGAAATGCCATGAACGTGACCCCCGTCACTGGTGCCACAGCACCCGCCGCCCGGCCTGCAGCAACCCCCGTTGCTGCCAGGCCGGTTGGCGCTTTTGCTGTACCCCCAACACCGCCCGCCTCTACGGGCGCTCAGGCTGCTGCTGCTGCTGCGAGCAATCGCCGTGAAGCGGCTGCTGAACTGCAGGAAGTGCTGGAGTCGGCCCGCAAGGCCATTCAGCAGTCCTCATCGAGCAACCTGGAGTTCTCTGTGGACGAACAACTGGGCCGCACCATCGTGCGCCTGGTGGACGCCACGACCCAGGAAGTGATCCGGCAAATTCCCAGCGAAGAGTTCCTGCGCGCTGCGCGCTCGATCGACGTGCTGCGGGGTTTGTTGCTGAAACAGGAAGTTTGAGTCTTTCAATATGGCCTCCATTTCATCGCCCGGCCTCGGTTCTGGCCTCGACGTCACCAGCCTGGTATCCCAGCTGATGGCTGTCGAGCGCCGGCCGCTCACGGCGTTGAATTCACGCGAGGCGGCCTTTCAGGCCAAGATCTCCGCTTTGGGCTCGCTGCGCGGCGCTTTGTCCCAAGTGGAAACGGCCGCTGCCAAATTGAAGGCCGGCGGCTTCACCGATTTCAAAGGCAGCGTGGGCGATAGCTCCGTGGCTTCGGTCACGGTGTCTTCCATTGCACCGGCTGGCAGCTATTCGCTGGAAGTCACGCAATTGGCGCAGGCGCAAATTGTGAGCACGGGCCAAGACCCGGCCACGACCAACGGGCTTCTCAACACCAGCGGAAGCATCAACATTCAGTTGGGCAGCAACACGGCCGTCACAGTGAGCGTGACCGCAGGCCAAACACTGGGTGACCTGGCAGCCACCATCAACGCTGACGCCAACCTCAAGACACAAATCAAAGCCAGCGTGGTCGATCGCCGCTTGGTGTTGGAGAGTCGCAGCACAGGTGCTGCCAACACCATCACGGTCAGCAACGCCACGGCCGGCCTGCAAGATTTTCAGAGCACCACGGTGGCCAGGCCTGCGTTGGACGCCAACTTCAAGCTCAACGGTTTGTCCATCGTGCGCAGCACCAACACCGTGGGCGACGCGCTGACGGGCGTGACCATCAACCTGCTGAAAACCAATACCGGCAGCACCACGCCACTGACTGTCGCGCGCAATTCCGGCGCGGTGAAGTCCGCGCTGGAAGGGTTCATCAAGGCCTACAACGAGACCAACACCACCATCCGCGACTTGGGGCTGGTCAACAGCGCCACCGGCGAAGGCTCGATCCTCACGGGAGACGCCACGCTGCGCACGGCGCAGTCGCAATTGCGCGCCCTGATCGGTACGCCGCCTGCAGGCTTGGTGGACCCTTTCGCCAACAACCTCAGCCAGCTGGGTGTGTCGGTTGCCAGGGACGGCTCGCTGTCGCTGGACAGTGGCAAGTTGCAGACGCTGTTCGATGAGCGGCCGGAGTCGGTCGATGCACTGGTGAAGGCGTTCGGCGCTTCAGCGCAGTCCATCACCAAAAGCCTGAGCAGTGAGGGCGGTCTGGTCGCTTCGCGCATTGAAGGCATGAGCGCCTCGATCAGCACGCTGGACTTGCGCCGCGAGGCGCTCAACCGCAGGTTGGAGCAGATCGAAGCACGCTATCGGCGCCAGTTCACTGCACTCGATTCCACGGTGTCCAGTCTTCAGAATACGAGCACTTTTCTGACCCAACAACTGGCTAACCTGCCCAAGATCGGTGGCTAGACTGAAGCCACATTCACAGGAGGTTTCAGCCCATGAACACCAGCAGCCCAAGCGCAGCAACACGTCACTTCACAGCAGACCCGCTCACGGGTGAGCTGCCGCCGGACGTGCACCAGCGCCACCACCTCGTGGCGGTTTTGTTTGAAGGCGGCAAGCTGTCGCTGCGTCACGCCATCGATGCCTGCGCCACGCAAGACACCGATGCGCTGGCCGACGGCATCGAGCGTGCCAGCAGCATCATCGGTTCCGGCTTGAAGGCCAGCCTCGACATCAGCCAGGGCGGCGAGTTGGCAGAGCGCCTGGACGCGCTGTACGACTACATGCTGTCGCGTCTGGAAGATGCCCGCAGCACCCGGGATGCCGACACGCTGTCCGAAGTGCTGGAGTTGCTCGACAACATCAGCTCGGCCTGGCAGCAGATCGGCAGCCGCAGCGTCGCACTGGCCGCTTGATGCTGGATGCGCGCTTGGTCAGCGCGCAGCATCTGTGCGAGTTGCTCGAACAGATGCTGGCAGCAGCCACCCATTCCGATTGGGATGCTTTTGGCGAACTGGCCGAGCAGCACGACCCGTTGAGCCAAGCACTGCGGCAAGCGGTGTTGCAAGCACCGCAGCAAGCCGCGAACCAAACGGACGCCGTGGCCCCGGCGCTGCGCGTTTTGTTGCAGCGTGCAAGCACACTGCACGACGAGCTGTTGATGTTGGCCGAGCCTCGGCGTGATGCGTTGGGTCGCGAGCTGGCGCAAGGGCGCAAGCAGCACGCCCTGGGCCGCGCTTACACCGCTTAATTTGTAACGGCCGCCCTGAGCCTTCAGCAGGGTTGTCAGGCAATTACCTACACGATGCGGCTGCGCAACCGACAGCCGATACATCTGTCGGCTGATTCAAGCGGGCGCACTTGCTGCGAAGAATGGTCTTCATCGAATCGCCAATCAGGAGAACCCGATGGACCAAGACCAGTTGCTCGCGGAAATCAAGGAAGCCAACCTCACCTACCTGATGCTGGCGCAAACCCTCATTCGGCAAGACCCTGACGAGGCACTGTTTCGCTTAGGCATCAGCGAAGAAGCCGCGCAAACCTTGTCCATGCTGAGCGCGGCGCAGCTGCTCAAAATTGCATCGACCAACATGCTTTTGTGTCGCTTTCGGGTGGACGACGAGCTGGTGTGGAACCTGCTCACCAACCACCAGGTGCGCAAGGTGGACAACGACACCACCACCCGTTTGCACGCCAGCATCTTGATGGCTGGCCGCTTTTCTGAGTCGGTCTGACACCCATTCGAAAGAACACCATGGCAGCCAAAAGCGTCCTCAACGAGTCGCGCCAGATTGCGCGCGCCGTGCAGCTCATCGAACTGGGCGCACGCTTGCAGGTGCTGGAGAGCGAAACCGAGTTGTCTTATGAGCGTTTGCTGCGCCTGTACAAAGAAGTGGCCGGCAAGTCGCCATCGAAAGGGCAGCTGCCTTTCTCCACCGACTGGTTCCTGACCTGGCAGCCCAACATCCACGCTTCACTGTTTCTCAACATTCATCAGTACTTGAGCAAAGCGCGCGAGATGGAAGACATCGACGCGGTCATCAAGGCTTTTCGCCTGTACTGCGAGCAAATGAAGCTGGCCGGGGTCGAGCCGCTTTTGTCCATCACACGGGCTTGGCGACTGTGCAAGTTCACCGACAACGGCATGCTGACCCTGACGCGCTGCACCCAATGCGGCGGTCACTTTGTGTCGGAGCCCTTCGAGAACTCACGCCACTACGTGTGTGGCTTGTGTCAGCCACCAGCGCGGGCGGGCAAAGGCGCGGGTGCTGGCAGCTTGCAGCTGCACTGACCAAGCGCAGCATAAAAGCGACAAATCACAGCTTCTTTCTCGGGAAATATCCGCGGCTGGGCTGTCACAATCTCGCACCATGTTTGTCCTAATTGGTTGGCTGATCGTGATGGTCGCCGTGTTCGGGGTTTACCTTGCACACGGAGGCAACATCGGCGTCATTTTGAAAGCGCTGCCTTTCGAAATGGCGGCCATTGGCGGCGCGACTTTGGGCGCTTTCATCGCCAACAACCAGATGAAGGTCATCAAGGCGACCATGCGCGGCTTGGGGCGCTGCTTCAAGGGCAGCAAGTACACCAAAGCCCGCTACATGGAGCTCATGGCGCTCATGTTCGACATCTTGCAGAAGGCGCGCAAAGAAGGCCTGATGGCCATCGAGAAAGACGTGGAGTCGCCTGAAGAATCCGAGCTGTTCAAGAAGTACCCCACCGTGGGTAGTGACCACCACGTGGTGGAGTTCATCACCGACTACCTGCGCATGATGGTCTCGGGCAACTTGAATGCCCACGAGATCGAAGCGCTCATGGACAGCGAAATCGACACGCACCACCAAGAAGAGCACGCGGCTGTGGCCGCTTTGCAGCGCGTGGCCGGTGCCCTGCCGGCTTTCGGCATCGTGGCCGCGGTGCTGGGTGTGGTGAACACCATGGGCTCGGTAGGTCAACCCCCGGCGATCTTGGGCGGCATGATCGGTTCTGCCCTGGTGGGCACCTTCCTGGGCATCTTGTTGGCCTACGCTTTTGCAGAACCGCTGGCCGGGCTGTTGGAGCAAAAGGTCGAAGAGGCCGGCAAAGAATTGCAATGCATCAAGACCACGCTGCTGGCCTCGATGCAGGGCTACAACCCGTCGACTGCCATCGAGTTCGGGCGCAAGGTGCTCTATTCCACCGAGCGGCCTTCGTTCAGTGAGCTGGAAGCCTACGTCAAGGGCAAGAAGTAAGGCCGGAGGCAACACATGGCAGGCGACGCCAAAAAACTTCAGCCCATCATCATCAAGCGGGTGAAAAAAGGTGGGCATTCGGCCCACGGCGGTGCCTGGAAGATTGCCTACGCCGACTTCGTGACGGCCATGATGGCTTTCTTTCTGCTCATGTGGCTGCTGGGCTCCACCGCCAAGGGCGACTTGCAAGGCATTGCGGCGCACTTCCAGTCACCATTGAAGGTGGCTTTGGCTGGGGGCGATGGCGCGGGCCAAAGCGACAGCATCATCCGCGGCGGCGGCACCGACCTCACACGCTCCAGCGGCAACGTCAACCGCACCAATGACGAAGAGTCTCGGCGGCTGGCACGCGAGCGGGCTCAGCGCGAAGACATGGAGCGCATCACCGTGCTGCGCGACAAGATCGAGACGCTGGTGTCGGCCAACCCCAAGCTGGCGGAATTTCGCTCACAGATTCAGCTCATCTTGACGCCTGACGGCTTGTTGATTCAGATCGTGGACGAGCAAAACCGCCCCATGTTCGACTCGGGCAGCGCCATCGTGAAGCCCTACATGCGCGACATCTTGCGTGAGATCGGCGCTGCGTTGGTGGATGTCGAAAACCGCATCAGCTTGGCCGGCTACACGGACGCCACGCCCTATGGCAACGGCGACCGCGGCTACAGCAACTGGGAGTTGTCAGCCGACCGCGCCAACGCCTCCAGGCGCGAATTGGTCACGGCTGGCATGCCAGATGCCAAGATCATTCGCGTGGTGGGTTTGGCGTCGAGCGTGCCCTTTGATGCGGCTGACCCGACCGCGCCTTCCAACCGAAGAATCAGCATTACCATCATGACCCGAGAGGCCGAGGAGCGGCTGACCAGCCGATCTGACCCGATTCAGGCTCTGCCCAGTCCAGCGCCCGCCGTGGTGCCGAGCAACGAAGCTGTACCTGCTGCGCCCCCGATCCGTCAGTAGCAGCGACCGCCCTGCTGACAGAACTTGAGACCAAGATTGCGACCATCAGCGCAACAGACATTGAAAGGCTTGCCGTGGCAGCAGATATGAAGTTCCTCATCGTCGATGACTTCTCGACCATGCGCCGCATCGTGCGCAATTTGCTCAA
Source organism: Comamonadaceae bacterium (assembly GCA_027483665.1). Lineage (GTDB taxonomy): Bacteria > Pseudomonadota > Gammaproteobacteria > Burkholderiales > Burkholderiaceae_C > JAIXUC01. Next base: position 42,318 of record JAIXUC010000023.1, on the reverse strand, counting down.
GGAGAGCGGCTACCCCGAGGCCGACGAGGCTGAAGACGGCGTGGTCGCCCTGCAAAAACTGCGCACCACGCGTTTCGATTTCGTGGTGAGCGACATCAACATGCCCAACATGAACGGCTTCGAGTTGCTCGCCGAAATCAAGAAGGACGAAAAACTCAAGCACCTGCCGGTGCTCATGGTCACCGCAGAGGCCCGCAAAGAAGACATCGTGGCCGCAGCCCAAGGTGGCGCTGCCGGCTACATCGTGAAGCCTTTCACCAAGGCCACGCTGGAAGAGAAGGTGCAGAACATCCTCAAGAAAATGGCCGCGGGCTGAGCGGGTTATGAACACAGCCAGCCACTCCAGCACCACGCCCGCAGAGGGCGCAGCGCAAACCGAGGTCTATCAAAAGATCGGTTTGCTGACACGCCAGTTGCACGACTCGCTCAGCGAGTTGGGCTACGCGGACCAGCTCAAAGGCTCGGTCGACAAGCTGCCCGATGCCAAAAGCCGTCTGCAGTACATCGCGCGCTTGACGGGCGAGGCTGCCGAGAAAGTGCTCAATCAGGTCGAGCAAGCCAAGAAGCAGCACGATGAGATAGCTGCAGAAACGCGGCGCATCGCAGCGCTGATCGTGAAAGACCCGGTGGCTGCCGTCGCCAAGGGCGAGGTCTATAACTTCGTGACCTTTGTCGAGGAAAGGCTGAGCGGTATCGACCATCAGCTCACAGAAATCATGATGGCGCAGGACTTCCACGACCTCACCGGTCAGGTCATCTCCAAGGTGGTCAACCTGGCCGCCACCATCGAAGAGCAGCTGGTGCAATTGCTCATTGATTCAGCCCCACCCGGCACCGCGCCCGCACCCGTCGCAGCACCCAACGCTGCGCCCAAGTCGACCGAGTCGCTCAACGGCCCGGTGGTCGATGCCAACAACCGCACGGATGTGGTGACCAACCAGTCGCAGGTGGACGATCTGCTGGCAAGCCTGGGGTTTTAAGACCCCACCCCATCGGGCTTGGTCGGTGAAAAGGGAGGCAATGGCCTCCCTTTTTGTTGCCTCGCATAACAGGCGGGTTTCGACAATGGCTGCACCTCCGAGGAAGTGCACAGCCCGCCATGGAATCCAGTCAGGACAAGAACCTGCCCGCCACGGGGCGAAAGCTCCAAAAGGCACGTGAAGACGGCCAAGTCCCTCGGTCGCGGGATTTGTCGCACCTGGCAGTCATGGGTACTGGCGCTTTGGCGTTGGGGTTGATGATGCCCAGCTTGCTGGAGCGCCTGGAGATGACGCTCACGCGCCACCTGCGCTTTGATGCGCAATCGGTACACAGCACGGCCGACATGGGGGAACGATTGCAAGGCGGTGTGCTGGCCGGTTTGGTGAGCGTATTGCCCGTGGCGCTGCTGATCTTGGCAGCAGCCTTGCTGAGTGCGGTGGCCCTGGGTGGCTGGGTGCTGAGCAGCAAGCCCATCACCCCCGACCTGAGCCGCCTCGACCCCATCTCCGGACTCAAGCGCATCTTCTCCAAAGAGCAGGTCTCGGAATTGCTCAAGGTGGGCAGCATCACCCTGTTCCTGCTGGGCTTGGGCGGCTGGTATCTATGGAAGAGCCTGCCTGAGCTGCAAATGCTCATCTTGCAGCCGTCCAGCGCTTCACTCAAAAACGTTGCCAATTGGTTGATGCTGGGCTTGGGGCTGCTGCTGCTGGTCGTTGCGGTGGTGGCCGCCATCGACGTGCCCTTGCAAAAGTTTTTGCACGCCTCGCGCATGAAGATGAGCCACGAGGAACTGCGCCAGGAAGGCAAGGAAACCGAAGGCAACCCGCATGTCAAAGGCCGCTTGCGGCTGCGGCAGCGAGAAATTGCACAACGCAACAGCGTGGCCAACGTACCGCGCGCCGATTTCGTGGTGATGAACCCCACGCACTACGCCGTGGCTTTGAAGTACGACGACAAAACCATGGGCGCGCCGCACGTGGTCGCCAAGGGCGCAGACCTGCTGGCGCTGCACATCCGGGACTTGGCGCGTGCGCACGAAGTGCCTGTGCTGCAGTCGCCCGTCTTGGCGCGTGCGCTTTATGCCCACGCTGAGCTCAACCATGAGGTGCCAGCCAGCCTCTACACCGCTGTGGCCCAAGTGCTGGCCTATGTGTACCGGCTGCGCGCCGCTTTGCGCAGCGGCACGCCTTTCCCGGCAGAGTTGCCCGAACCGCAGGTGCCGCCCGAGCTGGATCCGCACCACCCCTTGCAGACGGCTGCGTCCTGACCCGCTTGAGCACTCTCTGACCTTGCGAACCTGCGAGCCCCATCCATGAACCCCTCATTGCAAAAGTTTCAACAGCAATGGGTGCGTCAGTCGGCCTTGCTGCCCGGCTTGGCTGCGCCACTGCTGGTGGTGGCTGTGCTGGCCATGATGGTGCTGCCGCTGCCGCCTTGGTTGCTCGATGCCTTCTTCACCGTGAACATCGCCGTGGCGCTGATGGTGATGATGGTGGCGGCCTACATGACGCGCGCGCTCGACTTCGCGGCCTTTCCTTCGGTGCTGCTGCTGACCACGCTCATGCGGCTGTCGCTCAACGTGGCCTCGACCCGCATCGTGCTGCTCGAAGGCCACACGGGCCCCGGCGCAGCAGGCTCGGTGATTGAAGCTTTCGGACACTTCTTGATCGGCGGCAACTTTGCAGTGGGCCTGATCGTGTTCGTGATTTTGGTAGTCATCAACTTCGTGGTGGTCACCAAAGGCGCAGAGCGCATCGCAGAAGTCTCGGCGCGCTTCACGCTGGACGCCATGCCGGGCAAGCAGATGGCGATTGACGCCGACTTGAACGCTGGCGTCATCAACGAAAAAGAGGCCAAGGCGAGGCGCATCGAGGTGGCCGACGAAGCCAACTTCTTCGGCTCGATGGACGGTGCAGCGAAGTTTGTGCGCGGCGACGCCATTGCCGGCATCTTGATCTTGATCGTCACCATGGTGGGTGGCCTGGCTATCGGCATGCTGCAACACGGCATGTCGATTGGTGCTGCTGCTGACACCTACATCTTGTTGGCCGTGGGTGATGCGTTGGTCGCGCAAATTCCAGGCCTGTTGATTTCTGTCGCAGCAGCGATGGTGGTGTCACGCGTCGGAAGCGAGCGCGACATTGGCCAACAAATCGTGCACCAGATGTTCATGTCGCCCAAAGTGCTGGGCTTGACTGCAGCCATCATCGGCCTGCTGGGCATCGTGCCGGGCATGCCGCACCTCGTGTTTTTGAGCATGGCCGCCATCTTGGGATACGCGGCCTGGATGTTGGCGCACCGCCCCGAACCCAAAGCCGAAGAAGCTCCGACCGAAGCCGCGCGTAACCCAGATGCAGAAGCCACTTGGGACGACATGCAGCCCGTGGATTTGCTGGGTCTGGAGCTGGGCTATCGGCTGATTGCGCTGGTGGACAAGAGCCGCCCCGGTGACTTGCTCTCGCGCATCAAAGGCGTGCGGCGCAAGTTTGCGCAAGAGGTGGGCTTTTTACCGCCGCCGGTGCACGTGCGCGACAACCTCGAACTCAAGCCCAGCGGCTACCGCGTGGCCCTGCGTGGCGTGGTGGTCGGCGAGGGCGAAGCTTTCCCAGGCATGTTCCTGGCCATCAACCCAGGCGGTGTCAGCACGCCGCTGATCGGCACGGCCACCACAGACCCAGCTTTTGGTTTGCCAGCACACTGGATCGACGAACGGCAAAAGGATGCGGCGCAAATGGCGGGCTTTACCGTGGTTGATTCGGAAACCGTCTTGGCCACCCACTTGTCACACTTGATGCAGGTTCACGCGGCCAAGTTACTCAGCCGCACCGAGACCCAGCAACTGGTGGACCACATCACGCGGCTGGCCCCCAAACTCATCGAGGACGTCGTGCCCAAAATGCTGCCCTTGGCCACCTTCCAGCGCGTGTTGCAGTTGCTGCTGGAAGAGTCGGTTCACATTCGCGATTTCCGCAGCATCATCGAAACGCTGGCCGAGCACGCCAGCACCACGCAAGACCCGGCCGAGCTGGCGCGTCGTGTGCGCATCGCGCTGTCGCCGGCCATCGTGCAGCAAATCTACGGCCCGGTGCGCGAGCTGCAAGTCATGGCCATCGAGCCCAGCCTGGAGCGTTTGCTGGTGCAAGCCCTGGGCAACGCTGGCAGCCCGTCGCTCGACCCCAGCGTGGCCGAGCTGATCACGCAACGCGCAGCTGACCTTTCGCAAAAACAAGAAGAGCTGGGTGTGCCCGCTTGCTTGCTGGTGCCAGACGCCATTCGCAGCGCCATGGCCCGCTTGGTGCGGCGCATGGCACCGCGCCTGCAAGTGCTGGCACACAGCGAAATCCCTGAGACCCACACCATCCGCATTGGCCCCATCCTTAGAGGTGCATGATGACCATTCGACGCTTCAACGCTCCCACTTCTCGCGAGGCACTGGCCAAGGCCCGCTTGGCTTTTGGCGAAGGCACGCTCATCCTCTCGAACCGGCCCACAGCCAATGGCGTCGAGGTGGTCGCCACCGCAGAAGACATGCTCGAAGGCATCGAGCGCGCAGCCACCAACGAGGCATCCTCTGCGCCAAGCGGCGCTAGCGCGAGAAACGCGGCTGCAACAGCGCCAGCGTTTGCTTCAGCAAAAGCGGGTTCAGCGCCAGCCCCCTCGGTGGAGCAGGACGCCCAGCGTCTGGCCATGAGCACCCTGTCTTTTCAGGACTACGTGCGCGAACGCATGCTCAGGCGGCGCCACGAGGCCAACGCGGGCAGCGCGTCTGCCGTGAACAGCGCCAGTGCTCTGGCCCTTCCAGGCGCAGCGCAGCGCAGCGGCCATTCAGTTGCTGCGCAAGATGCGGGCGCCCCTCGGCAGCCCAGCCTGTCGTTGCCGTCCGCGGCGCAGCCCAGCGGCCCGTCGGCACGCAGCAGCGCCGCACTGGATTTGCCAGCACCGGTGTCTTTGGCCACCCCTCAACGCGCCAGCGCCACGCCCAACTTCAACCCGCAGGGCATCATGGACCAACTGCAGTCCATGCAAGACCTCATCGAAGAGCGCTTCAACACCCTGGCCTGGCTGGGTCAGGCCCGTCAGCACCCGATCCACGCGCACCTCATGCTCAAGCTCATTCGCGCGGGCTTCTCGCCCACCATCGCGCGCGCTGTGCTGGAACACATGCCCGAGGCGCTGGGTGCATCCGAGTCGGTGCGTTGGGTGATGGACGTGCTCGAGCGCAACATCCGCACCGACATCGACGGGCCCGCTATCCAGGACGACGGCGGCGTGTTTGCGCTGGTCGGTGCTACAGGCGTGGGCAAAACCACCACCGCAGCCAAGCTCGCTGCACTGTGCGTCAAGCACCACGGACCGGCCAGTGTGGGCCTGATCACACTGGACACCTTCCGCGTGGCGGCCCACGAACAACTGCGGGCCTTCGGACGCATGCTGGGCGTGGTGGCGCATCTGGCGCACGACCGCGCAGCACTGCAAGACCTGTTGGGCTTGTTGGCCGGCAAGCGGCTGGTGCTGATCGACACCGCTGGCATGGCGCCGCGTGACCCGCGCACGCGTGACATGCTCAACGTCATGGACCTGCCCGGCGTGCAACGCTTGTTGGTGCTCAACGCTGGCGGCCATGGCGACACGCTCGACGAGGTGCTGGCGAGCTACCGAGGCAAAGGCCCGCAGGCCACGGTGTTGTCCAAAGTGGACGAAGCCGCCAAGCTCGGGCCTGCGCTGGACGCTTGCATTCGCCATCAGCTCACGCTGCGCGGCATCACCACCGGCCAGCGCGTGCCCGAAGACTGGGAGCGCGCCGACGCCGGCAGCTTGGTGCGCCAGTCCATGCGCACATTGCACAAATCGGCCTTTGACCCCAAGAGTGCCGACCTGGGCTACTACTTTGCGCAGACCGCGCAGCCGCTGGCAGCGCGCGGGGCGCTGCATGCTTGACGGCTTCTTCGACCAAGGCGCCAGTTTGCGCGGCTTGCGTCAGGCCGGTGCGCGGCTGTTGCCCGTGCTGCAAAACGGCGAGCGCGAGGCCGAGCTGGTGATGCTGTGGCATTTGTGCTCGGCCCTCGACGAGCTGGACTACGGCGTGACCGCGCTGGATGGCAGCGCCCACGAAACCCAGCAAAGCTCGGGCCTGCTCGAGTGCCTGCGCGACGGCCAGTGGCCAGCGCCCGCCAACAGCACCCGCTGGAGCGTCATGCCAGCAGCGCTGGGCCTGCACGCGCTCACCGAACAGGCCGAAGCCCCAGCCGATGCGCAAGACAGCCTGGGCCACGCCTTCGTGGACAGCGACGCTTTGGTGACCTATGCCAGCGCCAGCAGCCTCATTCGCCTGCTGGCCGGCAGCGACGCGCGCTTGCTGCTGATGGTGCAACCCGAGGCCCGTTCGGTGCTCAACACCTATCAAACCGTGAAGTACCTGCACGCAGCGGGCCTGCGCGCCACAGTGGCGACTTTGGTTGACGAGCGCGACGCCGCCAGCACCGCGCGTGCCCGCCAAGCCCACGACAGCCTGCGTGCTTGCGTGCGCCAGCACTTGTCGCAAGACATTGAAACGCTGCTGATCCGCTACCCTTCCTCGTTGTTATGGCCCACCGAGGACATTTGCAGTCTGGCGCTGCGTTTGATGGAAACCGCTGTGCAACTCGGCGCTGGCGCTTTGCCGCGCACCGGGCCAGCCCCCTTGTCAGCCAGCCAAGCGCTCAAGCACACTGAACGCCAAGCGGTTGCGGCCATGCATTCCAGCCATGCTTAAGCAGGCTCACTTTCTGCACCTAACCGTCACTGCCTGTTCATCGCTTCGCCCCAAAATTTGAGTTTTCCCCCCGCCATGTACACCGCCAAAGGCCAGCTCGATCAAGACGCGATGCTGCGCCAGTACGTGCCGCTGGTGCGCAGGTTGGCGCACCACATGATCGCCAAGCTGCCGCCCAGCGTGCAGGTGGACGACCTCATTCAGGTGGGCATGATCGGCCTGGCCGATGCACTCACCCGCTACGAGGTGACGCAGGGCGTGCAGTTCGAGACCTTCGCCACGCAGCGCATCCGCGGCGCCATGATCGACGAGCTGCGCGAAGCCGACTGGATGTCACGCGGCTCGCGCAAAAGCCAAAAAGACATCGAACATGCCATCCAAAAGCTGGAGCACCGCTTGGGACGCACGCCGCTCGAGTCGGAAATCGCCGCTGAAATGAGCATGCCGCTGGCCGATTACCAAAGCCTGCTGGGCCGGGTGCGCGGCACGCAACTGGTCTACCTGGAAGACATGGGCTCCAACGACGACGAGCACGATTTCTTGGATCGCCACCTCGGCGACGGCAGCGCAGACCCCGTACACCAGTTAGGCGACCAGCGCATGCGCGCGGCCTTGGTGGCCGCCATCAAAACGCTGCCTGAGCGCGAGCAATACATCATGAGCATGTACTACGAGCAGGACATGAACCTCAAGGAAATCGCGGCCGTGCTGGATGTGACCGAGTCACGCGTGTGCCAACTGCACAGCCAGTCAATTGCCCGGCTGCGCGCCAAGATGCGCGGGCATTGAGGCGCCAAAAAACAGCACGGGTTAGGGAAGGGTGATCTGGCCTGATCTCACAGCGCCTGAAAGCGCCGCGCTCTGCTGTCGCCGTAGGTGGTTTGTGCTGGCTCGCCGAACAAGGCTTTGACTGCGCGGTCCACTGGTACCGAGCGCCGAACCAGGTTTTCTCGTTGCAACTGCAACTCGGTGGCCGCCTGTTGCAGGCGGGCCAGCACGCGCTGGCGGTCAGCAGCCGGCAAAGCGGCTGCAGCCGGTGTTGCGCCAGCACCGCCCTGCGTGGCAGCCTCTGCCAGGTTGGAAAGCTGTTGGCGCAACCGCGTGCTGGCCGAGAGTGTGGCCGGGGCGTCACCCGCTAACAGGGCAGCCCGCAGCAGCGCCAAGCTGGCGTCGATGTCGTTCAGGGGTGCGCTCATGGGCTGCTCCTGTCTTGGGCACAGGGCCCGGTGCGGGCTTGCCCCTTCAGCGGCGCGTGAGCTGCAGCATTTCCGCCGCGTTTTCCAGCATGCGGTCGGCAATGGCTTCGGGGTTGATCTTGAAGGTGCCGTCTTTGATGGCCTGGCGCACAGCGTTCACCTTGGCCATGTCCACATCGCCACTGGCATTGCGCACGGTCTTTTGAAGCGTGGGCGAAACGCTCACTGCCACGCTGGCGATTTGCGCAGCCCCGGAAGACTGGGCCTGCGCTGGCGCGGCCTGAGCGTTGGCCGCGGCCGCAGCCTGCGCTGCAGCACCTTTCGGGGCTGCAGCCGGGGCCTTGACGGCCGACGCTTCGGGGGTCTGTCCAATCTTCATGGGGTTCTCCACAGTGCCCGCGTGGGCCTTCGTGATGGGAGTTATCGGCGGATAGCCGCTTAACTTTAGCCCGATTTGTCATGATTTCAGTGCCCATTTCTTGGCTTGGTTGGGGTGTCGCAGCTCGATCGCGCAAGGCGCTTACAGGCTCATGCGCACGGTTTGTCCATCCAGCACCTCGGCGCTCAGCACGCGGCCGTTGTCCATGCGCACCCGCACGATTTGCCCCAACACCCCGGCGCCCAGCGCTTGTCCGCTGGAGGCCACAGAAAAGCCTGGACCTTGCACCAGCACCCGCACCTGCGTGCCCGCCGCAAAAGCCTGTGCTGCTCGCAGGTCGCTGTTGCGCAGCGTGTGGCCAGCACTCAGAGGCCGGGTTGGCACGCGGCCCACCCATTGCTCGGGTTCGGTCAGCACGGCTGCCGCTTGCTGCGCCCAATCCACCTCGGCTTGCATGGCGTGCTCCAGCTGCAAAGGCGTGCCGGGCAGCACGGCGTCGCGCAACACCCAGGCCTGCCCGAAGGCTTGCACCGTGACCGGCAAGACGATGTTCCACCGCACGGGCCCTTGCAGGCAACGCAAACCCACGCGGCTTTTGCCCCACAGGCGGGTGTTGGGTGGCAAATAGGGCTCGACTTGCGCGCAGGCGGCCAAGCGCAGGCGGGCGTCGGGCTCGCCCAGCTCTGCCTGAATGCGCAGGCTGTCGGCCTGCAGTGGTCGCCCGATGCCGGTGGCGCCAGATTCAGACAGCACACGGTCTACCCAGTCCTGCGCCACAGCGCGCAAGGCTTGCGGTGCATGCAGTGGGGTGACCGGTGTACTGGCCACAGGCTGCGCCATGGCGGCAGGGCATGCCAACGCCACCAACCACGCCACCAACCACCCACACGCCGCCACGCTGCTGCGCAGGCGCACGAACGCGTGCTGGCCATCCAGCGGGCGGGCGGCTGTGCGAGGTGAGAGGCTTGTGCGAAGCATGGCGCGGTCTCCTGAAGGGGCCAGACAGTGATCCGAGCGAAAACTGTAGGGCTGCCCGCCTCGGCAAAGGCGCTGAATTGGCCGGTGTTGCTGGCGCTATTCGAGGCCTTCAAAGGCTCAAGTTTTCCCAACAATCGTTGCACGTGAAAGAGCGCCCCATCCTCGGCGCGTCTGCGCCCCGCCACCCACAGGTGTTCCATGATCGACAAGATGACCGAGCGACTGGACTTCCATGCCAAAGGGCTGGCGCTGCGCGCAGAACGCCAACGCCTGCTGGCCAGCAACATTGCCAATGCCGACACCCCGGGCTACAAGTCGCGCGACTTCAACTTCGCCCAAGCCATGCAGGCAGCCACTGGCGAAGAAGGTCTGGCCCGGGTGCTGACACGGGTTTCGGGCGGCGCTACGGCTGACGGTCGCACCACGCAGCGCCACCTCGCTTTGCCGGTGGTGGGCGGCGAAGGCGGCTCTGGTGTGGCCAGCATGGGATACGCCACCACGGCGCAACCCTCACTGGACAACAACACCGTCGACCTCGACCGCGAGCGCGCCAGTTTTGTGGACAACGCGGTGCGCTACGAGGCCACGCTGCGCTTCATCAACGGCAACGTGCGCACCATGTTGAGCGCCATTCAAGGGCAATGAAGCCCTGACAGGAGACCGCCATGTCCATGTTCAAGATCTTCAACGTTTCTGGCAGCGCCATCAGTGCGCAGTCGCAGCGCCTCAACGTGGTGGCCAGCAACCTGGCCAACGTCGACGCTGTGGCCGGACCAGACGGCAAGGCCTACAAGGCACGCATGGTCACTTTCACCAGCGTGCCCATGGGTGACCTGGCGACCAACGGCGTGCGCGTGAGCGGCGTCAGCGAAAGCCAGACGCCCAACCGCAAAGAGTTCAACCCCACGCACCCCTCGGCCGACGCCGACGGCTTCGTGACGCACTCCAACGTGAACCCGGTTGAAGAGATGGTCAACATGATCTCGGCCTCGCGCGCCTATCAGAACAACATCGAGGTGATGAACACCGCCAAGTCGTTGTTGCTCAAGACCATCAACATGGGCCAGTAAAGCCGCAAGCCACCTATTTCTAGACACAGGTTCCAGCCATGACCACTGCCGTCAGCTCCAGCTCCAACACCACGGCCGCCAGCACGTCGAGCGGATCGGTGGGCGCCACCACAGCCCAAGAAGCGCAAGACCGCTTCTTGAAGCTCTTGGTCGCACAGCTCAACAACCAGGACCCGATGAACCCCCTGGACAACGCGCAAATGACCACTCAAATTGCGCAGATCAACACCGTCACGGGCATCCAGCAGCTCAATGAAACCGTTCAGAAGCTGCTGGGGCAATACAACACCAGCGCGCTGATCGAAGGCGCTTCGCTGGTTGGGCGCGACGTGCTGGTGCAAGGCAATCAGCTGCAAACCAGCGCTGGCAAAAGCCTCGCAGCTTTGGAGTTGGAGACCTCCGCCGACGCGGTGCGAATCGAAGCGCTGAGCCCTAGCGGACAAGTGGTGGGAACCAGCAACCTGGGCGCCCGCACGGCGGGGCGACACAGCTTCGAGGTCGACACCAGCGCCTACAACGGTGCTGGTTCCTTGAGCTTTCGCATCACCGCGCTGCGCGCAGGCCAGCCCATCACCGCCACACCTTTGGAGCGCGCACGCGTGGACGGCGTCTCCATGGACAACAACGCTTTGTCGCTGCAGTTCAAAGGCCGCGCTGCCGTGCCTTACACCGACGTTCGATCCGTGCTTTGAAGCAATCGCGCCCAAGCACCGCAACGCCAGCCAGCCAGCGCCCCATTCATCGAACCAACCCTTAAGGACACATCATGGGCTTCCAGCAAGGTCTCTCCGGTCTGAACGCAGCCAGCCGCAATCTGGATGTGATTGGCAACAACATCGCCAACGCCAACACGGTGGGCTTCAAACAGTCGCGCACCGAGTTTGCAGACTTGGTGGCCTCCAGCATTGGCGTCACCAGTGGCAGCACGGCGGGCATCGGCGTGGAGGTGGCCACCATCGCGCAGCAGTTCTCGCAAGGCAACATCACCGTCACCGGCAACACGCTGGACGTGGCCATCAATGGCAACGGCTTTTTCGCGCTGACGCAGACCGACGGCTCTGCGGCCTACACCCGTAATGGCCAGTTCAAGCTCGACAAAGACGGCAACCTGGTCACCAACCAAAGCGCTCAGGTCATGGGCTACCCGACCGACCCGCTCACAGGGCTGCCCACCAGCGTCACCCTGCAGCCCATCGTTCTGCCCACCGGCGGGCCCATTCCGGCGCAGCAATCCACCGCCATCACGGCCGAGTTCAACCTCGACGCTGAAGCACCCGTGGCCGCCACGGCCGTGCCGCCGACACCCCGCACCACCTACGGCACTTCGCTGAACGTGTTTGACAGCCAGGGCGTGGCCGTGCCGGTCAACCTCTACTTCGAGAAGACCGCGCTCAACACCTGGGCCGTCTACAACGTGCCCACCGCTGGTGCTCCGATCAGCTCCTTGGTCTTCAGCAACACCGGCGCACTCACCACGCCCGCGCCTGGCACGCCGATCGCGCTGTCTGTCACCGGCCCGCTGGGTGCCTTTGCGCTCAGCCTGGACGTGGACGGCGTGACGCAGTTCGGCTCGCCCTTTGCCGTGTCCAACCTCACGCAAGACGGCTACACCTCGGGTGAGCTGACCGGCATCCGCATCGAAGACAGCGGCAACATCACAGCGCGCTACTCCAACGGGCAGACGCAGTCGGCCGGGCAACTGGCTTTGGTGAATTTCCGCAACCCGCAGGGCTTGGGCCAACTGGGTGCACAGGTGTGGCAGGAGACCTTCGACTCTGGCTTGCCTGTGACGGGCTCACCATCGCAAGGCAACTTCGGCTCGCTGCGATCGGGCTCGGTGGAGGACGCCAACGTGGACCTGACCTCGGAGCTGGTGAACATGCTCACCGCCCAGCGCGCCTACCAGGCCAACGCGCAGACCATCAAGACGCAAGACCAGGTGCTGTCCACCTTGGTCAACCTGCGCTGAGCCGCAGCCTCTGATACCCAACGCCACAGGCCAACGCCATGGACCGCATCATCTACACCGCCATGTCGGGTGCCAACGCCGCGCAGCACCGCCAAGCGGTGTTGGCGCACAACCTGGCCAACGTCTCGACCAACGGCTTTCGCGCCGAGTTGGCCACCTTTCGCTCGGTGCCGCTCAACGGCGAAGGCGCCAGCACGCGGGTGTTCTCGCTCGAAGCCACAGCCGGCTACCTCGACTTGCCGGGCACGGTGCAAAACACCGGCCGCAACCTGGATGTGATGGCCATGGGCAAGTCTTGGTTTGCGGTGCAGGCACTCGACGGCACCGAGGCTTACACCCGCGCAGGAGCGCTGGAAGTCTCCAGCGAAGGTTTGCTGGTCAGCCAGGGCGGCTTGGCGGTGCAGGGTGACGGTGGGCCCATCAACATTCCAGCCGACTCCGAGGTGCTCATCGGGGTGGATGGCACGGTCTCTGCCAAGCAGCCTGGCCAACAGCCCAACGTCGTGGGTCGCCTGAAGCTGGTCACACCCAACGAAGAACAAGCTTTGAAGCGTGGCATCGACGGCCTCTTTCGTGGGGCTGATGAGCAGCCGCTGGAAGCCGATGCCACAGCTCGCGTGGCGACTGGTTCATTGGAAGGCTCCAACGTGAACGCCATCGAAACCATGGTGGGCATGATCGCCGTGGCGCGCCAGTTTGAAGCGCAGATGAAGCTGATGCAGACCGCAGAAACCAACGACCAGCGCGCTGCGCAGTTGCTCAACGTACAGGGCTGAAGCCAGCTCATTGGCGCGCACATTGAACCCCACCCCTAGACCACAACAGGACACACCATGATCAATTCGCTGTGGATCTCCAAGACCGGCATGCAGGCGCAGCAAACGCAGTTGGATGTGATCTCCAACAACCTGGCCAACGTGTCCACCAATGGCTTCAAGCGCAGCACCGCCGTGTTCGAAGACCTGATGTACCAAAACCTGCGCCAAGTGGGTGCCAACACCACCGAGCAGTCCACGCTGCCCACGGGCTTGCAGATCGGCCTTGGTGTGCGCCCCGTGGCTACCAGCCGCTCCTTCACCCAAGGCAACCTGCAGCAAAGCGGCAACAGCTTGGACACGGCCATCCGCGGCAACGGCTTCTTTCAAGTGACGCTGCCCGACGGCACCACTGGCTACACGCGCGACGGCGCTTTTCAGGTGAATGCCGAGGGGCAGCTCGTCACCCCCAGCGGCTACGCGGTGGCCAACGGCATCACCGTGCCTGCCAACGCGGTGAGCGTGACGATTGGCGATGACGGCACGGTGTCTGCCCGCGTGGCCGGGCAGACGGCCTTGCAAAGCCTGGGCAACATCCCGCTGGCCAGCTTCATCAACCCGGCCGGGCTGGACCCGCTGGGACAAAACCTGTTCGCAGAAACCGTGGCTTCGGGTGCGCCGAACACAGGCAACCCCGGCACCAACGGCTTGGGGCTACTGGCGCAGGGCTTCATCGAAACCTCCAACGTCAACGTGGTGCAGGAACTGGTGACCATGATCCAGACGCAGCGCGCCTACGAACTCAACTCCAAGGCGATTCAGACATCCGACCAGATGCTGCAGCGCCTGACGCAGATTTAAAGACCATGAACCCGCGCACACTTGGGCAATCCAGCGAACACACCGCCACAGCGCGTGCGGCGTTCCTGCCCGGCCTGAAGCGCTCCATGGCTGTGCTGGGCTTGCTGGCGCTCGCCGGCTGCGAGACGCTCACGCGCACGCCAGTCGTCGAGCTGGTGGACCCCGCCACCTACAAGCCCACGGCAGCAGCCGCCATCGCACCAGCGCCTGCCACCGGCAGCTTGTTTCAGAGCGCCAGCTTTCGCCCCGGCTTCGAAGACCGCAGGCCGCGCATGGTGGGCGATATCGTCATCGTGCAGATTGCAGAGAACATCACCGCCAGCCAATCGTCCACGACCACCATCGACCGCAGCAGCGGTGTGAACTACGAAGTCACCGGCCTGCCGGTGCTGTCGGCCACCTCTTCCATCCTCGGCAAGCTGGGGGCGGGCGCAAGCAGCAGCAACAACTTTGAAGGCACGGGAGAAACCGACGCCAACAACCGCTTTTCCGGCTCCATCACCACCACCGTGCTGGACGTGTTGCCCAATGGCCATTTGGTGGTGACCGGCGAGAAGCAGATTGGCCTTAACAAAAACGTCGATGTGCTCAAGTTCTCCGGTACCGTGGACCCGCGCTTCGTGCAGCCCAACGGCTCGGTCAGCTCCACCCAAGTGGCCAATGTCCGGGTGGAGTCGCGCGGACGCGGCGCTCAGGCAGAAACCCAGGCAATTGGCTGGTTGGCGCGTTTCTTTTTGTCGTTTATGCCCTTCTGAGGCCCAACAGAATTTCCTCATGAATCCACACCTGCCTTCGATGACCGCCCGCACCGACTGGTGGCGCTCGATTTTCTGGGTGCTGGGGATGTCAGTGGCTGTGGGTTTGCTGTTGTTGTCGCTCTCGGTGCGAGCGCAGACCGCAGCGCCGGCAGCGGCAGCGCCCAGAGCTGCTGCGGCCCTGCCGGCGCCTGTGCAGGCACCGGTGCAGACGCAGCGCATCAAGGAAGTTGCTGCGGTGCAAGGCGTTCGCAGCAACACCCTCACAGGCTACGGCTTGGTGGTCGGGCTGGACGGCACAGGTGACCAGAGCACGCAGATGCCTTACACGTCGCAGACCATGCAGAACTATTTGCAGCAACTGGGCATCAGCTTGCCAGCAGGTGCCGGCAATCAGTTGCAGTTGAAAAACGTGGCTGCGGTTTTGGTCACGGCGCAACTGCCGGCTTTTGCCCAACCTGGGCAGCTCGTGGATGTGACGGTGTCTTCCATCGGCAACGCCAAGTCGCTCAAGGGAGGCACGCTCATCACCGCGCCACTCAAGGGCGTGGACGGCCAGATCTACGCGCTGGCCCAGGGCAACGTCATCATTGCGGGTGCTGGCGCTGCAGCCAATGGCAGCCGCGTGCAGGTGAACCAGTTGAGCGCGGGGCGCATTCCGGGTGGTGCACAGGTGGAACGCTCGGTTCCCACGCCACTGCAACAAGGCGACACCATCACGCTTGGCCTCAATTCGAGCGACTTTCAAACCGCGCGCCGCGTGGCCGAGGCCATCAACAACGGCATCGGCGCAGGCTTTGCCCGCGCATTGGACGGCCGCACCGTCGAAGTGCGCGCACCCACCGACCCCAACGAGCGCGTGAATCTGTTGGCGCGCATTGAAGACCTCACCCTCAACCGCTCGACACCCGCAGCGCGCGTGGTCATCAACTCGCGCACCGGCTCGGTGGTGCTGAACCAGGCCGTGACGCTCGGGCCTTGCGCCATCGCCCACGGCAACCTGTCCATCACCATCAGCACCACGCCTTCAGTGAGCCAGCCCAATGCGCTGTCACAGGGCCAGACGGTGGTCACGCAGCGCTCGGACATCAACATCAACCAAGAGCCGGGCGTGATGATTCAACTGCCCGCTGCGCCGCAACTCTCGGACGTGGTGCGCGCGCTCAACGCGTTGGGCGCCAACCCGCAAGACTTGCTGGCCATTCTTCAAGCCATCAAGGCAGCAGGCGCGCTCAACGCCGAGCTGGAGGTGATCTGACATGAACGTGTCCGGCCCCCAAGGTTTGGCCATCGACGGGCGCGGCCTGTCTGCGCTGAGCGCGCAAGCCAAGACCGATGAAGCCGGTGCGCTGAAAGAAGCGGCCAAGCAGTTTGAAGCGCTGTTCATGCGCGAGCTGCTCAAGAGCATGCGCGAGGCCACGACCAAGTCCGACCTGATGGACAACGAGCAGTCCGATCTGGGCCAGGAACTCTTGGACGAGCAGTGGGCCGTGAACCTGTCGGGCTTGCCCGGGGGCTTGAGCGCCATGATCGAGCGGCAGCTTGCCGGGCGCAGTGGCTTGGGCAGCGCAGCCTTGCAGGGCCCGGTGCAAGACCCTTTGCAAGGCCTGTCGTCCATGCAGCGCACACCGACCCCTGCAGCTGCCGGCACGCCTTCGCCCCTCAGCAACAGCAGCGCAGTGCAACCCACTGCGCGGCAACAGGCTTTCATTGAAGACCACGCGGCTGCAGCGCAAGCGGTGTCGAGCGACAGTGGCATTCCTGCAGCCTTCATGATTGGCCAGGCGGCACACGAAACCGGCTGGGGCCGCGCCACCATGCGTGCCACTGACGGCGCACCCGCCCACAACCTGTTTGGCATCAAGGCGGGTGCTGGCTGGAAGGGGCGTGTGGCCGAGGTGACGACGACCGAATACATCGATGGTGTGCCGCAGAAGTTGGTGGCCCGCTTTCGTGCTTACGACTCGCCCGAGGCTTCGTTTCGCGACTACGCACGCCTCATCACGCAAAGCCCGCGCTACGCACAGGTACGCGAACAGGCGCAACAGCATGCCTCGGTGCAGGGCTTTGCCAGCAGCTTGCAAAACGCGGGCTATGCCACTGACCCTGAATACGCCAGCAAACTGAGCCGCAGCATCAACACCACGCTGGCCATCGCGCGCGCGCAAGGCGGGGCTGCTGCGGTACAACTTGCCAGCAATGGGCGCTCATGAGCATCCTGAACATCAGTTCGCGCGCGCTGCTGGCCAACCAGGCTGCACTGCAGACCGCTGGCAACAACATCGCCAACGTCAACACGCCGGGCTACTCGCGCCAAGCCACCGTATTTGCCGCCACGCCGGGCCAGTTCACGGGTGGCGGCTACATCGGCAAGGGCGTGGATCTGCTGACCATCCAGCGCAACCACGATGAATTCCTGACGCGCCAGTCGGCGGCTTCCGCTTCGGTGTCGGCTTACGACCAACTGCGCGCGCTGAAGCTGGGGCAGGTGCAAGACATCTTCACCGGTGGCGTCAATGGTCTGGGCTCTGCCATCAATGACCTGCTGAACGCCTTCTCCGATGTGGCCAATGCGCCTTCCGACCTGACGGCCCGCGCCATTGTGCTGACCCGTGCTGACGAAGCCGGCGGGCGCTTCAAGGTGGCCGCTGACCGTCTGGAACAGCTGCGCCTGGGCACGCGCCAAGAGCTGGACGAGCAAATTGGCTCCATCAACGGCCTGGCCGACCGCATCGCTCAAGTGAACGACCAGGTCGCCGCGGCCCTGGGCTCGGGCCAGCCGCCCAACGACCTGTTGGACCTGCGCGACCAGCTCATCCGCGATCTCAACAGGTATGTCCAAACCACGCAGGTGGTAGCCGACGACGGCTCGGTGAGCGTGTTCGTGGGCAGCAGCCAGCCGCTGGTCTTGGGCGCCGAAGCCGCCCAACTGGCCCGCGTCTCAGACCCCAACTACCCCGGCGACCCAGACCGCGACAAGCTGGCCATCGTGCGCGGTGCCAGCAGCGTGGTCATCGAAGAGTCGATCCTCGGCGGCGGCGAGACGGCGGCGCTGCTGCGCTTTCAGAACACCGACTTGGCAGAAGCCAGCAACCTGCTGGGTCGGCTGGCCATCACCATCACCGACGTGGTCAACGAGCAGCACCGCCTGGGCGTGGACCTCAACGGCAACACTGGCAACAACCTGTTTTTGGCGCCTGTGCTCACCACGCCGCTGGGCAGCCCCACCAACACCGTGGGTGCCACCCTGGGCCTGGCCATCGACGACGCCACGCAACTGGTGCCCTCAGACTACGAAGTGCGCTTCACCGCGGCAGCCGCTGGCTTTGTGGTGCGCCAGTCTGACGGGCGCGTCACCAACTTCGGGCCGGCTGCGGTGAGCCCCCTCACCATCGATGGGCTGGACTTGAACTTTGCCGGCACCGCTGCTGGCGACCGCTTCCTCGTCAAGCCCTTCACCAGCGCGGCTTCGCGCGTCGAGACCGCGTTCTCTTCGCCTCGACAACTCGCCATGGCCAACCCCATCGAGCCGTTGGTGGCCGGCACCAACCAAGGCACCTTGGGCGTGGACAGCCTGACCGTGGCAAGCGGCTTCACAACGCCCCCTCCAGGCGGCGTCAGCCTCACTTTCACAGGCCCCACCACCTACACCCTGGCCGGATCGACCACGCCAGCGCCTGGACCGGGCTTCACCTACACGCCGGGCCAGCCCATCGTCATCGACGGCTGGACGCTGGACCTTCGCGGCACTGCCGTGGCGGGCGACGTGCTGACCGTTCGGGCGGCGACGCCCGGCTACCGCGACCGCAACGCCGGCAACGCCGACGCCCTGCTGGCCCTGCGCGACCTGGCCGCCTTCGACGGCGCAGCGCTGTCCGACGGGTATGCCGGGGCGATGGGGCAGATCGGCATCCGCGTGCAAAGCGCGCAGTACGCCAGCGAAATCTCCCAGGCCATCTACAGCAACCTGGAGCGCGACCGCACCGCCGTCTCCGGGGTGAACCTGGACGAAGAAGCCGCTCGGCTGCTGCAGTACCAGCAGGCGTACCAATCGTCGGCCAAGATGCTGCAGGTGGCGCAGACCGTGTTCGACACGCTGTTGTCGACCTTCCGCTGAAGCGCAGGAAGCAGGGGATCCGCATGACCAATTTCTCGCGACTGGCCACGGCCAACACCTACGACAACGCGCTGCGCAACTTGGCGCAGCGCCAGAGCGCGCTGTCCAACCTGCAAGAAAACCTCACCTCGGGCAAGCGCGTGGTGCGGCCCAGCGACGACCCCACAGCCGCCGCCCAGGCCGAACGTGCGCTCACGCGCATCGAGCGGGTGAAGGTGGAGCAGCGTGCGCTGGAGCTGCAACGCAACGGCATCGCCACGGCCGAGAGCACGCTGGGCGACGCCATCGATGCCATGCAGCGCATCCGCGAGTTGACGGTGCAGGCCGGCAACGCGGTGAACACCAGTGCCAATCTCGCCAGCATCGCCCAGGAAATGCAGGGTCTGCGCGACGCGATCTTGGGCTACGCC
This sequence comes from Comamonadaceae bacterium, assembly GCA_027483665.1. GTDB lineage: Bacteria > Pseudomonadota > Gammaproteobacteria > Burkholderiales > Burkholderiaceae_C > JAIXUC01. The sequence continues at coordinate 23,095 of JAIXUC010000023.1, read as the reverse complement.
AACCGGCGCGACACCAACGGCCTGCCGCTGTTTGGCGGACTGGGCAGCACCGAGCAACCGTTTCAGGAGTCTGCGAGCGGCGTCACCTTCGATGGCTTGAGCGGCCAGCAGCGCGGCGACGACGTCACCCTGCCCTTTGTGCTGGACGGCCAGGCCACCTGGATGGACGTGCCCACCGGCAACACCCAGTTCGACGTCGATCTGGCAGCCGCCAACACCGGCGACCTGTGGACCGACGTGGGTCGCGTCACCGACCCGTCCTTGCTCACTGGCGACAACTACGCCATCACCTTCACCGTCACACCGGGCCCGGCACCTGGTTCTGAGGTGGTCACCTACACCGTGGCCCGCGTGCCAGCAGCAGCACCGGCCCTGCCCACCAACGTGCCCTACCAGCCGGGCCAGCCGATCAGCTTTGAGGGCCTGGAGTTCAAAGCCACGGGCGCACCCGACAACGGCGACGTGGTCAACCTCACGCCCAGCCAGCGCGGCAACTCGGCCACCGAACCCGACGGCACGGTGTTTGGCGTGCTCGATCGGCTGATCGCAGAGCTGAGCGCGGGTCAGCGCAACAACCTGCGCACGCAAACCGTCAACCGCGGCCTGGTGGAGCTGGACACCGCGCTGGAGCGCCTGCAGCGCGCCCGCAGCTTTGCCGGCGACCTGCTCGGCAAAGCCGACCGCATCAACGACAACCAAGAGGGCCGCGCCATCCAGCTCGAAGCCGACCGATCGCGGGCAGAAGACCTGGACATGATCCAAGGCATCTCCGACTTCCAGAACCAGCAGACCGGCTACCAGGCGGCGCTACAGTCGTATGCGCAGGTGCAGCGGCTGTCGCTGTTCGATTACCTGCGCTGATGGCGCGAGCTGGGCGGTGGTGCTCCGCCGCTAGACAAGGAAGCACGCATGACGCAATCGGTTCTGGGCAGCTTGACGCTGGGCTACCGGCTGGGCTGGAACCGCCAGCGCGAACTGGCCGCCGTAGAGCTGTTTGTCGATGCTGGCCAAGAAGAGCGCGTCGACGCTGCGCACTTGCTGCGCACCCTGCGCGAGTTGTGGGCCGGCACCTCGCCCGACTTGCTGTTGGCCTTGCCCTCCACGGTGCTGCTGGCCGACGTGCTGGATCACGCTGACGCGCAAGCGCCTTTCATTGAAGTTCATCACCACCAATTGAGCGACCTTGGCGACGCGGTGCAAACGGCCCATGCCCGAGGTGCCCGTTTGCTGTGGCGTGGCCCATCAGACCAAACGCCAGAGCCGCCCCTGGCGGCCTGCTTTGTTCGCGGCCTCATTACCCTCACCCCAGAAGACGCGCTCACCGCCTGGCAGGCCGGAGACGACCCGCGCAGCCCCGTGGCGCCCAACCAGTTGTATGAGTCGGTGCCCAGCCGGGCCTTGATGCAGCGCTGCCTCGACGGCCGAGGTGCACACGCGCTGCTGGGTTGGCCCGTTGATGACACCTTGCACAGCCTGGCCCACGACCACCTGCCGCCCAGTGTGCAGGGCATCCAGCGCCTGCTGCTGGCCGCTGACCGCGACGCCTCGATGGAGGTGCTGGAGCGTGTGCTGGGGCAAGACCCGGTGCTGGCTTACCGCTTCATGCAAGGCATCTCATCTGCGGCCATGGGCTTGCGCGACGGCGTGGACACGCTCAAACACGGCTTGATGATGATGGGCTACAGCGGCTTGGCGACTTGGCTTCAAGGCCAGCGCGCGCAAGCCCACAGCGAGGCCGACCTTCAACCCGTGCTGGCCAGCATGGTGCTGCGCGCCGAACTCATGGCGCACCTGCTCGACGCCGGCATCGACCACGAGTTGTCGCAAGAAATGCGGCTGTGCGGTTTGTTCTCGCAACTCGACGTGTTGCTGCGCGAGCCCTTGCGCCCGCTGTTGGCGCACATTCACCTGCCCGACCGCGTGCGCGCCGCCTTGCTCGACAACACCGGGCCCTATGCGCCCTACCTCGACATCGCCCGCGCCCTGGAACAACCCGACACCCTCTCGACCCAACTGCTGTGCGAAGAGCACGGCCTGGGCCTGGAAGACATCAACCGGGGTTTGTTGCGGGTTCTGGCCGCAACCGAAGTGCCGCTGGCGCGGGCCAGGCTGGTCTGATGCCTTGCTCTTTGGGGGCGAACAAGCCATCTTGCTGAGGTGACGGCACATGGCGCTAAGACCCATGCATCGCCGACCGCCTACCCCATCAAACCATCTCTCGCCACACAAAAACATTTCCAGAAGGCCGCGTCCTGCGTGGTGGCGAAGTTGATGCGCATGAGGGTGCTGGGTTGGCGTTGGGCGTGGAACAGCGCACCGGGGGCCAGCAGGTAGCCCTCGTCCAGCAGGCGCTGGGCCAAAGCTTCGGTGTCCACGCCGGTGTCGACCCAGCCGAACAGGCCGGCGGGCTCGGCAGCGAAGCTGCAGCCAGCTTGCAGCGCGAGTTTCACGCTGCGCGCGCGCGCAGCGTCCAGGCGGCTGCGGATGCGCTCAGCGTGGCGGCGCAGTTGGCCTTGTTCGATGCACAGCGCCAAGGCCCGCTCCAGCAAGGCCGGTGTGGTGAGTGTACCCAGCAGTTTGGTGTCCAGCAGCGGCTCGACCAGCCGCGGTGGTGCAGCCAGAAAACCCACGCGCCAGTTGGGCGCCAAGATCTTGGCGAAGCCGCTGACGTAGATCGTGCGTTGCAGGCCGTCAAGCGCGCACAGGCGTGTGGCGTGCTCTGGTGCCAGGTGGGTGTAGGTGTCGTCTTCGACGATGTGAAAGTCGTGCGCTTGAGCCAGTTGCAGCAAGCGGTGCGCGCTGCTCGGTGACAGGCACACGCCGGTCGGGTTGTGCAGCACGCTCACGCTCACGAACAAACGCGGCCGGTGCGCTTCACACAGGCGCGCCATGACGCCCAAGTCGGGCCCGTCGGGGCCGCGCGGCACGGGCAGCAGGCGCATGCCCAAGGCGGCCAGTCGCGCAAACTCCACGGCCCAGCCAGGCTCTTCCACCAGCACTGGGTCACCTGGGCGCAGCAAGGTGCGGCTGACGATGTCCAGCGCGTGGGTCGCGCCCACGCTGGTGATGATGTGCTCCGGTGCGGCCGCAATCCCCATGCCTGCGAGCTTGTGCGACAGCGCCCGGCGCAGGCTGGCGTCGCCCAAGGGCTCGCCATACTGCAGCGAAAACTCAGGCAAAGCCCGGCCACTGCTGACACGCCGCACGGCAGCTGCCATGAAGCTGGACTCCAGCCAGTCAGGCGGGAACACGCCCATGCCCGGCTGCGGTTTGTCGCTGACGCGGTGGAACATCCCGCGGATGAGGGCCGTGGCGTCCATCGGTCTGGCCACAGGTGCGGTGGGCGCTGACAGCGCTTGGCCGGGCTCTGCAGTGCGCCCGGGTGCCGCGGCTTCGCGGACAAAAAAGCCCCGGTTCTTGCGCGACAGCACCAGGCCACGGGCCAGCAACTGGTCGTAGGCGGCCACCACGGTCGATGGGCTCACGCCTTGCTGGCGGGCGCATTCGCGCACCGAGGGCAGGCGCGCGCCCGGTGCCAAGAGCCGGTCTCGGATGCGCTGGGCAAAGCGTTCGGCGAGTTGCTCTGTCAGCGACTGCGAGGCGGATTTCATCAACATGGGCTTTCGCTTTCTGATCTGTAAAGGTCGGCAGCTTGACCGCTGGGCTGATAACCGTTCGGGGCGCGGGCCACCGAACCAGCGGCTGAAGGCGTGTATTGCGCAACAAGCCAATACACCGCGTTTGGTGCCCTGCTCAACTGTATGGCCTGTGTACTGCTTTTGGAAGGCAAGATGCACCCATGAGCTCTGCAGAATTCCTGGCCTTGCTGGTGCTGTCCGCGGCCAGCAGCTTCACGCCCGGCCCCAACACCACGCTCTCAGCGGCCATGGCCGCCAACGCCGGCTTGCGCGGTGCCATGCCTTTTGTGTGGGCTGTGCCGGTGGGTTGGGGCTTGCTTTTTTCCTTGTGCGCTGTGGGACTGGGTGCGGTGGTGTTGGCTGTGCCCGTGCTGCGCTGGGGCGTGTTGGCAACGGGCGTCGCTTACCTGCTGTGGTTGGCGCTTCGGCTGGCGGGCAGCGCGCAAATGGCCAGCGTGGATGCGGCGCGGCTGCGCGTGGGCTTTTGGCAAGGCGTGGGCTTGCAGTTCTTGAACATCAAAGCCTGGATGCTGGCCTTGTCGGTGGTGGCCGGCTGGATCGCAGGCCGCCCAGACGCAGGCTTGCGTTGGATGCAGGTGTTGCCGGTGATGTTGGTCTTTGGGTTTGCGAGCAACTTCACCTACGCCCTGGTGGGTGCTGGCCTGAAACGCTGGCTGGCGCAGGGCCAGCGGCTGCTGGTCTTCAACCGCTGCATGGCAGCGGCCCTGGTGGCCACAGCCGCCTGGATGGTCTGGAGCGCAGCATGAGTGAAGGGCATCTCATCAGCCCAGCGCAGGCACGCCAAGGCCTTTGGCTAGGGCTGCTGGGTGTGGTCATCTTTGCACTCACCGTGCCCATGACCAAGTTGGCCGTGGGCGACGGCGCAGTCCAGGCTGCAGCCAGCGCGCCGAGCTCGGCCAATGCTGGCCATTTGTCGCCCTGGTTCGTGACCTTCGGGCGGGCTGCACTGGCTGGTGTGCTGTCTGTGCTGTGGTTGTGGGTGCTGCGGCTGCGCGGGCAGCAGCAAATGCCGGCACGCCACCAGTGGCGGCCGCTGGGCTTCACGGCCTTGGGCGCGGTGGTGGGCTTCCCGCTCTTTTTGGCGCTGGCTTTGCAGCACGTACCCAGCACGCACGGCGCGGTGGTGACCGGGCTCTTGCCCCTGTCCACAGCAGCGGTTGCCGCATGGTGGACTGGCCAACGGCCCAGCGCCGGCTTCTGGCTGTGCGCTGCCACCGGCACGGCGCTGGTGCTGGGCTTCATGGTCTGGCGTGCCGGTGGCTTGCACCTGCACTTGGCCGATGGCTACTTGCTGCTGGCCATGCTGAGCGCCTCGCTCATGTACGTGAGCGGCGCACGCCTGAGCGAGACGCTCGGTGCAGAGCGGGTCATTTGCTGGGCGCTGGTGATCAGCCTGCCCATCACGCTGCCGCTGGCTTGGTGGCACGCACCGACGCAGCCCGTGGCCGCCACCAGCTGGTGGGCTTTTGCCTATGTGGCGGTGTTCTCGATGTGGCTGGGCTTTTTCGCTTGGTACCGCGGCTTGGCTTTGGGTGGTGCGGTGCGTGTAAGCCAGGTGCAGTTATTGCAGCCGTTCTTGAGCCTGCTGATGGCCGTGCCGCTGCTGGGCGAGCGGCTGGACGTGCCTACCATCGCCTTTGGCCTGGCGGTGGTGGCCACGGTCTTCATCTCCAAGCGCATGCCGATTGCGGCTGCAACTGCCGACCGAAACACCCACACCAGAGAGGCCCAGCCATGAGCCTGCGTGACTTCCTGCAGATCGATGTTTTCACCGATCGCCCCTACTTCGGCAACCCGCTGGCCGTGGTGCTGAACGGCGAGGGCTTGGACACCGAGGCGATGCAGCGCTTCACCGACTGGACCAACCTGTCGGAGTGCACCTTTTTGCTGCCACCCACCGATGCAGGGCGCGCCGCCGGGGCCGACTACCGCGTGCGCATCTTTTGCCCCGGGCGCGAACTGCCTTTTGCTGGCCATCCCACCTTGGGCTCTTGCCACGCTTGGTTGCAAGCGGGTGGCCAACCCCGCGCCGAACATGTGGTGCAAGAGTGCGGCGTCGGGCTGGTCCGCATCCGCCGCGATGGCACGCGCTTGGCCTTTGCAGCACCACCGCGCGTGCGCAGCGGCCCGCTCGCTGAAGCCGACGTGGCGCTGATTGCGCGTGGCCTGGGGCTCTCGCGTGGCGACATCTTGGCGCACGCTTGGTGTGAGAACGGCCCTCAGTGGCGCGGCGTGTTGCTGCGCTCTGCCGAGCAGGTGTTGGCCTTGCAAGCGGACCCCAGCGTGCTGGCCGGGTTGGAGGTGGGGGTGGTGGGGGCATCCAGCCACCCAGGGGTGGACTTTGAAGTGCGCGCCTTCTTCCACGCCGGGAACGAGGTGCGCGAAGACCCCGTCACCGGCAGCTTGAACGCGGCCCTGGCGCAGTGGCTCATCGGCGCTGGCTTGGCCCTGCCGCGTTACGTGGCGCGCCAAGGCACGGCGCTCGGTCGCGATGGCCGCGTCTACATCGACCAATCGGGTGCAGACATTTGGGTGGGCGGCGATTCGGTGACGTGTATCCAAGGCCAGGTGAACCTGTGATGCTCGATCACTTGGTGGTGCTGTGCGCCACGCTGGAGCAAGGCGCGCACTGGTGCGAAGAGACTTTGGGTGCCAGCCCAGTCCCCGGTGGCAGGCATTTGCACATGGGCACCCACAACCGGCTTCTGTCGATCAGAAGCGCAGCGCACCCGCAGGCCTACCTCGAACTCATCGCGCTCGACCCGCAGGCGCCACTCGAGGTGCCAGTGCCCGGCCAGTCGAGGTGGTTCGATCTGGACGATGAGCGCCTGCACGCGGATGTTGCGGCGAAAGGGCCCAAGCTCATCCACGTGGTGGCGGGCGTGCGGGACATCGATGCGACCTGCGAACGGCTAGCGGCTTTGGGTCTTGATCGCGGGCCCGCGTTACCGGCATCACGTCAAACGCCGCGTGGCTTGCTGCAATGGCGCATCACGGTGCGGCCAGACGGCCGACGCCTGTTCGATGGCGCACTGCCCACGCTCATCGAATGGACACCGCCCGAGGCGCAACCGGCGCTGCACCTGCCCAGCAGCCCGGTGCGTTTGCTCGCGGTACAAGCTTGGCACCCCGAAGCTGAGCTTCTGGCGCAGGCTTGGCGCAGCATCTCGGCCGAGGCAGCGACTGACGAAGGGACTCAGGCAGCGACGCAGACACTCCCTAGTTGGCCCGCTGCATCCGAAACCCCAGCGCCTTGGTCCGTACACCTGGGCGCGCCGCGCTTGCTGGCTTTTTTCGATACGCCCTTGGGGCGCGTGGTGCTCGACAGCGCGCGCTCCGCCAAGCCAGAGACTTTTTCAGGCTGAGCACGCATGTTGAGCCTTCAAGAACTGGGCTGGTTCGCCTTGGCGGTTTTGCTGCTGGTGCTCACACCAGGGCCGAACATGATGTATTGCGTGTCGCGCACCTTGAGCCAGGGCACGCGCGCTGGCATGTTGTCTTTGGCTGGGGTACTGGTGGCCTTTGCCGTGCACTTGGGTGCCACGGTGCTGGGTTTGAACGCGCTGCTCTTGGCCGTGCCGCTGGCTTTTAATGTGCTCAAGCTCTTGGGCGCAGCCTATCTGTTGTGGCTGGCATGGCAGGCCGTCAAGCCGGGCGGCCAAGCCCCGTTTGAGCCGCGCAGCTTGCCAGCCGATGCGCCGTGGGTGCTGTTTCGCATGGGGTTTCTCACGAACTTGCTCAACCCAAAGGTGGCCATGTTCTACGTGTCTTTGTTCCCTCAGTTTCTGCATCCGGAACGCGGCGATTTGCTGGGGCAAACCTTGCAACTGGGCGTCGTGCAGGTGTTGGTGAGCGGCTGCGTGAACGCACTCATCGTTCTGGGTGCCGGGCGCATCACCCGCTGGCTCAGCCGCAGCGAGGGATGGCTGCGCGCGCAGCGCTGGGTGACAGGCGGGGTTCTCGCGCTGCTGGCACTGCGCGTGGCGCAGCAGGAACGCGCTTAAAGCGCACTGCACAAAGCCCGCCGTATAAGGCCCACAGGCTGGGCTTGCGGGTGAGTGCCTTCAGGCAATGATGCTTCAGTGCTTCGGTGCTTTATTGGGTCAGCGGGGTCAGCGGGTCAGCGCCGTGCAGCGCTTGGCTTGCGCCATCTCGCAGCCTTGGCTACAGACAGCCACACCCGTTCGGTCAATGGCAGACGGACCACGAGCGGCCTTCGAGCACAGCACATCGCCGCGCGAGTCGATGACACACAAGCCAACCCCGCACACCAGCTCACCGTGCCGGTTGCGGGCGATGTCACCTCCGGGCGCAGAGCAAAACCAGGCGTCGTAGCGGTCTTGCAAACAGCGCGCGTCGGGCGCGGGGCAAATGGTTTTGCCAGCGCGGTCGGTGACACAGCCGCTGCCCTGAGCGTGTGCGCCGACTGCTGGCCAAAGCAGCGTGCACAGCGCCGTCAAGATCACGACCAGATCGCGCAGTGCTTTGTACGGTGCAAGCCAGGTGGAGTCGTTCATGGTTGTGGGCGCGTGGGGTGTTTCCTTGATTTTGCCGCCAGCTTGGCGCTTGGCCCCGGTCATGAGCGACAGGGAGCCAAATGCCTGGGGCTGTTCTGATCTGATAGAAACTGGGGCTGTTTGATTTAGTGTTTGAACGGTGAAACCATCATGATTCACGCGCCCTCCGTCCACACAGCCATCGCGCCACCGCCGCAAGTGCTCATCAGCGAGGTCGGGCCGCGCGACGGCTTGCAATCCATCAGCGCAGTCATGCCCACCGAGCACAAGAACCGTTGGATCGACGCGCTGGCGGCTGCGGGCCTGCAAGAAATTGAAGTGGCTTCTTTTGTGCCAGCACGCCTGTTGCCACAAATGGCAGACGCAGCCGAGGTGGTAGCCCACGCGTGCAGCCACCCAGGTTTGCGGGTGATGGCCTTGGTACCCAACCTGCGCGGCGCACAGGCGGCTGTGGCTGCGGGTGCGCACAAGCTGAGCATCCCGGTGTCTGCGAGCGAAGCGCATTCGCTGGCCAACGTGCGCAAGAGCCGCGCCGACATGCTGGTCGAGGTTCGCGCCATCGTGCAGTGGTGCCGTGCGCAGGCACCGCACGTACAGGTGGAGGTGGGCCTGTCGACCGCTTTTGGCTGCACCTTGCAGGGCTTGGTGCCCGAAGACGAGGTGCTGGCACTGGCGGTTCGGTGCGTCGAAGCTGGCGTCAGCGATGTGGGCTTGTCCGACACCACCGGCATGGCCAACCCCGAACAGGTGCGGCGTCTGTTCCAGCGGCTGCGCTCGGAAATTGGCCAGCACGCAGGCGCGGCGCACCTGCACAACACGCGCGGCCTGGGTTTGGCCAATTGCCTGGCGGCGTGGGACGCGGGCGTTCTCACCTTCGACAGCTCGATGGCGGGCTTGGGCGGCTGCCCCTATGCGCCCGGCGCTTCGGGCAACGTGGTCACAGAAGATTTGGTCTTCATGTTCGAAGCCATGGGCGTGTCTACCGGCATCGACTTGGAGCGGTTGCTGGCGGCCCGACAAGCGCTGATGGATGGTCTGCCTGGTGAGTCGCTCTACGGCATGTTGGCAGGGGCTGGACTACCCAAAGGGTGGGCTGCCGGCAAGGCTGGCACAGCGAACCCCGGTGGGCTTGACTCTGCGCCTGCTGCCTCTTCAGCGCAAGAGGAAGCGCCTGTTATGCAGCAAACCTTCAAGGGCGCACCCAGCAGACGCCTGCCGCTCGAGGGCGTGCGGGTGGTCGAGTTCACGCACATGGTGATGGGGCCTACTTGCGGCATGGTGCTGGCCGACTTGGGCGCAGAGGTCATCAAGGTCGAGCCGCTCGGGCATGGCCGCATGGGCGATGCCACGCGCGATTTGCTGGGCTCTGGCGCGGGCTTCTTTCCGCTTTTCAACCGCAACAAAAAGAGCTTGGCGCTCGACTTGCAAAGCACCGAAGGGCGCGAAGCCGTGCTGCGACTGATTGCTACAGCCGACGTGGTCAGCGAGAACTTCAAGTCGGGCACGATGGCCCGTTTGGGGCTGGACTTCGAGAGCCTGCGCCAAAAGCATCCGCGCTTGGTTTATGTCAGCCACAAAGGCTTCCTGCCTGGCCCCTATGAAAACCGCACCGCGCTGGACGAAGTCGTGCAAATGATGGGTGGCTTGGCCTACATGACCGGCCGCCCTGGTGACCCGCTGCGTGCCGGCGCATCGGTCAACGACATCATGGGCGGCATGTTCGGTGCCATCGGCACGCTGGCTGCACTGCGCCAGCGCGAGGCCACGGGCTTTGGCCAGCAAGTGCAGAGCGGGCTGTTCGAAAACAACGTGCTGCTGGTAGCGCAGCACATGATGCAATTCGCAGTCACAGGCCAGCCCGCCTTGCCGATGCCAGCGCGCATTTCTGCTTGGGGTATCTACGACGTGTTTCAAGTCCGCGACGAAGGCCAGATTTTTCTGGCGGTGGTCAGCGACACCGCCTGGCAGACCTTTTGCAAAGCATTTGCCTTCGACGACCTTTTCGCAGATGCGCGTTTGCGCAGCAACAACGACCGCGTCCGATCCCGGGAGTGGCTGATCGCGTTGCTGCGCGAGCGACTGGCTCACTTCACTGCTCAGGAATTGGCCGAGCGCTTTCAGGCCAACGGCCTGCCTTACGCCCCCATCGCCCGACCGCACGACCTGTTTCAAGACCCGCACCTGCTGGCCACCGGTGGCTTGGCGCCCATGACCTTGCCCGACGGCCGCGCCACCCACACGGTGCTGCTGCCGATCATGCTGGATGGCATCCGTCCCGGACTGCGCATGAACCCGCCGCAACTGGGCGAGCACAACGCTGAGCTGTTGGGCGCGTTGGGTTACGACCGTGCTGCTGTGCAGGCACTGTCAGCCGGCGTTTGCACGGCCGCCTGAGCCATGGGGCGGGCCATCACCATGCCTTCAAACACTGCTTCAAGCAGGGCCTTGGGCTGTGTATGCCGCGCAGCGGTCTGCTTTTCTTCAGCGCGCATTCGGTGCTTGCGCCACAACGCACCGCCCAGCAGGGCGTGCGCAAGGTAGGCCCGCCAAGTTCTGCGCGCCTGTGCCTGCAGCAGCACACTGGCCGCTCCAGGTTGCGGTATGGCTGACGGCGCGTCTTGTGCCGAAACTTCCTGTCTTTTGAGTAGAACGCGCAGGTTGTCTGGTTGATCAAAGTTATGCGCCACGACATCCAGCCCTGCCGCGCGTGCCAGGGCCCGGAGCGTCTGTGGTGTGAAGTGCAGGGCGTGGGCGCGAAAGTACAGCGTGTGCGGTGCGCACATGCGACGGGTATCAGGCACTTCCAGAAACAGGACACCGTCTGCCTCCAGCATCGCCGCCAGCCGGCGCAACTGCGCCACTGGCTCCACCAAATGCTCGAGCACATGAAACATGCTGATGAGCGAAAAGCGCGTGTCGGGCAGTTCGGTGGCGACGTCGTCCAACCCGGCGTTGCGCACATCCAGGCCCAAAATGTTTCGCGCAAAGCCCGCGTAACCCCGGTGCGGCTCCAGGCCGGTGGCGTGCAATCCAGCGTGGCCCAGCGCGGCCACGAACTCTCCGCTGGAAGCGCCAACGTCCAAGGCCTTCGCGCCTTTAGTCAGCGCCTGGCGATGTTGCAGCCAGTGCCAGCGCTCGCGTGCAATGCGCGCTGCGCGCAACACATGGCGCATCGCTGGGCTGTGCGCGGCCTTGTAGGCTTGGCGGTAGTGCTGGGCATACCACTGGGCCAACTCGTGCGCCGTCGGCAGCGGGTCGATGCGCCCCAGGCCGCAGCCGTCGCACACCACTGTTTTGAGGGATGTCCCTGTTTTGCCGTCGCGCTCAGCCAGCGGGTGCGCGTCGTGGCTGCCGCACAGGGGACACGCGCTTCGCGCAAGCTGCGGCGGTGCCGAATCGCGCCAAGGCGGCGCTGTCCTGGTTGGTGAAGAAGGAGGAGAGGGGAGTCGGGCAGAAAAAAACATGGCGCGCATGATGGCGTCGACCGATGGCGCCCGCAATCGTCAGAAACCTTGGGCTTTCCGTGTATGGGTACATTCGCACGAGGCTGCCTGCGTCCGGCAGCGGCTGGCGGGCCACACTCAAACCAGGCTGTTGCGAATGGCGTAAACCGTCAACTCCGCGTTGTTGGAGAGCTTGAGCTTTTCCATCACCCGCGACCGGTAGACGCTGACCGTTTTCGGGCTGAGCATCAACTCTTCTGCAATATCCGACAGCCGCTTGCCAGAGGCGATCTTGACCAGCGTTTGCAGCTCACGCTCTGAGAGTGCCGCGTGCAGCGACTCGTGTCGCGGTGCGGTCAGGCTGTCCACCAGCATCTGCGCCACGTCGGCAGTGACGTACTTGCGGCCCTGGGCCACGGTGCGAACAGCCGTCACCAGATCGCCAGGGTCCCCAGCTTTGTTGACATAACCCTGAGCGCCAGCCCGCAGGCAGCGCAAGGCGTACTGGTCTTCCGGAAACATCGAGACCACCAGGACTTTGACGGTCGAGCCTGATTCGCGCAGGCTATCCAGGACATCCAGGCCGCCACGCCCGGGCATGTTGAGGTCCAGCACCAGCACATCGCACTTGGCGTTGCGCAGCACTTCCCTCACCTCGGCGTAGCTGGCGGCCTCTGCTGTCACCTGGATATCGACTGCCTCGGCCAGCGTGTCGCGAATGCCGCGACGCACCACGGCGTGGTCGTCGCAGAGTACGGTGTAGATCATGTGCTCGCCTCGGGCGCGGCGCGGCGTGACAGGGGCACCGACAAAGTGATGGCCGTGCCGCGTCCAGGCTGGCTGCCCACATCCAGCCAGCCGCCCACCGTGCGTGCGCGCTCCGTCAAACCCTTGATGCCAAAAGCCTTGGGCTTATGCAGGTCCGCACTGGCCATGCCGCAGCCGTTGTCGCTGATCTCCAAGGTCAGCACGCCTTCGGTGTCAGTCAACTCGATACGCACCTGTGTGCAATGCGCATATTTGCTGATGTTGGTCATGGCTTCCTGAGCAGTTCGATAGGCCACCATTGCCACATCTCGGGGCGTGTCGATGGTGTCGCTCGATGCGCGCACCGTCGCGCGTACGCCGGTGCGCCGCTCAAAACCAGCGGCTAACCACTGCACCGACGCCACCAAGCCTTGGTCGAGGATAGCCGGACGCAGATTCATCATGATGCGCTGGCTGGCGCCTAACGCGTGCTGGACCATTTCCGATGCGGCACTGGCGTGCGCCAGCATGGCAGGGTCAGTGCTGTGCCTGGAGACCCAGGCCAGATCGAACTTCACAGCAGCCAGCGCACCCCCAATGTCGTCATGAATTTCCCGGGCGATGGCGGCGCGTTCCTGCTCAATGCTGGCCTGTAGATGTTCTGTCAGTTCGGCCAAGCGTTGACCAGTGACAGCGCGGTCTTGATCTGCAAGCAGCGCTCTCTGTTGTGCATGGCACAGCGCCAAGGCGCGCGCCGCACTGGGCCGCAAGCGGTGAAGCTGTTGTGGGCTGAGGCAATCGAATGCGCCGGACCGCAGCAGTTGTTCCTCGCGCTGGGTTGTCAGGGTTTCCGAGACAACCAGGACTGCCACTGCACCTTGCCCCATCGTCATGGTGGTGGTGTCCTGCCCCAGCAGACTAGACAAGTGGGTAATCACATCCAGTGCAGTGGCATCTGACAAAGGGTCTGCGCACACGAGCAGCAGGGGTTCGCATGCAGCGCCTTGCAGGGTGGCACCAGTTGCGGACTGGCTCGCCCACGGCATGCTGAGTGCCAGCCACTCGCGCGCTTGCTCCCAGGAATGAACTTGAATCAACGATTGAACCGGCGCGTTCTGAGGTACGACCCCCGACAACGTATCGAACACCCGTGCCTTCAATGAGGCTTTGTGTTCGATGTGCAGGCATCGGACAGGCTCTGTCATATCAATCCGCAGGCCGGACGTTGCTGCCCCGTAACTGGAAAAAACCGTCGCCTATTTGCCTTAAATGCGCACTCGACCCACAAGGCGAAGCCGATATGATCCGATCAGCTATTAATAAAAACATTGCGAAAGTTTGTAGGCCATGAACGTCCACTGCCAAACCATTCTATGGCTGCAGTTATCAACGACAGTCAGGCCCTTGCCTTCTTCGTATTGAGTCAATCCACGTTGCCCATGGCCGCCGACCGCAACCTCCACCCTGCCGGTCCAACCGTGGACATGCCTCTGATGGCGGTTGCTGATATTCAAGATTCGTTATTGGTGGTCATGAACGACTTGCAGCGGCTGGAAGGCTTGCTTTCTCACGCCACCACCAACTTGATGGAGCGGTTCGGCACAGCCAACGCAGAGCTGGCGGCTTCCAGCGTAGCCAACGCCCCAGAACTGGCGCAAGCCAGGGCCGCTTTGCAAGCCGCAGTGACCGAGCTGCAGTTTCACGACATGTCCACCCAGCTGATCGTGCACATTTCTGCTGTCCTGCGTGGCTGCGCTCACCGCTTGGCCAATGAAACCATGGAGCAGGAGGACGACGAAATCGACGCTCCTGTGGTGCAGGTTCCAGACCGTCCCAATCCAGTCACGCAAAGCGAAATGGACGCCGGCTCCATCGAGTTGTTCTGAGACCTCACATCACCCCAAGTTCAGGAAAATCAACGCCATGCGCTCAATCCTCGCCGTCGATGACTCTGCTTCCATGCGCAAGATGGTGTCGTTCACACTCATCAGCGCTGGCTACCACGTGATCGAGGCTGTAGACGGCCAAGATGCCCTCGAGAAGGCGCAATTGCAGCCCATCGACTTGGTGCTGACCGACCAGAACATGCCACGCATGGATGGCTTGGGTTTGACGCGCAAGCTGCGCGAGCACCCGCAGTTCAAGACCACGCCCATCTTGATCCTGACCACCGAGTCGAGCGATCAAATGAAGCAAGCCGGCAAGGCGGCTGGGGCAACGGGCTGGCTGGTCAAGCCTTTTGACCCCAACCGCTTGCTGGAAGTCATTCAAAAGGTCATTCGCTGAATCTGGCCTGCGTCTAGGTTCAAACGACAAACACAAACAGGAGCAGGCCATGGCAGACACCCATCAAGAGAGCGGCGTTGGCGGCGATATCGACCTGAGTCAGTTCTACCAAATCTTCTTTGAAGAAGCGGGAGAAAACCTCGACCAGATGGAGCAAATGTTGCTGGCCCTCGATGTCGAGGCCGCCGACGACGAGGAGCTCAACGCCATCTTCCGCTGCGCCCACTCCATCAAAGGCGGTGCTGCCACGTTTGGCTTTGCCGATGTGGCCGAGCTGACCCATCAGATGGAGTCCCTGCTCGACAAGCTGCGCCGCCACGAACTTCAGCCCACTGCGCCCATGGTGGATGTCTTGTTGGAGTCGGCCGATGCCTTGAAAGACCTGCTGGCGGTGCACCAGGGCACGGCCAGTTCAGCCCCTTCAACCACCGCCCTAGTTCAGCGCATTGGCGCGCTGGCGAGCGGCAGTGACGCAGCGCCCGCTGCCGTGGCTGTCGTACAGCCGATCGTTGCAGCGCCGCCGCCTGCACCTGCACCACAAACGGCACCACCGGCTGGCATGCCTGCAGCTTCGCAGGTGATGGCGATGCGCGATGTGGAAATTCGCATCCAGGGCCTGTCTCGTCCAGAGCTGGCAGACCCTGTTCGCGACTTGTTCCGCGACATCGCAGGCCTTGGCCGCATCGTCAGCGAGTCCGCGCCCGAGGCGGCTTCTCGCGTGTTTCTGGTGCAAACCACCAGCAGCCACAGCGAGTTGCTTGACTTGATGACTTTCCATGTGTCGCGCGATCAAGTCGTGTTGACCGAGCCGGCTGCTGCTGCACCGCCCGTTCAGCCCAAGCCCGCAGCGCGCGAAGCTTCTTTTGGGTTTTTCGACGACGCGCCAGGCGCGCCAGGCGCGGCTGGCAGTGGCTCGGAAGCCGCTGTGGCGGTGGCGCCGCCCGCAGTGGCCGAAGTCAAGTTGGCCGCCAAGCCCGAAGCCAAGGCGGCCAGCCAAGCCCAGCAAGAGGCCACCACCATTCGGGTCGCGGTCAACAAGGTCGACCAACTCATCAATTTGGTGGGTGAGTTGGTGATCACACAGGCCATGCTGGCGCAGAACAGCCGCACGCTGGACCCGGTGGAGAACCAACAACTCATGGCCGGCCTGGCCGACTTGGACCGCAACACGCGTGACCTGCAGGAATCGGTCATGTCGATTCGCATGATCCCCATGTCCATCGTTTTCAGCCGCTTTCCGCGCATGCTGCGTGACCTGGCGGGCAAGCTGGGTAAAAAGGTCGAGTTCGTCACGCAGGGCGAGGCCACCGAGCTGGACAAGGGCTTGGTCGAAAAAATCACGGACCCTCTGACCCATTTGGTTCGAAACAGCTGCGACCACGGCATCGAGATGCCCGCAGATCGACTTGCCAAGGGCAAGAGCGAGCACGGCACCATCACCTTGTCTGCGCAGCATCAAGGCGGCAGCATCGTGATCGAAGTGCGGGACGACGGGCGTGGCATGTCGCGCGACAAGATCTTGCAGAAGGCGAAAGAGCGGGGGCTGGAAGTCTCCGACAACATGTCCGACCAAGACGTTTGGCAGCTCATCTTTGCGCCTGGTTTTTCGACTGCCGATGTGGTTACCGATGTGTCGGGCCGCGGCGTCGGTATGGACGTGGTCAAGCGCAACATCACGGCACTCAATGGCACAGTCGAGATCGATTCCGCGGAGGGCTTTGGCATGCGCGTGTCGGTTCGTCTGCCTCTGACTTTAGCCATCATGGATGGGATGTCGGTGGGTGTGGGCGAAGAGGTCTACATCTTGCCGCTGTCCTCCGTGGTGGAGTCTTTCCAAGTGGACAAAGACACAGTCAGCACCGTGGGGCAGGGTGCCCGTTTGGTGAAGGTGCGCGACGAATTCATGCCGGTCATCGAATTGGAGAAGGTGTTTGGTGTGCCGCGCTTCGACTTGGACAAGTCCAGCAACATCATGGTGGTGGTGGAGTCCGAGGGCTCGCGGGTGGCGCTGCTCGTTGATGAGTTGCTCGGGCAGCACCAAGTGGTGGTGAAAAACCTGGAATCCAATTACAGAAAGGTGGCTAACGTGTCGGGCGCCACGATCTTGGGCGACGGCAAAGTCGCTTTGATTCTGGACACCATTTCTCTGGTGCGCAGGTCTAGACACTGAACAAGGCTGGCTCGTTGAGCAGCAGACCCACCAAGACCACGAGGAGACAGCATGAACGGTTTAGATGCCACGGCAACAACAGCCCCAGGCGCAACGCGCGAGTACCTCACATTCAGACTGGATCGCGAGGAATACGGCATCGACATCCTGAAGGTGCAGGAAATCAGGGGCTATGAGCCGCCCACTCGAATTGCTAACGCGCCGCATTTCATCAAGGGTGTTGTCAATCTGCGTGGCACCATCATTCCGATTGTTGATATGCGCTTGCGCTTCAACTGCGAGAAGGCGGAGTACAACGGATTCACAGTCGTCGTCATCCTCAACCTGAAAGCGCGCGTCGTGGGTATCGTGGTCGATTCGGTGAGCGACGTGATGCAACTGGGCGAAGAGCACAAACGCACGGCGCCCGACCTGGACAGCATCATCGACAACAGTTGCATCGATGGCCTGGGTGCGGTGGGCGACCGGATGCTGATCCTGCTGGACATCGAAAAAATGATGGCAGCGCCCGAAATGGGGCTGAGTGAATCAGATCAGTGATATGCAAAGCACCAACGGGCCGTTGGCCCAGGGGCGGGAATTTGAGTGGACCAACGCTGACTTCGAACGCGTTCAGTCCCTGATCTACCAAAAGGCCGGAATCAGCCTGCACGACGGCAAACACGCCATGGTCTACAGCCGCCTGTCTAGGCGGCTGCGCGAAACAGGCCACGATAGTTTCCGCGGGTATTTATCTTGGCTCGAGGGCCATGACGGTCCAGAGTGGCAAGAGTTTGTGAATGCGCTCACCACCAACCTCACCTCGTTTTTTCGCGAGCAACACCATTTCGAGCTGCTTGCCTCGCACCTGCGCAGTAAACCCACGGGTACGCCGTGGCGGGTGTGGTGCAGCGCGGCCTCCACCGGCGAAGAGCCTTACTCCATCGTCATGACGGCGCACGAGGCTTTAGGCGCCAACGCTTCGTTCAGTTTGTGGGCCAGCGATATCGACTCCAAAGTGCTCGCGACCGCCCGTCAAGGTGTCTACCGTCTGGAAAATGTGAAAGGGCTCAGCCAAGAGCGCATGAAGCGGTTTTTCATGCGTGGTAAGGGCGCTAACGATGGCCTCATTCGCGTGAAGCCCGAGTTGCCACGGGCCGTCGAATTCCTGATCGTCAACCTGATCAAAGACGACTGGCCTTTTCGTGAACCCTTCGACGTGGTGTTCTGTCGCAACGTGATGATTTACTTCGACGCGCAAACTCAACGACGCGTGCTTGAGCGAATCCACAAGGTGCTCAAACCAGGAGGATTGCTGTGCGTGGGCCACGCAGAAAACTTCACCGAGTCCAAGGATCTGTTCACCCTAAAGGGCAAGACTGTTTATGAACGCCGTTGACAGCGGGTGTCGCTTGATGATGTGCTGCTGCTGCGGGGTCGCGCCCGCCCAACGCTCATGAACATGTCTCCCACAGCAAGTCTTAGCCCTGTGCAGCGCGCAGCGCGCATCCAGGCGCTGAAAGCCGTACAGCGCAAGCCCGGTGAAGCGTCCTTTTTCTTCTTTGACCACCATTTCCAGTACGAGGCCGTCAAGGTGTTGCCTGGCGAGTACTTCATGACTGGCGAAGACTTGGTCATCATGACCGTGCTGGGCTCGTGCATTGCTGCCTGTTTGTGGGACGGCAAGGCGAAAGTCGGCGGCATGAACCATTTCATGCTGCCTGATGGCGACAGCATGGACGCGTTTGGGCGCTATGGCTCTTACGCCATGGAGCTGTTGATCAATGAGATGCTCAAAAGTGGCGCGCGGCGCGAATCAATGCAAGCCAAGATCTTTGGCGGCGCGCAGGTCATGCACTCCTTCACCACCATGAATGTGGGGGAGCGCAACACGCAGTTTGTCATCGATTACCTGCAGACCGAGCGCATCCCGGTGGTGTCAAAAGACGTCTTGGACATCTACCCGCGCAAAGTCTGCTTTTTTCCGGTTACCGGAAAGGCGCTGGTCAAGAGACTTGCCCACTCCCACCCAGAGGAGCTTGTCGCGCAAGAGCGAAAGGGCAATGCCGCGACCGTGGCGCGCTCTACAGCCGGCGGGTCTGTGGATCTGTTCTGAGTTTGAGGTGAGCATGGAAAAGATCAAAGTGGTCGTGGTCGATGACTCGGCTTTGGTGCGAAGCCTGCTGGCTGAAATCATCAATCGCCAGACCGACATGGTGTGTGTGGGCACAGCCAACGATCCCCTGATCGCGCGGGAAATGATTCGCGAACTCAACCCAGACGTGATCACCCTTGACGTGGAAATGCCCCGCATGGATGGCTTGGATTTCCTCTCGAGGTTGATGCGACTGCGCCCCATGCCGGTGGTGATGATCTCGACCTTGACCGAGCGCGGCGCGGAGGTCACGTTGAAAGCACTGGAGTTGGGTGCAGTCGATTTCGTTTCGAAGCCGCGCATCGGTGTTGCCGACGGGATCAACGAGCTGGCCGCGCAGATCGTCGACAAGATTCGGGTTGCATCACAAGTGCGCTTGCGCAGAAGCACAAACCCTTCGCTGGTGCAACCCCATGGCCCTCAGTCTTCGGCGCCGACTCCTCCACTGGCCAGTGCCTTGCTGAGCCGGGTGTCGACAGAAAAGCTGATCGCAATTGGTGCTTCAACGGGTGGCACCGAAGCGATTAAGGAAGTCCTCATCCACATGCCGGCCGTTTCACCTGCGGTCGTCATCACGCAACACATGCCGCCTGGATTCACGACCAGCTTTGCTGCGCGTTTAAATGGCTTGTGCCAGATTGCCGTGAAGGAGGCGAGCCATGGCGAACGCGTGCTGCCCGGCCATGCTTACATTGCACCGGGCGGTCATCATTTTCGGGTGGACCGCAGCGGCGCCAACTATGTGGCTGTGGTCGAAGACGGCGATCCAGTGAACCGACATCGCCCCTCGGTCGAAGTACTTTTCAGATCAGTCGCTCGGGTGGCCGGTCGGAATGCATTCGGGATCATGCTCACGGGCATGGGCAACGACGGTGCCCGTGCGATGTTGGAAATGCGGGAGGCTGGCAGCTACAACTACGCGCAGGACGAAGCAAGCTGTGTGGTGTTTGGCATGCCACGAGAAGCTATCGCATGCGGTGCTGTTCATGAGGTTTTGCCTTTGCAGCAAATAGCACCGGCTTTGATCAGCCGTCTTGGGTCTCTCGGAGACCGGGTGCTACACCGCATCTGATGTGAACAGAGCGTGGTCAGCGACGCTGCCCCAACAAGACGCTACGCGACACGTCTTCACGAGCGGGCGCTTAAGGCCTCCCAGCGCTCGAGTGCTTCCAGCAACTCCTCTTCGATGGCTTGGTCGCGCTGACTGAGCGTCTGCGCCCGAAGGCGATCCTTCGCAAACACACTGCCGTCGGCCAGAGCCTCGCGAATGACGCGTTGTTCATGTTCTAGTTGTTCTATCCGTTGCGGAACCTGGGTCAATTCCTGTTGCTCTTTGTAGCTGAGTTTTTGACGGTCTTTGGTCTTGGCCGGCCGCTTGTTGTCTTGTCCATCAACTGACGGTGGTCTCGTTGGTTCCGTTGAAATCGGCGTTACTGGCTGTCGCTGTGATTGCATTTGCCAATCACGCACATTGCCTTCAAATTCAAGCCAACGCCCCGACCCTTGTGCAACCAAAGTGCTGGTCACCACTTGGTTCAAAAACGTCCTGTCGTGGCTCACGATAAAAACTGTGCCGGCGTAGTTCGCAAGCATCTCTTCGAGCATGTCGAGGGTGTCGATGTCCAAGTCATTGGTTGGTTCATCAAGGACCAACACATTGGCTGGTTGCGCGAACAAACGCGCCAGCAGCAACCGGTTTCGCTCGCCGCCAGAAAGTGTGTCGACAAGGGCCTTTGCGCGATCTGGCTGAAACAAGAAGTCATTCAAGTAGCTGCGCACATGTTTGCGTACGGTGCCTGTCTCGATCCATTCGCTGCCAGGGCTTACGAAATCTTCGAGCGTCGTTTTAAGGTCAAGACCTCGACGAAGCTGGTCAAAGTACGCAACTGTCAACTTGGTGCCTAGCTTGACGTTCCCTTTGTCTGGTGCAATTTCGCCCAGCATCAGCCTGATCAAAGTGGTTTTGCCAGCGCCATTTGGGCCCATCAGTCCGACTCGATCTCCGCGCAGGATCGTGCAACTTAGATCGGCGACAACTGTCGTTGCGCCGAAATGTTTACTGACTTGGTCGAGCTCCGCCACGACCTTGCCAGACTGAACCCCGCGGTCAACTTCCATGCGTACATTGCCAAGCAACTTGCGCCGGTCTGCGCGCTCGATGCGAAGTGCTTCAAGGCGTGAAATGCGGCTCTGGCTGCGGGTCCGGCGCGCCTCAACTCCCTGTCTAATCCAAATTTCCTCGCGCGCCTGCAGCTTGTCAGCTTTCGCAATTTGCGATGCTTCCGCCTCAAGATCAGCCGCTTTCAGTGCTTGGTATGCATCGAAGTTTCCGGGGTAAGACTTCAGGCTGCCACGATCAAGCTCAACGATGCGCGTGGCTACCGAGTTAAGAAAGCTGCGATCGTGAGTTACCACTACCGCGCACCCTCGAAACCTCAGCAAGTGATCTTCAAGCCACAAGATCGCATCAAGATCTAAATGGTTGGTAGGTTCGTCAAGCAGCAGCACATCTGGTCGACTGGCCAAAGCTTGCGCCAAGGCCACCTTCTTTCGCGCTCCGCCTGACAACGTGTCCACCTGTTGATGTGGGTCAATCTGCAACTGCCCAACGACTTCTTTGACATGTCTTGACCAATTCCAGCCGTCACACGTGTTTATCTGCGATTCAAGCTCAAACAGGTCGCCTTCTCCACGCTCGACCGAAGCAATGGCCTGCCGAACTTCTGCCCAGCCAGCCGCCGCGGCTTCCTCAACGGTCAGGCCGTCTGCGAACGTTGGATCCTGTGGCGTGAAAGCCACCTTCAAGCCTCTTGCCAGACTCAACTCACCTGCGTCAAGGGCCATACACCGAGCCAGCACCTTGAGCAGCGACGACTTCCCACACCCGTTACGCCCGATCAGTCCCACCCGCTCGCCGTCGAGAAGGCAGAAATTTGCTTGGTCGAGCAGGCTGTTGCGTCCCAAAGTCAAAACGCCAGCGGTGATCGTCAACACAGTCGTGGAAATCATCCGTCGATTGTGTGCTCGAACTGACCTGCCCCCACCAGCCGTACCAGTCTGAAGATCGTCAAATCCGTCAACCGTCAGGAGAATGACGGACATCAAGAAGAGCAGATTCGGGGAGGAACAAATCATTGGGTTCTTGAGACAAGCCGAGGCGGGGCTCGCCATCAAGGATGGATGCCGCAGCGGGGACTTCAGCAGTGCGACGTTCTACAAGTGGCGCGCCAAGTTCGGCGGCATGCAGGTCTCTGAGGCTCAGCGGCTGCGAGAGCTCGACGCCGAGAGCGCCAAGCTCGAGCGGCTGCTGGCCGAGGCGCATCTGGACATGCACGCGCTCAAGAGCGTTTGGGGGTAAAGCGC
Source organism: Comamonadaceae bacterium (assembly GCA_027483665.1). Classification (GTDB taxonomy): domain Bacteria; phylum Pseudomonadota; class Gammaproteobacteria; order Burkholderiales; family Burkholderiaceae_C; genus JAIXUC01. The sequence goes on along the minus strand of JAIXUC010000023.1, from coordinate 776 downwards.
TAGCCCCACAGGCCAGGCGCGAGGCGGTGGGGCGAATGGCCAACGAGCACCATCTGTCCGAGCGCCACGCGTGCCGGCTTGTGGGTCTCTTTAGAGACAGCCACCACCATCCACCGCAGGTCAATGAGGCCACGCAGGATCTGCACGAAAAGATCGTGGAGATTGCCCATGAGCGCCGCCGCTTTGGCTACCGGTGCAACGCGTCCTGTGGCGCGCAGTCTCCTGCGGCTAACCGCAAGCGGGTGTACCGCCTCTACCCGCAGGCCAACCTAGCACTGCTTCGGCACAAGAAGGCCGCGCGCCCCGTCAACGAGCGGGTGCCGCTGCAACTGGCGCAGACAATCAGCGAGGCTTGGAGCATGGACGTTGTGAGCGACAGCCACTCGGGCGGGCGCCGCCTGAAGTACCTGACCGTGGCCGACGACTTCAGCCACGAGAGCGTGGACATTGCGGTGGACTTCGCTATCTCCCGTGAGTACGTCACGCGGGTTCTGGACCGAGCAGCGCTGTTTCGCGGGTATCCGCAGGCCGTGCGAACGGACAACGTCCCGGAATTCACCAGCCGGGCGTTCATGGGGTGGGCGCAAGCATCCGGCACCCGCCACATCTTGATCCAGCCGGGGCGCCCGATGCAAAACGGCTTCATCGAGAGCTTCAACGGCAGATTCCGCGTTGAGCATACGAACGAGAGCTGGTTCCAGACCTTGCACCAAGCCCGCCTGGCCGCAGCACTTTGGCGCACGGACTACAACGAGGTCAGGCCACACAGCAGTTTG
>JAIXUC010000029.1 GCA_027483665.1 Comamonadaceae bacterium | reverse complement strand
GGCAGGATGGCTTGCGGGTTGACCGCTGCGATGGCACCCAAGCGCTGGGCGATCTCATCCAGCGCCTCTTCCCAAGAGATGGGCTGGAATTGGCCCGATCCCTTCGGGCCGCTGCGGCGCATGGGCTGCAAGATGCGCTCTGGGTGGTAGGTGCGCTCCGTGTAGCGCGACACCTTGGTACACAGCGCGCCGTCGGTGTGCGCGTGCGCCGGGTTGCCCTGCACCTTCAGGGCCACGCCGTTTTGTACGGTGGTGAGCAGCGCGCAGGTGTCGGGGCAATCGTGCGGGCAGGCACCGGCCACTTGTCGGGTGGTGCTGTCACCCACTTCGGGGTTGGCTGGAGTTGCCGGGTGCTGCATGGGTTGCGCTGGATCGCTGGGGTGGGCTGCGGTGAAGGGCTGCGGTGATGCACAAGGATAATCCCCGACGTCATGACCGAGCCCGCCGCCGACGAGCCCAAAACCTCCACCTCCCCCGTTGCCTCCGGTTCTCTGGCGGCTGCGGTCCCGAAGGCTCGTGCATCCATCGCCCAGCGCGCACTGCTGCTGTTGCGGCTGATGCGCCCGCACCAGTGGCTTAAAAACATCTTCGTGTTTGCAGGCTTGTTGTTCGCAGGTCAGTGGAGCGACCCTGCATTGGTTGCCAAAGTGCTCACGGCTTTCGCCGCCTTTTGTGCCGTCAGCAGTGCGGTGTACGTGCTCAACGATTGGATCGACCGCGTCCACGACGCGCAGCACCCATCCAAGATGCACAGGCCGCTGGCCAGCGGTGCGGTGTCCCCCGCGGCTGCGCTGGCGTTGGCGCTGGCCTTGCTGCTGCTGGGCGTGGCGCTGGCTTGGCCCATGCGTTGGTTGCTGGTTTTCTTGCTGGTCTACGGCTTGGTGAATTTGGCTTATTCGCTGCACCTCAAGCGTGTGGCCGTGGTGGATGTGAGCGCCATCGCCAGCGGCTTTTTGTTGCGTTTGCTGGCAGGCACGGTAGCGGTGGGCATTGCGCCTTCGCGCTGGATGCTGCTCACCGGCCTGTTCGGTGCTTTGTTTCTGGGCTTTTGCAAGCGCCGCGCCGAGGGCTTTCACCCGGCGGCCAACCAGCGCGCCGTGATGGCCGATTACCCGCCCGCGCTGCTTGATGTGTTCATTGCGGTCAGCATGGCCGCCACGCTCAGCACCTACGCCTTGTTTGCCACCAGCGACACCGCGCTGGCCCAACACGGCGAGTCTTTGGCCTACACCGTGCCCGTGGTGGTTTTTGCCATGCTGCGCTACACGTGGCAAGTGCACCGCGGCTTGGGTGAAGACGTCGCCCGTGACCTGCTGCGCGACCCTTGGGTGCTGGGCTCGGTCGTGCTGTGGGTGGTGCTGTTCCTCTCGGGCCACCAGTGAATGTGCGGGTGAGTGCATGGCTCGGTCGCTGGCGCGGTGCACTGCTGGTACTGCTGCTGGTGTTCGCGCTTTACGGCGCTGCCATCGCTTGGGCCTCTGGCGCTGCCGCCGAACAAGCCTGGCGCGGCCTGTGGTCGCCAGCATCTGCCGCTGCCGCCCTGCTTTGCTTGCTGAGCTACGTCCTGCGCGGCTGGCGCTGGCGGCTATGGATGGCGCACCTGGGCCGACCCCTGCCAGCAGCGCTGGCCCTGCGCTGGTACGTGGCCGGCTATGCCTTCACGCCCACCCCAGCCAACCTGGGCGAAGCAGCCCGCGGCCTGCTGCCGCGCGAGCAGCCCCTCTCGCTCGGCGACAGTGCAGCCATTTTTGGCGCTGAGCGATTGGCTGATTTGATGGCCTTGCTCTTGCTGGCACTGCCAGCGGGCTGGGTGCTGATGGGGCGACTCGCTGCGACAGACCCAGCGGCATCTGCCATGGCCTCTGGAACGGCTGCCGACGCAGCCACGTCGTATGCGCTGGTGTGGTGGTTGTTCGGCGCTCTGGCTTTGGTGGCGCTGGTTGGCTTGACCTTGTGGGTCACGAGACGCCGATGGCAGCCCTCACAAGCCCTGCATAAGCGCGCACCTTGGCTGGCGCAAGCGGGCCAGTGCCTGCGCCATCGGCCCGCGCAATGGGCCAGCCTGACGCTGTTGGCCTGGTCCGCTCAGGGCTTGGCCGTTTGGTTGTTGTGCCGCCAAGCGGGGCTGACGCTCGACCCGCTGTCAGCCACGGCCAGCTACGCCCTGGCCATGGTGGCCGGTGCCGCATCGGCCTTGCCCGCTGGGCTGGGCGGCACCGAGCTGGTATTGGCGGGCTTGCTGGTGTCCCATGGGGCCGCGGCCCAAGCCGCCGTCGTGCTGACGGTGCAGGTGCGCCTGTTGACGCTGTGGCTGGCGGTGGCCCTGGGCGTGCTGTGCCTCTACTACAGTGTTCGTCTGCGCCGTGACCTGCGGCTGATCTGAAGCACGCCCTTGTCCAACGCTGCACCTCCTGCCGAACCCGCGCCCAGCACGAAGCCGAGCCCACCGCTCAGATGGGCTGACGATTCATCTGCAGTGCAGGGCTTCAACCTGAGCCGCTGGCTGCTGGCCGTGGCGCTGGGCACCCTGGCAGTTCGGGGCTGGATTTCAGCCACCTTTCCCATCACCGGCGACGAAGCTTTTTTCTACTGGTGGGGCGTCTACCCCGACTGGGGCTACTACGACCACCCGCCCATGGTGGGTTGGTGGATCGCTGGCGTGCGTGCCCTTTTGGGCGATGCCGAATGGGCCATTCGCCTGCCTGCGGTGCTGCTGCCGCTGGTCGTCGGCGGCCTGCTCTGGTGGGGCTTGTCGGCCGTCGACCGCCAGCGCGCGGCTTGGGCCGCCTTGCTCTACAGCTTGCTGCCGCTGAATGCCTTGTATGCCTTCATCACCACCGACACGCCGCTGGTGTTCTGGTCGGTGTTGTCAGCGGCTGCCTTGCTGCGGGCTGAAGCGCGAACGCGCTGGGACGCACCCACCGCCGCGCTCTACGCCTTGAGTGGCGTGGCCTTCGGTGCTGCCTTTCTGTCCAAGTACTTCGCTGTGGTGCTGGGGCTGGCCTACGCGGTGTATTGGCTGGGATTCAGGCGGGACCGCTGGGCCGGCTTTGTGTTGTTGGGTTTGTGCGCCTTTCCTGGGCCGCTGTTGAACCTGTGGTTCAACATCGAGCACGGTTGGTCCAACATCATGTTCAACGCCATCAACCGGCACAGCGACGCCAGCTTCGCATGGGCCAAGCCGCTGGGCTATCTGGGCATGCTGGCTTACCTGATCACACCCGCTGCCCTGTGGTGGACTTGGCGCGCGCGTGCCGGGCTGCGCAGCGTGGCCACCTCTGGGCCTGCGCTACGCCTGCTGGCTTGTTTGGTGTTGGTGCCGCTGTTGTTTTTTGCGCTGCTCAGCTTGCGCAAGGTGGTGGGCTTGCATTGGGTGCTGGCCTTCTACCCGTTCGGGCTGGCCTGGCTGGCTCTGGCCTTGCCCAGCGCTGCGCTGCCGCGCTTGGCCAAGGGCTTGCTCGCCTTCACCGCCCTGCATGTGTTGGTGGTCGCTGGTCTTTACGCCACCACGCTGCAGAACTGGCGCAGCACCCAGCTCTACCCCAGCATCGTGCGCAGCTATTCGGCCGTGCCCTTGCTGGCCCAAGTGGACGCGCCCGGCGTGGTGCTGATGGCAGACGCCTACACCCCGGCCTCGATCTATGGCTACACCCTGCGCCGCTACGTGCCGGTGTTCGGGCGCGGCAACTTCCACGCCCGCCAAGACGACCTGCTGGTGGACTTCTCGCGCTTTGAAGGCCAAACCATCCGCGTGTTGAAGATGGCCCGGCCCGACATGGCGCAGTACGCGCCCTATTTCGAGACCACCCGCACTTGGGAAGTGCAGCAAGACGGCGTGCCTTTCTATGTGGTGGAGGGCAGCGGCTTTCGCTTGGAGGCTTACCGAGCGGGTGTGCTGGCCGACATCTACAGCCGCTACTACCGCATTCCCGCTGCGCTGCCCATGACCGGCTGCCCTTTTTGCGAGCGCCTGTGCGGCGCGGTGCGCTGCAGCCTGGACGCGCCCATCCGGGCTGCGCCATGACCGCCCTGCCGCCTAATCTCCCGCCCAACGACCGCGGCCCCGGCGTGGCGGCTTTCGATTTCGACGGCACGCTGACCACCGGCGACAGCTTGGGGCCTTACCTGCTGCACGGGCTGGGGCCTGCCGGTTTCGCAGCCGTGCTGGCCCGCCAAGCGCTGCCCTTGGCGGCTTATGTGCTGGGCCTGCGCAGCAACGAATACGCCAAGACCCGCTTGCTGCGCGCAGCCTTGGCTGGCCGCCGGCTCGATGAAGTGCAGCGCTGGAGCCAGCACCTGCTGGCGCATTGGTTGCCGCAGCACACGCGGGCCGACGCCTTGCAGCGCCTGCGCGCCCACCAAGCGCGGGGCGATGTGTGCCTGCTGGTCAGCGCCTCGCCCGATGTCTACTTGCAAGACGTGGCCCAGCACTGGGGTTTCGACGCGCTCTTGTGTACCCGATTGGCCCAGGACCACAGCCGACTGAGCGGCGAGCTGATCGGCAACAACTGCCACGGCCCGGAGAAGGTCCGGCGCCTGTTGTCTTGGCGCGAGGCCAAGCTGGGCGCGCAAGCGCCTTGGACGCTGCACGCCTATGGCGACTCCTCGGGCGACAAGGACATGCTGGCGCTGGCAGACTACCCTTACCTGCGCGGCCAGCCAGCCACGCCCACCCTTCAGCGAGAAGCCCCATGAACCTCATCGACGACATCAGCACCCAGGCCGCCACCATCGCCGCCGTGCGCCGCGATTTGCACGCACACCCCGAGCTGTGTTTCAAGGAAGTGCGAACCGCCGACACCGTGGCGCGCTTGCTGGAGGGCTGGGGGATCGAGACGCACCGAGGCCTGGGCACCACGGGCGTGGTGGGCCTCATCAGCAACGGCAGCAGCAAGCGACGCATTGGCCTGCGCGCCGACATGGACGCCCTGCCCATGCAAGAGTTCAACACCTTCGCGCACGCCAGCCAGTACGCCGGCAAGATGCACGCCTGCGGCCATGACGGCCACACCGCCATGCTCTTGGCAGCCGCCCAACACTTGGCTCGCCACCGCGATTTCGACGGCACCGTGGTGCTGATCTTCCAGCCCGCAGAAGAAGGCGGTGGTGGCGCGCGCGAGATGATCAAAGAAGGCCTGTTCGAACAGTTCCCGGTGGACGCGGTGTTCGGCATGCACAACTGGCCCGGCATGAAGGTGGGCGAGTTCGCGCTGAGCGCGGGCCCGGTGATGGCCTCGAGCAATGAATTTCGCATCACCATTCGCGGCAAGGGCTGCCATGCGGCGCTGCCGCACAACGGCATCGACCCGGTGCCCGTGGCCTGCCAATTGGTGCAGGCCTTTCAGACCATCATCACGCGCAATAAAAAGCCAGTGGATGCCGGCGTGATTTCGGTGACCATGATCCACGCCGGTGAGGCCACCAACGTCGTGCCCGACAGCTGCGAGCTGCGCGGCACGGTGCGCACCTTCACGCTGGAAGTGCTGGACATGATCGAGCAGCGCATGCGCGAGATGACCGAGCACACCTGCGCCGCGTTTGGCGCGTCGGCAGAGTTTGCCTTTGTGCGCAACTACCCGCCCACCATCAACCACCCGGAGCCCACCGAGTTTGCGCGGGCGGTGATGGCCAGCGTGGTGCCGCCAGCGCAGGTCTTGGTGCAAGAGCCTTCCATGGGCGCTGAAGACTTTTCTTTCATGCTGCAGGCACGCCCCGGCTGCTATGCCTTCATCGGCAACGGCGACGGCAGCCACCGCGAGATGGGCCATGGCGGCGGGCCTTGCATGCTGCACAACCCCAGCTACGACTTCAACGACGACCTCATCCCGCTGGGTGCCACTTATTGGGTGCGGCTGGTGCAGGCTTGGCTGAGCAATAACTAAGTAGTTAGGGAAACCGCGCCGCCGGATAACGGCTGGCGGCCAGCGCCAGCAGGCCGTCAAAAATCAGGCTGTCGATCAGCTCAAAGCGGCTGGACATGAAAGGTGCCATCTTCCAGCCGGCACCACCGGTCATCACGCACACCGGCTCGCTGTCGCATCGCGCGCGCAGGTGCTGCACCATGCGCTCGACCGCACCCGCTATGGCAAAGGTGCCTCCACTGGTGAGCGCGTCGCTGGTGTTGGTGGGAAAGGGTTTGACTTCGCCCGTGGGCACGTGCAGGCCCGCCGTGCCCGACTCCAAGGCGCGCAGCATGATGCCGTGGCCCGGCAAGATCAAACCGCCCAGAAACACGCCCCGGTCGTCGATGGCCTCGACCGTGACCGCTGTGCCCACCATCACCACCACCATGGGCTGGCGCTCCGAGCGCGCCAGTTGGCGCTGCCAGGCGCCGATCATGGCCACCCAACGGTCGGAGCCCAAGCGCGTGGGGTGGTCGTAGCCGTTCACCAAGCCGCCCTCGGTTGGGCTGGGCACGACCCACTGAATGGGCGCGTCCCACAGCTCAATTTGCTCGTGAACGCGGCGCTTGATGGCATCGCCCGCCACGATGCAACCCAGGATGTGCTCTGGAACGGGCAGTCCGCGCCAAGCGCCCTCGCCCAAGGTTTCGATATTCTCCAGAAACTCAGCGCCTTGCTGCAGCAGCCGAGCGCCCGGTCTGGCTTTGTCGTAAAGCGCCCACTTCAGTCGCGTGTTGCCCACATCCAAAGCCAAAAAACACATGAAGGGCCGATCAGCTTTGTTGCCAGGGAAAGCCAGCGCGACGCCAGCCGCCGGTGTGGCCACGCTGGCCATGGGAATCGGGGTCGCCCTCGAAGCCTTGCAAGATGTTGTAGGCCTGCAGGCCCAATTCAGTGGCACGGCGCGCAGCGGCGATGGAGCGCACACCACTGCGGCACAACATCAGCACCTTGGCACCTGACGGCACCGCCGAGCGCAGCAGGGCGTCAAAGTCCGCGTTGGGCACCATGCCGGGCCACTGCTTCCAGGGCACAGCGGCTGCACCCGGTACATAGCCCACCCATTCCCGTTCGGCGTCGCTGCGCACGTCCACCATCACCGCATCGCCCTGCGACCACCAACGGTGCGCCAAGGCAGGCGACACATCACCCGCATAGCCCTGCGCTGGCCGCACCTGATCGGGCAAGCCGTCTTGGTTCATTGGGTCTCCTCCATGGTCCCTCCGACCTGGATGGCGACCTGGCGGGCCGCCGTTCGGGCGCGATGTTAGCGCCGGGCGTCGAGTCATCAGCCGCCCGTTCAGAGGGCCTTAGGCGATGACACATCGGCTACGATGCCAGCCGCAGTTGACGTTTACGTCAACGTCAACGCAAAAGCCGCTGTGGAGACCCGACATGACCCAACTCGCCGCCGACTACCTGGCACTGGCCCAGTACCGCCCGCGCCACAAGGTGCGCTTCGTCACCGCAGCCAGCCTGTTCGACGGGCACGACGCGGCCATCAACATCATGCGGCGCATCTTGCAAGGCATGGGCGCGGAGGTGATCCACCTGGGCCACAACCGCAGCGTCGATGAAGTGGTGACGGCCGCGCTGCAAGAAGACGTACAGGGCATCGCCATCAGTTCTTACCAAGGCGGGCACGTCGAGTACTTCAAGTACATGGTCGATCTTCTGCGCCAGCGCGGCGGTGGCCACATTCAGGTGTTTGGCGGCGGCGGCGGCGTGATCGTGCCCTCTGAAATTCAAGAACTGCAAGCCCACGGCGTGGCACGCATCTACAGCCCGGAAGACGGCCAGCGCATGGGCTTGGCCGGCATGATTGGTGAGATGCTGATGCGCTGCGACCAAGACCTGGCCTCGCGCGCACCGCAACACCTGGACACCATCACGGGCCACAGCGACGCGGCCTGGCGCGCCTTGGCTCAGCTCATCACGGCTTTGGAAGGCGGCCAAGTGGCGGCACCCGTGTTGAGCGATCTGCGACAACGAGCAAGCCTTGCCTCAGTGCCGGTTCTGGGCATCACGGGCACTGGCGGGGCTGGCAAGTCGTCGCTCACCGATGAGCTGATTCGCCGCCTGCGCTTAGACCAGCACGACGCGCTGCGCGTGGCCCTCATCAGCATCGACCCCTCGCGGCGCAAGAGCGGCGGTGCATTGCTGGGCGACCGCATCCGCATGAACGCCATTGGCCCCTGGGGCACAGCACCCGCAGAGGGCGATTCGGGCCAGCGCGTGTTCATGCGCTCTCTGGCCACGCGGGACTTTGGCAGCGAAATCTCCCAAGCCCTGCCCGATGTGATTGCCGCTGCCAAGGTGGCGGGGTTTGATTTGATCGTGGTCGAGACCTCGGGCATTGGCCAAGGCGATGCGGCCATCGTGCCGCACGTCGATGTGCCGCTGTATGTGATGACACCCGAGTTTGGTGCTGCCAGCCAGCTGGAGAAGATCGACATGCTCGACTTCGCCGAGTTCGTGGCCATCAACAAGTTCGACCGCAAAGGCGCGCTCGATGCGCTGCGCGACGTGGCCAAGCAGGTGCAACGCAACCGCGAGGCCTTTGCCACGCCGCCCGAGCAGATGCCGGTGTTTGGCACCATGGCTGCGCGCTTCAACGACGACGGCGTGACCGCGCTCTACCAAGCACTGAAAGCCCGCCTGCAAGCTTTGGGCTTGCCGCTCAAGCCCGGGCGATTGCCCGTGGTCAGCGTCCGCCACAGCAGCCACGAGCACCCCACGGTGCCAGCCGCGCGCACCCGCTACTTGGCGGAGATCACCGACACGGTGCGCGGCTACAAGCGACATGCGCGCGCGCAAGCAGCACTGGCCCGTGAAGCGCAGCAGTTGCGCGCCAGCCAACGCATGTTGCTCGCCGCCAACCCCGACAAGCAAGGTGCTGTGGGTGCCTTGGAAGACTTGGCCACCCAACGCGAAGCGCATTTAAGCGCCACGTCGCGCGCGCTCTTGGCGCAGTGGCCCGCGCTGCAAGCCGCCTACGCCGGCGACGAGTTCGTGGTGATGGTGCGCGGCCAAGAGTTGCGCACCCCCATCACGCGCAAGAGCCTCTCTGGCACCACCATCCGCAAGGTGGCCTTGCCGCGCTTTGAAGACCAAGGCGACATCTTGCATTGGCAAATGCTGGAGAACGTGCCGGGCCGCTACCCCTACACCGCAGGCACCTTTGCCTTCAAGCGCGAAGGCGAAGACCCCACGCGCATGTTTGCGGGCGAAGGCGACGCTTTCCGCACCAACCGGCGCTTCAAATTGCTGTCTGCAGGCATGCCGGCCAAGCGCCTGTCCACCGCTTTCGACTCGGTCACCTTGTACGGTGCAGACCCGCACCCACGGCCCGACATCTACGGCAAGGTGGGCAACAGCGGCGTGTCGATTGCCACGCTGGACGACATGAAGGCGCTGTACGACGGCTTTGACTTGTGTGACCCGGCCACCTCGGTGTCCATGACCATCAACGGGCCGGCGCCCACCATCTTGGCGATGTTCATGAACACCGCCATCGACCAGAGGCTGGCGCGCTTTGCAGCGCAGCACCAGCGCGAACCGAATGCCGATGAAGCTGCAGAGTTGCGCGCTTGGGTGCTGGCGAATGTGCGCGGCACGGTGCAGGCCGATATCTTGAAAGAAGACCAGGGACAAAACACCTGCATCTTCTCCACCGAGTTTTCGCTGAAGGTCATGGGCGATGTGGCGCAGTACTTCGTGCACAACCAGGTGCGCAATTTCTATTCGGTGTCGATCTCGGGCTACCACATCGCAGAGGCCGGCGCCAACCCGATTTCGCAGTTGGCCTTCACGCTGTCCAACGGCTTCACCTTTGTGGAGGCTTACCTGGCGCGCGGCATGCACATCGACGACTTCGCGCCCAACCTGAGCTTTTTCTTCAGCAACGGCATGGATCCGGAATACACCGTGATGGGCCGCGTAGCGCGCCGCATTTGGGCTGTGGCCATGAAGGAGAAGTACGGGGCCAACGAGCGCAGCCAAAAGCTGAAGTACCACATCCAGACCAGTGGGCGCAGCCTGCACGCACAAGAGATCCAGTTCAACGACATCCGCACCACGCTGCAAGCGCTGATCGCCATCTACGACAACTGCAACAGCCTGCACACCAACGCGTTCGACGAGGCCATCACCACACCCACCGAAGACAGCGTGCGCCGGGCCATGGCGATTCAGCTCATCATCAACCGCGAGTGGGGCTTGGCCATGAACGAGAACCCGAACCAGGGCGCGTTCATCATCGACGAGCTGACCGAGCTGGTGGAAGAAGCCGTGTTGGCCGAGTTCGAGCGCATCTCGGAACGTGGCGGCGTGCTGGGCGCCATGGAAACCGGCTACCAGCGCGGGCGCATCCAGGACGAAAGCATGTCCTACGAAATGCTCAAGCACACGGGCGAGCTGCCCATCATCGGCGTCAACACCTTCCGCAACCCCAAGGGCGACCCCACGCCAGAAAAGCTGGAGCTGGCGCGCAGCACCGAAGAAGAGAAACAAAGCCAGCTGCAACGCTTGGCCGACTTCCAGGCCCACCACGCAGCGCAGGCCCCCGCCATGCTGCAGCGCTTGCAGCAAGCCGTGATCGAACAAGGCAACGTGTTCGAGGTGCTGATGGACGCGGTGCGCGTGTGCTCGCTCGGGCAGATCACCACGGCGCTGTTCGAGGTGGGTGGGCAGTACCGGCGCAACATGTGAGCCTGCTTTAAGCTCGGTCAACATGAAATACCTGCACACCATGGTGCGCGTGACGCACCTCGAAGACTCGCTGAAGTTCTACCGCGACGCTTTGGGACTGGAGGTACGGAGCGTGCGCGAGGTGCCGCAAGGCCGCTACACGTTGGCCTTTCTGGCGGCACCCGGCCAGAGCGATGCGCAGGTGGAAATCACCTACAACTGGGACCCCGAGGCCTACAGCGGTGGGCGCAACTTCGGGCATTTGGCCTATGCGGTGGACAACATCTACGCCACCTGCGAGCGGCTGCAAGCGCATGGCGTGGCCATCCTGCGGCCACCCCGCGACGGGCGCATGGCCTTCGTGCGCTCGCCAGACAACATCTCCATCGAGCTGCTGCAAGACGGCCCGGCCCTGCCCCCCGCCGAGCCCTGGGCATCGATGCCCAACAGCGGGTCTTGGTGAGCGTGGCGGGCCGGCGGCCAGCGCTGCGGCTGGTGGACTCCATCACCGAGCTGAGCGAAGCCGACGCGGGCTGCCTCGCGGTCAGCGGCTCACACGGCGGCATCAGCAGCGCGCGCTACGCCCTGGCAGCTGCCCCGCTCTTGAGCGTGTTCAACGATGCCGGTGTGGGCCTGGGCCAAGCCGGCATCGCCGCACTGCAGCACCTGCAAGAACACGCCTTGGCGGCCTGCACCGTGGCGCATGACAGCGCCCGGATCGGCGAAGCCGCCAGCACCCTGCGCGACGGCCGCATCAGCCATTGCAACGCTGCCGCCAAAGCACTGGGCATAGCGCCCGGCATGGCCTGCGCCGAAGCGGTAGCCCTGCTGCGCGGCGACAGCGCCTGGGCTTGAAAGACCCGCATGAGTTCCAACCACAACCTCAACCCCCAAGCAGCGCCGCTGCACCTGTGCCGCATCGAGCCCGGCGGCTGGACCGTCGACGCCATGCCCGACGTGCCGCTGCTGGAGGCCGCTGAAGCCGCTGGCATCGACATGCCCAGCTCTTGCCGCAACGGCACCTGCCGCACCTGCCTGGCGCATCTGCAATCGGGCGAGGTGCACTACTTGGTGGAGTGGCCCGGCTTGAGCGCAGAAGAAAAAGCCGAAGGCTGCGTGCTGCCTTGCGTGGCCTGCGCGGCCAGCGATGTGGTGCTGGTCGCACCGCTGGCGAAGAATCCTTGGGGGTAGGGTTAGTTTTTCACCCAGCGTTGCACGAAACGCGGCCAGCGCTACTGCGCAGTTCGGATCAGCGGCTAGGCTGCATCGGATGGAACACTTTGAACTTGCTCCCACTCTTGCAGAGTTCGCTTTTCAATGCAGAGCGCCTAAGCTGGCTCAGCCTATAAAAGTCCGGTGCGCTTGGAGTGAGATTCACGGCTCATGATCTTCAGTGATAGCTCCAAATGAACTGCGTGCGTTTCATGGAACGCGAATCGAACATTACGTAGCCGTCTCTGTTGTATCCAGAGGACCAAAAAATGTGTTCCAGCTGGCCGTCACCATTGAAGTCGCCTGACTGGATGTAATCTAAGGAAGCCCCAATAAAGCGCATTTTCTTGCCTACGACAAACCAACGGGGTTCGCTAACACCGTCTCCCCTGTCGTCGCCGCATTCGTCCATCGGCCTTCTAAGACCCACCGCAATCAAACGAGTGCCGTCGGCAAAAGATAGGTCCTGTTGCACCACCGTATCACTCAGGCGTAGCTTGGTCGGACGAGGGGTTTCGCTCAACGTACACAGCTTGATTCGAGACAGAGATTTTTGGAAAGCTTCGTGGATTGCTTTTTTAGGAACCGATTTACCTCCAGAGAGGATTGACGAATCGACCATCGCCTGATCCTCCGAGAGCAACAGAATTGGCTTGTTAGCTGGCGGATCGCACCATCCGCCGTAGCGCTGCAGCGGATTTGGGCTCACCGGCAACACTGACGCATCGTTTGGCTGGAGAAAAAAATCTCTGTCTTGGGGCCAGTCGGGTTCGGGCATGACAACCGGTAACTTCACCAGAACCCTGTCGCGACCTCCCGTTCCAACCACAAACCAATCGCTTTTGTAAGCGCTGATGTCTGCGCCGTCTGAAAGCGAAACCCATCCATTGGGACCAAACTTGAATAGCGGGCGCACCACTCTATTGGCAACCTCTTGGCATTGCGGGTGTTCAAGAACTGCCACCACCTGCGCATTCGCCATGGAATGAACGACCAAAAGACAGGAAAACATGAGGCTGCGAAACATGAAATAGCTCCTTAAGTAGTGGCCCAAGAGCCCTTTTCGCAGCCCGCGCACACACGGGTTGTAGGGGTAGCGCGAGGGCTTGTGGCGACCTTTCCGAAAGCTATCGCGTGAAGTGCAATGTGCGACCTTGCCAACGTTCGGGGACGGCAACTTCGGCACCAAGTCTTGTTACTCGAACACTCTGGAATGGACGCATGGCCCCAGCGATTGGCTTGGACTTACAGGTTGACTGAAAGCCGCTTGCCCTACCGACTCGCGTCAGTGGAAACACAAACCAGAAATGCGTTACGTGAACTGCAGAACAGCTGCATGGCCATGCGCATTGCAGTGCTTGATGAAAGCGCGCAACTCGCGGAAGTTCTCCAGCAGGTAAGACTGCGCTTCTTCGTCGCGCGCGTTCCACACGCCTTCCAGGTAGACGCCTTTGAAGTCGGCCACTTGAAGTTGGTGGAGTAGCTCAGCTTCTTGAATGCCGTCCAGTGCTGCCGCAAAGCGGGTGATGGTGCCGGGTTCGACGTATTGGGCGGGGCTGTAGCCGACTTCGAAGTCACCCAGTTGCCCGTCACCCTCGAAGAAGTCAGGCGCTTGCGGCGCACAAAGCTTGATGCACAAACGCAAACCATCCCAAGCCTTGTCGGTGTCCAGCACCTTGAGTTCCCCATCTTCAAAGACGAGCGACTGTGGCTCGGCCAGGGGTTTGGGCTTGCCGAACCAGCGTTGCAGCAAGGACTGTTTGCTGTCGGCTTCCAACTGCCTCAAGTAGGCCGAGTCGTCCTCAGGCTCCAGCACATGCCAGACCAACGGCGGGTCGGCCTTGATCTTTTCCAGGTTGCTCGGGCTGACGGAGTAAGCGACAAAACAAACGCCCATGATGTGCTTGGCTTGCGGGGAAGTTGAGAGGTGGTGGACGACTCAGGATAGTGCGGCCACTTTGGCAGTTGGTGGGCCAACTCCGCACCCGTGATGACAGTGAAATTGCAGCGGTCTACCGAGTCCATTCCTCAAGCACCAAGTCGCTTCAGTCGAACAGCCGTTGAAGCAAAGCGTCGCGGCTGAGCCCGTGGTGCTGGCACACCGCATCCAACACTGCGGCGAGCGTGCCGACGCGCAGAGGGTCATGGTGCGGTACGGTGACGTGATGCTGGCTAGGCTGCGAACAACTCAGCCGAATATGACTGCCGGTTTGCCGAGAAACGGCATAACCCAAACGTCCTAGCCGCTTGATCAGCTCGGTGCCAGACAAGTCACGTGGAAGCCTCATGCGGCCAACACCTGTTCACGCGTGATGTGCAGGCGAATCAGGCTGGGCACTTTCCCTTCATCGAAATGGCAGCGCACCGCGTCTCGCACCTGGGTGTGCAGCTCGGGCAGGGAATCCGCCTCGGTGAATATGTCTTGGCCTACGGCACGCGCCACGTACCCCCCCTCAGGCGACTCTTCGACGATGAAATGAATGTCTGTCATAACTGGACTCCTGGAACTTCTGTGATCAGCGTCACGCTTGTGGGCTTAGCAGCCTCGTCTACAGCCACATCGTAGTCATAGAAACTGAGCGGTACGTCGACCTCCTTGTTGACCTCGATGCGCTCGAACAGCTGGTGGGCCTGTACCTTACCAAGCCCGCAGTCGTGCTGAAAAACAAAGAGGCCCCTGGTCGACATCTCGCCACCAACAACGCTACGCCGACGCCCAGGCGCGCCACACCTCACCAAACCACCCCCTCCCCCTTCCAATCCAAAAACGCACCATTCTTATCAGGCCCGCAGGCTTCCAGCACGTCCAGCAATTCCGCGGCTGCCACATCGGCTGGGCGCACTTGCAGGCCGGTTTTGGCGAAGGGTTGGGACAGGGCTGTGTCGACCGTGCCGGGGTGCAAGGCCAGACAGGTGGCTTGTCGGTTGCGGCGGGCCAACTCGATGGATGCCGTCTTCACGATCTGGTTGAGCGCGGCCTTGGAGGCGCGGTAGCCATACCAGCCGCCCAGCGCGTTGTCGCCGATGCTGCCCACCTTGGCCGAGACCAGCGCCGCCAGCACCGGGCCTTGGTTGGCCAACAGGGGCAAGAAGTGCTTCAAGACCAGCGCCGGGCCGATGGTGTTGATGGCAAACACATGCGCCAAGTAGCCGGGGTCTAGCTGCGTGAAGCTGCGCTCCGGCTGGCCTTGCGGGCCGTACAAAAAGCCGGTGGCCAGCAGCAGCGCGCGCAAGGGCTGGCCTTGGGCTTGCGCCCATTGGGCGGTGCATTGCGCTGCTGCGGCGATGGTGGCTTCGTCGGTCAAATCCAGCGGCGGCTGGCTTTGGCGCGACAGGCCCAGCACGCGCTGCGCGCCGTGGCGCAGGCCCAGTTCGCGCACCCAGGCCGCGCCCAGGCCGCCGCTGGCACCGATGACGACGGTGAGGCCGTCAGCAGCCCAAGCGTTGTTTGTTGAAGTGGAAGACGTCGGTTCAGTCATGGGCACATTGGACACCGCCACCTGCCCATCACCAGCCCTTGGCGACAATGCCCGCATGCTTCAAACCCCGCCTTTCATCGCCCCCAGCCGCTTCACAGACCCCGACGCCGCCTTGGCCCAGGTGCAGCGTATTTACAACCAATCGGTGCAGCACCTGCGCGATGCCTTGCAGGCTTTTGTGGCGGCGCCCGATGATGAAGCCGTCCGGCCGGTCCGCGCTTGCTACCCCTTTGTGCGGCTGCAAACGCAAAGCGTGTCGCGCAGCGCCAAGGCAGACAAGCGTTTGTCCTTCGGTTTCGTCAGCGGCCCGGGTACTTTCGAGACCACGCTCACGCGGCCCGACCTCTACGCCGACTACTACCGCGAGCAATTTCGCCTGCTGCTGCAAAACCACGGCATCGAGCTGGAAGTAGGCACCAGCACGCAGCCTATCCCCGTGCATTTCTCATGGGCCGAGGGCGACCACTGGGAAGGCTCTTTGAGTGCGCGGCGGCGCGAGTTGATGCGCGACACCTTCGACCTGCCCGACCTCACGGCCATGGACGACGGCATCGCCAACGGCACGTTTGAGCCAGCGCCTGGCGCGCCGCAGCCGCTGGCGCTGTTCACGGCGGCGCGGGTGGACTACTCGCTGCACCGCTTGCGCCACTACACCGGCACCGCGCCCGAGCATTTTCAGAACTTCGTGCTGTTCACCAACTACCAGTTCTACATCGACGAATTCGTGCGCATGGGCCACGCCGCCATGGCCGACGCCAGCAGCGGCTACAGCCGCTTTGTCGAGCCCGGCAACGTGCTCACACCGCACAGCGCCTCGGGGCAAAGCGCCAGCGGCACGGCCCCGCCCCGGCTGCCACAAATGCCGGCCTACCACCTGGTGCGCGATGACCACGCGGGCATCACCATGGTGAACATCGGCGTGGGGCCGAGCAACGCCAAAACCATCACCGACCACATCGCCGTGCTGCGCCCCCACGTCTGGATCATGCTGGGCCATTGCGCGGGCTTGCGCAACAGCCAAGCGCTGGGCGACTATGTGTTGGCGCATGGCTATGTGCGCGAAGACCATGTGCTGGACGAAGAGTTGCCGCTGTGGGTGCCCATTCCAGCTCTGGCCGAGGTGCAGGTGGCGCTGGAATCTGCGGTGGCCGAAGTGACGCAATTACAGGGCCACGAGCTCAAGCGCGTGCTGCGCACCGGCACCGTGGCCAGCACCGACAACCGCAACTGGGAACTCCTGCCCTTCACGCATGCGGCCACCACACCGGCGCGGCGCTTCTCGCAAAGCCGCGCCGTGGCACTGGACATGGAAAGCGCCACGATTGCTGCCAACGGCTTTCGGTTTCGGGTGCCTTACGGCACGCTGCTTTGCGTCAGCGACAAGCCGCTGCACGGCGAAATCAAGCTGCCGGGCATGGCCAACCACTTCTACCGAGAGCGCGTGAACCAACACCTGCAAATTGGCATTCGTGCGCTGCAAACCCTGCGCGAAGCCGGGGTGGACCAGTTGCACAGCCGCAAGCTGCGCAGCTTTGCCGAAGTGGCTTTTCAGTGAGCCTGGGCAGTCGCGCCTAGGCACCAACGGGCTGCGTGCTGGGCGCGTTAGGTGGCTTGGGCTGAGCCCATCGCCTCGCCCATCTTCACGGGCCGCGCAGGCTGCCACTCGGGGTTGAATGAGATGGTGCCGCGCGGCATCAACAGCACCACGGTCGAGCCCAGCAGAAAGCGGCCCATCTCTGCGCCACGCGTCAAACGCACCTGGCCGTCGGCGTAGTCCCAGCTGCGCACATGGCCTGGGCGCGGTGGGTTGACCACGCCGTGCCACACCGTGGCCATGCTGCCGACGATGGTGGCACCCACCAAGACGAGCGCCATGGGGCCGTGCGGCGTGTCGAAGTGGCACACCACGCGCTCGTTGCGGGCAAACAGGCCGGGAATGGCGCGCGCCGTGGCCGGGTTGACCGAATACAGGTCGCCGGGCACATGCACCATGCGACGCAGCACGCCGTCGCAAGGCATGTGGATGCGGTGGTAGTCGCGCGGGCTCAGGTAGAGCGTGGCGAAGTGACCGCCTTGGAAAGCTTGGGCGCGGTTGGCGTCATCGCCTAGCAAGGCACGCGTGCTGTAGTGGTGGCCCTTGGCCTGAAAAATCTGGTCGCCCTCGATGGCACCCAACTGGCTGATGGCGCCATCCACCGGGCACAGCCAAGCGGCTTGCGCGTCCAGCGGGCGGGCGCCTTCGCGCAGGGCTCGCGTGAAGAAGGCATTGAAGCTGGCGTAGCCCTGGGGGCTGGGCTCGGCGGCCTCGTCCATGTTCACGTGGTAGTGCGCAATGAACCGGGCAATGGCGGCGTGGGACAGCGCGCCAGCTTCTGCGCGGGCCAAGGCGCCGGCCAAGCGCGTGAGCGCGCCTTTGGGCAGCAGGTGCTGTTGCCAAGCGGAAAACAGGTCTGGAGACGGGTCAGGCATGGGGGCTGGAGGTCAGGGTTTGTTAAGAGGCAGGCTGGCTGGCTGGCTGGCTGATTGGGGATAAGGAAGCGCGGATGAGGTCTGCTGCCTTCTCCGCGATCATGATCGTGGGTGCATTGGTGTTGCCGCTCACCAGCCGGGGCATGACCGAGGCATCGACCACGCGCAGGCCTTGCAAGCCGTGTACGCGCAACTGCGCATCGACCACCGCGTCTTGCGCGTGGGGCCCCATGCGGCAGGTGCCGCTGGGGTGGTAGATGGTGTCGGCGTGTTCCCGCAGAAAGCCTTCAATCTGCAGGTCAGTCTGCGCGCCGGCGCTGCGCTGCAGCTCACGCCCGCCATGCCGCGCCAAGGCCGGCTGCTGCAAGATGCGCCGCATCAGCCGAAAGCCGCTGATCATGCGCGTCAGGTCGTCGTGATCGGCCAAAAAGTTAGGGTCGATCAGGGGCGCTGCCATGGGGTCCTTGGTGTCCAGCCGCAAGCGCCCTTCGCTGCTCGGGCGCAGCAGGCACACGTGGCAAGAATAGCCGTGGCCCCACACGGTTTTGCGACCGTGGTCGATGAGTTTGCCCACCACGAAGTGCAGCTGCAAATCGGGCACGGCCTCGGCGGGGTCGCTCTTCAAAAAGGCACCGGCTTCTGCAAAGTTGCTGGTGAGCATGCCGCTGCGCTGGCGGCGCCATTCGCGCACCGCTTGCAGCGTGCGCCAAGCACCGGCCAAAGACAGGCCAAACAACTCGGTGCGCCCCGGCACGTCCACCACCTGCACCACGTCCACGTGGTCTTGCAGGTGCTGGCCGACAGCAGGCAGCGGGTGCAGCACGCCGATGCCGTTGAGCAGCAGTTCGGTGTGGCCGCCAATGCCCGAGAGCATGAGCAACTGCGGCGATTGCAGCGCACCGGCGCACAGCAGCACCTCGCGCGCGGCGTCGATGCGCTGCAGGTGCCCGCCTTCGATGAACTCCACACCCACGGCGCGTTGGCCTTGCAGCAGGATGCGCCGCGCCCGAGCGCCGGTGATCACACGCAAATTGGGGCGCTCGCGCGCTGGCAGCAAGTAGGCCTTGGCGGCGCTGAAGCGCTCACCGTTGCGCTGCGTCACTTGGTACAGGCCACAGCCCTCCAGTTGCGCGCCGTTGAAGTCATCGTTGCGCGGGTGGCCGGCCTGCACACCGGCTTGAACGAAGTCGCGTGCGAAGGGGTTGGGGCTGCGCAGGTCGGCCACGTTGAGCGGGCCGCCGGTGGCGTGGTGTTCGCTGGCACCGCGCTCGTTGTGCTCGGCGCGTAAAAAGTAGGGGCGCACGTCGGCCCAAGACCAGCCGGGGTTGCCCATCGCTTGCCAAGTGTCGTAGTCGCTGGGGTGGCCGCGGGCATAGACCATGGCATTGATGGAGCTGGAGCCACCCAGCACCCGCCCTCTGGGCTGAAAACCGCGGCGACCATTCAAGCCGGGTTGCGGCTCGGTGTGAAAGCCCCAACCGTGCGCGCCGGTCTTGGCCATGGCGGCCAAGCCGCCCGGGCAGTGGATGAGGACGCTGTCGTCTGGCGGTCCCGCCTCCAGAAGCGTCACTTGGGTATTGGGGTCTTCACTCAGGCGGGCGGCCAGCACACAACCGGCGGAGCCTGCGCCAACGATCACGTAGTCGGTCATTGGCTGCATTGTCGAAGGCTTTGCGCTGGGCCGGGCCTATGGAATTCACCAGAGCACTGAAGCCGACAATAGCGGCATGAACAAGCACCCGAGTCGGCCCTCACACCCACAGCAGGCCGAGGCAGGGGCCGCCCACGCTGTGCCAGCGCCCGACGGCTATGCCACCCTCACGCCCGACGTGGTGCTCGACGCGCTGGACAGCGTGGGTTTGCGCGGCGACGGGCGCATCCAGGCGCTGGGCTCTTATGAGAACCGGGTGATCTTGGCTGAGCTGGACGAACCCTTCTGCGGTAACACCAGCGTGGTGCTCAAGTTCTACCGGCCCGGTCGCTGGGCAGAAGCGCAGATTCTGGAAGAGCACGCTTTCGCAGCCGAGTTGATGGCCGATGAAGTGCCCGTCATCGGGCCGCTGGTGCTGCAAGGCCACACGCTGCACCACTTCGCGGGCTTTGCCTTTTCTGCCAGTCCGCGCCGGGGCGGCCGGCGCCCGGAGCTGGAAGACCCCGAGGTGTTGGAGTGGATCGGGCGCTTTTTGGGGCGCATCCACAGCGTGGGTGAGCGCAGCCCGTTCCGGCACCGGTTGTCGCTGGACATCGAGCGCTACGCCGTCGAGCCGCGGTCCTGGCTGCTGGCCAACGAGGCCGTTCCGCTGGATGTGCGCTCCGACTGGGACGCGGCCTGCCAACGGGCCATTGCACTCATGCAAGCGCACGCGCTGATGCTCCCCAGCTCAGACATCCAGCGCCTGCGGCTGCATGGCGACTGCCACCCCGGCAACATTTTGTGGACGCCGCAAGACGCACCCGGTGCGGGCCCGCACTTCGTGGACCTCGACGACGCCTGCACGGGGCCCGCCGTGCAAGATCTGTGGATGTTGCTTTCAGGCGACCGCCAACAGCAAACCTTTGCGCTGTCTTGCCTTCTTGAAGGCTACGAACAGTTCCGGCCCTTTGACCGGCGCGAGCTGGCCTTGCTGGAAGTCCTGCGCACGCTGCGCCTCATCCACTACAGCGCATGGCTGGCCCGCCGCTGGAGCGACCCCAGCTTTCCGGTGCACTTTCCTTGGTTCGGCAGCAGTGACTACTGGCAAGGCCAGGTCGCTACGCTGCACGAGCAGATAGAGGCCATGCAGGCGGAGCCTCTGTCGGCCTGAACCACATCCGTTCGAGCTGAGCATTGCCCGTTCGGGCTGAGCATTGCCCGTTCGAACTGAGCATTGCCCGTTCGGGCTGAGCATTGCCCGTTCGGGCTGAGCCTGTCGAAGCCCTCACGAGCCCTTCGACAGGCTCAGGGCGAACGGATAGGGGCTCGTGTCGAACGGTTGGGAGCTCGTAGCGAACGCGTGAGCGCTCAGACCAACAGCGTGTTGACCCTTCTGACGTAGGCCGCCGGGTCTTCGGGCAGGCCGCCTTCTGCCAGCAGGGCTTGGTCGAACAGGATGTGCGCCAAGTCGTCGAAGTGCGGGCTGGCCTCCAGCTTCTTCACCAGCGCGTGGTCTGCGTTCACTTCCAGAATGGGCTTCACCTCTGGGGCACTTTGGCCGGCCTGTTTGAGCAGCCGCGCGAGTTGCGTGCTCATGCCGTGGTCTTGCACCACCAAGCAAGCTGGTGAGTCGACCAGCCGCGTGGTCACGCGCACGTCTTGGGCCTTGTCCTTCAAAGAGGCCTTCAAACGCTCCAGCACCGGTTTGAAAGTTTCTGCGGCTTGCTCGGCGGCCTTCTTTTCTTCTTCGTCTTGGAGCTTGCCCAAATCGACCTGGCCCTTGGCCACCGATTGCAGCGGTGTGCCTTCGAACTCATGCAGGAAGCTCAAGGCCCACTCGTCGACCCGGTCGGTCATGAGCAGCACCTCGATGCCCTTCTTGCGAAACACCTCCAACTGCGGGCTGCTCTTGGCGGCTGCCAGCGTGTCGGCGGTGATGTAGTAAATGGCCTCCTGGCCTTCCTTCATGCGCGCCTTGTAGTCGGCCAGGCCAACGCTGGGCGTGTCGCTCTGCGTGCTGGCGTAGCGCAGCAGCTTGGCCAGGCGGTCGCGGTGCGTGAAGTCTTCGCCCAAACCTTCCTTGAGCACCGAGCCGAACTCGGCGTAGAAACTGGCGTATTGGCCGCGCTCTTCTTCAGATGCGGCGGCCTGAGCTGGCTCGGCGTCCTGGGCTGCGGGCTCTGCCTTGCGCGCCATGTCTTCCAGCAAGCCGAGCACGCGGCGGGTGTTGCCCTCGCGGATGGCTTTCACGTCGCGGCTTTCTTGCAGCAGTTCACGGCTGACGTTCAACGGCAAATCGGCCGAGTCGACCACGCCTTTCACAAAGCGCAGATAGGTCGGCAGCAAGGCGGTGGCCTCGTCCATGATGAACACGCGCCGCACATACAGCTTCACGCCTGGGGCCTTCTCGCGGTTCCACAAATCCATGGGCGCTTTGGCCGGGATGTAGAGCAACTGCGTGTATTCGGTGCTGCCTTCCACGCGGTTATGGCTCCAGGTCAGCGGGGCCTCATGGTCGTGGCTGATTTGCTTGTAAAACTCGGTGTACTGCTCAGGCGTGATGTCTTTCTTGGCGCGCGTCCACAAGGCGCTGCCTTGGTTCACCGGCTCCCATTCGTCGGTGAGCACCATCTCACCGCCCTTGCCTTCCTCGCCCTCTTTCCACTCTTCCTTGCGCATGAGGATGGGCAGGCTGATGTGGTCTGAGTACTTGGAGACGATGCCCTTGAGCTTCCAGGTGGAGAGGTAGTCGCTGGCGTCTTCGCGCAGGTGCAGGGTGACGGTGGTGCCACGCTCGGCGCGCTCGATGGCCTCCACTTCAAAGTCCCCCGTGCCGGCACTGACCCAACGCACGCCCTGGGCTGCAGCCAAACCGGCTCGGCGCGACTCCACCGTGATGCGATCGGCCACGATGAAGCCTGAATAGAAACCCACACCGAACTGGCCAATCAGCTGCGCGTCGGACTTCTGGTCGCCGCTCAAGCGGCCCATGAACTCGCGCGTGCCGCTTTTGGCGATGGTGCCCAGGTGATCGATGGCCTCTTGCTCGCTCATGCCGATGCCGTTGTCGGTGATGGACAGCGTGCGAGCAGCTTTGTCGAAGCCAATCTTCACTTTCAGCTCGGGCTGGTCTTCGTACAGCTCGCCGTGGTCCAGCGCCTCGAAGCGCAGCTTGTCGCAAGCATCCGAGGCGTTGGAGACCAACTCGCGCACAAAGATGTCGGGGTTGGAATACAGCGAGTGCGTGACCAGGTGCAGCAGTTGCGCGACTTCGGCCTGGAAGGAAAGGGTTTGTTTGCTCATGGTGGGCTCATGGGATGTAAAAAAAAGGGGCGTAACTGGAGTGGCGTTCAGCTGGGGTTGTTGCTGTTTCTGTTGCTGAAGTTGGGCTGGGGACTCCAGCTTTCAAGGCCCGGGGCAAGCCCCTCAAAACCGCTCGTGACCGCCCAGATAACGCCACTGGCCCACAGGCAAATGACCCAAGGCGACGCGCCCGATGCGAATGCGCTTGAGCCCGGTCACCTGCAGGCCCACCGCCTCGCACATGCGGCGGATCTGCCGCTTTTTGCCTTCGCGCAACACGAAACGCAGTTGTTCCGGGTTCTCCCACTCCACCACGGCGGGCTTGAGCGGCTGGCCGTCGAGGCTCAGGCCATGGCGCAAGCGCTGCAAGGCAGCGGGGGGCACGGCGGCGCGCACGTCTTGCACCACAGAGCCTAGCCGCACGCGCACCAGGTATTCCTTGTCGACCTCGCTGTCTTCGCCGATGAGCTGGCGCGCCACACGGCCGTCTTGAGTCAGCACCAGCAGGCCCACGGAGTCGATGTCGAGCCGGCCAGCAGGTGCCAAGCCACGCAGCTGGGCTGGCTCGAAGCGCTGACGGCTGGGGTCATCGCGCCAATGGGTGCGTGGGCCGATCAGCGTCACCGCTGGCGGGTGGCCGTCTTCGGCCTGGGCACTCACATAGCCCATGGGCTTGTGCAGCACAAAAGTCACACGCTGGGCTTGCTCGCCCTGAGCCCGCTTGTCCACCGTGATGCGGGATTCGGGCGCCACTTGCATGCCGGTGCGGGCCAGCTCACCATCAACGCGCACCCAACCGCGCTCGATCCACTCATCAGCCTCGCGCCGCGAGCACATGCCCAGTTCGGCCATGCGCTTGTTTAGGCGGCTGGTGCCGGAGGATGGCGCTGGGAGCGCAGACGGTGGCTGTGGCGGCGCAGGCATGGCGCGCGAGTTTAGGCGCGGGATCGTGGAGCGGGATTAAGGAGCGCGATCGTGGGGCGGGGCCGGGTAAAGTCGGTTGACCCGAAGGAGACGGCATGAGCGATCACTACGACAGCCTGGAGACGCGCAGCACCGCGCAACGAGAAGCGGCACTGTTCGCGGCACTGCCGCAACAGGTGCAAAGGGCCCAAACCACGGCGGCGCTGGGCGAGCGTCTTCAGGGTGTGGACGCTCAGCAGGTCACCAGCCGCGCGGCACTGGCGCGCCTGCCCGTGACGCGCAAGGCCGAATTGCACGAACGCCAAAAGCGCCTGCGCACGGAGAGCCTTCCAAGTGACCACCCACTGGACCCCTTCGGCGGCTTTGCCACACACCGATTTGGCCCGCACATGCCGCGCTTGTTTGCAAGTCCAGGCCCGATTTACGAACCCGAAGGCCGAGCGCCCGACTACTGGCGCATGGCCCGTGCCTTGTTCGCTGCGGGCTTTCGTTCTGGCGATTTGGTGCACAACTGCTTCTCCTACCACTTCGTGCCTGCTGGCTCCATGATGGAAACCGGTGCGCACGCGCTCGGCTGCACGGTGTTTGCCGGTGGCACCGGGCAGACCGAGCAGCAGGTGCAGGCCATGGCCGAGTTGCGGCCTGCGGGCTACACCGGAACGCCCAGTTTCTTGAAGCTCATCTTGGACAAAGCGGCGGAGATGGGCGTGGCTTTGCCCAGCTTGCGCCGCGCGCTGGTCTCGGGCGAAGCCTGCCCACCCAGCCTGCGCGACTGGCTGGCCGAGCGGGGTGTGGCCGCCTACCAGTGCTACGCCAGTGCTGACCTGGGGCTGATCGCTTATGAGACCGAGGCCCGCCAAGGCTTGGTGGTCGATGAAGGCGTGCTGCTGGAGATCGTGCGGCCCGGCACTCAAGAGCCCGTGCCCGACGGTGAAGTGGGCGAGGTCGTGGTGACCAGCTTCAGCCCCGACTACCCGCTGGTGCGCTTTGGTACGGGCGACCTGTCTGCTGTGCTGCCGGGGCCTTGCCCCACCGGTCGCACCAACCTGCGCATTCGCGGCTGGCTGGGCCGCGCCGACCAAACCACCAAAGTGCGTGGCATGTTCATTCACCCCTCTCAAGTGCACGACATCACGCGCCGATTCTCAGAAGTCGGGCGTGCGCGCTTGGTGGTGCAGGGCGAAATGGCCAACGACCGCATGACGCTGCACGTCGAAGTGGCAGGCGAACCGAGCGCTGTACCCGAGGGCCTGAACGAACGCATCGCAGAGGCCATTCGCGACGTGACGAAGTTGCGCGGTGAAGTGCAGTGTGTGCCTGCAGGCAGCTTGCCCAACGATGGCAAAGTCATTGAAGACGCGCGCACCTACCAGTAATTGGGCGCAGGTCTGCGCCCCGTGATTGCCCTTACGTACTTCCCACGATGGGCCGGCAAAAGGCCCGACTTAGGATGCCTCGTCCAAACCCAGGAGACTCCATGAAACGTCTGATCATCGCGACGGCAGTTGTTGCAGCCTTTGCTGCCCAAGCCCAGAGCTACCCCACCAAGCCCATCTCCATCGTGGTGCCCTTCGCTGCAGGTGGCCCCACCGACCGCGTGGCGCGCGACTTGGCAGAAACCATGCGCAAGCTCGTACCCAACTCGAACTTCGTGGTGGAAAACGCAGCCGGTGCTGGCGGCACCATCGGTGCTACGAAGGTGGCGCGCGCCGCCCCCGATGGCCACACCCTGCTGTTGTTCCACATCGGCATGGCCGCCACCCCGGCGCTCTACCGCAAGCTCCAGTACAACCCACTGGAAGACTTCGAATACCTGGGCATGGTCAACGAAGTACCCATGACCCTGATCGGCAAGCCCCAGTTGCCTGCCAACACTTACCGCGACTTCGAAAACTACATCCGCGCCAACGCAGGCAAGCTGAACTTGGCGCACGCCGGGCTGGGCTCAGCTTCTCACCTGTGCGGCCTGATGTGGCAGTCGGCTGTGAAGGCCAACGAAGCCATGACGACCATTCCTTTTGGTGGCACAGGCCCGGCCATGACGGCGCTGATCGGCGGCCAAGTCGACGTGATGTGTGACCAGACCACCAACACCACCGGGCAAATCGAATCGGGTCGCGTCAAGGCCTTCGCTGTGACCACGGCCAAACCACTGTCTGGCCACAAGCTGCTGAAAGACTACCCCACCCTCAACGAAATGGGCCTGAAGGGGTTCGATCTCACCGTCTGGCACGGCCTGTACGCCCCCAAGGGCACGCCAGCGCCCATCTTGGCCACGCTCAACACCGCCCTGAAAGCCGCACTGAAAGATCCTGAGTTCATCAAGAAGCAAGAAGGCTTGGGTGCTCTGGTGGTGACCGACCGCCGCGTCGAACCAGCTGAACACAAGAAGTTCGTGGCCGCAGAGATCATCAAGCTGAAGGCTGTGGTGGACAAGGCTGGTCAGTACGCAGACTGATCGCGCCAACTCATTTCGGCTGCAAGGCGCTACACGCCCCAGACGATGTCGCGCTGCGCTGCTTGGCAACGCTCCATCATCGCCAACAAGGGCGCGGCGCGCTGACGCAGGCTGACGGGGTTCTCAGAAGGCTCGGGTTCTTCCCGGGCCTTTTCTTTTGTCGCGTCGGTTTGTGCCGCCAGCGCCTCATCGGCTTGTATGGCCTGCTGCAAGCGCTGCATGGCCAGAGCCATGGAGGTCCAGACGATGATGCCGGTGGGCCCAGGTGGCCGCCCGATGATCTCCAGCAGCCTGTGCGCGTGCGTATCCAACATCAAGACATCAGCGGTTTCGCGGGAGGTGAAACGGTAAAGCATGAACCATTGTGCGCCGCTGCTTGGGTGCAGCAGTGCACCGACACGTGCACCGAAACGTCCGCTGATTGGGGTGTCCGCCAGGGCTTATGACAGTCCAGCCGGGCCGATGGCGTTCATCCAGCGCTTGACTTCAGCCTCGGGGTCGGGTGCTGCAATCAAGGCCCGCACCACGGCGACCGAACCCACCCCGCTGGACAGCACCTCAGGCAGCCGCGCCCAATCGATGCCGCCAATCGCCACCAGTGGCTGCCCGCGCAGCAGGCGCGCATAGGCAGCCAACCGACCCGGACCCTGCGGCGCTGTGGCCATGCGCTTGAGCGTGGTGGCGTACACCGCGCCCAGCGCCGTGTAGCTGGGCCTGTGTGCTTGGGCGCGCAGCATCTCGGCGTAGCCATGGGTGCTCAGGCCCAGGCGCAAGCCGGCCGCCCGGACAGCGGCCAAGGCGTGCTGGCCCGCTACGCTCAAGTCCTCCTGCCCCAGGTGAACGCCGTAGGCACCGGCGTCGATGGCGGCCTGCCAGTGGTCGTTGATGAACAGCAGCGCGCCCGTACCCTGCACGGCTGCCACAGCCGCGCGCACTTCTCGCTCGATGGCCTGCGCATCGGTGGACTTGAAGCGCAGTTGTACCGTGGGGACACCCGCGCGGGCCATGCGCCCCACCCACTGGGCGTCGGGCAGCACGGCGTACAGGCCCAGGGCATGCGGGCAAGGTGCGAAGGCCCGGGCGTGGGCATCAGCCGAGTCCTTAGAGGCTGGTGCCTGGGTCTGTGGCTCGGGCAGGCCAAAGTCAGCCGGCTCGTCTGGCCAATGCGCTGGGTTGAATTGGCCAGTGCGCGCGGTCTGAAGGCCCCAAGCCTGAGCGACGCAGGCTGCATCCACCGGCACAAAGCCCAAACGCAGGGCAGCGCTGTGGCCTGCAAGCCGGGCTTGTTCAGCCAGCGCCCCATTTGAAAGCGTGGCAGGCAAGGGCAGCGCATCGGACGCACCCTCTGAGAGCGGCAGGGCCAAGTCACGGTGCGCATTGACAATGGCGTCGGCCCAGGCTGCTGCGCCGTCCTCTACAGCCAAGTTGGCATCTGTCATGTCTGGTGCCAAAACGGTGTGCCCAACACCGGCGTGCTCGCTTGGGCGTTGTCTTGCGGTGCCATGGCGCCAGCCCGCCAGGCGCTGCGACCGGCTTGCACCGCATCGGCAAAAGCACCGGCCATGGCAACCGGGTCCTGCGCCAAGGCCACGGCCGTGTTGAGCAGCACCGCGTCGTAGCCCCACTCCAAGACCTGACACGCGTGGGACGGCAAACCCAAGCCCGCATCGACGATCAAAGGCACGGCCAAGCGTTCACGCAGCAGCCGCAAGCCGTGCGGGTTTTGCGGGCCGCGCCCCGTACCGATGGGCGCAGCCCATGGCATGACGGCCTGGCAACCCACGTCCACCAAGCGCTCGCACAAGACCAGGTCTTCGGTGCAGTACGGGAGCACCTTGAAGCCGTCGCGAATGAGGTTTTCTGCGGCTTGCACCAGGTTCTGCGTGTCGGGTGCCAGGCTGTAATCGTCACCAATCAATTCCAGCTTGATCCAGTCGGTGGCAAAGACCTCGCGCGCCATGGCGGCCACCGCCAGCACCTCGTCCACGCGGCGGCAGCCGGCGGTGTTGGGCAACACCGGAACACCCAGGCGCTTCATCAAGCCCCAGAAGGCTAGCCCGCCAGACTCTGCACCGCTGTCTGCCGGTGCTGTGCCTCCCACGCCGGGCACCGCTTGTCGGCGCAAAGACGCGGTGAGCATGGCCGGGCGCGCGCGGTGCACGGCGGCCTCCAAAACGGCCGGCGATGGGTAACGCGAGGTGCCCAGCATCAAGCGGCTGCTGAAAACTTGGCCGTAAAGCACCAAGGGATCGCTCGGTTCGGCGGACTCGTTGCGGTCGGACGCTGAAGACGACTGGCTCATGAGGATGGCTGCGTAGAACGGCGGTTGGGTTGGCGGCAGCGGCTCAGCCGCCGGTGATGGGCGACACCACCTCGACGCGGTCGCCTGGCTGCAAAGCGTGTTGCGCGTGCGCCGTGCGCGGCACAAATTGGCGGTTCACGGCAACTGCAAAGGGCGCTTGCGGCTGCAGCAGCGCCAGGGCATCGGCCAGCGTGGCGCCGTCGGGTACGGCGTGTGGCTGGTCATTGATCCAAACGTCCATGGAGCGAGTTCCTGGGGAGTCGTGTTCCCGAGCGGGGGCCATCAAAAACCTTCCAAGCGTAGGCCTAAACGCTCGGCCTCGTCTGTTCGGCCGCTGCCGACCAAAGCCAGCAGCGCATCGAGCACGGCTGGTGCCACCAAAAAACCGTGGCGGTACAGGCCATTGACTTGCACCCGCTGCGGGCCTGTGCAGCGCAGCGCGGGCAGGTTGTCGGGCAGGGCCGGGCGGGCTTGCGTGCCCATCTCGACGATGCGTCCTTCTGCAAAACCAGGGTGCACGGTGTAGGCCGCGCCCAACAACTCGAGGGCCGACTGCACGCTGGCAGGCGACAGATCATCGGACTCGATTTCCGTGGCCCCAATGACGAACACGTCACCCGGCTTGGGTGCGATGTACAGCGGGTAGCGCGGGTGCAGCAAGCGCACGGGCCGCTGCAGCACCACACCCGGCGCGTGAACGCGCATGACTTCGCCGCGTACACCACGCAGGGCTGGCCACTGGCCGCGCGCACCCAGCCCGCGGCAGTCGAACACCCAGCCCTGCGGCCCAGGCTCGACCGACTCGGGCGTTCGCGGCTCGCCCCAGTGCACATCCACGCCCAAGCGTTGCATGCTGTAGCCCAAGGCGACCAGCAAGGCACGGTTGTCGAGCTGGCCTTCTTCGGGCAGATAAAGCCCTTGCGTGAAACGGCCTTGGAGCGCCGGCTCCAGCGCGCCAAGTTCTGCTGCACCCAGGCGCTGCGCTGCAGGCAAATCGGGCAGGCGCTGCACCGTGTGGGCCAACTGCCGCTCGAAGCGCTGGGCCTCGGGTGCATCCAGCCGATGCCAGACCACCAGCGTGCCGGCGCGTTGGAAAAAGACCGGCTCCTGCGGCGCAGGGGGCAACAGTTCGGGCAACAGTTCGGCCAGCAACTCGGGCCAGCGCCGCAAGCTGTGCTGGCCCATGCGAACCACCGACAACTCGGTCACGGCAGACTCGGCCAGCGGCGCCAACATGGCCGCAGCCACGCGCGCCGCAGAGCCCTGCGCGTCTGCGCCTTGCGCCTCGTAGACGGTCACGGCGTGGCCCGCTCGCGCCAGGGCGCAGGCCAACAGCCGGCCCATCAAGCCGGCACCCAAGATGACCACGGGTCGCTTCATGGACCTTCAGGTCCCAACGGGCGCTGCGGCTGCTCGCGCTGGTGCTGTGGCCCAGGCCAACGCGAAGGTGAGCGCCAGCGTGGGCAGGGCAGAGCCCCAGCCCGGCGCCCATTGCGCCAGCCCATGAAAGCAGGCAATGCCACTCAACCAGATGGCCGCAGCTGACCAGTCGACCGCCCGGGTGGGCAGCGCGGGCTGCAGTTGCACGTCGCTAGCTTGGGCGCGGTTCGCCCGCAAGGCCCAGCGCCCAAGAATGACGCCGTACAGCGGCACAAACACCGAGCTGAGCATCAGCATGAAGGGCTCCAGGCTGCGCATCGGCAACACCACGGCCAGCGCGGTACACACCAGCGCCATCAGCACGGCCCAGCGGCGCAAGCTGAAACGCGGCTGCAGGCTTTGCGCCGACACCGCTGCGCTGTGCGCGTCGCCGTAGGCGTTGTCCATTTCGTCGAGCAAGATCAGACCCAGCGCCAGCAAACCGCCTTGGGCCAGCAGCAAAGCGGCGACCAAGTCGGTGCCAGGGGCCACGGTGCTGGCCACCAGCACGCCCAAGCCGTAGCAGGCGGTGTTGGCCAGGGCGTAACCCAACCAGGTGCCGCGCATCGTGGAGCCGCCGCTCTTGCCATAGCGCGCGTAATCAGCCACCAGCGGCAACCAGGAAACCGGCATCGCAATGACCAAGTCCACCGCAGAAAACAGGCCCATGCTGCCGTTGCCCGGGCGGTCCCAGAACGCCTGCGCGCCATCTGGCAGGCGTTGCCAGAACTGCCAGGCCAGCCAGATCAAGGACGCGGCCACCAGCGGCAGGCCATAGCGCCCTACGAAGCGGCGCACCAGCCCGAGCATCGAGGCCGTCATCAGCGCCGTGAGCACCGCGCCCCACAACACCGTGGTGGCCAGCACGCCCCAAAGACCGCTCAAGTCCCAACCGAACACATGGCGCAGCATGGCCGAGGTGCCATCGCGCATGACCACCAGCTCAAAAGTAGTCCAGCCAATGAGCTGCACGATGTTGAGCAGCACCGGCAACCGGGCAAAGGCGCTGCCGTAGGTGGCCTGCATCAGGCCCGCGCTGGACAAGCCCGTGCGGCAGCCCAACCGCGCTGTCCAAGCCAAAAGGCCGGCGCCGATCACCGAGCCGAGGACGATGGCCAGCGCAGCGTCGCGCGTGCCGACAGCAGGCACCAGGTAAGCGCCGATTTGTATGACCAGCAAGCCCGTGCCCAAGCTGAACCACAAGGCCAGATGGTGGTGAAAGCCGAACACGCGGTCCGACAGGGCAATGGGCACCAGCGCAGGGGCTGCGGGGTTGGAAGAAAGGTCAGGTGACATGGCCATTCATCGCCTCCAAGCGAACGAACGGCAGGTGGGCCGACCGCAGGTTCTGCGACCAAGGCATGAGAGCGCCTCAGTCCTGCGGTTTGCTTCCCTGCGCGAGGATTACCTCAATCAGGTTCGAAGGGACTCTCTCAGTCACCCAGGCCACAACAGCCTTGGCAACACCCCCAGCGGATGCGCCGTTGCCAGCGCGGGCGGAGTATAGGTGCGGGTTAGCCGCGGGCGATCAGCCGCCGAACTGCGGTTGTAGTGCCCGTATGCGGCGCAGCGCCACACCGGCCGCTGCAGTGCGCGTCTCCACACCCAGCTTCACAAACACGTGTTCGAGTTGCTTTTTCACGGTGGCGGGGCTGGAGCCCAAGATGTCGCCAATGTCGCGGTTGGTCTTGCCTTTGACCACCCAATACAGCACCTCGGCCTCGCGTGCGGTCAGGCCGAAGGCGTGCACCATCGAGTCGATCACGGCGGTGTCGGACACCTCGCGCATGACGATCAACCAATCGAGGTCTTCCTCGCCGCCAGGGCCAGCGGGTGCATGCAGGCGCAGCTCCAGTCGGCTCGCGCCTTGCGTGACCACCAGGGGCAAGCTGAGGGTTTCGCCCAGCTCGCTGGATACAGCTGCTTCGCTGGGTGGAGCGGCAGCGTCCATGCCCATCTCCAGGCCCATTGGTGGAGCAGCGCCGGGCATGGCGTGCGCTTGCAACCACTGCAACACCGTCTGCGGCACGCGCAACTGGCCGGGCGGCGAGCCCTCGGCGAAGTAACGCGCCAACAGCCCGCGTGCCAAAGGCGTTTGCCACATGACGCGACCATCTTCAGCGCGCACGGTCATGCTGGCGTAGCCAAAAGCGTCCAGCGCGTTACGGGCTTGCCGGGCTTGGCGAGCGCCCTGCAGGTGCGCGGCCATGCGCGCCAACACCTCCAAGGGCCGCACCGGCTTGGTGACGTAATCGGCACCGCCCGCTTCGAACGCGGCCACCAAGTGCTCGGTCTCGGTCAGACCTGTCATGAAAACGATGGGAATGTGCGCGGTATGCGGCGTCGCCTTGAGCCTGCGTGCCACCTCAAAGCCATCCATGCCAGGCATGAGCGCATCGAGCAAGACGATGTCGGGCACCGCCTGCCCCGCACTGGCGAGTGCTGCCTCGCCGCTGGTGGCCAGCAGCACGGTGTAGCCCGACTCTTCAAGCGCGTCGTGCAGCATGGACAGGTTGCCCGGCATGTCGTCCACGATCAGCACCACGTCGCTGACGCTGCGGTCGATCGTGTGGTGCTCGGTCATGGGTGAGTGGGCCATGTTCAGGCGGCTGATTCTGGCGGGCTGTCATCTCCGCCGTACTCCCGCCCGCTGAACGCGAGGGCTTGAAGCAAAACGCGCTGCATGGCGTCGAATTGGTAAGCCTGCGCTTGGGTGCGCAAGCGCCGAACAAAGTCGGCGCCTGGGGGCAAGCCTGCTTCCATGGCGTCGAGGTGGTTCAAGATGCCACGGTAGTAGCCCATGCGTACCAGGCTCAACAAAGCATCGAGTTGGTCCGTGCTGGGCAGGGCGCTGAAGCCTACAGCCTCAGGTGTTGCCGTGGGCACTTCCGCGGTGTTCTGTGCACTTGGAGCGCTTGGGGTACTTGGCATGCCCTGCGCGGTTGGCGCGGTTGGCGCTGCTGGTGCGGCTTGGGCGACAGGGCGCTCGGGCTGCGCCAAGTGCCGCTCCAGCCAGTCGAGTAACTCTGCGTGCCGCACCGGCTTGACGATGAAATCTTCTGGCGCAATGCCCATGGGGTTGTCAGCAGCGCGCTCGAAGGCATTGGCAGACACCACCGCCACGGCCGGCTGAGGGCCGGGGCGCAAGCGCAAGCGGCGAATGGTCTCCCAGCCGTCGATGCCGGGCATGGCCAAATCCATCAGCACGACGTCCGGCGCGGACTCGGGGTGGGATTCCAGCCAGGCCAGCGCTTCATGACCGCTCGCAGCGGTGTCGATGGCGAAACCCAGCGGAGCCAGCAGTTGCACCAGCAACTCGCGGTCGGCCTCTTCGTTGTCCACCACCAGCACCCGGCGCTTGGCCTTCGTGCCCGAAAGCGGAGGGCGAAAGCGCTCCAGCAGAGGCACAGCGGGCAATGGCGAGATGGTCGCCACAGACACTTCGGGCAGGAACAGGCGCAGCCTAAACACGGTGCCTTGGCCGGGCGCGCTGCTGACCTGCAACTCGCCACCCATCAAGTCGGTCAGCATGCGCGCCATCGTCAGGCCCAAGCCCGAACCTGGCACCAATGAGCCTGCGGGCACGGCGCGCGTGAAGGGCTCGAATACGGTGGCGATTTGTTCTGGCGACAAACCGGGGCCGCTGTCTTGCACCTCTAAGTGCGCCATTTCTCGGGCGTAGCGCACGCGCAGCACCACCTGCCCTTGCTCGGTGAATTTCACCGCGTTGCCCAACAGGTTGATGAGGATTTGCCGCAAGCGCTTTTCGTCGGCACGCACGCGCTGCGGCAAGTTGCCTTCCACTTCACAGCGCAGCACCAAGCCCTTGGCCTGCGCTTGCGGTTCGAACAAGGCCATCAGCTCGTCGATGCAGGGCCCGAGAGCCATGGGTCGCATGTCCAGGCTGAGCTTGCCCGCCTCGATGCGTGCGATGTCCAGCGTGCCTTCCATGAGTTGCAGCAAGTGCTCACCGCTGCGCTGGATGACCTGCACCGCTTGCAGCCGATGCGGCGGAACCTCGGGATCTGCGCCCATGAGTTGCGCATAGCCCAAGATGCTGTTGAGCGGTGTGCGCAACTCGTGGCTCATGGCGCTCAAGTAGCGACTTTTGGCCAAGTTGGCGGAGTCGGCCTGGCGGCGTGCGGCCTCTGCCACTTGGCGGGCTTGCTGCAAGGCCATGTCGGTCTGGCGGTGCAGCGCGATCTCACGCATCAACAAGTGCGTTTGGCGGTTCGATTCCTCTTGCGCCACCGCACGGCTCTTTTGCGCCAGCACCAGCCACCAAGCCACCACGCCCCCCAGCAGCAGCAGCGCCAAATAAGCCTTGAGCATGCCGTCGCGCAAGGCCTGTACCTGTTGCGCGCTCATGGTCACATCGGCTGTGGCCTGCTGGTAGAGCAGCGCAAACAAGGCCGCCAACAAGGGTGTGATGAGCCCCATGAGCAAGACAAAGTGCCCCAAGCCCCGGTCGAGCAAAGGCCACAGGCGGGCAGGCAGCAGGCGTTGCAGCAGCGCCTGCCATTGCGCCGAGAAATGCGCCTCGGGCTTGCACAAGTCGCCACACCGGGCGTCCAGCGTGCAGCACAAAGAGCAGATGGGGCCTTGGTAAGCCGGGCAGTGCGCCATGTCCGGGCCTTCGTAGGCGCGCTCACAAATCACGCAGGTGCTCATGCGCCATCGCTGGTAAGAGCCTGATGCGTGCGCTGGATCGGCAGTGTCTTCGACGGCTTGCCCCGCTGCAGCCGAGGAGGCTGGGTGAGCGGGATGAAGCGGCTCAGAGGGCTCAGCCGTCGAGGTGCGCGCCAAGTAATAGCGCCCACGCGTGGCCCAGGCGATGAGTGGCGAAGTCACCATGGCCGTGACCAGCGCGACGATGGCCGAGAAGGCCTGCGCCATCGGACCGAATGCCCCCAAGTAAGCGCTGATGGACAGCACCGAGGCCAGGCCCATGGCGCCCACGCCCACGGGGTTGATGTCGTAGAGGTGCGCACGCTTGAACTCGATGCCCTTGGGCGACAGGCCCAGCGGCTTGTTGATGACCAAGTCGGCCACCACGGCCATCATCCAGGCAATCGCGATGTTGGAGTACAGCCCCAGCACCCGACCCAGCGCCTGGAACACCTCCATCTCCATGAGCACAAAGGCAATGGCCGTGTTGAACACCACCCACACCACCCGGCCCGGGTGGCTGTGCGTCAGGCGCGAGAAAAAGTTGCTCCAGGCCAGCGAGCCGGCATAGGCATTGGTGACGTTGATCTTGAGCTGCGAGACCACGACGAAGATCGCCGTGGCCGCCACCGCCCAGCCGTACTGCGGGAACACGTATTGGTAAGCGGCCAGGTACATCTGGTTGGGGTCCACCGCGCGGTCGGTGGGCACCATGAGCTGGATGGCCAGCCAAGCCAATGCAGCGCCGCCCAGCATCTTGGCCACGCCCAGCAGCACCCAGCCTGGGCCACCGGCCAACACACCAGCCCACCAGCGCCAGCGGCGACCCGGCTGCTCCGCCGGCATGAAACGCAGGTAGTCGGCCTGTTCGCCCATTTGGGTCATGAGCGCCACACCCACAGTCAGTGCCGCGCCAAAGAGGTGCCACTGAAAGGTGCCACCTTGGCCGTCCTCACCAGCGTAGTGCACCAAGCCAGAGAACGCACCAGCATCGTGCATCAACACGGCCGCGTAGGGCACGATCAACATCACCAACCAAACGCCCTGCGTCCACAACTGCAGGCGGCTGATGACCGACACGCCGTGAGTCACCAGGGGAATCACCACCAGAGAGCAGATCAGATAGCCCCAGGCCGGCGGAATGTCGAGCGCCAGCTCCAGCGCATAAGCCATGACAGCCGCTTCGAGCGCAAAGAAGATGAAGGTGAACGAGGCGTAGATGAGCGAGGTGATGGTCGAGCCCAAATAGCCAAATCCAGCGCCGCGTGTGAGCAGGTCCATGTCGACACCGTAGCGTGCGGCATACACGCTGATGGGCCAGCCCGCCAGAAAAATGATGAGCCCGGTGGCCAAGATCGCCCAGAAGGCGTTGAGAAATCCGTACTGCACCAGCAAGGTGGCGCCCACGGCCTCCAAGATGAGGAAGGAAGCGGCCCCAAAAGCGGTGTGCGCCACCCGAGACTCGGACCACTTGCGAAAGCGCTGCGGCGTGTAGCGCAGCGCGTAGTCCTCCATGGTCTCGCTGCCGACCCAGTGGTTGTAGTCACGCCGGATCTTGATGACCCGCTGCGGCGCCTGCGGGCGTCCGACGTCTGCCAGGGCATCGCTCATGCTGGGCTTGGTGCAGTTTCTGTGCCACAAGCAGCGATCCCCTTCCCGGGCACGGGGCTTGCTCTGAGCCCAGCATGGAACTGACCCCGCGCGAAAAAGACAAGCTGCTCATCTTCACGGCAGCCTTGTTGGCCGAACGGCGGCGTGCGCGCGGGCTCAAGCTGAACTACCCCGAGGCCGTGGCGCTGATCACGGCGGCTGTCATGGAAGGTGCACGCGATGGCCGCACCGTGGCGCAACTCATGAGCGCCGGGCGCGAGGTACTCACCCGCGCCGATGTGATGGAGGGAGTGGCCGAGATGATTCCCGACATTCAGGTCGAAGCCACCTTCCCCGACGGCACCAAGCTCGTCACGGTGCACCAGCCGATTCCTTGACGCTCACTTGTGATCTGACCGCACCCAGCTTCGCCAAACCCGATCCTTCCCAGACCGCCTCGCTCTACCCGACCTGACACCAGCCGACCCCCTCACCTGGAACACGCCGCATGTCCGCCAAGCCCCTCCACCGACCACCGGCCCATAGCCTTCGCGCTGCGCGGCCGATCCTGCTTGCCCTCATCGCGGGTGCCGCGCTGCCGGCCTTGGCCCACACCGGTGCCGACGGCGCTGCGCACCACGGTTTTTTTGACGGCCTGCTGCACCCGCTGACCGGTCTGGACCACTTGGCCGCCATGCTGGCTGTCGGCGTGTGGAGCGCGCTGGTGCTGCGGCCCGCCTGGCTCGGGCCAGTCGCCTTTGTGCTCATGCTGTTGTGTGGTGCGCTCTTGGGCGCAACAGGCGTGGCAGTGCCCGCTATCGAGCCCATGATCGCTGCCTCGGTGTTGGTGATGGGCTTGCTGATCTGTGCGCGGCAAAGGCTGCAAGTGGCCGCTGCGGTGGCTTTGGTCGGCACCTTTGCCGTGTTTCACGGCGTGGCCCACGGCGCTGAGCTGGCAGGCGGCAACACGGCCTGGGCTTTAGTGGGCATGCTGGCCAGCACCGCAGCGCTGCACTTGGCGGGCATGGCTTTGGGCCACTTCGGCCAAGCGCGCAGCTTGTGGCTGGCGCGCAGCGTAGGTGCAGTGGTGGCGGGCCTGGGTGTCTACATGCTGGCCGGTCTGGCCTGAGGACACCCTGCGATGGCCTCCAGCACTCCCCTCATTCCCGGCGAATTGTTCCCAGCCGATGGCGAGCTGGCACTCAACCCTGGCAGGCGCACCTTGAAGCTGGTGGTGCGCAACGCCAGCGATCGGCCCATTCAGGTCGGCTCGCACTACCACTTTGCAGAGACCAACGGCGCACTGGACTTTGACCGCGCCGCAGCACGCGGCATGCGCTTGCACATCGCCTCTGGTACTGCGGTGCGCTTCGAGCCCGGCCAGCAACGCACCGTGGAACTGGTCGAGTACGCCGGCGCGCGCCGAGTTTTCGGCTTTCGTGGCCAGGTCATGGGCGCGCTGTGAAGATCGGACGCCGCGCTTACGCCGAAATGTTCGGCCCCACGGTGGGCGACCGCCTGCGCTTGGCCGACACGGCCCTGGTGATCGAGATTGAAAAAGACTTCACGCTCAAAGCCGGTGGCTACGGTGAAGAGGTGAAGTTCGGCGGCGGCAAAACCATCCGCGACGGCATGGGCCAGTCGCAGCAGGTCAACGGCCCTGGCGCCATGGACGCGGTGGACTGCGTCATCACCAACG
This sequence comes from Comamonadaceae bacterium, assembly GCA_027483665.1. Taxonomy (GTDB): domain Bacteria; phylum Pseudomonadota; class Gammaproteobacteria; order Burkholderiales; family Burkholderiaceae_C; genus JAIXUC01. The sequence goes on along the minus strand of JAIXUC010000029.1, from coordinate 42,923 downwards.
CGGTCATCCTGGACCACTGGGGCATCGTGAAGGCCGACATCGGCATCCGCGCGCACCGCATCGTGGGCATTGGCAAAGCCGGCAACCCGGATGTCCAGCCGGGCGTCGACATCGTCATCGGCCCAGGCACAGAAATCATCGCGGGCGAGGGCATGATCGTCACGCCGGGTGCCATCGACACGCACATCCACTTCATTTGCGCGCAGCAGATCGAAGAAGCGCTGTCTTCCGGCGTGACCACCATGACTGGCGGCGGCACCGGCCCTGCCACCGGCACCTTCGCCACCACCTGCACGCCGGGCCCCAAGCACATCGAGTTGATGCTGCAGGCCGCTGAAGCATTCCCCATGAACTTGGGCTTTCTGGGCAAGGGCAACGCCAGCTTGCAGCCCGCCTTGAAGCAGCAAATCGAAGCCGGTGCCATCGGCTTGAAGCTGCACGAAGACTGGGGCACGACACCCGCTGCCATCGACTGCGCGCTGTCGGTGGCAGAAGACACCGACACGCAAATCGCCATCCACACCGACACGCTCAACGAAAGCGGTTTTGTCGAAGACACCGTGGCCGCCTTCAAGGGCCGCACCATCCACAGCTTTCACACCGAAGGCGCAGGCGGCGGGCATGCGCCGGACATCATGAAGGTGGTGGGTGAGGCCAATGTGCTGCCATCTTCGACCAACCCGACGCGGCCCTACACCATCAACACGCTCGACGAGCACGTGGACATGCTGATGGTGTGCCATCACCTCGATGCAGGCATCGCCGAAGACTTGGCTTTTGCCGAGAGCCGCATCCGCAAGGAAACCATTGCTGCTGAAGACATCCTGCACGACCTGGGTGCCATCAGCATGTTCAGCTCCGACAGCCAAGCCATGGGCCGCGTGGGCGAGGTCATCACCCGCTGCTGGCAAACCGCGCACAAGATGAAGGTGCAGCGCGGCAGCCTACCCAGCGCCGGGCAGCCCGGCGGCATGGACGGCGACACGGCGCGCTGCGACAACGCCCGTGCCAAACGCTACGTGGCCAAGCTCAGCATCAACCCAGCACTCACCCACGGCTTTGCGCACGAGGTGGGTTCCATCGAAGTGGGCAAGTGGGCTGATCTGGTGCTGTGGAAGCCCGCCTTCTTCGGCGTCAAACCTTCGCTGGTGTTGAAGGGCGGCTTGGTCGCCATGGCCGCCATGGGCGACCCCAACGCTTCCATCCCCACGCCGCAGCCGGTGCACTACCGCCCGCAATTCGCAGCCTTCGGCGGTGCGCTCGCGGCTTGCTCGCTGACATTTGTCTCGCAGGCCGCCATCGCTCAAGGCAAGCCGGCGCAATACGGCCTGAAGAAGACCGCCGTGGCGGTGAAGGCCTGCCGCAACGTGAAGAAGCGCGACATGGTCCACAACGCCTACACCCCGGCCATGGACATCGACGCCCAAACCTACGCCGTGCGCGCCGACGGCCAATTGCTGACCTGCGAGCCGGCCACCGAATTGCCGATGGCGCAGCGCTATTTTTTGTTCTGAGACGGGCGCGGTCATGGCCCCGGCGGTGCCAGCCGAGACAACTGGCATCGATACATTAGCCGCATGCTGACCATCAACAAACTCCTCCCATCTGGCCAGGGCTTGGCTTCCGTCTTGGTGCGTCGCGCCGCCGTCGTTTGCCTCGACTGGGATGTGCGCCAGAAAAGCCGCTTCGAGGCCACCGACTCGCAGGGGCGCCGACTGGGTGTTTTTTTGGAGCGGGGGCAAGTGGTGCGCGGCGGCGACGTGCTGGTGGCAGAAGACGGCTCACTCATTCGGGTGGAGGCCGCGCCCCAGCCGGTGTTGGTGATCACCCACTGCAAAAGCCACGGCACGCCTTTCGACCTGACCCGCGCTGCCTACCACCTGGGCAACCGGCATGTGCCCATCGAGCTGCGCGCCGACCATCTGAAGATCGAGCCAGACCACGTGCTGGCCGAGATGCTGCGGCGCATGCACCTCATCGTGACCGCCAGCGACGCGGTTTTTGAGCCAGAAGCCGGCGCGTATGGCGACCACGGTCACGCGCATGCCTCGGGCCACGGGCATGACCATGACCATGACCACGGCCATGACCACCGCCACCAGCATGGCTGATCCTGCGGCCGCAGCACCGGCCACGGCGGGTCTGTTGTCGCTGATCTGGCTGGCCTCGCCCGCCTTGCCCATCGGCGGCTTTTCTTACTCCGAAGGGCTGGAAGCTGCGGTGGACGCGGGCCACGTTCACGACGAAGCCAGCACCGCGCGCTGGCTGTTGGCGCAAGCTGAGCTGTGTTTGCAACGCAGCGAACTGCCCGCGCTGCGAGACGCTTGGCGCGGCTGGCGCACGGGAGATTGGGCTCAGGTGCGCGAGGTCAACGCCTGGGTGCTGCAAACCCGCGAGAGCGCCGAGTTGCGGCTGCAAACCGAGCAAATGGGCCGCTCGCTGCTGGAGTGGCTGCGCCAACAGCACACCGCCGCACCAGAACAAATTCAAGCCCTGGCGGACATGGACCCCAGCTACCCCGTGTCTTTTGCGCTGGCCTTGAGCCTGACGCCGGCCTCCGAGCGCGACGGCCTGCTGGCTTTTGGCTTTGGCTGGTGCGAGGCCATGGTGCAAGCCGCGCTCAAAGCCGTGCCGCTGGGCCAAAACGCAGGTCAGCGTGTGCTGCAACAGTTGGCGGCCATGCTGCCGCGCTGTGTGGATGCAGCCTTGGCACCCCATGCGCAGCGCCAAGCCTTCAGCCCCATGTTGGCCATTCTCTCGGCCCGACACGAAACCCAATACTCCAGGCTCTTCAGATCATGAACACACCGCAGCCAGCCACCCCTACGACCAACAAACCCAGCCTGCACCGCATCGCCGGGCGCAGCAAACACCTGCCGCCGCTGCGCGTGGGCATTGGCGGGCCGGTGGGCTCTGGCAAAACCACGCTGCTGGAGATGCTGTGCAAAGCCATGCGCGAGCGCTGGGACTTGGTGGCCATCACCAACGACATCTACACCAAGGAAGACCAGCGCCTGCTGACCGTGAGTGGTGCGCTGCCGGCCGAGCGCATCATGGGCGTGGAGACAGGGGGCTGCCCGCACACCGCCATTCGAGAAGACGCCTCCATCAACTTGGAGGCCATCGACCGCATGCTGGTGCAGTTTCCCAACGCCGACATCGTGTTCGTGGAGTCGGGCGGGGACAACCTAGCCGCCACCTTCAGCCCGGAACTCTCCGACCTCACCATCTACGTAATTGACGTGGCCGCTGGAGAAAAAATCCCGCGCAAAGGCGGCCCCGGCATCACCAAGAGCGACCTGTTCGTGATCAACAAAACCGACCTGGCGCCGCACGTGGGCGCAGATTTGGCGGTGATGGCGGCTGATACCGAGCGCATGCGCGCCAGCCCCGGTGTTGTCGCCTCAGGCGCTGCCCGCAGCGTCAAGCCTTACGTCATGACCAACCTTAAAACCCAGCAAGGTCTGGCCGAGGTGGTGCGCTTCATCGAAACCAAGGGTTTGTTGCTGAACTGAAGGTGCCTTCAGCGAAGCGCTCGCCAGCTGTGCAGCAAATCAAAGGTCTTGCGTGGTTTGTTCACAAACCTACACTCGGCCGCAAAACAACGGGAGGTGTGAGATGGAGCTGTCTGCTTTTGTGCCTTGGCTGATCTTGGGCGCGCTTGTGCTGTTGGCGGTGGTGATCTACAACAAGCTCGTGCGCCTGCGCAACGCGATGAGCAACGCTTTTGCACAGATTGACGTGCAGCTCAAGCGCCGCTATGACCTCATTCCGAATTTGGTCGAGACGGCGCGCAAGTACCTGCAACACGAACGCGAAACGCTGGAAGCCGTCATCAAAGCGCGCTCGCAAGCGCAAGCCGCCGCGGGTGCCGCACGCGGTGACTTGATGGCCGTGGGCAACATCGCCGCTTTGGGCGCTGCCGAGGCGGTGTTGGGCGGCGCTTTGGGCCGTTTGATGGCCGTGGTCGAGGCCTACCCCGAACTCAAGGCCGACCAAAACATGCGCGAGTTTGCAGAGGAACTGACCTCCACAGAAAACCGCATTGGCTTTTCTCGCCAAGCCTTCAATGACGCGGTGCTGGACTACAACAACGCAGCTCAGCAGTTTCCGGCCAACGTCGTTGCCAAGCTGTTTACCTTCAAAGAAGCCGCGATGCTGGAGTCGACGGAGCACCCAGCAGAACGGCAAGCGCCGCGCGTGACGTTCTGAGTCGGCCGCTGTCATCGGTCGCAGTTATCGGTCGCTGATATCGGTCGCTTGACCAAGGCGTCGCAGACCGCTTCTCGGCGGGCGTGACAGCACGGCTGCGCAACAGCAACCTGCGACATCCACAGCACCAAGACCAACCTCGCCATGCGCTTTCGCCACCACCAGGACGAGGCCCGCAGCGCCACGCGGCGCTTGCTGTTTTGGTTTGTTGTCACGGTGGTGCTGACCGTGCTGGCGGTCAATGCCGCCCTGTGGCTCATCTGGCAGCTGAGCCTGGGCGGCGTGTTCGGCCTACCGACTGGTTTTTTCCTCACCAACACGCTCGTGACGCTGGGCTTCATCTTGGGCGGCTGTTGGTTGGAGACGCTGCAACTGCGCCAAGGCGGCGCGCGTGTGGCCGAGCAAGTGGGCGGGCGCGAGGTGCTGGCACCGCGTGACAGCCGTGAGCGGCGCTTGCGAAACGTGGTCGAGGAGATGGCCATTGCCTCGGGGCTGAAGCCGCCACGCCTATTCGTGCTGGACGGCGAAGAAGCCATCAACGCCTTTGCCGCTGGCTGGGAGCAGCAAGACAGCGTGGTCGCCGTGACGCGCGGTGCGCTGGAGCGCCTGACGCGTGACGAACTGCAAGGTGTGGTGGCGCATGAGTTCGGCCACATCCTTAACGGCGATACCCGCTTGAACATGCGCCTCATCGGCTACGTCTACGGCCTGCAGCTGGTGTTCTTGTTTGGCCGCTCTTTGGTGAACGCCACCAACGAACGCGGCGAGCGCACGCCGGCCGCCCTGCCCGGCTTCGGCCTGATGGTGGCGGGAAGCATCGGCTGGATGGCCGGGCGCTTGCTGCGCGCAGCGGTGTCGCGCCAGCGCGAGTTTTTGGCCGACGCTTCAGCCGTACAGTACACCCGACTGGCCGATGGCTTGGGCGGCGCGCTGCGCAAGATTGCAGGCCAGCAGCGCGACGCCCAAGCCGCCATGCGCCACGTGCAGGCAGAAACCGTCTCGCACATGCTGCTGCACGCGCGGCTGTTTGACCACACCGCCTTGGCCACGCACCCGCCGCTGACCGAGCGCTTGCGCCGCATCTACGGCAAAGCCATGCCCGAGCTGGAAGCCCCGGTGCTGGAAAGCGCAGAAGACTTGCCGCGCGAACTGCCGCCGCTGTCGTTCACCGAAGATGCACAGGCATTGGCAGGCACCACCAGCCTGGTGTCAGCTACTCAGCCGGACATTGGGCAGCCCTTGGCATCGGCTGGCCCAGATGCGCCCCACTCACCCCAGGTGCCGACCTGGCTGCAAAGCCTGCTGGACCAGGACTGGGCCAGCGACCTGCAGGCCAGCTTACTCGCGCTGATGGTCAGCCCCGATTCAGCGGCTGAAGCAAAGGCTTGGCGCGCCGCCCTGCAGATGGGTGGCAGCGCGGCGCAGCCTGCAGGTGAGCCATCAACTCAGCCCGCACAGGCCGCTGCGCATCCACTGCTGGCCCGAAGCTGGGCCCTGCCAGAGGCCTTGCGCCAGCCAGCCTTCGAGCGACTGCTCAACCGCTGCGAGGCCCTGCCAGAAGAAGAACGCGCCCGCCTGCGCCGCAAAGCCCTGGACATCGCCCGCGCCGATGGCCGACTGACGCTGCCCGAAGTCTGGCGCTGCCTGGTGTTGGACGCCCTGCTGCGCCAGCACGCCACACCGCTGGCGCACGAGCCTGAACACCGCAGCTTGCCGGATCGGCTGCCGCAGGTGCTCACCATCACCCGCGTGCTGGCCCGCATGCGCTGGGGCAGCGGCGACGATGCCAAAGCGCAGCGCCATGCCTGGAGGCAAACCGTGCTGCAAGGCTTGAACCTGCCACCCGCCGCCCAACACATGGCCCAGCAGTCCCTGCACCTCGACCTGGCCGATACCCGAGAACTCGCCCAAGCCGCCCGCGACCTGCGCCAACTCTCGTGGATGCAGCGCCCCATGTTGCTCAAAGCCTGGGTTGATGCCGAAGGCCCCTGGCCCATCGCCTTCAGCGACGCCCTGCGCGCCCTGTGCCTGCTGATCGACACGCCCATGCCACCGCAACTGGTGGCGCAGTACCCGGCGCTGTAGCGGCGGCGGCGGCAGTGGCAGTGATTGGCCTGCCTACAATCCACAGCCTCGGAGACTTGGGTGAGTGGTTTAAACCAGCAGTCTTGAAAACTGCCGACGCGCAAGCGTCCGTGAGTTCGAATCTCACAGTCTCCGCCAAGACGCTTGCATTCATGCGGCTGTCAGGCCAGTTTGCTTTTCCTACCCCCACATGGACTCCACCTTTTCTGCAACGCCCAAGGAAGTGCGCCTGATGTTTCGTATTCCTGTTGTGCTCTGCCTCGTCGCTATTGGTGCTTTTCAAGCCAGCGCACAAACGCCTGCAACGGTGTCCGGCCAGAGCCTGCCGGGTATGGAAGCGCTCGACGAAGCCATGCAGACCCTGATGCAGAACAACAGCTACCCGGGTGGCACGCTGGCCGTGGCGTTCCAGGGGCGGCTGGTGCTCAACAAAGCCTACGGTTTTGCAAAGCCCGGCCTGTTCAACAAGAGCCCCATGCAGGTCGATCAGCGCATGCGGATTGCGAGCATGTCCAAGCTGATCACGGCGGTGGCGGCATTGAAGGCGGTTGATCAGGGCAAGCTGGATCTGGATCAGCCCTTTGCGAAGCTGCTGGGTTTTCCGGCCAACCCTTCGGAGTACGCAGATCCGCGTGTGCTGCAGATCACCGTGCGCCAGCTCTTGCAGAACCATGCAGGCTGGACGGTTGATCGTGCGAGGGATCCCATGTTCGAGCGCACACCGGCCTGCCCTGGCAGCTCGGCCAGATGGCTGGCCAGCGCCAAGCTCGATGCCGAGCCTGGCCAGCTGTATTCCTACTCGAACATCAACTTCTGCCTCGCGCAGCAGGTGATCGAGAAGGCGACCGGGCAGAAGTATGTGGAATATGTGAAGACAAACGTCGCAGCCCCTGCAGGCATCAAGTCTTGGGAGTTCGCGACCTTGCGCGGCAAGGACGATGAGCCTGAGTACGTGAGCGATAACGGCGCCGCCTATTCGAATCTCGATTTCGAATCGCTGGGCGGCGCTGGCGCATGGACGAGCACGGCGGCCGACTACGTCCGCTTCCTGTCAGCGCTGCGCAATCATGGTGGCAGGAGCCTGCTGAGCGCGGCGAGTTTTGCTCAGCTGCATGGCCGTCCAGCGGCCGCAGCGTCTGCCAGCAATCCGGTGTATTACGGTCTGGGTGTGAGGGCGCGGACGCTGGACAACGGTCGCGTGAACCTGTGGCACAGCGGTAGTCTGCCGGGCACCAGCAGCCTGGGGTTGTCGTACGCCTCGGGCTGGAACATCGTGGTGATCTTCAACTCCCGAGTCGCGGGACCAGACCGCGACCAGGCCACGGGCGATACGGACCGTCTGCTGGGGCTGGCAGCGGGCAAGACGAAGCTACCCGCCGGAGAGATTGCACCTCTCTGGTGATGGGCTGCCCACGCCACGCATAAAAAAGCCCTGCCGTTGAGAACAGGGCTTTTGGGTGAGCCGGGTTGCTCAGTAGTCGACGCTGTCAATGTCGGTGTGCGTGCGCCGCTGACCTGTGGCCCGGCAACCCTAGCCTGGCAAAAACATCCCCTGCAGGTCGCTCAAAAAATCAAAACCACGCTCGGTCGGCTGCACGCGGTGCAGGTCTCGCGTGATGAGGCCTTGGCTTTCAGCGCGTGACAAGCCCGCTTCGATGGCCGAGGGCGGCAGGCCGGTGCGGGCGCTGAAATCGGCCAAGGCAAAACCTTCGCGCAGGCGCAGGGCGTTCAGCATGTATTCAAAGGGCAGGTCGGCGCGGGCCACTTCTTCGTCTTGCACCACCACGCCTTCGGGTTGGTGCGCGCGGGCCATGTAGGCGCGGGGGTCGCGCACGCGCACTTGGCGCACCACGCGGTGCGCAAAGCTGAGCTTGCTGTGGGCGCCAGCGCCAATGCCCAGGTAATCGCCGAACTGCCAGTAGTTCTGGTTGTGCTGGCAGGCGTGGCCCATCTTGGCATAGGCCGACACCTCGTAGCGCTGCAGACCGCGCGCTGCGGTGCGCTCGGTGATGGCGTCCAGCATGGCGTAGGCCGTGTCATCGTCGGGCAAAGCAGGCGGGTGCTTGGCGAAGAAGGTGTTGGGCTCGATGGTGAGGTGGTAGACCGAGAGGTGCGGCGGGTTCAGCGCCAGTGCGGTGTCGAGGTCTGCGTGCAATTGCTCCAAGCTTTGGCCGGGCAGCGCGTACATCAGGTCGATGTTGAAGGTGTCGAAGGCGCGCGCCGCTTCTTCGACAGCGGCTTTGGCTTGGTCGGCTTGGTGCACGCGGCCCAGGGCTTGCAGGTGGGCATCAGAAAAGCTTTGCACGCCCACGGACAAGCGCGTGACGCCAGCGCTGCGAAAGGCCGCAAAGCGCTCGCGCTCGAAGGTGCCGGGGTTGGCCTCCAGCGTCACTTCTGCGCCGGGCAGCAGCTTCAAGCGGGCGCGCACGCCAGCCAGCAAGGCGTCGATGGTCTGCGGTGCGAACAAGCTGGGCGTGCCGCCGCCGATGAACACGCTCACCACCGGGCGGCCCCAGACCAGGGGCAGGGCTGCGTCCAGGTCGGCCAACAGGGCTTGCAGATAAGCCTGCTCTGGCGGCTGGGATGTCACGGGCACGACCGGAACCACGGGCTTGCCGGGCAGCGAAGTCGGCAGCTGGCCATCCCCGCGCCATTCGTGCGAATTGAAGTCGCAGTACGGGCACTTGCGGATGCACCAGGGCAGGTGGATGTAGAGCGCCAGCGGCGGCAACTCGGTGAGGGTCAGCGTGCCGGGGCGCAAGTGGCGCTGGGCCACGTCCAGCGGGCTCTGGGCCGCAGCGGTTGCAGCGGTTGCAGCGGTTGCAGCGGTTGCAGCGGTTGCAGCAGTTGCAACAGTTGCAGCAGTCGCAGCCCCGACAGCTGTGCTGCCTGCTGCTATGGCGCGCGGGGGTGCTTGGGGCTCGGTCACGTGGCAGCGGTCAACCAGTGTTCGCGCATCAGCTCCACCATCTGCCGCGCCGCCTGGCCCCGGTGGCTGTGCATGTTCTTCACCTCGTCGCTCAGCTCGGCGAAGGTGCAGCCCAGCGCTGGAATGAACATGACCGGGTCGAAGCCAAAGCCATGGCTGCCGCGCGGCTCGGCAGTGATGAGCCCACGCGCGCGGCCCACGGCGACCAGCGGCTGCGGGTCGCGCGCGTGGCGCACGGCCACCAGCGTGCTCACCAGCGTGGCACCACGCGCCTGCACGCTTTGCATTTGTTCCAGCAAGGCACGCACGTTGCCAGCGTCTCCCTTGGGGTAGCCAAAGCGGGTGCCGTAGTAGGCGGTGTCCACGCCCGGCTGGCCTTCAAAGGCGTCCACGCACAGGCCGGCGTCGTCTGCCAGCGCGGGCAGGCCGCTGTGTTGTGCTGCGTGGCGGGCTTTGGCCAGCGCGTTTTCCAAGAAGGTGAAGAAGGGCTCGTCGGCCTCGGCGATGGACAGGTCGCCTTGGCGCACCAGCACTAGGCCCAGCGGGGCCAAGAGCTGCTGCAACTCGGCGAGCTTGCCGGTGTTGTTGGAGGCCAGCACCAGTTTCATGATGCTCAAGGTTCAGGCGGCAGGCGTGGCCAGCGCAGCCGCTGGCAGTGGCTGGGCCAGCACCGCGCGTTGCAAGGCCACCAGCTCAGCGATGCCGCGTTCTGCCAAGGCCAGCAGCGCGTCCATCTCAGCACGTGAGAAGGCAGCACCTTCTGCCGTGCCCTGCACTTCGACAAAGTGGCCAGAGCCGGTCATGACCACGTTCATGTCGGTGTCGCATGCCGAGTCTTCGGTGTATTCCAGGTCGAGCAAAGGCACGCCTTGCACGATGCCCACGGACACGGCCGCCAGCGCATCGCGCAGCGGTGAAGCTTGCAGCAGGCCACGCTCCATCAGGCCGCTCACCGCGTCTTGCAGGGCCACGTAGGCGCCCGTGATGCTCGCGGTGCGCGTGCCGCCATCGGCTTGCAGCACGTCGCAGTCGATCTGAATGGTGCGCTCGCCCAGGGCATTCAGGTCGACGATGCTGCGCAAGCTGCGCCCGATGAGCCGCTGAATTTCTTGGGTGCGCCCGCTTTGCTTGCCACGCGCGGCTTCGCGGTCGCTGCGGGTGTGCGTACTGCGCGGCAGCATGCCGTACTCCGCTGTCACCCAGCCTTCACCGCTGCCCTTTTTGTGGCCGGGCACGCGCTCTTCCACTGAAGCCGTGCACAGCACTTGCGTGTTGCCAAAGGCCACCAGCACCGAGCCTTCGGCGTGCATGGTGAAGCGGCGCGTCAACGCCACCGGGCGCAGTTGGTTAGCGGCACGTTGGCCGCTGCGAACGTAAGAGGTCATGGTTGATGGGGACTGATGACAAAAACCTGCAGATACAGGCTCTAGAGCTTTCTGGCGGCAGAGCGCCGAATCGCTTCGTTGATCTCAGCGATCGAGCGCTCGATGGCGGCGTCGTCCAGGTCTTCCATCATGGCGTCGAGCGCACTGGCCTGAATGGTGGAAGCAAACACGCCGTCGCTGATGCTGTCGGTGGAGATGCCGCGCGTGCTTTCTTGTGCGTCTGGCGTTTCCCACTCCAACGCAATGACGGTGACGTTGTCGCTTTTGGAGCCCGCTTTTTTCAGGGCCATCTCGGCCAGTTCGGGCACAGCAGCGCCCACGGGCTGGCGGCTGAGTTCACGCACGATGTCGCCGTCGCTCACGCTGCCCCACAGACCATCGGAGCACAACAAAACTTTGTCGCCCTGCTGCAGCATGACCGGGCCGACCACGTCGAACACCGGTTTGGTGGGCGAGCCCAGGCAGGTGAACAGCACGTTGCGGTTGATGTTCTCCGTGCGAAGTCCGCCCGATGCATGTTGCTCCATGTAGGAGTGATCGCGCGTGCGGGTCAGCAACTCGCCATCGCGCACCAGGTACAGCCGTGAATCACCGCAGTGGATCCAGCTGGCGGTGCCGTCTTGGAGCAACACCGCCACGAGCGTGGTGCGGGGCGTGTCGAGCATGCCTTTTTCACCAGCGTAGCGAATGATGCGGTGGTGCGCCGCCAGCAACACGCTGGTGAGGAAAGCGTTCACGTCTTTCACCGTGGGGGCTGCGGCTTTCTGGAACTGGGCCGACAAGGTTTGCAGCGCCAGTTGCGAGGCCACCTCACCCTCGGGGTGTCCGCCCATACCGTCGGCCAGCACGAACAGACCGGACTCTCGGGTGTAGCTGTAGCCCATGCGGTCTTCGTTCTTTTCGCGGCCGCCGCGTCGGCTGACCTGAAAGACCGAGAACTTCATTTGGGCTTGACCTCAGCACCACCGATGTTGGTGTTGCGCTCTTTCTTGTCGCCCACGATGTTGTCGAACTGCATGCGCACTTTCTCGCCCACCGACAACTTGGTGTAGCGGCGCTCGCTCTCGCGGCTGAGTTCCTTTTGCAAGGCAAACACCGACTGCGGGCGCGACAAGGCGTCCAGCGACATACACCACTCCACCACCTCGATGAGGTTGTCGGAGTACACGCCGCGCAAGCGGGAAAGCGCCAGCGACAGGCGGTCTTTTTCCAGGCGCTGCGGCGCGTCGTTGGGTGGGTAGCCCTGCATGGAGGCATAGATGCAGGCCCCCATAGCGTAGATGTCGGTCCACGGGCCCATGGCGGCATCGCGGCGGTACATTTCGGGCGCTGCAAAACCGGGGGTGTACATGGGCCGGATGAAGTTGCCTTCTTTGCTCAGCACCTCGCGCGCTGCGCCAAAGTCGATCATCACGGCCTTGTTGTCGTCGGTAATGAAGATGTTGGCTGGCTTGATGTCCAAGTGCAGCATCTTGTGCTGGTGAACGATGCGCAAGCCGCGCAATATTTCGTCGAACAGCGAGCGGATGGTCGACTCGCGAAACACCTTTTGGCGCTTGAGGTCGCGGGCCGTGATGATGAAGTCTTGCAGGGTGCCGCCCTCCAGGTAGTTCATCACCATGTAGACGGTTTCGTTCTCGCGAAAGAAGTTCATCACGCTCACCACCGAAGGGTGGGAGATTTGCGCCAGCGCCCGGCCTTCTTCAAAAAAGCTCTTCAGGCCCAAGCGGTAGAGCGAGAGTTTTTCTGGCGGAACCTGCGGGTTGAGCTCGCCGGGGTTGCGCGTGGCCAGAGAGGAAGGCAAGTACTCCTTCACCGCCACCTGCTGGCCCTCTTTGTCGGTGGCCAGATAGACCACGCCGAATCCCCCGGCAGACACCTTGCGAACCACGCGGTAGTCGCCGATCACGGTGTCTGGGGGGAGGGGTGCGGGTTTGGCCTTCTGCGTCGTCATGTGGGCGGGTGAAACGGGCTGGCCAGAGGAGCTGGGGAAGGGGTTGTAGACCCGCTATTCTCAAGGGTAACAAGCGGCGCCGCTTGCTTTGTCCACCCCACGAAAGTCTGAATGGCAGTCTACAGCATGACCGGTTACGCGAGCGTGCAGCGCCCGCTCTCCGGCGCCCCATCAGAAACGCCCGATGGCACGGCTTCTACGCCCCTGCAAATCACCCTCGAGTTGCGCTCGGTCAACAGCCGGTTTCTGGACTTGAGCCTGAAACTACCCGATGAACTGCGCCAACACGAAAGCACGCTGCGCGACGCATTGACCCAACGCATTCGGCGCGGCAAGGTGGAGCTTCGACTCAGCCTCGACGGACGCGGCCCTGCCCTGCCAGCGGCACCCACGCCCGCACTGTTGGCAAGGCTGGCCCAATTGCAAGGCATGGTGCAGGGCAGCCTGCCGCAAGCCGCAGGCCTGTCTATCGCCGAGGTACTGCGCCTGAGCGGCAGCGACGCTGCACCGACAGCGGACGCCCCCACGCTGGCACAAGCGCTGCTCGACTGCACGACCGAGGCGGCCACCGCACTGGCCAGCGCAAGGGCCCGCGAGGGCGAGCGCTTGGCCGCCATGCTGCTGGACCGATGTTCCCAATTGCGGGCCTTGGCAAAGCAAGCCCTGCCCTTGGTGCCCGAGCTGGTGGCCCAGCAAAAGCAGCGCTTTTTGGAGCGCTGGCGCGAGGCCTTGTCACTGGCCGAGGGCAGCACCTTGCCCGAAGCAGCACAAGAGCGCGCACTCACTGAAGCCACGGCTTTCGCCATCCGTATCGACGTAGCCGAAGAGCTCACACGGCTGCAGTCGCACCTGGAAGAAATTGAGCGCCTGTGCCAACGCGGTGGCGAGATCGGCAAACGCCTGGATTTCCTCATTCAAGAACTGCACCGCGAGGCCAATACCCTGGGCTCCAAAGCCGCCGCCCTGTCGCTCACGCGCATCGCCGTGGACATGAAAGTGCTGATCGAGCAAATGCGCGAGCAGGTGCAGAACATCGAGTGAGTCGTGCGCGCCTCGATGGCTACACTGCGCAAGACCTCGCTATAGACCCTTGGCCATGGATTACCCCGGCAACTTATTCGTCGTAGCTGCGCCCAGCGGGGCCGGCAAATCGAGCCTTGTGAAGGCGCTGATGCAGCTCGACGCACAAGTTCGCCCGTCCATCTCCCACACCACGCGCGCGCCGCGCGGCCAAGAAAAAGAAGGCCGGGAGTACTACTTCGTGTCAGACACGGCCTTTGACGCCATGGTGGCCCAGGACGCTTTTGTGGAATGGGCGGCTGTGCACGGTCGCCGTTACGGCACCTCGCGCCAAGCCATCCAAGAGCGCATGGCGCAAGGCGGTGATGTGGTGCTGGAGATTGACTTCCAGGGCGCGCTGCAAATCAAACGGGTGTTCAGCAATGCAGTGCTGATCTTCATCTTGCCGCCCAGTTGGGAAGAGCTGCGGGCACGCCTGGAGCGGCGCGGCGAAGACAGCGCCGAGGTGATCGAATTACGGCTGCGAAACGCGGCCCTTGAGATGCGGCAGGCCCAAGAATTCGACTTCGTTATCATCAATGAGTTATTTGACAACGCGTTGTTCGACCTCAAAGCCATTGTTCACGCACAAAGGCTGAAATTCTTGGCACAGCGCCGCAGCAGGGCCGAAACCTTCCAGGCCCTGAACATCCCCTGACACTTCTGGAGAACGAATTGGCCCGCATCACCGTTGAAGACTGCCTGGAAAAAATCCCCAACCGCTTCCAGCTTGTTTTGGCCGCCACCTACCGCGCCCGCATGCTCAACCAAGGCCATGCGCCGAAGATTGAGAGCAAGAACAAGCCAGGTGTGACCGCACTGCGCGAAATCGCCGAAGGCAAGATCGGCATCGAGATGCTCAAGAAGGTTCCGGGCTGAGCCAGCACAGGCTCCACGCCCAACAAAAAAGCACCGTTCGCGGTGCTTTTTTTGTGCCCGAACCAGCCCGTTGGAGGGTCATGCCAGGTTGCTGGCCCCAGGCCAGGGTCGGTGCGGGCGCGGCTTGGACGTCCAAGATTGGCTATCAAGGCCATGAAAGTGGGCGCTAGCGAGCCCCCGCTTGCAGGCGCTACATTCGAGCCATGGGTAGCGTCGCCATTCCACTCCCTGCTGCGGCCCATCCAACGGCCCAGGAGCAGGCTGCCGCCAACGCAGCGGCGGCCAGCTTTGCCGCGCTGACCGCCAAGCTGGACTACCTGCCCAGCCCCGAGGTGGAGCAGGTGCGCCAAGCCTACCGTTTCGCGGACGAGGCCCACCTGGGCCAGCTGCGCAACAGCGGCGAGCCCTACATCACCCACCCGATTGCGGTAGCTGCGCAATGTGCCGAATGGAAACTCGATGCTCAGGCGCTGATGGCCGCCTTGCTGCACGACGCCATCGAAGACTGCGGTGTCTCCAAACACGAATTGATTGAGCGCTTCGGCGCACCGGTCGCTGAGCTGGTCGATGGGCTGACCAAGCTGGACCGCCTGCAGTTCGACACGCGGGAGGAAAACCAGGCCGAGTCTTTCCGCAAGATGCTGCTGGCCATGGCGCGCGACGTGCGCGTGATCCTCATCAAGCTGGCTGACCGCTGCCACAACATGCGCACACTCTCGGATGTGCCACGCGAGAAGTGGGCCCGCATCTCGTCGGAAACCTTGGAAATCTACGCACCCATCGCACACCGCCTGGGGCTGAACCAGACTTACCGCGAGCTGCAGGACTTGTCGTTTGCCCACCTCCTGCCGTGGCGGCACGCTGTGCTGAGCCGAGCGGTGGGCCGGGCGCGAAACCGCAGGCGGGACCTTATTCAGCGCGTGCAGCGCGACCTGGAGCAGGCCTTTGCACAAGCTGGCCTCGACGTTCGCCTCGCTGGGCGGGAAAAAACGCTGTTCTCCGTCTACCGCAAGATGCAAAACAAGCACCTGAGCTTTTCTCAGGTAACCGACATGTTCGGCTTTCGGGTGGTGGTGCCCAAAGTTGCCGACTGCTACACCGCCTTGGGTGTTTTGCATCAGCTCTACAAGCCATCGCCTGGCAAATTCAAAGACTACATCGCCATCCCCAAAGTCAATGGCTACCAGTCGCTGCACACCACACTGATCGGTCCTGCCGGGGTGAGCGTGGAGTTTCAGCTGCGCACCGAGTCCATGCACTTGGTGGCCGAGTCTGGCGTCGCGGCGCACTGGCTCTACAAGGCAGCCACCCCAGAGGGGGTCAGCCCAGACCGGTTGGGCACGCAGTGGCTGCAATCGCTGCTGGATATTCAAAACGAAACCCGCGACGCCGCCGAGTTTTGGGACCACGTCAAGGTCGACCTCTTCCCCGATGCAGTCTACGTTTTCACACCCAAAAGCCAGATCATGGCGCTGCCCCGCGGTGCCACGGTGGTGGACTTTGCCTATGCGGTCCACAGCGACATTGGCGACCGCGCCGTAGCCGCCCGCATCAACGGCGAACAAGTGCCGCTGCGCAGCGAATTGCACAACGGTGATGTGGTGCAGGTGGTCACTGCGCCGGACTCCACGCCCAATCCGGCATGGCTGGGTTTTGTTCGCACGGGGCGCGCACGCTCGAAAATTCGTCACCACATCAAGACGCTGGCGCAAACCGAATCGGCTGCTTTGGGCGAAAAGCTGTTGGCGCAGGCGCTTCGCGCTGAGGGCATCGACCACCTGCCCGCAGAAGCGGAGTCTGGCGCCGTTTGGGACAAGTTGCTGCGCTTTACCGGCAGCCGCAGCCGCGAGGAACTGCTGACCGACATCGGTATGGGTCGGCGCATAGCGGGCATCGTGGCCAAGCGCCTGGTGGCCTTGGTGGCAGAGCTGGGGCAGAGGCCAGACGCCTTGCTGATTTCACGCGAGCGGTTTTCCGGGTCCAACGACACCACAGGCCAGGGCGTGGTCACCATCGACGGCAGCGAAGGTGCCTCCGTCAGTCTGGCGCATTGCTGCAGGCCAGTGCCGGGCGACGCCATCGTGGGCTATCTGGGGCGCGGTGAAGGACTGGTGGTACACGCCGACGACTGCGTGGTGGCGCAGCGCCTGCAACACAAAGACGCCGAACGCTTCATTGGCGTGGAATGGTCAGATGAGCCCGTTCGCACTTTTGAGACCGGGCTGATCGTGACCGTGACCAACGGCAAAGGCGTGCTGGCACGCGTGGCCTCGGCACTGGCACACGCCGAGGCCGACATTGCGCACATCGACATGGGGCAAGACAGCGCGCAGGAAGCCACCGATCTGCGCTTTTTGGTGGCGGTGCGCGACTTGGCCCATCTCGACACCGCCATGCGCCTGCTCAAGCGCACGCCCTCGGTGCTGCGCGTTCAACGCAGCCGACCGCAACGCTGAGCCTAGCGGCTGGCGCTGGCGCTGGCACCCGGCTTGGGCTCGGGCTCGGGATAGGACACCGACAAAACTTCCAGGGTCTGTGCACCTGCTGGCGTCACCAAGCGGACCGCTTCGCCCACCCGAGCCTTGAGCAAGGCACGCGCTACGGGTGACACCCAACTCACCTGGCCCTTCAAGCTGTCGGCCTCGTCGATGCCCAGAATAGTGACGGTACGTTCGGTGCCATCGGCCTCGGCATAGGTGACGGTGGCCCCGAAAAACACCTGATCGCCGCCATGGTGCACGCTGGGGTCGGCCACTTCGGCCAGCTCCAGACGGCGTGTCAGAAAGCGAATGCGGCGGTCGATTTCGCGAAGGCGCTTCTTGCCATAGAGGTAGTCGCCGTTCTCCGAGCGATCGCCGTTCTTGGCGGCCCAGTGAACCACCTCGACCACCCGCGGACGCTCTTGGTCCATGAGCGTGGCCCACTCTTGGCGCAGCCGGGCGTGGCCCTGTGGCGTCAAGTAGTTGCGCAAGCCGGCAGGCAAGGCGCTGACGCCATCGTCGCTCGCGCCATCGGCCGACTCATCGTCATCGGCATCGCTTTCCCGGGTGAAGGCTTTGCTCATGGATGTTGTGGGAGTCGCCAAAAGAAAAACAGCCTGAAGACCGAAATCTTCAGGCTGCAGATCTTGAACGTTTGTTCTGGTGCGGCTGGCAGGAATTGAACCCACGACCCCTTGGTTCGTAGCCAAGTACTCTATCCAACTGAGCTACAGCCGCGAAGTGGCGCAGTATAGCGGCTTGAAAAGACGGTCTCTGTGCTGCGCCGCTGAAGAGCGGCCGCCAGAGACAGCGCAGTGGCTGCAAGCGCGGTCATCAACTTGTTGTGCTGTGGCGCTAGCATGTCAAAGCTTCTGCACAACGGGCCCAGTCATGACACACGCCTTCAACCGCCCCATCCGCAAAGCCGTCTTCCCGGTGGCAGGCCTTGGCAGCCGCTTTTTGCCTGCAACCAAAGCCATCGCCAAAGAAATGCTGCCGGTTGTCGACAAGCCGCTCATTCAATACGCCGTCGAAGAAGCAGCAGAGGCCGGTATCACCGAGTTGATCTTTGTGACCGGGCGCACCAAACGCTCCATCGAAGACCATTTCGACAAAGCCTACGAACTGGAAACCGAGCTGGAAGCACGCGGCAAGCACGAGCTGCTGGCAGCGGCCCGCTCGGCTGTGCCGCCCGGCGTGAGCTGTTGTTATGTTCGCCAATCCGAGGCCTTGGGTCTGGGCCATGCGGTCTTGTGCGCCGAGCCCATCGTGGGCGATGAAGCCTTTGCAGTCATCTTGGCCGACGACCTGATCGACGCACAACCTGGGGCCTTGAAGCAAATGCTGGCCGCAGCCCGAGCGCACCAAGCCTCGGTGTTGGCGGTGCAAAACGTGCCGCGCGACAGCACGGCGAGCTACGGCATCGTCAGCACGCAGCCGCTAGATGATCGCAACGAGCAGGTCGTGGGCATTGTGGAAAAGCCTGCTCCGGCCGACGCGCCGTCCACCCTGGCGGTGGTGGGGCGCTACGTTTTGAGCCCACGCATATTTGAAGAGATTCGCCGCACGCCCAAGGGCAAAGGCGGCGAAATTCAGCTCACTGACGCCATATCGGCCATGTTGGCGCACGAACGAGTCATTGCCCATCGCTACATCGGCCAGCGCTACGACTGCGGCGCCAAGCTGGGCTACCTGATGGCCACCGTAGAACTCGGCAGCCGTCACCCCGAAGTGGGTGAGGCTTTCAGCGCCTATTTGCAACAACGCCAAGGCTAAGCGCTGGTCAGCCTGTCAGATTCAGTCAGCGTTCAACATGCGCGAGATCTCGTCTTTCAAGCGCAAGCGCACTTTCTTCTCGGCCTCTAGCGCCTCGTCGGTCATCACCGAGCCACCGGTCTCGGCCAGCGCAATGTGGTGGTTCAGTGCGTCGTAGTCGCCATAGAGCCGCGCGAAGTGCGCGTTGGACAACTTCAGCGCGTGGATCTTGTCCTTGAACGCGGGAAATTCGCTGACGATGTCGTGCTTGAGCAAGTCCATGAGTACCTCGATTGGGGGTGGGAAAACCCGACTATGCACCTTACTCAGACAAGCCCGGGGTTACCCGGTCGCGCCGCATGACTTGCCTACGTACAGTAGCGCCCGCCGGTATTCACCCAGCAAAGCCCCCGCGTGCCAGGCACGTCATTCTTTGACCCTCTCTCAAGCCATCATGAATCTTCACCGCACACTCGTTATGCCTTTGGTTGTTTTTTCCGTCGTCGGCTGCTCGACCATCACGCAAGAAAGCACGCAGGTCTTGTCCCTCACCGCCACCCACCAAGGCCAACCGGTCGATGCAGAGTGCGCGTTGGTCAACGACAAAGGCTCTTGGAATGCCAAGTCCCCGTCGAATGTGACGGTGAGAAAGTCCAACGAGGACTTGAACGTGACCTGCAAGAAAGCAGGCATCCCGGATGGCCTGCTCAAGGCCATCTCCCGCGCGGCCGGGTCCATGTTCGGCAACATCATCTTTGGCGGCGGCATTGGCGCGATCATTGATCACAGCAAAGGCACCGGTTACGACTACCCCGTCCAACTCCCCGTGAAGATGGGCGAGTCTGTGGTGGTGGACAAGAAAGCTGAGGCAGCAAAGGCGAACGCTCAGTAATCCGTTTGCAAATGATGCGGACGGCGTCCGAAATAGGCGCCAAAAATCTCTAGCCTGCGAACAAGAAAAAAGCCGCTTAATCAGCGGCTTTTTCATTCTGGTAGGGCGTGCTGGGCTCGAACCAGCGACCAAGGGATTATGAGTCCCCTGCTCTGACCAACTGAGCTAACGCCCCGTGTTCGCGGGCCCGTATAGCCTGCGACAGCTGCTGCGATTGTAGGAGTCGGTTTTCGTGCGCATGGGCGCATGGGCACGGGGCGTTCCTCAAGCTCGGGGCTTTAGGCCTGGCGGTTCAGCGCTGGTGGCTGAGTGCGTTGCTCACCAGTTTGGAGGTGATGTCCACGATCTGGATCATGCGGTCGTAGGGCATGCGGG
The DNA here is from genome assembly GCA_027483665.1 of Comamonadaceae bacterium. GTDB lineage: Bacteria > Pseudomonadota > Gammaproteobacteria > Burkholderiales > Burkholderiaceae_C > JAIXUC01. Next base: position 22,918 of record JAIXUC010000029.1, on the reverse strand, counting down.
TGGGGCCAATCACGCCGAGCGTGCCCACCACCAGACCGTCCACCTCGTAGGGTGCGCTCACCACGGACAGCTCTTCGAAGGGCACCACTTGGCTCTCGCCCCCGATGAAGATGCGAACGCCTTCTGCTTGGCTGGACACATCGAGCAGCCGCATGAGTTGCGCTTTTTCTTCGAACAGGTTGAAAGCGCGGCGCAGGTGCGAGAGGTCTTGAGAAAAATCGCTCACGGCCAGCAGGTTGCGCTCGCCCGAGATGACCACCTCGTCTTGCTGCTGGCTCAGCACTTCCGAGCTGACGTTCACCGCAGCGTGCATGAGCGAAGCAATCTCGCCGCGCAATGACTCCATTTCCTGCTGCAAACGCTCGCGCACTTGTTCGATGGCCAAGCCCGTGCAGTTGGCGTTGAGGTAGTTGGCGGCCTCGATGAGTTGCGTTTGTGAGTAATCTGCCTCGGTGAAGATGACGCGGTTTTGCACGTCGCCCTCGGGCGTGACGATGATGAGCAAGATGCGCCGCTCTGACAGGCGCAAGAACTCGATGTGGTGAAACACCGAGCTGCGCCTGGGCGCCAACACCACGCCCACGAAATGCGACAGGCTGGAGAGCAACTGAGCCGCGTTGGCAATTACCTTTTGCGGCTGGTCGGCTTGCAAACTCGGGGTAGCCAAACCGTCACGCTGGACGGTGAGCATGGTGTCCACGAACAAGCGATAGCCGCGAGCGGTGGGGATACGGCCAGCCGAGGTGTGGGGGCTGGCAATCAGGCCCAGCTCTTCCAGGTCGGCCATGACGTTGCGGATGGTGGCGGGCGAGAGCTCCAGCCCCGAAGCGCGCGACAAAGTGCGAGAACCCACCGGCTGGCCATCAGCGATGTAGCGTTCCACCAGCGCCTTGAGCAACAGGCGCGCTCGTTCGTCCAACATCGTCAAATTTTAGTGATGTAATTTGCCGATGAAGTCCCTGTTTCAGCACGTGGCCGTGATCGGCAAGCACCAATCGGGCTCTTCGGCGCGCCCGGTGCTGGAGGGCGTGGCCCACGCCTTGCACGATTTGGGGTGCGACGTGTCCTTCGAGGCCAGCACCGCGCAAGGAACCGGCGTCACGGGTTTCCCGACCCTGGACGCCACAGCCATCGGCGAGCAATGCGACTTGGGGCTGGTGGTGGGGGGCGATGGCACGATGTTGGCGATTGGTCGGCAGCTGGCCAGCTACGGCACACCGCTGATCGGCATCAACCAAGGCCGCTTGGGTTTTGTGACCGACATCGCCTTGGAGAACTTTGCCAGCGTGCTCACGCCCATGCTGCGCGGCGAATACGAAGAAGACCACCGATCACTGATTCAGGCGCGCGTCGAGCGTGACGGCGAGGTGGTGTTCAGGGCCCTGGCCATGAACGACGTGGTGGTCAACCGCGGGGCCACCTCGGGCATGGTCGAGTTGCGCGTGGAGGTGGACGGACATTTCGTGGCCAACCAGCGCGCCGACGGTTTGATCGTGGCAACGCCCACGGGCTCCACCGCTTACTCGCTGTCTGCGGGCGGCCCGCTGTTGCACCCTTCTATTCCGGGTTGGGTGATGGTGCCGATTGCGCCGCACACCTTGTCCAACCGGCCCATTGTGTTGGCCGATGCGGCGGAGATCGTGATCGAGCTGGTGGCTGGGCGCGACGCCAGCGCCAATTTCGACATGCAGTCGCTCGCTTCTTTGCTGCACGGCGACCGCATCGTGGTGCAGCGCTCGGAACACCGCGTGCGCTTTTTGCACCCCAAGGGCTGGACCTACTTCGACACCTTGCGCGGCAAGCTGCACTGGAACGCGGGAGTAGCCTGAATGAGCCTGAAGCGCATCACGCTGCGCGACTTCGTCATTGTTCGCTCCTTGGAACTGGAGCTGCAAAGCGGCTTCACAGTACTGACTGGCGAGACGGGTGCTGGCAAATCCATCTTGATCGACGCGCTGCAACTGGCGCTGGGCTCGCGCGCAGACGCCAGCGTGGTGCGCGAAGGCGCAGCGCGCGCTGAGGTGGGCGCAGAGTTTGATTTACCCAGCCACCTGCAGCCTTGGCTCGAAGCCGCCGGTTTTGATGCAGAAGATGGCCTGCTGTTGCTGCGCCGCACGGTGGACACCGCGGGCAAAAGCCGCGCTTGGATCAACGGCAGCCCAGCGACCGCTACGCAATTGCGCGAACTGGGCGAGCAGTTGCTCGATATCCACGGTCAGCACGCTTGGCAAAGCCTGACCCGCCCGGACAGCGTGCGCAATCTGCTCGATGCCTATGCCGGCAGCGACACGCGCCCGGTGGCGCAAGCTTGGGGCTCTTGGTCCAAGGCCCAACAGCAATTGGAAGAGGCGCAAAGCCTGCAAGGCCAAATCGACACCGAGCGCGAGCGCTTGCAGTGGCAGGTGCAAGAGGTGGAGCGCCTCGCCCCCGGTGCCGACGAATGGCCAGAGCTGCAGGCGCAACACACCCGACTGGCCCACGCGCAAGCGCTGCTGGATGCAGCGCAAACGGCCGCCGACACGATTGACGACGAGGCCCAAGGCGTGCAGGGTGCGCTGGGTCGCGCCATTCACGCGCTGTCGGCGCAAGCGCACCTGGAGCCGCAGTTCGCGCCCCTGGTTGAAGTGCTGCAATCGGCGCTGGCGCAAGTGGAAGATGCCGGTCACAGCCTCGGGCTTTACTTGCGCCGCACCGAGCTGGACCCACAGCGTCTGGCAGAACTGGACGCGCGTCTGTCGCAGTGGGTTTCGCTCTCGCGCCGCCACAAGCGCCCACCCGAAGAGCTGCCTGGCTTGCTGACAAGCTGGAAGCTGAGGCTGGCCGAGTTGGAAGCTGCGGCTGACTTGCCCGGCTTGAACGCACAGGTTGAATCGGCGCGCGCGGCTTTCGACAAAGCCGCTGCCGTGCTCAGCCACAGCCGCCGCCAAGCTGCGCCGCGCTTGGCGCAGGCCATCACGCAGGCCATGCAGGGCCTGGGCATGCAAGGCGGGCGCTTCGACGTGCAATTGCAGGCGCTGCCCGAGCCGGCGGCGCACGGCGTGGAATCGGTGGCTTTTTTGGTGGCCGGTCACGAGGGCAGCACGCCGCGCCCGGTGGGCAAAGTGGCTTCTGGTGGAGAACTCTCGCGCATCGCTTTGGCCATTGCCGTGACGACCAGCCAATTGGGGCCGGCGCAAACGCTGATTTTTGACGAGGTCGATTCGGGCGTAGGTGGCGCGGTGGCCGAGACGGTCGGGCGGCTCATGCGCCAGTTGGGTACAGACCGCCAGGTGCTGGCCGTCACGCACCTGCCCCAGGTGGCTGCCTGCGCGGACTGCCATTGGGTGGTGTCCAAAAAGGCTGAAGATGGCCTGACGCATAGCCAGGTGGGTGCAGTGGCGGGCGAGCAGCGGGTGAGCGAAATCGCCCGCATGCTGGGCGGCGAGCGCCTGTCGGGCACGACATTGGCGCACGCGCGCGAAATGCTGCAAGGGCACCTTTGAGTACCCAGACCGCTCCTCCGGCATCGGCCACCGAAATCATCCTGATCACCGGGATGTCGGGCTCGGGCAAATCGGTGGCTTTGCACGCGCTCGAAGACGCGGGCTACTACTGCGTGGACAACCTGCCGCCCGAGTTGCTGTTGCCCTTCATCGCGCTGGAACAACAACACCAAGCCTCGCGCATCGCGATTGCCATGGACGTACGCAGCGCCAATTCGCTGCCGCAACTGCCGGCGCAGTTGGCCCGGCTGCGGGAAGCTGGCCAGTCCATCCGCACCCTGTTTCTGGACGCCACCACCGACACACTGGTGCGCCGCTATTCAGAAACCCGCAGGCGTCATCCGCTGTCGCGCACCGACGCCACAGATTTGCGCCACGCGTTGGTGGAAGCCATCGAGTTGGAACGCGAGCTGCTGGCCGACCTGCGGGACCAAGCATTGGTGCTCGACAGCAGTGTGTTGCGCGCATCGCAGTTGCAAGCGCAAGTCAAGCAGTTGGTGGCAGCGCCTGCAGCGCAGCTGACGCTGGTGTTTGAGTCGTTTGCTTTCAAGCGCGGCATTCCGGTGGACGCCGACTACCTTTTTGACGTTCGCATGTTGCCCAACCCGCACTACGAGAGCGACTTGCGCGCCCTCACTGGTCTGGACGCACCGGTTGCAGCCTTTCTGCAAGCACAGCCCGAAGTGCAGCGCATGCAGAACGACATCGCCACTTTCGTGGCGCACTGGCTACCAGCACACGCCAGCAACCACCGCAGTTACGTCACCATTGCCATCGGCTGTACCGGTGGTCAGCACCGCTCGGTTTACTTGGTGGAACGCTTGGGCGAGTATTTCGCCAGCGACTGGGTCACGCTGCGCCGCCACCGCGAGTTGGCTCAAACGCAAGCCTGAAGCGCCGCTTCCGACAACCAGCTGCGCACCGGTGCTGGCACGCCCACCTCGGAAAGCGCCGAGGGCAGACACCAGCGGCCCGCCCCCCAAGCAGACGCATCACCGGACTCTGTTGGCCACTTCGCCAAAACGGGGTGGAGGTAGATATCTCGATGGGTGAGTACGTGCTTGAAGGTTGGCCACTCATGCAGCACGTGCACCTGCACGGCGTGCATGGCGTCGCGCAGGGCTTGTGCATCTTCATAGACGAGCGGCGCATAAAGCCCAGCCCAGATGCCTTTGTCGGGCCTGCGCTGCAACCACACCGCGCCGTCGCTGCGCTGAAGGCAGAGCAGCCACCACGACAGGACTTGGCGCTTCAACTTTCTGCTGCGCCGCGGCAGCGTCAACGTGCTGCCCTCACTGCGAGCCACGCAGTCAGCGGCAAGAGGACAGCGCTCGCAACGTGGCGCGCGCAGTGTGCACACGGTGGCACCCAAATCCATCAGGCCCTGGGTGTAGGCCGGCATGCTGCGCGGGAGATCGGCTGTCGGCAGCAACTCGGTGGCCAGCGCCCACAGGCGGCTTTGCGCTGCAGCCAAGGCCAAGTCTTCATCGAATCCGAGGGCTCTTGCCAGCACCCGCTTCACGTTGCCATCCAAGATGGCTACGCGCTCGCCAAAGCAAAAAGCAGCAATGGCCGCGGCCGTTGAGCGCCCGATTCCAGGCAGAGCCTGCAGCTCTTGCGCCGTGCGTGGGAACTGGCCAGCGTGAAGGGCAACCACCGTTTGGGCACAGCGGTGCAGATTGCGCGCCCGGCTGTAGTAACCCAGCCCGCTCCAGAGGGCCAACACCTCGTCTTCGCTGGCAGCGGCCAGTGCGCGCACATCGGCGAAACGCTCGGTGAAACGCTGAAAGTACGCCAGCACGGTGGCCACTTGCGTTTGCTGCAGCATCACCTCGGACAGCCAGACGCGGTAAGGATCGCGCGGTTCCTGCCAAGGCAAACCTCGCCGACCATGCACCTGCTGCCAAGCCACCACTTGCTCGGCAAACCCCCGCATGGCCCGGTCGGGCGCGGGCACCGCAGCCGCCAGCTTCATGCAGCAGAAAGGTCGATGTCCAGCGGTTCGGTGAGCGCAGAGCGCGCCGGGGAATCTGCACCTGTAGCAAGTGCTGGGGCAACTGCGGGCTTGCTGGCGCGAGGCGAGCGGGCGGCAGGGCGGGGCTTGGCCTGCGGCGGTGCCGACGTGTCTGCTCCGGAGAACGCGGCAAATTTGTCAGCCAATGCGGGCATGGCCTCTTCTGCAGGAATGGCCACCAAGTGCGCTGTCAACTGCAACAGGCGGGCGTCCAACTCGTTGAGCGCCTCACTGGCCCGCTCGATCTCCGCAATTCGCTCGTCGAGCCCGCTGGCCGCCTCTTGAATGCGGTCGATGGCTTCGATGCGGCGCGCAAACGTACGCCTGCGTTCGCGCAACTGCGCATCGAGCTGCGACGTGGCTGACTTGCTCCACATCTCGACATCGCTGGATGCCGACTCGAACACGCCCCGCAGGCGGGTGGCCAGCGCGCGCACCAGGCGCTCCGAGAACTCGGGCTGTGACAACTTCAGTGCGCTGGTGAGGCCGACATACTGGTTGTGGCTTTGCTGCACTTGGCGGAGATCGGTCTCAAAACGGGTCAGGTCAGGCTCTGGTGGCACTTGCAGAGAGAAACCGAAATCGGTGTTGAGCTGACGAAACGTGGCCGAGAGCATGGAGCCGATCTCTGCCACGGTGGTCTGGCCCTGGCGCAAGCTGGTGGCCAAGTGCTCGAAGGTTTCGTCATAGACCGCCTTGACGCCCAGCTTGAGTCCCTTTTGGCGCAACGACTCCGACAAAGTCGCCACTTCGCCTTTAAGGCGCTTGGAGCTGAGCTGGTGGAACAAGTCGCGCAGCAGCTTCAGGTGCACGGAGCGAACCGCGTGAATGCGTGCGCCGCTGTCCTCGAACTCACGGCGTTCGCCCTCGATGCGCGAACGCATGTGGCGAATCACGGCGGTGTTCTTGCCACGCAGGCCTCGTAACTCCATGGTCTGCTCGGCGATGTCTCGGCGGCGAATTTGAATAACGCGTCCAGCTTCGGCACGCAAGTCGGCGATACCGCCAGAGACCGCGGCGCGCAGGATGGTCTGGCGTTGGCCCATCACGCCTCTGCCCAGTGCATCTTCCAGTTGCGGCAGGCAGCTGGCTTGCAGCAAGGCGTCATCTCCTGTGACTTTGCCGACCAAACCTTTTTGTGCCGACACCGGAATGACTTGGCTCTCTGGCAAACCCAGCAGGGACGCAGAAGAAGCCCGCTGCCGGTCAATCTGCGCTTGCACCTGTTGCGGGGTGCTCAGCGCGTCCCACAACATGTCGATCTTGTTGAGCACCACCAGGCGCGCGTCGGCACCGTGGCCTTCAGTGCCCAGGTGGTCTCGCCAAATAGACAAGTCCGACTTGCTCACGCCCGTGTCGGCGGCCAAGATGAACACCACCGCGTGGGCCTGAGGGATCAGGTTCACAGTCAGTTCAGGCTCCGCGCCAATCGCGTTCAAGCCAGGCGTGTCGAGAATGACCAGCCCTTGCTTCAACAAGGGATGGGCGATGTTGATGAGGGCGTGGCGCCAGCGCGGCACTTCGACCATGCCATGGCTGTCCACCGGGGGGTTGTCTTCGGGCGAGTCTTCGTGCCAGAAACCCAGGGCTCGGGCTTCTTCCTTGGTGACGTTGCGCACCTCGGATACCTTCTCCATGGCCTGCGCCAGCTGCGCAGAGTCATTCACGTCCAGGTCGATGCGCACCCACTTCTCGGGAACCTTGCGCCACTCCATGAGTGACTGCGGTTGCAGCCGGGTCTCTACAGGCAACAAGCGCAAACAAGGCGGAATATCAGCGTCGTAGCCCAACTCCGTAGGGCACATCGTGGTGCGCCCGGCGCTCGCCGGCATGATGCGCCGCCCATAGCCAGCAAAGAAGATGGCGTTGATGAGTTCGGACTTGCCGCGCGAGAACTCGGCGACAAAAGCCACCATCACTTTCTCGGAGCGCACACGGGACTCGAGCCGGTGCAAGCGTTCTTCGACCGCAGGGTCCAACAGCTCTTGCGACTTCATCCACTCCGCTAACAACTTCAGGCGCAGCGCAAACTCTCGGCGCCAAGCACCGTGCTGGTCAAAGCGGTCGTTAAAGGTGGAGGCCACGGTAGTGTGTCAAGGTCAACGGTTCAATATAGCACCGGGTTAGTGCCTGATCACACTGGTTTTCTATAAGCGAACTCAAGGCTTCTGGCAGTTCTTGCAGAAGTAAGTGGAGCGTTGCCCTTGGCGCAGCATTCGGATGGGCGTCTGGCACACACGGCAGGGTTCGCCCTCACGGCCATAAACCTGCGCCTGTAACTGAAAGTAGCCCGACTCGCCTGAAGTCCCGGTGAAGTCACGCAGCGAACTTCCCCCCAATTCGATGGCCCTGCTTAGCACATCACATATGGCCGTGTGCAAGCGAGCCACTCGGGGCTTTGACAGCTTGCAGGCACGCGTTGTCGGGCGGATGCCCGCCAGGAACAGCGCTTCAGAGGCGTAGATGTTGCCCACGCCCACCACCACTTGGCCACCCAACAAGACCTGCTTGATGGCGCCGCTGCGCGCGCGCAGCGCTCGATGAAAAGCGTTTGGCTCGAAGTCATCGCTCAATGGCTCAACACCCAAACCGCCCAATAGCTTCAGGGCTGTGGGGTGAGTGAACGATGGCGCCCAGACCACGGCCCCGAAGCGCCGCGGGTCATGCAGACGCAAAGCACCTTGATCGGTGAGCAAATCAAAGTGGTCGTGCGGGCCGGACTCGACCAACAGGAGGGAAAACTGAAGGCTGCCCGACATCCCCAGGTGCAGCAGCAGGCCACCTTGGCTCAACCCAATCAAGATGTACTTGCCACGGCGCGACACTTCTCTGACGCGCTGCCCCACCAACGTCTCGGGCGCCACGCCCAAGGGCCAGCGCAAAGGTTTTCCCAACCGAACCCCTTGCACTTGTGCGCCAAGCAGGCGTTCAGCAAAGCCGCGCCGCGTGACCTCGACTTCTGGCAATTCAGGCATAGGGGCAACGCTGCACAGCAGTCTCTGGTGAAAACCGCTCAATTATGATGAACCGATGGCTCCACACCCACCCTCCAAGCCCGCTGAGCCACGCCCCTTGACCCACCAAAACGGCGTTGCATTCGGGAAGAGGTGTGGCGCGCTCGTCGCGGCTTGGGGCACCTCGTGGCGAACCATGCTGCTGGCCACGTTTGCAAACGCCGCTTGGGCTCAAGCTCCAACAGGGCCAACCGCAACCCCTTCTTCCAGCACCGAAGCATCCCAACCAGCGGACTCGGGCTTGCGGGCCGAGTTGTTCTATCAGTTGCTCATGGGCGAGTTGTCGTTGCGGTCGGGCGAGGCATCTGCTGGTTTTCAGATCTTTCTGGATGCAGCGCAACGCACCCGAAGGCCGGAGGTGTTTGAGCGGGCTGTCGAAATTGCCCTTCAGTCACGCAACGGCGATGCCGCTATTCAAGCAGCGCGCGCTTGGTCTTCAACGCTGCCAGACTCGCGCGAGGCCAACCGCTACGTGCTGCAAATCCTCTTGGCGCTCAACCGCTTGGAAGACACCGCAGCCCCGTTGCGTCGGGAATTGGCTCTGAGTCCCATGGCAGAGCGCCCCGCTGTTCTGGCAGCGGTGCCCGCCACTTACGCCCGCGCCAACGACAAATCGCTGGCGGCCAAAGTGGTGCAAGAAGCGCTTGCCGATGTTTTGATGGCACCGGCCACCGCCGGCCCGGCTTGGGCGGCGATTGGGCGCATGCGGCTCGCAGCCGAAGACCGGCCCGGCGCTTTGCAGGCAGCGCAACGCGGTCTGGCTGCAGACCAGCAGGCCCTACCGCCAGCCCTGTTGGCGCTCGAGTTGATGGCGCCGAACATGCCCGCAGCAGAGCAATTGGTGTTGCAGCACTTGAGGAGCAACGACTCTCCCGAGTTGCGCATGGCGTATTCACGTGCTTTGCTGGACGAAAACCGCCTTGCGGAGGCAGCCAGCGAAATTCAAAAGGTCACGCAGCGCCAACCAGACAACGCCCAAGCTTGGCTGATTCAGGGCAGCTTGTTGACCCAAGCTCAACAAGCTGTCCCCGCCGAAGCTGCCTTGCGCCGCTATCTTGAACTGGTCGAAGCCGGCGGGCCCAAGGCACCACGGGGCGAAGAGCGAAGCCGTGGCTTGGCACAGGCCTACCTTAACCTGGCGCAGTTGGCCGAGCGGCGTCGAGATTTCACCCAAGCCGAGGTTTGGCTCAATCGCATCGAAAACTCGCAAGAGTTGATTGCCGCGCAGAACCGGCGTGCCTCGATCATGGCGCGCCAGGGTAAGTTGAACGAGGCACGCGCCCTGTTGCGCTCTCTACCAGCCCGAGGAGAAGAAGGCGAGCGTTTGCGTTTGGCTTCAGAGGTCGCTTTGTTGAGGGACAACCAACAGTACCAAGCAGCCTACGACCTCCTGAAGGATGCAGTGGCCCGCTCGCCAGAAGATGACGACTGGGTGTACGACAAAGCGATGATGGCCGAGAAGATCGGGCGCTTCGATGAAATGGAGCAGTTGCTGCGCTCGCTGATTGCGCGCAAACCAGACCATCACCACGCCTACAACGCGCTCGGCTACTCTTTGGCTGACCGCGGTCAGCGGCTGCCAGAAGCCCGGGAGCTGATCCGCAAAGCGCTCAGCATGGCGCCCAACGACCCGTTCATCACCGACAGCCTGGGTTGGGTGGAGTTTCGTTTGGGTAATTTGCCCGAAGCCTTGCGTATCTTGGAACAGGCATACAAAGCCAGGCCAGACAGCGAAATTGCAGCGCATTTGGGCGAGGTCCTCTGGGTCATGGGCCAGCGCGAACGCGCTTTGTCAGTCTGGCGCGAGGGTGTCTTGCAGGACGCAGACAACGAGACGCTGCGGCAGACGCTCAAGCGCCTGAGCGTCGCTCTTTAGCGCACTTTGGTTGTAGCCGTGACCAACAAAAAGGGTGCGCCCCGACCTTGGTCCAGGCGCGGGTTGTTGGTTGGCGCTCAGCGGGTGTGCTTTCTTGCGGGTGTTGGGTCTTTGGCAAGTTGCGCCAGCGTGCAGCAGCCCGCTGGCCGCCCATCAGCTGACCAAAGCGCCTCCCAAAATGCCGGTCCATGGAGCGGGCGGCTGGCCCTGAGCGTGGAAGGGGAAAACCCCAGTTCTTTTTCCAGTGCGTTTGACTTGTCTGGCGGCCCGGATGCCGGGGTCTTGCTTTTGCTGACGCCACTTGGTAGCGCAGCAGCGCGGGTCTTGTGGCAACCCGACCAAGCGCGCATCGAGCAGGGCAGCCAAGTGCGCAGCTACGCGTCTTTGGATCAACTGTTGCAGTCGCTGACCGGTGCTTCGCTGCCCAGCGCAGCTTTGTTCGCTTGGCTTCAGGGGCAAGGCGCGAACATCGAAGGCTGGAGCGCGGATTTGTCTGGGTGGGCCATGGGCCGCATCAGTGCCCTGAGACTGCAACCGCTACCAGCGGCCCGCCTGCGCATCATTCTGGAACGCTGAGCCAGCGTTGGATGTCTTGGGACAGCCGGGATAATTCGCCACCATGCAACGGCTGCTCGACGTGCCCGCCCCGGCCAAATTGAACCTGTTTCTGCATGTCACCGGACGGCGCGCTGATGGCTATCACTTGCTGCAGTCGGTGTTCATGCTGATCGATTGGGCCGACACCTTGCACTTCGAAAAGCGCAGCGATGGCCGCATTTCTCGCGAAGACGTCCACGTCTTGGAAGGTTTGCCAGAGCAAGACCTGTGCGTGCGCGCGGCGCAAGCTTTGCGTGCTGCCACAGGTTGCAGCGACGGTGCGCACATCACGCTGCACAAGCGCATCCCGTCGCAAGCTGGCTTGGGTGGTGGATCTTCGGATGCTGCGAGCTGCCTGATCGCGCTCAACCGCCTGTGGAATCTGAGCTTGAGTCGCGCCGATCTGGCAGCCATTGGACTGGGTCTGGGCGCAGACGTGCCTTTCTTTATTGGCGGACATCACGCCTGGGTTGAAGGCATAGGCGACGAGCTCACGCCACTGGGCTTGGCGCCGGCGCGGTTTGCCGTTCTGAAGCCCCCCACCGGCTTGTCAACGCCAGCCATCTTCGGCTCGCCGTCGCTTAGGCGCGACACCCCGAGTGCTACACTCGCGGGCTTTGCTGCAGATGCCTTCGGGTTCGGACAAAATGATTTGCAAGCGGTGGCGCTTGTACTTTGTCCTGAAGTTGAAGAAGCGCTTGATTTGCTTGCACGCTGCGGGCTGATGGGACGAATGACCGGCTCTGGAAGCGCGGTTTTCGCTCTTTTGCCCGACGCGGCCACCGCATGGGAACACGCGCTGTCGGGATTGCCCCCAGGGTGGGTGGGTCGAACATGCAGCAACCTGCCCAGCCACCCGCTGTACGGATGGCTGGAGTAGAAAGAATGAAGGCTGTAGATGGGTTCAAGCCCTTCTGCGGCCCGTGCAGGGGAGTCGCCAAGTTGGTCAAGGCACCGGATTTTGATTCCGGCATGCGAGGGTTCGAGTCCTTCCTCCCCTGCCAAACGAGTCGCCAGCATCGTGCTGTCGATCGGCCTTTCGGTTAATCTTTAGCGGGTGCAACTCTGGGGCACCCCACCACCTGTTAGCCCTTCAGCAAAGTTGCCGATGGCCACGTACCCGATCCCACCGCAAGCCCACACCGCTGCCGACTTCATGGTGTTCACGGGCAACGCCAATCCCGGCATGGCGGCCAGCATTGCCCAACATTTGGGCATTTCGCTCGGCGCAGCGCACGTTGGCCGCTTTTCTGACGGAGAGGTCACCGTCGAAATCAACCAAAACGTCCGTGCGCGCGACGTGTTCGTGGTGCAGTCCACTTGCGCCCCCACCAATGAAAATCTGATGGAGTTGCTCATCATGGTCGACGCGCTCAAGCGTGCATCGGCCGAGCGTATCTCTGCAGTGATTCCCTACTTTGGCTATGCCCGCCAAGACCGCCGCCCTCGGTCTACCCGTGTGCCCATTTCAGCCAAAGTGGTAGCCGACCTGTTGCAAACCGTGGGCGTGGCGCGCGTGCTCACCATGGACCTGCACGCCGACCAAATTCAGGGCTTCTTCGACATTCCGGTAGACAACATCTACGCTTCACCGGTTCTGCTGGGTGACTTGCGTCAGCAGAAGTACGAAGACCTGATCGTCGTATCACCCGACGTGGGTGGCGTGGTACGAGCCCGCGCCTTGGCCAAGCAGCTGGGCTGCGATCTGGCCATCATCGACAAGCGTCGCCCGCGCGCCAACGTCAGCGAAGTGATGCATGTCATTGGCGAAATCGATGGCCGCAACTGCGTGATCATGGACGACATGATCGACACCGCCGGCACCTTGGTGAAGGCCGCTGAAGTGCTCAAGGAGCGCGGTGCTCGCCAGGTCTACGCGTATTGCACACACCCCATTTTTTCTGGTCCGGCCATTGAGCGCATCGCTCAAGGTGGCGCGCTCGATGAGGTGGTTGTCACCGACACCATCCCTTTGAGCGAAGCCGCAGCGGCCTGCCGAAAGATCCGCCAACTCTCCGTGGCCCCGCTGATCGCCGAGACGATTCAGCGCATTGCCAAGGGCGAGTCGGTCATGAGTTTGTTCTCGGATCAGGACAACTTGTTCTGATCGGAACGAAAAGCGGGCGGCATTGCACCTGTTGTAGGTGCCAGCCGTCTTTTATCAAGCAGGGCCCCACTGGTCGCGGTGGGCCCGAATCTGGAGTCTGAATATGAAAATCGTCGCTTTCGAGCGCGCCATGCAGGGCACGGGTGCGAGCCGCCGTCTCCGCATCACCGGTCGCACGCCCGGTATCGTTTATGGGGGCACTGGCCAGCCTCAGCTGATCGAGCTGGACCACAACGCTTTGTGGCACGCGCTCAAGAAGGAAGCGTTCCACTCTTCTATCTTGGAGATGGAAGTCGCTGGCCAAGACACCAAAGTGCTGCTGCGCGACGTGCAAATGCACCCGTTCAAGCAACTGGTGCTGCACATCGATTTCCAGCGCGTGGACGCCAACACCCGCATGAGCAAAAAAGTGCCCATGCACTACAGCGGTGAAGAGAACTCGCCAGCCGTGAAGGTGGACTTCTGCACGGTGAACCACGTGGTCAATGAGCTGCAAATCACCTGCTTGCCCGCAGACCTGCCCGAGTTCATTTCGGTGGACTTGAGTGGCCTGAAGAAGGGCATGTCGATTCACCTCAACGACATCACGCTGCCCAAGGGCGTCAAAGCGGTCGTGCACGGCAAGCCCAACCCCGTGTTGGTGTCGGTGGCAGCGCCTGTCGATGAGGCGCCAGATCCCGCAGCTGCAGCGCCCGCGGCAGCTGCGGCAGCACCAGCCAAGGGCGGCAAAGCGGCCCCTGCTGGCAAAGCAGCTCCGGCAGCCAAGGCACCTGCAGCCAAGGCCCCCGCAGCGAAGAAGTAATTCTCCGCAACGCCTGAGGAGCCCAGCGACTGGCGTGAACGCGCGAGCAACTGGGCTTCGATGGAATTCAGGGCCGCATCAGCGGCCCTTTTTCTTGACTTGCGCATGACCGGGCAAAGGACCTAAGCCCCCTTCACGCTCCTCCTTATCGGGCCACCTGCCGACCCGCTGGACAATCGCACGCCATGATCAAACTGTTGGTGGGCCTCGGTAACCCGGGCCGCGAATACGAAGACACGCGCCACAACGCAGGGTTTTGGTGGCTAGACGCTGTCGCGCGATCGCTCAAAACCGAGCTGGTGCCTGACAAGGCATACCGCGCCAAAGTGGCACGGGTCACGGTGGACGGCCAAGCGCGATGGTTGCTGCAGCCGCAAACCTACATGAATCTGTCGGGGCAGTCGGTGGCCGGCTTGGCACGTTTTTTCAAGGTTGCGCCCAGCGAAATCTTGGTGGCGCACGACGAACTGGATTTGCCCGCTGGGCAAGCCAAGCTCAAGGCAGGCGGTGGACACGCAGGACACAACGGTCTGCGCGACATCCATGCGCAACTGGGTTCGCCCGACTACTGGAGACTTCGCTTGGGGATCGGGCACCCCGGCGACAAAGCAGAAGTGGCCTCCTGGGTGCTGCGCCAGCCAAGCGCCGACGAGCGCGCGGCCGTTCAATCCGCGATGGACCGCGCATTGAGCGCGCTGCCCGATCTGCTGCGCGGCGACATGGCCCGTGCCACGCTCTTGGTGCACACCAGCGCGCCGCCAAGACCCAAGCCTCCGAAACCACCCAAGCCGCCCGAGGAAACACCGGAATCGGTTTGACTAGCCGGGCGCTTTGTCAGCAGACAAACGCTCAAAGCGCTGCCACAGCGTGTCGCGGCTTTCGACCCGCTGCGGGTCGACCGGGATGCAGGCCACGGGGCAAACTTGCACGCATTGCGGCTCGTTGAAATGGCCCACGCACTCGGTGCAGCGATCCGGATTGATCTGGTAGATCTGCGGCCCCAGAAAAATGGCCTCGTTGGGGCATTCTGGCTCGCACACATCGCAGTTGATGCATTCGTCCGTGATCAGCAAGGCCATGTTGCAAATAAAGGTGAAGGGCGGTGGTTCACTTGCGACCAGCGGCTGTCGCTTGCAGCAACCGGGCGTGGACGGTGGGCGATACAAACCGATGCGCGTCCGAGCTCAGTCGTGCAATCTCGCGCACCAGGGTGCTCGAGATGTACTGCACGCCATCACTGGGCCACATGAAAACGGTGTCCACCTCGGGCATGAGTTGCCTGTTCATACCTGCCAACTGGGTTTCATAGTCGAAGTCGGTGGCAGAGCGCACGCCCCGAAGCACCACTTGAGCGCCTTGAGCCCGAACGAAATCGCGCAGCAAGCCGTCGAAGCCCAGCACCCGCACCCGAGGCTGATCGGCCAGTGCCTCTTGCGCCATGGCCACGCGCTCGGCCTGACTGAACAGCGTGGTTTTATGGTGCGCTGCTGCCACAGCCACGACCACATCGGAGAACAAGCGCGCGCCGCGGCGCACCAAGTCTTCGTGGCCAAGCGTCAAGGGGTCGAAAGTGCCAGCGTAAATGGCAGTGACAGGCTGGTTCATGGCTGTAGAGGTTCTGGCGGCGTCAGCGATTCGGCACCGCCCCGCCATTCAACCATGGCCGGACTGGCGGCCAGCAAGTGGGCATGCACGGCACCCGCCGCGATGTGCCGCAACAGCGACCAGCCCCCGGCGGCCAGCGCACTCTGCGTGAAAGCTGTCGGCGCCTCCAGGTAAACGCAGCCGCCTGGAGCCAATGCGCGCTGTGCCGCCTGCAAGGCGGGCAAGAACACATCGGCACCGAAAGGTGGATCCAGAAAGATGATGGCTGCGCTGCCGGGGCGCAGCCGCGCCAAAGCCTGGAGGCCATCGCCCCGCTCCACACGCACGCCGCTGCCCTGCAAGCGCGCCACAGCCGAGCGCAGGCCATCGACCAGCCTGGCGTCTTGCTCCACCAGCAAGACTTCTGGCGCGCCGCGAGATGCAGCCTCCAGCCCCAAGGCACCCGTGCCAGCAAATGCATCTACACAAAAGCAATCGCGCAGATCAGCACCAAAACGGCTGGTCAGCCAGTTGAACAAGGTCTCTCGCACGCGGCTCGGCGTGGGCCGCAGGCCCGGTCGGTCCAGCACTGGAAGCACGCTGCGCTTCCAGCGTCCACCGATGATGCGCACCTGCTGCGGCGCGCCCGCAGTTGCGTTTTTGCGGGCTGTTGGCCTGGTGGGATTCATGCGCTCTAGCTTAATGGCCTCATGGCGAAGGGCCCACCACCACAGACACCATGCGCTGAGGCTGCAAGGCGCGCTGCATGGCGGCGCGGACTTGTGCCTGCGTCAGCGCTTCGATGCGCTGGGTCCAAGTGGCGAGGTAGTCCAGCGGCAAATCGTTCCAGGCGATGTTGGCAACGTTGTCCAGCAGCTTGCGGTTGCTGTCCAGGCGCAGCGGGAAGCCGCCCACGAGGTTGTCCTTGGCGGCCTGCAACTCTTCGGCGGTCGGCCCATCCGCGACAAAGCGGGCCACGGTTTCGCGCGCCACACTCAGCGCTTGTTGTGCTTGGTCTGGGCGGGTTTGCAAGCCCACCGTGAATGCGCCGGCATGGCGCCCGGGCGAGAAAGCGCTGAAAACGCTGTAGGACAAGCCTCGTGTTTCGCGCACCTCGCGCGTGAGGCGCGAACCAAATCCGCCACCGCCCAGAATGTGGTTGCCCACCAGCAATGCAAAGAAATCGGGGTCGGAGCGCGATATGCCCGGCTGGCCCAACAACACCTGGGCTTGGGCAGCAGCGAAAGGCAAGCGCACATCGGCCGGCGCAGACAGCGCTTGCACTTCAGGCACAGCCGGCAGCGCCGGGCAAGCCGCGCTGCCGGGCGCTGCTTGAGGCAAACCAGCCAGCAATTGACGCACCAGCGCGTCAGCCTGGGCGCGATTGACCGCGCCGACCAAGGTAACGCTTGCGCGGCAAGGCAGTACCAAACGCGCATGGAATCGCTGCAGATCAGCCACTTCGATGCGGGCCAAGCTGGCCTCGGTGGAGGACGCGCCGTAAGGGTGTTGGCCATACACCGCCTGCGCAAACGCCCGGCTGGCGTGGGTGCCTGGGCGGGTTTCGGCTTCGCGCAAGGCTGCCGACCAGCGTGCACGCTCGCGCTGCCAAACCGCATCGGGGTACGCGGGCCGGGCCAATTGCCTGGCGGCCAGTGCCACAGCAGCACTGAGCAGGTCGGGGTAGGTCAGGGTACGCAGGCTCAGGCTCAGGCGGTCGCTACCCGCATTGGCCCCGAAGCTGGCGCCCAAGTCGGCCCAAGCTTCGCCCAACTGGTTTTCGTCGAGCGCGGGCTGGGCGCCTGTGGCCAGCACGCCTGCCGATAGCAGCGACGCAGCAACCGAAGCCAAGCCGGATTGCTGCGCTGGGTCGCGGCGGCTGCCGGCGTCCAAGTCGATCTGCACGTCCAGCATCGGAATGGCGGGGCTTTCCACCAGGTACACCCGGGCCCCGTTGGGCAAAACCCAGTGTTGGATGGGCAATTTGGCAGCCACTGCTGCTGCACTGCTGGCCACCAGAGCAGCGGCCAAGCCCAGCGACCGAATGCCAGTGGCCCACCTGCGACTGGCCCAGCCTGGGAGCGATGACGCCAAGGGTTGCGTTTGGACTGGGTCGGCGGCAGGGAACTGTTGACGGGTCAAGGGCATGTCGAGGCTCTCCAAATCGCGGTGCATCAATGCCTCCCGCCGGTCAGTTGTGGGCGGCGCGCAGCGGATGAATCCATCGGCTGCGGGCGCAGCACGCCCACCGTGAGTTGGTCATCTGCAAAGTAACGCGCGGCCACCGCTTGCACCTGGGCTGCAGTCACGGCGCGCAGGGCTGCGATGAGTTGGTCGCTGGCGTCCAGCGGCAAGCCCAGCGCCCACAGGCTGCCCAGTTCGCGCGCTTGGGTCATGAGCGCGTCGCGCTTGTAAACCTCGGCTGCGACCCACTGGGTTTTCACGCGGCGCAGCTCCGCTTCGCTCACGCCGTCTTGGGCGATGCGTGCCACTTCGCGACGCAGCGCTTGCTCCAGTTGCTCGACGGTCTTGCCCGGTGCGGGCACACCGCTCAGCACAAATTGCTGCGGGCCGCGGCCCCACAAACCGTTGCCTGCCGAGGCGCTGTCGGCCACGCGGTCCGGGCCTTGCATCAAGGCCCGGTCCAGCCGCGCGCCTTCGTAGCCGCCGAGCACGGCGGCCAACACCGTCAGTGCCAAGGCATCTTCGGACTCACCGACGAGCCCTGGCGTGGGCTTTGGTGTCCAAGTTGGCACGCGCCAAGTCATGGCCAGGTAAGCCTGCTCGGCCGGTGCCTTCAACTCAACGCGGCGCATACCTTGCTGAGCGGGTTCTGGCCGGGGTTTGCGCTCGGCCACCGCTTTCGCGGGAATGGGGCCGTAGTGGCGCTCGGCCCATTGCCGCACTTGCTGCACGTCCACATCGCCCACCACCACCACGGCGGCATTGGATGGCGCATACCACTGGCGGTGGAACTGCCGCACGTCTTGGGGCTGCAAGCTGTCCAGGTCGCCCATCCAACCGATGATGGGCCTGCGGTAGCCAGAGGCCACGAAGGCGTTGGCGCTCAACAGCTCCCACAACCTGGCGCGCGGGCTGTCTTCCACCCGCGAGCGGCGCTCCTCTTTCACCACCTCCAGTTCGCTGCGAAAAGCCTCGTCAGGCCAGCGGTTGTTGGCGAAACGGTCGGCCTCCAAGCGCATCACGTCTTCCAGGCGTGTGGCTGGAATTTGCTGGAAGTAGCCGGTGTAGTCGCGGGCGGTGAAGGCGTTTTCGCGCCCGCCGAGTTGCGCCACCCGTTTGGAGAACTCGCCCGCGCCTAGGGTATCGGTGCCTTTGAACATCATGTGCTCCAGCACATGCGCCACGCCCGAGGTGCCATCGACTTCATCCAGCGAGCCCACCCGCACCCACAGCATGTGCACGGCAGTTGGTGCACGGCGGTCGGGCTGCACGATGACCGTCAGGCCGTTGGTCAGCTGGAACTCAACGGGTTGTGCTCTGGCCGGGGTCGTGCCCAAGGCGATGAAATAAAGCAAGCACAAGAGCCAGAGCCAGCGGCTTGGGGCGTCAGACAAGTGGTGGGGCATGGGTGGGGCGCAGTGGTCGTTGGGAGGATGACGGTGAAAGGTGTCCAGAGAAGTGCCTACCTAGAATGGTCAGTGCCACGTTCGCGAGGTGGTTTCGGGCCGGCACAGGTCTGAGAGTGTTCCAGCACTTCCCATGTTCAGTTTCTTCAAGAAAAAAGTCCCTGCACCCGAGTTACCGGCCCAGCCCGCCCCAGCCCTGGCTGAGGTCAGCGCGTCGGCTCGCGCCGGCTGGATGTCTCGTCTGGCCGCCGGTTTGCGCAAGACCAGCAGCAGTTTGGGTTCGGTGTTCGTCGGTGCCCGCATCGACGAAGCCCTCTATGAAGAGCTGGAATCGGCCCTCCTCATGGCCGACAGCGGCGTGCACGCCACCACCGAGGTGCTGGAGCGCCTGAGACGCCGCGTGCGCGAGACCGGTGCCACCGAGCCCGCAGCGGTGAAAGCCTTGCTGGTGGACGTGCTCACCGATTTGTTGGCGCCGCTGGAAAAGTCGCTGGTGATTGGCGCGGCCCAGCCCACCGTCATCATGGTGGTGGGGGTTAATGGCGCTGGCAAAACCACGTCCATTGGCAAACTCACGCGCCACCTCACGCAGGCCGGTGCCAGCGTGCTCTTGGCCGCAGGCGACACCTTCCGGGCAGCAGCGCGCGAGCAATTGGGTGTGTGGGCCGACCGGACCTTGGTGGACATCATCAGCCAAGACGGTGGCGACCCCGCAGCCGTGGCTTTTGATGCGGTGAGTGCTGGCCGCGCCCGCGGCCGCGACGTGGTGCTGGTCGACACGGCAGGCCGCTTGCCCACCCAGCTGCATCTGATGGAAGAGCTGCGCAAGGTCAAGCGAACCTTGGCCAAAGCCAGCCTGGTTGCTCAGACCGGCACGAGCGCAAACAGCGCCCAATCCGCCGAGGCTCCAGCACCGCACGAAGTGCTGCTGGTGGTTGACGGCAACACCGGCCAGAACGCGCTGGCTCAAGTGAAGGCTTTTGACGACGCGCTGGGCCTCACCGGCTTGATCGTCACCAAGTTGGATGGAACAGCGAAGGGCGGCGTGCTGGCCGCCATTGCCCGGGAACGGCCAGTGCCGGTGTATTTCATTGGCGTGGGCGAGCAGGTGCAAGACCTCGAGACTTTCCGGGCCCGCGAGTTCGCGCAAGCCTTGTTGCTCTAGCAGCTGTTGCGGGGTTGGCCTGTGCCATTGGCCTGTGCCATTGGGCCGGTTTCAAGGGCTTTGTAAGGCGGGCATGATGTTGTTCGACACACCTTTTGCACCCTGTGCAAAGCCCCGTGACAGGCACCAAACCCGTGCAGCCAAGTGCTGTCCTTCGACCACCCCATGAAAACTGACCAAACCCGCTCCACCCCGCTCCAACCAGCTGGC
Source organism: Comamonadaceae bacterium (assembly GCA_027483665.1). Taxonomy (GTDB): domain Bacteria; phylum Pseudomonadota; class Gammaproteobacteria; order Burkholderiales; family Burkholderiaceae_C; genus JAIXUC01. The sequence goes on along the minus strand of JAIXUC010000029.1, from coordinate 2,477 downwards.
ATTCGCCTTAGCCGCCGACAGACCTTGATCGCCTTGGGCGGTCTGGCCACCCTGGCCACCCTGGCCAGTGGACCGCTGGCAGCGCAGGCCCCTCTCGACTGGCCGGCCACTCTGGCAGCAGCGCGCGGTCAGACCGTGTTCTTCAACGCATGGGGCGGCAGCGAGCGCATCAACGCCTACCTGCAATGGGCGGGCGCTGAGCTCACGCAACGCCACGGGCTGACGCTGCAGCACGTGAAGCTCACCGACACCGCCGACGCCGTGCGCCGCGTGCGGGCCGAGAAAGCCGCTGGCCGCACCGAGGGCGGGTCTGTCGACACCATCTGGATCAACGGCGAGAACTTTCTGACCATGAAGCGCGAAGGCCTGCTCTTTGGGCCTTTCGCAGAAAGCCTGCCCGGTTTTCAGTACGTGGACGTGCTGGGCAAGCCCACCACCCGCATCGATTCTTCGGAGCCGGTCGAGGGCATGCAAGCGCCTTGGGGCATGGCGCAGTTCACTTGGTTCGCCGACAGCCGCCGCGTGCCCCAGCCGCCGCGCAACATGGCCGAGTTGCTGGCCTTGGCCAAGGCCCAGCCGGGTCGCATCAGCTACCCGCGCCCGCCAGACTTTCACGGCACCACCTTCTTAAAACAAGCCCTGCTGGAGTTCAATACCAGCCCGGCGCAGCGTGCCGCCTTGTCGCGCCCGGTCACGCCCGAGGCCTTTGCCCAAGCCACAGCGCCGCTGTGGGCTTGGCTGGCCGAGTTGCGCCCGCACCTGTGGCGAAGCGGCCAGCAGTTTCCGGCGAGCGCTGCCGCCATCCGCCAAATGATGGCCGACGGCGAGCTGCTGCTGGCGCTCACCTTCAACCCCAATGAAGCGGCCAATGAAGTGGCGGCCAAGCGCTTGCCTGGCAGCGTGGTGAGTTGGCAGCCCGCTGCTGGGTCGATCGGCAACACGCACTTTCTGGCGATCCCGTTCAACGCCCGAGCGCGTGCTGGCGCTTTGGTGTTCATCGACTTCATGCTCTCGCCGCTGGCGCAAAGTCGCAAGGCCGACATCGAGATCTGGGGCGACCCGACCGTGCTGGCTGTGGATCGTTTGCCAGCAGCGGAGCGGGCCCGCTTCAATGCGCGGCGTCTGCCGGGGCAACTGGAAGCCACGGCACCCACTTGGCCAGAGCCGCACGCCAGTTGGGTGGACCCGATCGAGCGCGAGTGGCTCAAGCTCCACAGCTGAGCCATGCGCAAGTCGGTCGCGGCGGTGGCTGCTTCGATGACGGCCGCGGCTTTCGCCGCCGGGGTCTCCTTGCCCCTGGTGGCCATGGGAGGCGTGGTGGTAGCCGCTGTGATGGCGGGCATGGACACGCAGGCCTGGGCCGCGCTGTCTGAAACACCGGCCTGGGTGCGTGCGCTCGGCATGAGCCTGTGGACCGGGGGCATGGCCACTGCTTTGTCTGTCGGTTTGTGTGCGCTTTTGCTGTCGCGCAGTTTCCCGGGGCCGCTGTGGCAGTGGCTGCGCCGGCGGCTGCCGGCCATGCTGGCCACGCCGCACCTGGCCCTGGCCATTGGCCTGGCTTTTTTATTGGCCCCCAGCGGCTGGCTGCTGCGCGCCCTCTCGCCCTGGGCCACGGGCTTCACAGAGCCGCCGCCTTGGCCCACCACACAAGACCCGTGGGGCCTGGGGCTGATCGCCGCTTTGGTGGCCAAAGAAGTGCCTTTTTTGCTGTGGGCCGCGGCCACGCAATTGCAGCGCGACGACACCGGCCCGCGCCTGACGCGCGAGCTGGCACTGGCGCAAACGCTGGGCTATGCGCCGAGCGCAGCTTTCTGGCGGGTAGCTTGGCCGCAGCTCTGGGCGCGCCTTTGGGCACCGACCCTGGCGGTGCTGGTGTATGGGCTCACCGTGGTCGACATGGCCTTGGTGATCGGGCCTGCCAGCCCGCCCACGCTGGCCGTGCTGGCTTGGCAGTGGCTGCAAGACGCAGAGCCTGCGGTGCACGCGCAAGGCGCTGCAGCAGCCTGGGTGCTGGCGCTGGCGGCCGCGCTGGGCTGTGTTTTTTCATGGGGCGTGTTGCTTCTGGTGCGCAAGCCCGTAGCGGCTTGGCGCGTGAACGGACGGCGTTGCACCGTGCCCCCAAACACCACCCAGCAGACCCAAAAAACACCGCCACGCCTGGCCTTCAAGCGGCTGCTGAATCTGAACCCAGCGTCTGCGCTTTGGGGCGTGCACGTGGCGGTGCTTGCCGCTCTGGCCCTGGGCAGCGTGGCTGGCGTATGGCCTTTTCCAGCCCTGTTGCCTGAAACCTGGACGCTGGGCGCTTGGCGCGCGGTGGCGGCCAGCAGCGACACGCTGCTGAGCACCCTCAGCCTAGGCGTGGCCAGCGCTGGCGCTGCCTTGTTGTGGGCCGTGTCGTGGCTGGAGTGGGCGCCCAAGCGCTGGGACCTGCGCCTGCGCCCGCTGCTGTACGCGCCCATGTGGTTGCCAGCGGTGCT
>JAIXUC010000040.1 GCA_027483665.1 Comamonadaceae bacterium | reverse complement strand
GCGCTCTACGAGGCAGTGTTCAACCTGATGGAATCGACGGTGCCCGAGTACGACTATGCCGGCGTGGTGCGCGAGCGCACCGGCGGCTCGCTGCCCGGCATCGTGCCGTCGAACACCTACACCACGGCCGATGGCGAGAACATCGTCATTGCCGGCAACGGCGATGCGATCTTCAAGCGCCTGATGACGGCGATCGGGCGCGAGGACATGGCGAACGATCCGCGGCTGGCCAATAATGCCGGCCGCGTGGCGCGCACGCAGGAAATCGACGATACCTTGCAGGCATGGTGCAGCGGCCGCGGCATCGATGCCGCACTGGACACCCTGAAGGCGGCCGACGTGCCGGTGTCGAAAATCTACTCAGTGCGCGACATGCTGCAGGACCCGCAATTCCTCGCGCGGCAGATGTTCGAGCAGCACCTGTTCCGCGACGGCACGCCGGTCAAGCTGCCGGCCGTCACGCCCAAGCTGTCGGAGACGCCGGGCAGCACGCGCTGGATGGGGCCGGAACTGGGCGAGCACACGGACGAGGTGTTGCGGGGGCTGGGCTACTCGGACGATCAGATCGCGGATTTGCGGCAGGGCGGTGCACTCTGACCGGATGATTGCCGTACTGACTCCCCCGTGTTGTTCACATGCCGGCGATGGCCTAGTGCACCGGAACGCTGACGGCGGCTCGCCGTTGGCGGAACCGTCGCGGAAGCCCGGGAACCGAATTGGGCCACGGCAGTTGCCGTTGCGTTCCCCCAGGACGACGGAGGGCCATCATGGGCGACACCACACCAGTGGATGCAGCGCGAAGCCGTGCGAGTTCGCACGGCGACTCGTACAGCGACCTTTTCGACGAACGTCCCACCGACTTGCCTGACGGCGCACTCTATGCCAAGCCTTCTCTGTTCAAGCGCGTCTGCGCCTGGTTCAGCGAGGTGTTTACCGGCTGGGCCGAAGGCACGAAGTCGGCCTGGTCGGCGGTGAAGCACGCATTCGGATCGAAGGACGCGGCAGGTCAGGCCTTGCTCAACATCAAACAGCCGATGTCAGACGGCGTACCCCCCGTGACGGCCGATATCGCCCCCGGTGTCGCGTCGCAGAGCGTGCCGGACAAGATAGCCGCCGCGTCCATCGACGGTGCCGCACCCGTCGACAGCCTCGCGCCCATCGCTGAGCCTGCGACCGGGCCGGCGGAGCCGGATGATGAACAGGCGTTTTCGCTGTTCGTCGCCGAATTCAAGCAGGCCCGGCGAGACGGCACGGAGTTTTCCGGGGCAGGGCGGCAGCAATTCGATGACGCAGCCAGACGCCACGCGCAAAAGCTGTACGGCACCGAGGTGGCGCGTCTGGACGCCTTGGGTGACCGTCCGGGCGACTATGCGCTGGGCAGCGACGAGGCGCTGGCGGTCGAGGTGGCATCGGCCTTGCTGCGCAAGCCCCTGCCGCACCAGAAGCTGCTCGACCTCACCGGGCAGGCTGCCGTACCTGCCTATTCAGCGCATGATCAGGAAAATTTCGATGCCTGGCTGGAGTGGCGCGAGACGAAGGTGCTCCCCGGCGGTCAAGCCATCGATCTGGCAAGCGCAGCCCGTTATGCGAATGAATACATCGCGAAGAACACGCCGGGTCTCGACAAGAGCACATCCTCCGCCATCGTCAAAAGGCTGGAGCAGGCAAACGAACTGGTGAGGTTTCGGGAGGACGACGCAAGAGGGATGAAGGTCGAGGTTGATTTGCGGAATATCGAGGAGAGCGTGGCGGCCCTGAGGCCGGTTCCCCTGCCGCCTTTCCCGAAGGGGGTCACGACGGTGGCGCTTCAACCCATCAACGGCGGTCTCAACGGGGCTTCGGTCAGGCAAATGATCCGCGGCTCCCGGACATATCTGGAGGCCATTCGAAACGGAGAGGCGCTCAAACCCATGAGCGAGGAGCGGGCCGAGGAATTTGAAGGGGGCAAAGCCCACGCCATCACGTTCGCCAGCTTGTGGGCCGCAGGAAAATCCGATCCCCATACCCTTCAGCAAATGCAGGGCTGGGATTTCTTCGGGACGCTGGATCAGTTGCTGGATCTGGACAAGATCAAGAACGATTTCAAATAGCCGGTTCCGACCTCAGCCCTGCACGTCCAGCACCAGTTTTTCGAGCTTGACCGCATCCGCGCAAAACAGCCGTATCCCCTCGGCCAGCTTCTCGGTGGCCATCGCATCCTCGTTCAGCGCGAGCCGGAAGGCCTTCTCGTCCAGGCTGATCTTCCGCAGTTCGGTCGCTGATGCCTGATCCGGAGACAGCTTGCGCTCGACCGTGCCGTCGGTCTCGGCCAATTTCTGCAGCAATTCGGGGCTGATGGTCAGCAGGTCGCAGCCGGCCAGTTCCAGGATCTGCGTGGTGTTGCGAAAGCTCGCGCCCATCACCTCGGTCGCGTAGCCGAATTTCTTGTAGTAGCTGTAGATGCGCTGCACCGACTGCACGCCGGGATCGTCGGCGCCGACGTAGTCAGTACCGCTGGCTTTCTTGTACCAGTCGTAGATGCGGCCGACGAAGGGCGAGATCAGCTGCGCGCCGGCCTCGGCACAGGCAATCGCCTGCGGCAGCGAGAACAGCAGCGTCATGTTGCAGCGTATGCCTTCCTTCTCCAGCGCCTCTGCCGCCCGGATGCCTTCCCAGGTGGACGCGATCTTGATCAGCACGCGCTCGCGCCGTACGCCGGCCGCTTCGTACAGCGCGATCAGGTGATGCGCCTTCGCGATCGTGCCGTCGGTATCGAACGAGAGCCGGGCGTCGGTTTCGGTGGAGACGCGCCCCGGGATGATGGCGAGGATCTTGCGGCCGAAGGCGACCAGCAACTCATCGATGATGGCGCCGACCTCCTGGCCCGCATGGGCGCGCACGGTTTCTTCGAGCAGCGGCCGGTACTCGGGCTTTTG
>JAIXUC010000019.1 GCA_027483665.1 Comamonadaceae bacterium | reverse complement strand
CCATCAAGCGCGTGGCCGCGCTCGATGTGCTGAAGGAGAACGGCGAGGTCTCTGCCGGCGAGGAAGAGCGTTTCGAATCGGACTTCCTGCTGATGGCGGGAGAGATCGCGCAGATGCTCAATGACCTGCTGCTGGCGCTGGGCGGCGAGCAGATCGAGGCGGCGGCGTGAGGTAGAAAAAAAGAATCCCTGCCGTGGCAGGGATTCGTGATTGGTAACTGCTCCGTTTAGCTCAATAGCCTCGAAGGTCAAATTCGTAATCGGCGTCCGAGTCTTCTTCGCTTGAAGTCGTGCGGACGATGGTGTCCGAATCATCGTCGCTTAATGGATCCGATCCTGAAGAATCGTCATCCCAGGCGCGGGCATTCACAAAGCGGATACCATCCCGTGCCAGTTCTTTGAATTTTGCCTTGCCGACAGTCTTGCCTATTTCCGCTCCGTCGCACGTGAGTGCCACTGTTCCAGGCGATGACTGATTGACAGAACGGACGGCTTCAAAGATGACGTCCATGCCTTCTTGCGATGCCTTCAGCGAAAAAATCTCAAGCGAAACAGGGGTTTTGAACTTCCGAAGCGCGTCGGCAAGCAGCTGCGCTTCTTTTTTGTTTATTTGTCCATATTCAAATCTGAACAGTATCCCTTCGATCTGGTTCTCGGCACAGGCGGCCAGCAGGCTCAAATCTGGATTGTTGGGGAGATACCTTACAACCGGGTCGTCTACCAAAGTGGCGACGTAACACATGACCGGATTTTTCTTGATCGCCTTGGCAAGGTTATCCGTACTTTCCGGCGGCATGCCCTCGGGAGGGAGCGTCAGAGCGAGATAACCTCCTCTCGGTGTTGCGTTGATGGCGCTGACGACGAATTTGCTGGACTCTGCCCGAGGCCACATAGCCAGTACAGTCATGCGTCCTTTGCGAGCAGCGAGCCCCTCTTCAAATCCGTTCGACCATTTGCTTGACGGCCGCACTTTGATGACAACAGGCGCAGGCGAGCGCTTGAGTTTGGAGACGGTGTTTTTTGGGGTGGCTTCCATCATCATGCCGTCAATGCCTTCGGATTGCTTGATGGCGTTCTTTGCCACTTCAATGGGTGTATGGCCGTTGACAGCCACAAATTGGTGATACTCGGAAGCCCGCATGAAACTCTGTCCATCAGGATGATTCTCGAGGTGGTCCCTGACGCGCAGATGCCAGTAGCGACAGGTCAGTCCTAATTTCGGCAGTCCGTCAGATGCACCATGCTTCGCACAAGCAGAAAGTACCAATAATTCGAGTTCTTGCGGCAAATTGGCCAAGTCCGAATTGAGTTGTGTCTGTTGATACTTTTGAAGAAGGCGCGGTGCTTGTTCTTCCGGATTTTCCCGGATTTCTTTTGTCGTCCGGAAAAGGGAAGCCGTCGAATTGGGGCGGATGTGCGATTGCAAAGATGAATTGGCCAAAGCCATGGTGAATGCTCCAAGAATGGTAACGATCAGGACGGCACTCTAGTGGCCGGTCCGAGCGCTTGTGGAACGCGCCCACGGCGACGGTTCCCGTGCAAGCACGCTGCAAGCGGTAGGGTGCGTTGAATGAAAAACGCCTGCATCAGCGAACCGATGCAGGCGTTTTGTGTATTGGCGGAGCGGACGGGGCTCGCCCACATGCTGCGGGCCGCGGATTCGCTTGCAAGCGAATCCCTTCGAGCCCCGCCGAGACCCACGCAGGTGGGTCTCTCCGCTCCTGAAAAGACAAACGCCTGCTTGCGCAGGCGTTTGAGGTATTGGCGGAGCGGACGGGGCTCGAACCCGCGACCCCCGGCGTGACAGGCCGGTATTCTAACCAACTGAACTACCGCTCCATTCGAGTGCGGTTAACACTCGAGAGCCGCGCATTCTACCGAACGGATTAGCGTGTGTCGAGCGGGAAATGCGCCGTTTACAATGTGCGCACCAAATATTTGTGGAAAAGCCTCCCGCCATGTCGATCAGCTGGTTCCTCACGAATGCCTTCGCCGCGCTGCTGCTGCCCCCGGTGTCGCTGCTGCTGATCGCGCTTGCGGGCGCATGGCTTGCGCGCCGCTTCCGTCGCGTCGGTTACGTCATCATCGCGCTGGCGGCCCTGCTGCTGCTCGGCCTTTCGACGAGCGCCGGCTCGCGCCTGCTGGTCGAGCCGCTCGAGCGGCGCTCGCTGCCGGTGGCCGATCCGAAGGACAGCCGCGCGCAGGCCATCGTGGTGCTCGGCGGCGGCCGACGCTACTTTGCCCCCGAAGACGGGCAGCGGCACCAGCCGTCGGAGGCGACACTGGTTCGCCTGCGCCATGCGGCGCGCCTGCATCGGCTGACGAAGTTGCCCGTGCTCGTCAGCGGCGGTGCGCCGGACGGCCACGGCGAGAGAGAAGCCGAGGTCATGGCGCGCAGTTTGAAGGAAGACTTCGGCGTGCCGGTGCGCTGGCTCGAATCCACGTCCGACAACACCGCGCAGAACGCGCTGCATGCGTCGCTGGTGCTGCAGAAGGAGGGCATCGCGCGCATCCTGCTGGTGACCGATGCGCTGCGCATGCCGCGCTCCGAACGCAGCTTCGTGCAGGCCGGCTTCGAGGTCGTGCCCGCGCCGACCGGTTTCCTTTCGACGCGGCCGCTGGACGCGGCCAGCTTCATCCCGGGCGCGCCGGCGCTCAAGAGCAGCCACTATGCGCTGCATGAATGGGTAGGCCTGCTCTGGTATCGGCTGCGCAGCAAGCTTGCTTGACTAATTGGCAAGGTTTTTCGGTCATCCACTCGCTACGGCGGGTATGATTTTCCGTGCATTCGTCCACCGGAGAGCCGCCATGCAGGAAAGCCGCATTGAAACCGCACGCAATGACCTGAAGACCCTCATGCGCGACGCCCAGTCGCTGTTCGACGAGGCCACCTCCGCCGGCGGCGTGCGCGCCGAGCAGCTGCGCACGCAGGGCATGCAGCTGCTCGACAACGCGATGGAGCGCGCGCAGGAACTGCAGCATGCCGCGGTCGAGAAGGGGCGCAAGATCGCCGATGACACCGATGCCTACGTCCATGAGCATCCATGGCGCGCCATCGGCATTGCCGGTGCCGTCGGCGTGCTGGTCGGCATGCTGATCGCGCGCCGCTGAGTCCTCGCTCCTCACCCCGCGCCCCTGACCCCGTGTCCGATCCGTCCGCGCACGACGCATCTCCATCAAACCGGCCGCCGCCGGGCGTGTTCTCCAGCGCCGCCACGCTGGCCGCCAGCCTCGGCGCGCTGCTGGGCACGCGCGCGTCCTATGCGCTGCTCGAACTGGGCGATGCCCGCGACGCGCTGCTCAGGGTCCTGCTGTTCGGCGCGGCAGCGCTCGGTGCGGCGGCGCTGGCGCTCGTGGGCCTGTCCGCGCTGCTGGTCGCCGTGTTCTGGGAGGCGCTCGGCTGGCGCATCCTGCTGATTCTCTCGCTGGCCTACGGCGTGCTGGCCTGGCTGCTGCTGCAGCGTGCGCGCCGCATCCTCGCCGAAGGCCGGGTCGGCCTGCCCGTCACGCTGGCCGAATTGCGCAAGGACCGCGAAGCGCTGTTCGGCACCGCGCCGGAGGAGGGCCGGTGAACCGGCCCGACACGCCGCGCGAGGCGCGCAAGAAACTGCTGCTGCTCGAAGCGCAGTTGCATCGGCTGGATCTGACCGAGGCTCGGCAAGGTCTGCGTGCTGCCATGCGCGGCGGCCTGCCGGCAGTGTCGTTGCCCGCCGCGCTGGGCGCAGGACTGACCACCCGCGGAACTCGCCTGTTGCTGGCCGCCTTGCCCTGGCTGCTGCGCGGCGGCACGCTCGGGCGCTGGATGCGCCGCGCGCTGCTGCTGGCCGGCGGCGGCGCGGCAGCCCTCGCGCTGCTGCAACGATGGCTGAGCCGCGACACCGTTGCGGCGCCCGGCCACGCTGCAGACGAAAAAAATCCCGGTCGCAACCGGGATTGATCAGCGGGTCGGCCACAGGCCGACCGTGCGGCCGCTTACTGAGCGGCCTTTTCCTCTTTCGGTGCCGGCACCGGCGGCTCTTTCAGCTTGCCGCCCGAGGCGTT
>JAIXUC010000016.1 GCA_027483665.1 Comamonadaceae bacterium | reverse complement strand
TGATCGAGTGTGCCACGGAAGAGCGTTTCGAAGGCCAGCAGGCGGTGCTGGCTGTCGAGGAACAGCACCGCAAACACCTCGTGCGGGTGCGCCGCCAAGTTCAGCTGCAGGTAGTGCGCCACCAATTGCGGGTTGTCGAACACCTCGCGGGTTTGCAGGGTCTGCGCCAAGGCTCGGCGTGCCAGCTCCATCACGGCCAACAGCTCGGCCCGCTTGGCCGGCCCCAGGCCTTTGATGCCACGCAGCGATGCGGGCTCGGCCTGCAACAAGCCCGCGATGCCGCTGGTGCCCTGGTGGGTGCGTGCCAGCAAGTCGTCTGCGAGTTGCAGCACGTCCTTGCCCGGCAGCCCCGTTCTGAGCAGCACGGCCAGCAGCTCTGCATCGCTCAGGGCGGCTGCACCGCGTTGCAACAACTTCTCTCGGGGGCGGCTCTCTGCGGGCAGGTCTTTGAAGGGCATGCATGACAATACGCAGCTCTATTCCGGGTTGCATATGACGACTGTTCAAGCAGGCAGCTTTCTCACCCTTCATTACCGCCTTTGTGGCCCCCAGGGCGAGATCATCAACACCTTTGGCGACAAGCCCGCCACCCTCAGCATGGGCACGGGCCAGTTGGCGCCCGGCATTGAGGAGCGCCTTTTGGGTATGCAGGAGGGCAGCCACGCCACCATCGACATTCCGGCCGGTGTGGCCTATGGCGAGCGCAGTGCCGACATGGTTCAGTGGGTGGCACGCAAGCTGCTCGACCAACTCGGCGACCCCCAGGAAAACTACTCGGTGGGCGACGTGGTGCAGTTCCCCACACCAGACGGCCTGAGCAGTTACGCCGGGGCAGTGCAGCAGGTGCGCACTGCTGCTGCAGACGCCGAAGGCGCTGTCTTGTTCGATTTCAACCACCCACTGGCCGGCCAGCCCGTGACCTTCGAAGTGCAACTGATCGGGGTGCTATGAGCGCTGTACAACTGCCACAAGAAATCATCCTCGCGGAACCTCGCGGTTTTTGCGCGGGTGTCGACCGCGCGATTGAAATAGTCGAGCGCGCCCTGACCAAATTCGGCGCGCCCATCTACGTGCGCCACGAGATTGTGCACAACACCTATGTGGTGAACGACCTCAAGGCCAAGGGCGCCATCTTCATCGAAGACCTGGCCGATGTGCCGCCTGGCTCCACGCTGGTGTTCTCTGCACACGGTGTGAGCAAGGCGGTGCAGGCCGAAGCCCAGGCGCGGGGCTTCTCTGTATTCGATGCCACGTGCCCGCTGGTCACCAAGGTGCACGTGGAAGTGGCCAAGCTGGCCAAAGAGGGCTATGAATTCATCATGATCGGCCACAAGGGGCACCCCGAAGTGGAGGGCACCATGGGCCAGCTGGATTCGGGCATTCACTTGGTCGAAGACGTGGCCGATGTGGCGCGCATTCAGCCATCGCAGACCGAGCGTTTGGCCGTGGTCACCCAAACCACGCTCAGCGTGGACGACGCAGCCGAGATCGCGGCTGCCGTGAAGGCGCGCTTTCCGCAGGTGCGCGAGCCCAAGCAGCAAGACATTTGCTACGCCACACAAAACCGGCAAGACGCCATCAAGATCATGGCACCCAACGTGGATGTGGTGATCGTGGTCGGCAGCCCGACCAGTTCCAACAGCAACCGTTTGCGCGAGGTCTCGCGCAAGCTGGGCACCGAGAGCTACATGGTCGACAGCGCCGACGAGTTGCGCGCCGAGTGGCTGCACGGCAAAGCCCGCGTGGGCTTGACCGCCGGTGCTTCTGCGCCCGATGTGTTGGTGCAGCAAGTCATCAACCGGCTGCGCGCCTTGGGCGCTTTGTCGGTGCGCAAGATGGACGGCATTCAAGAGACCGTGAAGTTCCCGCTGCCCAAGGGTCTGAAGTTGGACGCTGAAGCGGCAGACCCCGCCGAGTCTTGATGCGGCGCGCTGCCTAGAATCCCGCGCCATGCTGGACATCAACCAACTGCGCCGCGACCTTGACGGCGTGCTCGATCGGCTGAATCGCCGCAAGAGCCCCCAGACTTTCCTGAATGAGCCAGCGTTCCGTGCGCTGGAGACCGAACGCAAGACGCTGCAAACGCGCACCGAAGAGCTGCAGGCCAGCCGCAACAGCTTGTCCAAGCAGATCGGGCAGATCAAAGCCCAAGGCGGCGACGTGGCGGCGGTGATGGCCCAAGTGGCCGGGCTGAAAGACGAGTTGGAGCGCTCCGGGACACGCCTCGGCGCCTTGCAAGAAGAGATGCACACCCTGCTGATGGCTCTGCCCAACTTGCCGCAAGACGAAGTGCCCGTGGGCGCTGACGAAAGCGGCAACGTGGTGTTGCGCACCTGGGGCAACCCCAGGGCTTTTGACTTCCCCATCCGCGACCACGTCGCCCTGGGAGAACCGCTGGGCCTGGACTTTGAAGCCGGTGTGAAACTCTCTGGCGCGCGCTTCACGGTGATGAAGGGCGGCATCGCCCGCTTGCACAGGGCACTGGCGCAATTCATGCTGGACGTGCAAACGCAAGAGCACGGCTACACCGAGTGCTACACGCCTTACCTGGTGCGGTCTTCGGCACTCACAGGAACCGGGCAGTTGCCCAAGTTCGAAGAGGACTTGTTCAAAGTGCCGTTCGGAGATGAAAGCCTCTACCTCATCCCCACCTCCGAAGTCACGCTCACCAACTTGGTCAGCGACACCGTGCTGGCCGAGGCCGACTTGCCCATTCGCTACACCGCCCACACGCCATGCTTTCGCTCCGAGGCAGGCAGCGCCGGGCGCGACACGCGCGGCATGATCCGCCAGCACCAGTTCGACAAAGTGGAGATGGTGCAAATCGTCCACCCCGAACGCAGCGCCCAGGCTTTGGAAGAGATGACCGGGCACGCAGAGGCCATCCTGCAAAAGCTGGAGCTGCCTTACCGCGTGCTGTTGCTGTGCACTGGCGACATGGGTTTTGGCGCAGCCCGCACGCACGACCTGGAGGTCTGGCTGCCCGCACAGAACACCTACCGCGAGATCAGCTCGGTATCCAACTGCGAAGCCTTTCAGGCGCGGCGCATGCAAGCACGCTTCAAAAACGCGGCGGGCAAAAACGAGTGGGTGCACACCCTGAACGGCTCTGGCCTGGCGGTGGGCCGCACCTTGGTGGCGGTGTTGGAGAACGGACAGAACGCGGACGGCAGCATCAGCATCCCAGCCGCCTTGCAGCCCTACATGGGCGGCCTGCAAAAGCTCTCGCCCTGAAGCCAGCTCGGCTGGCACCGCGAGCGTTGGGGCCGCTGGGCCAAAACCCGCTGGCTATACTGCGCGGCTTGCGCCAAAGCGACCAGGAGAGGTGGCAGAGTGGCCGAATGTACCTGACTCGAAATCAGGCGTACCGCAAGGTACCGTGGGTTCGAATCCCACCCTCTCCGCCAGAAATCTAGCAACCAAGCGGCCTCCGGGCCGCTTTTTCGTTTTCACCCATCCATTCACCCATCCACCCAAGCAGTGGTCTGGCAGGGTGGTCTGCTCCGTGAAGCGTTCTGTTCTTGTTCGACAAGTCCCAACCTGATTTGGCCTGCTTTCACAGGCTTCCCATAAATTAAAGATGGCTTTACCATGGCTGTCGGCTGCTCAAGCCAGCTTTCACACCATGCGCACGACCGGCACCTACGTCACCACCACCACGCTGGGCGAGGCGGTGCGTGCTTTCGTGCCGCATGCCTTGCCGCCCGCCCGCCCGCCGCTGGTCGCTGACAACTACGCATCAGCCAACCACCGCGCCGAGATGGCCCTGTCTCGGCTGGGCGGCGTGGCCGGCTTGGTGCCTTCGGTGGACTGGTTGCTCTACAGCGCCATCCGCAAAGAAGCGCTGCTGACGTCGCAGATCGAGGGCACGCAGGCCACGCTGGCTGATTTGTTCGACGACGAAGCTGGCCAGGTGCTGACCAATACGGCCGATGTGGAGGAGGTCACCAATTACCTGCGCGCTTTTCGCTTGGTGCGTGAGCACCTGCGCAGCCCGGTGGGTTTGCCGATCTCGGTGCGACTGTTGTGCGATGCGCACCGCCTGCTGCTCGATGGTGTGCGTGGCACGGGCAAGCAGCCGGGTGAGCTGCGGCGCAGCCAGAATAGGATTGGCGGGTCGCGGCCAGCGCGTGCCGTCTTCGTGCCGCCGCCGCCAGACCAGGTGCCGGGGTTGCTGGCCGATCTGGAACGCTTCATTCACGACCCCGCGCATGCCCTGGCGCCTCTGCCCCCACTGGTGCGGGTGGCCTTGGTGCATGTGCAGTTCGAGACCATCCACCCCTTCTTGGATGGCAACGGGCGCATCGGCCGTCTGCTGGTAGCGGCGCTGCTGGAGGCTTGGGGGCTGCTGCCCGAGCCGCTGGTCTACCTGAGCGGCTACCTCAAGCAGCATCAGGCCGAGTACTACCGGCGGCTGTCCGCAGTGCGCACCGAGGGCGACTGGGAAGGCTCGGTTGGTTTCTTCCTCGATGGCGTGGAGGCCGCTGCCACCGACGCCGAGCGCAGCATCGTCGCGATGGCCAGCCTCATCAATGCCGACCGCAAGCGCTTGTTGGCCGCGCCGCGCGTGGGGGCAGTGGCACTGCGCCTGTTCGAGCTGCTGCCGCTGATGCCACGCTTCACCATCGAGCAGGCGCGCCAAAAGCTGGATACCACCTTCCCCACGGCCACCGCCGCGGTGAAGTTGTTGCAAGAGTTGGGAATGTTGACCGAGCTGACCGGCCAGAAAAAGAACCGCCTGTTCAGCTACGCGGCCTACGTCGAACTGTTGGCCAGCGAGACATAAACAGGCGCCAGGCGCATGGCGCAAGACCAGCTCGAACAGCAATGCCTTGCGTGGCTGGCCGATGTGGGCTGGCAGCCGTCAAAGCGCATCAATCCCGCTGCCGAAAGCCAATCACCATGGGCGAGGGCACGCGGCCATCGGTGTCGCGTGGCAGCACGGCGGTGCGGTCGATGGCGCGCAGCACTTCTTCGTCCCAGGCCAGGTTGCCGCTGCCGCGGATGATGCGCCGGCTGAGGATGGTGCCGTCCGGTGAGCTGCGTACCTCGACCTCGGCCAGCGGGTTGCCCGGCAGGTTGTCGGTGAAGATGATGTTGGGCCGGATGCGCGCCACCACGCGCCCGGCGTAGGTGGCTGATGGCCCGCTGGACTGTTGGGCGTTGCCCGTGGCCGAAGCGCTGCCGCTGGCCCCGGCCAAGCCTGCGATGCGGCGCAGGTTTTCTTCGCGCATTTGCTCTTGCCTGCGGGCATCGGCCTGCTGCTGCGAGCGTTGCGTTTGCTGCGCGCTCTGCTGGCGTTGGCGTTGGGCTTCCTGCTCGGCGCGTTGTTGGGCTGCACGCTCTTGAGCCGCACGCTGTTGGGCCTGCTGCGCCAGCGCTCTTTCGCGTTCCAGCTGCTGTGCCCGCTCCCGTGCGCGTTGCGTGGCGATGTCGGGCTGCGTGGGTGGCGCCACTGGCGCTGGCCGTGTTTGCGGCGGGCTTGGTGTCACCTGCGGCGGTGTGGGCGCCGCCTGTTCACGAGGTGCAGCGGCCTGTGGCACGCGCGACCACAACTCGGCTTCTGCCACCACGGGCTTGGACTCGTGTTGCCAAGCCACGCCCCAGGTGAGTGCAGCCAGCAGCAGACCATGGGCCAACAGCGCCAGCAGCCAGGCCCGCCCCTGGCCTGGCGGCGCAGGCGGTGCCAACAGCAGGCGTTGCGTTGCGGTGTTCATGTTGTGCTGCGAAACGTGGCGCGCTCAGTTGGCCAGTTGCACCGACAAGCCCACGCGCTGCACACCCGCGCGTTGCAGCGTGTCCATGACTTGCACCACACGTTCGTAGGCCACGCTGCGGTCGGCGCTGATGACCACCGCGCTGTTGGCTTGCCCTGTTTGCGCGCGGCGTACCGCGTCGGCCAAGGCGGGCAGCGCGATGGTGCGGGCAGGGTTGCTGTCGGCCTTGATCTGCAGCCCGCCGTCTTTGCCCACGATGACCTGAACCACCTGGTCGGGCTGCCGGTTGGCGCTGCCCACGCTGGGCAAGTCGATGGTGCTGGGCGTGATGAGCGGTGCCGTCACCATGAAGATGATCAGCAGCACCAGCATCACATCGATGAAGGGCACCATGTTGATTTCGTTGATGGTGCGGCGACCTCGGCGGCTGGTGACGGCTGGCATGGCTTACGCTTTCTGTGCTCTGTGCAGCTGGTGTCGGCAGAGTCAGCGCGGTGCGCTGGAACTGCCCAAGTGGCGCTGCAAGATGTTGGAGAACTCTTCCATGAAGCTCTCCATGCGAATGGCGGCGCGGTCGATGTCACGCGCGAAGCGGTTATAGGCCACCACAGCTGGAATGGCCGCAAACAGGCCAATGGCTGTGGCCACCAGGGCCTCTGCAATACCCGGCGCAACGGTGGCCAGCGTCACTTGCTGCAGGCTCGCCAGTCCGGTGAAGGCGTGCATGATTCCCCAGACCGTGCCAAACAAACCCACATAGGGCGAGACCGAGCCGACCGAGGCCAAGAACGACAGGTTGGACTCGATCGCGTCGAGCTCGCGCTGAAAGCTGGCGCGCATGGCGCGGCGCGCGCCGTCGAGCAGCGAGGCGGTGTCGGTGATGCGCCGCTCGCGCAGCTTTTGCAGCTCCAGCATGCCGCTGGCGAAGATGCGCTCCATGGGCCCCGCTTCTTGTGCGCGCCGCCCCGCCGTGGCGAACAAGTCCGACAAGCTGGTGCCCGACCAGAACTCCCGCTCGAAGTCGTCGTTCAGGCGCTTCATGCGCCCCAGCGCAAACACCTTGCGAAAGATGGCGGCCCAGCTGGCCACCGACACGCCCAGCAGCAGCAGCATCACGGCTTGCACCACCCAACTGGCGTTGAGCACAAGTTGCAGGATCGACAGGTCTTGGGTCATGGTGAGGTGTGAAAGGCTGGCTTGGAAGGCGTGTTGGCGGATGGGCTGGTAGAGGGCAGGGTGCCTTGCAAGGTTCCCCACAGCTCGGCGGGCATTCGGGTGGGGCGCAGGCTGTCTGCTTCGACCCAGCCGATGCGAATGTCGCCCTCGCACAGCAGGCGGGGCGGCTGCCCGGACGCAAGCCAGGCTTGCTGGCGCAGGCTCAGGCTGGTTCGGCCAAGTTGTGTGATGTCGGCGCTCACCTGCAGTTGGTCGTCGAGCCGGGCGCTGTGCAAGTAGCGCACCTTGGTTTCTGCGACCACGAAGAAGCCGCCGTGCCGCTGGCGCAGGGCCTGCTGCTGCACGCCCAGGCTGCGCAGCCACTCGGTGCGTGCGCGCTCGAAGAACTTCAGGTAGTTGGCATAGAACACGATGCCGCCTGCATCGGTGTCTTCCCAGTAAACCCGAACGGGCCAGTGGAAAGAAGCTGGTGGGAAGGCTTGCGGTACGGGCAGCGTCATGGCCGGGGTGTGTGCATCAGGCCAGCAGGGCTTGCAGGCGGTTTGCTGCAGCCATGAGTTGGCCCATGTCGTTGGCGGTTGAAAACCGAATGAAGTGTTCGGTGTCTTGCGCGCCAAAGTCGCGCCCCGGCGTCACGGCCACTCGGGCTTGTTCCATCAACGCAAAGGCCAGCTCCCAACTGCCGGCAAGACCCAGGCGCTGGCAAGCTTGCCTGCAGTCGGCCCAAGCGTAGAAAGCGCCGTCTGGCATGACGGGCACATGCAGCCCCATGGCGTTGAGGCGCGGAATGAAGGCGTCGCGCCGCGCCCGAAACTCGGCACGTCGGCGTTCGTATTCGGCCAGGCTCTCGGGCTCGAAGCAGGCCAGGGCCGCATGTTGGGCGATGGTGCTGGGGCAAATGAACAGGTGCTGGGCCAGCCGCTCGACGGGGGCCACCAGCTCGGGCGGCAGCACCAGCCAACCCAGGCGCCAGCCCGTCATGTGGAAGTACTTGGAAAAACTGTTGATGCAGACGATGTCTTCGCCCAAGGCCAGCGCGGTCTGGCCATAGCGCTCGTCGTGGCTCAGGCCCAGATAGATTTCATCGACCACCGTCACGCCGCCTTTTGCCCGCACCACTTGATGAATCTCGCGCAGCACCTCGGGTGCAATGGATGTGCCGGTGGGGTTGGCAGGGGTGGCCAGCAACACGCCGCGGGTGGCGGGCGTCCAGGCCGCACGCACTTGTGCTGCGCTGGGCTGAAAACGTTGCTGCGCGTTGGTGGGCAGCGGCACGGCCAGTGCGTCGGCAGCGGCTACAAACTGGCGGTTGCAGGGGTAGCCTGGGTCTGGCATCAAGACCTCGTCGCCGGCTTCGAACAAAGCCAGGCAAGCCAGTTGCAGCGCAGCCGATGCACCGGCTGTGACCACGATGCGCGAAGCCGGCACCTGCAAACCGAAGCGCTGCGCGTACCAGCCGCTGATGCGCTCGCGCAGCGCAGGCAGGCCCGTCGCCGGGGTGTATTGCGAACGGCCTTGCGCAATGGCCTCGATGGCGGCTTGTTGCACCAGCGGCGGCGCGGTGAAGTCTGGCTCACCGATGTTCAGAAAAATCATCGGAC
This sequence comes from Comamonadaceae bacterium, assembly GCA_027483665.1. Lineage (GTDB taxonomy): Bacteria > Pseudomonadota > Gammaproteobacteria > Burkholderiales > Burkholderiaceae_C > JAIXUC01. The sequence continues at coordinate 41,160 of JAIXUC010000016.1, read as the reverse complement.
GCTCGCTGCCCTGCACCCGCTCGGCGATGGCAGACGCGGCTTTGGCCACTTCCATCACATGAAAGGGCTGGGTGCGCCCGGCCCGGCCAGAAATACGCAAGCCGGGGCGTTGCGTCATGCCGCGTCGGGTTCGGGTGCGCGTTGTGCGCGAGGCGACAGCGCGGCGCGTTGGCGGTCTTGTTGAACCTCTGCTGCCCGCACGCTAGGTGCCACGCCGTTGAGCACCGCATTCACATATTTGTGGCCATCGGTGCCACCGAAAGACTTGGCCAGCTCGATGCACTCGTTCAAGACCACGCGCCAAGGCACGTCGGGGCAATGCAGCAACTCGAACACGCCGATCCACATGACGCCGCGCTCGATGGGCGAAATCTCCGCCAGCTTGCGGTCGAGCTTGGGCAAGATCAGCGCGTCCAGCGCATCGGCCTCGCGGATGCAGCCGTGCAGCAGCAAGTCGTAGTGGACGGCGTCGGCTTTGTTGAAGCCTGTCAGGTCGCGCGTGAAGGCGTCGATGGCCGCTGGCTCGTTGTGGCCCACCAAGTGTTGGTAGAGGGCTTGCAGTGCGAACTCGCGGGCGCGGCTACGGGGTGCTTTGATGCTCATGACAGCTCGTCCATCAGGTTGGCCATCTCGACAGCCACACGCGCAGCGTCGCGGCCTTTGTCGGTCTGGCGGGCAATGGCCTGGGCCTCGTCTTCGGTGGTGAGGATGGCATTGGCTATGGGCAGGTGGTAGTCGAGCGCCACGCGGCTCACGCCCGCGCCCGATTCGTTGGCCACCAGTTCGAAGTGGTAGGTTTCGCCGCGGATGATGCAGCCCAGGGCGATGAGCGCGTCGAACTTCTCTTGCTCGGCCAAGGCTTGCAGCGCTTGCGGCACTTCCAGTGCGCCGGGCACGGTGATGTGGGTGATGTGCCGCTCGGGCACGCCCAAGGCCGCCAATTCGGCCAAGCAGGCTTGGGTCAGCGCATCGGTGATGTGCGCGTTGAAGCGGGCTTGCACGACGCCGATGTAGAGCTTGCGCCCATCGAGGCGGCGCTCTTCGCTGGGGGTTCCTTTGTCTGCACCAAACACGGTTTGTCCTGTCTATCGTTGTGCCGATGAATCGGCGGGGTTGGTGCGTTGGCTGCTCAAAGAGCGGCTGAGGCAGACATGAAAAAAGCGCAGAGTCGCTGGCTTCAGGCGCTGAGGTAGCCGGTGATCTCCAGGCCATAGCCTGCCATGCTGGGCATGCGCCGGGGGTTGCCCATCAGGCGCATGCGGCGCACTCCGCACTCGCGAAGAATTTGTGCGCCCACGCCGTAGGTGCGCAGGTCCATGCGGCCGCGCTCGGGCGCTTGTGCAGAGCGCGCACGGCCCTCGAACTGGGCCAGCAACTGCTCTGCGCTCTCGCCGCAATTCAACAGCACGACCACGCCGCGCCCGTCTTGCGCCACGCGCTGCAGGCTGGCGTCCAGGCTCCAAGAGTGCATGCTGCGCCCGACTTCGAGGGCGTCCAACACGGACAGCGGCTCGTGGACGCGCGCCGCCACTTCTTCATCGGGTGCCCATTGGCCGCGCACCAAAGCCAAGTGCAGGCCACCGGCGGGCAAATCGCGGAAGGCGTGCGCCTCGAAGCTGCCCCAAGCGGTGTTCAGCGGGCGCTGACCCAGACGTTCAATGAGCGACTCGGCACGGCTGCGGTGTTCGATCAGGTCGGCGATGGTGCCGATCTTCAGACCGTGCTCGGCTGCGAACAGCTGCAGGTCAGGCAGGCGCGCCATGGTGCCGTCGTCCTTCATGATTTCGCAAATGACCGCTGCTGGCGAGCAACCCGCCATGGCGGCCAAGTCGCAACCCGCTTCGGTGTGGCCTGCGCGCATCAGCACACCCCCGTCCACTGCTTGCAGCGGAAAGATGTGGCCGGGTTGCACCAAGTCGCTGGCTTGTGCCTGTGCTGCGACTGCGGCTTGCACCGTGCGCGCACGGTCTGCCGCAGAAATGCCGGTGGTGACACCCTGCGCTGCTTCAATGGACACGGTGAAAGCCGTGGCATGTTTGGTGCCGTTGCGAGAAACCATGGGCGGCAATTGCAAGCGTTCGCAGCGCTCGCGTGTGAGCGTGAGGCAAATGAGCCCGCGACCAAAGCGCGCCATGAAGTTGATGGCTTGCGCGTTCACATGGTCTGCTGCCAGCACCAGGTCGCCTTCGTTTTCCCGGTCTTCTTCGTCGACCAAGATCACCATGCGCCCCGCCTTTATTTCGGCCACGATGTCTTCCACTGGCGAAATGGTCACCGGCCCCAAGCTGGGCGCACCACGGTGGGCTTCATTCGCTGCGCCTTGAACTGCGTTGTGTGGTGCATTCATGAAAGGTGCCTCAGGCGGGGTGGGTTGGGTTCATGGGCTTGGGCCCGATGCTGGCGAAAGAGCCGCTCAAAGACAGCATGCGCTCGACATAGCGCGCCATCAAATCAATTTCCAGGTTCACGCGCTGGCCTGTTGCCAGCTCACCCAAAGCGGTGTGCGTGAGCGTGTGCGGAATGAGGTTGATGCTGACGGTGCAGCCTTGCGGCGAATCGGCCACGCTGTTGACCGTGAGGCTCACGCCTTGCACGGTGATCGAACCTTTGAACGCCAAAAATCGCGCCAGCTCCGGTGGGGCCAGCACGTCCAGCCGCCAGCTCTCGCCAACCGCTGCGAAGTGGGTGACCTGGCCCACGCCGTCCACATGGCCGCTGACGATGTGGCCGCCCAGGCGGTCTGCGGCGCGCAAAGCTTTCTCCAGGTTGACGGTGCCAGCGATGTCGAGCCCGCTGGTGCAGGCCAGCGACTCGGCTGACACGTCGATGGTGAAAAGCCCTTGCGCGATGTCAAGCGAGGTGACGGTCATGCAAGCGCCGTTGATGGCGATCGAGTCGCCCAGGCCCACGTCGTCGAGGTAGCCCGCAGGCGTTTGCACACTCAGGCGTTTGCCGTGCTGCGAGGAGGAGCCCAGGTCGTGCACGGCGGCGATGCGCCCCACGCCGGTGATGATGCCGGTAAACATGGGCGCATTTTCGCCTCAGAAGCTGTCTCGCTGCGCCACCACGGCGCGCAGCCGCAAGTCGTCGCCCACGGGCGTGGTGTCTGTCCAGCGCAGCGAAGGCGCATCAGACAAGCTAGCCAGCGGCCCGAAGGCAGCCAAGTCGCGCCCGGCGCCCAGCAGGCGCGGCGCCATGTAGACCAGCAACTCGTCCACCAAACCAGCGGCCAGCAGCGCGCCGTTGAGCCGGGGCCCGGCCTCCACATGCAACTCGTTGACTTCTTGTGTGGCTATCCAGCGCAGCATGAGTGCCAGATCAACCCCGCCGTGGGCACCTGCGCTGACCAACTGCGCGCCCTTGGCTTGGAGTGCCGCAGCGCGCACCGCCATGGCGGCCGCATCTTCAGGCGGCAGGCCTGCCGGGTCCGCGTGCAGGAACGTGATGCGCCGCTCAGCCGCGAACAGGCGTGCAGAAGGCGGCGTGCGCAGTTGGCTGTCCAGCACCGCCAGCGCCGGTTGGCGGGCCACCGCGTATTCGCGCACGGTCAGCAGCGGGTCATCGGCCAACACCGTGCCCACCCCCGTGAGCACCATGCCAGCACGCGCGCGCCAAGCGTGGCCGTCTGCACGTGCAGCGGGCCCGGTGATCCACTGGCTGCTGCCATCGGGCAAGGCGGTTTTGCCATCCAAAGAAACCGCCACTTTCAGCCGCACCCAAGGCAAGCCGCGCACCATGCGGCTTAAGAAACCGATGTTCAAAGCACGCGCCGCCAGCGCCACCGGGCTGTCCACCGGCAACACCTCCACCGCAATGCCCACTGCGCGCAACTGCGCCACGCCCTGGCCCGACACCAGCGGGTTCGGGTCCAACAGCGCCACCCACACCCGGCCCACACCAGCATGGATGAGCGCCTGTGTGCAAGGCGGCGTGCGCCCCACGTGGGCACAAGGCTCCAGGCTCACAAACACCTCGGCCCCGCGCAGCGAATGCCCACGCTCGCGCGCATCGGCCAAAGCCATCACTTCGGCGTGCGGCCCCCCGCGCTGCTGGGTGTGGCCTTGGCCGATGACGCGCGTGTCAGTCCGAATGACGCAACCCACCCGAGGGTTGGGCTCTGACAGGCCCATGGCGCGCTCGGCCAAGGCCAGCACGGTGTCCCAGGGCGCGGGTAGCGCCCCACTCAACGGACAGCCCCTTGGCCAGAGACGTTGCCGCCGCGGTTGGTGGGGGTGTAGTTGAGCTCGATGGTGATTTGGCTGGGTACGGGCACGCCCAAATAGTAGCCCGGGGTAAACCTGGCCTGCGCGAACGCGGTGAGTGCTGACCTCTCAAACAGCCCTGGCGGAACGGCTCGAACCACGACCGCACGGTCTACCTTGCCGTCAGCTCCGATGTAGAGCCTCAACACCACGACCCCTTCACGCTGGCCTGCCTCTTCAGGGTAGATGGGGTCGGGTACGTCAATCGGCCGGGGTGGAGGGTCTAGCTGCGCGTCACGGTACCCCGAATAGGCAGACGGGGGTGCAGCTTCAGGCTCAGGCGCTTTTGGCGCTTGCGGCGTGGAATAGTTGGCGGCTGGCGGCAGGCGATCTGTGTTCAGTGGAAGGCTGGCTGGCGAAGATGGCGAAGCACCAGAGTCCAACTTCTGTCTGGGCACTTCGGCATTGGTTGTGGGCGTTGGCTGGACCATCGTGCGCTCAGAGGGCGACGTTGTCCCCTGCAAGCTGTCCGCCCCCGGATTGGCCGGCTCAACGCTGGCGACACTCGATTGCAACAAGCGGCTGGCCATCGGCCCCGCCTTAAAAACTGTCGACTGCTCAGCACCTGCGCTGAGCAGCACGGGGCCCGCCACCCCTATCAAAAAAACTGCATGAACTGCAACGGACGCAGCAGCAGCCCATTTTTGTGGAGCAGTGGCGAACATCGATTGCTCGAGAGAGTTCTCTTGGGCGAGCCTATTCGGTTTCTTCAGCCCAGAGCCTGCCCGCGCTGCGGGCAGGCCCCATGCCAAATCAGCGCGCGATGATCTCGCGCCAGCTGATACGTCTACCAGCAGGGGCTGGCTGGCTACCGGGAATCACGCCGCCCGAACCCGCGCCAGAAGAGTCACGCGCCAGGAATCGGATGGTGTTGCCGATGCGGATCGCACCCAAACCGACGTTTAGCGCATTGCCAAGCCGGTTGGAACCGACCCCGCCAGGACTCGTCGACGGAGCCAAACCAGTGAGCACATCGAGGAAGTTGATCCACGCATAACCACCGGTGCTGCAAGCCGAGGAATCGGGCACGTTGGTCGTGAACGCTACCGTGCCGCGTGCGATCAGCGGATTGACATTGACACGCTCACCCGGGTCCGGCAGGTCGACGAACCAACCTTGGTTGGACGCGCACTGTGCATCGGTGCCGGTGCAAGCGACGGTGCGTTCTGTGCCAGCGCCGTTGGCAGTCAGCGTCACTGGCTTGAGCTGGTTGCGCAAGTTGCTGTAGGCGGTGCTGTTGGCCAGCGTGTCCACGAAGCTGTAGAAAGATTGCGTCTGCGTATCGGTCAGGTCGGTGACTCCAATCAAGCGGCCAGTTCCCACCAAGATCAACGTTCTGCCGTTGAATTCGGCAATCAGGGGACGGGCGGTGATGGGCTGTGCCACACCAGCTTCGTCCAAGGCTTTGGCGATGGCCACTGCGTCTCTCGCGCTGGTGCTGCTTTCATTGGGATCACCCGTGGCGTCGCTGAGGGTGCCGTTGACGTCAAAGCGCCAGACGTTGCCGAGCATGTCAGCACCGTAAACCCGCTCGACGGTGTTGTCGATGCCGCTGTTGGTCACATAGATGTTGAGCTCTTTCAAGCCGCTTGGCTGGGTGGTGCTGCCGGCGCCGGTAGCAATGCGGTACATGATCTGCCCATTGGCGGCGTTCAATACGTACAGGTAACCCTTGCCATCGCCCGAAGGGCTGTAAGGCGGCACGTTGTTGAGCCCTGAAGTCACCAAAACCACCCACGTTCCTGCATCGCTGCCAGTGCCGCCGAGCTTGGTGATGATGGGTTGCCCGTAGCTGTACCCGAGGTGGCAATCAGTGTTCTGCGGAGAGCCGCCATAGCAGGCTCCCAGCTTGAACTCCCAAAGCGCTTTAGGCGTGGTCGGGTCAGTGATGTCCATGGCGAAGTAGCCCTGTCCGCCCTTGCCGAGACCAGAGACCAAGATGGTCTTCCAGGCCTCAGACCCGGTGGTGTTGTCATAAACGTCGCCCGTCACTGGGGAACCGTCGACAAAGAACTTGTGCCGCGAGTTGTACTCAATTTCGGTTAGCTGGTAGAGGTCGTCCATCACCATGCTGGGCACGTAAGCCCACAACTCGTCGCCGCCATTGGGGTCGGTCGGGCTGGCTGGCGCATTGAACGCGTGCAGCATGCCGTCGTTGGCGCCAACGTACACCACAGGTGCGCGGCTGGCTTGGGCTGTTTTAAAAGCCGCATAGCCGCTGTCTTGGTAGCCGTTGGAAGGCGCTCCCACGAATGCGGGCTGCGAATTAACAATATCGCCCAGAACGCTCACCCGATCCCGATAGAGCTTGCTGGCGTCTTCTGGGCCAAAGCCTTCATGCTGGCGCTGGCCGCGCAAGAAGTTCACCAAATTGGCACCTGCAGCAGCCGTGCGCTGCGTGGCCGTCATCTGCAACTGGTAGTTCAGCGCCAAGATTTCATCGGAACCAAAGAAGTCTTGCGCTGCGCTGGTCAAGCCTGTCGATGCGGTGCCCGTTGGCAGGCCCGTCGTCGTGTCACATTGGCGGGTGTTCCAAGTGAAGGGCGACAACTTGTTGGTGGCCGTGCTGTTGAAGTAGTAGATGTTGCGGTTGTCGCAGGCTTCGCCGACCTTGGAGTTGAGCTTGCTGCGTGCCGACCAGCGCACCGCGGTCGTCAACAGCCCGGTTACGGGGTCGATGCCGCGTGCTTCGACGTCACCAGTCCACTCTTCCGTGGTGAAGCCAGCCAGGTAGGCGGCGTTATCACCTTCGACGGGCGTCAGTGTGGAGGTGGCTGCGCCACCGCCGGCACCAGAGGCGCTGGCAATCGCCGTGAGGGCTTCTTGCACGCCGTCAATCACCGAGTCTGGGTCAGCAGCACTGAAGTACTGCCCGCGACCGTTGGAGGCGGTGTGCCAGAAATCGTCGATCGAACGGCCATCGTTGTAGCTGGACTGGCTGACATAGTTTCCATTACCGCCGACGGCGATGGTGGGGTCTGGCCACTGCGGCCAGTAGCTGGCGCCTGTGCGGATGTCCTGGAAGTCTCCGACGTTGTCCGTTTTGTAAGTCTTGCTGAATGTCTTGGTACCAGACACACCCAAGCCCATGACAAAGGTCGTCATGTGTTGCCAAGGTGCGCGGTCTTGCTCCAGGCCGTTACCAACAGCACGCACGTTGTTGTCCAGATCTGGGCGCAAGTCGTTGATGTAGTAGTACTGCGCTACATCGGCCAACGAGTTGACACTGCCGCCAACCACGGGTGTTGAAACGTTCTCAACCGTTGGCCATGCCAGGAATGGCGCATCCGGCTGAGGCAGTTGCCCAGCACCTGGCCTGCCGGCTGCTGGCAAGGCTGGCTGGGTGTTGGGAAGGTAGCAAATGGCGTTGGCATCGGTGTAGTTGCCGACGGTCTGCGTGGTGTTGGGCGAACCCACCAAAGCCGTGCCGCTGGTGATCTGTGTTGTGACGCTAGTCGTTGCGCGGTACTGCAGCTTGTTGCCCGTGATCGGGTTGCACTGACGGCGCAAGAAGTTGTTGCCTCCGTTGGGCGACTGCGCCGTGCAATCGGCAGCCAAGGGGAAGGTTGGGCTGATCGTCACCGCTGTGCTGCAGCTGGTCTGAACAAACGAGCCGCTCGTGCCCGCGGTGCAGGAAGCCACCAAGGTGGGCCCGGTGGTGACCTGGTCGCAGGTGATGCCTGTCCAGTTGTTGCCAGCAGCAGCCGTCTGTGGCGTACAAGACGCGACAGGCGTGGGCCCTGAGACCGTGGGATTGCAGGTGGTGGTAACCCAGCTGTTACCCGCACCGCCAGCAACCGCAGTACACGACTCCACACCGGCTGGCCCGGTAGTGACCGAGTCGCACAGGGTTGCAACAAAGCCATTGCCTGCCGCTGCGGCCACTGGAGTGCAGGTTTGCACGCCGGCTCTGGCCGACTCTGCCGTGTCGCAAGTACGCGTGACCCAGTTGTTGCCGGCGGTCGCCGTCTGCTCTGTACAGGCAGCCACCGCGACGTCGTCGGTGATCACTTGCGTGCAGTTCACTTGAATCCACTGGTTTCCTGCTGCCGCAGTTTGCGGCGCACAAACTTGCACCGCCGCTGGCGTGGCCAATGTGTTGGTGACTTCACAAGTGATCGCTGTGAAGCTGTTCGTGGAAGAGGCCGCTTCTGGCGTACAGGCCTGAACACCAACCGTGTTGGTGGCAGTGCTGCAGGTGGTTTCCGTGAAGTTGTTACCCGCAGCGCGCGCTTGGTAGGTACAGGCTGCAACAGGTGTCGGACCGGTGTTGGCGGTGTTGCAGGTGCGCGAGACGAAGTTGTTGCCCACGTTCGCAGTCTGCGTGGTGCATGAAGCTACCGGAACATTGGTGGTGGTGTTTGGGCTGCATGTGCGCGTGAGGAAACCGTTACCCGCATTACCCACTTGCGGCGTGCAAGTGGCTACAGGCACGTTGCTGGTATTGGTGGCGGGGCAAGTGATGGTCTGGAAACCGTTGCCTGCATTGGGAGTCTGCGGCGTGCAAGCCGCCACACCGGCGTCGCTGACGGTGACGGTGTTGCAGGTGGTCGCGGTGAAGCTGTTCCCTGCATTCGCACCCTCTGCAGTGCAGGAGCCGACGGCCGTTGGCCCCGTGTTGTTATTGGCACAGGTCACGCCCAACCAACTGTTGCCAGCGGCGGCAGTCTGCGCAGTGCAACTGGCAACCGGAACATTGCTGGTGTTGTTGTTCGAGCAGGTGCGCGTCAGCCATTGGTTGCCGGCGCCGCCAGTTTGAGCCGCGCAAGCGCTGACAGGAACATTGCTGGTGTTGGTAACCGGGCAGGCGGTGTCGTCGAAGTTGGCACCGACGTTGCTCGACACTGCACAGGTTTCCACGCCAACGTTGGACACGTTTTCCGTGTTGCAGGTGCGGCCAACCCAGTTGTTGCCTGCGGCCGCGGTTTGGGCCGAGCAGGTGGCCACGCGGACGTCCGTGGTGTTGTTGTTGCTACAGCTGATGGCTGTCCACTGGTTGCTCAACTGAGCAGTTTGGGCCGTGCAGCTGGAAACCGGTGCGTTGAGGGTGTTGAGCGGAGAGGGCGAACAGGCGCGGGTCAACCACTGGTTGGTGCCGTTGCCAGTTTGCGCAACGCAACTCGCAACAGGCACATCGTTGGTGTCGATGGTGGTGCAGCGCGTGTCGATGAAGTTGGGACCGGTGCCATTGGTGTCGACGCAAGTTTGCACGCCTGCAGTGCTCAGCGTTTCTATGCTGCAAGTGCGATTCACCCAGCTGTTGCCTGAAGCAGCTGTCTGCGCACTGCATGTATCCACCACGACGTTGGTGGTGGTAACGGTGTTGCAGGTGCGAGTGGTGAAGCTATTGCCTGAGTTGGCTGACTGGGGCGTGCAGCTGGCGGCGCCGGTCGGGCCGACAACAGAAGACGAACAGGTGGTGGCCGTGAAATTGTTGCCAGCGGCTGCACCCGCGTTGGTGCAAGAAGCCACCAAGGTGGGGCCCGTGGTTGCGGTGTTGCAGGTAGTGGTGGTCCAGTTGTTGCCAGAGCCGCCGGCCGTATCTGTGCACGAAGCCACTGGAGCTGCGTTTTGAAGCGTCGCCGTTTGGCAAGTCACGGTGGTGAAGTTGTTGCCCGCGCCTGCAGACGCTGCTGTACAGCCACCGTCCGCGTACCAGCCGGTATCGACGGTGTAGCACTCAATGATGCCGCTGGGCGTGCAAGTGGCAACAGCCGAATCCTGTTCGGTCGCGCCGTTGTACTGCCGCTGCTGAACCTTGCGCTCCTGGGTCTGTGTTCGGGTTTGCTGCAGTTGCGATGTGCTTCGGGAAATCTGCGTGAGGGTCTCCGTGATCTGGGAGGTACTCGCCCGGTCCCGCTGCGTCGTCGCGAGAATCTGGTCGACCGACTCGCGCACCTGGGTACGCGTTTGCAAGCGCTGTGTTGTGCTTTCCCGGTCGCGGGTAATGACACGCCGCACTTGGTACACCGACTCCAGGTTTTGCGTCTGACTGCGCAAGCGCTGTGCCGTGGAGCGGCGAAGTTCTGTGACCACGCGCCTGACTTGCGACACCGATTCCCGATTCTGGTTGGTGCTTTCGCGAATCTGGTTGGTGCTTTCGCGCTGCTGGGTGCTGACGGCACGCTCTTGGTACGTGCCGCGCAAGTTCTGCAAGGTGCTCTCAGTGACGAGCCTTGTGTACTGCCGGGTTTGCGCCGTGCTTTGCTCCACACGGGTGGTCGTGGCACGGTTTTGCACCGTGTTGGCGCTGATCTGCGTTTCGACCACCTCTACCCGCCCAGTTGCGCAGGAGTCGTAGCGGTACACGTTGGATACGTCGGTCGTTCTGCGAAAGCCGCCCACTGCGCCGTCCCAAACGGTGAAGGGTGTGTATTCGTTGGTGCCCGTCACAGGGTCGAACAACTCGCCGTCCTGTTGGCCGACACGTGTCACGCCGTCCAGCTTCACGGGACCTGCGTATTCGTTGGCGGTATTCCAGTAACCGTCCGTGGTCATGAAAGTGAAGTTCTGCTGGCAGGAGTACTGAACCGGATCAGGCTTCGTAGTGCCGTTGATCATGTTTTGGTTGATGCCGTCCGTCTTGCCGCCGTAGTAGCGGCCCACCCGGGCCAAAGCCTCCCGGGTCGGCGATGAGCCAGAAGCGGACAAGCCAAACAGCTTGCTGAACCAGTTGCTGCGGTGTGTCGAGGTGAAATCGCTGACTGCGAGGAACTTGTCGTCGCTCACCTGCGAGTCGGCTCCCGGGATGGTGGTCGGGCTCGACGTGATCAGGCCCACGCGGTATTGGTCACTCAGGCCCTGAAAAGCCAATGACAGACCGCTCTTGGACAAGGCCAAGCGGGTGCGGTAGTACGTGTACCAGATCGCGAAGTTTTGCTGCTCGTCGACCCCGCCTGGCCCAGATGTGCTTGACACCGTGATGCGGTTCCAAGTCCATGTGGCGTTGCTGCCGGTTACCACCGGTGGATCCATGGCCGAGGCGCGGTAAGGTGCCGTGCAGGGAAACTGGTTGTATCGGAGCGTCGGGTTGCCCGAGGTGGGCGTGAAAACGTAGTAGTACGCGGCGCCCGGAACGTCGTTTGCGCCGCCGGCGGTGGTCAGGCCAGAGTCGGTCTTGCGGCGCGTGCTGGCATCGAAAGCCTGAAAGTTGTTGGACAGGTTACGCGTGACCGTTGTCCCGGTGGTGTAGTAGTCGTAAGGCGCTGACGTGAAACTGGGAGTGGGCAGATCGGTTCCGTCCGCACCCTTGGGCAACTTGTACTGAACGTTGGGGTTGTAGTACAGCGAGTTGCATTGGTAAGCGCGGTAACCCACCGGCATTTCTGCGGGAATAGCCCCAGACAGGCCTTCCAGCTCATCGGGCATGTGCGTGTAGCTCATCGACCCGGAGGTGTCCACCAACACCATGATGTTGGGTTTGACCACGCCCGTGGTGATGTTCGTGACCGGCTTGTCTGACAAATCGGTCAACTGGGCGATGGCCGTTAGCGAAGTCAGCGCCAAAGCGCCTGCCAAAGCCCAAGGCCCACTGCTGCAAGCGCGCCTAAGAATGGTGTTCATGGCTGATTTCATGAGGAGTGAGTCCTGGGTTCAGAAAAACAACAACACCTGGGTGTAGCTGCGGGTGTTACGAGGTCCGTCGACTCGGGCTGTCACACGGAAAAAAGGTTGCAGTGCGCAATCGTTGAGCGTTCGTGAGCCCCCGACGCCCGGAACGTTGACGCAAATTCCTTCGGGCACGACACACTGCTGACCGGCAGAAGTGGCGCTACCGACTTGAGAGCACATGCGGTGGATGACGTAGCGCACGCCCGTCACGCCCAGGTCGCGCTGCTGGTCGGCAGTGAGCGCCAGTTCAGCGGACTGATCCCAGGCGCCTGCCACCGTGGGGTCAAAGTTCGCGCCCCAAGAGGCAAAGTAGCCTTCGTCCTCCTGGTCTGCATCCAGCACAGCACCGTTGATCGCCCCTCCCACTCCGCCAGTTGTCAGCGCATTCAGCGCCCATGCGCGGGCTGCTTCTGTGCCCAAGTCGGCAACCGAGGTTGCGTTCTGCTGAAAACTGACGTTGCCCGAAATGGCCAGGCTGTTGCCTGCAGAGCGCAACATCGCGTAAGCGCCCAAGGTCATCGCGACCACGACCACGATGGCAACCAACAGCACCAAACCCTGCTGGCGGTGCTGCCTGCGCGCCCGGCCGCCCCGGTGCCTGGGCCATGTCGGTGTGACCCCAAGGGGCCGATGGGAAACAACAGGCTGGCTCATTCAAGTCCCCAAATCATGTTGCGCAAGACGATGGTGCTTTCATAAACCCTGTAGCGGTACTGTCGCCAGTCATTGGCTGAACCATCTGCAGCGCCACTGGCAGAGCCGTCGATGTTGGTCATGACAAATGCACCGCCTGCCCAAGTGGGTGCTGCAGGCGTCACCTGCACCACGGCACCGTTGACCCGTTCGCCCTCGTACTGGCGGCTGCGCGCCAGCACTGCAAGCCGCACAGCCTGCACGTTGCTCCAATTGGCAGGTGCCACCGGAGCAACGTCGGACACAACAAGCGCCGTCGACGAGTCGTTGTCATCGTCAATCAGGTATTGCGCTTGAAGATTGATGATGTTCTCTGCCACTTCAGTCACCGTTGGCGCGTCCGGGTCGGAGGTGAGCCGGTCGGTGAGCACCAACCTGTTGTTGGCGATGGCCCAACGATTCAAGGTGGCAACTGCCACGTTGTTGCCACCGTCGGGCCGTGAACCCAGGTTGAACAGCTGCCCACTGAGCAAAGCCGTGCCTGTGCCGCCCACCGGGTTGTAGAGCGCCGTCACTTCATCGCCACCGTAGGCTGCAGCACGGGTGTACTCGGCAGCTGCGGCGTGCTCCAGCGTGCGTCCGTCTGCATTGGTATTGGAAGTGATCTCTGCAAGGGCACATTGACCGCCAGTTTCAGCGGCAATGACGACCAGGTCGCCCGGCTGAAAGCCAGCGATCACGCGGGTGGTCTTGCTGAACGGGCCAGGGCTTGCGTCGAAGATCTGGCCCGTCACATACAGCCGGGAGCTGCCGTACAGCACATCGATCTGGTCAGGCGCTCCTGCAGCGCCTTGCGTGATGAAAACCGGGGTGAAGAGAAAGTCGATATCGCCCGTTGCTGTCGTAGAGGCATCGACCGTGCAGCCGAGGTAGGTCTGTGCTGCGCCGTCCCTGGCCGCCCGCCCGAAACCCATGCCCGCCTGCTTGATGTCCCGGTCCAGCTCGTACATGGCGAGCGTGCCCGTCACTTGAGCGTCGCTTCCGCCAGTGGTCGTGCGCTGCCGGGCCTCGAAAAACTGCATGGTCTGCAAGATGATGACCACGCCGATCATGCCGATCGCCAAACCGACCATGACTTCGATCAGGTTCAAGCCGGTCATCTGCCGACGCAGGTGTCGGCGGGTGCGATTCACAGGGGTGATGCAGCTCATGTTTGGCGCCTCAGTTGATCAGCGTGACCAAGGTGTGTCTGCGAGCGGCCACATCGTTGGGCCCTTGCCAACACACGGTGACTGTCACCCGGTTGAAGTTGTCAACACCGGCACCGGTGCTCACCAGAATCTGGTGACGATTGGCAGCTGTTCCGGGTAGAGACGATGCGCCAGCGGTGACGGCCGCGACCCAGTTGGTGACGGCAGGGTTGGCCGAAGCGCCGCCCGAGAAAGCACAGCTGGTCAGGTCTCCGTCGGGGTTGTGCTGGAAGGCTTGCAGGGATGCTTCAAAGTTGATCCCGTTGTTGCTGCGGTCGGCATTGAGCCAAATTTCTTGCGCCATGCGGTTCGTCAAGGCTGCGGCGTCTCCGCGAATCCGGCCGTCAGACTGCGCCACGACAGACACCGTCATGACGGCCATCAAGCCCAATATGCCCAGCGCAAAGATCAGCAGCGCTGTCAAAGATTCGATGATCACCATGCCCTGCTGTGCATGGCGGCGTTGGACAGAGAGTCGTTTCATGGTCAGCATGCCCTTGTGTCTGGAGCCGCGGCAGCGGGGTCGCAAATTCGAACCAGGCCGGAAGGTGATACCAGCGCGCGCAGGCATCGAATCGGGCCAGAAGGGGTGTCTGCCACGCAGGCACCCGCGGTCGGATTGGAAAAATTGAACCGCGCTTCCTGGCCCAGGTTGGTGCGGCTCATGCTCGAAAAGCGAATCAGCGAAACGGCGGTACCACCAGCGTCCACCCCCGCCACCTGAACCGATGAAGTGCCGTCTGTGCGTCCCGAAGACTCGGCCAGCTGACGCGCGTCAATGAACTCAAACGTCCCGGCGTCATTGCCTGCCCGCACCACCCAGCTGCCACCCGAGGCCGACGGGTTGATGTCATTCACATTACCCGGGCCCGCGTTGGCCGCCGCGGTCAAAACGAACTCGACAGCCCGGTTGCGCCGGATGGCTTCGGACCTGGCCAAGTTAAGGCCGGAGGTGAACGTCTCTGCTGCTGCACGGACTTTGTTGTTCTCGATGTAGCCAAAAAAAGATGGCGCGGCCAAGGCAGTCAAAACTCCCAGCACGGCGATGGCCACCATCAGCTCCACCAAAGACAAGCCGTGTTGCCGGAACATCAGCAAGACCCCTCTGGCCGCGTCACCCAGCAGGTGGCGCCGCCGCCTTGCCACCCGGCGCCGACCGTGGTGGTGGCGCGTGCGTTACCAGCACTCAGGGTGTAGACAAATCCCGCCATGCCACCAGTGCCTGTGGCAGTGACCGTGTAGGTTGCAGCCGTGAGGGTGGGGCAAGTGAACGCAAAACCAGACCCGCCAGTCCCCACCGGGTTGGGCAACGGCGCGACTGTGCCGTTGGCGCAAGCGCCCACGTAGGTGCGGTTGTCTTGGAAGAACTGCTCCATGCGCACGGCCATGCTGCCCAAGACGGACGTGGCCTCGGCCACGCGCGCCCGTTGCACGTACCGGCCATAGGCCGGCAAAGTGACGGCCGCCAAGATCCCGACGATCGCGACCACGATCATCAGTTCGATCAACGTAAAACCTCGGGAAGCGCGCATGGAGAGTCCTTTTTGAAGGAGTTGAAGGGATGGTATGGGAACCGTTCAGTGGCTGACGGTCTGGCCCGACGAACGCCGAAGGGCGGGCGATGAACGGCGAAAGGGGTGCCAATTCCTTCACACCTTGCGGTGGCAACCGTTCGGTGGCGGATTCTCTGTGGTTTCTGCGTAGGCGGTCGGTGCGGCAGCCGTGCCGGCGGACAACGCCTGTCTTGACCCTGCTGGGCCAGTCTGTGCCAAGCCGCCCCGTGGCAGCCGGCCTCACCCCGTTCAGCGGCGCACTTCGTCGACCAGCAGCTTGAACTCGTCGATGTCTTCGAAGCTGCGGTAGACGCTGGCAAAGCGCACGTAGGCAACCTTGTCGAGCTTCTTCAACTCGCGCATGACCATCTCGCCCAGCCGGTGCGAGGGGATTTCTCGCTGCCCCAGGTTGAGCAGCTTTTCTTCGATGCGCTCGATGGCCGAGTCGAGCTGTTCTGTGCTGACGGGGCGTTTGCGCAGCGCCAGCGTCATCGAGGCTTTGAGCTTGACGCGCTCAAACTCGATGCGCCGCCCGTCTTTCTTCACCACCGTCGGAAAGGTGACTTCTGGCCGCTCATAAGTGGTGAACCGTTTGTCGCAAGCGCCGCACTGACGCCGCCGGCGAATGAAATCCCCGTCCTCCGACACCCGCGTCTCCACCACCTGCGTCTCCGCGTGGCTGCAGAAGGGGCATTTCATGTATTCAGCCTCATGAATAGACGGGGAAGCGCGCGGTGAGCGCGTTCACCTTGGCGCGAACCGCCGCGATGTTGGCCTCGTCCCTAGGCGCGTCCAGCACATCTGCAATCAGGTGCGCCGTGGCGCGGGCCTCTTCGTCTTTGAAGCCGCGGGTCGTCATGGCGGGGGTGCCGATGCGCACGCCGCTGGTGACCATGGGCTTTTCCGGGTCGTTCGGAATGGCGTTTTTGTTGATGGTCATGTGCGCGCTGCCCAACACGGCCTCGGCTTCCTTGCCGGTGATTCCTTTGGCGCGCAGGTCCACCAGCATCACATGGCTCTCGGTGCGGCCACTGACGATGCGCAAGCCGCGCTCTGTCAGCGTTTGCGCCACCACCTCTGCGTTGCGCAGCACCTGTTGCTGATAGGTCTTGAAGCTGGGCTCCAGCGCTTCCTTGAAAGCGACCGCCTTGGCCGCGATCACATGCATCAGCGGGCCGCCCTGCAAGCCGGGGAAGATGGCGCTGTTGATAGCTTTCTCGTGCTGTGCCTTCATGAGGATGATGCCGCCGCGTGGGCCGCGCAAGCTCTTGTGCGTGGTGGAGGTGACCACGTCGGCATGCGGCACCGGGTTGGGGTAGACGCCAGCAGCAATGAGGCCGGCGTAGTGCGCCATGTCCACCAGAAAGATGGCGCCCACGTCGCGCGCCACTTGGGCGAAGCGCGCAAAGTCGATGCGCAAGCTGTAGGCAGAAGCGCCAGCGATGATCAGCTTGGGGCGCGTCTCGTGCGCCTTGCGCTCCATGGCGTCGTAGTCGATTTCTTCGCGCTCATTAAGCCCGTAGCTCACCACGTGGAACCACTTGCCGCTGATGTTGAGCGGCATGCCGTGGGTGAGGTGGCCGCCTTCGGCCAGGCTCATGCCCATGATGGTGTCGCCCGGCTTCAGAAATGCCAAAAACACCGCTTCGTTGGCCGAAGCGCCGCAGTGCGGTTGCACGTTGGCCGCGTCTGCGCCAAAGAGTTGCTTCACCCGATCAATGGCCAGTTGCTCGGCCACGTCCACATGCTCGCAGCCGCCGTAATAGCGCTTGCCGGGGTAACCCTCGGCGTATTTGTTGGTGAGTTGCGTGCCTTGCGCTGCCATGACGGCGGGCGATGCGTAGTTCTCGCTGGCGATCAGCTCGATGTGGTGCTCTTGGCGGGCGTTTTCCGCTTGGATAGCGGCCCACAAGGCGGGGTCGGTTTGCTCGATGAGGTGGCTGCGGTCAAACATGGCAGAGCGTTCTTTTTAAAACGGTGGCCCCGCGCCGGTCCGAACGGTGGTCGGCACTGAAACCGTGTACGAAACCACGGTGCGCGGGTTGCCCAGGCGAACGGCTCAACGCCCGAAGAGGACGGTGCGCTCCCCAGTGGTTGCAGGCGGGCTGTCCGCCAAGTTCCACCTCGCCGCAGACCCCCGGGGCTGGCCCGGTCGGGTTGTCGGCTATCGCCAGTTGCGCACGGGCCGGAGTTTAGCCCAGGGGTTTCAGCCCCGAGCTCAGGAGCGGCTTTGTAGCCAAGCCACCGTCGCTGTGGGGGGCGTTGCCGGCGTCGCCGGCAGCCCTTGCACAGGGGTGGTTTGCGGGTTCAGGGGTTGTTCCAAGCCCGCTGGGCCCTTGGGGCCGAGTGCACCGCCAGGCGCAGCTTGGCCTTGGGTGTCTGCCAAACCTTCTACAGCCCGGGGCTCGATGGGGTGGTTGGCGGCGGTGACCAAGCCTTGCGCCACGCGCAGCAGGCGCTGGTGTTCTGCCAGCACCTTGGCTGCGTAGCCGCCATCGGTTTCCAGGTTGGCGGCACCGACGTAGAACTTCAGGCCACCCTCGAGCGACCCAGCCCGGGCGATGCACTCTTGCAACACTTTGACGCCCACGCGCAGGTTGGCCAGTGGGTCAAAAGCCGCCAGTTGGCCGCCGAAGTCGTCGAACTTCTCGGTGTGGACGCGAGTCATCACTTGCATCAGGCCCTGCGCGCCCACTGGACTTTGAGCAAACGGGTTGAAACCCGACTCGATGGCCATGATGGCCAAGATGAGGGTGGGGTCCAACTTGACGCGGGCACCCACCGCGTAGGCTTCGGCTACCAAAGCGGCCAGTGGCTCGGGCGCCACGCGGTATTTGCGGCTGAGCCACTGCGCTACTTGCATTTGTTCGCGGGGCAGGGCGTGCAAGTGCGCTGCGGTGGCGCGTTCAATCGCCTCCGGGTCTGCCTCGATCCCGGCGGCTTGCACCTGACGCTGCTGCAGCCATTCGGCCAGTTGGCCCTCTGCCGCCTGGCGCAAGTCGGGCCTGGCCACCAAGGCCAAGCCGATGAACAAGACCGCCAGTCCGAGCAGGGCCACACCGTTGTGGCTTAGCTTGAAAAAAGCGCGCGAAGCCCAAGTGCTCAGCTTTCGCCATTGATTCATGTCTGCTGACATAAAAACTCCTCAGTTCAAATCTGCGCGGGCGCCGCCCACAAGGTGGGCGCAGACGCTTTCGCGCGAGGTCAAGGCCCGCTCAGACGACGTGGGGTCTGGGTTCGGGCTGGCCCGCCAGCCCCATCAGGTGACGGGTGTGCGGGTCGGTCGGGGCTGTCGGCAGTGCCGACGCTGTGAAGCTTGAGAGCCCCGGGGCGCTGCCGGTGTCCCTTTGGAACATTCCGTTACAGCTTGTTGATGAAGCGGGCGGATTCTAGGAAGCCCTTTCATAACAAGTCAAGAATATTAAAACCATTCTTAATTACCGAAAATTGCATCAGAGCGGCGAAAAGTCAGTGCTGATAAGGGTTTACGCGCAGGTCGGTAAGTGCTTTCTCGGTTCCCGCCAACCCCCCCCAGCGGCTGATTTCTTTGTGTTTTCTGCAAACGTTGACGCCATTTGCCACCCGGTGAACACTTCAGCCATGCCATGGATTCAACTCACCGCCCACCGCTGGTGGCGCAGGGCGATCGCCGCTGCACTGGTCATCTTGGTGGCGTGGGGCCTCATGGCTTGGTTGCTCCCACCTTGGTTGAAGGCGCAGGTGGAGCAGCAGGGCAGCCTGGCGTTGGGCCGAACGGTGAGCATCGAGTCCGTCTCTTTGCGTCCTTGGAGCCTGGAACTGCGGGTGGCGGGTGTCGCCATCGCCGGTGCTGCTTCAGGGGCCGGTGTTAGCCCGCCCCAAGCCAGCTTGCGCATGCTCTATATAGATATGGAGTTGCAGTCCCTTTGGCGGCGTGCACCTGTGGTGGACGCGGTGCGGGTCGAGGGCCTCCAGCTGCGCTTGGCCCACTTGGGCGAAGGCCGCCTGGATGTGGACGACATCCGCCAGCGCCTGGCCGCTCGTCCGCCGCCAGCCGCTGGCTCTGAGCCACTGCGTTTTGCCCTCTACAACCTGGCGCTGGACGGCTTCGAGCTCGAGTTCCGCGACGAGGCCGTGGGCCAAACCCACCGCCTGAGTGAAGGTTTGCTGCAATTGCCTTTTCTCAGCAACCTGCCCACCCACCGCGAAGTGAAGGTCGTGCCCCGACTGGCCTTCAACGTGGGCGGCTCCCGCTTCGACTCCGAAGCACAAGGCACGCCCTTTGCGACCAATCAGCAAGGGGAGGTGCGCCTGCGCTTGCCCGATCTCGACCTGAAGCCCTTTTTGGTCTATTGGCCTCCAGCGGTGGCGCTGAAGCCACAGTCGGCGCGGCTGGACGCCGACCTCACCCTGGCCTTCGAGCAAACCCCCCAAGTGGCCGTGCGCTTGAAGGGTCAACTGGGCCTGCGTGACGTGGACCTGCGCTCGCCCGACGGCCAGCCCATGTTGGCTTGGCAGACCTTGCAGGTGCAGTTGCAAGACGTTCGCCCGCTGGAACAGGTGGTGCGCTTGGGCGCTGTGCGCCTGGACGGCGCCCGTGCGCATGGCCGCCGAGACGCGTCAGGTCGAATCGACTGGCTGCGCCTGCTGCCTGCACCGGCTGCGGGGCAGACCGCGACGCCCGCCAAGCCCTCGGCCGCTGTTTCGCCCCAGCCAGCCGGGCCATGGCGTTTCGGTCTGGAGCGCTTGGAAGTGGTCGACGCCGCCCTCCAATGGCGCGACGCCGCCGTGCAGCCGACCATGTCCTTGTCCTTGCAACGTTTTGAATTACAGGCAGATAAGCTCCGTTGGCCGCAAGAAGTCGAAGAAAGCGCACGTTGGTCTGGAAAGACCCAGTTGGGTGCTGGCGGGCTTTTGGCTTGGTCGGGCGAGGGCGGCCTCTTGTCCGGCACGACCGATGTGTCGGGACAGGCGCTGTCGCTGGCGATGGCTGGACCCTACCTGAAGCAAGTGCTGTTGGCACCGGTCTCAGGCGACTTGTCCTTCCAGACCAAGCTGATGTGGGGCGCTGCCACGACGGCCACCGCAGCCGCCACCTCAGCTGCCACCTCAGCTGCCACCTCAGCGGCAGCCCCTGCGTCGGTCACCGCAGCACCCAGCGCAGCGGCAGCCCCCGCGCCAGGCAGCCCCACCCCCTGGGCTTTGGCGGTGTCGCAACTGACGCTTGAGCGGGTGCGCGTGCAAGACCCGCAGGCCAAGCCGGCCGAGCCAGCCGGTGTGCAGTGGCAGCGGCTGGAACTCTCCGATGTGCGCTTGGACAGCACGCAGCGACGGGCCGACCTCGGCAACGTCCGGCTGGTGCAGCCACGTGTTTCTGCTGCCAGGCTGGCCGACGGGCGCTTGTGGTTCGAACCCTGGCTTGCCGCGCCCTTGTCCGCCGAGGCGCGGCCTGAAGCCGGTGCCGAAGCGCCGCCTGAAGCCAAGGCCCTTGCAAGACCTGCAACGGCCAACGCGGGTTCAGATGCAGCCAGGGCTTGGACTTGGCGGCTGGACAGCGCGGTGGTGGAGGGCGGTGATCTGAGCTGGCGCGACGAGGCCGTGCCCAACCCCGTGCCGGTTCGTTTGACCGGCTTGCGCGCCGAACTGCGCAACTTGGCCTCGGCGGATCAAAAGCAGGGCAGCCTGAACATCGCCACGCAGGTGCAAGTGCAGGCACCCAACAGCGAGCCCGGGCGCTTGCAATGGCGCGGCCAGCTGGGCCTGTCGCCCCTGCGTTTGCAGGGCAGCTTGGCGGCTGAAGAGCTGCCGCTGCGGGCCGCCGCGCCCTACGTCAGCCAGCAACTGAACCTCGACCTGCTGCGCGGCGGCCTCTCGCTCAATGGCCGCTTGAACTTGGTGCAGCGCACCGAGCCCGCTCAGGTGGGCTGGCAGCTGGCTTGGCAGGGCGACGCTGGGGTGGACGATTTGGTGGCCCACACCCTGAACACCGCCGATGGCGTGGCACCTTCGCAAGAGCTGCTGAGTTGGCGCACGTTGGCGCTGCGTGGTGTGGATTTGTCGGTTCAGCCGGGCGCGCCTTTGTCGCTTCAGGTGCAGGGCACGACCCTCGCCGACTTCTATGCGCGCCTGGTCATCAACCGCCAGGGTCGCTTGAACCTGCAAGAGCTGCAGCAGACGCCAGCAGCCAACAGCGGGTCGGCTGCTGCGCCGCCCGCTTCAGCAGCAGCACCCGCCAGCTCCGCCAACCCGCCCAACCCGGCCAACCCCGCCACTGACCCGCGCATCCGCTTCGGGCCGGTGCAGCTGGTCAATGGGCGGGTGGAGTTTTCCGACCAGTTCATCCAACCCAACTACAGCGCCAGCCTCACCGAGCTCAATGGCCAGCTCAGTGCTTTCGCCTCAGCGTCCATTCCTGATGCGCCGCAGCTCGCCGAGTTGGTCTTGAATGGCCGGGCCGAGGGCACGGCATCGCTCGATGTTTCTGGGCGACTGAACCCGCTGCTGGCACCGCTGGCGTTGGACATCCGCGCCAAGGTGCGCGATTTGGAGCTGTCGCCCCTGTCGCCTTACTCGGTGAAGTACGCCGGGCACGGCATCGAGCGCGGCAAGCTCAGCATGGACGTGGCCTACCGCATCAGCCCTGAAGGGCAACTGGAGGCCAGCAACCAGATCGTGCTCAACCAACTGACCTTTGGCGACAAGGTCGAGGGCGCGCCCAGCAGCTTGCCCGTGCGCTTGGCCGTGGCCTTGCTGGCCGACCGCAACGGCGTGATCGACATCAACCTGCCCATATCGGGCTCGATCAACGACCCGCAGTTTCGGTTGGCCCCCATCATTTTTCGGGTGGTGGTGAACCTGATCCTGAAGGCCGTGACCGCGCCTTTCTCGCTGCTGGCCAGCGCTTTTGGCGGCGGCGGCGACGAGCTTGGTGTGGTGGCCTTCAACCCCGGCAGCGCCTTGCTTGACGATTCGGCCAAGCAGGCTTTGAGCAAAGTGGCCCAGGCGATGGCGCAACGGCCCTCGCTGCGCATGACCGTGGTGGGCACCGCCAGCCTGGAAGCAGAGCGCGAAGCCTGGCGGCGCGAACGCCTGCGTACGCTGGTGCTGGCTGAAAAGCGCCGGGCTGCGGTCGGCGTCGCGGCCGGTGCACCTGCCGTGGCGGTGGGCGCTGAGGAATACCCGCGCTGGTTGCGCGAGGCTTATCGCAGGGCGGACGTACCCAAGCCGCGCAACCTGGTGGGCATCGCCCGCGATTTGCCAGTGCCCGAAATGGAAGCCTTGTTGATGGCAGCAATGCCAGTGAATGAAGAGGCCATGCGCAGCTTGGCCGTGCAGCGCGGTGTGGCGGTGCGCGATCATCTGATGGCCAGCAGCGTGCCGGCTGAGCGGCTGTTTTTGGGCGCGGCGCAGGCCGTGCCACCCGAGGCCAAGTGGTCTCCGCGGGCGCAGCTCGAGCTGTCCACCCGATGATCAACAAACGAATGTCCCGATGTACGACAACCCCTCCCTGACCCGCCTGTTTCAGCAAGGCTTGGGCATCGATACGCCCGAGGCCATGGCGCGGATGGTTCAAGAGCTGGCCAAAGCTGGACAAGCGCAACCAGCCCTGGCCGAGTTGGGTCGTCGTCTGCCGCGTTTCATGCTGATGGTGGCGGACAGCCACTACCAGCTTCAGCGCGACCTGGCACAGCGAAACGCCAGCTTGGAGCACTCAGGTGCCGAGCTGCGGGCGGCCAACGAACGCCTGCAGCGCGAAGGCGAAGCGCAGAAGAGCCTGCTCGACACCTTGCGTCAGAGCGTGAACGACCTGCTTGCCAGCTTTGGCATGCCACAGCTCAACGCGGGTGACCACAAGCTGCTCGACTTGGCCAGCCTGCTCAGCGACCTGCTGCTGCAGCGCGAGCAATCCCAGACCGAGGTGGTCCGCACCCGTGCGCAGTTGTTCAACGCCATCGACGCGCTCAACGTCGGGTTCGTCATGTACGACGAGTCCAACCGCCTGGTGCTGCTCAACCAGAAAATGCGCGCCCTGTACAGCGACATTGCGCACTTGCTGGAGCCCGGTGTGGCCTATGCCGACGTGCTGCGGGCCATCTACCTCGCCTATGTCGTTCCGCTTGGCGACCCGCCGCCCTTTGACGAGTGGCTGCGCGTGCGCCTGGAGCAGCCGCGCTCCAGCTTGCGCCAAGACGAGGTTCGGCTGGGCGAGTTGTGGATGCGCACCGACGACAGCCGCACCGAAGACGGTGTGACGGTTTGCCTGCGCACCGACATCACGCTGACGCGCCAGCTCACGGGCAAGCTCATGAGCATGACCCAGCAGCTCACGCAGGCGCGCGACGCCGCGGAAGCGGCCAGCCGCAGCAAAAGTGAGTTTCTGGCCAACATGAGCCACGAAATCCGCACGCCGCTCAACGGCATCATCGGCATCACCGAGCTCATGCAGCAAACCACCCTGGATGCCCACCAGCGCGAGTACTTAGGTTTGGTTACCACCTCTGGCGAGGCCTTGATGGCCATCATCAACGACATCCTGGACGTGTCCAAGATGGAAGCGGGCAAGCTGCGCATCGAGGCCGCGCCTTTCTCGCTGCGCGAGACGCTGGCCAGCAGCATCCGACCCCTGGACCTGAGTGCGCGCCAGAAAGGTTTGACGCTCTACACCGAGGTGGCAGCCGATGTGCCCGATGCTTTGTTGGGTGACGCGGGGCGCATTCGGCAAGTGCTCATCAACCTGGTGGGCAACGCCATCAAGTTCACGGAAGTCGGCGAAGTGCAGGTGAGTGTGGTTCAACAGGAGCTTTTTTTGCCCAGCGACGTGTCCCAGACACAAGGGCTGTTCGACGACACCAGCGCGGCTTTGGCTGGGCAGCCGCTGCAGTTGGTGTTTCGTGTGCGGGACACCGGCATCGGCATTGCGCTCGACAAGCAGCAGGTGGTGTTCGAGTCGTTTTCACAGGCGGACGACAGCACCACGCGGCGCTATGGTGGAACTGGCTTGGGGCTGGCCATCTGCCGCAGGCTGGTGGGCATGATGGGCGGCGAGCTGAGTTTGAGCAGCCGCTTGGGCCAGGGCAGTGAGTTTCAGTTCACGCTGAGCCTGCACACCGCGCCTGCCCAACCACTGGCGCAGCCGCTGGCGCCAGTGGAGCCCGCCGCCTTAAGCAACGCCACAGCCCCGGCGGGCCTGTCGGTGCTCGTGGTGGAAGACCACCCGGTCAACCAACGTTTGGCTATCGGCATGCTGCAGCGCATGGGCTACCAGACCACGCTGGCGGGCAATGGACAGGAGGCTTTGGATATCTTGGCAAAGCAGCGCTTCGACCTGGTGCTGATGGACATGCAAATGCCCGTGATGGATGGCCTCGAAGCCACGCGGCGAGTGCGCCTGCGCGAGGCCGGGCAGCAAGTGCTCGAGCTGCAAGGCCATGCTCATGTGCCTTCCAACGCCGGCGCCGGCAGCAGCGTGGCCTCAGGCCTGCTGGGTATCGATCCCCTTGCAACAGGCCACATGCCCATCATTGCCATGACGGCCAACGCCATGGACAGCGACCGCGATCTGTGCCGCAGCGCCGGTATGGACGGCTATGTCAGCAAGCCCGTTCGTTCGGCGACGCTGGCTGCAGAAATTGCACGCGTCATGGGTCAGGCAGTTGCCGACAAAGCGACAATGCCCGGCTGATTCCCTTCTCCACTGAGCCGTGACCTCTACACCTGCCCGCAGCGACATCGCCCGCCTGGATCAACTCACCGGCGGCGCATTCACAGCCCCAACTTCTGGTGAAAGAACCCAGCGCGTGCGCGCTTGGCTGGCCACCGAGCCCAGCTTCGACGCGCTGCAAGACGTTTTTCGCGAGCTCAGCGCGCGCGACAAAGGCGCGGCCCGCCCTCTGCGCGAACGCCTCGACGACGCCCGCCGGCAACGCAACCAAGACAGCTTGGCTGCAGAGTGGGCAGAACGCGCCCAAGCTCTGCTGGACGCCACGCGCATGAACCTGGCCGACGGCCTGGCCTGGCAGCGTGACGCGGCCAAGGCAGGCGCACCGCTCAGCCGCGAGCCCTTGCTCTCGCTCAAGACCCAGCTCGCCGAGCGCACCCGCACCATTGAAGAGACGCAGCACCAAGCCATGGTGCAGCGTGAAGCGGCTGCGCTTTTGGCGCAACGCCTCGATGTACTTTCCACCCGCAGCTGGACCGAGGCGCAAGCCGCGCTCGAAGGATTGCAGCGTGACGTACAAGCTTGGGAGGCTGCTGCAGTCGCTCTGACTGGCGTCGCCGCTTGGGCCAGCGTGGATACCAAGCACCCCAGTCAGCTGGATGCATCCCGCGTGCAGCTGCTGGGTGTGTGGCAGGCCTTCGAGGCCGCAGTGACTCAGGCCGCAGCTGCTGCGGCAGATGCCAGCCTGCCCCTGCCTGCAGTGCCGCTGTGGGCACAAGAAATTCGCCAGTCGCGTGCGCAGGCAGAAGCGTCTACAGAAGCTCGGCCTGAAGGCAAGCCAAGCAAGCGCCCTGCCATTGACCCGGCCGAGCGAGAAGCTGCCCGACAGGCCGTGCAAGAGCCGCTTGCCCGCTTGGAGCTGGAGATTGCAGAAGGCCACGGCAAGGCGAGTGCCGGCGCTGCAAACGCCTTGCGCCAGGCGCTCAAAGACCACGGACGCTGGATTGGTGATGCGCTGAACCACCGCGCGCAAGCTGCTCTGGCAGCGGCCAGCGAGTTGGAGGGTTGGCAGCGTTGGCGTGCTGACCAATTGCGCGACGAGCTGGTGCAACTGGCACTCGGTTTGCTGCAGCGCCCGCCAGGACAAGCCCTCGGCGGACGCAAGATGCAAGAGTCACTGCGCGACTTGCGCGAGCGCTGGAAGCAAGTCGACCAAGGCGGTGTGCCCAACCACGGGCTGTGGCGTCGCTTTGACGAAGCCTGCAACGAAGCCCACAAAGTGGTCGAAGCCTGGGTGGAGCGCGTGCGCCAAGAGGCCGCCGAGCACCGCGCCCAGCGTGAAGCACTCATTGAAGAGCTCAAGGCATGGACCGCAGCGCAGCCCCAGCAGCCGGTGGCTGAGGTGTCGGCCGAAGCCTGGCGCGCCGCGTTGAAGAGCCTGTCGCAATTTGCTGACCGCTGGCGCCAAGCCGGGCCCCTCCATGAGCGTCAGGCCAAAGACATCGAAGCCAATTGGCGGCAAGCCTTCGGCGAAGCCAGTGGGCCGCTCGAGCAGGCGCGCGCAGCCAGTGAACAGCGCCGCCAACTGTTGATTGAAGAAGCCCGCGCGCTGGCCCAAGCCCAGCCGCTGCGGGTCGACGCGGTGCGTGCTTTGCAGCAACGCTGGCAGGCCGAAGCCCACACCGTGCCGCTGGACCGCCGCCACGAGCAAAAGTTGTGGGACGCTTTCCGTGCGCCCATCGACGAAGCTTTCGCCCGCAAGGACGCCGAGCGCGAGCGCCAGCAAGCCGCCTTGGGTGCGGTGGACCGCGCCGTGCTCGCTGCAGCCGCCCAAGTTCAGGCCGCCATTGCGCAAGGCGATGCCAGCGCCATTCAGGCTGCTTTGCAGGCCCTGGAAAAGGCACAGACCGAGCAGCGCACCGAGCAGGCCATGGCACCAGCGCCCGCGCAGCCCCCGCGTGAGCCAAAGCCCAAAGAGGCCAGCGAGGCTACCGAGGCCGCTGCTGCGCAGGCATCGGTTGAGCCGATTGCAGAGCCTGCGGCAGCGAACGCCGACGAGTCGGCTTCAGCAGGGGCCGTAGCAGGATCAGCGCCGCAGTCGGATGCGCCAGAAGCACCAGAAGCACCAGAAGCACCAGAAGCACCAGAAGCACCAGAAGCACAGCCGCAAGCTTCGCCAGCAGAAGTCTCCCCGCCAGCAGCTGCGCCGCCACCCGCGCGCCGGGTGGTGGCTGTTCGGGGCGACGACCGTCCCGGTGCGCGCCCTGCACAGAGTCAGCGTGCAGGCCCGTCCGATCGGGCGGGCCCGGCCCGTGGTGCACGCGACGCCCGCAGGCCCGACGCCCCAGGGCAGGCCCGCGATGGCCGCAGGCCAGCGGATGGCGGTTGGCGCGGTGGTGAAGGCCGCGATGGTCGGGAGCGAGAAGACCGACCCATGCGCCCGCGTCTGGGGGACGCGGCCTTTCGTGCCCAGCGCGACGCGGTCGACGCAGCGCAGAGCGCTTTGCGACGGCTGGCCGCGCAAGCACATGGCGAGGTGCTGACACAACTGCTGCAGGCCTGGGCTCAGCGCGACGCGCAGCAGCTCCCCGCTGCTGCAGCCTTGGGTCGCCAGAGCGGGGCTGCGGCACGCGCCGCCTGGAGCAAGGCGCTGGCGCAGCCGGAGTCGCCCACATCAGCCGAGCCGAGCCGCCAGGCTTTGCTGCGCCTGGAAATCGCAGCCGAGGTACCCACCCCTGCTGCGCAACTGGCCGACCGGCGCATGCTGCAACTGCAACTGCTGACCCGCCGCCACGACGCCACACCGCAGCAAACCTGGGTGGACGACGTAGCCCGTGTGCTGGCTGGCCCCCATACCGAAGAACCCGCGCACCGCCTGCAGACCGTGCTGCGCGCTTTGCTGAAGTGAGGGGAGTGATGGCTGAGTTTCTGACCATTCGACTCGGCGCCGAGGAGTACGGCATCGACATCCTGCGCGTGCAGGAGATCCGGTCTTATGAGGTGCCGACGCGCATTGCCCAAGCCCCGGACTTCATGCGCGGCGTGGTCAACCTGCGCGGCGTGATCGTGCCCATCATCGACCTGCGCCTGAAGCTGGGCTGCACCCAGCCCGATGGCAGTGTGAGCTACAACGAGTTCACCGTGGTGGTGGTGCTCAACGTGGCGGACCGCATCGTGGGCGCGGTGGTCGACGCGGTAGCAGATGTGCTGGCAGTCAAGGCCGAAGAGGTTCGCCCGGCGCCCAGCATGAACGCCACCGTGGACACCAGCTTCATCACCGGGCTGGTCAGCATGGATCAGCGCACCATCATCTTGCTGGACATCGTCTCGCTCATGAGCAGCCCCGAGATGGGCTTGATCGGTGCTGCTGCTGCCTAAGCCCTAACGGCGCTCCGACCCTGGCCTGAACAAGGCGTCGAACACGCGCACCAAGTCAGCAAAGTCCTGCTCGAATCGTGGCCGGTTGACGAAGTAGGCCTCGCAGGCCACAGCAAAAAACTCCGCAGGTGCTGTTGCGCCATAGCTGTCGAGCCAAGGTGCCGGCTCGCCGAAGCGTTCGGCCAGCGCCACTTGTTGCCGAAAGCGTTCCCAAGCCGTGGCCAAGGTCTGCTGCCACAAGGCCAGAGCCGCTCTGCCACCCAAACCCATGAAGCCGCGGGGCAAGGGCGGGCAGCCATCGGCCTGCCCGTTGCGCGCGTCAAGCTGATGCACGAACTCGTGGATCACCAGGTTGCGGCCCTCTTGCGCGCGCAGTCCAGCCAAGGACACCTCGTGCCAAGTCAACATCACCGGGCCGTGGCGCATCGCCTCGCCCAAAACCGCCTCGCCGTAGTGGTGCACCACACCGGCTTCATCGCGCACTTCGCGTGTGGCCAGCACTTCGTGCGGATGCACGACGATGCCCACGAAATCGCCGTAGGCAGCCAGCCCCAAGTTCATGATGGGCAGGCAGGCTTGAACGGCGATCGACAAGGCCATGGCATCGGTGACCACCAAGCCCTGCGCGCCATGAAACTGTTTGGACTGCAAGAACCGGGCGCTCAGCACACGCAGCCGTTGCTGCTGCGCTGCAGGCAAAGCCGCCACGAATGGCAATTCGCCCAGCACTGCGTCCCACAAGCTTGGCGGGATGCGCTGCGCTTGGCGTTGGTCAGCCCAAGCCCGCAGGGCGCTCCAAGCTCGCCACGGGTGGCGCCAAGCACTCACAGCAAGGGCTGGCGCAACCAGCCATCCCGGTGCAGCCACAGCAGTTGCGCGCGTGGCGCGCTGGCCGATGCGTCCCAGTCGCTGAGCACCACGCGCCAGTGCACCGGGTCCAGCGCGTGGTCGGCTGGTCGGTGCGTGTGGCCATGTATGAGCACGTGGGCATTGGCACCGTGCAGCCAACGCAGGGCCATGTCGTTGTCTGCGTCGCCCGCTTGGCGTACATGAGGGTCTTGCTGTCGCTGTGCGCTTTGCATGCGCATGGCTTTCGCCAAGGCTTGCCGCTCGCTCAAAGGCCGAGACAGGAAGCCGTGTTGCCAAGCCGCACCGCGCACCTGTTGGCGAAACGCCTGGTAGGCGGTGTCTGCCAGGCAGAGTGCGTCGCCGTGGGACAGCAGCAGGCGCTGGCTGCCCAGGCGCAACAGGCAGGGGTCGGGCAGTGCAGACATGCCTGCAGCGGCCATGAGGCCGGACCCAGCCAGAAAGTCACGGTTGCCTGCCATGAAAAAAATCGGCAATCGTTGCGACAGCTGAAGCAGCTCAGCGGCGCACTGGGCTTCGAAGGGCAAGGACGGGCCAGCGGGCGCGGTGGCTAGCAGTGCATCGTCACCCACCCAGACTTCAAAAAGATCACCCAAGATGAACAGTGCATCGGCCTGAAGCGTTTGCAGGGCGCTGGCCCACACCGCATGGGTCGCCAAGTCTTGGGCATGCAGGTGCACATCGGACATCAGTGCGATGCGGGCACCGGCAGGAAAACTCAGGCCCTCGTCAAGCATCAATGGGCCGGCAAGAGCTGCACGTCAAGAGGTGCGCGTGTCGGGGCGGCTTCGGTTGCACGAACTGCCTACCGCTGGCGCGGGCCAGCGTGCAGCAGCTGGCACCTGCTGACATCAGATCAGAGGGCCACGGCCCGCTCGATCACCACGTCTTCGAGCGGCACGTCGTCGTGAAAGCCTTTGCGGCCGGTCTTCACAGCGCGGATCTTGTCGACCACTTCGGTGCCGGCCACCACCTTGCCAAACACCGCATAGCCCCAGCCCTGGGCGCTGGGTGCGGTGTGGTTCAGAAAGCCGTTGTCTGCCACGTTGATGAAGAACTGGGCGCTGGCCGAATGCGGGTCGCTGGTGCGCGCCATGGCCACCGTGTACTTGTCGTTCTTCAGGCCGTTGTTGGCTTCGTTGGTGATGGTCTTGTCGGTGGGCTTTTGCTGCATGCCGGGGGAGAAGCCGCCGCCTTGCACCATGAAGTTGTCGATGACGCGGTGAAACACCGTGTCGTCGTAATGGCCCTTGGCGACATAGGCCAGGAAGTTGGCGGCTGATACCGGGGCTTTGTCGGTGTCCAGCGCCAGTGTGATGACGCCGTGGTTTTTGATGTGGAGTTCGACCTGTGGGTGGCTCATGTTCATTTCACCAGGGTTGCAGATTGGATGACGACCGGCGTGCGCGGTACGTCGCTTTGAAAAGGGCCGCCAGCACCGGTGGGCAGACCTTTGATGCGGTTGACCACCTCCATGCCGCTGACGACTCGCCCGAATACCGTGTAGCCATACAGCTGGGGCGCGCTCAGCAATGCGGCGCGCGACACGTTTTCGTACACGCGGCCTTGGTACTCGAAGCGTTTGATCGGGTCGCCTTCGGGAATGGGTGTGGGGTCGAGGAAGGCGTTGTCTTTGACGTTGATGAAGAACTGCGCCGTGGCCGACTGTGGGTCGTTGGTGCGCGCCATGGCCAAGGTGCCCACCGTGTTGCGCAGGCCACGCGAGAGCGCCTCGCGGCCCTCGTGCGGCACCGGTGGCCGAGTGGTTTTTTCGGCGTACTTCCTGTCAAAGCCGCCGCCCTGGATCATGAAGTTCTCGATGACGCGGTGGAAGATGGTGCCGTCGTAGTGCTTGTCGCGCACGTACTGCAAGAAGTTGGTCACGGTCTGCGGTGCGCGGTCTGGGTAGACCTCGACCACGAACTCACCCTGGGTGGTGGTGAACTTCACGCGGATGCCGCTGCCGACGGGTACGCTGGGTGCGGTGGCCTCGGCGCTGGGGGCTGGTGTCTGTGCGGCCACGGTCCGGGGTGCTGCCAGCCAAGGCAGGGCACATGCGGCGAAAACGCCCATCGCCAGCAGGCGGCGCGCGGTGCTGAATGTCATCGAACCACTCCTTCGGAAAATATGCGCCACTGGCCGTCTTCGCGGACCCAGTAAAGGCGTTTGGTGAGGCCGCTGCGCTGCCCGCGAACCACCTCGCCAAAGGTTACCACCAGGGTGTCTGAGCTATCGGTCCAGCGCAGCACGCTCAAGTCTTTGATCTCCAAAGCCCGGCCGCCCACACGCTGCAGGTCCGTGCTGACCCTGGTCTGCCAAGCTGCGCGGCCTGCTGTGCTGCTCGCTTCGCCCGCAACGCCGGGTGCAGCAGGAGCGGCTGGCGAGGTGGCGTTCATGCTGACCTGCCGCAGGGCGCTGTCGGCTTCAGCGGCTGCTTGCCGCCTGCTGGACGCAGGTCCACGGGCGCTGTAGAAGGCCAAAGCTCGGTCGATATCGCCAGCGCTGCGGGCCTCGGCCCAGGCCTGCAAGACAGGCTTGAAGCCCTCGGCCTGCCGGCGCGCCAAGTCGGGTGCCACCCATTGCAATTGGCGAGCAATCACCACAGGCGTGGTGCGAATTTGTACCGTGCGCAGCAGGTGTTCCATGTCCGGGTTGGACAGCACCACGCAGCCTTCGCTGGCCAGCGGCGCGCGCGCGAACTGGTCGCTGGGTGAGCCGTGCAGCCAGATACCGCTGCCGGTTTGGCCGCGCTTGATGTCCAGCGCATTGGGGTAATTGATCGGCAGCGCGCCGGAGCCATACAGGTCGGGCAGGGTGCGGGGGTCGAGGTTGCTGGTGATGTAGTAGACGCCCAGAGGCGTGCGCTCATCACCTTCGACCCGCTTGTCGATGCCCGCCTTGCCGACCGAGATGTAGTAGTCGGCCACCAACCGCAGACCGCGTGCCGAGTTCTCGAACAGGTACAAGCGGGCTCTCGAGGTGTCCACCGCAATGGCGTGTCGGCTGCTCGGCGACAAGGCCAGGAACTGCGAAGGCACCCAGCCCAGTGGCGGGC
Source organism: Comamonadaceae bacterium (assembly GCA_027483665.1). Classification (GTDB taxonomy): domain Bacteria; phylum Pseudomonadota; class Gammaproteobacteria; order Burkholderiales; family Burkholderiaceae_C; genus JAIXUC01. The sequence continues at coordinate 8,914 of JAIXUC010000016.1, read as the reverse complement.
GCTCGCGCAGTGCTTGCAGCCGCAGCGCAGACTCTTGACGCAAGTCCGCCAGCACAGCGGCGCGAGCGGCGGCCATGCCATCGGGCACATCGCCCAAGGCGCGCACGGGCCGAATTTGCGAAGACAGCAAATCCCCGTACACCAGTTGCGCCAGCTGAAAGTTGGGATGGCCCTCGGCCAGGGCGCGGCTGAGTGTCAAAGCCTGCTGCATACGGCCTTCGCCCACCAAACGGTAGATCTCGATCAGTCGGGCCTCGGCTTGACCAGCGGCTGCGCGCGCCTTTGGGTCTGGCGCAGCGGTCGCACCGCTTCGCGCTGCCCTTGACCCAGGCTCAGAGCCTGCGCTTGTAGCCTGTGCCGTTGGTGCAAGCAGTCCCAGGCAGCACAGCAAAGCCAGCGCCGTGGAGGGCACCAGCGAGGGCACCCGCGAGCGCACCCGCCATGCAGAACCCGAGTACTTGAAACCCTGGGGCCAGAGCGCCATGGTCAATGCCGATCAGCCGCCTGTGCTCTCGCGCAAGATCAACCAGCGTTCGCCGGTGCGCGACAACTCGAGGGTCTTGCGGCTGTTGATGCGCAGACCGTCCGCGCTGTAGGCCTGGCGAAAGCGTGCAGTGGCACGGTCTGTGGATGCGCTGACCTGGACATCGGACAAGACCACGCTGATGCGGGTTTTGCTCAAGATGCGCTCAGCGCGCTCGGCTTCCCACTCAGCGCGCGACTGGCCGTCTGGCGGGGCGAAATCCCGGCCGTAGGCTCCTAAATACCGCCCCATGTCCTTGGCTGCCCAAGCCGCTGCCCAAGCCTGGATGGCCGCAGAAACGTCTTGCCGGGCGTTGCCGGTGATGGCGCTTGCTGGCACAGCAGTGCTGGAGGTGCTGGAAGCAGGGCGCGCTGCAGGCTGCTGCGCCGCTGCGACTGCTGAAGGTGCTGCGGTGCTGGCACCTGCCGCTGCCTGAGGTTGAACCGGGGGCGCAGGTGCATTGGCTGCTGCCACGGGCCCGGTGGTAGTCCCCGCAACGACGCTGCCGGCGGCAGGCGGCGCGCTGGCCGCTGCTGCACCCGAAGCAACTCGGCCACTCAGGGAAAACAAGTCACGAATCAAGGCCAACTTGGGCTGAACACCGCTGTTCGCACCATCGAGCTGCAGGGCTCTGCTGTAGGCCTGACTGGCCAGCCGCGCGTACACGTCTCCCAGGTTCTCGTGCGCCGTCGAGTAACTCGGGTTGGTGCGTATGGCCATCTCCAGCGCGCTGCGAGCGCGGTCGAACTGGTTTTGGTTGGCGTAGAGCACAGCCAGGTTGTTGTATGGCTCGGGCAGTTCTGGATAGTCTTCAGTCAGCCTTTGAAACGTTGCAATGGCCTCTTGTGATCGGCCGGTCTCGGTTTGGATCACGCCTTTGATGAAGCGCATTTGAGGGTCTCGGGGCTTGCTGGCGAGGTATTGGTCCGCCCTGGCCAAGGCCTCGGCGGTTTTGCCAGCGCGAAGCAGTTGGCCGACATCTGAATACTCATCGGCACGCGCCGGTGCGGCCATCAAGGCGGCCAACACCAGGGCCCCAACCAACACGGCAGCCGAAGCCCAAGAGGCTTTTTCTCGGCGCAAGCCGACGGCAGACATCAACACGGGTCGGGGCAGGTTCATGGGTTTACAAATGCACCAAAAAAGCGAGAAAGTCGCTCTATATACTGCCCAAAATTGTAGCGGAGCGGTGTGTGTGACTGGCGCTAATGCCAGCTTCGTGCATCAGGCCAGCTTCGTGCATTACGTCGTGCATTACTTCGTGCATTACTTCGTGCATTACCTCTTGCATTGGTTCGCCGCGTTTTGCTCGCCAAGTTTCAGCACTTACCCAGCCCGGCCCTGGCCCCCATGTCTAAAGGACCGAGGGCCGCTTTTGCCCCCTCCTCATGAGCCTTCGTCTGTACAACACGATGTCGCGTGACATCGAGCCCTTCAAGCCGATAGAGGCTGGCCACGTGCGCATGTACGTCTGTGGCATCACCGTCTACGACTTCTGCCATGTCGGCCATGCCCGCGCCAACATCGCCTTTGATGTGGTGCAGCGTTGGCTAAAGACCAGTGGCCTGCGCGTGACCTACGTGCGCAACATCACCGACATCGACGACAAGATCATCCGCCGCGCGGTGCAAAACGCCGAGCCCATCCGCACGCTCACCAGCCGCATGATCGAAGCGATGCACCAAGACTTTGACGCCCTGGGTATCGAGCGCCCGACCGTGGAGCCCAGAGCCACGGACTACGTGCCGCAGATGCTCGACATCGTGCGTCAATTGCAGTCGCGCGCATTGGCCTACCGGGCTGAGGACGGCGACGTCAATTTCGCAGTGCGCCGTTTCCCGGGCTATGGCCGCTTGTCGGGCAAGTCACTCGATGAGCTGCGTGCGGGTGAGCGCGTGGCCAGCGCCGACGCCAAGGAAGACCCGCTCGACTTCGCGCTGTGGAAAGCCACCAAGGCTGATGAGCCAGCCGACGCCCGCTGGGACAGCGACTTCGGCCCGGGCCGCCCGGGCTGGCACATCGAATGCTCGGCCATGGCTTGCGCCACGCTCGGCGAAACCCTGGACATCCACGGCGGCGGCGCAGACCTGCAGTTTCCGCACCACGAAAACGAGATTGCCCAGAGCGAGGGCGCGAGCGGCAAACCCTTGGCGCGTTACTGGATGCACAACGGTTTCGTCAACGTGGACAACCAAAAGATGTCCAAGTCGCTGGGCAACTTCTTCACCATTCGCGAAGTGCTGCAGCGCTTCGACCCCGAGACCTTGCGCTTTTTCATCGTCCGCGCGCATTACCGCAGCCCGCTCAACCACAGCGACCACCACCTGGAAGACGCGCGCGCCTCCTTGCTGCGCCTCTACACGGCTTTGGCGCGCGCAGGTCAAGCAGCTGTCGCGCAGCCCGCGCCCGTCGATTGGACCGACCCTTATGCAGCGCGCTTCAAGGCTGCAATGGACAACGACTTTGGCACGCCCGAAGCCGTGGCCGTGCTGTTCGACTTGGCAGGTGAGGTCAACCGCACACAAGACCTGGCCCGCGCCCATTTGTTGCGCGGCCTAGGTGCTTGCCTGGGTTTGCTGCAACAGGACCCGCAAGCTTTTCTGCAGGCCGGCGTGGCTTTGCAAGCAGATGCCATTGAAGCGTTGATTGCCGAGCGTCAGCAGGCCAAGCAGGCGCGCGACTTTTCTCGGGCTGACGCCATTCGCCAGCAGTTGCTGGCCCAGGGTATTGCTCTGAAGGATGCCGCCTCGGGCACGACTTGGACGCGGGCTGATTAAACCTGCCCACAGACCCCGACAAGCGGGCCATCGCCACGCGGAAGTGGTGTAGACCAGCGAGCAGTACCGGCGTACAGTCGGCGGCCCCCGACAGAAATTTCTCCCACCGTGCTGCCAGTCGATCAAGTGGATCGCGCACCATGGATTTCCTGAATCAATCGCCCCGTTCAAGCCCAATGGCCATCGTCAGCACAGCAGAGCCCGCGTTCAGCACGCCGCAATATTGGGGCGACGCCTGCAAACATTTGGCGCGCAAAGACCGCGTGCTCAAGCGCCTGATTCCGCAGTTCGGAGATGCCCGGCTGCAGTCTCGCGGTGACGCATTCACCACCCTGGCGCGCAGCATCGTCGGCCAGCAGATTTCCGTGAAGGCGGCGCAGTCTGTGTGGGAGCGGTTTGAGCGCCTGCCACGCAGCATGGCGCCGGGCCATGTACTCAAGCTCAAGGTTGACGACATGCGTGGCGCAGGTTTGAGTGCGCGCAAGATCGAGTACCTCGTCGACTTGGCGCTGCACTTCGACGCAGGCGTTCTGCAAGTCAACTGCTGGCATGAGATGGACGACGACGCCATCATTGCCGAGCTGGTGGCCATTCGCGGCATTGGCCGCTGGACGGCCGAGATGTTCCTCATCTTCCACCTCATGCGCCCCAACGTGCTGCCGCTGGACGATGTGGGCTTGCTCAACGGCATCAGCAAGAATTACTTCTCAGGCGACCCTGTCAGCCGCAGCGATGCGCGTGAAGTGGCCGATGCCTGGGCACCCTTTTGCAGCGTGGCCACTTGGTATATTTGGCGCTCTCTTGACCCGGCGCCGGTGGCCTATTGAGGCCAATCTCGCCGGGTTTTCTCCGGGCGAGCAGCCGCCGATCGTCGGGTGATCCGCCCCGGACAGCAGTGAACACTGCAACAACAGGAGCACTTGTTGGCTAAGAAAACCTTTCTTGATTTCGAGCAGCCCATCGCCGAGCTGGAGGGCAAGATCGAAGAGTTGCGCTACGTGCAGACCGAGTCTGCTGTCGACATCTCCGAAGAAATCGATCAGCTGGCCAAAAAAAGCCAGCAGCTCACCAAAGAGATTTACGGCGTGCTCACGCCCTGGCAGATCACCAAGATCGCGCGCCACCAGGAACGCCCCTACACGCTGGACTACATCCAAGAGGTGTTCACCGATTTCATCGAGCTGCACGGCGACCGCCACTTTGCAGACGACCTGAGCATCGTCGGCGGCATGGCCCGCTTCAACGGCATGCCCTGCATGGTGCTGGGCCACCAAAAGGGCCGCGATACGAAAGAGCGCGGCCTGCGCAACTTCGGCATGACCAAGCCCGAGGGTTATCGCAAAGCCCTGCGCCTGATGAAGACCGCAGAAAAGTTTCAGTTGCCGGTGTTCACCTTCGTGGACACGCCCGGCGCATACCCCGGCATCGACGCCGAGGAGCGTGGCCAGTCCGAGGCCATTGGCCGCAACATCTTCGAGATGGCGCAGCTGGAGGTGCCCATCATCGCCACCATCATTGGCGAGGGCGGCTCTGGCGGGGCCTTGGCCATTTCTGTGGCCGACCAAGTGCTGATGCTTCAGTACTCGGTGTATTCGGTCATCAGCCCAGAAGGCTGTGCTTCCATCCTCTGGAAAACCTCTGACAAAGCGCAGGACGCGGCAGAACAACTGGGCATCACGGCACTTCGCCTGAAGGCCCTGGGTCTGGTCGACAAGATCATCAGCGAACCCGTGGGTGGTGCCCACCGCGACCACAAGCAAATGGCCGCCTTCCTCAAGCGCGCCTTGGGTGACGCTTGGCGGCAACTCGCCGACTTGAAGCCCCGCGAGCTGCAAGACCGGCGCTACGAGCGGCTGCGCAGCTATGGCCGCTTCACCGACACCAAAGCCGACAGCAAGTGAAGCTTGCCTTGCCGCGCTGAAGGCGTGGCAAGACCAAGCCTTCGATGATCGGTCGGGTCTTCATGAACCGGGCGCCGCGCCCCCGTTAGCGGTGGCTTGCAGCGGCGGCGCAGACTCCAGCGCGCTGCTGCTGGCAGCCCACGCCCTCTGGCCGAACCAGCTTTGCGTGCTGCATGTCCACCACGGCCTGCAAGCCGCAGCCGATGGCTTTGAGCAAGCCGTTCGAAGCAGGGCGCAAAGCTTAGGCCTGCCCTGCCACGTGGCCCACGTGGACGCCCGGCCAGCGCCGGGTGACAGCCCAGAAGCATCTGCCCGCAACCACCGCTACGCGGCGCTGGCCCAGCTGAGCCAAGCCGCTGGCGTGCGCCATGTGCTGCTGGCCCAGCACGCTGACGACCAGGCAGAAACCGTGCTGCTGGCCCTGTCGCGCGGCGCTGGCTTGCCGGGTTTGGCGGGCATGGCGGCGCGTCAGGTGCTGGGCACCACGGTGTTTCACAGGCCTTGGCTGGCCCTGCCCGGTGAGCTGCTGCGCCAGTTCTTGGCAGAGCGCGGTGAGTCTTGGGTCGAAGACCCCAGCAACGCAGATGTTCACCACCCGCGCAACCGCATTCGGCACCACATCACGCCGGCTTTGCTGCAAGCCTTTCCTGCTTGGCGCGACACCGTGGCCCGCAGCGCCCGCCACGCAGCCCAAGCCGCCGAGCTGCTGGCCGAGTTGGCAGCGCAAGACCTGGCGCAAGTGGGCCAGCCGCCGCGCATTGCCGCGCTGCGCGCCTTGAGTGATGCGCGCATGGCCAACGTGCTGCGGCATTGGTTCACTCAAACGCTGCAAACACGCGCGCCGAGTGCGGCGCAAATGTCGGAGCTGGTTTCCCAAGTGCGGGCCTGCAGCACGCGCGGCCACCGCATCGAGCTGCGTGTGGGCGAGGGCCATGTGCTGCGCCAAGGCGACTGTTTGGGCTGGCTACACTCGACGGGTTTTGCCGAGCCCTGAGCCGGTCTTCATCTCCTTCCTCATTCCAATGGCATTGATCGTTCACAAATACGGCGGCACGTCGATGGGCTCGACCGAGCGCATCCGCAACGTCGCCAAGCGCGTGGCCAAGTGGGTCCGCGCAGGCCACCAGTTGGTGGTCGTCCCCTCCGCCATGAGCGGTGAAACCAACCGGCTGCTGGGCCTGGCCAAAGAGCTGCACCCCAACGCCATCGACGAAGCAGCCCAGCGCGAGCTCGACGCCCTGGCCTCCACCGGCGAGCAGGTCTCGGTGGGCCTGTTGGCCTTGGCCTTGCAAGCCGAAGGCATGCAAGCCGTCAGCTACGCCGGCTGGCAAGTGCCCATTCGCACCGACAGCGCCTTCACCAAAGCGCGCATCGAAGCCATCGACGACAGCCGCATAAGGGCCGACTTGGCCACCGGCAAAGTGGTCATCGTCACCGGCTTTCAGGGCGTGGACGCCGAGGGCAACGTCACCACGCTGGGGCGCGGCGGCTCTGACACCTCGGCCGTGGCCGTGGCCGCTGCCATGAAGGCCGACGAGTGCTTGATTTACACCGATGTCGATGGCGTCTACACCACCGACCCGCGCGTGGTGCCCGAAGCGCGTCGCCTGCACACCGTGAGCTTCGAAGAAATGCTCGAGATGGCCTCGATGGGCTCCAAGGTGCTGCAAATTCGCTCGGTCGAGTTCGCAGGCAAATACCGCGTGCCGCTGCGCGTGCTCTCCAGCTTTACCCCTTGGGACATCGACCTGGCCGAAGAGGCCGCCTCTGGAACCCTGATCACCTTTGAGGATGACGAAAAAATGGAACAAGCCGTTGTCTCGGGCATTGCCTTCAACCGCGACGAAGCCAAGATTGCCGTGCTGGGCGTGCCCGACACCCCAGGCATCGCCTACCAAATTCTGGGTGCCGTGGCCGAGGCCAACATCGATGTGGACGTGATCATCCAGAACGTCAGCAAAGACGGCAAGACCGACTTCAGCTTCACCGTCAACCGCAACGAATTCGCCCGCGCCATGGCCCTGCTGAAGGAGAAAGTGGCACCCTCGCTCGGCGCCACGGAAGTGGTCGGCGACACGCGCATTTGCAAAGTGAGCATCGTGGGTATCGGCATGCGCAGCCACGTCGGCATTGCAGCGCGCATGTTCAAGGCGCTGGCCGATGAAGGCATCAACATCCAGATGATTTCCACCTCGGAAATCAAGACCTCGGTGGTGATCGACGAGAAATACATGGAGCTGGCCGTGCGCGGCCTGCACCGCGCTTTCGAGCTGGACCAGGACAACGCGCCAGCCACCTGAAACCGCCCGAAACCGCGCTCAAACCAGCGCTTCCAGCACAAAAGCCATCGGGCATAATCGCCCGCACAGGAAACGTGACCGAGTGGCCGAAGGTGCTCCCCTGCTAAGGGAGTATGGGGTGTTGAGCCTCATCAAGGGTTCGAATCCCTTCGTTTCCGCCATACACCTCGCATGCGCTCAGTGCATGCAGACTGCTTCGCTGATTCCAGCGCGGCAGTGATAACCCAAGCCTGCCAGTCCTCGCCAAGCTCCAAGGCGATTGCACCGGCTACCGATGGCGACAGGCCACCCTGCGCCTTCGCGTTGTGCAAAAGGTTTCGGTTCACGCCTAGCGCCTTATGCCAGTACGGGGCAGGGTGCGTGTCCAGCGCCTTCGCTACCAGTTCCTGAGTCGTTTGCATAGCTTGTTGCTCCTAGTGTGACCATTTTGCAACTACTATAGTTGCAGCTTGCAATCTTGATAGGTGCACTGTAGCGTCCCGGCTGCAACTGTTGTAGTTGCATCAACCAAAGGCGCCAACATGATCAAGATCGCAATCACCAGCCCTGACATCCGCGAGATGAAGGGCACCAGCAAGACCAGCGGCAAGCCATACCACATGCGCATCCAGACCGCGCATGCATTCACCATCGACCCAGCTTCCGGCTCTGTCGCTGAGTTCCCCGACAAGTTCGAGATCGCCCTTGAGGAAGGCCAAGCGCCATACCCACGCGGCCACTACACCCTGCAACCCTCCGCCGTGTACGTGAACCGGGAAGGTCGCATGGATGTGCGGCCACGGTTGGCGCCGATGCCCGCCACGCCCAAGGCATGAGGGTTGCACCATGCCAGCCCAAGCCGACTATGACCAGATCGCCCACATCGCGAGACTGGCGGTTCTCGCCACGCTCGCCCGGGGTGTTGCGGCAGACGAAGCCGCTCGGGATGAGGACATTCGGGCGGTTTCGCTCGTCGTCACTCTCGGCAACGCTGGCATGGATGAACCAGCCGCGACGCTGACTTTCTACGGCACCTCGAACGTGCCCATTGGCGAGGTGGCTCTATGACGCAAATGGAACTCATAGAGCCCACAGGCGAGCGCGTCATAGAGCTCGCCCACATGCACGCCCGCCAAGCCAAGAAGGCCCAAGCACAGGCCCAGGTCGCCGCCGTCTACGGCTGGGATGCCGTGCAAGCCCATTGGCTCCAAACCGCCCAAGCGGAACAGACCTTGGCCGACGACATGGCAACCCTCGCGCAGCTTGAAGCACTCAGTGAGGCTCGCCAATGAGCGCCGAATCGCAAGGCAGCCAGGCGCGCGCAGCGCGACTGCCTGCCTTCGAGTCGGCGGGGCTTGTCCCATCTAAAACAAAGTCCGCAGGACTGTCCGTAAACCTCTCTGCACCTGAGTGCGCCCTGCGGCGCATCAAGCG
>JAIXUC010000034.1 GCA_027483665.1 Comamonadaceae bacterium | reverse complement strand
CCCTGGCAGCGCGTGGCTTTGCCATGCGCCACCTCGACGACTGCGCCATGCTGCGCGTGCTGGGGCAGAGCCAACGCGTCATTGCAGCGAGCTACGCACTCGAATTCATTGCAGTGGGTTTGATCGCCAGCGCCATTGGTGTGGCCATTGGTTTCGCGGTGCACTATGTGTTTGTGTTGTTGCTGGCGGGTTTGGTGGACGCTGCCTTGCCAGCGCCGGGCATCTGGCCGGTGCTCTACGGCATGGGCATGGGCCTGACCTTGTTGCTGGCCTTCGGCTTGCCGCCGGTCTTGCAGTTGGCACAAGTGCCGCCGCTGCGTGTGATTCGCCGTGATGTGGGCGGTTTGAAGCCGGCATCTTTGGCGGTGCTGGGCTTGGGCGTGGCGGGCTTTGCGGCCTTGTTGTTGGCAGCCAGTTCCGACCTGAAGCTGGGTTTGATTGCCGTGGGCGGCTTCGCCGTGGCCGTGGCGCTGTTTGCCGCGCTGGGTTGGGTGGCGGTGTGGCTGCTGCGGCGCAGCGTCAACGACGCCACGGCACCGCGCTGGCTGGTGCTGGCTACGCGGCAAATCTCGGCGCGCCCGGCTTATGCCGTGGTGCAGGTCAGCGCTTTGTCGGTGGGTTTGCTGGCGCTGGTGCTGCTGGTGCTGCTGCGAACCGACCTCATCAGCAGTTGGCGCCAAGCCACGCCGCCCGACGCGCCCAACCGCTTTGTGATCAACGTCATGCCGGAACAGTCGCAGGCTTTTCAGAAAAGCTTGCGCGAAGCGGGCGTGCAGCGCTATGACTGGTACCCCATGCTGCGCGGGCGGCTGGTGTCCATCAACGGCAAACCGGTGCGCCCCGAAGATTTCCCCACCGATCGTGCCCAGCGCCTGGTGGACCGCGAGTTCAATGTCTCGCACACGGCTGAGTTGCCTGCGTACAACCCCGTGGTCGGGGGCGTATGGAAGCCCGAGGCAGCGGGGGAGGTCAGCTTGGAGGAGGGCTTTGCCAATGAGCTGGGCTTGAAGATCGGCGACACCATGGGCTTTGACTACGCCGGGGTGCTGAGCGAAGCCCGTGTGACTTCCATCCGCAAGGTGGACTGGGGCTCCATGCGGGCCAACTTCTTTGTGATGTACCCCGTAAGCCAGATGGTGGATGTGCCCTATACCTTCATGGGTTCGTTCAGAGCGCCGGACCAGCCGGGGTTTGATAACGCGCTCATTCGCGCTTACCCCAACATCACCAACGTCGACATGAGCGCCACCATCAGCCAAGTGCAGCGCGTGCTGGGGCAGGTGATCGGCGCCATCGAGTTTTTGTTCGGCTTCACCTTGGCCGCGGGTTTGGTGGTGCTGTTTGCAGCGGTCACCGCCACGCGCGAAGAGCGTGCACGGGAGTTCGCCATCATGCGGGCGGTGGGTGCAGCCAGTGCCTTGCTGCGCCAGGTGCAGCGCGCGGAGCTGGCGGGCATCGGCTTGCTGGCCGGATTCCTCGCTTCGCTGGTGGCGGTGGTTGTAGGCTGGGCCTTGGCGCGCTTCGTGTTCGAGTTCGCCTGGACCGCGTCACTGTGGGTGCCGGTGGTCGGCGCTTTGGCCGGTGGTGTGCTGGCCTTGGCTGCCGGCTGGTGGGGCCTGCGCGATGTGTTGCGGCGTCCCGTGGTGGAAACCTTGCGTCGCGCTGCGCAGTAAACCCTGGGCTTAACGCCCACGCCCTCCCGGCGGCACCGCTTGCGAAGGCGTCAGCAACACCAGCAAAGCGCCCGCCCCGCCTTGTGCTGCGGGCGCTTGCACGAAGGCCAGCACCTGCTGCTTTTGCACCAGCCAGCTGTGCACCTTGCCTTTGAGCACAGGCTCGCGCCCCGGAGAGCCCAAGCCTTTGCCGTGCACCACGCGCAGGCAGCGCAGGCCGTGGCGATGGGCTTCGCGAACGAACCGCGCCAGCTGCTCGCGGGCTTCATCGGTGCGGCAGCCGTGCAAATCCGTTTCTGCCTGAATGCGCCAATCGCCGCGGCGCAGCTTGTGCACCACATCGCGCCCCACGCCAGGGCGACGAAAGCTCAGACCGTCGTCGGTGTCCAGCAGGGTGCTGGCGTCAAATTCGTCGCTGAGCGTCTCGCGCAGCACAGCCTTCTCGTCGCGTTGCTTTTGCACTGGCAAGGGCGCTGGCGGCTCGGGGCGCAACGCCACACGCGCAGGCGCAGCCAGCGGACGCACCCGCCCCATGGTTTTTTGCAGGGCCTGCTGAAACACCGCTTGTTCCTCGGCCAGCAGGCGCTGACGCTCAGCTTCCAGCGCGGCGGCAGCAGCAACAGCCGCGCGCTGGGCTGCTGCCGCTTCGAGCGCGCGCTTGGCCTGCTTGAGGTCTTTGAGATGCTGAAACTTCACGAAGCGCCTTCATAGCAAACCCCGCTCTGCCATGGACAGGCTGCGACCCGGGGCCACGATCACATGGTCCAACACCCGCACGCTCACCAATGCCAAGGCTTGCCGCAAGGTGTCGGTCAGCACGCGGTCAGCCCGTGAAGGCTCGACCTGCCCGCTGGGGTGGTTGTGCGCCAACACCACGGCTGCGGCTTGCCAGTGAAGGGCCCGCAGCACCACTTCGCGGGGGTAGACACTGGCTTG